>NZ_JBHVHP010000008.1:0-1952 GCF_042799955.1 Isoptericola sp. NPDC057653 | reverse complement strand
CAATTTTGAAAACACAATTTCGTTTCTCCAGTATAACACAAAACGTGATTTTTGAAGCAAAACGGTTCCTCTTTATGGAGCCGTTTTTTTTATTTCCCGAAGGGTTATTTGTCAGAATGACAAACCGATTTCGAGCCGGCGAGAACCCATTGTCACACCACGATTTAGGGGGTGTGTATAAATGGGCACTCTCTGTGAAATTTGAAGCTTTGAAATTCCGAATGGCGCACTTATACACTCTGTCGAGTGAGTGCTAAAATGCTGAAGCATTTCCGTCAAGCGTGTGGAGGAATCTTGTAGAGAGATATAGCATAGATACCCGTATCTCTAGAGATATTTTGGTATATCCCTGCTATATCTATGGGGTATCTATGCTATATCTTTGGCTTCAAAAACGGCACCTGTTCTAAGAGCATAGAAACTCAACAGGCACAGCCTGTTTGACACCCTTTTTTTTAGGGTGGCACCGAGTTTCCTTATGCTCTTTTTCTCTGAAGCTAAACCTGTTTTATATGTCGTAGTCTTTTTATTGGGAGTGACCCCTTGCTGTACAATTTCCGGAGGTGCCGATAAGGGACGAATTTTCCCTTGTCGGTTGCCTTTGGGGATTGTAAGGGGTGGAGGCTCGGAATCAAAAGGAAACGAAATATCATTCCGAGTGTGCTTCTTTTTTCTGTTCTTGAATTCTATTATTTCCAATGTTAGAATTATGTTAACAACTTGTTAGGAGTGTGTTTGGATGGAAGAGAAAAAACAAATTGGACCTCGAATTACTGTTGAAACATTTAAAAAGCTAGAGTTATTAGCCGAACATTTTACAAAACACAATGAATTTGGAAGAGTTTCAAAAGATGCTGTAATTGAGTTTGCTATTAAGGAATTGTATAGGGACTATTTGGGAAAAGGACGCTAATTTTTGTTGAAAAACTGACTTCGGATTTGGGGTTCTTTATTATTAACTTGATTTTAATTAAACATTACAGGAAAAATTGAGGGGAAATGGATGGATAAACGCAATGGTGACGCGGTTTTCATAGCTCCAAATGATGTTGTAAAAGTGACCACTATGAATCACGTCATTGAAGTTCAGCATATGGAGAAGATGAACCGGAAAAATAATATCAAAAAATTGGACAAGGATAGGTTTGTAGACCTCTCTACTGGGGAGATCCGGGAGTTCGAGCATTCGGAAAATCGGCAGGAAAATTATAATTCTTTGAGACAAACCTTTAAGAAGCTGCGTTATTTGATAAATAACAATTTTATAGGACGGCCAAATGAATTACATATAACTTTGACATACAAGAAAAATATGACGGACACGAAAAAACTTTATAGTGATTTTCAAAATTTTATCGACAGGTTGCGTTATAAATACAAGAAAGAAAGTTCGATAGATTATTTATCGGTGGTAGAGCCACAAGGACGTGGAGCCTGGCATTGTCATGTTTTAATGCGCTTTAATGATTTGGATAAGATTTATATTAAAAATGCTGAATTAAGGAGTCTATGGGGTTTAGGATTTGTAACAATCAAGTCATTAAAGGATATAGACAACATAGGAGCCTATTTGAGCGCTTATTTGACTGATATAGACCTAGAAGATGTCCAAGACAGGGAAACAGCCTTAAAAGTGGCTTCAGAGGGCTGTGAGGTGCAAACAAAGATCGTAGAAGGTCGGGAAAAGAAATTTTTAAAAGGCGGACGGCTGCACATGTATCCTTCCGGAATGAATATGTATCGAAAATCAAAAGGGATTGTTAAGCCGGAACGGGAAGAAATGAAGTTCGGAGACATAAAAAAAGTAGTGGGTTCGGCAAAACCACACTACGAGAAAAGTTATCATGTCGAAAATGACAATTTTGAAAACACAATTTCGTTTCTCCAGTATAACACAAAACGTGATTTTTGAAGCAAAACGGTTCCTCTTTATGGAGCCGTTTTTTTTATTT
>NZ_JBHVHP010000007.1:0-4403 GCF_042799955.1 Isoptericola sp. NPDC057653 | reverse complement strand
CGTCCATGGACAGCGTAGGGCAGACCGCCGACACCGGTCGAGACGACCAGGCCGGTGTGATCGAGGCCGAAGAGCTGATCACGGAACAGGTCCGCAGGACCCTCACGGCCACGGCCGGTCGCCAGGTCTCCCGGCAGCCCCGGGCCGAAGGCAGGAGGGGCAGCCGGGCCGCCTCTGGCGGCCTGGCGGACGGCCCTTCTAGGTACAACGCGAATAATGTTTCCCACATCCAAGAACTTCCCAGCTCAGAGGCCGAATCGGCCGTTCGGCAGGATCGCCGTGGGAAGCGCTTCGCACAGCGGCAAGTCCTCTGGGGGATCACCACGATCCCGCGCGTCAAGAAGTGCGGCCGGACCACCAACGGGAACGTCGGCGACGGCCTGGCGGCGGTCGTCGTCAACGCTGGCGTCGCCCACTGGTCCGGCTTCTGCTCCTGCGGCTCCATCTGGGCCTGCCCGGTGTGCTCGGCCAAGATCCGGGCCACCCGCGCCGACGAGATCGCACGCGCCGTCGCCCGGCACATGGCCGACGGCGGAACGGCCTGGATGGTCACCCTGACGGCCCGTCACAAGAAGCATCACGATCTTGCCGACCTCTTCGACGCGGTCGCCAACGGATGGCGTCAGCTCATGTCCGGCCGGGCCTGGGCCGGTGACCCGAAGCGGGGAGTGTTCGGAGAACGCGACCGGCTCGGAGTCCGGGGCAATATCCGCTCGCTCGAAATCACCTACGGAACCCGCAACGGCTGGCATCCGCACCTGCATGTCGTCCTCCTCCTCAACGAGGAAACCGGCCCCGAACTCGCCTACGCAATTCACCGGTGGGACAAGGTTTGGCGGGCCTGGATGAAGAAGAAGGGATACGAGCCGAGCAAGGAACACGGTGTCAACTGGTCCAAGGTCACCACCCCGGAAGAGGCAGGTGAATATATCGCCAAGGTCCAGGAAGGCAAAGGCCACCTCGGCAACGAAATGGCCCGTGGCGACATGAAGGCCGGACGCCTCGGAACCCTCGCCCCGTTCGAGATGCTGGAATACCTGCGCGTCACCGGAGACGCCGCCGTCGTCCCGGTCTGGCACGAGTACGAGAAGGCGACCTTCCGGCGACGAGCGATCACATGGTCACGCGGCCTGCGGGCCCAACTCCTCGATGACGAACCGGAGTTGACCGACGAAGAGGTCGCGGCCGAAGAGGTCGGCGGGGAGACGTGGGCACTTCTGCCGGCCGAATCGCTCCGGGCCATGCGACGGGTGCCGGGCCTCCAGGCCGCCATCCTCGACGCTGCCGAGAACGGCGGATTCGCAGAGCTGGTCAACCTTCTGACTGCCTACCACCTGGTCTACGAGAAGGGCCCCGACGCTCCCGCAGGATGACCAACTTCCTAGGGGTTGGGAAAGTGTTTGCCGAAAGGTGATCTGCGGGGCGGGATCATGAAAAGGGGCCATTACACTTGTACCAATGGAGAGGGCTGGAAAGCCCTCACCGCGTAAGTGGGCACTCGGCCCCTTTTCTTGATCCCGGAGGGGCCCCGCTGATCAGCTTTCGGTAAAGACTTTCTCAGGCCCGGTCCCACCAAAAAGGCCCCCGCCCAATTCGGACGGGGGCCTAATTGACTTTCATCAGCCATCCTGTTTCCTCCGCTTGTACAGGGCCGCAGTCGAGACCTTCGCCGCCCGCGAAACCTCAGTCGGAGAAAGGCACTTGGATTCCAGGGCCTCATCCGACAGGGTTCGTTCCAGTGATCGACTCTCCTCCCGGATGTCAGAGGCAGCACGGAGGATCGTCCGGTACCACTCCGCCGCGTCCGGCCGGTTCGCCTGATCCGCCGTCAGCCCGTACACCGCCAGGTCCCGGAGACGTTCGAGCTGCCGTTTGGCCTGATCAGCAGTCTTCTTCGGTACGGCCGACATAGGGAACTCCTCCATGCAATCCACAAACCAGTTGACAATCCCCGTTGACTGGGTTCAGGGTAGAGCACAGCACAGCACGTAGTCACCCACTCGTCACATGACGACACGTCAGAAAGAGGCCCCCATGCCCGCGATCTTCTTCGTTGACCAGGCCAAGAGCTTCAACATGCTGATGTTCCTCAGCAGCTCCCCGAAGACCGTCTTCGGCAACAACGACAAGCAGGACACGACCAAGGACGGCATCCCGAAGTGGGAGGTCCAGGTCGTCGCCACCTTCCAGCAGTTCGGCCGCGTCGAGAACGAGATCCTCAAGATCGGCATCGCGTCCCACCAGGACCCCGCCCAGACCCTCGGCGGCCCGACCCCCGTCGAGCTCGTCGGCTTCCGTGTGGGCGTCAGCCCCGCCGAGAAGCGGACCGACAAGAACGGCAACGAGCGGATCGTGGGCGGCACGGCCTGGTACCAGGCCGACGAGGTCCGCGCCATCTCCGCCGTCCCGTCCGGCCGGAAGTCGGAGGGCTGACCGTGACCTCCTCCGTCTTGGACGGGCTGAACGCGGCCCCCCTGATCGCCCTGGTTGCCCTCGTGGCCCTGGTCGGCTGGGGGGCCGCTCGGCTCCTGATCACCACCTACCGCTACCTCCGCGCAACCCCGCTCCAGCGGCGCCGGATGCGGCACGCCTGGCGGATCTCGCTCCGGTGGAAGCGCCTCGCCCCCAACCTCGGCCTCGCCCGCGTGGACGAGAACACCAAGGGCCGCAAGGGCATGGACGGCAAGCCGGTCAAGCCGATCACCGTCGTCCCGAAGATCCGGGTCTACCCCGAGCCCTGGGGCATCCGGGTCCGCGCCGCCACGATCCCGAAGGTCGGCATCGAGGAGTACGAGAAGGCAGCCGGGTGGCTGGCCGACTCCTGGGGCTGCCAGACGGTCGAGGTCCAGCGCGTCGCCCCCGGTGTGGTCGAGCTTCGCGGCCTCGTCGGCAACCCGCTGGACGAGCACTTCCCGTACGCCTTCCCGGCCGGGGACGACTGGGTGCTCCCGCTCGGCCGCAACCCCTGGGCCCGCGACCTCGTCATCCCGCTCCGAGAGCTGTCCGGCATCAAGGTGGCCGGCATGCCGGGCTACGGCAAAACCATGCTCATGCTCGGCTGGTTCGCCTCCCTCGCTCGGCGGCCCGAGGTCCAGTTCGCCGTGTTCGACGGCAAGACCAGCGACCCCCGATACGGCGACTGGGGAGAGGTCGGCCAGCGGGCCATGTTCATCGTCGGGGACAACCCCGAGACCGCCCATCAGCGCCTGACCGAACTCGTCCGGCTGATCAAGGACCGGCCCTCACAGCTCGTGGCCGAACGAGGGACGCACAAGTTCTGGAAGGCCGGACCGACCGTCACGATCCCGCTGGTCCTGGTGCTCATGGACGAGTGCCACAACTACATCGACGCGGCCGGGCTCAAGGGCAAGGACAAGGAACTCATCGAGGCCAACCAGCGGCTCATGCGGACGGTCGCCAAGGAAGGTCGCGGCCTCGGCGTGATCCCCGTCGTCGGCACCCAGAAGCAGACCTCGGACGCGATCCCGACCGCCGTCCGCGACAACCTCGAAGTCGGCGTCTGCTTCGCCACCTTCACCATCGACGGGGCAGAGGCCGCGCTGGGCAACGGCATCCGCAAGGACGAGGAGAACCAGCCCACGACCCTGATCGACAAGGAACGCTTCGCCGGGGTCTGCGTCGTCACCGGGGTGCCCGGACTCTCCGGCCGCTACGACCGCGTCCGGGTGGGCGACATCGACGAGGCCGCCATGCTCCAGCTCGTCGCCGCGTCCATCGGCTACCGCGCCGACGTCATTCCCGCGGCTGCCCCCACCGTCCGAGACGTCTCCGCCGATTCGGCCGGCACAACCGTGCCGCTCCAGAAGGAAGCCCCGAAGACGACCCGTAGGAGGAAGGCGTCATGACCGCGTACGAGCCCCCGCCCGTCTACACCCCGACCCCGATCCACATCGGCCCCGGACAGGCCCTCAGCGCCCCTCAGAGCCTCCAGCAGCCCCCGGCCTACGTCGTGGTCCAGCAGGCTGCCCCCGCGCCCTCCTGGCTCCGTCAGCACTCCGGACAGCTCATCGCCGGGGCCGGGGCCGGGGTCCTGGTCGTCGCCCTCCTCCTGGCCGTCGCCGTCGTCGCGGTGGCGGTCGGGATCGCAGCCATCTCGGCGGCCATCGGCTGGCTCGTCATCAAGAGCCTGATGGGCCAGCAGAACGCGAAGTGACCGCCCGGCGTGTTCGTATCACGCCGGTCGGCCACTGAGGACAGGATCGCACGAGAGACGCAAAGGGGGCCCGAAAGCGCTGGTGACGCTTCGGGCCCCTTGGTCTCCGCCCCGCCTCTGACAGCACGAACGGAGAACGTCCATGGACAGCGTAGGGCAGACCGCCGACACCGGTCGAGACGACCAGGCCGGTGTGATCGAGGCCGAAGAGCTGATCACGGAACAGGTC
>NZ_JBHVHP010000006.1:2193-5601 GCF_042799955.1 Isoptericola sp. NPDC057653 | reverse complement strand
GTGTGTGTGGGGGGTGGGGGTGGTGCCCGTTTCTCGGGAACCGCATAGTGGACGCAAGCATGTTATTGCCAACAGTGTTGGGTGTGTGTGAAGTTGTTGGCTTATTAGTACCGGTCAGCTCCGACAGTCTTTCGTCCTGTCTTCCACATCCGGCCTATCTACCCAGTGGTCTAGCTGGGTGCCTTCACCCCCGAGGGGGATGGAAACCTCATCTTGAAGCAGGCTTCCCGCTTAGATGCTTTCAGCGGTTATCCCTTCCGAACGTAGCTAACCAGCCGTGCTCCTGGCGGAACAACTGGCACACCAGAGGTTCGTCCGTCCCGGTCCTCTCGTACTAGGGACAGCCCTTCTCAAGTTTCCTGCGCGCGCAGCGGATAGGGACCGAACTGTCTCACGACGTTCTAAACCCAGCTCGCGTACCGCTTTAATGGGCGAACAGCCCAACCCTTGGGACCTACTCCAGCCCCAGGATGCGACGAGCCGACATCGAGGTGCCAAACCATGCCGTCGATATGGACTCTTGGGCAAGATCAGCCTGTTATCCCCGGGGTACCTTTTATCCGTTGAGCGACGGCGCTTCCACAAGCCACCGCCGGATCACTAGTTCCGACTTTCGTCCCTGCTCGACCTGTCGGTCTCACAGTCAAGCTCCCTTGTGCACTTGCACTCGACACCTGATTGCCAACCAGGCTGAGGGAACCTTTGAGCGCCTCCGTTACATTTTGGGAGGCAACCGCCCCAGTTAAACTACCCACCAGGCACTGTCCCTGATCCGGATTACGGACCGAGGTTAGATGGTCGATATGGCCAGAGTGGTATTTCAACGATGACTCCTCCCGACCTGGCGGCCGGGTCTCACAGTCTCCCACCTATCCTACACAAGCCACACCGAACACCAATACCAAGCTATAGTAAAGGTCCCGGGGTCTTTCCGTCCTGCTGCGCGTAACGAGCATCTTTACTCGTAGTGCAATTTCGCCGAGCTCGCGGTTGAGACAGCGGAGAAGTCGTTACGCCATTCGTGCAGGTCGGAACTTACCCGACAAGGAATTTCGCTACCTTAGGATGGTTATAGTTACCACCGCCGTTTACTGGGGCTTAAATTCTGGGCTTCACCGAAGTTGACCCGTCCTCTTAACCTTCCAGCACCGGGCAGGCGTCAGTCCGTATACATCGTCTTGCGACTTCGCACGGACCTGTGTTTTTAGTAAACAGTCGCTTCTCCCTGGTCTCTGCGGCCCTCACCGCTTCCCACCGCTAGGGTGTTCACGGATCAGGCCCCCCTTCTCCCGAAGTTACGGGGGCATTTTGCCGAGTTCCTTAACCACGATTCGCTCGATCGCCTTAGTATTCTCTACCTGACCACCTGAGTCGGTTTGGGGTACGGGCGGCTAGAACCTCGCGTCGAGGCTTTTCTTGGCAGCAGAGGATCACCCGTTTCCCGCATACGCGGTCACTATCAGTTCTCACCCTATGTGCTTCGCGGATTTGCCTACGAAGCGGGCTACAACCTTGGACGTGGACTACCATCGCCACGCCGGGCTACCTTCCTGCGTCACCCCTGTTAACACGCTTACCTACTACCGGTTCGGGTCCCACGCCGCCGGCGACGGTGTGACCCGAAGGTCACGATGTCGCCATTGGGGCGGTTAGCATCACCGGGCTCGGTATGGGCGGTTCTTCGCCGGTAGGAGAATATCAACTCCTTGTCCATCGACTACGCCTGTCGGCCTCGCCTTAGGTCCCGACTTACCCAGGGCGGATTAACCTGGCCCTGGAACCCTTGGTCATTCGGCGGACGGGTTTCTCACCCGTCATTCGCTACTCATGCCTGCATTCTCACTCGTGTGGGCTCCACCACTAGGTCACCCTGCAGCTTCACTGCCCACACGACGCTCCCCTACCCACCCACACACCTGAACACCGATCAAGTCGGTGCTGGGCTAACGTGTGAGTGCCACGGCTTCGGCGGTGTACTTGAGCCCCGCTACATTGTCGGCGCGGAATCACTTGACCAGTGAGCTATTACGCACTCTTTCAAGGGTGGCTGCTTCTAAGCCAACCTCCTGGTTGTCTGTGCAACTCCACATCCTTTCCCACTGAGCACACGCTTAGGGGCCTTAGCCGATGATCTGGGCTGTTTCCCTCTCGACTACGAAGCTTATCCCCCGCAGTCTCACTGCCACGCTATGTCTTACCGGCATTCGGAGTTTGGCTGACGTCAGTAACCTGGTAGGGCCCATTAGCCATCCAGTAGCTCTACCTCCGGCAAGAAACACGTGACGCTGCACCTAAATGCATTTCGGGGAGAACCAGCTATCACGAAGTTTGATTGGCCTTTCACCCCTAACCACAGGTCATCCCCTCAGTTTTCAACCTAAGTGGGTTCGGTCCTCCACGCCGTCTTACCGGCGCTTCAACCTGCCCATGGCTAGATCACTTCGCTTCGGGTCTAGACCCGGCGACTGTATCGCCCTATTCGGACTCGCTTTCGCTACGGCTTCCCCACACGGGTTAACCTCGCCACCGAGCACTAACTCGCAGGCTCATTCTTCAAAAGGCACGCCGTCACCCCTGCTAGGGAGGCTCCGACGGATTGTAGGCACACGGTTTCAGGTACTATTTCACTCCCCTCCCGGGGTACTTTTCACCTTTCCCTCACGGTACTTGTCCGCTATCGGTCACTAGGTAGTATTTAGGCTTAGCAAGTGGTCTTGCCAGATTCACACGAGATTTCTCGGGCCCCGTGCTACTTGGGATCCCCTCAACCAGGCCGCACCATTTCGTCTACGGGACTCACACCCACTACGGTCCGCCTTTCAATGCGGTTCGACTATGACACGGCTTTCTTACTGGCTACCAGACTGTCAGATCTGGTCAGAAGGTCCCACAACCCCGCATGTGCAACGCCTGACAGCTTGACACACACACGGTTTGGCCTCATCCGCTTTCGCTCGCCACTACTCACGGAATATCTCTTCCTGTCGGTACTGAGATGTTTCACTTCCCGACGTTCCCCCCTACACCCTATGTATTCAGATGCAGGTGACTGGGCATGACCCCAGCCGGGTTCCCCCATTCGGACATCCTCGGATCACAGCTCGTTTGCCAACTCCCCGAGGCTTATCGCAGGCTACAACGTCCTTCTTCGGCTCCTAGTGCCAAGGCATCCACCCTGTGCCCTTAAAAACTTCGACACACTACAATATTTCACAGAGATCAGAAAACCAGTCCGATCAACAACCAACCCCCAAAGGAGCCGACCGCCGACCAAACCAGTACTGAACATCTGGGATGCTCGCGTCCACTATGCAGTTCTCAAGCAACGGACGAACCCGCAGACCCCACGGCACGCCTACCCCGACACCCACCCACACCCACACCAGCCGAAACCAGTCACCGACCGAG
>NZ_JBHVHP010000006.1:0-2095 GCF_042799955.1 Isoptericola sp. NPDC057653 | reverse complement strand
GCCGACCCCACGCGCCGCAACCCTCAGGGCCACAACACACAAGACCAGCACAGCAGAACCCGGGACGCCGATTGCCTCAGGACCCAACAGTGTGCTTGCGAACCAACCCGACCCTCACCACCAGCTTTCCGCCACCCGGCCCGAAGACCCAGCCCGAAGACACGCTCCGAACACGATGTGTACTCACCAGCCGGCAACAGCCCGACCAGTCCTTCTAGTCAATGTTCCACCCGTGAGCAACCACCAGGCGCACTGTCGGCGCCTCAGATGGTCTGCCTGACCCCCACACCACACACCCACCACAGGAAACCCTGCGGCCAGGCCGTGACGCTTCACGGGGGTATCAGATGCTCCTTAGAAAGGAGGTGATCCAGCCGCACCTTCCGGTACGGCTACCTTGTTACGACTTAGTCCCAATCGCCAGTCCCACCTTCGACCACTCCCCCCGGCGAACCGGTTGGGCCATGAGCTTCGGGTGTTACCAACTTTCGTGACTTGACGGGCGGTGTGTACAAGGCCCGGGAACGTATTCACCGCAGCGTTGCTGATCTGCGATTACTAGCGACTCCGACTTCATGGGGTCGAGTTGCAGACCCCAATCCGAACTGAGACCGGCTTTTTGGGATTCGCTCCACCTTACGGTATCGCAGCCCTCTGTACCGGCCATTGTAGCATGCGTGAAGCCCAAGACATAAGGGGCATGATGATTTGACGTCATCCCCACCTTCCTCCGAGTTGACCCCGGCAGTCTCCCATGAGTCCCCGGCATAACCCGCTGGCAACATAGGACGAGGGTTGCGCTCGTTGCGGGACTTAACCCAACATCTCACGACACGAGCTGACGACAACCATGCACCACCTGTGCACCGACCTTGCGGGGCACCCATCTCTGGGTGTTTCCGGTGCATGTCAAGCCTTGGTAAGGTTCTTCGCGTTGCATCGAATTAATCCGCATGCTCCGCCGCTTGTGCGGGCCCCCGTCAATTCCTTTGAGTTTTAGCCTTGCGGCCGTACTCCCCAGGCGGGGCACTTAATGCGTTAGCTGCGGCACGGAACTCGTGGAATGAGCCCCACACCTAGTGCCCAACGTTTACGGCATGGACTACCAGGGTATCTAATCCTGTTCGCTCCCCATGCTTTCGCTCCTCAGCGTCAGTTGCGGCCCAGAGACCTGCCTTCGCCATCGGTGTTCCTCCTGATATCTGCGCATTCCACCGCTACACCAGGAATTCCAGTCTCCCCTACCGCACTCTAGTCTGCCCGTACCCGATGCAAGCCCGAGGTTGAGCCTCGGGATTTCACACCAGACGCGACAGACCGCCTACGAGCTCTTTACGCCCAATAATTCCGGACAACGCTTGCGCCCTACGTATTACCGCGGCTGCTGGCACGTAGTTAGCCGGCGCTTCTTCTGCAGGTACCGTCACTTGCGCTTCTTCCCTGCTGAAAGAGGTTTACAACCCGAAGGCCGTCATCCCTCACGCGGCGTCGCTGCATCAGGCTTTCGCCCATTGTGCAATATTCCCCACTGCTGCCTCCCGTAGGAGTCTGGGCCGTGTCTCAGTCCCAGTGTGGCCGGTCGCCCTCTCAGGCCGGCTACCCGTCGACGCCTTGGTAGGCCATCACCCCACCAACAAGCTGATAGGCCGCGAGCCCATCCCCCACCGAAAAACTTTCCAACCCACACCATGCGATGCAGGCTCATATCCGGTATTAGACCCCGTTTCCAAGGCTTATCCCGAAGTGGAGGGCAGGTTGCTCACGTGTTACTCACCCGTTCGCCACTGATCCACCCAGCAAGCTGGGCTTCACCGTTCGACTTGCATGTGTTAAGCACGCCGCCAGCGTTCGTCCTGAGCCAGGATCAAACTCTCCGTAAAAGAGAAACAACACCACACACCCCACGAGGAGATGTCAGTGTCCATTCGATACTGGCCAGACCAAGCTGAACTGCTCAGTCCGATCCATAGGAACCATCAAAGATTCCAAATAATTGGCATTGACTATCAAACACACTGTTGAGTTCTCAAACAACCGACGCACACCCACAAGACCAGAACCCTTCGATTCCGACCCCGCCGGGGCAACCCCTCAA
>NZ_JBHVHP010000005.1:0-5705 GCF_042799955.1 Isoptericola sp. NPDC057653 | reverse complement strand
AAAAACAATGAAAACAACACTTGCTAAATTTAAAGAATGCATGGTATATTATTAAACGTCGCTGATGAACAGCAGACAACAACAAAAAGCTTCGGAAACAACTTAAAAAAAGTTGTTGACATAAAAGAAGCTGAGTGGTAAGATAATAAAGTTGCTTCAACAAGCGGTAATGATCTTTGAAAACTAAACAAGACAAAACGTACCTGTTAATTCAAAGTTTTAAATAAATCGCACAGCGATGTGCGTAGTCAGTCAAACTACTTTATCGGAGAGTTTGATCCTGGCTCAGGACGAACGCTGGCGGCGTGCCTAATACATGCAAGTCGAGCGGACAGATGGGAGCTTGCTCCCTGATGTTAGCGGCGGACGGGTGAGTAACACGTGGGTAACCTGCCTGTAAGACTGGGATAACTCCGGGAAACCGGGGCTAATACCGGATGCTTGTTTGAACCGCATGGTTCAGACATAAAAGGTGGCTTCGGCTACCACTTACAGATGGACCCGCGGCGCATTAGCTAGTTGGTGAGGTAACGGCTCACCAAGGCAACGATGCGTAGCCGACCTGAGAGGGTGATCGGCCACACTGGGACTGAGACACGGCCCAGACTCCTACGGGAGGCAGCAGTAGGGAATCTTCCGCAATGGACGAAAGTCTGACGGAGCAACGCCGCGTGAGTGATGAAGGTTTTCGGATCGTAAAGCTCTGTTGTTAGGGAAGAACAAGTGCCGTTCAAATAGGGCGGCACCTTGACGGTACCTAACCAGAAAGCCACGGCTAACTACGTGCCAGCAGCCGCGGTAATACGTAGGTGGCAAGCGTTGTCCGGAATTATTGGGCGTAAAGGGCTCGCAGGCGGTTTCTTAAGTCTGATGTGAAAGCCCCCGGCTCAACCGGGGAGGGTCATTGGAAACTGGGGAACTTGAGTGCAGAAGAGGAGAGTGGAATTCCACGTGTAGCGGTGAAATGCGTAGAGATGTGGAGGAACACCAGTGGCGAAGGCGACTCTCTGGTCTGTAACTGACGCTGAGGAGCGAAAGCGTGGGGAGCGAACAGGATTAGATACCCTGGTAGTCCACGCCGTAAACGATGAGTGCTAAGTGTTAGGGGGTTTCCGCCCCTTAGTGCTGCAGCTAACGCATTAAGCACTCCGCCTGGGGAGTACGGTCGCAAGACTGAAACTCAAAGGAATTGACGGGGGCCCGCACAAGCGGTGGAGCATGTGGTTTAATTCGAAGCAACGCGAAGAACCTTACCAGGTCTTGACATCCTCTGACAATCCTAGAGATAGGACGTCCCCTTCGGGGGCAGAGTGACAGGTGGTGCATGGTTGTCGTCAGCTCGTGTCGTGAGATGTTGGGTTAAGTCCCGCAACGAGCGCAACCCTTGATCTTAGTTGCCAGCATTCAGTTGGGCACTCTAAGGTGACTGCCGGTGACAAACCGGAGGAAGGTGGGGATGACGTCAAATCATCATGCCCCTTATGACCTGGGCTACACACGTGCTACAATGGACAGAACAAAGGGCAGCGAAACCGCGAGGTTAAGCCAATCCCACAAATCTGTTCTCAGTTCGGATCGCAGTCTGCAACTCGACTGCGTGAAGCTGGAATCGCTAGTAATCGCGGATCAGCATGCCGCGGTGAATACGTTCCCGGGCCTTGTACACACCGCCCGTCACACCACGAGAGTTTGTAACACCCGAAGTCGGTGAGGTAACCTTTTAGGAGCCAGCCGCCGAAGGTGGGACAGATGATTGGGGTGAAGTCGTAACAAGGTAGCCGTATCGGAAGGTGCGGCTGGATCACCTCCTTTCTAAGGATTTTAACGGAATATAAGACCTTGGGTCTTATAAACAGAACGTTCCCTGTCTTGTTTAGTTTTGAAGGATCATTCGATTCTTCGAGATGTTGTTCTTTGAAAACTAGATAACAGAAGTAATTCACATTCAATTAGTAATGCAAGATATCACGTAGTGATTCTTTTTAACGGTTAAGTTAGAAAGGGCGCACGGTGGATGCCTTGGCACTAGGAGCCGATGAAGGACGGGACGAACACCGATATGCTTCGGGGAGCTGTAAGCAAGCTTTGATCCGGAGATTTCCGAATGGGGAAACCCACCACTCGTAATGGAGTGGTATCCATATCTGAATACATAGGATATGAGAAGGCAGACCCGGGGAACTGAAACATCTAAGTACCCGGAGGAAGAGAAAGCAAATGCGATTCCCTGAGTAGCGGCGAGCGAAACGGGACCAGCCCAAACCAAGAGGCTTGCCTCTTGGGGTTGTAGGACACTCTGTACGGAGTTACAAAGGAACGAGGTAGATGAAGAGGTCTGGAAAGGCCCGCCATAGGAGGTAACAGCCCTGTAGTCAAAACTTCGTTCTCTCCTGAGTGGATCCTGAGTACGGCGGAACACGTGAAATTCCGTCGGAATCCGGGAGGACCATCTCCCAAGGCTAAATACTCCCTAGTGACCGATAGTGAACCAGTACCGTGAGGGAAAGGTGAAAAGCACCCCGGAAGGGGAGTGAAAGAGATCCTGAAACCGTGTGCCTACAAGTAGTCAGAGCCCGTTAACGGGTGATGGCGTGCCTTTTGTAGAATGAACCGGCGAGTTACGATCCCGTGCAAGGTTAAGCAGAAGATGCGGAGCCGCAGCGAAAGCGAGTCTGAATAGGGCGAATTGAGTACGTGGTCGTAGACCCGAAACCAGGTGATCTACCCATGTCCAGGGTGAAGTTCAGGTAACACTGAATGGAGGCCCGAACCCACGCACGTTGAAAAGTGCGGGGATGAGGTGTGGGTAGGGGTGAAATGCCAATCGAACCTGGAGATAGCTGGTTCTCTCCGAAATAGCTTTAGGGCTAGCCTCAAGGTAAGAGTCTCGGAGGTAGAGCACTGATTGGACTAGGGGCCCCTACCGGGTTACCGAATTCAGTCAAACTCCGAATGCCGATGACTTATCCTTGGGAGTCAGACTGCGAGTGATAAGATCCGTAGTCGAAAGGGAAACAGCCCAGACCGCCAGCTAAGGTCCCAAAGTATACGTTAAGTGGAAAAGGATGTGGAGTTGCTTAGACAACCAGGATGTTGGCTTAGAAGCAGCCACCATTTAAAGAGTGCGTAATAGCTCACTGGTCGAGTGACTCTGCGCCGAAAATGTACCGGGGCTAAACGTATCACCGAAGCTGCGGACTGTTCTTCGAACAGTGGTAGGAGAGCGTTCTAAGGGCTGTGAAGCAAGACCGGAAGGACTTGTGGAGCGCTTAGAAGTGAGAATGCCGGTATGAGTAGCGAAAGAGGGGTGAGAATCCCCTCCACCGAATGCCTAAGGTTTCCTGAGGAAGGCTCGTCCGCTCAGGGTTAGTCGGGACCTAAGCCGAGGCCGAAAGGCGTAGGCGATGGATAACAGGTTGATATTCCTGTACCACCTCCTCACCATTTGAGCAATGGGGGGACGCAGGAGGATAGGGTAAGCGCGGTATTGGATATCCGCGTCCAAGCAGTTAGGCTGGGAAATAGGCAAATCCGTTTCCCGTGAAGGCTGAGCTGTGATGGCGAGCGAATTATAGTAGCGAAGTTCCTGATTCCACACTGCCAAGAAAAGCCTCTAGCGAGGTGAGAGGTGCCCGTACCGCAAACCGACACAGGTAGGCGAGGAGAGAATCCTAAGGTGATCGAGAGAACTCTCGTTAAGGAACTCGGCAAAATGACCCCGTAACTTCGGGAGAAGGGGTGCTCTGTTAGGGTGCAAGCCCGAGAGAGCCGCAGTGAATAGGCCCAGGCGACTGTTTAGCAAAAACACAGGTCTCTGCGAAGCCGTAAGGCGAAGTATAGGGGCTGACGCCTGCCCGGTGCTGGAAGGTTAAGAGGAGCGCTTAGCGTAAGCGAAGGTGCGAATTGAAGCCCCAGTAAACGGCGGCCGTAACTATAACGGTCCTAAGGTAGCGAAATTCCTTGTCGGGTAAGTTCCGACCCGCACGAAAGGCGCAACGATCTGGGCACTGTCTCAACGAGAGACTCGGTGAAATTATAGTACCTGTGAAGATGCAGGTTACCCGCGACAGGACGGAAAGACCCCGTGGAGCTTTACTGCAGCCTGATATTGAATGTTGGTACAGCTTGTACAGGATAGGTAGGAGCCTTGGAAACCGGAGCGCCAGCTTCGGTGGAGGCATCGGTGGGATACTACCCTGGCTGTATTGACCTTCTAACCCGCCGCCCTTATCGGGCGGGGAGACAGTGTCAGGTGGGCAGTTTGACTGGGGCGGTCGCCTCCTAAAAGGTAACGGAGGCGCCCAAAGGTTCCCTCAGAATGGTTGGAAATCATTCGCAGAGTGTAAAGGCACAAGGGAGCTTGACTGCGAGACCTACAAGTCGAGCAGGGACGAAAGTCGGGCTTAGTGATCCGGTGGTTCCGCATGGAAGGGCCATCGCTCAACGGATAAAAGCTACCCCGGGGATAACAGGCTTATCTCCCCCAAGAGTCCACATCGACGGGGAGGTTTGGCACCTCGATGTCGGCTCATCGCATCCTGGGGCTGTAGTCGGTCCCAAGGGTTGGGCTGTTCGCCCATTAAAGCGGTACGCGAGCTGGGTTCAGAACGTCGTGAGACAGTTCGGTCCCTATCCGTCGCGGGCGCAGGAAATTTGAGAGGAGCTGTCCTTAGTACGAGAGGACCGGGATGGACGCACCGCTGGTGTACCAGTTGTTCTGCCAAGGGCATCGCTGGGTAGCTATGTGCGGACGGGATAAGTGCTGAAAGCATCTAAGCATGAAGCCCCCCTCAAGATGAGATTTCCCATTCCGCAAGGAAGTAAGATCCCTGAAAGATGATCAGGTTGATAGGTCTGAGGTGGAAGTGTGGCGACACATGGAGCTGACAGATACTAATCGATCGAGGACTTAACCAATTTGAATGTATGCTTACTGTTATCTAGTTTTGAGAGAACACTCTCAATGGTTTGGTGGCGATAGCGAAGAGGTCACACCCGTTCCCATACCGAACACGGAAGTTAAGCTCTTCAGCGCCGATGGTAGTCGGGGGTTTCCCCCTGTGAGAGTAGGACGCCGCCAAGCTATCATTACGGTAAAGGCAGCTCATCATGAGCTGCCTTTTTTGTGTTTTTTTGCATACGTTATATAATATGAGAAACGTAACGATATGCCTTTTTGCAAAAGCAGGTTTTATGCTTGTGCAAAGTGGAAATAATAGAGATAGAGCGATACAGTTGAAAAATTTTGCGAAACACCTTATAGTAAGATTAAAGTCAAATATAGTCAAAGTCAATAAAGGAGGGGGTTGAGTGGGACATAATATTTCTGACATCATTGAACAGTACTTGAAACAAGTATTAGATCAAAATGGCAAAGAAATTTTAGAGATCAAACGCAGTGAAATCGCTGATAAATTTCAATGTGTTCCTTCCCAAATAAATTATGTCATCAACACCAGATTTACAAGTGAAAGAGGATATATTGTTGAAAGTAAACGGGGAGGCGGCGGTTATATTCGTATTATCAAAATTAAAATGAATAACGAAGTCGTCCTCATCAATAATATTATTTCGCAGATTCATACCCACTTGTCCCAGGCAGCCTCTGATGACATTATTCTCAGACTGTTAGAGGACGGAGTTATTTCGGAAAGAGAAGCTAAAATGATGGTGAGTGTAATGGATCGTTCAGTTCTATATATTGA
>NZ_JBHVHP010000004.1:271869-501613 GCF_042799955.1 Isoptericola sp. NPDC057653 | reverse complement strand
CACACTGTTGAGTTCTCAAACAACCGACGCACACCCACAAGACCAGAACCCTTCGATTCCGACCCCGCCGGGGCAACCCCTCAAACTTACCAGATTCTTTCCGGCCGTTCCAACCGCCTGTTTTCCAGGTTTCGGACCGTCCGACTTTCATCGGCAAGCCCCACGAACGATGTCCGGGGCGCACGAATGCTAACCCGTTCTCGTAGTGAGTTCCAACCCCGGTCGGCCACCCGAGCTGCCCGGTGTCCCGGTCATGCTCTTCGGTGTCCGTCTCCCTGTCGGGCTGTCGTCGTAGAACATTACACGCTCCACGGCACCCGGCCAACTCCGTCCGCGGTGACGCGGCGCACACGCCCTCCGGGCGCGCGAGAATCGTCGCGTGACCACCCCGCCGACCGCCGTCCCGCGCCCCGCGTCCGTCCTCGTCCGCCCCGCCCGCGCCGCCGAGGCGGCCCACGTCGCGTGGCTCGCCGCCCTCACGTTCCCGCTCGCCTGCCCGCCCGGGACGCCGGTCGCCACCATGGCCGCGCACGTCGCCGCGCACCTCGCGCCGGCCGACTTCCGCGCGTGGGCGGTGTCCGACCGCCACGCGCTCCTGGTGGCGGTCGACGAGGCGGACGGCAGGAGTGGCGTTACCTCCGACGACGTACCCCCGCTGCTCGGCTACGCGCTCGTGGCGTTCGGCGACCCCGCCGGTGCCGAGGAGCGCGCGGTGCTCCGCGCCGTCGCGGGCCCCGGCCCGTACGCGGAGCTGTCCAAGATCTACGTGCACCCCGAGGCGCTGGGCGGGGGCGTCGCGGCGCACCTGCTCGACGGGGCCGCCGCCGCGGCCGCCGAGCTCGGGTCCGCGGCCGGCGTCGCCGCCCCGCTGTGGCTCGGCACCAACGGCCAGAACGTGCGGGCCCAGGCGTTCTACCGCAAGCACGGCTTCGAGGTCGCGGGCACGCGCACGTACGACGTCGGGGGCGTGCAGCACGACGACGTCGTCATGCTGCGTGCCACGGGCGAGCCGGGCACGGGAGCGCGCCCCTCGGCGTGACCCGGGCCGCCGTCGCCCGACGCACGCCGGGCGACGGTGCCCACGGCGGAACCTGTCGACCGGACCCCACCATTCGACGGTACGAGATCCATCTTTTGATTGCGGACCGTCAGAAGCCTCGCTAGCGTGGCGGCCGTCGGGGGCAGAGGGGCCCTCGACGCGGTGCTCGGCGCCGAGCACCGCCGACCTCGGGGAGCGACGATGCACCACGCCACAGCGGACCACCACCACCCGACCGGACGTACGGGCCTCTGGCTCGTCGGCGCGCACGGCTCGGTCGCCACGACGGCCACCCTCGGGCTGGCGGCGCTCTCCGAGGGGCACGCCCCCGCGACGGGCTGCGTCACCGCGGGTGCCGGGTTCGAGGACGTCCCGATGCCCGCGTTCGGCGACCTCGTCGTGGGCGGGCACGACCTCTCCCCCACGACGATGACGAAGCGCGCCGAGGGCCTCGTCGAGGCGGGCATGATCCCGCCGCGGCTCCTGGCCGCCACCCACCACGCGCTCGAGGCCGCGGACGCCGACGTCCGCACCGGCTACGACCCGGCCGAGCACCGCGGCAGCCAGCAGGACGCCGCCGACCGGCTCGCGGCCGACATCACCGGGTTCCGCGAGCGCCACGGCCTCGCGCGGGTGGTGGTCGTCGACGTCTCGGCGACCGAGCCCCCGGTCACGCCGGCCCGCGAGCACGACGACCTGGCCGCGCTGCGCACCGCGCTGACCGACCCGGGCCGCGCCGTGCTGCCGGCGTCGTCCGTCTCCGCGTACGCGGCGGTGCTCGCCGGCGCCCCGTACGCCGCGTTCACGCCGTCGGCGGGGATGTCCCTGCCGGCCCTCACCCGGCTGGCCACGGAGGCCGGGCTCCCCGTCGCGGGGCAGGACGGCAAGACCGGGCAGACCTGGCTGCGCACCGTCCTGGCGCCGGCCTTCACCGCCCGGGGCCTGCGCGTGCTGTCGTGGGCCGGCACCAACCTGCTCGGCGGCGGCGACGGCGCGACCCTGGCCGACCCCGAGGCCGCGCGCAGCAAGCTCGCCACGAAGACCCGCGGCCTGCACGACCTCACCGGCAGCGACGTCACTCCCCTGCACATCGACAACGTGCCCGACCTCGGCGACACGAAGGTCGCGTGGGACCACGTGCACGTCGAGGGGTTCCTCGGTTCGCGCCTGACCCTGCAGACCACGTGGAGCGCCTACGACTCCATGCTGGCCGCCCCCATGGTGCTCGACCTCGCCCGGCTCCTCGCCCTCGCCCACGCCGCCGGCGTCGCCGGCCCCGTCCCGGAGCTCGGGTTCTTCTTCAAGGACCCGTGGGCGTCCTCGGTGCACGACGCCGCGTCGCAGGCCGCCGACCTCGCCGCGTGGGCGGTGCGCGCGGCGGACCAGGCGCGCCGGTGACGCCCCGCGACGCCGCGGAGCTCGTCCGCGCCCCCGCGGCGCTGACCGTGCTCGGCGACACGCTCGCCGGCATGGCGTCGTCGCCCGGGCGCGGCCCCGCCCGCCGCCGGGTGCTCCTGCCCGTGGCGTCGGCGTGCCTGTACCTGGGCGGCATGGCGCTCAACGACTACGCCGACCGCGACCTGGACGCCGTCGAGCGGCCGGAGCGGCCGATCCCCTCGGGCCGGGTCACCCCCGGGCAGGCCCTGGCGACGGGCGCCGCCCTCACCGGCGCCGGCGTGACCCTGGCCGCGCTCGGCGGCGGGCGGGCCGCGCTGACCGTCGCCGTGCCCCTCGCCGCCTGCGTCCTGACCTACGACCTGGTCGCGAAGGACAGCCGGTCGGGGCCGCTCGTCATGGCCGCGTGCCGCGGCCTCGACGTGCTGCTCGGCGCGGCGCCGACCGGCGTGCGGCCCGCCCTGCCCGCGGCGGCCGCGCTCGCGGTGCACACCCTCGGCGTCACCGTGCTCTCCCGCGGGGAGGTGCACGGCACGACGACGGCGGTCGGGACGTCCGCCGCCGTCACCACCGCGGTCGTCGCCGCCGGGACGGCCGCGGCGGCGCTCGCCCGCCCCGGGACCGCACCCGCCAGGGGGTGGGCCCGCGGGGGCGCGGTCGCGGCGGCGGCCGCGTACGCGGCCGCGTGCCTCCCCGGCCAGCTCCGGGCCGCCCAGGACCGCTCCGCCGGCGCGGCGCGGTCGGCGACGAGGGCGGGGATCCAGGCGATGGTGCCCCTCCAGGCCGCCTGGGCGCTGCGGGGCGGGCGCGTCGAGGCGGTGGCGCTCGCGGGGGCCTCGGCGGCCGCCGCCGCGCTCCTGCGCCGGCGGGGCCGGGTGAGCATCACGTGACCGCGCCGACGCCGTCCCCCGGCTCGTCCGCCGACCCGTCCGCCGACCCGGCGGCGCGGCCCGGGTTCCGCCTCGGGTACGGCACCAACGGCTTCGGCGACCACCCGCTGCCGGCGGCCCTCGACGTGCTGGACGAGGTCGGGTACGACGCCGTCGCGCTCACCCTGGGGTTCCCCCACCTCGACCCGTTCGCGCACGACGCCGACGCACAGGTGGCCCGCGTCGCCGCGCGCCTCGCGCGCATGCGGGACGGCGCCGGGGCCGCCGTCGTCGTCGAGACCGGCACCCGCTACCTGCTCGACCCGTGGGTCAAGCACCGCCCCACCCTCGTCGACGCCGACGCCGACGTGCGGCTGCGGTACCTGGAGCGGGCCGTCGACGTGGCGGCCGCCCTGGACGCCCGCTGCGTCTCGTTCTTCTCCGGGATCCTGCCCGCCGCGGACCGCGCCTCCGACGGGTGGGCGCGGCTGCACGACCGCCTCCCCCGCCTGCTCGAGCACGCCCGCGAGCGCGGGGTGCGGATGTCGCTGGAGCCCGAGCCCGGGATGCTCGTCGAGACGGTCGCGGACGCGCTGCGGCTGCGCGCCGAGCTCGGTGCGGCCGGGGACGACCTGGGCCTCACGGTCGACGTCGGCCACTGCCTCGTGGTCGAGCCCGACGGGGTCGTCGGCGCCCTGCGCGCCGCCGCGCCGCACCTGGCCAACGTGCAGCTGGACGACATGCCCTCCACCCACCACGAGCACCGCCCCTTCGGGGAGGGCGAGATCGACCTGCCCCTGGTGCTCGCCACGCTGGCGGACCTCGGCTACTCCGGCGTCGCCGCCGTCGAGCTCCCCCGGCACTCCCACGACGCACCGGACCTCGCCCGCCGGAGCCTGACGGCGCTGCACGACGCGTGGCGGACGGCGTCCACGCGCGAGACGTCCACGACCACGGAGGTCCGACCATGACACCCACCCCCACGAGCGCGGCGACCGCGTGGCTCGAGCAGGCCCACGCGGACGTCGCGCGCGACCCCGACGCGGTCACGCGGGCCTTCGCGCTCGTCCCCCGCCGGGTGGGCCGAGCACCGCTGCACCCCGACGCCGACCCCACCGGCGTCGTGCGCGGCACCGTCGACGACGAGGCCCGGGCCGAGCTCGTCGTCACGCTCGCGGCCTCGTCCGGCGACGGGCTCGGCGACCGGCTCGCCGCCCTCTACCGCGGCGGGGACGCGGCCGAGCGCCGCGGCGTGCTGCGCGGCCTCGACGCGCTCGCGGCGCGTGGCGCGCCGGCGGACGACGTCGTCGCGACCGGCGTCGAGCTCGCCGCCGACGCCCTGCGGTCCAACGACCAGGCGCTCGTCGCCGCCGCCACCGGGACCTTCGGCTCGCGGTACCTCGACCAGCACGCCTGGCGGCACGCCGTCCTCAAGCTCGTCTTCATGGGCGTGAGCCTCGACGCCGTCGCCGACCTGGAGTCCCGCGCGGACCCCGAGCTCGCCCGCATGGCCACCGACTTCGCCGCGGAACGGCGGGCCGCCGGCCGGATCGTCCCCCCGGACGTCGACCGGCTGATCCCCACGACCACCACCCAGGAGTGAGCATGCGCATCCTCGACCCCCACATCCACATGACGAGCCGCACCACGGACGACTACGAGGCCATGTACGCCGCCGGCGTGCGCGTCGTCGTCGAGCCGGCGTTCTGGCTCGGCCAGCCGCGCACCTCGGTCGGGTCCTTCTGCGACTACTTCGACGCCCTCCTCGGCTGGGAACGGTTCCGGGCCGCGCAGTTCGGCATCCGGCACCACGCGACCATCGCGCTGAACCCGAAGGAGGCGAACGACCCGCGCTGCCGGGCGGTGCTCGACGAGATCCCGCGCTACCTGCTCAAGGACGGCGTCGTCGCCGTCGGCGAGGTCGGGTACGACTCCATGACCCCCGCCGAGGACGAGGTGTTCGCCGCCCAGCTGCAGCTCGCCCTCGACGCGGACCTCCCCGTCCTCGTGCACACCCCGCACCGGGACAAGCTCGCCGGCACCCGCCGCACGCTGGACGTGGTGCGCGAGTCCGGGCTGCCGCCCGAGCGGGTGCTCGTCGACCACCTCAACGAGACGAACGTCGCGATGGTGCGCGACGCCGGCTGCTGGGCCGGGTTCTCGATCTACCCGGACACGAAGATGGACGAGGGCCGGATGGTCGCCCTGCTGCGCGAGCACGGCACCGAGCGGATGATCGTGAACTCCGCCGCGGACTGGGGCCGCTCGGACCCGCTGAAGACCGCACGGACCGGGCGCGCGATGCTGGCCGACGGGTACACGCACGGCGACGTCGACCAGGTGCTCTGGCGCAATCCCGTGGCGTTCTACGAGCAGTCCGGGAACCTCGTGCTCGACCCGGTCCCCGGCTTCGTCCCCGGCGAGGCCGCGGGCGCCACGTTCGAGGGCTCCTCCGTCCTTCGCGGCGCACGGGTCTGAGGGGCGCGCGATGCTGCTCTCCTACTGCACCAACGTCCACCCCGCCGAGGACCTCGACGGCGTGCTCGACCAGCTGGCGCGCACCGCCGGGCCGGTGCGCGAGGCCGCCGGGCTCGAGACGCTCGGCGTCGGCCTCTGGCTCCCCGCCGCGCTGGCGCACCGGCTCGACCGGTCCCCCGAGGACCGCGACCGGCTGCGCCGCGTGCTCGCCGAGCACCGGCTCGTGGTCCACACGCTCAACGCCTTCCCGTACGGGGGGTTCCACGACGAGGTGGTCAAGCACGCCGTCTACTCGCCCACCTGGGCCGAGCGGGCGCGCCTCAACTACGTGCTCGCGTGCGCCCGGGTGCTCGCCGACCTCCTGCCCGAGGGCGTCGACGGCTCGATCTCCACCCTGCCGCTGGCGTGGCGCGCGCCGTGGACGCCCGCGGACGACGACGAGGCCACCCGCGCGTTCGCCACCCTCTCCCGCGGCCTGCGCGACCTCGCGGACCGCACGGGCCGGACGGTCCGCGTCGCCGTCGAGCCCGAGCCCGGCTGCGTCCTCGACACCGTGGACGACGTCGTCGCCTGGCTCGCGGCCCGCACCGCGACCGACCTGCCGGCCGAGCGCCGCATCGACCCCGAGCTCGTCGGGGTCTGCCTCGACACGTGCCACCTCGCGGTGTCGTTCGCGGACCCGGCCGCCGCCGTCGCGCGCATCACGGACGCGGGCCTGCGCGTGGTCAAGGTCCAGGCGTCCGCGGCGCTGCACGTCGACGACCCGGCCGACCCCGGCGCGCGGGAGGCCGTCGCGCGGTTCGCCGAGACCCGGTACCTGCACCAGGTCCGCGAGCGCGGGACCGACGGGGCGGTCGCCGGTGCCGACGACCTGCCGGAGGCCCTGGCCGGCCGGCTCCCGGCGCACGGGCCGTGGCGCGTGCACTTCCACGTGCCGCTGCACCACGCGCCCGCCGCCCCGCTGGCGGCCACCACCGACGTGCTCCGGGCGGCAGTCGCCGCCGTCGCGGCGGCGCCGCACGGCGACCGGGCGCACCTGGACGTCGAGACGTACACGTGGTCGGTGCTCCCCGCCGACGTCCGCCCCGACGGCCCGGCCGAGCTGGTCGCGGGCATCGCGGCCGAGCTGCGCTGGGCGCGCGACCACCTCGGCGGCGGGGCCGCCGAGCCGAGCACCACCCCCCTGAACGCGAGGAGCGTCGCATGAAGCCCGTCCTGCTGCTCGACGTCGTCGGGCTGACCGCCCGCGCCCTGGCGCACATGCCGCGCCTGCGCCGCCTGGCCGCCGGCGGCTGGTCCTCCGAGCTCGCCACGGTGCTGCCGGCCGTGACCTGCAGCGTCCAGTCCACCCTCCTCACCGGCCTGATGCCGGCGCAGCACGGGGCCGTCGGCAACGGGTGGTACTTCCGCGGCCTCGGCGACGTCCACCTGTGGCGCCAGCACAACCGGCTGGTGGCCGGGGAGAAGCTCTGGGAGGCCGGCCGCGCGGCCGACCCCGAGTACTCCGCCGCGAACGTGTGCTGGTGGTACGCGATGGGGATGACCACCGAGGTCACCGTCACGCCCCGGCCGATCTACCACGCCGACGGCCGCAAGTCGCCCGACGCGTACGTGCGCCCGGCCGCGCTCCACGACGAGCTCGTGGGCCGGTTCGGCGAGTTCCCGCTGTTCACCTACTGGGGGCCGACGGCATCGATCGACTCGAGCCGCTGGATCATCGGCGCCACGGGCCACGTGCTCTCCGAGCGCGCCGACGACCTCACCCTGGCGTACGTGCCGCACCTCGACTACGACCTGCAGCGGTTCGGCCCCGACTCGCCGCAGGCCGACGCCGCGGCGGCCGAGCTCGACGTCGCCCTCACCCCGCTCCTCGACCAGGCGGAGGCCGACGGCGTGACCGTCGTGGTCGTGTCGGAGTACGGGATCGCGGGCGCGGACCGGCCGGTGCACCTCAACCGGCTGCTGCGCCGCGAGGGGCTGCTCCAGGTCTACGTGCAGGACGGGCGCGAGCAGCTCGACCCGTGGGCGTCCCGCGCGTTCGCCGTCGCGGACCACCAGGTCGCGCACGTGTACGTCGCCGACGAGTCCGACGTCCCGCGGGTCGCCGACCTGCTGCGCTCCGTCCCGGGCGTCGACGAGGTGCTCGACCGCCAGGCGCAGGCCCGGTACGGGCTCGACCACGAGCGCTCCGGCGAGCTCGTCGTCGTCGCGGAGCCCGGGGCCTGGTTCACGTACTACTTCTGGCTCGACGACGCGCGGGCCCCGGAGTACGCGCGGGGCGTCGACATCCACCGCAAGCCGGGCTACGACCCCGCGGAGCTGTTCTTCGACCCGGCGGACCCGCTCGCCAAGGCGAAGGCGGGGCTGAACCTGGTGAAGAAGAAGCTGGGGCTGCGGTACGCGATGAGCACCGTGCCCCTCGACCCGTCCTGCGTGCGCGGCACGCACGGCCGGCTGCCGACATCCTCGGCGGACACCCCGCTCATCCTCTGCTCGGACGACGCGGTGCCCGCGTCGGTCGCCGCGCTCGTGGCGGCGGACGACCGGCAGGTGCCCGCCACCGCGGTCAAGGACCTCGTGCTGGAGCTCCAGGGGCACGCCGCGCTCACGGCGCGGTAGCGAGGCGCGGCCACCGGCCCGGACAGCAGTGCGGGACGCCACCCGGAGGTGGCGTCCCGCAGTGCTGTCGGCCGTTGGTCGACCGAGGCGAGGGTCAGCCCTTGGCGCGCAGCGCCAGGAGCGCGTCCGCGCTGCGGCCCGCGTTGCCGAGCGAGTCGAGCGCGTGCGGCGGCTCGGCGACCTGGGCGGCGTTGTCCTGCTCCCAGATCCCGTGCTGGCGGCCCGAGCCGCCGAGCGCGCCGAGGAACGCCTGGTAGTCGATGTCGCCCGCGCCGAACTCGACCATGTCGTAGCCCGCGCCCGACGCCGGGTTCGCCTTGCCGTCCTTGAGGTGGAACATCGGGTAGCGGGACCGGTGCGCGAGCACGTAGTCGACCGGGTCGAACCCCGGGTACCGGTGCTGGCCCACGAACGCCCAGTACACGTCCATCTCGAGGTAGACCGCCGCCGGGTCGGTGTTCTCGAGGAAGACGTCGTACAGCCGCACCGACGGGTCGTCGGTGGCGAACCCGAACTCGCCGTCGTGGTTGTGCTGGTAGAACTTCAGGCCGCGCGCGGCCGCGGCCGCCCCGAACCCGTTGAACTGCTCGGCGGCGGCGAGGTAGCCGCCCACGGTCCGGTTCCCCGTGGGGGCGTCCGCCGTCCCGACGTGGGCCATGCCCAGGGTCTGGGCGATGTCGAGCTCGGCCTCCAGGTTCCTGCTGTAGTCGCCGATCCCGCGGTGCGAGCCGACGGCGACCAGGCCGTTGTCGTCGAGCAGCACCCGGATCTCCTCCGGCGTGATGGCGCCGACGGAGCCCTGCGTGTAGCCGGCGAACTCCACCTCGGCGTACCCCAGCGCGGAGAGCCGCTCGAACACCGTGCGGAACCCGAGCGAGGACACCTTGTCGCGGATGGAGTACAGCTGGATGCCCAGCTTGCCGGGCGGCACCAGGCGTCGCCCGGGCGGCGGCGTCCCGGCCGCGAGCGCCGGCGCGGCGCCGCCGACCACGGCCGCCCCCACGGCGACGGTGGAGCCCGCGAGGCGGAGGAACGTCCTGCGGTCGACCTCGGAACGGATGCTCATGGTGATCTCCCTCGATCAGTGCGGCATGCGGTCTGTGCGGTCATGCGTCGTGCGGGGTCAGCGGTCGCGCACGGTCATCTCGTCGAGAACGCGGCGTCGAACGCTGCCTCGGGGGCGTCGAACGCGAGGCGCCGCACCAGCTCCAGCGCCTCGGGCGCGCCGACGAGCCGGTCCATGCCGGCGTCCTCCCACTCGATCGAGATGGGCCCGGCGTAGCCGATCGTGTTGAGCATCCGGAACGCGTCCTCCCAGGGCACGTCGCCGTGCCCCGTCGAGATGAAGTCCCACCCGCGCCGCGGGTCCGCCCACGGCAGGTGCGACGACAGGCGCCCGTTGCGGCCGTTGCCCATCCGCTTCTTCGTGTCCTTGCAGTCCACGTGGTAGATGCGGTCCTTGAAGTCCCACAGGAAGCTCACCGGGTCCAGGTCCTGCCACACCATGTGCGACGGGTCCCAGTTGAGGCCGAACGCCTCGCGGTGCCCGATCGCCTCGAGGGTGCGGACCGTGGTCCAGTAGTCGTAGGCGATCTCGCTGGGGTGCACCTCGTGCGCGAAGCGCACGCCCTCGTCGTCGAAGACGTCGAGGATCGGGTTCCAGCGGTCGGCGAAGTCCTGGTACCCGGCCTCGACCATGGCCTCCGACGCCGGCGGGAACATCGCCACGTACTTCCAGATCGACGACCCGGTGAAGCCGACGACGGTGTCGACGCCGAGCCGCCGCGCCAGGCGCGCGGTGTGCTTCATCTCCTCGGCGGCCCGCTGGCGCACGCCCTCCGGGTCGCCGTCGCCCCACACGACGTCCGGCAGGATGTCGCGGTGCCGCTCGTCGATCGGGTCGTCGCAGACGGCCTGGCCCTTGAGGTGGTTGGAGATCGCATACACCTTCAACCCGTGCCGCTCCAACAGGTCGAGCCGGGACTGGACGTACGCGTCGTCGTCCCACCGCCACGGGTCGAGGTGGTCACCCCAGCAGGCGAGCTCGAGGCCGTCGTAGCCCCAGCCCGACGCCAGTCGCGCCACCTCCTCCAGCGGCAGGTCGGCCCACTGGCCCGTGAACAGCGTGATCGGTCGTGCCATCGTGATTCCTCTCGATCTCAGCGAGCTCTCGGTCTCAGCGGGTCGGGGAGGTGCTACCGCCCGGACGGCGCCGGCGCCGCGGCGGGGGCGTCCTCCCCCAGGCGGACCCACCCGCCCTCGGCGGCGGAGCTGCGCTCGACGGCGTCGAGCACCCGCTGCACGGCGAGGCCGTCGGCGAACGACGGGGTCGGCTGGCGGCCGGCCGCGAGGTCCCCGACGAGGTCGACGACCTGGTGGGTGAACGCGTGCTCGTACCCGAGGCCGTGGCCCGGGGGCCACCAGTGCCCGCCGTACGGGTGGACGGGCTCGGTGACGACGATGCGGCGGAAGCCCGCCACCTCGGCGTCGTCCGAGGCGTCGAAGAAGTGCAGGAGGTTCATGTCCTCGAAGTCGAAGGCGAGCGAGCCGCGGGTGCCGTTCACCTCGAGCCGGATGGCGTTCTTGCGGCCCCAGGCGAAGCGCGTCGCCTCGAAGCTCGCGAGCCCCCCGCCCGCGAGCCGGCCGAAGAACACGGCCGCGTCGTCCACCGTCACCGGGCCGGTCCCCTCGCCCGCCTCCCCCGACAGGCCGGAGAACGACGCCGGCAGCGGCCGCTCGCGGACGAACGTCTCGAGCATCCCGGCCACGCCGACCAGCTGCTCCCCCGTGACGAACTGGGCGAGGTCGACGACGTGCGCCCCGATGTCGCCCAGCGCCCCCGAGCCGGCCTTCTCCTTGTCGAGCCGCCACGACAGGGGCGCCTCCGGGTCGGACAGCCAGTCCTGGAGGTACTGGGCGCGCACGTGCCGCACCTCGCCGATCCGACCCTCGGCGACGAGACGCCGCGCGAGCTGGATCGCGGGCACGCGGCGGTAGGTGAACCCCACCGCCGCGCGCACCCCGCGCTCGGCCGCCGCCTCGGCGGCCCGGACCATCTCCTCCGCCTCCGCCACCGAGTTGGCGAGCGGCTTCTCGCACAGCACGTGCTTGCCCGCCTCGAGCGCCGCGACGGCGATCTCGGCGTGCGTGTCGCCCGGCGTGCACACGTCGACGAGGTCGACGTCGTCGCGCGCCAGCAGCTCGCGCCAGTCCGTGACGGCGTCGTCCCAGCCGAGCCGGTCCGCCGCCTCCCGCACCCCGTCGGCGCTGCGGCCCGCCACGACCCGCATCCGCGGAGCGAGCGGGAGGTCGAAGAACCGCGGCGCCGTGCGCCACGCGTGCGAGTGCGCGGCCCCCATGAACGCGTACCCGACCATCCCGACTCCCAGCGTGGGCGTGCCCCCTGCCGTGGC
Organism: Isoptericola sp. NPDC057653; assembly: GCF_042799955.1. Classification (NCBI taxonomy): domain Bacteria; kingdom Bacillati; phylum Actinomycetota; class Actinomycetes; order Micrococcales; family Promicromonosporaceae; genus Isoptericola; species Isoptericola sp. NPDC057653. The sequence goes on along the minus strand of NZ_JBHVHP010000004.1, from coordinate 489,800 downwards.
GTGCTCGCTCATCGAGCGACCTCCTTACGTGGTGCGGATCGTGACGTGCCGGCAGGTCAGGAACGGAAGCCGATCGACTTGTACTGCTCGACGTTGTCCTTGGTGACGACGGGCGCGTACAGCTGCGTGGTGCGCGGCACGCCGGCCGAGACCAGGTCGCCCATGCTCTTGTCGTGCACCACGAGCCGGGCCAGCTTGATGCCGTCGGCGGCCTGCGTGGACGGGTAGACGACGGTGGCCTGGAGCACGGAGTCGCCGGCCTCGATGTGCTCCATGACGTCGAGGGAGCCCGCACCTCCGACCATGAAGAACTCGTCGCGGTCCGCGTTCTCGATGGCGGCCAGGACGCCGACGCCCTGGTCGTCGTCGTGGTTCCAGATCGCGTCGATCTTCGGCTGCGCCTGGAGCAGGTTCGACGTGGCCGTCTCGCCGCCCTGGACGGTGAAGTCCGCGGCGACGCGGGCGTCGACGTCGAGGCCGCAGTCGGCCAGGGCGTCCTTGAACCCCTTGCTACGGTCCTGGGTGAGCGGCAGCGAGTCGATGCCGGCGATCTCGGCGACGACGGCGTCGGGCTTGTCGCCGAGCTGCTCGCAGATGTAGGTGCCGGCGCTCACGCCCATGCCGTAGTTGTCGCCGAGCACGGTGGCACGGGCCGCGAACGGGCTGGAGAACTCACGGTCCACGTTGATCACGGGGATGCCCGCGTCCATCGCCTTCTTGGCGACCTCGGTGAGCGCCGCGCCGTCGAACGGCAGGAGCACGATCGCGTCGACCTTGTCGTTGATGAACTGCTCGACCTGGCTGATCTGGACGTTGACGTCGTTGGTGGCCTCGGCCTGGCGGAGCTCGACGTCCTCGTACTGCTCGGCGGTGTCGACCGCCGACTTGGTGATGGCGCCCATCCAGCCGTGGTCGGCGGCGGGGGCGGAGAAGCCGATGACGACCTTCTCCCCGGGCTCGTCGTTGCCCTCGGCGGCGACCTGCGGGGCGGCCGAGGTCGTGTCCTCGGGCGGCTCGTTGCTGGTGCAGCCGGCGGCGAGAAGGACGGCGGTGGTGGCCACGGCGGCGAGCGCGACGGTGCGCCCACGGCGGTGGAGACGCCCCAGCTCGGTGCGTGCGGACATGTGATCATCCTCGATTCGGTCCGGCCCTGCCGGGCGGAGGGCCCGGTGCGGGTGGTGCGGGTGGTGCAGGGGGTGCGAGCGATGCAGGAGGTACGGGGGTGCGGCGGCCGCGGACGTCAGGTCGACGTCGAGCGCCTGGCGAAGCGCTGCTGGATCAGTACGGCGGCCACGATGATCGCGCCCTTGGCGACGTTCTGGGCGGAGATCGACAGGTTGTTGATGGTGAAGACGTTCTGGAGGGTCGCGAAGATGAGGACGCCGATGACGGTGCCGACGATCGTGCCGCGGCCGCCGATGAGGAGCGTGCCGCCGACGACCACCGCGGCGATCACGTCGAGCTCGTAGTACAGGCCGTTCGTCGAGGTGCCGGCCGTGGTGCGGCCGAGCATCATGACGCCCGCGATGCCGGACGTCAGGCCGCACAGGGCGTAGAGGTACAGGACGTGGCGCTGCACCTTGATGCCCGCGAGGCGCGACGCCTCGACGTTGCCGCCCACGGCCACCGTGCGACGCCCGAACGTGGTGCGGTTGAACAGGAACCAGCCCGCCACGGCGACCACGGCGAACATCCAGACCAGCACGGGCACGCCGATGACGTCCGCGCGGAAGAAGTCGAGGAAGCCGCTCACCTTGACGACCTGCGTCTGCCGGCCGGAGATCATCTCCGCGAGGCCGCGGGCGGCGATCATCATCGCGAGGGTGGCGATGAACGCCACCACCTTGCCGTACGCGATGATCACGCCGTTGACGAGGCCGGCGGCCGTGCCGACCACGAGCGCGGTGAGCACCATGATCGTCCAGTGCACGTCCTCGGCCATCGTCTGCGTGGCGAGCGTGCTGGCCCACACGCCGGCGAGGCCCGTCACGGAGCCCACCGACAGGTCGATGCCGCCCGCGGTGATGACGAACGTCATCCCGATGGCCAGCACGCCGGTCACCGACGCGAGCCGGAGGATGGTCATGGTGTTGTCGATGCTGGCGAAGCGCTCGCCGCCCGTGATCACGCCGACGACGGCGAGGAGGACGAGGGCCACGACCAGCCCGATCGTGCGGCCGGCGGAGCCGGACAACCACGAGGTGCGCGACGCCTCCGCGGGCGGCGCTGCGGCCTGGGTGCTCATGCGGCGGTTCCTTCCATGACGAGGTCGAGCACGCGGTGCTCGTCGATGTCCTGCGCCGGTGCACGGTGCACGACGCGTCCTTCGGAGACCACGAGCACGTGGTCGGCGAGCCCCAGGACCTCCGGGATCTCGCTCGAGACGACGACCACGGCCGTCCCGGCGTCGGCGAGCCGGCGCACCAGGGCGTACAGCTCGGAGCGCGCGCCCACGTCGACGCCCCGGGTGGGCTCGTCGAGGAGGAGCACGTCGACGCCGTGCACCACCCAGCGGCCGAACATGGCCTTCTGCTGGTTGCCGCCGGACAGGGTGCGGATGGCCCGGTCGACGTCGGCGGGCCGCAGGTCGAGGGCCGCGACCTGCTCGCGCGCCGCCGCGCGCTCCGCGCGCTCGTCCAGCCAGCCGCCGTGGGCGAGGCGGGCGAACGTCGACAGGGTGACGTTCCGGTAGACCGGCTGGTCGAGCACGAGCCCCTGGCTCTTGCGCTCCTCGGGGCACAGGCCGATGCCGGCGTCCACCGCGGCGGCGACCGAGCCGGCCCGCAGGCGGCGCCCGTTGACCGTGACCGTGCCCGCGGTGCGCCGGCGGGCGCCGTAGAGCGTCTCGAGGATCTCCGAGCGGCCGGCCCCGACGAGCCCCGCGAGCCCGACGATCTCGCCGGCCCGCACCTGGAAGGACACGTCCTCGAACGTGCTGCCGAGGGCGAGACCCTCGACGTCGAGCACGACGGGGGCGTCGTCGGGGACGCCCGGCCGCTGCGGGAACGCGTACTCGACGGCGCGGCCGGTCATGAGGTGGATGAGCTCGGGGGTCGGCGTCGTGGCGGGGAGGTTGCGGCCCACCGTGCGCCCGTCCTTGAGGACCGTGATGCGGTCGCCGATCTCGCGGATCTCCTCCATCCGGTGCGAGATGTACACGACCGCGACACCCTGCGCGGTGAGCTCGCGCACCACCCGGAAGAGGTTCTGCACCTCGCCCGCGTCGAGCACGGCGGACGGCTCGTCCATGACGATGACGCGCGCGTCGTGGGACAGCGCCCGCGCCATGGAGACCACCTGCTTGCCCGCCGCCGACAGCATGCCGACCTCGCGGTGCGGGGAGATCTCCGGGTGGCCGAGGCGGCGGAGCAGCTCGCGGGTGCGTCGCGTGACCTCGCGCCGCTGCGTGAACCCGCCGCTGGCGAGCTCGTGGCCGAGGAAGACGTTCTCCGCGACGGTGAGCCCGTCGACGACGTCGAGCTCCTGGTAGATCGTGGCGACGCCGAGCCGCAGGGCCGCGACGGGGTGCGGGATGACCGTCTCCTCGCCGTCGAGCACGATCCGGCCCGCGGTGGGCTGGTGGGCGCCGGCCAGCACCTTGATGAGGGTGGACTTGCCGGCTCCGTTCTGGCCGAGCAGGCAGTGCACCTCACCGGCGACGATGTCGATGTCGACGCCGTCGAGCGCCTTCGCGCCCGGGAAGTGCTTGACGATGCCCTCCATGCGGAGCAGGGGGGCGTCGGGACTCGTGGACGGCGTGCCGGGAGCCGTGTCGGTGCCCGCGGTGTGGGCGGGCTCTCGGCGGGGCTGCGGTGCCTCTGGGGGGTCTGCGTCGACCATGTGCCACAACCTAGGGCGGCTTTTGCCGATCGTCAAGCAAAAGTAGTGGGTTAATCATCATGATTGACTGTGCCCATGGAGGAACTGCTGAAATTCGCGCCCCGGCCGACGGGTGCGGGGCACATGTTTCAGATGCTGCGCGACCGCGAGCCGCGCACCCGAGCCGACCTGGCCGCCGCCACGGGGCAGGCACGATCGACGATCGCCGCGCGGATCGACCTCCTCATGGCGGCGGGCCTGATCGTGCCGGCCGGGGAGGCGACGTCCACCGGCGGGCGGCCCCCGGCGACCTTCGCCTTCAACCCCGCCGCCAAGGCGGTGCTCGCGGTCGACCTCGGGGCGACGCACGCCCGGATCGCGCTCACCGACCTCGCCGGCCAGATCCTGGCGGAGGCCGACGCCCCGCTGGCCATCGCCGAGGGCCCCGACGCCGTCCTGGGCTGGGTCGCCGAGCAGGGCGACGCCCTGCTCGCCTCCTCGGGGTGGGGCCACGACCGGCTCGCGGGGGTCGGCGTCGGCCTGCCCGGGCCGGTCGAGCACTCCACCGGTCACCCGATCATGCCGCCGATCATGCCGGCCTGGGACCACGTGGACGCCCCCGGGATCCTGCGCCGGCACTTCGACGCGCCCGTCCTCGTCGACAACGACGTCAACGTCATGGCCCTCGGCGAGCACCGCACGGCGTGGCCGAACGTCTCCGACCTCCTCTTCGTCAAGGTCGCGACCGGCATCGGCTCGGGCATCGTCGCGGACGGCACGTTGACCCGCGGCGCGCAGGGCGCGGCCGGCGACATCGGGCACATCGCGGTGATGGGCGCCGAGGAGGTGCCGTGCCGGTGCGGCAACTTCGGCTGCCTCGAGGCCATCGCGAGCGGTCAGGCGGTCGCGGACAAGCTCCGCGCCGAGGGCCTGGACGCGCACCGCGGCAGCGACGTCATCCACCTCGTGCGCTCCGGCAACCTCGCGGCCAGCGCCGCCGTGCGGCAGGCCGGGCGCGACATCGGGATCGTGCTCGCGGCGTGCGTGAGCATGCTCAACCCGTCCCTCATCGTCATCGGCGGCGTCCTCGCCGACGCCGGGGAGCACCTCATCGCCGGGATCCGCGAGGTCGTCTACCGGCGCTCGCTCCCCCTGGCGACGCAGCACCTGCGCATCGTGACGTCGGAGACCGGCGGCAAGGCCGGCGTGCTCGGGGCGAGCGCCATGGTGGTGGACCACGTGCTCTCGCCGGAGGCGATCGACGCCATCGCGGGGGCCGTCTGACCGCAGGGTGGGTGGCCTGCCCGACCCCGCAGCGCGTGATGTTGACGGCGCCCCGCGGCCGGTGAAGCATGTGGGCGAGCGTGCGAGGGGACGGGTGCCCCGAGCACGTCGGGACCGTGCGTCGAGGAGGACACATGACCGAAGCGGGACGTCGCGCGCTGATCGTGCAGGGCGGATGGCCGGGGCACGCCCCGGCGGAGGCGACCGAGCTGTTCATCCCCTTCCTCAAGGAGGCGGGGTTCGACGTGTCCGTCGCCGAGAACCTCGAGGTGTACGCCGACGACGGGTTCATGGCGGACGTCGACCTGGTGGTCCAGTGCTGGACGATGGGCGAGATCCTCCCGGACGAGATCCGGGGGCTGCGCGCCGCCGTCGCCGCCGGCACCGGGCTCGCCGGATGGCACGGCGGCATCGTGGACTCGTTCCGCATGGCGACCGACTACCTCCAGATGACGGGCGGACAGTTCGCCGCGCACGCCCACGACCTCGTGCCGCACAGCGTGGAGGTCGTGGCCGAGCACGCCGACCACCCGATCGTCGCCGGCATCGACCGGATCGACCTGGTCTCCGAGCAGTACTGGATGCTCACCGACCCGGCGTGCGAGGTGCTCGCCACCACCGAGATCGCCCGGCGCGACGGCGACCCGTGGCACGAGCCCGTCGTGTCCCCGGCCGTGTGGACCCGGCGCTGGGGCGCCGGGAAGGTCTTCGTCTGCACCCCGGGCCACCAGCTCGCCGACCTGGAGACGCCCGAGATCCGCACGATCATCGAGCGGGGCATGCTCTGGGCGAGCCGCTGACCGCGGCCCCTACGATGCGGCCATGACCTCGGCCTTCACCGGACTGCTCGCCTATCCGATCACCCCGCTCGGTGCCGACGGGGACGTCGACCTGGACGCGCTCGAGGGCCTGGTCGGCCGCGCGGCGGCGGCCGGGGTGGACGGCGTCACCGTGCTCGCGACGTCGGGCGCGGGGGTGTCGTTCGACGACGCCGAGCGCGACGCCGTGGTGCGCGTGGCCCTCGCGGCGGCGGGGACCACGCCGGTGCACGTCGGCGTGGCCGGGGAGTCCGCGCACCGCGTGACCGGGCGGGCCCGGGCCGCCGTCGCGGCCGGGGCGGCGGGGCTGGTGCTGCCGCCGTTCTCCTACCTGCCGCTCGACGACGCGGAGGTCCGGGCGCTCTTCGCACGGGTAGGCGCCGCCGCGGCCGGCGCCCCGGCCTGCTTCTACAACAAGCCGGTGCAGCTCGGCCTCGACGTCTCCCCCGCGCTGCTCGCCGACCTCGCCGCGGACGGCTCGGTCGTCGCGGTCAAGGACCCCGCGTCGCTGCCGTCGCGGCCGGCCGGGCGCGTGGCCGAGCTGCGCGCCGCCGCGCCCGGCGTCGCCGTCGGGCTGAGCGGCGACCCCGCCCTGGTGGGCGGCGCCGAGCCCGCCGACGCGTGGCACACCGGGCTCGCCGCCCTCGCCCCCGCGGAGTACGTCGCGGTCCGCGCGGCGCGGGTCGCCGGGCCTGAGGCCGGGGACGGCGGCGCGCAGGCCGCGGCCGCGTGGCTGCTCGACCTGGCGCGCGCCGTGGCCGCCACCGGCCGCGCCGTGGCCGCGCTGCACGCCGTCGCCGCGCTCCTGGGTACCCCGACGGCGCCGCCGCGCGACGCGCTCGTGCCGCTCACCGCCGCGGACGAGGCCGCCCTGCGGGACGTCGTCGCGGGGCGCCCCGCGTCCTGACCGGACCCGGCAGGGGGCGGCGGCGTCAGGCCGAGCGCTCGAGCACCGCGACGTGCAGGTCCAGCAGCGCCGCCGTGCGGTCGGACGGGCCGCGCCCGAAGCCGCACTCCGTCGCCACGCCGACCACGCGGTCGCCGAGCACCTGCGCGGCCGCGGCGAGCCGGCGGGTCGCGCCCTCGACGCCGTCCTCGTGGTGCAGCACCCCGAGGTACAGCTCGGTGGCCTCGTCGAGGGCGAGACCGGCCAGCGGCGCCACGTAGGCGACGTCGTCCCGGTCGATCGGGACCGGCAGGTGCACCCACGTGACCGGGCGCGGCAGGGCCGTCACCAGGGCGTTCGCCATCGCGACCAGGTGGCCGGCGTCCGCCGGCTCGACGAAGTGCTTCTCCGCGACGTCGCCGTAGCAGAGGTGGAACCCGAGCTGCACGCCCTCGGGCACGTGCGCCGCGAACCGCGCGGCCCGGCGGGCGCACCCCTCGACGACGCCCTCGTCCCCGCCCGCGCCGGAGTCGAACCAGGCGCGCGCGGCGCCGCCGCCCAGGTTCGCGCCCTCGACGAACGCGAACTCGGTGGCGAGGTCCACCTGCACGGCGAGGTCCTCGGCCGGCACGGCCGCGCAGATCTCCTCGAGCTCGCGCACGAGCGCCGCCTCGTACACCGGGTGGACGGCCGCGCGGTCGGCCGGGGCGACGAAGGTCGTGACCGCCGCGAGCGGCGACGGGAGGCACACCTGGAACCGCGTGCCCGGCGCGATCACGCCCGCGGCCCGCAGCGCGACGAAGTCGGCGTAGGAGGCGAGCGCCGCCGCCGCGTACCCGAGCGGCCCGAACCGCAGGTCCTCCGCCGGCACGGTGCCGTCGAGCACGTGCGGCCGCACGTCGAAGCCGGCCACGACGACGGGCGAGTCGCCCACGCGCGCCAGGCCGTCGACCGCCTCGAACCGCGAGCCCTGGAACAGGATCCAGTGGAACCGCTCGCCCACCTCGCCGTCGGGCACGCGGCGGGCGTGGGCGCCCAGCCCCGTCGCGACCGTGCGCAGCGTGTCGCGCGCGCTCGGCAGGTTCACCGAACCCACGAGGTGGGCACCGCGCAGGGTCAGGGTCGGGGCGGGGGGCTGGTTCGGGGTGAGGGTGTCCGGCACCCGCGCATCGTAGCCGCGGGCGTCAGTCGTCCCCGGGCTCGTCCGCGGCGACCTCCGCGTCCCCCTCGCCGCCGCCGGACCCGTCGCCCGCCCCGAGCGCGGCGGGGCCGCCCTCCAGCAGGCGCGTGAACGCGGCCTCGTCGAGGACGGGCAGCCCGAGCTCCTCCGCCTTGGCCGCCTTCGACCCGGCGTTCTCCCCCACCACCACGTAGTCCGTCTTCTTCGAGACCGACCCGGCCGCCTTGCCGCCCGCGGCGAGGACCGCCTCCTTGGCGCCGTCGCGGCTGTACCCCTCGAGCGAGCCGGTCACGACCACCGTCAGCCCGGCGAGCGGTCCCGTCGGGCCCTCGTCCGCCTGGGCGGCCATGGCCGCGGGCCCGGGGTGGTCCGGGATCCAGGTGCGGACGCCGGCGGCCTGCCAGCGGTCGACGATCTCGCGGTGCCACTCGACGTCGAACCAGGCCAGGAGCGCGTCGGCGATGATCGTGCCGACGCCCTCCACGGCCGCCAGCTCCTCGCGCGACGCCGCCCGGATCGCGTCGAGCGAGCCGAACCAGCCCGCGAGCGCCCGGGCCGCGACCGGCCCGACGTGGCGGATGTTGAGGCTGACCAGGATCCGCCAGAGGTCCTTGGTCTTGGCGAGCTCCAGCTCCTCGAGGAGCTTGGTGGCCGCGGCCGTCGGCTCGAGCTCGGGCAGGGGCTCCCCCGCCGCCTCGGCCTCGGCCCGCCGGGCCTTCGTGTACGTGACCTTCTTGCGGAACGGCGTCCGGCGCCGCGCGACGCCGTCGTCGTCCATCCTGGGCAGCCCCGTCTCGGCGTCGCGCACCACGACCTCGATGGGCAGCAGCTGCTCCAGCGTGAGGTCGAAGAGGCCGGCCTCGGTGCGCAGCGGCGGGACCTCCGGCACCTCGGGCTGGGTGAGCGCGGACGCCGTCACCTCGCCGAGCGCCTCGACGTCCAGGCCGCCGCGCGAGCCGATGTGCTCCACCCGGCCGCGCACCTGCGCCGGGCAGGTCTCGGCGTTGGGGCAGCGCAGGTCGACGTCGCCCTCCTTCATCGGCCGCAGCGGGGTGCCGCACTCCGGGCACACGGCGGGCATGACGAAGTCCTCGCGCGGGTAGCCGTCGTCGGCCAGCGCGGTGACCGGGCCGAGGATCTCGGGGATGACGTCGCCGGCCTTGCGCAGCACCACCATGTCGCCGATGCGCACACCCTTGGCCCGCACCACGTCCTGGTTGTGCAGCGTGGCCTGCCGCACCGTGGAGCCGGCCACCAGGACCGGCTCCATCACCGCGTACGGCGTGGCGCGGCCCGTGCGGCCCACGCCCACCTGGATGGCCAGCAGACGGGTGGTGACCTCCTCCGGCGGGTACTTGTAGGCGATGGCCCAGCGGGGCGCGCGGCTCGTGGCGCCGAGGCGCCGCTGGTCCTCGAGGGCGTCGACCTTGACGACGATGCCGTCGAGCTCGTGCTCGATGTCGTGGCGGTGGACGCCGAAGTGCTCGATCATCTCGACGACGCCGTCCACGCCCTCCACCACCCGGTTGTGCGGCGAGACGGGCAGGCCCCAGCGCGCGAAGTGCTCGTACGCCTCCGACTGCCGCGCCAGCTCGGTGTGCTCACCCGCCGTCCACTGCAGCGCGCCGATCCCGTGCACGTACAGGCGCAGCGACTCCACGCGGGCGACGCCCGCCTCGAGCTCCATGCCCTCCTTCTTGTCGAGCAGCTGGCGCAGGCCGCCCGCCGCCGCGTTGCGCGGGTTCGCGAACTGCGGGAAGCGGCGCAGCGCGGCGACGCGGGCGCGCTCCTCGTCGAACGGGCGCGCGGTCGACGCACGGCCGCCGTGCCGCTCGCGCGACTCCGCCACGACGCGGTCGCGCAGCTGCGCCTGCAGCTCGTTGAGGCGCTCGAACGCCGCGACGGGGATGAAGACCTCGCCCCGGACCTCGACGAGGTCCGGGTGGCCCTCGCCCTCGAGGCGCCGAGGGATGTCGGCGATCCGCAGGGCGTTCTGCGTGACGTCCTCGCCCGTGCGGCCGTCGCCGCGGGTGGCGGCGCGCACCAGGCGGCCCTTCTCGTACAGCAGGGCGATCGCCAGCCCGTCGATCTTCACCTCGGACAGGTAGCCCACGTGCTCGGCCGCCAGGTCGCGGGCCACGCGCGCGTCCCACGCCCGCAGCTCCTCGGTGGAGAACACGTTGTCGAGGCTCAGCATGCGCTCGACGTGCTCCACGGTGGCGAAGCCGCCCGCGGCCGCGCCGCCCACCCGCTGCGTCGGGGACTCGGGCGTGACGAGCGCCGGGTGCGCGGCCTCGATGGCCTCCAGCTCGTGCATCCGCGCGTCGTACTCGGCGTCGGACACCCGCGGGGCGTCGTCCTCGTAGTAGGCGCGCTGGTCGGCCTCCACCAGCGCGACCAGCTCCGCCCAGCGGCGCTGGGCCGCGGCCTCGTCGAGCAGGGTGTCCGGCGCGGTGTTCTCGGTGTCCGTCACGGGCCCATCTTGCCGCGTGCCGCCGACACCGGCCGGATCGGGCGCCATGCACGGCCCGACCTGCGAGAAGGCCTGTCCCCGACGCTGTCCGAACCGCTACGATTCTGGCGATTTGGCCCGCTCGACCGATCCCCACCCGACCGACAGCAAGGACGCTCATGAAGATCGCCGTCGTCGGCGCCGGCTTCGCCGGCCTGGCCAGTGCCAAGGTGCTCCGCGAGTTCGGGCACGACGTGACCGTGTTCGACAAGACCCCCGACGTCGGCGGCGTCTGGAGCGCCAGCCGCCGCTACTCCGGGCTCACCACCCAGAACAACAAGGGCTCGTACGCCTTCTCGGACCTGCCCATGCCGAAGGACTACCCCGAGTGGCCCAGCGGCGAGCAGGTCCAGGCGTACCTCGAGCGGTACGTGGACCTGCACGACCTGCGCCCCACCCTGCGCCTGTCCACCGAGGTGGTGCGCGCCGAGCTCACGGCCGCCGAGGACGGCTGGCTGGTCACCGCCCGGCGCTCGGGCGAGCCCGTGGGCGACCCCGAGCCGTTCGACCACGTGGTCGTCGCGAACGGCATCTTCTCCGACCCCGTGATCCCCCGCTTCGAGGGCCTGGCGCAGCTCATGCGCGCCGGCGGCAAGGTCGTCGCCGCGAGCCAGCTCACGTCGCTCGAGGACGCGCGCGACAAGCACGTCGTCGTCGTCGGCTACGGCAAGTCGGCCTGCGACGTCGCCGCCGAGATCGGCCCGGTCGCGGCGAGCACCCACGTCGTCGCCCGGCACCTGCTGTGGAAGCTGCCCAAGAAGATCGCCAACGCGCTCAACTACAAGTACCTGCTGCTCACCCGCATGGGCGAGGGCCTGTTCCGCTACCAGACGGTGGCCGGCGGCATGGAGCGGTTCCTGCACGGCCCCGGCGACGGCGTCCGCAGGTCGATGCTGTCCAGCGTGGGCTCGGTCTCCACCAAGCAGCTGCACCTCAAGGAGCTGGGCCTCGTGCCCCGCGGCGAGTTCGCCGACATCGCCCGCTCCACCGTGTCGCTCGCCACGGACGGCTTCTTCGACCAGGTCGCCGACGGCACCGTCCGCGTGCACCGCGACGCCGAGATCGAGCGCCTGGCGACCGACGACGACGGCGCGCCCGTCGCCGTCCTCGACGACGGCACCACCGTGCCCGCGGACCTCGTCGTGTGCGGCACCGGCTTCCACCAGCGCGTGCCGTTCCTCGACGACGACCTGCAGGCCCGCCTGCTCGACGACCGCGGCAACTTCCAGCTCTACCGCCAGGTGCTCCCGCACGACGTGCCGCACCTGACGTTCGCCGGGTACAACTCCTCGCTGTTCAGCCCGCTGTCGGCCGAGGTCGCCGCCCTGTGGACCGCCGCCCACCTGGCCGGCGCGGTGCGGGTGCCGCCGATCCAGGTGCGCCGCGAGCACGTGACGAACCGCGTCGACTGGATGGAGAAGCGCACCGAGGGCAAGCACGCCCGCGGTACCAACGTCATCCCGTTCTCGCTGCACCAGATCGACGAGATGCTCGACGACCTGGACCTGCGCCTCCCCGCCGCCACCCGCGCCGGCCAGTGGCTGCTGCCGGTGGACCCGAAGGCGTACCGGAGCCTGTCGGACAAACTCCGCCGCCGGGTCGGGCAGGGCGCCTGACCCGCCGCGCGGGCCCCCGGCCGCTCCGCCCGCCGCCGTCGGCCGACGTCGGACGGGTCAGACGAAGCGGACCGGGAGCTCGCGCGGGTGGCGCACCCACGCCGAGCGCACCGGCACGACGTCGGCCGGGGGCACCGTCAGCTCCATGTCGGCGACCCGGGCGAGGAAGTGCCCGACCACGGCCCGCGTGATCAGGGGCGCGGTGCGGTGCGCCGGGCAGGCGTGCGCGCCGGTGCCCCAGGTGAGGTGGAACCGGGCGTCGACCTGCTCCCACGGGTCGGCCGCCCGCACCGCGCGGTCCGCGTTGGCCGCGGCGACCGCGGGCACGACGGCGTCGCCCGCCGCGATGGCCTGCCCGCCCAGCTCGCAGTCCGCGAGGGCGTAGCGGGGTCGCAGGTGCGGCAGCGGCGGCGCGTCGCGGGCGACCTCGTCGAGCGCGTCGTCCAGGGAGATGCGCCCGCCGTGCAGCCGCGCCGCGAAGCCCGGGTCCGCGAGCAGGCGCTGCAGGGCGGTGGCGATCCACGCGATCTCCGCGTCGTGGGCCGTGGCGAAGACCAGGCCGACGGCGCCCATCACCTCGAGGTCGTTCTCGTGGGCCGGGTGCGCCAGCAGCGCGGAGGTGAGGTCGTCGCTCGGCTCGGCCCGCCGGGCGGCCACGAACCCCGCCAGCAGGTCCTCGACCTCGACCGACGCGGCGAACGAGTCCGCGGTGCCGGAGCGCTGGACGACGGTGAGCTGGTGCAGGCGGCGCGCGTCGGCGAGCGTCATGCCCAGCAGGTCGGCGAGCACCCGCACCGGGACGTCGACGGCGTACTCGGCCACCATGTCGGCGGTGCCGCGAGCGGCCAGCCGGTCCAGGACGGAGGTGCAGGCGACGTCGACGGTCCGCACCACCCGCTTCTCCTCGACCGCGTCGAGGGCGTCGGCCAGCGGGGTGCGCAGGCGGCGGTGCTCGGCGCCGTCGCGGTCGTGCGCGCTGTCGCGCTGGGCCAGCACCGCGCGCGTGGGCGAGCGCCAGGCGACCTTGCGCTCGGCCTCGTAGCGCCAGCGCCGCGCGTCGCGCGTGAACAGCGCCTCGTTGCGCAGCACGGCGGACACCTCGGCGTGCCCCAGCGCCAGCCACGCCGGCACCCCGGGCTCGAGGTCGACGGGCGCGAGCGAGCCCCAGCGCGAGCGCAGGGCCTCGTACCGCTCGGCCGGGTCGGGCGCGCCCGCCAGGTCGGCCAGGAGCGGCCGGTCGGCGACCTCCTCCAGCGGCACGACGCGCACGGCGCCCGTGAGGCTCACGCGGCCGCGCTCCCGCCCGCGAGCCGCACCGCGTGCGCGACCAGGGCCTTGAGCGCCTCCACGGCCTGGCGCCGCTCGCGCAGGTCGCCCGCCACCACCGGCGTGCCCGGCGGCAGGTCGAGCGCCGCGCGCACGGCGTCCGTCGAGTGCTGCGGGGCGCCGGGGAACTCGTTGACGACGACGGCCACGGGCAGCGCCGTGTGCTCCTCGAGCTGGTCCAGCACCTCGAAGCTGTCCTCCAGGCGGCGGGTGTCCACGACGACGAGCGCCCCGACCGCGCCGTCCGCCAGCCCCACCCACAGGTCCCAGAAGCGCTTCTGGCCCGGCGTGCCGAACAGGTAGAGCGCCGTCGTGCCGCCCACGGTCACGCGGCCGAAGTCCATCGCCACCGTGGTGGTCGACTTCGCGCCGAGGCGGGGGTCGACGCCCACGCTGGCGGCCGTGATCGTCTCCTCGGTGGTGAGCACGGGGATCTCGCTCACCGCGCCGATGAGGGTCGTCTTGCCGACGCCGTAGGCGCCCACGACGAGCACCTTCACCGACCGCTCGACGGTGGCCGCCAGGTGCAGCGCCGCGCCGTCCGCCGCGCCCCGCTCAGAAGCGTCGGAGCCCATCGAGGACCTCCTCCAGCAGGTCGAGGCCGAGCGCGTTCTGCGGCGAGCGGACCGCGAGGTAGCCGGCGTCGAGCAGGTCGGAGGCCAGCACCGCGACGAGGCTCGTGGGCAGCCGCAGGTACGCGGCGAGCTCCGCGAGGGACAGCGTGCCGCGGCACGTCGCGAGGAGCGCGCGCTCGTGCCGGCCGGCCCCGCGCGGCAGCTCGCGCCCGTCGTCCACGGCGCACAGCAGCGTCTCGGGCCGCAGCGTGTTGCGGCTGGGGTGCGCGCGCCCGCCCGTGAGGACGTAGGTGCGCACCGGGTGGTCGCGGAAGCCGTCCGCGGGGGTCTGCGCGGGCATGGTGTGCTCCTCAGCTCTCGGCGTCGGTGGCGGCGCCGGCGGCAGGGCCGGCTCCGGAGGGGCGCAGCACGTCGGTGCCGAGGGTCCGCTCGCCGATCATGAGGACCTGCGCCTGCATCTGCTGCGCCACGAGCCCGGGGTCCACGGTCGCGTCGGTGACGACGGCGAGGCGCGACCCGTCTCCGGCCCGGCGCACGAACAGGAAGCCGCCCTCGAACTCCACCAGCACCTGGCGCAGCCGGTCCCCCGCGCCGAACTCGCGGCCCATGCTCATGCCGAGCGCGACGAGGCCGGCGCACGCGGCGGCGACCTTGTCGGCCGTGTCCGGGTCCGTGACGTCCGTGCGGACCTTGACCAGGCCGTCGGAGCTGAGCACCACGGCGTGCCGCACCCCGCGCACCCCGGCCACCAGGTCGAGCATCCAGCTGTCCGGATGCGCGGCCGGGGTCGGCGTCGTGCCGGTGGTCTGGGTGGTCATGAGTCCTCCGGGTTCGCGTCCGCCGTGGCGGACGACGGCGTGTCGTGGGCGGGGGTGTCAGGGGTGGTCGGTGCCGCGCCGCTCGTCGCGGCGGCGACGGGCTCGTGGTCCGCGCGGTCCGCGGCGAAGAACGCGCCGATCCAGGCGCCGGCCTCCTCGGCCGACTGGTCGGACGCCGGGTCGGGGGCCTGGCCGGGCAGCTCGCCTGCGGCGCCCGGGGCGGCCGGACCGCCCGACGCGACGACGCGCTGCGCGCCGGTGGCCGCGTCGCCGCGGCGCGCGCGCCGCTGCGGGAGCGTGGGCGCGCCGTCCGCGGGGCTCGCCACCCCGGGCGCGACGGCACCGGGTGCGGCGGCGGGCGGGCCGGGCAGGACGTCGCGCGGCCGCTCCGGCCAGGCGTCGTCCACGCTCGGGGCGAGGGTGTCGGGCGCCGCCGCCACGGCGGTGGTCAGCTCGCCGGGCACCATGACGACGGCACGCAGGCCGCCGTAGACGGACTCCATGAGGTCGACGCGCAGGTCGAGCGCGCGGGCGTACGACCCGACCACCGCGAGGCCGGTCTGCGGCACCTCCCCGAGGTCGGCGATCCCGACCGGCCGGGCGCCGGACACCACCGCCCGCACGCGCTCCAGCTCGCGGGTCACCATGCCCACGCCGCAGTCGTCGACCTCGATGACGGCGCCGCGCTGCACCTGCCGGACCGCGACGAGCACCTGCGTGTTCGGCGGGGAGCACTGCGTGGCGTTGGCGAGCAGCTCGGCCACCACGTGCACGATCGGCTCGACGGCGCGGCCGACCACCGCCAGGCCCGGGTCGCCCGAGACCTCGACGCGCTGGAACGCGGTGATGCGGCCCGCGGCGGCGCGGACGACGTCGGGCAGCGGGAGCGGGTCGTCCCAGGTCTGCCCGGGGCGGCGCCCGCACAGCGCGACGAGGTTCTGCGCCTGCCGCGCGTGCTGGGCGGCGGCGTGGTCGATCCGCATCGCCGTCTGCAGCACGTCCGGGTCGGCCGCGTGCCGCTGCACCGTGCGGGCCGCCTCCTCCTGGATGCGGTGCGCCGACGCCTGCACCTTGCGGCCCAGCGCGACGACGGCGGTCTCGACGGCGGAGCGCTCGTCGTCGCGGGCCGCACGCGTGCGGGCCAGCTCGGCCGTCGCGTCCTCCAGGGCGCGGGCCGACGCGGCGAGGTCGGCGGCCAGGACGACACCCTCGGCCTGCAGGCCCCGCCGCGCCGCCTCGGTACGCCGGGCGGCGCCCGCCAGCAGGGCGGTCGCGAGGACCACCAGGAGGGCGGCCGCGCCGGCCAGTCCCCAGGTCCCCGCGGGGGTCAGCCGGTCGCCGAGCACCGGCCCGGCGACGATGCACGCCACGGCCAGCGCGGCGCAGAGCAGGGCCGGGACGCGCGTCGTGCGCGTACCGGCGGTGGTCGTCGTGCTCACCGCACCCCCGGGGGTGGAAAGGGACGGGTCTCTCGGAACGTCCATACCGGATTTACTGCTCTGACCAGGAGTTTCTACCACGGGCGCCCGGCGGGTGAAAGAGGCCGTGCCGCCCGCGTGGCGGGTCGACGGCCGGGCTGCCGCCGTCGCGCCGGTGTCCCCCGGTCGGGCGGCGGCTAGGGTGCCGAGCATGACCGCCGAGCGCACCACGACCGCACCGACCGACGCCCCGCCGACCCCGCTCGACCCGGCCGCGCCGGACCCGTTCGGGTGGCTCGAGGAGGTCGAGGGCGAGGCCGCGCTGGCGTGGGTGCGCGAGCGCAACGACCACGCGCACGCGACGGTCGGCGCCGCCCCCGGTTTCGGGGCCACGCAGGCCGCCGTCCGCGAGGTGCTGGACTCCGACGACCGCATCCCCGACGTGTCGCGGATCGGCGACCACCTGTACAACTTCTGGCGGGACGCCGCGCACGAGCGGGGCCTGTGGCGCCGCACCACCCCCGACTCCTACCGCACCGACGCGCCCGACTGGGAGACCGTGCTCGACCTCGACGCCCTCGCCGAGGCCGAGGGCGAGAGCTGGGTGTGGCACGGCGCGTCCCTGCTGCGCCCCACGCCCGGGCAGCTCGCGGCCGGCGAGCCGTGGCGCCGTGCCCTGGTGGACCTCTCCCCCGGCGGGTCCGACGCCGACGTCACGCGCGAGTTCGACCTCGTCGCCAAGCGGTTCGTGCCGGCGGCCGACGGCGGCTTCGAGCGCGACACCGCGCGGGCCGACGGCCGCACCGGCGCCAAGGGCGGGCTGGCCTGGGTCGACGAGGACACCGTGTACGTGTTCACCGACTTCGGTCCCGGCACGACCACGCCGTCCGGCTACCCCCGCATCGCCCGGCTCTGGCGGCGCGGCACCCCGCTCGAGGACGCCGCGCTCGTCTACGAGGGCACGGACGAGGACATGTACATCTCCGCCCGCCGGTCGCGTACCCCCGGCTTCGAGCGGGACGTCGTGAGCCGGTCGATCGCGTTCTACCGGTCGGAGACCTACCTCGTCGAGGCCGTCGGGACGCCGGACCAGCGCCTGGTCAGGGTCGAGGTGCCCGAGTCCGCCGAGGTCGGCTTCCACCGCGAGTGGCTGCTGGTCGAGCTGCGCGACGACTGGACCGTGCCGTCCGACGGGGCCGGCCCGGAGCGCAGCTACGCCGCCGGCTCCCTGCTCGCCGCGCCCGCCGACGCGTTCCTCGCCGGCTCCCGCGACCTCACCGTGCTCTTCGCGCCCACGGGGTCGACCTCGCTGGTCGGCGCGGCCTGGACGCGCCACCACCTCGTCGTCAACGTCCTCGACGACGTGAAGAACGCGGTGCACGTGCTCACCCCGCCCGCCGACGCGGCGCCCGGCGTGCCGTGGACCCGCTCCGAGCTGCCGCTGGGCGGCGGGCTGCTGACGGTCGGGGTGCGCGCCGTGGACGCCGTCGACAGCGACGACGTGTGGGT
This sequence comes from Isoptericola sp. NPDC057653, assembly GCF_042799955.1. Taxonomy (NCBI): domain Bacteria; kingdom Bacillati; phylum Actinomycetota; class Actinomycetes; order Micrococcales; family Promicromonosporaceae; genus Isoptericola; species Isoptericola sp. NPDC057653. Next base: position 472,039 of record NZ_JBHVHP010000004.1, on the reverse strand, counting down.
CACGACCACCGGCTACCTCACGCCGTCCACCCTGGCCCTCACGACCGTCGCCGGGCCGGGCGCCGAGCCCGCGGAGCCCGAGGTGCTCAAGTCGGCGCCCGCGTTCTTCGACGCCGCGGGCATGGTGGCGGACCAGCACTTCGCCACGTCCGAGGACGGCACGCGCGTGCCGTACTTCGTCGTGGGCCGCGCGGACCTGGTGCGGCCCGCGGACCCGGCCGCCGGGGGCACCGCGCCGACGCTGCTGTACGGGTACGGCGGCTTCGAGATCCCGCTGCTGCCCGGGTACTCCGGCACGGTCGGCCGCGCCTGGCTCGCCGACGGCGGCGTCTACGTGGTCGCGAACATCCGCGGCGGCGGCGAGTACGGCCCGGCGTGGCACCAGGCGGCGCTGAAGGAGCACCGCCACCGGGCGTACGAGGACTTCGCCGCCGTCGCGCGCGACCTCGTGTCCCGCGGCATCACCACGCCGGCCCACCTCGGCGCGCAGGGCGGCTCGAACGGCGGGCTGCTGGCGGGCAACATGCTCACCCGGTACCCCGACCTGTTCGGCGCCGTCGTGGTGCAGGTGCCGCTGCTCGACATGAAGCGGTACTCGCACCTGCTCGCCGGCGCGTCGTGGATGGCCGAGTACGGCGACCCGGACACCGACGACTGGGAGTTCGTCCGCACCTTCTCGCCGTACCACCTGTTCGACGCCGGCCGCGCCTACCCGCCGGTGCTGTTCACGACGTCCACCAAGGACGACCGCGTCCACCCGGGCCACGCGCGCAAGCTGGCCGCGCTGATGCTCGCGGCGGGCGCCGACGTCACGTCCTACGAGAACGTCGAGGGCGGGCACGGCGGCGCGGCGAACAACGCGCAGGCCGCGCACATGGCCGCGCTCGCCTGGACCTTCCTGCGCGAGCGCCTCGCCTGACGGCGTGGGCGCGTCCTCGGCGTCCTCCGGTCACGACCGGGGCCGAGGACGCGCCCACCACGCTCCGCGCGGTCAGGGGCGCGCGCCGCGCTCCGTCCCGCGCTCCGTCCCGAGCGCCGCCCGCACCGAGGTCCACGACGCGAGCCGCGCGCGCACGTCCTCCCGCGCCTCCGTGGCCAGCGCCTCGGCGTGGGCCCGCTCGAGGACGTCGTCCACGAGCACCCGCTCCCCCGACGTCGCGGACGCGACGGCCGCCTCGACCATCGCGAGGCTGAGCACGTTCTCGTGCACCTCGCCGCGCGGCACCGGCCCGCCGTCGAGCGCCGCGAGGAAGGCCGTCAGCGCCCCCGCGATGCCCTCGCCGGTGCTCTCGCCCCCGGCGGCCCCGCCCCGCGCCTCCTCGCCGGCCGGCGCGGGCGCGCGCTCCACCTCGGGGTCGTGGTCGCCGTCCCAGGACGCGGTGCCGTGCTCGCCCGACAGCCGCCATGCGCCGTTCCACGACGTCTCGCGCCCCGGGCTGCACCAGCTGCCCGTGTACGCGTACCGCACGCCGCCGGTCATCTCGAAGACGGCGCTCGCCGCGGCGTCGCCGGAGTACCAGCTCCACGGCGGGTTGAACGACTCGCAGTACACCGAGACCGGCTCGGCGTCGAGCAGGTACCGCGCGGTGTCGAAGGGGTGGATGGCCATGTCCACGAGCAGCGGGTGGGCCATCTCCTCGCGGAAGCCGCCGAAGCGCGGGGCCCGGAAGAACTCCGTGGTGAGCAGGCCCGGCCGCCCGAGCGTGCCGGCCTGCCGCCGGAACGCGGCGAGCTGCGGGTTGTAGCGGCGCGACTGGCTGACCATGAACAGCTGCCCGGTGACCTCGGCGGCCGCGACGAGCGAGAGGGTCTCCGCGACCGTCGCCGCCGCGGGCTTCTCCCCCAGCACCGGCAGCCCCGCGAACAGGGCGGCCGTCGTCACGGGGTGGTGGGCCGCCGGCACGGTGACGTCGACGACGGCGCGCGCCCCGGTCGCCCGGGCCAGGTCCACCGCGTCGGTGCCCACCGGGACCCCGGCGAGCCCGGCGTCGGCGAGCGCCCGGCGCGCCGCGTCGACGTCGAGGTCGACGACGCCGGCGAGCTCGGCCCCCGGCTCGGCCCCGACGGCCGTCAGCCAGGCGCGGCCCATGCCGCCCGCGCCGACGAGGACCAGCGGGACGCTCACAGCCCGGCCTCCGTCGCGGCGGCGCGGGCCTCGTCGCTCAGCGCGCCGCCATAGCCCTGGCCCCCGTAGAAGTCCTCGGTGTCGTACCGCAGCAGCGTGGGGGCGGTGCGCTCCGGACGCACGGTGACGGCCCACCCGACGGCGTTGGCGATGACCCGGCGGACACCGTCGTGGAAGTACGTCGGGTACTCCTGGTCGCCGGGGCGGAAGTAGAAGATCTTGCCGTAGCCGCGGCGGTACGTGATGCCCGACCGGAAGACCTCCCCGCCCGAGAACGTGCTGAGGAAGACGGTCTCGTCCGGGGCGGGGACGTCGAAGAACTCCCCGTACATCTCGTCCTCCTCGATGATCATCGGGTGCGGGACCCCCCGGGCGATGGGGTGCGTCGGGTCGACGGTCCACACCAGCTCCCGGTCGTGCTCCGCGCGCCACCGCAGGGTGCACGAGGTCCCCATGAGCTTCATGAAGATCTTGGACCAGTGCCCCGAGTGCAGGACGACGAGCCCCATCCCCTCCAGCACGTGCCGGTGGACGCGCTCGACCACCTCGTCGGAGACCTCGCCGTGCGCGGCGTGCCCCCACCACGTGAGCACGTCGGTGTCCCGCAGGACCTCCTCGGTGAGCCCGTGCTCGGGGTCGTCGAGGGTGGCCGTGCGCACCCGCGCGCCGGCGCCGAGGTGGGCCTCGATGCCCTGGGCGACGGCGCCGTGCATGCCGTCGGGGTACCGGGCGGCGACCGACGGCTCGAGCTGCTCGTGCCGGTTCTCGCCCCAGACGGTGACGCGGATCGGTGCGGTCATGGTGTCTCCTTCACTCGGGTGGCTGGTGATCGGGTGGCTGGTTCTCGGATGCGTGCTTCTCGTGGGTGCGTCTCGTAGGTGCTCCTCGGTATCGATGCGCATCGACGTCCTGCGGGGCTCCGCCGCGCCGGCCCTCGGCCGGGTGGCGGTCGGGCCGGGCTAGCCGGCCGCCGGCGCGGTGCGCGTCGACGCGCGCCGCACCAGTACCGCGGGCGCGAGCTCCTGCCCCGCACCGCGCGGTGCGTCGCCGTCGAGCAGGGCGAAGACGCGCTCCATCACGCGCCGGGAGACGTCGCGCGGCCGCGGCGACGTGGCGGTGAGACCGTGCGGCTCCGCCTCGGCGTCGAGGGCCAGGCCGACGACGTCGACGTCTGCGCCCGGCCGGCGACCCCGGTCGGCCAGCGCGCGCAGCGCCTCGGGGATCGCGGTCGCCAGCACGAGGCCGGGCACCGCGCCGGACGCGAGGGCGCCGTCGACCGCCCGCCGCACGTCCGGCTCCCCGGCCGGCCGGTGCCAGCGCAGCTCGACGCCGCGCGCCGCGGCCGCCGCACGCGCGCCGCGCTCGAACCGCGGCACGAAGTTGATGCCCTGCGCGGTGACGTCCGGCCCCCACCCCAGCACGTCCACCGTCCGGTGGCCCAGGTCGGCCAGCTCGGCCACGAGCAGGCCGCCCGCGGCCTCGAAGTCGAAGTCGAGGCAGTCGAGCCCCGCGGCGTCGTCGGGGATCCCGATGAACACGACGGGCAGCGGCAGCTCCCGCGCCACGTCGACGCGGTCGTCGTCGGTGCCGACCCCCATGACGACGAGGGCGTCGCACAGCGAGCGTCCCGCGACCCGGCGCAGCCCGGCCGGGCCCTCGTCGGCGGTCACGAGGAGCACGTCGTGGTCGCGCCGACGCGCGGCCAGCAGGATCTCCTCGACGAACACCATGAGGCGCTGCGCGCTGGAGTCCGGGTCGACCGGCACCACGACGGCGACGGTGCTGGTGCGGTGCCCCGCCAGGGCCCGCGCCCCGGCGTGCGGCTCGTAGGTCAGGCGGTCGATGGCCTCCTGGACGCGCCGCCTCGTCCCCGGGGAGATCGGGCGCTTGCCGCTCATGACGTAGGAGACCGTCGACTGCGACACCCCGGCCTCGCGCGCGACGTCGGCGCTGGTCGGCCCCTTCGGCACGTCGTCTCCCGTCGTCGCGGACGTCGCCGGATCCCGGCGGCGATCATCGATGCGCATCGACGCATCTGGTCGACGACAGTAGCGATCGCGTCGCGGGGCGGCAAGGGTGCCGGCGAGACCTGCAGGGCGAGCCCGTCGGGACGGCGGTCCCGACGGGCTCGACCGGCGGCTCAGGAGTGCGGCACCGTCGCGGTGATGAGCGTGCCGTCGTCGCGCCGGTTGCCGGACAGCGCGCGCAGGCTCGGGCGGCCCGGCCGCACCGGTCCCTGCCCGTCGAGGGGGACGCGCACGGACTCGCCCGGCCCGACCTTCACCTGCTCGCCGCGCACTGCGACCTGCGCGCCCTCGCCCGTCTCGGCCGTGAGCTCGAGCTCCTCGGCGCGCACGGAGACGCGCAGCCGAGAGCCGTGCCACATGACGCGGAACGTCAGCTCGTCCCAGCCCTGCGGCAGGCGCGGGTCGAAGGTCAGCTCGCCGTCGTGGTCGCGCATGCCGCCGAACCCGAACGCCAGCGCCGACCACGTGCCGCCCGCCGACGCGACGTGCACGCCGTCCGAGGCGTTGTCGTGCAGGTTCGCCAGGTCCACCAGGAGCGACGAGACGAAGTACTCCAGCGCCAGCTCGTGGTAGCCCACCTCGGCCGCGACGATCGACTGCACCACGCCCGACAGCGTCGAGTCCCCCGTGGTCAGCGGGTCGTAGTACTCGAAGTCGGCGAGCTTCTCCTCCGGCGTGAAGTGCTGGCCCTGGAGGAAGAGCGCCAGCACCACGTCCGCCTGCTTGAGCACCTGGTACCGGTAGATGACCAGCGGGTGGTAGTGCAGCAGCAGCGGCCGCTTGGTGACCGGCGTCGCCGCGAGGTCCCAGATCTCCCGCTCGAGGAAGTGCGAGTCCTGGGGGTGGATGCCGATGCTCTCGGCGTACGGGATGGACATGTGGTCGGCGGCGCGCCGCCACTCGGTGGTCTCGTGCACGCCGAGCGACAGCCGGTCGGCGAGGCGCTCGTAGTCCTCCGGGTGGTCCTCGCGCATCCGCTCGACGACGAACGCCGCCGCGCGCAGGTTGAAGCGCGCCATGACGTTGGTGAAGAGGTTGTCGTTGACGACCGTCGTGTACTCGTCCGGGCCGGTGACGCCGTGGATGTGGAAGTTGTCGTCGCCGTTGGCGCGCCAGAAGCCGAGGTCCTCCCACATGCGCGCGGTCTCGACCAGCAGGTCGGCGGCCTCACGGCGCAGGAAGTCGGTGTCGCCGGTGGCCCGCACGTACTGCACCAGCGCGAAGCTGATGTCCGCGTCGATGTGGTACTGCGCCGTGCCCGCCGCGTAGTAGGCCGAGGCCTCCTCGCCGTTGATGGTGCGCCACGGGAACAGGGCGCCCTTCTGCGACAGCTCCTGCGCGCGACGCCGGGCGGCGTCGAGCATCTGGTAGCGGAAGCGCAGCGCGTTGCGGGCGTACCGCGGGCTCGTGTACGTGAGGAACGGGAGCACGTAGATCTCCGTGTCCCAGAAGTAGTGCCCCGAGTAGCCGCTGCCCGTCAGCCCCTTCGCGGGGACGCCGGAGCCCTCGGCGCGCGCCGTCGCCTGCGCGAGCTGGAAGAGGTTCCACCGCACCGCCTGCTGGATCTCCGGGCGCCCGGCGATCTCGACGTCGGACCGGGTCCAGAAGTCGTCCAGCCACTCGCGCTGGTGGTCGAACTGGGCCTGCACCCCGCCCGCGCGGACGCGGTCCAGCGTGCGGCGGCAGCGGTCGACGAGCTCGCGCGTGGGGACGCCGCGGGACGTGTGGTAGGTGACCACCTTGGTGAGGCGGATCCGGTGGCCGGCCTTCGCGTCCACGCGGAACACGTGCTTGGCGAGGTCGTCGTCCACCTGCGTGCGCACGTCCCACTCGTCCTCGGTCTCGAGGCGGTGGTCGGCGGCGACGGCGAGCGTCATGCCCGAGTTGGTGCTCCGGTAGGACAGCACGAGGCGCTCGTCGTCGCCCCAGCGGGTCTGCGGCTGCAGCACCCGGCCCGCGAACGCCTCCGCCTTGCGCGGGTCGAACCCCTCGCCGAGGGACGCGGCCGGCACGTGGTACTCGTCCTGGCCGTCCTGGCGGTTGAGGATCTGCGAGGAGATCGCGACCGGGGCGTCGGAGTCGAGCAGCGTGACCTCGAACGTCATCACGGCCAGGTGCCGCTCGACGAACGACACCATGCGCTCGGAGCTGACGCGCACCCGCTTGCCCGACGGCGTGCGCCACAGGATCTCGCGGCGCAGCACGCCGTCGCGCAGGTCGAGGGCGCGCTCGTAGTCGATGAGGTCCGCGACGGGCAGGAGCAGGGGCTCGTCGTCGACGTACAGCCGGATCACCTTGGTGTCCGGGGCGTTGACGATCGTCTGGCCCACCTTGGCGAAGCCGTACGCCTCCTCGGCGTGGTGGATCGGCCAGGTCTCGTGGAACCCGTTGACGAACGTGCCGTGGGCGTGGGACTCGCGCCCCTCCTCGACGTTGCCGCGCATCCCGAGGTAGCCGTTGGCCACCGCGAAGAGCGACTCGGTGACGCCCAGGTCCTCCGCGGAGAACTCCGCCTCGACGAGTCGCCACGGCTCGGCCGGGAAGCGCATGCGGTCCACGGACCGCTGCTCGTCGGCGGTGCGCTTGATCATGCCTGCTCCCCCAGCTCGTGGTGCTCGGCAGCCCGGGCGGCGGGCGCGTCGAGGACGGACGCGTCCAGCTCGCCCAGGTCGCCGACCACGCGGTCCGCGCCGTGCGCGACGAGGGCCTGCGCGCCGACGCCGCGGTCGACGCCGAGCACGAGGCCGAACGGGCCCGCGGCGCCGGCCTGCACGCCGGACAGCGCGTCCTCCACGACGACGGACTGCTCCGCCGGGACGCCGAGGAGCGCGGCGGCGCGCAGGTACGTGTCCGGGGCGGGCTTGCCGGCCAGGTGCTCACGGGCCGCGACGTTGCCGTCCACGACCACGTCGAAGCGGTCCGCGAGCCCGGACGCGGCGAGCACGGCGGGGGTGTTGCGCGACGACGAGACCACGGCCACCTGCGCGCCCGCCGCCGTCACGGCGTCGAGGAAGCGCACCGAGCCGGGGTACGGCGCGATCCCCTCCTCGTCGAACATCCGGTTGACGATCGCGTCCTTGCGGTTGCCGAGCGCGCTCACGGTGTCCTCGCCGGGCGCGTCCTCGGCCGTGCCTCGCGGCAGCTCGACGCCGCGCGACGCGAGGAACGCGGCCACGCCGTCGTAGCGGGGCTTGCCGTCGATGTGCGCGAAGTAGTCCGCGGACGTGTACGGCGCGAGGCCACGCTCCTGGCAGTAGGGCGCGAACAGGCGCTCCCACGCCCGCATGTGCACCTCGGCGGTCGGGGTGAGCACGCCGTCGAGGTCGAACAGCACGGCTCGGAGGCTGGTCACGAGGGTCCTTCGCAGGTCGGGGTCAGGTCGCGGGCACCGCACCCCTCGGGCCGACGCCGTGGTTCAGCCTACGCAGTCGGGGGGCACGTCCGGGAGCCCGACGGGCACCTCGACGAGATCTCCCTCGATCGGGCCCCGGTCGGTCGCCGGTCAGGCCGTGGCGCGCTCGGCGATCGCCTCCGCCACCCGGCCGAGGTTCGCGAGCTCGGCGCGGTGCGTGTCGAGGTCCGCCGGCCGGCGGCGCGGCGCCGCGAGCAGCGTGACGTCGGCGAGCCCGGACGCCGGCAGCCCCACGCGCCGCCACGGCTCCGCGACCATCCGCACCAGCTCCCCGAGCTGCGGCCCGGAGCACTGCGAGACCGTGGCGGGCGGCAGCCCCGCCCACAGCCCGACGCCCCGCTCCGTGGCACGGGCGAGCAGCTCCCAGGCCCGCTCGTTCCAGCCGTCCGGGCCCACGTCGGCCAGGGCCAGCCCGACGGCGTCGGCCCCCGCGAGCGCCACGGGCGGCACCCCGACCCACGTGGCGCCGAGGTGCACCACCACCCGCGCGCCGGCGTCGTGCGCCGCCTCGATCACGGGACGCAGGCCCTCCACGACGTCGGGCCCGGGCACCGCGCGCAGCCGGGAGTAGCCCGAGAAGCTGGGCAGCACCCCGGCGTGCACCTGGCCGAGCAGCGGCTCGGTGAGCTGCACGACCGGCGTCGCGCCCGGCACCTGCGCGCGCACGTCGGCGAGGTGGGTGCGCACGGCCTCGGCCAGGGCGAGGGAGAGGTCGCGTCGCGCCCCGACGTCGGCGAGCACGCGGTCCCCGCGCGCCGACCAGAGCTCCGCGGCGAGCGTCCACGGGCCCACCAGCTCGACGGCGAGCGGGCCGTCGTGCCCGACGGCGGCGACGGCGAGGGCGGACAGGTCCTCGCGCAGCAGCGCGTCGGCGCGCCGCAGGTCGACGCCCGGATGGTCGGTCAGCTTCCAGCCGTGCGCGCCGAGCTCCACCGGCATCTCGGCGAGCAGCGCCGCCGTGCGGCCCACCGGGTCCGCGCCGGGGCCGCGCCCGGTCAGCTGCGCGAGGAACGGCACCGGGTCGACGCCGGTCGGCAGGGACGCCAGGTCGTCGAGGACGGTCTGCTGCGCCACGAGCTCGTCGCGCGCGCCGCCGGGCCACGGGCCGTGCCCGGAGACCGCCGTCACGACGCCGCCCCGCGGGTCGTCGCGAGTTTCACCACCACGTCACCTCCCCCGCCGCGTCACGTCGCGGCGGCTCGCTGCTCTCGAAGATAGAGCGGCCGTCGTCGGCGCTCACCGGGAGCACCGTAACGGCCGGACGAAGGAGTCCCGATGTCCGTCATCCTCGACCAGGCGCCCGCGTCGCCCGCGGGCACGGTCCCCGCGCACCCCCTGACGGGCCCGGACCACCTGCCGTCCACCGCCCGCGCCGTGGCCACGCGCGTCCACGCCAACGCGATGCCGTCGGGTGCCGAGGCGGTGCTACGCCGCCAGCTGGCGCCGGGCTTCCGCAACCACGACGTGCTGCCCGGCTGCACCGGCGGCCCCGACGCGCTGGTCGCCACGATGCAGTGGTTCCACGACGCGTTCGACGAGCAGCGCGTCGAGGTGCTGCACGCGATCTGCGAGGGCGAGCTCGTGGCCCTGCACGTGGCGTTCAGCGCGCTGCACGCCGGGTTCTTCCTCGGGGTGCCGCCGTCGCACCGCCGCTTCACCGTGCGCGAGATGCACCTCGCGCGCGTGACCGACGGGCTCGAGGTGGAGCACTGGGTGACGCGCGACCAGGTGTGGTGGGAGCACGAGCTGCGACGGTGATCCCCGCGCCGGGCGACGCCCGGAGCCCCCGCGCCGTCGTGGGAGACTGCCGCCATGCGGATCACCGTGCGCAACGCCCGTTTCCAGCAGCTACAGACGTTGCTCACCAACCGCACCAAGCGCGGCCGCGCCGGCGAGTTCCTGGTGCAGGGCGTGCGGCCCATCACGATGGCCGTCGAGCACGGCTGGCAGGTGCGCACCCTGCTGCACGAGACCGACCGCCGGCTGTCGTCGTGGGCGCAGGACCTGCTGCAGGCGACCGGCGCCGAGACCATCGCGATGTCGCCCGACCTGCTCGCCGAGCTCTCCGAGAAGGACGCCGGGGCCTCCGAGCTGCTCGCCGTCGTCGCCATGCCCGCCGACGACCTGGGCCGGGTCCCCGTGGGTCCGTCGTTCCTCGGCGTCGTCTTCGACCGCCCCACCCAGCCGGGCAACATCGGCGCGGTGGTGCGGTCCGCGGACGCGTTCGGCGCGGACGGGCTCGTCGTGACCGGGCACGCCGCCGACCCCTACGACCCGAAGTCGGTGCGCGCCTCCACGGGCTCCCTCTTCGCGCTGCCCGTGGTGCGCGCGGCGTCCCACCACGAGGTCCTCGACTGGGTGGGAGCGCGGCGTGCCGCGGGCACGCCCGTCACCGTCGTCGCGACCGACGAGGACGGCGACGCCGCGCCCGCCGACGTCGACCTCACCGGCCCGGTGCTCCTGGCGGTCGGCAACGAGACCGCCGGCCTGTCGAAGGGGTGGCGCGAGGCCGCCGACGTCACGCTCGCCATCCCCATGGCCGGGTCGGCGAGCTCGCTCAACGCGTCCAACGCCGCCTCGATCGTGCTCTACGAGGCGCACCGGCAGCGGCTCGCGCGGGGCTGACGCCCTCGGACCCGCGGGGGGACGGCGTCAGGCGCGGACGACCGCCCGGCAGCTGCGCAGGAACGAGGCGGCGACCCGGGCGGGGTCGCCGAGGTAGCCCGCGACCATGACGCCGTCGCGCAGCAGCATCAGGTCCTCGGCGACCGCGGCCGGGTCGGCGGGCGCGAGCGGCGCGACGAGCCGCTCGAACGCGCTCGCCCACCACCGCCGGTGCGCGTCGACGGTCGCGCGGACCGCGCTGTCGGCGTCGGGGTACTCGGCGGCGGCGTTGATGAACGGGCAGCCGCGGAACCCGGGGCTGCACGCGAGGGCCCCGGTGCCGTCGGCGACGAGGCGCAGCGTGGCGTCGACGTCACCCGCCCCCGCGGCGAGGGCCGCCTCGACGCCGTCGCGCTCGAGCGCCGCCCGGCGCTCGAGGTACGCGACCACGAGGTCGTCCTTGCTCTTGAAGTGCCGGTAGAAGGTCACCTTGGTGGTCCCGGCCCGGTCGATGACCTTGTCGACGCTCACGGCGCGCAGCCCGCGGCTGTAGAACAGCTCGCTCGCCGCCTCGACCAGGCGCTCTCCCACCGACCCCTGCACGGTCGCGATCATACGTGTCCTCCTGCCCCTCCCGGCCGGCCGCCGGGGCGGTCCCTCTTGCGCGGGACGACCGGCCGTGTGTACGGTCACGCTCGGTAGAGTGACTAGTCAGTCTACCTCCGTCCCCACCCAGGAGAGAGCCCCGTGACCACCACCGTCGAACCATCCACCGCCACCGCCTCGGCGCTGCGGAACCTCTATCTCGTCCGCTTCGGCTTCGCCGTCGTCTGGGCCGTGCTGCTGTTCCTCACGGCGGCGACCGTCGGCCCGGTGAGCGCGACGCTGCTCGTGCTGTACCCGCTGTTCGACGTCGCCGCAGCGGTCGTCGACCTGCGCGCCTCGAAGGCCGCCCGCCCCGCCGTCGGGCTCCGGGTCAACGTCGTCCTCAGCCTGCTGGCCGCCGTCGGCCTGGGCGTCGCCGTCACGTCGGGGATCCCCGCCGTGCTGCGCGTCTGGGGGGCCTGGGCGATCACCGCCGGGCTCGTGCAGCTCGTCGTGGCCGTCCGGCGCCGCGGGCTCGGCGGCCAGTGGGCCATGATCCTCAGCGGCGGCATCTCCGTGCTCGCCGGCGGCGGGTTCGTCATGATGGCCGGCGGCCCGGACGCGGCGCTGACCCCGCTCGCCGGGTACGCCACCCTCGGCGGCATCTTCTTCCTCGTCTCCGCGCTGCGGCTGCACCGCGTCGTGCAGGGCGCCGCGCGATGACCCGCACCGTCGTCGACGTCGTGGTCGTGGGCGCCGGCCCGGTCGGGGAGAACGTCGCCGACCGCGTGGTGCGGGGCGGCCTCACGGCCGCCGTCGTGGAGCGCGAGCTCGTGGGCGGGGAGTGCTCCTACTGGGCCTGCATGCCCACGAAGGCCCTGCTGCGCGACGCCGCCGCGCTGCGCGCCGCCCGGAGCCTGCCCGGCGCCCGCGCCGCCGTGACCGGCGAGCTCGACGCGGCGGCCGTCCTGCGCCGTCGGGACGGCTTCGCCGCCCACTGGGAGGACGACGGCCAGGTCGCCTGGCTGGAGGGCGCCGGGATCACGCTGGTCCGCGGCACCGGGCGGATCCGCGACGCGCGCACCGTCGAGGTGACGGGTGCCGACGGGTCCACGACCGCGCTCGAGGCGCGGCACGCCGTGGTGGTCGCCACGGGCAGCGGCGCGCGCCTGCCGGAGGTCGCGGGCCTGGCCGACGCCGCCCCCTGGACCAGCAGGGAGGCGGCCTCCGCCCCGGCGGTGCCGCGCCGCCTCGTCGTGGTCGGCGGCGGCGTCGTCGGCGCCGAGTCGGCCACCGCGTACGCGGGCCTCGGAGCGCGCGTGACCCTGGTCGCCCGCGGCCGCCTGCTCCCCGCCGTCGAGCCGTTCGCCGCCGCGCTCGTCGCCGACTCCCTCAAGTCGGCCGGCGTCGAGCTGCGCGAGGGCACCGAACCCGTCGCCGTCCGCCGCGACCGCCACGGGGTCCGGGTCGACCTCGCGGACGGCACCGCCCTCGGGGCCGACGAGATCCTCGTCGCCACCGGGCGGCGCCCGCACACGGACGACGTCGGCCTGGAGCGGCTCGGGCTCACCCCGGGCGACTGGTTGCGGGTGGACGACTCCCTGCGGGTCCTCGGGCCCGACGGCCGCCCGGTCGGCGACGGCCGGGTCTACGCCGCCGGCGACGTCAACCGGCGCGCCCTCCTGACCCACCAGGGCAAGTACCAGGCCCGCGCCGTCGGCGACACGATCGTCGCGCGGGCGCGGGGCGCCGCCGTCGACCTCTCCCCCTGGGGCCGGCACGCCACCACGGCCGACCTGAGGGCCGTGCCGCAGGTGGTCTTCACCGACCCGGAGGTCGCGACCGTCGGGCACACCGCCGCCTCCGCCGCGGCGGCCGGGCTCCGCGTGCGGACCGTCGAGCACGACCTCGGGTCCGTCGCCGGCGCCGCCCTGCGCGCCGACGGGTACACGGGGCGGGCCGGCATGGTCGTCGACGAGGACCGGCAGGTGGTCGTCGGCTTCACCGCCGTCGGCCCGGACGTCGGCGAGCTGCTGCACGCCGCGACGATCGCCGTCGCCGCGGAGGTGCCGCTCGACCGGCTGTGGCACGCGGTCCCGGCCTACCCGACCGTCAGCGAGGTCTGGCTGCGGCTCCTCGAGGCGTACGGGCGGGACGCGGCCTCGGCGGCCTAGCCGCGCCAGGCGTCGGCCACGGTCGCCTGGCCGAGCACCTGGGTGCCGCGGTAGACGACGGCGGACTGCCCGGCGGCGACGCCCCGCAGAGGGGTGCCCGTGAGCCGCAGCTCCATGCCGGGCGCGCCGTCGTCGCCCACCGACCCGTCCCGCGCCGGCGTGCCGGTCGTCGCGCGCACCCGCGCGGGGACCGGCGCGCCGTGGGCGCGGATCTGCAGCTCGGCGTCGACCCAGCCCTGCGGCGCCGGCGCGAACCACACGGCCCGCCCCGCGGCGACGCGGTCCACGCTGAGCAGCTCGGCAGGGCCCACGACGACCGTGTTGGACGACGCCTGCACGTCCACCACGTACCGCGCGCGGCCGTCGGCAGCGGGGCGACCGAGGCCGAGCCCCTTGCGCTGGCCCACCGTGAACGCGTACGCGCCGTCGTGCTCGCCGACGACGTTCCCGGCGGTGTCCACGACCTCGCCCGGCCGGGAGCCGAGCCGGTCGCGCAGGAAGCCGCGGGTGTCGCCGTCGGCCACGAAGCAGATGTCGTAGGAGTCGGGCTTGGCGCTCACCGACAGGCCGCGCCGCTCCGCCTCAGCGCGCACCTCAGCCTTGGTGGCGAACCCGCCGAGCGGGAACATCGCGCGCGCCAGGCGGTCCGGCCCCATGACCGCGAGCACGTACGACTGGTCCTTCTCGTCGTTCGGGGACCGGTGCAGCTCGCGCGACACCGTCCCGTCCTCGGCCTCGTGCGTGACGACGCGGGCGTAGTGCCCGGTCGCCACGGCGTCGAACCCGAGCGCCGTCGCCTTGTCCAGCAGCGCCTCGAACTTGATGTGCTCGTTGCAGCGCACGCACGGGTTCGGGGTGCGGCCCGCCTCGTACTCCGACAGGAAGTCGGCGACGACGGTCTCCTCGAACCGCTCGGACAGGTCCCACACGTAGTACGGGATGCCGAGCACGTCCGCGGCCCGGCGTGCGTCGCCGGCGTCCTCGATGGAGCAGCAGCCGCGCGAGCCCGTGCGGAACTGGTCCCGGTTGCGGCTCAGGGCCATGTGCACGCCCACCACGTCGTGCCCCGCCTCGACGGCGAGCGCCGCGGCGACGGCCGAGTCCACGCCGCCCGACATGGCGGCCAGGACCCTCACGCCGCGCCTCCCGACCGCGCGGACACGAGGCCCGCCGCGCGCGCCCGCTGCACCACCTGGGGCAGGGCCGCGACGAGCCGCTCGACGTCGTCGTCGGACGACGTCGCGCCGAGCGTGAAGCGCAGCGCGCCGCGCGCCTCCAGCTCGGGCACACCCATCGCGAGCAGCACGTGCGACGGCTGCGGCACGCCCGCCTGGCACGCCGACCCCGTCGACGCCTGCACGCCCGCCGAGTCCAGCAGGTACAGCAGCGAGTCGCCCTCCGCGCCCGGGAACGTGAAGTGGGCGTTGCCGGGCAGCCGCGCCGCGGCGCCGTCGTCGGACGCCGGGTCGGGGCCGCGGAGCACGGCCTCGGGGTCCGCGGCGCGCACGCCCGCGACGAGGGTGTCGCGCAGCGCCGCCAGGCGCTCCGCGCGCTCCCGCCGGCCGCCGACCGCCTCCGCCAGGGCGACGGCGAACGAGCGGATCGCGGGCACGTCCAGCGTGCCCGAGCGGACGCCGCGCTCCTGGCCGCCGCCGTGCAGCACCGCCTCCAGCGGCAGGTCCCGGCGGGCGAGCAGCGCGCCCACGCCCAGCGGGCCGCCCAGCTTGTGGGCCGTGACCGTCAGCGCGTCCACGCCCGACGCCGCGAAGTCGACCTCGACCTGCCCCACCGCCTGCACCGCGTCCGTGTGCACGGGCACCCCGTGCTGGTGCGCCAGCCGCACCACGTCGCGCACCGGCTGCAGCGTGCCCACCTCGTTGTTGGCCCACATCACCGAGACGAGGGCCACCTCGTGGGCGTGCTCGGCCAGCTCCGCGCGCAGCGCCGCCAGGTCGATCCGGCCGTCGCCGTCCACCGGCAGCAGCACGATCTCCGCGCCCGCGTGCCCCGCCAGCCAGAACGCCGGGTCCAGCACGGCGTGGTGCTCCACGGCGGACACCAGCACCCGGGTGCGGCGCGGGTCCTGCCGGCGCCGGCCCCAGAAGATCCCCTTGATGGCGAGGTTGTCCGCCTCCGTGCCGCCCGCGGTGAAGATCACCTCGCTGGGCCGCGCGCCGAGCGACGCCGCCACCGACTCGCGCGACTCCTCCACCGCCCGCCGGGCCCCGCGCCCCGCCGAGTGCAGCGAGCTCGCGTTGCCGGTGTGGCCCGCCTCCGCCACGTACGCCTCGAGCGCCGCCCGCGACATGGGGGTCGTGGCGGCGTGGTCGAGGTAGGCGCCCGCGGGCGCCTCGGGGGTGGTCACGGTTCCCCAGTCTACGAACTCCGCCGGCAGGCAACGAGCGTGCTGATTTCGTCCGCGAACGGGCGGTACGAGGACGAAGTCAGCACGCTCGATGCGTCAGCCGGGGTCAGCCGGGCGTCAGCGGTGGCGGGGCCAGGGGAACGGGCCGGGGCCGTCCCAGCCGTCACCCTTGCCGTGACCGTGCCCGTTCCCGTGGCCGTTCCCGTGGCCGTTCCCGTGGCCAGGGTGCTCGCCGCGGCCGGTCCGGTAGACCTGGACGGTCGACGGGCGCGGGCCGCGCCAGGCGCCGGCGGGGGCGCGCTCGCCCTCACCGAGGTAGTCCGGGAAGTACGAGTGCTGGTCGGCCGTGCTGCCGTTCTCGCCCGGGTGCTGCACGTTGACGTAGACCATCCGGTCGCGCGAGTCCACGACCGGGCCGCAGGTCTCCGCCTCGCGCGGCACCGACAGGAACTGCTCCACCCGCCCGCGCTGACGGCCCGTGAGGGTCACCTTGAACAGGCCGTCGCACTTCTGGATGGTCGACGGGGCGCCGTCCGTGGAGATCCACAGGTTGCCGTCCGCGTCGAACGCGAGGTTGTCCGGGCAGGAGATCGGCGAGACCTGGTCGGCCGGGAAGCCGGAGAAGTAGGTCGAGTCGTTCACCGACGGGTCGCCCGCCACGAGGAGCAGGTTCCAGGTGAACGTCGTGGCGGTCTGGTCGCCGCGGTCCTCGATGATCTCGACGACGTGACCGTCGCGGTTGGTGTTCCGCGGGTTCGGCTCGGTGGCGCCCTCCTTGCCCGCCTTGCCGCGGTCGGTGTTGTTGGTGCACGCCACGTAGATGCGGCCGGTGAGCGGGTTCGGCTCCACGTCCTCCGGGCGGTCCATCTTGGTGGCGCCCACGGCGTCGGCCGCGAGGCGCGTGAAGACGAGCACCTCCTCGACGGTCATGCCGGGCACCCGCGACGCGCCGTCCTGCACCAGCGGCACCCACTCGCCCGTGCCGTCGAAGGCACCGTCGGAGGGCACGGCGCCCGTCCCGTCGATCTCGGCGGCCGGGGAGTCGCCGGCGAACCGCGCCACGTACAGGTCGCCCTCGGACAGCAGCGTCTTGTTGTGGCGGCGCGCGGCGCGGCTCGCGCCCTCGCGGAACCGCTCCTTCGACACGTACTTGTAGACGTAGTCGAACCGCTCGTCGTCGCCCATGTACGCCACCGCGTGCCCGCGCTTCGACAGGATGACGTTGGCGCCCTCGTGCTTGAAGCGGCCCATCGCCGTGTGCTTGACCGGCGCCTCGTCGGGCTCGTACGGGTCCACCTCGACGATCCAGCCGAAGCGGTGGTTCTCGTACTCGTAGCCGGGGTTGTTGCCGTCGAAGCGGGGGTCGTCGAGCTCCCAGCCGTAGCTCGTCGCCTTGTCGGCGAGGCCGTAGCGCGCGTCGCGCGGGTCCTTGCCGTTGACGCGCAGGTTGGCGTTGAAGTTCTCCTCGCCGGAGACGACGGTGCCCCACGGCGTGGTGCCGCCCGCGCAGTTGTTGAGCGTGCCGCGCACGCGGGTGCCGCTCGGGTCCGCGACGGTGCGCAGGAGGTACGACCCGGCCGCCGGGCCGTCCACCCGGAACTCGGTGTCCACCGTGATGCGGCGGTTGAAGCGGCTGAGGCGCGAGTACGTCCACGGCGAGCCCTCGCGGTCGCGGCGCACCTCGACCACGGACATGCCCCACGCCGCCCGCTCGATGGCGCGGCGGGTGGCGGCGTCGTACGACGCGTCGAACATGATGCCCGCGTTGGTGTACTCGTGGTTGCTCACGAGCAGGCCGCGGCGGCCGCGCTTCGTCTTCCCCTGCGGGCGGACGTCGCCCGGGTCGGCGGGGAGGATGTCGAGGTAGTCGACGTTGTAGCCGAACTGCTTGGCCTGCTGCTCCGGCGTCTGGCGCGACGCGTCGAACGCGCGGCCGCCGGGCAGGATCGGGTCGCCCCAGCGGATGATGGGCGACCACTCGTAGCCCTCGGGGACGACGAAGGCGTCGACGCCCGCGTCCTGGGGGGCGATCGCGCCGAAGGCGAGGCCCTTGCCGGTGCCGCGGCCCGTGGCCGCGCCGGCCGACGTGGCGGCCGAGGCGACGGGCGCGCCGGCCACCTGGGCGCCGACGACGACGGTGGCGGCCGCAGCGGCGAGGCCGCCCAGCATGACGCGGCGGGACAGCGCCCGGGCGGCGACGTCGCGGAAGTACTCGTTGGCGGACTCGTTGGGTGCCGGGTGCGAGCACGCGTCCGCGCACTTCAGCCGGCAGGTGACCGCGCTGCGCTTGCCGCGCGCGTAGTGGGGGCCGTGAGGCGTGGTCGCGAGCTCCAGCATCGGGCGCGACTCGGGGGCGATCGTCATCGGGGGCTCTCCTGAGGTAGGGCGGTGACGAGACCGGGGGTGACGCGCCCGACGCTAGGGAGCACCGGTGGCCGCCTGTCGTCGTGACCCCGACCCTCAGGTGAACAGCAGGTGACCCCCAGGGGGCGCCTGCCCGGCGGCCCTCAGCCCAGCGAGGCCACCCACTCGGACGTGCCGTCGGAGAAGCCCTGCTCCTTCCAGATCGGCACCTCGGCCTTGAGCTCCTCGACCAGGTCCGACGCCGCGGCGAACGCGGCCTGCCGGTGCCCGGCGGCGACGGCCGCCACCACGGCGACGTCCCCGATGCCGAGGTCGCCGGTGCGGTGCACGACGGCGGCCCGCACGCGGTCCCCGGTCGCCGCGGCCGTGCGGCGCGCGACCCGCTCGGCCACCGCCCGCAGCACCGCGGCCGCGTCCGGGTGCGCCTCGTAGTGCAGGCGCGCGACGCGACGTTCGTGACCGGGCGCGCCGTCGTGGTCGCGCACGTATCCGGTGAACGTGGCCACGGCCCCGCACGCGTCGTCGCGCACCAGCGCGCTCAGCTCGGCGACCAGCGGGTCGAGCGGGGTGTCGACGACGTCCGCGCGCAGGACGGTCGCCGATGCCGAGGTCGAGCCGGAGGCGTCCCGGTCGAGCCCCGCGCGCTCGACCTCGGCACCGGAGGTTCGACCTCGCGGCACGGGGGGCGCCGGATGATCACCACCGGCGAGCTGGTCGACGGCGTGCGCGAGCACGTCGGCGAGCGCGTCGAGGCCGTCGACGACCCCGCCGACGGAGCCCGGCAGGTTCACGACCAGCGTGCGCCCGGCCACCCCGGCCACGCCGCGGGACAGGGCCGCCGCCGGGACGGCCCGCTTCGCGGGATCCGTGGGTGCGAGCGACCGGGCGCGCACCAGCTCCGCGATCCCCGGCACCTCCCGGTCCAGGACGGCGCGCGTGGCCTCCGGCGTGCGGTCGCGCGGCCCGAGGCCGGTGCCGCCGCTGGTGACGACCAGGTGCGGCACGTCCTCGGGCGCTGCCACGAGCAGCGCGGCGATCGCCTCGCGCACCGGGTCGCCGTCGGGCACCACGACGGGCGCGGTCGTGCGCCACCCGCGTTCCGCGAACCACGCGACGGCAGCGGGGCCCGAGCGGTCCTCGTACTCCCCCGCCGCCGCGCGGTCCGACGCGACGACGACGGCGACGCGGCGCTCCGGCCGCTCCCCTCCGTCGTGCCCGTGACCCTGCTGGTGCTGGTGCGGCGAACCGTGCGCGTGCGCGCTCATGCGCCCTCCCCGTCCGCCGCGGTGGCCGACGCCGCCCGCGTCCAGTCGCCCGACTTCCCGCCCGACTTCGCCACGACCTGCACGTCCGTGAGTACGGCCGCCTTGTCGACCGCCTTGATCATGTCGTAGAGCGTCAGCCCCGCGACGGTCACGGCGGTGAGCGCCTCCATCTCCACGCCCGTGCGGCCGGTGGTGCGCACGGTCGCCGTGATCCGCACCTCGCCGGAGCCGTCCGAGGCGGGCACGACGTCGATCTCGACGCCGGAGATCGGCAGCGGGTGGCACAGCGGCACGAGGTCCGGCGTGCGCTTCGCGCCCAGGATCCCCGCGACGCGCGCGGTGGCGATCGCCTCCCCCTTGGGCAGGTCGCCAGTCGCGATGCGCGCGACGACGTCCGGCCGGGTGCGCAGCACGCCGGCGGCCGTCGCCTCGCGGCGGGTCACGTCCTTGGCGGACACGTCGACCATGTGCGCGGCGCCGTCGGGGCGGTAGTGGGACAGGCCCTGGTCCGGGTCGGACGTCGGGTCGGGGTGGTCGGTCAACGGAGCTCCTGGTAGTCGACGAGGTCGCCGGCCTCGAGGCGCGCGACGCCGGGCGGCACGTGCACGAGGACCGTCGCGGCGGCGAGGTGGGTCAGCAGGTGGGAGCCGGGGCCGCCGCTCATCCGCACCCGGCCGTCGTCGAGCACGCCGCGCCGCACCTGGTGCAGGGCGGGCGGGGAGTCGAGGGGCTCGGCCATCGGGGCCCGGCCGGCCGGGCGCCGCGCGGGTGCCGCACCCGTCCCGGCGGCCAGCAGCGGGCGGAGGAACAGCTCGAACGACACGAACGCGCTCACCGGGTTGCCGGGGAACGCCACGAGCGGCACGGGGCGGGCGCCCTCCCCCACGCCGACGTCGACGGCGCCCAGCCCCTGCGGGCCGCCGGGCTGCACGGCCACGTGCCCGAACCACGCGTCGGTGAGCGTCTGGCGCACCACCTCGTACGCCCCGGCGGACACGCCCCCCGTCGTCACGACCAGCGCGACGTCGTGCGGGGCGTCGGCGAGCACCTGGCGCAGCGCGTCGGGGCGGTCCGGCACGACGCGGGTCGTGACGCGGGCCCCGGCCTGCGCGATCGCGGCGGTGAGGGCGGCGCCGTTGGCGTCGTGCACCTGGGCGGGGCCCAGGTCGGCGCCCGCGGGCGCCAGCTCAGAGCCGGTGGAGACGAGCAGCACGTGCGGCGGCGGCGCGACGGCGACGGCGGTGACGCCCGCCGCCACGAGCGCGCCCAGCTGCGGCGGGCCGAGCGGTGTCCCGGCCGCCAGGAGCAGGTCGCCCTGCGCGACGTCGGAGCCCGCGGCGCGCACGAACGTGCCCGGCGCGACGGGGGCGGCGAAGCGCACCGCGGCGCTGGTCCGCGGGTCCGGGAAGCGCGGCGGGTCGGCGTCCTCGATCTTGACGACGGCGTCGGCCCCGGCGGGCACGGGTGCCCCCGTCATCACGGGGGCCGCGGTGCCCGGGTCCAGCGGCGGCGGCTGCGTGCCCGCGGGCACCGGCGCCGCGACCGGCAGCGTGACCGGGTTCTGCGCCGTCGCCGCGGCGAGGTCGGCGGCGCGCACCGCGTACCCGTCCATCTGGGAGTTGTCGAAGCCGGGCAGCGCCACGGCGGCCACGGCGTCGCGGGCCAGCACCCGCGGCGGCAGCGCGGCGCCCGCGGCGACCTGCGTCAGCAGGGTCGCGAGGTCGACCCGCGCCGCGCCGCGCCCGCGGGCCACCGCCAGGGCCGGCTCGACCAGCCCGGCCACCGCGGCCGCGTGGTCGGCCACGGACCGGCGGCCGTGCGTCACGTCGTCATGCACGGGCGTCAGCCTATGTTCTCCGCCGCCCGCGGTCCCTCGCGGACCGCGACCTGCCCGGGCGCCGCGCGGGCCAGGGGGCGAGGGGGTTCACGTCCCCCTCCGGGTACACCCGCCTTCCGTCCCGGACGCCGCGACAAGATCGACCTTCCAGACCCGCAGGTGCGGGACTATGCTCCTGCTCGTGCCGCACATGCGAGTTTCGGAAGCGTCCGTGTACCTCGGCGTCAGCGACGACACCGTGCGCCGCTGGATCGACCGCGGCCTGCTCGGGTCCACCACGGACGCGGCGGGGCGCAAGGTCGTGGACGGGTACGAGGTGGCGATGGTGGCGCGCGAGCACGCCACCGTCCCGGCGCTGCCGGGCGGGATGAAGAGCTCGGCGCGCAACCGCTTCGTCGGGCTCGTCACGGACGTCCGGAGCGACAAGGTCATGTCGCAGGTGGAGCTGCAGTGCGGGCCGTTCCGCGTGGTGTCGCTCATGAGCAGCGAGGCCGTGCGCGACCTCGGGCTCGAGCGCGGCTCCGTCGCGGTGGCGGTGATCAAGTCGACGACCGTGGTGATCGAGGCCGAGGCGTGATCGGCCCAGGACAGAGGAGACGCATGAGGAAGCACATCGCCGCCGCCGGGGTGGCGGCCCTGGCCGTGACCGCGCTGGCGGGCTGCAGCACGTCGGGCGGGGACGACGAGGCCGCCGGGACCGACGGCGGGACGACGACGCTCACCGTGTTCGCGGCGGCGTCGCTCAAGGGCTCGTTCGAGGACCTCGCCCAGCAGTTCGAGGCCGCGCACGACGGCGTGGACGTGCAGCTCAGCTTCGCCGGGTCGTCCGACCTGGTGGCGCAGATCCAGCAGGGCGCGCCGGCCGACGTGTTCGCCTCCGCCGACACGGCCAACATGGACAAGCTGACGGCCGACGACCTGGTGGGCGAGCCGCAGGACTTCGCGACCAACACGCTCGAGATCGCCGTCCCGCCGGGCAACCCGGCCGGCGTCGAGACGCTCCAGGACCTCGCGGACCCGGACGTCGCCCTCGTGACCTGCGCGCCCGAGGTGCCGTGCGGGGCCGCGTCCGCCAAGGTCGCCGACGCCGCGGGCCTCGACCTGAAGCCCGTGAGCGAGGAGCAGAGCGTCACCGACGTGCTCGGCAAGGTGATCGCGGGCGAGGCGGACGCCGGGCTCGTGTACGTCACGGACGTGGCCGCCGCGGGCGACGACGTCGAGGGCGTCGAGTTCCCGGAGTCGTCCGAGGCGGTCAACACCTACCCGATCGCGCCCGTCGCGGACACCGAGCAGGCGGACCTCGCGCAGCAGTTCGTCGACCTCGTGCTCTCCGACGACGGGCAGCAGACGCTGGCCGGGTTCGGCTTCGCGGCGCCCTGACCGCCCCTCGCGGCCCTGACATGTCCACGACCCGCCCATGACCACGACCCGCGCCGACCGCCGCCTCCGCCACCACCCGGAGGCGGCCGTCGGCCTGCCGCGGTGGGCCTTCGTGCCCGCCGCGGCGGGCGGGCTGTTCGTGGTGCTGCCGCTGGTCGCGATGGCCACGCGGGTCGACTGGTCGAGCTACTGGTCGCTGATCACCAGCGAGTCGGCGCGGGCGGCGCTGGTGCTGAGCCTGCAGACGTCGGCGGCCAGCACCCTGGTGTGCCTGGTCCTCGGGATCCCGATGGCGCTGGTGCTCGCCCGCTGCCGCTTCCCCGGGATCGACCTGCTGCGCTCCCTGGTGATGGTGCCGCTGGTGCTGCCGCCCGTGGTGGGCGGCATCGCGCTGCTCTACACGTTCGGCCGCCGCGGCCTGCTCGGCGAGACGCTCGAGGTCGCCGGCCTGCAGATCGCGTTCTCCACGACGGCGGTGGTGCTCGCGCAGACGTTCGTGGCGCTGCCGTTCCTCGTCATGAGCCTGGAGGGCGCGCTCCGCACGGCGGGCGCGCGCTACGAGGTGGTCGCGGCGTCCCTCGGCGCCCGCCCCACCACAGTGCTGCGCCGCGTCACCCTGCCGCTCGTGTGGCCGGGGCTGCTGTCGGGCGCCGTGCTGTCGTTCGCCCGCGCCCTCGGCGAGTTCGGCGCGACGATCACGTTCGCCGGCAGCCTCCAGGGCGTCACCCGCACCCTGCCGCTGGAGATCTACCTGCAGCGCGAGTCCGACCCCGACGCCGCCGTGGCCCTGTCCCTGCTGCTCGTGGTGGTCGCCGTCCTCGTCATCGCCGTCACCCGGCGGGACCGGGGCGTCCTGTGACCCTCGCCTTCTCCGCCGCGCTGCCCGCCCGCGGGTTCGACGTCGAGCTGGACGTCGCCGAGGGCCGCACCCTCGCGCTGCTCGGCCCGAACGGCGCGGGCAAGTCCACCGCGCTCGGCCTGGCGGCCGGGACGCTGCGCCCGCACGACGGCGAGATCGTGCTCGACGGGCGCACCCTGGTGCGGGCCGAGGCGGGCCGCACCCGCGCCTGGGTGCCGCCGCACGCCCGGCAGGTCGCGCTCCTCGCGCAGGAGGCCCTGCTGTTCCCCCACCTGTCCGTGCGGCAGAACGTCGCGTTCGGCCCGCGCTCCCAGGGCGTCCGACGCCGGGACGCGGACGAGGCCGCCGTGCGCTGGCTGGAGCAGATCGGGCTGGCGCACCTCGCCGACCGCCCGCCCTCGACCCTGTCCGGCGGGCAGGCGCAGCGGGTCGCCGTCGCCCGCGCGCTCGCGGCCGAGCCCCGGCTGCTGCTGCTCGACGAGCCCATGGCCGCCCTCGACGTCGACGTCACGCCCGCGCTGCGCCAGACGCTCCGGCGGCTCCTCGCCGACCAGACCGCGATCATCACGACCCACGACGTCCTCGACGCCCTGCTCCTGGCCGACGAGGTCGCCGTCGTCGAGGGCGGGCGGGTCGTCGAGCGCGGCCCGACGGCGCAGGTGCTGGCCCGCCCGCGCAGCGCGTTCGCGGCACGTATCGCAGGGCTCAACCTGCTCACCGGATCATGGACCGGCGACGGCGTCCGCACCCCCGCAGGCGAGGTGGCGCACGGGCACGGCGTCCCCGACGTCGCGGCCGGCGCGCCCATGACCGCCGTCTTCCGCCCCGCCGCCGTCTCCGTCTACCTCGACGAGCGGCACGGCTCCCCCCGCAACACCTTCCGCGGCACGGTGACCTCGCTGGAGCCGCGCGGCGACCTCGTGCGCGTGCGCACCGACCACCTTGCCGCCGACGTCACGCCGCAGGCCGCCGCCGAGCTCGCGCTCGCGCCGGGCACGCCCGTGTGGCTGTCCGTCAAGGCGGCAGAGGTGGACGTCTACCTGGCGTGACGCCTCGCGGAGACGAGGATCCAGGTCTCCTCCTCCTCGGACGTGACCGCGACCGTCACGTCCCGGCCCACGTTCGTGGCGACGAGGTCCGGTTCGCCATCGTGCGGCCCGAGATCGAGAACCCGGGCATCAGCACCAGCCCGCACACGAAGCCACGCTGCGTCGTGAGTACCGGTCGCGCTGACGCTGAGGAGGAACTCGCCCGTCGACGACACCAGGCCGGTCGAGGCGACGACCCGAGTCCACGCGGTCTCGACAGCCGACGGATCGGGGTCGTCGTCGGCGATGCGGACGGTCGGGACCGCTGAGGCTGATGAGAATTCCCGCCAGACGTCACGCACCTCGTCGACGGTGCCCTCCGTCCCGAGAACCTCGAAGCCCGCACGTCGAACGATCTCGTCGGGGGCGGTCATGACGTCGGTCCTTCCTGCGCGCGGCCCGGTGGTCAGGAGGGCGACCCGGGCGTCGTGCCGTAGAAGGGGCGGACGACCCGACCGAGCTTGCGCTGGATCGTGCGCAGGAGCCGGATCGTATCGTCGTCGTCCATGCCGGTCGTGGTGCGCCAGTCCGTCCCGGAGCCGACGAGGTCGCTGGCGAAGACGATCTCCACGGCGAGGAGGACTCGCGCCCAGTCCGCCGCCTCGAGAGGGACGTCCTGCTTCAGCTCCGCACCGAGCGCGGCGCACCGCTGCACCAGCGTGCGGCCATCGGCGAACCCCATCCCTTGCGCGAGGAGGTCGCTGGCGTGAGCAGGACCGCCCCACTCGACCAACGCTCGCGACAGGAGCGCGATCTCGTGCGGGTCGAGCAGGCTGCTCGGGCGCTGGTCGTGCAGAGCCGTCATGTGAGGTTGTTCTCCCAGTAGTCGTCTATAGAGGTCGGATCGCGCCGGAACACGGTACCCACGTCCTCGTGCATCGGGTCGTGGATGACGATCGTCGAGCCGTCCTTGCCCTGGTACGCCCGGCGGAGCCGAGACAGGTCCTTCGCTCGTGCAGGGTCCGACATGACGCTCGACGTGTGACGGGTGAGGTCGTCGACCGACATGCCGGGGAAGTCGCCGGCGTGCTTCGACCCAGCGTGCCCTGCCGCGATGTCCGCAGCGTCCGCGATCCGGTCGGCCTCGGGGATACCGCCGTGCCCGGCGGCGTTGTGGACCAGGACGGGCAGGTCGCCGGCCAGGACGTAGTAGTTGTGGTGAGTCTCGACGTGGACGTTGTAGACGGTGACCGGGTCGGCGGGGTCGCGGTGCTCGATGTCGATCCGGTCCAGGGTGACCGTCCCGTCAGGCGTCACCAGGATGTCGC
Organism: Isoptericola sp. NPDC057653; assembly: GCF_042799955.1. NCBI lineage: Bacteria > Bacillati > Actinomycetota > Actinomycetes > Micrococcales > Promicromonosporaceae > Isoptericola > Isoptericola sp. NPDC057653. The sequence continues at coordinate 446,686 of NZ_JBHVHP010000004.1, read as the reverse complement.
CGGGCTGCAGGTCGCGGACGAGGATCCAGCCCATGTTGGCGACCATGAACGGGTGCTCGTCCGTGGTCGTGACGGTGTGCCCGGCGATGGTCAGGTGGAACAGCGTGGTGGTGGTGCGGACGAAGGTCTCCATGACGAGCTGCAGCTCGTCGGCCCCGGTGGCCAGGTCGTGGGCGTAGACCTTGTCCCCGGCCCGGATCTCTTCGATGGGCTTGTCGCCGTCGACGGTGCGGACCAGGGTGCCGGCGGTGAAGCAGGTGCCGAACCCGACCTTGCACCACGCCTTCTTCGCGCCGGACTTCATGCCCTGCTTGAAGCCCTGCTTGAACGCGGCCTTCGACAGCCCGGTCGCGGCCTTCGCGGCCCCACCCAGACCGATCACCGACAGGGCCGCGCCCGCGATCGCGATCCCCGCCTCCGCCCACGACCGTTGCCCGGTCGCCGCGAGGGTGATGTTCGCCAGCGCGGACACGATGGCCGCGACCGCGGCGACCACGATCAACACCCCCGCCAGCGCCGTCCCGACCACGGGGATGAACGCGACCACGATCGCGAGCAACCCGGCGATCGTGGAGATCATGTCCGCGATGTCCGCGATCGCGGCCACGACCTTCGAGCCCCAGTCGTCCCACCACGAGTCGTTCAGGTCATCACCGGAGGTGATGTCCTCGATCCGGGACACCGCATCGCTGGCGGCCCGGTCCCGGTCCGAGACCGACCCCTCGATGTCCGAACGGGCCGCGGCGGCCTGACCGTTCGCGTCGTCCGCGTTCCCGCCCGCGGCATCCGCCTGCTGCTGATACTCCCGCTTCTGTTCTGCGTCCGTCGCCGTGTCCGCGAGGTCCTGGTACCGGTCCCGCGACCCGGCCGCGGAGTCCGCCGCATCCTTCGCCGACCTGGCCTTCTCCAACGCGGCCAGGGTCTCGGACTGCACCCGGTCCAGGGTGCGGGCGTAGTCCACCAACGCCTCACCCGTGGCCTGGTACCGCGAATGCGCGCGCCGGATCTCCGAGACCGTGTCCTCCTTGGTCTCCATCAACGCGTCCACCGCCTGGGAGACCGTGCCCGCCACGTCCAACCGCGACATCGCACCCGCGGCGTCGTCGATCGACCCCGCGACCTCCAGATAGTCCTGACCGCCCGCCAGCACCAGCACCGGATCCCCCGGCGTCGGGTCCGAGTCCAGACCCACCGGCGACCAGTCCGACGGCCTCACGCTCTCGCCTCGACCTTGTGCACGATCACGTCCAGGTCCCCCCGCAGGTCAGCCACCGGTTCTCACCCTCTGTCGCCACGAAGAGAGTAACGAGAGGGGCCCCTGATGCACCACGGGGAGAACTGCCCATCGGGCCTTGGTCAGCGCCTACGCCAGGGGTGCGAGCTCCAGCCGGTAGCCGCGCTTGACGACGGTCTTGACCAGGTCGCGCCGCCCGGTCGCCTCGCGCAGGCGGGCCACGGCGACCTCGACCGCGTGCGGGTCGCGGGACGTGCCGGGCAGCACGTCGAGCACGCGCTCGCGCGGCACGACGTCCCCGCCCGCCGAGGCGAGCAGCCGCAGCACCTCGACGCCGGTGGGCGACAGGGGCAGCACCTGCTGGTCCAGGACGGCGACGCGGGCGCGGATGACGAGCGGCCCGGCGACCGTGGCCAGCGCCACGGACTCCAGGTGCTCGTAGTGCCCGACGATCGTGCGCACCAGGGCGCCGAGCCGGCCGCGCTCGGGCTGGAGGGTGGGGACGCCCCGCGCCTCCAGGGGCCGCGCCGTCACCGGCCCGACGGCGGCCGCCACCATCGACCCGTCTACGAAGCGGGCCACGACGTCGTCGCGCAGGTCCTGCGCCTCGACCGCGCGCAGCCACGCCTCGGCGCCGGGCGCGGACGTGAACGCGACCGCGTCGATCTCCCCCGCCGCCGCGGCGCGCACCGACGCCTCGACGGCGGCCAGGTCGGGCGGCGGGCCCCAGCGGTACACGACCAGCGCGGACACCCGCGCACCCGCCTTCTCGAACACGACGTCCAGCCCGTCGGCGCCCGCGCCGTGGTGCTGGATCGCGACGTGCAGGCCGCCCACGCCCTCGCTGAGCAGTACCTCGGCGACCTCGGCCGACGTCTCGGACTCCGCGACCCAGTCGGCCTGCAGGCCCGCCGCCTGGATGGCGCCCCGCGCCTTCGGCCCGCGCGCGACGAGCCGCGAGCGGCCGAGGACGACGAGCAGGTCGTCGGCCAGCCCGTGGGCGTCGGCCGCCTCGATCCAGGCGCGGAAGCCGACGCCGGTGGTCGCGACCACGACGTCGGGCGGGTCGGCGACGAGCGCGCGGGTGGCGGCGATCAGCGCGTCGTCGTCCACGTGCGGGATCATGCTCAGCGCGGGCGCGTGCCGGACGGCGGCCCCGCGGCGCTCCAGCGCGGCGGCCAGCTCCCCCGACCGGCGGTCGGCGGTGACCAGCACGGTGCAGCCGGCCATCACCTGGCCCAGCGCGGGCCTGGGCTGATGCGGCGCGGCGGCCTCAGCCACCTGCCCGTCCTGCGGCCTCTCCTGCGTCACCCATGACCTCCAGCAGCTGCTCGTCCGCCACGTCGCCGATCACGACCACGGCCGGGGCGCGGACCCCGACCTCCTCGGCGCGCTTGGCGGCGAGGTCGAGGGCGGCCCGCGTGACCCGCTGGTCGGGCAGCGAACCTCGCTCCACGATAGCGACGGGCGTGCCCGGCGCGGCACCCGCGTCCAGCAGCCGGGCGACGATCGCGGGCAGCGCGGCCACCCCCATCAGGACGACGAGCGTCGCCGCGCGGGACGTCACGCAGGCCACCGACACGTCGTCGAGCACCGCCTCGCCGGCCAGGGCTCCGTCGCGCGTGTGACCGGTGACGACGTGGAACGCCGTCGTCGTGCCCCGGTGCGTGAGCGGCACCCCGGCCAGGGCGGGCGCCGCGAGCGCGGACGACACCCCGGGCACCACCTCGACCGGCACCCCGGCGGCCCGGCAGGCCGCGACCTCCTCGCCGCCCCGCCCGAAGACGAACGGGTCGCCGCCCTTGAGCCGCACCACGCGCTGCCCCGCGAGCGCCCGCGCGAGGAGGAGCGCGTCGATCTCCGACTGCGGCAGCGTGTGCCGGCCGGGGGTCTTGCCGACGTCGACGACCTCGACCCGCGGGTCCAGGTCGTCGAGCACCTCGCGCGGCACCAGCCGGTCGGTGACCACGACGTCGGCCGTGGCCAGCGCGCGCCACGCGCGGTAGGTGAGCAGGTCCGCGGCGCCCGGACCGGCACCGACGAGGGTGACGCGCCCGGTGGCGGGGCGGTCCGTCGTCATCCGATCCCCACGTGCACGACGCCGCCGGTGACGACCACCGGGTACGACGCGAGGTCGGCCGCCAGCCCGGCCCGCGGCTCCTTGCCCGCCGCGTCGAGGCAGCGCCCGGTGTGCAGTTCGAAGACCTGCTTGTACACCGGCGACGCCACCGTGGGCGTGCCGCCGCGCGTGCCGACGATGCCGCGCGCCATGACGTGCGCGCCCGAGTACGGGTCGAGCTGCTGCACGGCGCACACCGTGCCGTCGAGCAGGCGGAACAGCGCGACCTGCAGCTCCTCGCCGTCGGAGCCGGTGACCAGGGCGGCGGCCCCCCGCTCGGGGGCCAGCGCGGCCAGCGGGCAGACGGCGGTCCAGCCGGGGCCGTCGACGACGGACGGCGGGCCGGGAACCACGGCCGGGACGGGGGTCAGGGCGGTCATGCGCGCACCTCCAGGGTGGGGCCGGCGACGAGGACGGGGCTGCTGAGGGCGGGGACGAGGCCGGGGTCGGCGAGTCCGGAGCGGACCTCGTCCGCGGTGGCGGGCCGCTTCTGCCCGCGCTCGGGCACGTACGCGAGCGCCGGGTCCGGCGTCGTCGGCGCGTTGACGAACGAGCCGAAGCGCGCCAGCTTCTCCGGGTCGTCCAGCACGGCCCGCCACTCGTCCTCGTACCCCTCGACGTGCCGCGCCATCGCGGCGTCGAGGTCCGCCCCGATGCCGAGGGAGTCCTCCACCACGACCCGCCGGATCGCCTCGAGGCCGCCCTCGTACTCCTCCACCCAGGGGGCGGTGCGCTGCAGCCGGTCGGCCGTGCGGACGTACAGCATGAGGAAGCGGTCGATCGTGCGGACGAGCTCGTCGGAGGTCAGGTCCTCGGCGAGGAGCTGCGCGTGCCGCGGCGTCTGCCCGCCGTTGCCGCCCACGTAGACGTTCCACCCCTTCTCGGTGGCGATGACGCCGACGTCCTTGCCCCGCGCCTCGGCGCACTCGCGGGCGCAGCCGGAGACGCCCAGCTTGAGCTTGTGCGGCGAGCGCAGGCCGCGGTAGCGCAGCTCCAGCTCGACGGCCATGCCCACCGAGTCCTGCACGCCGTACCGGCACCACGTGGACCCGACGCAGGACTTCACCGTGCGCAGCGACTTGCCGTACGCGTGCCCGGACTCGAACCCTGCGTCCACGAGCCGCCGCCAGATCTCCGGGAGCTGGTCCGCGCGGGCGCCGAACATGTCGATCCGCTGGCCGCCGGTGATCTTCGTGTAGAGGCCGAAGTCCTTCGCCACCTGCCCGACGACGATGAGCCCCTCGGGGGTCACCTCGCCGCCCGGCATCCGCGGGACCACGGAGTAGCTCCCGTCCTTCTGGAGGTTCGCGAGCAGGTGGTCGTTGGTGTCCTGCAGGGCGGCCTGCTCGCCCGCGAGGATGTGCCCGTTGCCGAGGCTCGCGAGGACCGACGCGACGGTGGGCCGGCAGATGTCGCAGCCGCGGCCGGCGTCCGTCGCGCCGTCGGGCACGCGGCCGAAGCGGGCGACGACCTCGCTGAACGTGTGCAGGTCGGCCACGCGCACGGCGTCGAAGAGCTGGGCGCGGGAGAGGTCGAAGTGCTCGCACAGCGCGTTGCTGACCGCGACGCCGGCCTTCGCGAGCTCGGTCCTGGTGAGCTTGGTGACCAGGGGCAGGCAGGCCCCGCACGTCGTGCCGGCCCGGGTGCACGCCTTGACGCCCGCAACGTCGGTGCACGCGTGGTCGGTGACCGCGCCGCGGATCGTGCCCGCGGAGACGCTGTTGCAGGAGCAGACGTTCGCGTCGTCGGGAAGCTCGAGGGCGGGGGCCCCGCCGCCCTCGGGCAGCAGGAACGCGCTCGGGTCGCCGGGGAGCTCGGCGCCCAGCATCGGCCGCAGCGAGGCGTAGGGCGTGGCGTCGCCGACGAAGACGCCGCCCAGCAGGGTGCGCGCGTCGTCGGCCATGACGAGCTTGCTGTAGACGCCCCGCAGCGGGTCGGCCCAGACGATCTCCACGGACTTCTCGGTGCGGCCGTGCGCGTCGCCGAAGCTCGCGACGTCGACGCCCGAGAGCTTGAGCTTCGTGGCCGTGTCCGCGCCGGGGAACGTGGCCTCGCCGCCCAGCAGCCGGTCCGCCACGACCTCCGCCATCGTGTTGCCGGGCGCCACCAGGCCGAGGCAGCGGCCCTCGATGCACGCGACCTCGCCGATCGCCCACACGTGCTCGTCCGCCGTGCGGCAGGCCAGGTCGACGACGGCGCCGCCGCGCGGCCCGACCTCCAGCCCGGCGGCGCGGGCGAGCTCGTCGCGCGGCCGCACGCCCGTGGCCATGACGAGCACGTCGACGTCGAGGCGGCCGCCGTCCGCGAACTCCATCCGGCCCACGTGCCCGGTGCGCCGGTGCGGGCGGATCGCCGTCGTCGCGGTGTCCGTGCGGACGGAGATGCCCTTGTCGTTGATGAGCCGCTTGAGCGCGTGGCCGCCGCCCAGGTCGATCTGCACGTCCATGAGGTGCGTGCCGAACTGGATCACCGTGGCCTGCGCGCCGAGCGCCCTGAGCGCGCCCGCGGCCTCCAGGCCCAGCAGGCCGCCGCCGACCACCGCGCCGCGCACCGGGCGCTCGACCACCCCGCCGCGCGTCTCGACGCGGCCGGCCTCCCGCTTGGCCTCGACCCATCCGCGCAGGGCGGCGACGTCGTCGATGGTGCGGTACACGAACACGCCGGGCAGGTCGTTGCCGTCGATCGGCGGCATCGCGGCGCTGGATCCCGTGGCGAGCACGAGCTCGTCGTAGGCGTGCACCCGGCCCAGCCGGTCGGTGACGGTGCGCGCCGCGCGGTCGATCGACGTGACCGCGCAGTCGCGGCGCAGGTCGACCAGGGGGTCGTCCCACAGCGCCGGGTCGCCGAGGGTGAGCTCCTCGGCGTCGCGCACCTCGAAGTAGCGGGTCAGGCCCACGCGGTCGTACGGCGTGCGCGGCTCCTCGGCGAAGACCGTCACCCGCCAGGCGCCGGCGGCGTCCCGGGCCCGCAGCGCCTCGACGAAGCGCTGGGCGACCATGCCGCCGCCGACGACGACGACGTGCCGCCGGGTGCTGCCTGGGGTGGGGGGCTCGCTGCTCATGACCCGACGGTAGAAAGGCGGCGTGTCGCCGCCGTCAGCCCCCGGTTACCTCACGGGAACATCTGCCTCACGCACGACACACGCCCGGCGAGAGGACCGTCCGCCCGGGGGTCAGGCGCCGGGGACGACCTGGAGCGGGCCCTCGTCCGGGGTCGGGACCTCGAAGCCGTCGTGGAAGGCGGCGGCGACCTCCGGCGTCAGGACGACGTCGTGCGGATGTGCGGCGGCGCGGGCGGCCACCCGCGCGAGCGCCACGTCGCGCGGGGTGTCGACGTAGACGACCAGGACGTCGGCACCGTGCGCGGCGCCGAGGGCCCGGTAGTCGTCCCGCGACGCGCGCGACCAGAACGACGAGTCCACGACGACGTCGCGGCCCCGCGCGAGCAGCCCCTCGACGCGGGAGCGCAGCGCGTCCGCCACCCGCCGGGCCGCGTCGTCGGGCAGAGGGTGCACGGCCGGGTGCCCTGCCGCCCACGCGAGCTCGTCGACGGACGCCACCGCGTACCCGGCCGCGCCGTACCGCCGCGCGTGCGTCGATTTGCCCGCCCCGGCGGGCCCGCACAGCAGCATGAGGTGGGCGTTCCCGCGGTCCGGCATGGCCGTGACGCTACCCTCGCTGCCCATGCCCCGGTCACCGTTCGATCCCCGCACGACGACGAGCTCCCTGGTCCGTGCCGGCGGCCGCTGGCTCGGCCGCGTCAACGCGCGGCACCCGTGGAACCACAACGACCACTTCCACGGCTGGGTCCTGCGGCGGCTGCCGCGCCGGCGGCGGCGCGCGCTGGACGTCGGGTGCGGCACCGGCACCCTCGTGCACCGCCTGCGGCGCGCCGGCACCACGGTGGTCGGCCTCGACGCCGACGCCGCGATGGCCGCGGCCACCGCCGCCCGGTTCGCCGGCGACCCGGGGGTCACGACCCGCCACGCCCGGTTCGAGGACGTCCCCGCCGACGGCTCGTTCGACGTCGTGACGATGGTCGCTTCCCTGCACCACATGGACCTCGAGCCCGCGCTGCGGCACGCCGCCGGGGTCCTCGCACCGGGCGGGCGGCTGCTGGTGGTCGGGCTGGCGCGGATCGGCGCGCCGCGCGACCTCGCCGTCGACCTGGTCTCGTCGTTCGCCAACCCCGTGGTCGGCATGGTCAGGCACCCGCGGCGGGCCGACGTCACGCCCGGCACCGACGGCCGGCCGGTCGTGCCCGTGCGCGACGCGCGCGAGACGTACGGCGAGGTCCGCGAGACCGCCCGGCGCGTGCTGCCCGGCGCGCGGTTCCGGCGGCGCCTGTTCTTCCGCTACACGCTGGAGTGGACCTCCTCCGCCACCTGACGCGCGGCGACCAGCCAGTCCACCAGCCCGCACACGGCGTCGCGACAGCTGCCGCACCCGGTCGTCGCGCGGGTCGCGCGCACGACGTCGTCCGCGGTCGCGGCGCCCTCCGCGACGCACGCCGCGACGTCGTGCTTGGTGACGCCGTTGCACCGGCAGACGGTCGCGTCGTCGGGCATGTGCTCGGGGCTGGACGCCGGCGCCACGGCGGGCGCGACGGGCGTGAGCAGCAGGAACGCGGGGTCCGCGGGCACCGGCGTGCGGCGGGTGTAGGCGGCGGTGAGGTCGGCGGCCACGCGCGCGTCGCCGACGCACGTGGCGCCGACGAGCAACCCGCCGGCCACGACGGCCTCGACGTAGCGCCCCGCGGCCGGGTCGCCGAGCCGCACCACCCGCTCCCCCGGCGCGGTGGCCCGCCCGGAGCCGCAGCGGCCCATCGCGACCACGCTCAGCGGGCCCGCCTTCACCTTGACGACGTCGGTGCCGCGCGTGTCGACGGCGGCCGGGCCTGCCACCGCACCCGGCGCGCGGGAGGACAGCAGCGTGCCCAGCCGCACCGCCATCGACGGCCCCGCGCCGTCCGACGGCAGGCGCAGGTGCTCCCGCGCCTCGGCCGCCGCGGGGGCGGGGCGCGGCTCGGCCGCGGCGGCCACCAGCGCCTCGGCCAACCGGCGGGCCTGGTCCCAGCCCTCGGCGACGAGCCCGCGGGAGCCCTCGGGCGGCTGCGCGCAGTCGCCGACCGCGAACACGCGCGGGTCGGTGACGCTCGCCAGGTCCGGCCCGACGACGACGCCCCGGTCGACGGCGAGACCGGCCCGCCGCGCGAGCGTCGTCTCCGGCGCTGTGCCGCACGCGAGGACCACCAGCCCGGCGCCGAGCGTCTCCCCCGGGTCCCGGACCGCATCCCGGACCGCACCGGCCAGCCGCACCCCGACGGCGCGCCCGCCCACGACCAGCACCTCGCGGGGCCGCACGCCGGTGCGCACCACCACCCCCGCCGCCTCGAGCGCGGCCCGCAGCACGGCGCCGGCCTCGTCGTCGAGCTGTCGGTCCATCGGGGCGCCCGCACCGTGCACGAGCGTGGTCGACAGGCCGCGGCCGGCCAGCCCGAGGGCCACCTCCACGCCCAGCACCCCGCCGCCCACCACCACCGCGCGCGGCGCGTTCACCGTGGCGGCGACGATCTCGCGGGCGTCGTCGAGCGTGCGCAGGGCGTGCACGCCGGCGGGCAGCGCGCCGGGGTCGGTGCCCAGCCCGGGCACGTCGGGCAGGCGGGCGGCGGCGCCCGTGGCGAGCACCAGGTCGTCGTAGGGGTGGCGGCCGCCGTCGTCGGCGAGCACCACGCGCGCGTCCCGGTCGACGGCGACGGCCGCCGTGCCGCGCCGGACGAGCGCGCGCCCGTCGTCGGCCGCCGGCAGGGCGATCGCGGCCACGTCCGTGCGGCCCGCGACCACGTCGGACAACAGCACCCGGTTGTACGGCTCGTAGGGCTCCGCGCCGAGGACGGTGACGTCGAGGGCGCCGTCCGCGTCGCGCCGGGCGAGCTCGTCGGCCAGGCGCGCGCCGACCATCCCGTGCCCCACGACGACCACGCGGCGCGGCACGCGCAAGGGTTCCTGGCTCATGCGGGCACCACCACCCCGGCGACGTCTCGGGCGTCGACCGCCGTCACGGACACCGCACAGACCTTGAACTCGGGCATGGCGGAGACCGGGTCGACGGCGTCGGTCGTGAGGCGGTTGACGCTGTGGGCGCCGCCCCAGTGGAACGGCACGAAGACGGTGTCGGGGCGGACGGCGTCGGTCCAGCGCGCGATGAGTTCGACGGTGCCGCGCGACGACGCGAGCCGCACCAGCGCTCCGTCCCCGACGCCGACCCGCGTGGCGAGCAGCGGGTGCAGCTCGGCGTACGGCTCGGGCACCAGCCGCTCCAGCTCGGGCACGCGGTGGGTCTGCGCGCCGGACTGGTAGTGCTGCAGCACGCGCCCGGTGACGAGGTAGGTCGGCGCGTCCGGGCGGACGTCGTCGACGGGGCCGGCGTGGTCCACCGCCACCATCCGTGCCCGCCCGTCCGGCGTCGCGAACGCGTCGAGGAACACGCGCGGCGTCCCGGGGTGCTCCCCCCGCGCGCCGGCGACGGGGGCGGCGGGGCAGGGCCAGTACAGCCCGGCGCCGCCGGCGGCCTCGTGCGCGTCGAGGCGGGCGTGGCTGAGGCCGGAGTAGTCGGCGACGCCGCCCGCGGACGCGCGCGCCAGCTCGTCGAAGACCGCGTCGGGCGCGGTGGGGAACGCCACTCCCGAGCCGAGCCGGCGGGCCAGCTCGGCCAGGATCCACAGCTCGGAGCGGGCCTCGCCCGGCGGGTCGACGGCGCGCCGGCGGCGGATGACGCGGCCCTCGAGGTTCGTCATCGTGCCCTCCTCCTCGGCCCACTGGGTGGTGGGCAGCACGACGTCGGCCAGCAGCGCCGTCTCGGACGGCACGACGTCGCACACCACCAGCAGGTCGAGGGCGGCCAGCCGCTCGCGGACCCGGTCGACGTCGGGCGCGGACACGACGACGTTCGACCCGTGCACGAGCAGGGCGCGCGGACCGCCCGGGGTGCCGAGCGACGCGAGCAGCGCGACGGCGGGACGGCCGGGCCCGGGCAGCGTGCCGGGGTCGACGCCCCACACGCCCGCGACGTGCGCGCGGGCCGCCGGGTCGTCGATCCTGCGGTAGCCGGGCAGCTGGTCGCACTTCTGCCCGTGCTCGCGCCCGCCCTGCCCGTTGCCCTGCCCGGTGAGGCAGCCGTACCCCGATCCCGGCCGCCCGACGAGGCCGAGGGCGAGGGCGAGGTTGATCGCCGCGGTCACGGTGGCCGTGCCCTGCGCGGACTGCTCGACGCCGCGCCCCGTGAGCACGTAGGCGCCCCGCCCGCCGCGCGCCGGCGACGCCGCGGCCAGCAGGCGCGCCACGCGACGCAGCTCCTCGGCCGGCACGCCGCAGACCGTCTCCGCCCGCTCCGGCCACCACGCCGCGACCGACCGGGCGACGTCGTCGGCCCCGGTCGTGCGCTCGTCGAGGTAGCCCCGGTCCACGAGGCGCTCGGCGAGCAGGACGTGCAGCAGGGCCAGCAGCACCACCAGGTCCGTGCCGGGCACGGGCTGCAGGTGCACCCCCTCGCCCGGCTCGGCGAGCCGCGCGGTGGCCGAGCGCCGCGGGTCGACGACCACCAGGCCGCCCGCCGCGCGCGCCCCCGCGAGGTGCTGCACGAACGGCGGCATCGTCTCGGCCACGTTGGAGCCGAGCAGCAGGATCGCGTCGGCCCCGGCGAGGTCGGTCACGGGGAACGGCAGGCCGCGGTCGAGGCCGAACGCCCGGTTCCCGGCGGCCGCCGCCGACGACATGCAGAAGCGGCCGTTGTAGTCGATGTGCGGGGTACGCAGCACGGCGCGCGCGAACTTGCCGAGCGTGTACGCCTTCTCGTTGGTCAGGCCCCCGCCGCCGAAGACCGCGACCGCCCCCGGCCCGTCGTCGGCCGCCAGCGCCGCGAGCCGCCCGGCGACGAGGTCGAGCGCGTCGTCCCACGACGCGGGGGCGAGCGCGCCGTCCGCCCCGCGCACCAGGGGCGTCGTGAGCCGGTCCGGCGCGCGCAGCACGGCGGCGGCGGTCCAGCCCTTCTGGCACAGCCCGCCGCCGTTGGTCGGGAACCGGCGCGGCGTCACGGCGACGGGAGACGCCGAGCCCGTCGGGGTGGGCGCGAGGTCCGTGCCGCACTGCAGCGCGCAGTACGGGCAGTGCGTCGCGACCGCCGTCATACCCGCGCCGCCCGCATGGCCGTCCCCCGCCGCGCGTACACGGCCCAGGTCACGACCGCCATCACCGCGTACGCCCCGACGAACACCCACAGCGCCGCGACCAGGGACCCGGTCATCGACGTCGAGACGGCGAAGCCGCGGGGCACGAGGAACCCGCCGAACGCCCCCACGGCCCCGGCGATCCCGATGCAGCCGGCGGCGGCGCGCGCCCTGGCGGTGGCGTCGCGGCCGGCGCCGGCGACACGGAAGGCGGCCGGGATCATCCGGTACACGGACCCGTTGCCCACCCCGGTCGCGACGAACAGCACGAGGAACGACGCGAAGAAGAGGCCGAACCGGTGGCTGCCGAGCGCGGTGATGGCGCCCACGGCGCCGGCGATCATCACGACGTAGCAGCCGACCGTCACGAGGGCCCCGCCCACGCGGTCCGCGAGGATGCCGCCGAGCGGCCGGGCCACGGACCCGACGAGCGCGCCGAGGAACGCCAGCGACACGCTCACCTCCGGGAACTGGCCGGCCAGCAGCGTCGGGAAGGCGCCGGAGAACCCGATGAACGACCCGAACGTCCCGATGTACAGGAACGCGATCACCCAGGTGTGCGGCTCGCGCACGGCCACCACGAAGGAGCGGGGGTCGGCCTTCGCCGCCGACAGGTTGTCCATGAACCGCCAGGCGAGGAATGCCGCCAGCACGACGAACGGCACGAAGACCAGGCCGGCACGCTCGAGCGCGATCCCCGCGCCCGTGACGACGACGAGCGGGACCACGAGCTGCACCACCGCGGTGCCGAGGTTGCCGCCCGCGGCGTTCCAGCCCAGCGCCGCGCCCTTCTCCCGCTCGGGGAAGAAGAACGAGATGTTCGCCATCGACGACGCGAAGTTGCCGCCGCCGAGGCCCGCGAGCGCCGCGACGGCCACGAGCGTGCCGAACGACGTCTCCGGCCGCTGCACGACGAACGCGAGCGACAGGGTGGGGATCAGCAGCAGCGACGCCGAGACGACCGTCCAGGTGCGGCCGCCGAACACCGGCACGGCGAGCGTGTACGGGATGCGCAGCGTCGCGCCCACCAGGGCCGGCACGGCGATGAGCCAGAACATCTGGTCGGTGGTGAGGTCGAAGCCGGCGGCGGGCAGCTGCGGCACGACGATCGACCAGAGCGCCCACACGCAGAAGCCGAGGAGCTCCGCGAACACGGACAGCACGAGGTTGCGCCGCGCGACGCGCCGGCCGCCGCCGGCCCAGAACGCCGGGTCCTCCGGGCGCCAGTCGTCGATCCAGCGGCCCGGGCGGGAGTGGGCGCCCGGGGCGGGCGCCGGGGGCGCGCCGGTCGGGGTCGGTGCAGCCGTCGTCGGAGCCACCATCGCGTGTCCTCCTGTGCGCGGGCCCGACGCCGACGCCGGGCGGTCGAGCCCGCCGGGCGGGTGCCGGGCGGACGGGACGAGCCGCCGGCTCGTCGTCGCGCCGGTGCACCCGACGCTAGGCACGGGGTGTTTCGCGGCCGGGCGTCGAGGCGTGAAATGCGCGTGAGCACGAACGCACAGGCCGCGCGGACGGCCTGTGAGCCTCAGTGCACCGGGGTGACCGGCCGGGAGCCGGCCGCGTGGACGCGCGGCACCAGGTCGTCCCCGCCCGCGAGGATGCGTCGCTCGAGGTCGCGCAGCTCGGGCCCGGGTTCCACGCCGAGCTCGTCGACCAGCGTGCGCCGGACCGTCCGGTAGACCGCGAGCGCGTCCGCCTGCCGCCCGCTGCGGCAGAGCGCCGTCATGAGCAGGGCGTGCAGGTGCTCGCGCAGGGGGTGCCGGCGCACCAGGGCCGCGAGGTCCGCGACGGCGGTCTCGTGCCGGCCGCAGTCGAGCTCGGCGGCGTAGAGCTGTTCGCACGCCGCGTCCCGGCGCTCCGTGAGCCGCTCGGCGTCCCCGGCCAGGGGGCACAGGTCCAACCCCTGGTAGGCCTCGCCGCGCCACAGCCGCAGCGCGCCGCGCAGGAGGGGCGCCCGCCGGCACGGGTCCTGGGTGCGCTCGGCCTGCTCCAGGGCGTCGTCGAAGAGCTGTGCGTCCAGCTCGTCCGGCGCCACCCGCAGCACGTAGCCGCCGGGGCCCAGCACCAGCCGCCCGGGCTCGCCCAGGGCGCGGCGCAGGCGGTGCACGGTCAGGTGCAGCCGCTGCGGGTCGGGAGCGTCCGCCGTGTCCCACAGCGCGTCGAGCAGCGTCTCCGCCGGCACCGGGGCGTTGGCGTGCGCGAGCAGCAGCCCCAGGAGGCCGAGGCGCACGGCTCCGGAGACGGGCGCGACGTCGTCCTCGCGCGTCACGCGCACCGGTCCCAGCACCTCGAAGCGCATCGTCTCCCCCTCCTCCCGGCGGGCCGCCCCGGGGCGCCCACTCCCCTCAAGAGGTGATCGGGGCGACGAAAAGTACGCGGCGCCGGCGAGAAAGCCGGAGGGAAGCGCGAGGGAAGAACGAGGAAAGCGGCGGTCGGCACGGTGGGGCGTCGGCCGTCGCACGGCGGCGACCACCACACCACGGAGGGGAACCATGAGACACCGCACGAGAACGACGCTGGCCGCCGCGGCGGTCGGCGCGGCGGGCCTCGGCCTGCTGAGCACGACGGCGGCTGCGGCCGCTCCCGCCACGACGCCGGTCACGTCCCCGAGGGCCGCGGCCGCCACCTGGCACGACTCGGGCGCCTCCTGGAACGACCCGAACGACAAGGGCGGCATCTCGGTCTACGAGAAGACGTCCAAGTCCTCCACCGGCGAGGACGTGATGGCGCAGTTCATCGCGAACGGGGAGCACCTCACGATCTGGGACCACCACGACAACGACCGCAAGGCGATCGTCAAGCTCTGGGTCGGCACGAGCGGCCCGGCGGTCTTCTACGCCAGGGGCGACGACACGGAGACGAGGTTCAACCTCTCCTACGACGAGGGCCAGACCGTGAAGATCCAGGTCTGCACGTCGACGTCGCCGAACGCCCAGTGCTCGTCCGGCACCCACCGGGGCCGGTCCTGAGGAAGGGATGATCATGCGACTCCGCACCACGACGGCGGCCACGGCCGCCGCGCTCGTCACGGCCGGAGCGGCCCTGCTCGCCCCCGCCGCCACCGCCGCACCCGCGCCGGACCCGGCCGGGCAGGCCACGACGGAACGCTCCACCGCGGCCGCCGGCTGGTCCATGGACACGGACGCCTGGGGGAACGACGGCGACGTCGGCGGCGTCAGCGTCTACGAGCAGGCCATCAAGAACGGGACGTCCCAGTACGTCATGGGCATGTTCGAGGCCAAGGGCGAGCACCTGACGGTCTGGGACCACCACCCCAACGGCCGCAAGGCGATCGTCAAGCTCTGGGTCGGCGGCAGCGGTCCTGCCGTCTTCTACGCCTCGGGCGACGGCACGAAGAAGGAGTTCAACCTGTCCTACGACGAGGGCCAGCGGGTGTACCTGCAGGCCTGCACGTCGACGTCCGTGAACGCCGTCTGCACTCCCCAGCGGGAGAAGGGCGTCTCCTGAGGAGGAACCATGCGACTTCGCACGATGACAGCAGCGGCCGCGGCGCTCTCCGTCGCCGCCGTGGGGATGGTGGGCGGCGCGGCCGGGGCCGCACCCGCCGAGGCGGCCGCGCAGTCCGGCTGGGGCTACGACTACTACGCCTGGAACGACCCCGAGGACGCCGGCGGCGTCTCCGTGGCCGAGATGGCGTACAAGACCACCAGCGACGAGTACGTCCACGGCCGGTTCCGCGCCTACGGCGAGGTCCTGTCGATCTGGGACTACCACGACAACGACCGCAGGTCGGTCGTCAGGCTCTGGGTCGGCGGCAGCGGGCCCGCCGTCTTCTACTCGAAGGGCGACAACACCTATCGCGAGGTGAACCTGTCGTACGACGAGGGGCAGACCGTGTACATCCAGACGTGCACGTCCGACGGGTCCGGGGCGGTGTGCACCGAGAAGAAGCGGGTGCCCGGCAAGTCCTGACCGGCGGGTGCTCCGGCGGGTGCCTCGACATGCGCTGCCCCAGGTCCGGGCCCATGATGCGAAGCAGTGACTCTTCGGTACCCCAGCCCCAGGAGTGCGCATGTCGACCACCCGCCCGCCCGTCAACGTCGACGTCGGGTCGGCACCACCGACCGGGGCGGCCGACGCGCTGCTGCGGCTCGGCAAGCACCTGCGCAAGGGGGAGGTGTCGGACGACCTGCGCCAGCTGTTCCTCAAGGGCGGGCGTGAGGGCGACGTCTTCTACCGGGACCGCTGGTCGCACGACAAGGTGGTGCGCTCGACGCACGGCGTGAACTGCACGGGCTCCTGCTCGTGGAAGGTGTACGTCAAGGACGGCATCATCACCTGGGAGACGCAGCAGACGGACTACCCGTCCGTCGGGCCCGACTCCCCGGAGTACGAGCCGCGGGGCTGCCCCCGCGGCGCGGCGTTCTCCTGGTACACCTACTCGCCCACGCGGGTGCGGTACCCGTACGTGCGCGGCGTGCTGCTGCAGGCGTACCGCGACGCGAAGGCGGCCGTCGGCGGGGACCCGGTGCTCGCCTGGGAGCGGCTGACCTCCGACCCGGCGACCGCGCGGGCGTACAAGTCGGCGCGCGGCAAGGGCGGCCTGGTGCGGGCCACGTGGGACGAGGCGGCGGAGATCGTCGCGGCGGCGCACGTCCACACGATCAAGGCGCACGGCCCCGACCGGATCGCGGGCTTCTCCCCCATCCCGGCGATGTCGATGGTGTCGCACGGCGTCGGGGCGCGGTTCGTGCAGATGCTGGGCGGCACGATGCTGTCGTTCTACGACTGGTACGCGGACCTGCCGGTCGCGTCCCCGCAGGTCTTCGGCGACCAGACGGACGTGCCGGAGTCGGCGGACTGGTGGAACTCGTCCTACCTCATCATGTGGGGCTCGAACATCCCGGTGACCCGCACCCCGGACGCGCACTTCATGGCAGAGTCGCGCTACCGCGGCACCAAGGTCGTGTCGGTCTCCCCCGACTACGCGGACAACACGAAGTTCGCCGACCAGTGGCTGGCCCCGCAGCCGGGCACGGACGGCGCGCTGGCCCTGGCGATGGGGCACGTCATCATGCGCGAGTTCCTCGTGGACCGGCGCACCCCGCGGTTCGCGGACTACCTCAAGCGGTACGCCGACGCGCCCTTCCTGGTGCGCCTGGAGGAGCGCGACGGCGCGTACGTGCCCGGCAAGTTCCTCACCGCGGCCGACGTGGACGACGCGACCCTGCCGGGCGCGTCGACGGCGGCGAACGCGCACTTCCGCACCCTGCTGCTCGACGCCGACGGCGCCCTCGTCGCACCGAACGGCACGCTCGCCGACCGGTACGGCGAGGCGGGCGAGGGGAGGTGGAACCTCGACCTGGGGGACGTCGACCCGCTGCTGTCGGTGGCGGACGCGCCCGGCTGGGCGGACCAGGGCGGCGGCCCCGACGAGCGGGGCACCGCGGCGGTGCTGCTGCCCCGGTTCGACGTCGTCCCCGACGCCTCCGGCGACCCGGCGAGCGACGCGGCGGCGCACGCCGCCCACCTCGGCGGCGCGGGCGTGCTGACCCGCGGGGTGCCGACGCGCCGCGTGGGCGGGCACCTGGTGACGACCGTCTTCGACCTGCTGCTGGCGCAGTACGGCGTCGAGCGGCGGGACCTGGGGCTGCCGGGCGAGTGGCCCACGGGTTACGACGACGCCGCCGGCCCCGGCACCCCGGCGTGGCAGGAGGAGATCACGGGCGTGCGGGCCGCGGACGCCGCGCAGATCGGGCGGGAGTTCGCGCAGAACGCGGAGGACTCCGACGGCCGCTCGATGATCATCATGGGCGCCGGCGCGAACCACTGGTTCCACTCCGACACGATCTACCGCGCGTTCCTCACCCTCACGACGATCACGGGCTGCCAAGGGGTCAACGGCGGCGGGTGGGCGCACTACGTGGGCCAGGAGAAGTGCCGGCCGATCACGGGGTGGGCGCAGTACGCGGGCGGCCTGGACTGGGTGCGCCCGCCGCGCCAGATGATCGGCACGGGCTGGTTCTACCTCGCCACGGACCAGTGGCGGTACGACGGGATGCCGGCCGACGCGCTCTCCTCGCCCCTGGCCCCCGGACGGCTCAAGGGCCGCACGACCGCGGACTCGCTGGTCGAGTCGGCGCAGCGCGGCTGGATGCCGAGCTACCCGACCTTCGACCGCAACCCGCTGGACCTGGTCGACGAGGCGCGCGCGGCGGGCAAGGAGCCCGAGGCGCACGTCGTGGACGAGCTCCGGTCGGGCCGGCTGCGGTTCGCCTGCGAGGACCCGGACGACCCGGCGAACTTCCCGCGCGTGCTCACGGTGTGGCGGGCCAACATCCTCGGCTCCTCCGGCAAGGGCAACGAGTACTTCCTCAAGCACCTGCTGGGCACGGACTCCGCGGTGTTCGCGGAGGAGAGCGGGCCCGACCGCCGCCCGCGCTCGATGACGTGGCGCGACGAGGCGCCCCGCGGCAAGCTCGACCTGCTGGTCACGATGGACTTCCGCATGACCAGCACCACCCTGTACTCCGACGTCGTGCTGCCGGCGGCCACCTGGTACGAGAAGCACGACCTGTCGAGCACGGACATGCACCCGTTCGTGCACTCGTTCAACCCGGCGATCGCCCCGCCGTGGCAGACGCGCACCGACTTCGACACCTTCCACACGCTGGCGCGCCGGGTGTCCGAGCTGGCCGGGACCCACCTCGGGGTGCGCGAGGACCTGGTCGCGACGCCGCTGCTGCACGACACCCCCGACGAGCTGGCGGTGCCCCACGGCACCCTCACCGACGCGGGGTCGCCCGTCACCGAGCGCGAGCTCGTGCCCGGCGTGACCATGCCTCGGCTGCAGGTGGTGCGGCGCGACTACCCCGCGTTCGCCGCGCGGATGGCCGCCCTCGGCCCGCTCGCGGAGACCAAGGGCATGGTCACCAAGGGGGTGACCTTCCGGCCGGACGAGGAGGTGCGGCGCCTCGGGGAGCGCAACGGCCTCGTGCCGGACGGCCCCACCGCGGGCCGCCCGCGCCTGGACCAGGACACGCACGCGTGCGAGACGATCCTCGCGCTGTCGGGCACCACCAACGGCCGCCTGGCCGTGCAGGGCTTCCAGGACCTGGAGAAGCGCACCGGGCAGCGGCTCGCCGACCTCGCGATGGACGAGCAGGCCAAGCGCGTCACGTTCCCCGACGTGCAGTCGCGCCCGACGCCGGTCGTGACGTCGCCGGAGTGGTCCGGGTCGGAGCACGGCGGGCGCCGGTACACGGCCTTCGCGATCAACGTGGAGCGGCTCAAGCCCTGGCACACCCTCACCGGGCGCCAGCACTTCTACCTCGACCACGACTGGATGATCGAGCTCGGCGAGCAGCTGCCCGTCTACCGGCCGCCGCTGGACCTGCACCGCCTGTACGGCGACTCCCCCGTGCCGGGCAGCACCGCGGACGGCACCAGCACGGGCGGCAGCGCCGACCAGGTCGCGGTCGCCGTGCGGTACCTGACGCCGCATTCCAAGTGGTCGATCCACTCGGAGTACCAGGACAACCTGTTCATGCTGTCGCTCTCGCGCGGCGGCCCCAACGTGTGGATGAGCCCGCAGGACGCCGAGAAGATCGGCGTCAAGGACAACGAGTGGATCGAGGCCGTGAACCGCAACGGCGTCGTGGTCGCCCGCGCCGTCGTCTCCCACCGCATGCCCGAGGGCACCGTGTACATGCACCACGCCACCGACCGCACCGTCGACGTGCCGCTCTCCGAGACGTCCGGGCTGCGCGGCGGCATCCACAACTCCCTGACGCGGATCCTGCTCAAGCCCACCCACCTGGCCGGCGGGTACGGGCAGTTCACCTTCGCGTTCAACTACCTCGGCCCCACCGGCAACCAGCGCGACGAGGTGACCGTCATCCGGCGCCGTTCCCAGGAGGTGCGTTACTCGTGAAGGTCATGGCGCAGATGTCGATGGTGATGAACCTCGACAAGTGCATCGGCTGCCACACCTGCTCGGTCACCTGCAAGCAGGCGTGGACGAACCGCACCGGCACCGAGTACGTCTGGTTCAACAACGTCGAGACCCGCCCGGGCCTCGGCTACCCCCGCACCTACGAGGACCAGGAGACCTGGCAGGGCGGCTGGGTGCGCACCAAGCGAGGCAAGCTCAAGCTCCGCGCGGGCGGCCGGGCCAAGAAGCTCGCGTCGATCTTCCACAACCCGAAGCTGCCGTCGATCCACGACTACTACGAGCCGTGGACCTACGAGTACGACATGCTGCTCAACGCGCCGCAGGGCCCGAACACCCCGGTGGCGAAGCCGAAGTCGCTGCTCACCGGCGACGACATGAGCATCCAGTGGTCGGCCAACTGGGACGACGACCTCGGCGGCTCCACGGCGACCATGCAGGACGACCCGATCCTCAAGCACATGAGCGAGCACGTCGCCGAGGAGCTCGAGCAGACGTTCATGTTCTACCTGCCGCGCATCTGCGAGCACTGCCTCAACCCGTCGTGCGTCGCCTCCTGCCCGTCGGGCGCGATGTACAAGCGGGTGGAGGACGGCATCGTGCTGGTGGACCAGGACCAGTGCCGCGGCTGGCGCATGTGCGTCACCGGCTGCCCGTACAAGAAGGTCTACTTCAACCACAAGACCGGCAAGGCCGAGAAGTGCACGCTGTGCTACCCGCGCATCGAGGTCGGGCTGCCCACCGTCTGCTCCGAGACCTGCGTGGGCCGCCTGCGCTACCTCGGCCTCGTGCTGTACGACGCGGACAAGGTCGGCGCGGCCGCCGCCATCGAGGACGAGCACGACCTCCTGGCCGCCCAGCGCTCCGTCTTCCTCGACCCGGACGACCCCGAGGTGATCGCCGCGGCGCGGCGCGAGGGCATCCCGGACGACTGGATCGACGCCGCGCAGCGCTCCCCCATCTGGAAGCTCATCCACGACTACGAGGTGGCGCTGCCCCTGCACCCGGAGTACCGGACGCTGCCGATGGTCTGGTACATCCCGCCGCTGTCGCCCGTGGTCGACGTGGTCGCCAGCTCCGGCAACGACGGCGAGGACGGACGCACCCTGTTCGCCGCGATCTCCCAGCTGCGGATCCCGCTGGAGTACCTCGCGGGGCTGTTCACCGCGGGCGACACCGGGCCCGTCGAACGGGTGCTGCGCAAGCTCGCCGCCATGCGCTCCGGCATGCGCGAGGTCAACCTGGGCCGGGAGTTCCCCGAGGAGAACGCCGCCGCCGTCGGCATGACCGGCAGCCAGGTGCAGGAGATGTACCGGCTGCTGGCCATCGCGAAGTACGAGGAGCGGTACGTCATCCCCACCGCGCACACCGAGGTGGCGCGCGAGCTGGAGGAGATGGCCTGCTCGCTCGACTTCGAGGGCGGGCCCGGCATGGGCGGAGCCGGGCCGTTCGGCTCGTCGTCGGGCCAGTCCGTGCCCGTGGCCGTGGAGAACTTCCACGCCCTGGCCGCCCGCCAGACGGCGGACTCCCCCTACGGGCCGTCGACCCCCGGGCGCGTCAACCTCCTCAACTGGGACGGCAACGGCCGCCCGTCGGGGCTGTTCCCGCCCGGGGACGAACCGGGCCGGCCCGACGGCCGGCGAGGGGACCAGCAGGGGGACCAGCGATGATCCTCGCCTTCCTGCCCCGGCCGGGGGTGCGCGCCAAGCGGCTCGACCCGCTCGCCCCGGTGCCGCTGCGCGACGCCGACCGCGCCGTCGCGCACATGGCCGCCTCGCTCCTGCTGGCCTACCCGGACGCCGCGACCCGGGAGGCCGCCGGCACCGTCCGCGACGCCGTCGCGGGGCTGCCCGCGCCGGTCCGCGACCGGCTCGCGGGCCTGGCCACGACCCTGCTCGACGGCGACCCCGACACCCTGCAGGCCGACTACGTCGCCACGTTCGACCTCAAGCGCCGGTGCGCGATGTACCTGTCGTACTACGCGGCCGGCGACACGCGGAGGCGCGGCCTCGCGCTGGTCCGCTTCGTCGAGGCGTACCGCGCGGCCGGGTTCGAGACCACCGGCGAGGAGCTGCCGGACTACCTGCCCACCGTGCTCGAGCTGTCCGCCCGCGGCGGCCCGGACGGCGCCCGGATCGCCGGCGCGCTGCTGGCCGCCCACCGGGACGGCATCGAGGTGCTGCGCTCCGCGCTCGCCGCCCAGCACTCGCCCTGGACGGCCGCGGTCGAGGCCGTCTGCCTCACCCTGCCGCCCGTCGACGCCGCGACCGCCGAGCGGGTCGCCGACCTCGTGGCGGCGGGCCCGCCGGCCGAGCTGGTCGGGCTGAGCGGCTACGGGGACAGCGGGCACGGGGACGAGGGAAGGGACCTGCCATGGGCCTGACGGAGGCTTCCGCCGACCAGATCATCCTGTGGGTCGTGGTGCCCTACGTGACCTTCGCCGTGCTGGTGGTCGGGTCGGTCTGGCGCTACCGCTACGACAAGTTCGGCTGGACCACCCGCTCCAGCGAGCTGTACGAGAAGCGGCTGCTGCGGTACGGCTCCCCGCTCTTCCACTTCGGGCTGCTGTTCGTGATCCTCGGGCACTTCCTCGGCCTCGTGATCCCGAAGACGTGGACCGAGGCCGTGGGCGTCTCCGAGGCCCAGTACCACTTCGTGGCGACGTCGATGGGCTCGCTCGCGGCGCTCGTCGCCGTCGCCGGGCTGCTCATCCTCATCTACCGCCGGCGCTCCACCGGCCCCGTCTTCCTCGCGACCACCCGCATGGACAAGACCATGTACGTGTTCCTCGCGGGCTCCCTCCTGTCGGGCGCGTGGGCGACCGTGCAGACCCAGCTGCTGTCCCCCGGGCACGGCTACGACTACCGGGAGACCATCTCGCCCTGGTTCCGGTCGCTCTGGTACCTGCAGCCCGAGCCGGCGCTCATGGCGGGCGTGCCCGCCGCGTTCCAGGTCCACATCACGCTGGCGATGCTGCTGTTCGCCCTGTGGCCGTTCACGCGGCTCGTGCACGCGTTCTCCGCCCCCGTGCAGTACCCCTTCCGTCCGTACGTGGTCTACCGCTCGCGCGAGGCGTCCGTGTCGTCGCGAGCGCCGCGCCGCGGCTGGGACCAGCCCGGCACCCCGCCCCGCTGACCCCGCACGCACCGACCGATCCGTCCGCCTCGAAGGAGGACCCATGACCTCGGCAGCAACCCCCGGCCCGACCTCGGCGTCGAGCACCACGGCCGTGCAGGGCAACACGACCCAGCTCGCCCTCGCGACGGCCGGCTTCGCGATCTGCTTCTGGGCGTGGGCCCTGCTCGGCCCCCTGGGCAACAGCTACGGGCAGCTGTACCACCTGTCCGACTTCGAGGTGTCGGTGCTGGTCGCGGTCCCGGTGATCGTCGGCTCGCTGGGCCGGATCCCGATCGGCGCCCTCACCGACCGGTTCGGCGCCAAGGTGATGTTCCCGCTGTGCAGCGCGCTGACGATCGTGCCCGTGCTGTTCATCGGGTTCGTCGCGAACAGCCTGGTCTGGCTGCTGATCGGCGGGTTCTTCCTCGGCCTCGGCGGCACGACCTTCGCGATCGGCGTCCCGTTCGTCAACAACTGGTACCCGCCGGCCCGGCGCGGCACCGCCATCGGCATCTTCGGCGCCGGCATGGGCGGCACGGCGATCGCGTCGTTCTCCACCGTGCCGATCCGCGACGCGTGGGGCGACGGCGCGCCGTTCGTCATCGTCTCGGTGTTCCTCGCCGCGTTCGCCCTCCTGTCGCGCGCGCTGCTGCGGGACTCCCCCGCCTGGACCCCCGGCTCCGGCGGGGGCATGTGGGCGCGCACCTGGGCCACGCTGAAGATCCCCGCCACCCTGCAGCTGTCCTGGCTCTACGCCATCGGCTTCGGCGGCTTCGTCGCCTTCTCCGTCTACCTGCCGACCTTCCTGCAGAACGCGTACGACCTCAGCGCCAGCGACGCGTCGTTCCGCACCGCCGGGTTCGTGGTGCTCGCGGTGATCTGCCGGCCGCTCGGCGGCACCCTGTCGGACAAGGTGGGCGGGGTGGCGGTGAACCTCGTGTGCTACGCCGTCGTCACCGTCGGCGCCGCCGTCATCCTCTTCCAGCCGGCCCTCGTCCCCGGCGCGACGATCGCGTTCCTCGCGATGGCGGCCGCGCTCGGCGGGTCCTCGGGAGCGACGTTCGCCCTCGTGGCGAAGATGGCGCCGCCCGGGACGGTGGGCGCCGTGACCGGCGTCGTCGGCGCGGCCGGCGGTCTCGGCGGGTTCATCCCTCCGCTGATCATGGGCGCGGTGTACGGCGCGAACGGCAACTACGGGATCGGGTTCGGCCTCCTCGCGCTGACCGCCCTGCTCACGCTGCTGTTCACGTTCGGCCCGGTGCGCAAGCGCGTGCAGGCGAACGCCGGATGACGGGACGCCCTCCCGCCCCCGCACAGCGCCGGCCGCCCGCCGGTGAGGCGCCGGTCGCCCGCACGACACGTCCCCGGCCTAGCGTGGCCTCATGAGCACCCCGAGCAGGCCGCGGAGCCTGGCCGAGCACGTCGCCGCCGTGCTGGCCCGCGTCGCGCCGCTGCCGGTGCAGGACGTCGGGCTGGCGGACCTCGCCGTCGAGCCGCCCGGCCGCACCCTCGGCGCGGAGGTCCGCGCCGTCGCGCTCGTGCCGCCGTTCGACGCCGCCGCCATGGACGGCTACGCCGTGCGGCTGGCCGACCTGCCCGCCGACGGCTCCCCCGTGACGCTGCCCGTCGTCGGCGACCTCCGCCCCGGCTCGCCCCCGGGTCGTCGTGAGCGCGGTCCGGACGGGGCGGTGCGCATCATGACGGGCGCGCCGGTGCCCGGGTGGGCGGACGCCGTCGTGCCCGTGGAGCGCACGTCGACGGGCCGGTTCGTCGCGGGCGGCCCGACGACGGAGCGCGTGGTGACGCTCGCCCGCCAGGACCGCGCGCACGTGCGGCACCGCGGCGAGGACGTGCGCCCCGGCGACCTGCTCGGCGTGACCGGCGCCGCCGTGACGCCCGCGCTGGTCGCGGTCGCGGCCTCCGCCGGGCTGTCGGCGCTGCCCGTGCGGCGGCGACCCCGCGTCGCGGTCCTGTCCACCGGCTCGGAGCTCGTCGCGGCCGGCGCCGCGGTGGGCGCGGGCCGCATCCCCGACTCCAACTCGCTGCTGCTCGCCGCCCTCGCCCGGGCCGCGGGGGCGGACGTCGTCCGCGTGGGCGCCGTCCCCGACGACGCCGACGCCCTGCCCGCCGCCCTCGACGAGGTCGTGGACCGCGGGGACCTCGGTGGGCCGGGCGCGGTCGACCTGGTCGTCACGACGGGCGGGGTGTCCGCGGGGGCGTCGGACGTGGTGCGCGCGGTGCTCGCCGCCGACGACCCCCGGCTGGCCGACGTGGACGTCGCCGCCGTCGCGCTGCGCCCGGGCCGCCCGCAGGCGCTGGCCCGCTGGCGGGGCGTGCCGTGGGTGGCCCTGCCCGGCAACCCCGTGAGCGCGTTCGTGTCGTTCGCGCTGTTCGTGCGGCCGGCGGTCGCGGCGCTCGCGGGCCGGGAGCCCGCCCGCCCGGTGTCCCGGCCCGCCGCCGAGGCGTGGGCGAGCCCGCCGGGGCGCACGCACGTCGTGCCGGTGCGGACCCTGCCCTCCGGGGCGGTCGAGCGCGCCGCGGCGCCGGGGGCGGGACGCGACGGCGCGGGCGGGCACGCCTCGTCCGCCCTGCTCGGCGCGGACGGCCTCGCCCTCGTGCCGCCCGACGTCGAGAAGGTCGAGGCCGGCGACCTCGTCGACGTGCTGCCCCTCGACCTGCCGTTCGGCCTGCGCTGAGCGGGGCGACCGGCATGACGACCACCCCCGGGCCCGCACCCGAGCCGCAGGACGGCTTCGACGCCGTCGTCCTCGCCGGCGGGCGCGCGACGCGCCTGGGCGGCGTGCCCAAGCCGACGGTCGTGCTCGACGGCGCCACGCTGCTGGACCGCGCTCTGGCCGCCACGCGCGACGCCGCCCGCACCGTCGTCGTCGGGCCCGACGCGGCGGTACCCGCCGGGCGGGACGTGCTCGTCGCGCGCGAGGACCCGCCGTTCGGCGGGCCGGTCGCAGGGCTGGACGCCGGCCTGCGCGCGCTCGACCGCGCGCACGACCGCGCGCGCTCTCCCCACGCCGCCCCGACGTGGGTGCTGGTGCTCGCCGTGGACGTGCCGCGCGCCACGGAGGCCGTGCCGCTGCTGCGCGCCGCCGTCGCGCCGGCCGCCGAGCCTGCCGCCGAGCCTGCCGTCGACGGGGCCTTCCTGGTGCGCGCCGGCCACGCGCAGTGGCTGGTGGGGGCGTACCGCCGCGACGCGCTGCGCCGCGCGCTCGACGCCCTCTCGGGGGCCGAAGGCCTGACCGGGCTGCCGGTGCGGCGCCTGGTGGCCGGGCTGGCGTGCCGCGAGGTCCCGGACGTGGACGGCGTCAGCGCGGACGTCGACACCTGGGACGACGTGCGACGCCTTACGGTAGGACTCCACGACGTCTCCGCCGTCACCGCCGACACCCACCGCTGGGGAGGACACCGATGACCGACCAGACGCCCCGCGCCGCCGAGCCGGGCTCCAGCACCCTGGACCGCTGGGTGGACGCCCTCGAGGCCGAGCTGGGGCTGCCGCCCCGCAGCGTCGACGTCGGCGCGGTCCTCGACCTCGCCCGGGACGCCGCGCACCAGGTCGCGCGGCCCGCCGCCCCCGTCACCGCCTACGCCGTCGGGTACGCGGCCGGCCTCGCCGCCGCGCGGGGCGACGGCTCCGACGCCCTGGAGCGCGCGACGGCGGCCGCCCTGTCCTGGCAGGACCCGGGCCCGAGCGGCGCACGGGCCGACGCGGGCTCGGGGAGCTGATCGGATGACGACCGTCTCGCTGGGGATGCCGCGGCTGCCGGGCGCGGGGGTGCCGGACGTCCGCCTGCCCGCGGACCGGCCCGCCACGGGCGGGCTCGTGGACCGGTTCGGCCGCGTCGCCACCGACCTGCGGGTCTCCCTCACCGACCGCTGCAACCTGCGCTGCACGTACTGCATGCCGGCCGAGGGCCTGCCCACGCTGCCGAAGGACTCGGTGATGACGCGCGAGGAGATCGTGCGGCTCGTCGGGATCGCGACGCGCGACCTGGGCGTCCGGCAGGTGCGCTTCACCGGCGGCGAGCCGCTGCTGCGCGGCGACCTCGTCGAGATCGTGCGCGAGTGCGCCGCCCTGCCGCAGCGCCCCGAGCTGAGCCTCACGACCAACGCCGTCGGCCTCGACTCCCGCGCCGCCGCGCTGCGGGAGGCGGGCCTGGACCGCGTCAACGTCTCGCTCGACACCCTCGACCCGGACACCTTCGCCACGCTCGCCCGCCGCCCGTTCCTCGCCCGCACGCTCGCGGGGATCGACGCGGCGGCCCGCGAGTTCGACCTCGTGAAGATCAACGCGGTGCTGGTGCGCGGCGTCAACCTCGACCACGCCGCCGAGCTCCTCGCCTGGTGCCTGGAGCGCGGCTTCGAGCTGCGGTTCATCGAGCAGATGCCGCTCGACGCCGACCACGCGTGGGACCGCGACGCGATGGTCACCGCCGCCGAGGTGCGCGAGCAGCTCGGCACCCGCTTCGCCCTCGAGCCCGACGAGGAGCCGCGCGACGGCGCCCCGGCGGAGCGGTTCGTCGTGCGAGGCCTGGACGGCGCGGACGGGTCCGCCCGCCTGGGCCGGGTCGGCATCATCGCGTCGGTGACCGAGCCGTTCTGCGACGACTGCCGCCGCACCCGCCTCACGGCCGAGGGCGGCGTGCGCGACTGCCTGTTCGCGCACACCGAGACCGACCTGCTGGGCCCGCTGCGCGCGGGGGCCGGCGACGCGGTCCTGGCCGACCTGTGGCGCGGAGCCATGTGGCGCAAGCAGGCCGGTCACGGCATGAGCGACACGGGCTCCGGCACCGACCTCGACAGCTCGGGCTTCACGCAGCCCGAGCGCACCATGAGCGCCATCGGAGGATGACGATGACGGACCAGCTGACGGACGAGCTGACCGACCGGCCGACCGACCCGGCGGCGCCCGCCGTCGAGCGGACGGTGACGCTGCGCTACTTCGCCGCCGCCCGGGCCGCCCTGGGCCGCGCGGAGGAGACGCTCGCCGTCCCGCCCGGCGCGACCGTCGCCGACGTCGTCGCCCGCCTCGCCGCTGCCGATCCCGCGGCCGAGCCCGTGCTCGCCCGGTGCAGCGTGCTGCTCGACGGCCGCCGGGCCGCGCCGTCCGACGTCGTGCCGGACGGCGCGAGCCTCGACCTGCTGCCGCCCTTCGCGGGCGGCTGACCCGCCCACGCATCGAGCGTGCTGACATGATCCTCGAACGGCTCGTCCGAGGATCATGTCAGCACGCTCGATGCCGAGGCGTCAGCCCTCGCGGTGGGCGCGGATCGCGGCGGCGGCCTGCGGCAGCACGTCGGCGAGGTCGCCCACGACGGCGAAGTCGCAGATCTCGAAGATCGGCGCCTCGGGATCGGAGTTCACGGCCACGATGACCTGCGACGCCTGCATGCCGCCGCGGTGGTGCGGGGCGCCGGAGATGCCCGCGCCCACGTAGAGGCGGGGCGCGATGGTCACGCCGGTCTGGCCGATGTAGCGGTCGAACCAGCCCTCGAAGACCGCGTCGCGGGAGGCACCGACCGCGGCGCCGACGGCGTCGGCGAACTCCACGACGGGGCCGAAGTCACCGCTGGTGCCGCGCCCGCCGGCGACGACGACGGCCGCCTCCTCCAGCGACGGGCGGCCCGGGGTGCGCTCCTTGACCTCGCGGGACGTGACGACCACCCCGGACGTGCCGGCGGGCAGCACGACGGGCAGGGCCTCGACGTCGGTGGCGACGGGGGCGGCGGCGGGCTCCGGCACGACGGCGTTGGCGCGGACGGTGAGCACGGCCACGTCGGCGGAGACCACGCAGCGGGTGTCCCAGGCGCCGGCGAAGACGCGCTTGCCGGCCACGACGCGGCCGTCCTCGTCCTCGCCGACGACGGCGGCGTCGATGACCAGGCCCGCGCCGAGCGCGTGCGCGGCGAGCGCGGCGGCCTCCTTGGCGCCGAACGTGGCGGGCGCGAGGACGACGTCGGCGTCGGTGCGGCGCACCGCCGAGGCGAGCGTCGCGGCGACGACGGACGGCAGGTGCCGGGCGGCGTCGCCGCCGGCGGCCCGGAGGGCGTCGGTCGGCACCTCGGCCTGGTGCACGGTCTCGACGCCGTACGCGCCGAGCTGGGCGAGCACCTCGACCGTGGGCGCCTCGAGGGTGACGGCCTCGACGCGGCCGAGGCCGCGGCCGATGGTCAGCAGCTCCAGGGCGCTGGAGCGGACCTCGGTGGCCGGGTCCAGCAGGACGAGGACGGTGCGGTTGCGGGTGGGCACGCGGGTGGGCTCGGTCATCTCGCGTCCTCTCAGACCAGCTCGTTGCGGATGAGGTACTCGGCGAGGGCGGCGCCGCCCTCCCCCTTGTCGACCACCAGCTCGACCTCGGGGCGCGCCGGGCGGGGCGCGGCGGCCACGGCCTCCGTGCGGGCGCCCGCGGTGCCGACGGCGGCCGGGTCGAGACCCAGGTCGGCGGCCGACCACTCCTCGACCTGCTTGGCGCGGGCCGCCATGATCAGCTTGAAGTTCGGCATCCGCGGGGTGTTCGCGGTGTCCGCGACGGACAGGACGGCGGGCAGCGGCGCGGTGAGCGTCTCGGTGGCCTCGTCGGTCTCGCGCTTCGCGGTGAGGGTGCCGCCGGCGACGTCGATCTTCTTCGCGAGCGTGATCGCCGGGCGGCCGAGCTCGGCCGCGACGAGCGCCGGCACCACGGAGCCGAGCCCGTCGAGGGCGGCCATGCCGGTGATCACCAGGTCGACGGGGGCGCCGTCCGCCTCCAGCCGGCGCACGCCGGCCGCGAGCGCCGCGGCGGTGCCGAAGTAGTCGGAGCCGGCCAGCGTGTCGTCCGTGACGCGCACGGCGCGGTCCACGCCCATCTGGAACGACTTGCGCAGCGCCACGTCGCCCTCGGCGGGAGCGACGGTGAGGGCGACGACCTCGCTGGCCGCGCGCTCGTCCTCGGGGAGGGCGTCGAGGATCCGCAGGGCCGCCTCGAGCGCGTTCTCGTCGAGCTCGTTGAGGGTGCCGACGCCCGGGTCGCGGTCGACGCGACAGTCGACGAACCGCCGTTCCGCGTTGATGTCCGGCACGTACTTCACGGCGACGACGATGCGCACGGGCGCGACCTCCAGCTCACGGTGGTGACGACCGGCCGCAGGCGCCGCGGCCGACGGTGCCGAGCCTACCCGTGGGTCCGTCGTCCTTTCAGCCCGCACCACCCGGGCACGCACCGAGGAGTCATGCCCCGGCCCCGACGGCGCGCCATGGGCCCCCGTCCGTCCCCGGCACCTGGTTGCGGCTCCACCACCGCGCCTCCCAGACCCGGCCGCCGTGGACGACGCGGTCGCCGTCGTCATAGATCCACGAGCTCGTCCACGTCCGGACCCGCCCCTGCGCGGTGTCCACGGGGGTGCCGAGCTCCGCCCAGGCGCCCCAGGGCGACGACCCGGGCGCGACGCCCTGCGTCCACCACGAGGCGCGGTACACGCGACCGTCGTACGTCACGTACTCGCCGCCCGTGTACGTCGCCGAGCGGCTCCAGACGGGTACGCGGACCAGGCCGTCCCGCACCTCGGCGAGCGCCTCCTCGGCCTCGTCGACCTGGAACTGGTACGGGTACGCCAGCGCCTCGACCCGACGCGCCTGTTCCAGCGGCTCGGCGAGCAGCGCCCAACTCTCGGGCGTGTGGTCCGCCTCGGCCAGGGAGGCGACGTCGTCGAGCAGCGCCCGCAGCGCGGTGCGGTCGCTCGCCGGCGTGCCGTACACCTCGACGTCCGCGACCTGCATGAGGTAGCCGTCGCGACCGCCCGAGCGCAGCCTGCTGCTGACGACGCGGACGTAGGCGCCGGGCGTGGGTTCGTCGAGCGCGAACGTCCGCGGCGCGGTGCTGCCGTCGTCGCCCGTCACGTCCGCGACCGTCGTCCAGCGCCGGCCGTCGAGCGACACCTGCACCCGGTAGTCGACCGCGAACGTGCCCTTCGGGTGCAGCACGACCTTGCTGACGTCGTGCGTGGCTCCGAGCGCGACCGCCGCCCACTCGACCGCCTCGGGGCGCGCGTTGCGCCCCAGGCCGCTGGACCAGCCGTTGTCCGTCCGGCCGTCGGCGAGGAACTTCGACGACCAGCCCCACTGCTCGTGGCTGGCGTCCGGGGTCGACGACGACACCACGACGGTCTTGCCCCGCGCGACGTTCTGCCCCTCGACGTACGGGGCGGGCCGCGGGACCGCCGGAGGCTGCTCGACCGGCGGCGTGCCGCCGTCGTCGTGGAAGACCTCGATCTCCGCGAGGGCCGCGGCGTAGCCGTCGTCGGTGGCGTTCATCGCCGCCACGGACACGCGCACGTACCGCGCCTGCGCGGCGTCGAAGGCGTGCGTCACCCCCGACGACGGCGGTTCCTGGCCGCTCGCTGACGCGACGGTCCGCCACGTCTCGCCGTCCGTCGAGACGTCCACGGTGTAGTCGCGGGGGAAGGTCGCGCCGCGGTCCAGGAGGTTGCCGGCCGGGTAGAGGTCGACGCGGTCGACGGTCTGCGCCCGGCCCAGGTCGACGGTGGCCCGCGCGGTGCGCGAGGCGTCCGACGTCGTCGTGCTCCAGCCGAAGGTGCCGCCGTCGGAGAAGCGCGCGCCGTCCGTGGTGGCGCGGGCGAACCAGCCGCCGGAGCCCACCGAGTCGCTCGCCCGGACCGTCGCGCCGCGCGCCAGGTTGGTGTTCGCCGGGGTCGGCGTCGCCTCGTGGTCGTAGCTCACGGGGAGCGCGAGAAGCACGCCCTCGCCCTTGTCGAGCCGGCGCTCGAGGACGCCGTCCGACAGGCCGACGTCGACCAGGTCACCGGACCGACGGCTGACCTCCTGCAGGGACGAGATCGCGGCGTCGAACCGCAGCCGGACGTCCTTGGCCTCGGTGAAGCTGTTGTTGACCACCATCACGTAGTTGCGCCCGCTCTCGCGGTCGCGCAGGTAGGAGAACGTCAGGTCGTCGTCGGTGAGCGACTGCACCGGGAACGTCGCCGGGACGGGCTCCTGTCCCCAGGTCCGGCCGTGGAGGTAGACCTCCTTGGCGTCGAGCCGCATGAGCGTCGGGCCGAGCGCGTGGATCTCGGCGTTGAGCCGCTGCACGGGCTCGTACAGGTCGGTCTTCTTCCCGGTGGCGGTCATGATCGCCTCGGTGAAGTCCTCGCCGCGGTTCGTCGGCGTCCACCAGGTGAAGTACGAGAGCTGCTTGTACCCGTAGGCCAGCGACATGTTGGCCTCGTACCGCAGCTCGGCCTCGTTGGTGCGGCGGAAGTTGTTCACGACGCCCACGGACTGCAGGTAGAGGCCGGTCTTGACACCGTTCGCGAGCCCGACGCGCCGCACCGACTCCATGTTCGCGAGCATGCTCGTGTAGTCGAGGCTGCCGGGCGCCCACCCGAACGGGTACCGGTCGTACATGAGATAGTCCCGCGCGCCGGTCTGGTCGACCCACCGCTGCATGTACTCCTCGTACTCGGCCATCGAGGGGTACGCGAAGCCGGGCAGGAAGTTCAGGTGGTGGTAGTACTCGGGCGCGGCGTCCTTCATGGCGTTGAAGACGCGGGCGTACGGCGTCGGGTCGTACGGCTCGTCCAGGACGTAGTAGCCACCGACGCCGGGCACGTTGGTGTACTCGCGCACGAGGTCCTCGATCTCGGCGTCGGTGAGGTTCAGCAGGCCCGGCCCGAAGCGGTGGTCGGCCACGCCGACCTGCATCCCGTGCTCGTGCGCCAGCCGGGCCATCTCGAGATTGGTCGCCTTGTCGGTGAGGTCGCCGGTGTGCACGTTCTGGACGAAGTCGATGCCCGCGTCGGCCAGGTAGCCGTACTGGGTCTCGTCGACGTAGTCCTTCGTGGGCGGCCAGAACACCGTGATCATGAAGTCGTCGCCGGCGCGCTCGACGTCGTCGGCGACCTCGACGGCGATGGTCGCCGAGCGGCCGGCGGCGGGAGCCGCCAGCGTGACGGTCGCGTCGCCCTGCCCGACGGCGGTCACCCGGCCCGTCCGGTCGACGGTCGCGACCGCCTCGTCCGACGACGACCACACGAGCTCCGGTGCGGCGTCCCCGAACGACGCCTCGTACGTCAGCTCCTCGACCGCGCCCGGCTCGAGCAGCAGCGCCGGCTTGCCGATCTCCAGCGTGCCCTCGGCCGGCACGCCGAAGACGGCGACCTCGGAGAGCTGCACGAGCTTGCCGTCGTTGCCGGTCCCGCCGCCGGGCGCGTCCTGGCTGTACCGCTGCGAGACGTCCACGCGCACTCCCGACGCGGTGACCGGCTGGTCCAGGTCGAGGACGACGGGCGCGGCCGGTCGCTGCGCCTGGGTCAGGTGCACGGTGTGCACCGCCTCGCCGGTCGCGTCGAGCAGCGTGACGGCGTACTCGACCGGGAAGTACGCCCCGTAGGGCTCCGAGCCGACGTCGCTCCGGGGGAACAGCACGACGCGCTCGACCTGGGAGGCCGACCGCAGGGACGCCTCCACCCAGGCGGGCGTGGCGGGGTCGAGGACCTGGTCGTAGGGGTTCGTGGTCCACCCGTTGGGCGCGCCCGGGGCCGCCAGCACGCCGTCCACGAGCTTGGCGCGGCTCCACCCTTCGCCCGCCATCTCGTAGGACGACGACGCGGTGACGACGGCCCCGCCGGTCAGGTTCTCGGTGCCGACCGGGGCGTAGGAGCCGATGTCGGCGGGGTCCGCCGTGGCCTCCTCCGCGGCGCCCGCGACGGCCGGCACGCCGAGGACCGACAGGGACAGCGCCAGCAGCACGGCCACGGTCCTGGCCGGGCGGGGCAAACGTCGAGCGGTCACGGCTACTCCTCGTCGAGCGGTCGTCGGTGCACGTCTCAGGCCACGCCGGGGGTTGCAGTGGTTCTGTTGTACACGATAACGACGCCGAGGTGAAAGAGATTTTCACCAACTCGTCGGGAGCCGGCCGCGCCGGACGCGCGCCGGACGCCGCTCAGCGCAGCGTCGCGAGAGTGCCCGTGACCGTCTCGAACACGGCCGCGTCGACGACCGTGCCGGCGTCGCGCAGCGCCAGCACGACCGCGCCGACCACCCCGTCGGTCACCGCGCGCACCTCCGGCGGCTCGCCGTCGCCGCCCCGGACGGCGCCGATCCTGACGGGCAGGGTGCGGTGCAGGGCGACCGTGCCGCCGCCCAGCACCACGGGACCGCGCACGCCCGGGAGGGCGACGGCCCCGAGGGTGTGCACGAGGGCGTCCTCCGCGGCGGCGACGATCGCGTCCGCCTCCTCGTCGCCGCCCGCCTCGAAGGCGAGCCGGGCGAAGCGGGCCAGCTCGACCGGTCGCATCGCGTACAGGGCGTCGACGGAACGCCACAGCGCTTCCGCCCGGCCGTCGCGGGACCTCGGGGCCGGCCCGTCGAGCCCGAGCTCGCGCAGGAGCATCGCCGTGAGGGCGGTCGGAGCGCCTCGGCGGTCGAGGTCGGCAAGGGCCGCCCGCACGACGCGGCGCCCGATCCAGAACCCGGAGCCGTCGTCGCCGAGCAGCCAGCCGAGCCCGTCCGCCGTCGCCGTGACCTCCCCGCCCTCCACCCGGATCGCCGCCGCTCCCGTGCCCGCGACGAGCGCGTAGCCGGTGTCGCGGTAGGTGCCGGCGAAGAAGGTGGCGAGGAGGTCCGACCGGAAGGCGGGCGACGCGGTGATGCCCAGGTCGCGGAGCGGCCGGCAGAGCTCCTCCAGCGGCGTCTGGGCGCTCACCCCCGCCGCAGCGAGCGTCACCCCCTCGACGTCGGCCGGGTCGACCCCGGCGGCGTCGAGCGCCGCGGCGGCGCTCGCCGCCGCGGACCTCCCGGCGGCGTCGACGCCCACCGAGACCGGGTTCCCGCTCCCGTCGCGGCCGTACCCGACGCACTCTCCGGCGGGGGTCACGACGACGCAGCGGGTGGAGGTCCCTCCGGCGTCGAGGGCGAGCAGCACCGTCATCCGTGACCCACCTGCCACTCGTGCACCATTGCTCCCGAGACGACGTTGCAACTAGTTTTCATCCGACCTCGTTCGGAGATGGTACAGATATTCACATGGACGTGACCGCACTCCACCTGCCGGCAGGCGGGTCCGGGTTCCGGAGCCGGATCCGGGCGAGCCTCCCGCACCTGTCGGCGTCGATGACGAAGATCGCCCAGCTCCTGCTGGACGACCCGGCGCTGCCGCTCGAGCTGTCCAGCACCGAGCTCGCCCGGCGCGCCGGCACGTCCGCCGCGACCGTCACCCGCTTCTGCCGGCTCATCGGCTACGAGGGCTACGTCCCGCTGCGGGTCGGTGCCGCGGCCGACGTCGCGCGGTCCAGCACCCACGAGGCCGCCGAACCGGACGTCCGGCGAGCCCTCGACCCGGCGGACAGCCCTGCCGACGTGATCCGCACCCTGCTGGGCGCACACGTCGCCGCGCTGCAGTCCACCGCCGACCTCGTCGACACGGCGCTGGTGGAGCGCGTCGCGGCCGCCGTCGCCGCGAGCGACCAGCTCGACATCTACGGCATCGGCGGCAGCGCCACCATGGCCCGCGAGCTCCAGCTCCGCCTGTACGGCATCGGCGTGAACGCGCACGCATGGGGCGAGGTCCACCTCGGCCTGACCAGCGCGGCGCTCCTGCGCGGGTCGACCGTCGCCATCGGCATCTCCCACTCCGGCCGCACCAAGGAGACGATCGACATGCTGTCCCTGGCCAAGTCGTCGGGGGCGCTCGCGGCGGCGGTGACGAGCGACCCGCACTCGCCGCTCGCGGCGGTGGCGGACGTGCACATCACCGGCTACGCGCCGGGCGAGTACCTCCAGCCCGACGACCTCTCCGCCCGGTACGCCAGGCTCTTCGTCCTCGACCTGCTCTACCTCATGGTGGCGCGCCAGGACTTCCGTCGTACGACGACGATGCTCGCGGCGTCGACCGCCGCCATCGCGTCCCACCGTCGCGCCCCGCGCACGACGTCCCGCCGTCCGGACCCCTCCCCCTCGAAAGGAACGACCACAGGATGACTACCGACTACCTGACCCAGGTCCTCGACCGCCTGCACCCGATCGACGAGGACGCGCGCGCGGGCGGCCTCGACCCGGCGATCGACCTGATCGTCACCGCCCTCGAGGGCGGGGGCATCCTCCAGGCGTTCGGCACCGGCCACTCGCAGGCGTTCGCGATGGAGGTCGCCGGGCGCGCCGGCGGCTTCGTCCCGAGCCACGCTCTCTCCTTGCGCGACCTCGTCCTCCGGGGCGTCCGCGAGCCCTCCGCGCTGGAGGGCGCCGACCTCGAGCGGGACAGCAGCATCTCGGACGACCTCTACGACCTCTACGAGATCCACCCCGCGGACGTCTTCCTCATCGCCTCCAACTCGGGGGTGAACGGGTCGATCGTCGGTCTCGCGCTGCGCGCCAAGGCCGAGGGGCACCCCGTGATCGCGGTGACGAGCCTGGAGCACACCCGCGCCGTCGAGCCGAAGCACCCCAGCGGCAAGCGCCTGAGCGACGTGGCCGACGTCGTCCTCGACAACCGGGCCCCGTACGGGGACACCACGCTCGACCTCGGCGACGGCATCGAGGTCGGGGCCGTCTCGTCGATCACGGCGGCGTTCATCGCGCAGCTGCTCACGATCGGCGCCGCCGAGCGTCTCCAGGCGGCCGGCACGGTCCCGCCGGTGTACATCTCGGCGAACATCCCGGAGGGCGACGAGCACAACAAGGCCCTCGAGGAGCGTTACGGGGCGCGCATCAAGCACCTCGCGTGACGCGGGGCGCGCGGCCGGCGGCAACCCCGGGCAGCATGTCCCCATGGAGTCCCGCCCCAAGGTCACGCCGCTGACCCGCCCGCTGGCGCGGCGCAGCCACGTCCCGCCGCTGGGCGTGCACCCGACGCCGGACGGCGGGGTGGACGTGGCGGTCGCGGCGTCGCACGCGGACGGCGTCGAGCTGTGCCTGATCGACGTCGTCGAACCGCACCGCGACCCCCACGACCCCGCCCGGTACGCGGAGCGCCGCGTCCCGCTCGACGGGCCGGTGTACGGCGTCTGGCACGCGCACGTGCCGCACGTGCGGCCCGGGCAGCGGTACGGCTTCCGGGTGCACGGCGCCTGGGACCCGGAGGCGGGCCAGCGGCACAACCCGGCCAAGCTGCTCGTCGACCCGTACGCCCGCGGCCTGGCGGGCGACCTCACCTACGGGCCGGAGACGCTCGGTGCGGTGAGCGCGCCCCGCGACCCGGGAGAGCCCGACTCCCCCGACGGGCGCTGGTGGGTGGCCGAGCGGTACGGCGCCCCGGACGACCGCGACTCCCTGGCCTTCGTGCCGCACTCCGTGGTCGTCGCCGCGCACGCGGGACCGCCGCCGCTGAGCCGCCCGCGCGTGCCGTGGGCGGACACCGTCGTCTACGAGGCGCACGTGCGGGGGCTGACGGCCACGCACCCGGACGTGCCGCCCGAGCTGCGCGGCACGTACGCCGGGGCCGCGCACCCGGCCACGATCGCGCACCTGACCAGCCTGGGCGTCACCACCCTGGAGCTGCTGCCGATCCACGCGTTCGCCAGCGAGCCGCACCTGGTGGCCCAGGGGCTCACGAACTACTGGGGCTACCAGACCCTCGGCTTCTTCGCGCCGCACGCCGCGTACGCCACCCGCGCGGCGCGCGAGGCCGGGCCCGCCGCCGTCCTGGACGAGGTGCGCGGCATGGTGCACCTGCTGCACGAGGCGGGCATCGAGGTGCTGCTCGACGTCGTCTACAACCACACGTGCGAGGGCGGCGACGACGCGCTGCACGTGAGCTGG
The DNA here is from genome assembly GCF_042799955.1 of Isoptericola sp. NPDC057653. Classification (NCBI taxonomy): domain Bacteria; kingdom Bacillati; phylum Actinomycetota; class Actinomycetes; order Micrococcales; family Promicromonosporaceae; genus Isoptericola; species Isoptericola sp. NPDC057653. The sequence goes on along the minus strand of NZ_JBHVHP010000004.1, from coordinate 409,318 downwards.
CGCGGCCTCGACAACGCCGGCTACTACCTGCACGACGGCGCCTCCCCGGCCGCGCTGGCCGACGTCACCGGCACGGGAAACTCGCTCGACTTCCGCCGGCCGCGCGTGGTGCAGCTCGCGCTGGACTCGCTGCGGTACTGGGCGGAGGTCGTGGGCGTGGACGGCTTCCGGTTCGACCTCGCGGTGACCCTGGGCCGCACCCACCACGGCTTCTCCCCCGACCACCCGTTCCTCGTGGCGCTGCAGACCGACCCGGTCCTGGGCGGGCTCAAGCTCGTCGCCGAGCCGTGGGACGTCGGCCCGGGCGGCTGGCAGACCGGCAACTTCCCGCCCCCCATGGCGGAGTGGAACGACCGGTTCCGCGACGCCGCGCGCGGCTTCTGGCTCGACGCCCCGCGCGAGGGCTCCCACGGCCGTCCCATGCACGGCATGCGGGAGCTCACCACCCGGCTGGCCGGTTCCGCCGACCTGTTCGGGCACTCGGACCCGCCGCTGATGCGCGGGCCCGTCGCGTCCGTCAACTACGTCACCGCCCACGACGGGTTCACCCTGGCGGACCTCGTGGCCTACGACCACAAGCACAACGAGGCCAACGGCGAGGACAACCGCGACGGCTCGGACCACAACCTGTCCTGGAACCACGGCGTCGAGGGGCACGCGCCCGGCGCCGACGACGGCGAGGGCGGCGGCGACACCGCCACCGAGCCGTGGTCCGCCGTCGTCCCCCTGCGCCGTCGCTCGCAGCGCAACCTGCTCGCGACGCTCCTCCTGGCCGCGGGCACCCCGATGCTCACCGCGGGCGACGAGCTGGGCCGCACCCAGCGCGGCAACAACAACGCGTACGCGCAGGACAACGCGATCTCGTGGGTCTCGTGGGACCTCGAGGACGCCGCCCGCGACCTGCTCGACGCCACCCGGTTCCTGCTCGCCCTCCGCGCCGAGCACCCCGCCCTGCGCGCGGACTCGTTCTTCCTCGGGTCCCCTCGCCCCGGCGAGGACGAGACCGACCTGCTGTGGTTCGCGGCCGACGGCGCGACGATGGACCGCGAGGCGTGGGCCGTCGGCGGGCGCCGCGTCGTGCAGATGCTGCGGCCCGGGCCGTCCGAGGGCGACGCGCACGTGCTGCTCGTCCTCAACGGCGCGCTCGACGACGCCGCGGTCACCCTGCCGCCGACGCCCGGCGACGCCCCGTGGGAGCGGGTGTGGAGCTCGTCCTGGGACCGCCCCGAGCCGCCCGAGGACCTGCCGGAGGACGACCCCTCGGACGAGGACGCCGGAACGACGACGACGCTGGAGGCGCTCAGCGTGGAGGTCTTCCTCGGCAGGTAGAACCACCCCGTCGGGCCGTGGGCACGACGCCCGTCCTCTGCCAGACTGCGCGCATGGATGCGGACGTCGTCGTCATCGGTGGGGGCCTGTCGGGGCTCGTCACGGCCACGGAGCTCACGGCCGCGGGCCGCCGGGTCGTGCTGCTGGACCAGGAGCCGGAGGCGTCGTTCGGCGGCCAGGCCTGGTGGTCGTTCGGCGGCCTGTTCCTCGTCGGGTCGCCCGAGCAGCGCGCGATGGGCGTGCACGACTCCGCCGACCTGGCGTGGTCCGACTGGCTGGGTTCCGCCCAGTTCGCGCCCGGAGCCGAGCGCGGCGAGGGCCCCGACCGGCACGGGTACGCCTGGGCGAGGCGCTTCGTCGAGTTCGCGGCCGGCGACCTGCGGTCCTGGCTGCGCGCCAAGGGCGTGGGCTGGTTCCCGCTGGTGCAGTGGGCCGAGCGCGGCGGGTACACGGTGGGCCACGACGACGGCCGGACCGAGCACGGCAACTCCGTGCCCCGCTTCCACGTCACCTGGGGCACCGGCCCGGGCATCATCGCGCCGTTCGTCGCCGCGGCGCTCGCGGCGCGCGACGCCGGGCTGCTCGACCTGCGGTTCCGCCGCCGCGTCACCGGCCTGGTCACCACCGACGGCCGGGTGACCGGGGTGCGGGCCGACGTGCTCGCCGACCAGCCGGTGGCAGGCCTGCCGTTCGGCGGCCGCGGCGCGCCGTCGAACCGCGACGTGGTGGGCTCGGAGGAGATCGCCGCGGGCGCCGTCGTCGTCGCGACCGGTGGCATCGGCGCCAACCACGACCTCGCCCGCGCGCACTGGGACCCCGAGGCCGGCACGCTGCCCGAGCGGATGCTCTCCGGCGTCCCGGACTCCACCGACGGGCTCATGCTCGGCATCGCCGCCGACGCCGGCGGCGCCCTCGTGCACGAGGACCGCATGTGGCACTACCCGGAGGGCATCGCCAACCACTCGCCGGTCTGGACGAACCACGGCATCCGCATCCTGCCCGGGCCGTCGTCGCTGTGGCTCGACGCCGACGGCGGTCGGCTGCCCGCCCCGCTGTTCCCCGGCTTCGACGCGCTCGGGGCCCTGCAGCACGTGACGCGGCGCGGCGACGACCACTCCTGGTTCGTGCTCAACAAGGCGATCATGGAGTCCGAGTTCGCCCTGTCCGGGTCGGAGCAGAACCCCGACCTCACCGGGAAGGACGTCAGGCTCCTCGCGCAGCGGGTGCTGCCGCGCGCCGTCGGGCCGGTGGAGAGGTTCGCGAACGAGTCTCCCGAGTTCCTCTGGGCCGACACCCCCGGCGAGCTCGCCGCGAAGATGAACGCCCTCGTGGACGCCACCCCGGGGTCGAAGGGTCACGTGGACCCCGAGGCGCTCGCCGCCGTCGTCGCCGCCCGCGACGCGCAGGTCTCCTCCGGCCTGGGCAAGGACCCGCAGGTCGTCGCGACGCGCGCCGCCCGCGACTACCGCGTGGACAAGCTCATCCGCGTGGCCAAGCCGCGCCCGCTGACCACGCCGAAGGACGGCCCACTGCTCGCCGTCCGGCTCTCGGTGCTGACCCGCAAGACCCTCGGCGGCCTGTGGTGCGACCCGTCCGGCCGCGTCCTGCGCGCCGACGGTTCCGTGCTCGACGGCCTGTGGGCCGTGGGCGAGGCCGCCGGCTTCGGCGGCGGCGGCGTGCACGGCCACCGCGCCCTGGAGGGCACCTTCCTGGGCGGGTGCCTGCACACCGGCCGCACCACGGGCCGCGCGCTCGCCGCCGACGCCTGACGCCTGTACGCGACCGCCGTCGTCCCGCGAGGTCGAGCCTCCGGTCGTGCGGTCGAGCCCCGTGTGCTCGACCCGGGCGCCGAAGGCTCTACCTCGCCGCCCGACGGCGGTACGCCGCGGCGAGCGCCGCTCGGATCCTGGCGATCAGGGCGGCCGGATCCCGGAGGTCCTCCCACGTGACGTGGACGAGGGTCCAGCCCGCCTCGGTGAGCGCGTCGTGGCGGCGCTTCTCCGCGAGGAGACGCTGGCGCGGGTCCCCGAACTCCCCGCCCGAGTACTTCACCAGCCCGTCGAACTCGATCCCGACCTCGAGCGTCGGCCACCCCAGGTCGACCCAGTACCTGCCCCGCCGCGTCGGCGCCTCGACCGCGAGCTCGACGGGGCCGAGGTCCGCCTCGAGCACGAACCAGCGCACCAGGGACTCGCCGACCGACTCCGCCCGTGCGTCGGCGACCTCGACGATCCGTCGCGCCTGCCGCACGCCCGGCCTGCCCGAGGCCTCGTCGAGCAGGAGCGCGACGACGTCCGGGTCCGCCCCCGCCCGCAGCGCGGAGTCGGCGACGACGAGGGCGCGAGCCCCCGGCAGCCACCGGGCGCAGTCCACCATCGTGCGTTCGATCGTGGTGACGGGACGACCGCTGACGTCGGTCCGGTCCCGGTCGGGGACGACGATCGGGTGCCGGCGCAGGTGCGGGTCCGGCGTGCGGCGGCCCGCCGGCTTGGAGTCCTGGCAGACGTGCACCTCCTCGGCGAGCCCGTAGAGGTTGAGGCCGTGCACGAGGGCGGCCGTCTCGTGGCTGAGGACGACGTCGGTCTTCAGCCCCGCCGCGACGGCCGCGGCCAGTGCGAGCACACGACGTTCGCGCCGCAACGCGGGGCCGCCGTCCTCCGTCACGGACGGGACGTAGACGCCCCGCCGCACAGGGCGCAGGTCGCCCCGCCTGACCTGCCGCTCGATCACCGACCGCCGCCACGGGCCGGACCGGATCACCTCCGGCAGGCGGCGTGGGGCGGGGAGGGCCGTGTCCCCGGGGCGGCGGCTGCCGCGGCGGTCACGCGGACGCTCAGCCGGAGGGCCGCGGGTGTCGTCTGCCATGACGAGAGGGTGGCAGACGCCGGGGAACGAACCCGGCCAGCCTGTGGACAAGCTGTCCCCCACCCCGCGGGGTCGAGCCTTGGGTGCCGCGGTCGAGCCCGCGGCACTCGGCCTCGGCACCGATGGCTCGACCTCGCGCGTGCACGCCTCGACGGCCTGCCCGCGAGCGCCCGCGACGACGGCTGGCTAGCGTGGAGGCCGTGACGTCTCCGCAGCCCACGCCGCACGTGCCCATCGGACGGATCCCCGTCCTGGACCTCTCCCCCGTCGTCGAGGGAGGACGCTGGCCGGCCAAGGCCGCCGTCGGCGAGGTGGTGCCGGTCGAGGCCACGGTCTTCCGCGAGGGGCACGACGCCGTGGCGGCCACCGCCGTGCTGCTGGCGCCGGACGGCTCGGTGCACTCCACGGCCCCCATGACCGACGTCGCGCCGGGGCTCGACCGGTTCCGCGGCTTCCTGCAGCCGGACGCGCCCTCGGACGGCGCGGCCGACTGGGCCTTCCGCGTCGAGGGCTGGTCGGACCCGTACGCCACGTGGGCGCACGACGCGGTGATCAAGTTCGACGTCGGGCAGGACGTCGACCTGGTGCTCGCGGAGGGCCGGCTGCTGTTCGAGCGCATCGTCGACCCGGCGCTGCAGGCGACCCGGTCGGCGGCGGACGCGGCGACGCTGGAGGCGGCGGCGCACGAGCTCGCCGACGCGACCCGCCCGCCGGAGGCGCGGCTCGCGATGGCGATGACGGCGGCCGTGAAGGACGCGCTGCGACGCTCGCCGCTGCGCGACCTCGTGACGGCGAGCGCCGCGTACCCGCTGCGCGTGAGCCGCCCGCTGGCCCTGGCGGGCTCCTGGTACGAGATGTTCCCGCGCTCCGAGGGCGCGACGCGACGCAAGGACGGGACGTGGCGCTCGGGCACGTTCGCGACGGCGGCGAAGCGGCTGCCGGCCATCGCGGAGATGGGGTTCGACGTCGTCTACCTCACCCCCGTGCACCCGATCGGCACCACGTTCCGCAAGGGCCGCAACAACACGCTGGACCCGCAGCCGGGCGACCCGGGCAGCCCGTACGCGATCGGCTCCCGGGACGGCGGGCACGACGCGATCGACCCGGGCCTGGGCACGGAGAAGGACTTCCGCGGGTTCGTCGCGGCGGCCCGGGCCGAGGGGCTGGAGGTGGCGCTCGACCTGGCGCTGCAGTGCTCCCCCGACCACCCGTGGGTGACCGAGCACCCGGAGTGGTTCACGGTCCGCGCGGACGGCACCATCGCCTACGCCGAGAACCCGCCCAAGAAGTACCAGGACATCTATCCGCTGAACTTCGACCGCGACCCTGCGGGGCTGTCGGCGGAGATCCTGCGCATCGTGGAGCTGTGGATCGACCGCGGCGTCACGGCGTTCCGCGTCGACAACCCGCACACCAAGCCGCTGGACTTCTGGGAGTGGCTCCTGGCCCGCGTGCACGCGGCGCACCCGGAGGTGCTGTTCCTGTCGGAGGCGTTCACGAGGCCCGCGATGATGCAGACGCTGGCGCGCATCGGCTTCCACCAGTCGTACACGTACTTCACCTGGCGCAACACCAAGGACGAGGTCGAGGAGTACCTGGCAGAGGTCTCGGGGCCGCAGGGCTCGGTGCTGCGCCCGTCGTTCTGGCCGACGACGCACGACATCCTGCCCCCGTACCTCCAGCACGGCGGCGTGGCCGGCTTCGCGGTGCGCGCGGTCCTCGCGGCGCTCGGCAGCCCCACGTGGGGCGTCTACTCCGGCTACGAGCTGGCGGAGAACGTGCCGCGCCCGGGCGTCGAGGAGCAGATCGACAACGAGAAGTACGAGCTCAAGCCCCGCGACTGGTCGCAGGCCGACGTCATCGGGATCTCCACGCTGCTGCGCCGCCTCAACGAGGTCCGGCGCGCGCACCCCGCGCTGCAGCAGCTGCGCGACCTCACCGTGCACCCGACCACCAACGACCAGGTCGTCGCGTTCTCGCGCCGGGTGCGGGCGGAGCACCTGCCGGCGGCGGGCCGGCCGGGCGCCACGCAGGACGACGTCGTGCTGGTCGTGCTCAACCTGGACCCGTGGGGCACGCAGGAGTCCACGGTGCTGCTCGACCTCGGGGCGCTCGGCCTGACGCGGCCCGACGGCGTGGAGGACCAGGCGTTCTTCGTTGCCCACGACGAGCTGTCCGGCGCCACGTACCCGTGGGGCGCGCACCCGTACGTGCGTCTCGACCCGCGCGAGCAGGTGGCGCACGTGCTCACGGTGGGGCTGGCATGACGGGCCGGCGATGACTCCCGACCTGCCGGCCACGGCCCGCGGCGCACCGGTGCCCCGCCCGATCACCCGCCAGGTGCCGGTGCAGGCGCTGCCCACGCGCGCGCAGCCGTCCCCGCCGCCGCTGGACAAGCCGGGACTGTCCGACGACCCGGAGTGGTACCGCACGGCCGTGTTCTACGAGGTGATCGTGCGGGCGTTCTCGGACACGGCCGGCGCGGGCACGGGCGACCTGCGGGGCGTGACGGAGCGGCTCGACTACCTGCAGTGGCTGGGCGTGGACTGCCTCTGGCTGCCCCCGTTCTACCCGTCGCCCCTGCGCGACGGCGGGTACGACGTCGCGGACTACACGTCGATCGCGAGCCAGTACGGCACGGTCGGGGACTTCACGGAGCTGATCGAGGCGGCCCACGCCCGCGGCATCCGCGTGGTGGTGGACCTGGTGATGAACCACACCAGCGACCAGCACCCGTGGTTCCAGTCCTCGCGCGCGGACCCGGAGGGCCCGTACGGTGACTTCTACGTGTGGTCCGACGACGACACCCGCTACCCGGACGCGCGCATCATCTTCGTGGACACCGAGACGTCCAACTGGACGTTCGACCCGGAGCGCCGGCAGTTCTTCTGGCACCGCTTCTTCAGCCACCAGCCGGACCTCAACTTCGAGAACCCGCGCGTGGTGGACGCGATGCTCGACGTGGCCCGGTTCTGGCTGTCGATCGGCGTGGACGGGTTCCGGCTGGACGCCGTCCCGTACCTGTTCGAGGCCGAGGGCACCAACTGCGAGAACCTGCCGGAGACGCACGCGTTCCTGCGCCGGGTGCGCCGCATGATCGACGAGGAGTACCCGGGCCGGATCATGCTGGCCGAGGCCAACCAGTGGCCGCAGGAGGTGGTGGACTACTTCGGCACGGCGCAGGAGCCCGAGTGCCACATGTGCTTCCACTTCCCCGTGATGCCGCGGGTGTACTACGCGATGCGCGACCAGCGCGCCCGGCCTCTGCTGGACATCCTGGCGGACACCCCGGACATCCCCGCGCCAGGCGGCCAGTGGTCCACGTTCCTGCGCAACCACGACGAGCTGACGCTGGAGATGGTCTCCACCGAGGAGCGCGCGGCCATGTACGGCTGGTTCGCGCCCGACCCGCGCATGCGCGCGAACATCGGCATCCGCCGCCGCCTGTCCCCGCTGCTCGACAACTCGCGCAAGGAGGTGGAGCTGGCGCACGCGCTGCTGCTCAGCCTGCCCGGCAGCCCCTGCCTGTACTACGGCGACGAGATCGGCATGGGCGACAACATCTGGCTGCCGGACCGGGACGCCGTGCGCACCCCCATGCAATGGACGCCGGACCGCAACGCCGGCTTCTCCACCGCCGACCCGGGCAAGCTGTACCTGCCGCTCGTGCAGTCCCTGGTGCACCACTACCAGCACACGAACGTCGAGGCCCAGCTCGCGCAGCCGTCGTCGCTGCTGCACTGGGTGCACGGGATGCTCGCGGTGCGGCGCCTGCACCCGGCGTTCGGCACCGGCGACCTCACGGCCGTCGACGCGGACGACGAGGCGGTGATCGCGTTCACGCGCGCGGCGCCGGGCGAGACGCTGCTCGTGGCGGCGAACCTGTCCGCGACGGCGCGGTCGTCGCGGGTGCGGCTGCCCGGTCACGCGGGCTGGTCGCTGACCGACCTGTTCGGCGGCGCCCGGTTCCCCGACGTCGGGCCGGACGGCGAGGTCACGATGACGTGGGGCTCCCGCGACTTCTACTGGCTGCTCCTCACGCCGCCGGCCGGGTCGGCCCCGGGGGGCGAGCGGGCATGACCGCCGTGCGGCCGGCCGCGGACGTCCCCGACCCGAGCGTCGGGGACCTGCTCGCGGCCTGGCTGCCGGGCCGGCGATGGTTCCCCGCGGGCGGCGCGAGCGGTGCCGACGTGCGCGTGGAGCCGTGGCTCGCGGTGACGTTCGACGACGAGCGCGGCGCGGCCGGGGCGAGCGGCCCCGGGGGCGACGTCGTCGTCGTGCTCACGGAGCTGCGCGGCGCCGGGGTGCCCGGCGGCTCCTCGGTGGCGCAGGTGCCGCTGGTGCTCACCGACCCGGCCGACCGAGGGCCCGGGTTCATCGCGGAGGTGCACACCGCCGCCGGGTCGGTCGCGGTGCACGACGGCGGGGCCCACCCCGCCGCGTGGCTCGCGCTGCTGCGCGCGACGGGCGCCGGCGACGGGGTGCCCGACGCCGACCTGGTGGCCGGTGGGCACGTCGTGGCCGGCGAGCAGTCGAACACCAGCGTGGTGCTGCCGGGCGTGCCGTCGCCCGGCTCGTCGGGCGGGATGCTCAAGATCCTGCGGACGGTGACCCCGGGCCCGCACCCCGACGTCGTGGTGCCGCGCGCCCTCACGCGCGCCGGGTGGGACGGCGTGCCGCGCTTCCTCGGGGCCCTGCAGGTGACCACGGGGCCGGGCGTGACCACCGCCCTCGCCGTCCTCAGCGAGCTGGTGCCGCAGGCCCAGGACGGGTTCGAGCTGGCCTGCGAGCACGCCGGGCACGGCGAGTCGTTCGCCCACCTCGCGGCCGACCTCGGGCGCACCGTGGCCGAGCTGCACGTGGTGCTGCGCCAGGCGATGCCGCCGGGCCCCCTGCTCGACCCGGAGACGTTCGTCGGCGGCCTGCGCCGGCGGGCGGCGCTCGCCGTGGCCGAGGCCCCCTCGCTGGCCGCGCGGGAGCGGGAGATCGACGCCCTCCTCGACGACCTGCAGGGCCGCCTGCCCCGGCTGCGCCTGCAGACCGTGCACGGCGACCTGCACCTGGGCCAGGCCCTGCACGGCGCCACCGGGTGGAAGCTGCTCGACTTCGAGGGCGAGCCGCAGCGGCCCGCCGCGGAGCGCACCGCGCCCGACCTCCCGCTGCGCGACGTCGCGGGCATGGTCCGCTCGTTCGCGTACGCCGCGGCGGTGGGCGGGGCCCCCGACCCGTACTGGGAGGCGGAGGCCGTGCACGCGTTCCTCGCCCGCTACCGGGCGTCCGCCGACGCGTCGGCGGCGGTGAGCGGCCTGGCCTCGCGCCGTCCCCCGGAGCTCGACCCGCCCACGACCGACGCCGTGCTCGCCGCTCTCGTGCTCGACAAGGCGCTCTACGAGGTGGTCTACGAGACGCGGCAGCGGCCGCGGTGGGTGCACATCCCGCTGTCCGCCGTGGACCGGGTGCTCGGGCGTGCCCGCCACGCCCGCTGAGCGGGGCGGGCACGCCCGACCGTCCGGTCTGTCAGAGCAGGTCGTTCGCGCAGCGCACCGCCGCGGCGAAAGCGGCGGGCTCGCCACCGGCGGGCGAGGTGACCCGGAACGTGGTGCTCTGCCCGGCGCGGAGCGTGACCATGCCGGCGTCCACGCGCGCCGCGGGGTCCACCACGTCGGCGTGGCAGAACACGTCGCGCGCGAGCGACGTGGCGGTGACCCGCAGCTCGCAGCCGCCGTCGACGGCCGTCGTCCCGATCTGCAGCGGCCGCGGGTCGAGGCGCTGGCCCACCACCTCCGCGCCGTGCCGCAGGGCCGGGGCGACGCCGGTGTCGGGGGCGTCCGCCGCGGCCACCAGCACCTCGACGGCCGGGTCGGTGAACGTGGCGACGTCGGCGGGGACCGTCACGGTGGCCGCACCGCGCGCCGGCGCGTCGACCTCGAGGGTCGCCTTGGCCAGGACCGACCCGTCCAGCCCCTCACGGGTGACGGACCAGGTCCCGGCGAGGCGGTCCCCGGTGTCGTTGACGACCACGAGGGCGAGGGCGTCGGGCTCGGGCTCCAGGCCCTCCCACGCGGCGGCCCGCGCCGCCTCGGACACGCGCGGCTGGAACGTCGCCAGCCGCGGCGCGTACGCGGCGCGCAGGGCGTGCCACAGCGGCTTGCGGTGCTCGTCGTGGTCCACCGCGGCCCATGACACCACGGGCCAGTTGTCGTTGAGCTGCCACATGATGGCGCCGGTGTTGTGCGGGGTGAGCGACCGCACGTGCTCGATCCCGAAGCGCACGGCGTGCGCCTGGTTGAGCTGCGTCGTCCAGTGCCAGTCCTCGATCGTCGCCGGGTCGGGCAGGTGCCCCTGCCAGCCGCGCTCGAGCTTGGCGTTGCCCAGGTGCGCCTTCTGGTGCACGAGCATCTGGTGCCCGAACGGGTCGAGCGGCTCGTCGTGCACCACGCGCGTGAGCGTCGACCACGCCGGCGGCCCCTGGAAGCCGAACTCCGAGAGGAACCGCGGCCGGTAGCGCGCGTAGACGCTGTAGTCCTCCCGGTTCCACACGTCCCAGATGTGCATGGTGCCGAAGCGCTCGTCGTTGGGGTGCCGGTAGTCGCCGAACGAGTAGGGGCTCGCCGGGGAGTAGGGGCGGGTCGGGTCCAGCTCCGCGAGCACGCCCGGGAGCAGCTCGCGGTAGTACAGGTCCCCCCAGGGTCGGCCGCCCAGCCGGCCCGCCCAGCCCCAGTCGACCGAGCCCCAGGTGTTCTCGTTGTTGCCGTTCCAGATCACCAGCGAGGGGTGCGGGCTGAGGCGGGCGACGTTCTCCCGGGCCTCGGCCTCCACCTCGGCGCGCATGGGCGCGTCCTCGCTGTACGCGGCGCAGGCGAAGGGGAAGTCCTGCCACACGAGCAGGCCGCGCTCGTCGGCGAGGTCGTACAGGTCGTCCGACTCGTAGATGCCCCCGCCCCACACCCGCAGCAGGTTGACGTTCGCCTCCAGCGCGTCGTCCACGCGGCGGGCGTACCGGTCCCGGTCCACCAGCGTGAGGAACGCGTGGTCGGGGATCCAGTTCGCCCCGCGCACCAGGACGGTCTCCCCGTTGACGGACAGCGTGAACGGGGCGCCCGACTCGTCGGCCGCGGTGTCGAGCCCGACCGTGCGGAACCCGACCCGCCCCGACCAGCGCGCGTCGCCGCCGGTGCCCGCGGCGACCACGTCGACGTCGTACAGGGGCTGGTCCCCGTGCCCGACGGGCCACCAGCGACGCACGTCCGGCACCCGGACCGTCACGACGGCGCGGACCTGCCCGGCCGGCACGGTGCCGGACGCCTCGTGCTCCGCCCCGTCCGGCCCGGCGACGCGGACGCGCACGGGCACGTCGCCGTCGGCGCCCTCGCGCTCGATCTCGACGTGCGCGGCGAGGACGCCGTTGTGGCGGCCCGGCTCCCCCGCGACCACGTCGACCAGCGGCCGCACCGAGGCGATGCGCACCCCCGACCAGGAGTCGAGGCCGATCGGCTTCCAGACCCCGGCGCCCGCGACGTCGATGCCCCAGTCCCACCCGAAGGAGCACGCCATCTTGCGCAGCTGGTTGTACTCGTGGTGGTTGGTCGAGGGCAGGGTGCCGTCACGCTCCGCACGGGCCAGGGCCTCGGGCACCGGGGCGGCGAACGTGACGACGAGGGAGTTGCTGCCCTCCCGCAGGGCCGCCCGGGCGTCCCAGCGGTACGAGCGGTGCATGTTCTGCGTGTCGCCCAGCTCGACGCCGTTGAGCTTCACGGTCGCCACCGTGTCGAGGCCGAGGGCGACGAGGTCGTGCCGCGCGGCGCCCCCCGGCTGCCAGTCGAACGTCGTCGCGTACCGCCACGACGTGTCGCCGATCCACTGCTGCGCCGCCTCGTTGTCGCCGTCGAACGGCTCGTCGATCAGCCCCTCGCGGTGCAGGTCGAGGTGCGCCTCGCCGGGCACGACCGCCGGGATCCCCGTCGCGAGCGCCGGGGCGACGGCGTCGGGCGCGTCGCTCGCGAGCTCGGCGGCGGTCAGGCTCCACCCCTGGTGCAGGGCGCGGAAGGTCGTGGGGAGGTACGTCATGGAGGAGTCCTTCACAGTTCGCAGGGAGTTCGCAGGGGTCGCAGCGGGCGGACCGGTCGGGCCGCGAGGAGCTCAGTCTGACGGGGGACGGCGCGCCTCGCGCAGCGCACGCACGCCACCGGCGGCCGCCGCTCGGGGTCGAGGTCGCCGCCGCCGGACGGGCCGTCCGTCGGGGCACGCCGTCGTGACGGGCGCGCCCGTCACGACGCGCTCCGGGCGCCCGCCGCGCCCCGCGCCGCGGGCACGCCGGCCTCCTGCCACTCGCCCGCGAAGTGGTCGTAGCACACGCTGTTGTCGATCGCGCCGCGGTCGGTCCCCTCCCGGGTGAGGGTCACCCGGTCGACCCGCTCCGGGTCGGGCGCCGCCGTCGCCAGCAGCTGGGTGTAGTCGTGGTGCGGGTCGAGGATGACGGCGTCGGCCGGGCCGCGCTCGACGACGCGGCCCCGGTACAGCACGACGATCTCGTCGGAGAAGTGCCGGGCCGTCGCCAGGTCGTGCGTGATGTAGAGGACCGCCAGGCGGTCCTCGCGCTGCAGCCGGCCGAGCAGGTTGAGGACGCCGAGCCGGATCGACACGTCGAGCATCGACACGGGTTCGTCGGCGATGAGCACCTGGGCGCCCGGGGCGAGCGCGCGGGCGATGGCGACGCGCTGGCGCTGGCCCCCGGACAGCTCGTGGGGCCGGCGCGCGGCGAGGTCCTCGGCGGGCGTGAGGTTGACCCGCTCGAGCATCTCGACGACCCGTTCGTGCGTCTCCTGCGCCGTGCGGGTGCGCTGGTGGATCCGCAGCGGGCGGGCGATGTGGTGCTCGATCGAGTGGAACGGGTTGAGCGACGCGAACGGGTCCTGGAAGACCATCTGCACCTGGCGTCGGTACAGCGATCCCTGCACCGGGGTGTCGTCGTCGAGGCGGACGTCGACCGTGCCCGAGGTCGGCTTCTCCATGCGGGTGAGGATCTTCGCGATCGTCGACTTGCCGGAGCCCGACTCGCCCACCAGCGCGACGGTGCGGCCGGGGACCAGGTCGAGGCTCACGTGGTCGACGGCGCGCAGCCGCGACCGGCGCAGCCCGGAACGGATCGAGTAGTCCTTGACCAGGTCGGACACGTGGACGCGGGTCATGCTCGGTCCTCCTCGGGGGTGCCGGGGCCGGCGGGCTCGGCGAAGTCGTCGACGCCGCTGCGGATGAAGCCGCCCCGCTCGCCGGACAGGCTCGGGAACGAGCTCAGCAGCGTGCGGGTGTAGGGGTGGCGTGCCTCGCGGTAGAGGCGCTGGGCGGTGTCGAGCTCGACGATCTCGCCCTCCAGCATCACGGCGATCCGGTCGCTGATCTCCAGGAGCAGGGGCAGGTCGTGGGTGATGAACACGACGGCGAAGTCGAGCTCGTCGCGCAGGCGCACGATCTCGCGCAGGATGTCGCGCTGCACGACGACGTCCAGCGCGGTCGTGGGCTCGTCCATGATCATGATCTGCGGCTCGAGGAGCATCGCCATCGCGATCATGACGCGCTGGCGCATGCCCCCCGACAGCTCGTGGGCGTACGAGCCGAGGCGGCGGGGGTCCACCCCGACGCGGGTCAGCACCTCCTCGGACCGGCGCCGCACCTCGCGGCGGGACGTGCCCGGCCGGTGCGCGAGCAGCGTGTCGCGCAGCTGTGCCCGCACGGTGGTCACCGGGTTCAGGGCGTTCATCGCCCCCTGGAAGACCATCGACAGCTTGTCCCAGCGGAACGCGCGCAGCGCGGAGTCCCCGAGGGCGAGCACGTCGACGTCGGAGCCGTCGCGGTCGTGGAACGTGATGCTCCCGCCGGCGATCCGCGCCGGCGGCCGGTGCAGCCGGTTGACCGCGTACGCGAGCGTCGTCTTGCCGCACCCGGACTCGCCGGCCAGGCCGAGGACCTCGCCGCGGTGCAGCGTGAGGCTCGCGCTCTTCACGGCCGTGACCGGCTGCTCCACCTCGTAGACCACCGTGAGGTCGGAGACGGTGAGGACCGGTTCCGACCGACCGCCGGGAGCGGCCGCCTCCTCGTCGCGCAGCAGGGTCGTGGTCATCGTGCGGACACCTCCTTCACGCCGTCGTGTGCGTGGACCTCGTCCGGCCCCTCCGGGCGCGACCGTCGGGACGCGCGAGCGAGCTCGCGCTCCAGCCGGGCGGCCTTGCGGGCACGCTTGCGGTGCTGGCGCAGGTTCTTGAGCTTCGGGTTGATGATCTCGTCGATCGAGAAGTTGATGAGGGACAGCCCCGTGCCGAACAGCGCGATCATCAGTCCCGGCGGCACGAACCACCACCACGCGCCGAGCGAGAGCGCGAAGCCGTTCTGCGCGTAGAAGAGCATCGTGCCGAGCGTCGCGGAGTTGGACGCCCCGAGACCGATGAACGACAGCCCCGCCTCACCGAGGATGGCGGCGATGACCGCGAACACGAACTGGGAGGCGATGACCGGCAGGAGGTTCGGCAGGATCTCCACCACGATGACGCGCCACGGCCGCTCGCCCGAGACCTTGGAGGCCGCCACGTAGTCGCGGTTGCGCACCGAGAGGGTCTGGGCGCGCAGCACCCGTGCCGACGCGGCCCAGCTCGTGACCGCCAGCACGACGGCGATGGTCCACAGGCCGCGGCTCTCGCGGGGCACGAAGCCGGAGATGACGATCACGAGCGGCAGGCCCGGGATTACCAGGAAGACGTTCGACAGCAGGGAGAACGCCTCGTCGGCGAACCCGCCGCGATAGGCGCCGTAGATGCCGAAGAACGCGGACAGGACGGTGGCCAGGACGCCGACCAGCAGGCCGATCTGCAGGGAGCCGCGGGTCGCGTACGCGAGCTGGGCGAGCACGTCCTGACCGGTCTGCGTGGTGCCGAGCAGGAAGTCCGCCGACGGCGGGGTGAGGCCGATGTCGCGGATCTGGGTCGGGTCGCCCACCAGGTACGGGCCGAGGATGCCGAAGAGCGCGATGGCACCGACCAGCACCAGGCCGACGGCCAGCCAGGGCGTCATCGTCGGCAGGAGCATGCGCCAGCCGGAGCGCGGCGCGGCGCCCGCCCGGTCGCGTGCCACCTCCGCGGCCTCCACCTCGTCCACGAGGGACGGTTCGTTCGCAGGGCTGAGGTTCGTCATGTCGTCGCCTCCTTCAGGACCGGGCTCGGGTGCGGGGGTCGATCAGGCCGTACAGCAGGTCGACCACCAGGTTCGCGCCGAGCACGGCGAGCGTGATGACGAGGAACAGCCCCTGCATGAGCGCGTAGTCGTTGTTGGTCACCGCGCCCAGCAGCCGTCCGCCGATGCCGGGGTAGGAGAACACCTGCTCGGTGATCACGGAGCCCGAGACGACGAAGCCGAGCGAGATCGCGAAGCCCGCGACCGACGGCAGCACGGCGTTGCGCGAGGCGTACGAGCGCAGCACCTTGCGCGGGGACAGCCCCTTGGCCTCGGCGGTGAGGACGTAGTCCTCGGACAGCGTGGAGACCATCATGTTGCGCATCCCGAGCAGCCAGCCGCCGACCGAGGCCAGCACGATCGTCAGCGCCGGCAGGGCGCCGTAGTGGATCGCGGAGGCGATGAACTCCGCGTTCCAGCCGGGGTCGAGGACGACGTCGTAGCCGCCCTGCAACGGGAACCAGCCGAGCACCCGGGCGAGGAAGTACGCCAGGATCAGCGCCAGCCAGAAGTAGGGCACGGCGGCCAGCAGCGTCGTCGCCGGGATGAGCGAGTCGAGCCAGGTGCCCGGCTTCCACCCGACGAACGCGCCCAGCCCGACGCCCAGGACGGCGGCCATGACGGTCGCGATGCCGACGAGCACCACGGTCCACGGCAGCGACTGCGCGATGACGTCGGTGACCTGTGCCGGGTAGTAGCTGACCGACACGCCGAGGTCGCCGTGGAACAGGTTCTTGATGTAGTCGACGTACTGGGTCCACAGCGGTTCCGAGCTGTCGCCCCCGAGGAGGAGCGCGTACGCCTCCCTGGTCTCCGGCGTCACCGTCCCGCCCCGCTGCTGCAGCTTCGCCAGCAGGATGTCCACCGGGTCACCCGGCAGCAGCCGCGGGATCGCGAAGTTCAGGGTCAGCGCAGCCCACAGGGCCACGACGTAGAAGCCCATCTTGCGCAGGAAGTAGTTCACGAGTGCGCCCTCTCCTCGGGGTCGACGGCCCGGTCCACGTCAGCCCTTCGGCTCGAGGTGCTTGAAGATCTCGGCGGCGTCGAGGGCCGACCAGACCGCGGGGAACGCGTACAGGTCGTCGTCCGACGGCCAGCCGGTGAACTTCGCCGTGTTCCAGATGCTCGTCGTGCCGCCCGTGAGGACGGGGACGTACGGCATGTCGTCGACGATCGCCTTCTGGACGGTGTCGAAGTACGGCTGGCGCGCGGCGGCGTCGTCGAGCGGCAGGGTGGAGAGCTTGTCGAGCGCCGCGTCCACGTCGGGGTTCGCGTACCGGGAGAAGTTGTTGCCGGCCGACTTGCCGACCTTCGCGCCCGAGCTCGAGCTGAAGAAGTAGTTGTAGAGGTAGTACGGGTCGGGCGCCGGGCCCTGCCAGAGCGAGTCGATGACGAGCTGGAAGTTGCCCGAGCCCTTCTTCTCCGTCCACTCGTTCCACGACGACTGGGCGGCCTTGAGCTCGATGCCGGCGGCCTTCGCCTGCGACGTCATCGTGTCGATCGCCGTGATGTAGTCGGTCCAGCCGGTGACGACCTCGACCGTGAGCGAGAGCCGCTCGCCGTCCTTGGCGTAGATCCCGTCGCTGCCCTTGGCCCAGCCGGCGTCCTCGAGGGTCTTCGCGGCCCCGTCGGGGTCGGCGGTCATCGGCGCGACCTTCTCGTCGACGGCGGCGGAGACGAAGTCGTCCTGGCTGGGCGTGAGGGTGAAGGCGGGCGACACCTCGTTCGCCGTCTCCATGAACGCGAGCTTGTCGAGCTGGGTGCGGTCGATCGCCTCGTACAGCGCGTGGCGGACGGCGGGGTCGGTCTGCGGGCCCTGGCAACCCATCTCCGCGCTCGAGCACGTGGCCAGCACCATCTGGTTCTGCCACTGGGTGTAGGCGTCGTAGCTCGGGAAGTTCTTGTGCGTGTTCTGGATGTCGGGGATCGGGCCGGTCTGCCAGTCGACCGTGCCGGCCGCGATCGCGTCGGCGCCGGCCTGGTTGCCGGACAGCGAGAGGAAGCGGACGTTGGTCACGGCGGGCTCGCCGCCCCAGTAGTCGGGGTTGGCCTTGAGGGTGAACGCCTGCGGCTTGAAGTTGTCGAGCAGGTAGGCACCCGTCCCGACGGGCTTCTCGATGACGTCCTCCGTCGGGTTGATGTCCTTCCAGAGGTGCTCGGGGACGATCGGGGTGCTGAGCACGTCGGGGCCCTTGACGAAGGCGGGGTCCTTGAAGGTGAAGGTCACGTGGGTGTCGTCCACCGCCTCGGCGGTCCCCTCGAAGCCGATGTTGTTGATCGCCTGGGTGTCCTTGAGCATCGTGAACGTGAAGGCGACGTCCTCGGCGGTGAACGGCTCGCCGTCGCTCCAGGTGACGCCCTCGCGAAGCGTCACCGACAGGACGGTGCCGTCCTCGTTCCACGACTGCTCGGTGCCGAGCAGGGGCACCGGGTCGGCGACCTGCGCCTTGTTGTAGAAGAAGAGGGGCTCGTAGATGGTCCCGAGCCCGCCGATCTTCGAGGGCGAGAACGGGTTGAAGTTGATCTGGTAGTCGCCGGCCTGGCCCGTGTAGGCGACGAGCGTGCTCTCCGCGCCACCGCCCGAGCCGCCCGAGCCGCCCTCCGAGCCGCCCCCGGAGCACGCCGCGAGGGCGAGACCGAGGGCCGCGACACCGGCGAGCACCGCGCCGCGCCGACGGATTCCTGTCCTGAGGAACATCTGCGGTCCTTTCTCGTGCCGGCACCAGTGCCGGCTCCAGCGGCGCCGTCGTCGGCGCTCGTGGGTATTCTTGCCATGGTTAACTTAAGCGGTCAAGTGCCGTAGGTCACTCGTACTGGAGGCGATACATGCTGCTGGACGGCGTCGCGCAGGTCGTCTCGTCGCGACGTCTGCTCGACCTCGTGCGGACCCGCCGGGCGATCAGCCGTGTCGAGCTGGCCCGGCTCTCCGGGCTCACCTCACCGACCGTCACGCACGTCGTCCGCGGGCTGCTGGACCTCGGGCTGGTGCACGAGACCGGGCTCCAGCAGCGGGGGCGGGGCCAGCCACGCCGCCTGCTGAGCGTCACCGCGGACGCCGGGTACGCCGTCGGCATCCAGGTCGACCTGACCACCACGACGACCGTGGTGGTCGACTTCGCCGGCACGACCGTCGCGAGCGCCGGGCTCCGCGGCTCCGGACGGCGGTCGCCCGACCGGACCGTCGGGACGCTCGTCGACCACGTGGGCGAGCTGCTCGCCGGCGCCGGCGTCCCCCGCGACCGCGTGCTCGGCGTCGGCCTCGTGACCCACGGCCCGCAGGACCGCGAGCGCGGGATGCTCCTCACGGCGCAGCCCACGCCCGCCTGGGAGAGGTACCCGCTGACGGCGCGGCTGGCCGCCGGGCTGGGGCTGCCCGTGCTGCTCGAGAACGACGCCACCGCGGCCGCCGTGGGCGAGCTGTGGACGCGGGACCTCGACACCGAGACCTTCGGGCTCGTCTACATGGCGTCGGGGATCGGCGGCGCCGTCGTCGTGGACGGCGTCGCCTACCGCGGGCGCGCCTCGAACGCGGTCGAGATCGGCCACGTGCCGCTCCCGGACGCGCGCGCCGCCTGCGTCTGCGGCAGCCGCGGGTGCACGCAGGCGGAGGCCGGCCCCGGGGCCGTCGTCGCCCAGGCCGTGGCCCGCCGGGACGTCGCCGCACGCTGGGGCGTGCGGGGACCCGCCGAGGACACGCTCGCCGACTTCGAGCGCGTGGCCCGCGCCGCGCGCGACGGCGACGCGGACGCCGCCGACCTGCTCACCCGCTCGGCCCGCCGGGTCGGCCAGGCGGCCACCGTGCTCGTCAACCTCTTCGACGTGGACACCGTGCTGCTGGCCGGGCCGGCGTTCGCGACGGCGGGGCCCCTGTATCGCCGGGTCGTGGGCGCCGCGCTGTCCGAGCACGCGCTCAGCCGTACCCTCAGCCCGCCCCGGGTCGCGCTGTCCGGTCAGGTCGCGACCGTCGCGGCCGTCGGCGGCGCCCTCACCGTGCTGCGGGGCGCGCCCGACGCCACCCTGCCGCTGCGCAGCACGGGCGCGCCACCCTCCGCCGACCGCACCCTCGAACCGCCCGCAACGATCGGAGCCCTGTGACCACCGACAACGTCGTCCTGCACCGCGACGGGACCGCCCTCGTCCTCCACCTGCCCGCGCACGGCCTCCCGGCCGTCGTGCACTGGGGCGCGGACCCGGGGCCGCTCGACGCGGCCGACGCCGACGCCCTCCTCCGGGCGACCAGCCGCCAGACACCGCCCGGCACCCTCGACGCCGCGTGGCGCCTCCCGCTCGTGCCGCAGGAGTCCGACGGCTGGTCGGGCCGCCCCGGCCTCCTCGCCACGCGCGGCGGCGTGCCGGTGTACCCGCGCTGGGAGTCTTCCGTGGACCGTCCGGACGAGGCGACCGCCGTCGTCACCGCCACCGACACGACCGGCGGGCTCACCCTGCGCACCCGCGCGGAGATCGGCCCCGGCGGGCTCGTCGTCCTCGACCACGAGCTCGTCAACGACGGCGTCGAGCCGCTCGAGGTCGCCTGGCTCGAGGCGACCCTTCCGGTGCCGAAGACGGCCGACCACCTCACCACCTTCGGCGGCCGGTGGACGCGCGAGAAGTCACCGCTCACCACCCCGATGCCGCGCGGGACCACGGTGCGCGAGTCACGTCGGGGCCGCGGCGGCCACGACGCCCCGTGGGTGACGCTCGCCTCGGAGGGCGCACCCCGGGCCGGCGAGGGCCGGGTGTGGGCCGCGCACCTGGGCTGGAGCGCCGACGTGCGTCACCGCGTCGACCGGGTCACCGAGCACGTCTCGCTGCTCGGGGCGGGAGAGCTCCTCCGGCCCGGCGAGATCGTCCTGGCGCCCGGCGCGTCCTACCGTGCGCCGACCGCCTACTTCGCCTGGTCGGACGGCGGCCTCGACGGCGTCGCGGCGCGCTTCCACACCTGGCTCCGCGCGCGCCCGCAGCACCCGCGGGCTCCTCGTCCGCTGGTGCTCAACACCTGGGAGGCGGTGTACTTCGACCACGACCCGGAGCGCCTGTTCGCGCTCGCGCGGCGGGCGGCGGAGATCGGGGTCGAGCGCTTCGTCCTCGACGACGGCTGGTTCCCCGCACGCCGGGACGACACCAAGGGCCTCGGCGACTGGGTGGTCGACCGCGACGTCTGGCCCGACGGCCTGGAGCCCCTCGCCGAGCTGGTGCACGGGCTGGGGATGCAGCTCGGTCTGTGGTTCGAGCCGGAGATGGTCAACCTCGACTCGGACCTCGCACGCACCCACCCCGAGTGGATCCTGGCCCACCCGGCCTCCGTGCCGTCCCCCGACGGCCTGTCGTTCCGCACCCAGTACATGCTCGACCTGGCCGACCCCGACGCGTGGGAGCACGTCCGGGGGCAGGTCTCCGCCCTCGTCGCGGACCTCGGCATCGACTTCATCAAGTGGGACCACAACCGCGACCTGGTCGAACCCGTCCACGGCGGTGCGCCCGGCACGCACGCCCAGACGCTGGCCACGTACCGGCTCCTGGACCGGCTGCGGGAGGACCATCCCGCGCTGGAGATCGAGTCGTGCTCCTCCGGCGGGGCGCGCACCGACCTCGGCATCCTCGCCCGCACCGACCGGGTCTGGGCCTCCGACTCCAACGACCCCGTGGAGCGGCAGGACATCCAGCGCTGGACCGAGCTGGTGCTCCCCCCGGAGCTGGTCGGCGCGCACGTCGGGCCGTCGCCGGCGCACTCGTCCGGGCGCGCCACCGACCTGTCGTACCGCATCGCCACGTCGCTGCAGGGCTCGGCGGGCTTCGAGTGGGACATCCTCGGCTGCACGCCGGAGGAGACCGCCCGGATCACCGCGTTCGCGGCGCTCTACAAGGAGCTGCGCGGGCTCCTCCACTCGGGCACGGTGCGACACCCCGACACGACCGACCCCGCCCTCCGGGTGCGCACCGTGGTCGCGCCGGACCGGTCCGAGGCCGTCGTCACCGTGGCGACCGTCGCGTCCCCCGAGGACGCACTCTCGGAGCGGCTCCGGATCGACGGCCTCGACCCGGAGCGCCGCTACACGGTGCGGCTGCGGGACGAGATCGGGGAGTCACGCTGGGGCTGGGTCACGCCCGGCTGGCTCGGCGACGGGCCGGTCGCCCTCCCCGGCCGGGTGCTCGCCGAGGTCGGGCTGCAGCTGCCGACGCTGTGGCCGGTCCAGGCGTTCGTGCTGCACCTCACCGTGGCGTAGGCGGGGGGCCGGTGCTCCCGCGCACCGTCAGGGTGGGGGTCGAGTCGCGGTACGGCCGCGCCTCGGCCCCGGCCATCCGCTCGAACAGCCGCCGGGCCACGTGCGCCCCGTAGCTCGTCACGTCGTGGCTGAGGGCGGTGAGCTGGGGGTACGCCGCCTGGCACAGGGGCGAGTCGTCCCAGGCCACCAGCGAGACGTCCTCGGGGACACGCACCCCGAGCTCGTGCGCCGCGCCCAGGCCCGCGAAGGCCATCACGTCGTTGTCGTAGACCACCGCGGTCACGGGGTCGTCGGCCTCCAGCAGCGACCGGGTGGCGGCGGCACCGGCGTCGGGCGAGAAGTCGGCACGCGCGACCTGCGCGACCACCCCCACGCTCGCCGCCTCGCTCTCGAAGGCGAGGTCGCGGATCGTGGTGTGGCCGAACCCCTCGGTGCCGGACACGCGGCCGATCCTGCGGTGCCCCAGCCTGGCGAGGTAGCGCACGCACTCGCGCAGGGCCGTGGCGTCGTCGGTGTACACCGCGGGCAGGTTCCCCGCGAACTCGGGATCGCCCACGACGACGGCGGGCAGGGCGTCGCGCTCCGACAGCGCCGCGAGCCGGGGGTCGTCCTTGCGGGGGTCGACCACGATCACGCCGTCGACGCGGCGCGCGGCGTGCCAGCGCCGGTGCGCCTGGGTCTCGGCGTCGATGTCGGGCACGACCTGCAGCAGCAGCCCGTACGACCGCTCCGTGAGGACCTGCTCGATGCCGGCGATGAACTGCATGTAGAACGACTCGAACCCCAGGGTCTCCGGGGCGCGGGCGAGCACGAGGCCGATCGTCTCCACCCGCGCGCCGGACAGGGCCCGGGCCGCCTGGCTCGGCACCCAGCCGAGCTCCGCCGCGACCCCGAGGATCCGCGCCCTGGTCTCGTCGGAGACGCCCGGTCTGTCGTTGAGGGCGTAGGACACCGCACCCGTGGACACTCCGGCCCGCCGGGCGATGTCCGCGATGGTGATCCGAGGCATCCGCGCTCCCTTCCCGAGCAGGATGGTATGCCTCGCCGGGCCTCCCCCCGCGCCCGGGCGGGGCCGCGCGTCGCAACGCGCCCGACATTCGTCCGTGGAATCGTGGGCGCATGACGCCGTCGCCACCGCCCGTCGACCCCGAGGTGCTGACCGCGGTCGCGCAGGGCACTCTGCACGACCCGCACGCCGTCCTCGGCCCGCACCTGCTCGACGCCCCGCCCTCCGGCCCTGCCGGCCCCGGCGCGTGGGCGGTCGTGCGCGTGCTGCGGCCGCTGGCGGACGAGGTCACGGTGGTGCTCGGGGAGGACGAGCACCCCGCGCGGCACGTCGCCGCGGGCGTGTGGCAGGCCGTCGTCCCGGCGGGCGCCGACGAGGACGGCGGGCGGCACGCCCCGGACTACCGGGTGCGCACCCGGTACGACGACGACGTGCAGACCGTCGACGACCCGTACCGCTTCCTGCCCACGCTCGGCGAGGTGGACCTGCACCTGATCGCCGAGGGCCGGCACGAGGAGCTGTGGCGGGTGCTCGGCGCCAACCGGCACCACTACCCGAGCGCGCTGGGCGACGTCGAGGGCACCGCGTTCGCCGTCTGGGCGCCGAACGCGCGCGGCGTGCGGCTCGTCGGCGACCACAACCGGTGGACCACGGTGCACCCCATGCGGTCGCTCGGCGTGAGCGGCGTCTGGGAGCTCTTCGTGCCCGGCGTGGGCGCGGGCACCCGGTACAAGTACGAGGTGCTCGGCGCCGACCGCGTCTGGCGGGCCAAGGCCGACCCCCTCGCGAAGGGCACGGAGGTGCCGCCCGCGACGGCGTCCGTCGTCGTCGACTCCGTGTACGAGTGGGGCGACGGGGCGTGGCTGGAGCGGCGCGCGGCGAGCGACCCGCACTCCGGCCCGGTGAGCGCCTACGAGGTGCACCTGGGCTCGTGGCGGCCCGGGCTGGGCTACCGGGAGCTCGCCGAGGAGCTCACCTCGTACGTGGTCGAGCAGGGCTTCACGCACGTCGAGCTGCTGCCCGTGGCGGAGCACCCGTTCGGCGGGTCGTGGGGCTACCAGGTGACCGGCTACTACGCGCCGACGGCGCGGTTCGGGCACCCGGACGACTTCCGGTACCTGGTGGACCGGCTGCACCAGGCGGGCGTCGGCGTCATCCTCGACTGGGTGCCGGGCCACTTCCCCCGCGACGAGTTCGCCCTCGCGCGGTTCGACGGCGCCCCCCTGTACGAGCACCCCGACCCGCGCCGCGGCGAGCAGCCCGACTGGGGCACGTACGTCTTCGACTTCGGCCGGCGCGAGGTGCGCAACTTTCTCGTCGCCAACGCGACCTACTGGTTCGAGGAGTTCCACGCCGACGGCCTGCGCGTCGACGCCGTCGCCTCGATGCTCTACCTCGACTACTCGCGCCAGCCCGGCGAGTGGGTCCCGAACTCCCGCGGCGGCCGGGAGAACCTCGAGGCGATCGCGTTCCTGCAGGAGGCGAACGCCACCGCGTACCGCCGCTCCCCCGGCGTCATGATGATCGCCGAGGAGTCCACCGCCTTCCCGGGGGTCACGCGCCCCACCGACGCGGGCGGCCTCGGCTTCGGGCTGAAGTGGAACATGGGCTGGATGAACGACGGGCTGCGCTACGTGGCGCACGACCCGATGTACCGGCGCTACCACCACCACGAGCTGACGTTCTCGCTGGTCTACGCGTTCTCGGAGCAGTACGTGCTGCCGGTCAGCCACGACGAGGTGGTGCACGGCAAGGGCTCGCTGCTCCGCCGCATGCCGGGCGACCGGTGGAAGCAGCTCGCCGGCGTGCGCGCCTTCCTCGCCTACCAGTGGACGCACCCGGGCAAGCAGCTGCTCTTCATGGGCCAGGAGTTCGCCCAGGACGCGGAGTGGGACGAGGGCTCCGGCCTCGACTGGTGGCACCTGGAGTCCCCCGGCCACGCCGGCGTGCAGCGCCTGGTGCGCGACCTCAACGCCCTCTACCGCACCACGCCCGCCCTGTGGGAGCGGGACTTCGACGCCGCCGGGTTCGAGTGGCTCGACGCCGACGACGCCGACCACGACACGCTCTCGTGGGTGCGCCGCGACGCCGCCGGAGACCCCGTGGTCGTGGTGGTGAACTTCGCCGGGGTGCCGCACGAGGGGTATCGCCTCGCGCTGCCGGACGGCGGCGCCTGGGACGAGGCCCTCAACACGGACGCCACCGACTACGGCGGCTCCGGCGTCGGCAACCTCGGGCAGGTGCACGCGCAGGAGGTCCCCTGGAAGGGCCGACGGCACTCCGTCACCCTGCGCGTGCCGCCCCTGGGCGCCCTGGTCCTGCGCCCCGCCGGCTGACCCGGGAACGCATCGAGCGTGCTGGCTTGATCCTCAAACGGCCCGTTCGAGGATCAAGCCAGCACGCTCGACGGCGGCCCCGGGGCGTCAGTACAGGCTGATCGCCAGGCGCTGGCGCGCCTTGACCACGCGCGGGTCGGTCGGGCCGACGATCTCGAAGTACTCCACCAGGCGCACGCGGAGCTTCTCCTTGGCGTCCGCGTCGGCGCCGGGCAGCAGCTCGAGCAGGCGGGCGAGGGCGTCCTCCACCTTGCCGCCGAGCATGTCCATGTCCGCGACCCCGAGCTGCGCGTCGACGTCGGCGGGGGCGTCGGCCGCGGCGGTGCGGGCGGCCTGCAGGTCCACGTCGCGGGTGCGCTGCAGCAGCCGCACCTGCGCGAGCCCGGCCACGGCCAGCGCGTCCTTCGGGTCCTGCTTGATCGCCTTCTCGTAGGCGGCGACCGCGGTGTCGAGGTCGTCGCGCTCGATCGCGTCGTACGCCTCCTGGTGCAGCGGCGGCAGCGGCTCCTCGGCCGGCTCCGCCTCGACCTCGGCGGGGGGCTCCCCCTCGCCGCCCTGGGCGGGGGCACGACCGGTGACGCCGTTCTGCTCCGCCGCGGCCAGCACCTGGTCGAGCACGCCGCGCACCTGCTCCTCGGGGGCCGCGCCCTGGAAGAGGGGCAGCGGCTGGCCCTGCAGCACCGCGACCACGGTGGGCACGCCCTGCACCTGGAACGCCGCCGCGACCTGCGGGTACGCCTGGGCGTCGAGGCGGCCGAGCAGGAACTTGCCCGCGTACTCCTCGGCCAGCCGGCCCAGCAGCTCGCCGAGCTCGGCGTTCGCCTTGTCGGTCGGGATCCACAGGAGCATGACGACCGGGTAGGTCGTCGAGTCCTGCACCACCTGCTGGAAGTTCGCGTCCGTGACGTCCAGCACGTAGCCGCCGGCGGACGGCGCGCCGCCGGGCTCCCCCGGGGGCGGCGACTGCGGGCGGTTCAGCGCCGACAGGTCGACGGCACCGCGCACGGCGAAGGTCGGGTCGGGCGTGGCGTTGGTCATGGGCGCCATCCTACGAGCGGTCCGTCAGTTCGAGGCCGCCGTGGCGACGTGCGAGTAGCCGAGCGGACGGATCTTCTCGTCCGAGTCCTTCGGCGGCACGTACAGGGCGACCATGTCGGTGTACTCGGTCTTCAGCTCGTTGGTCGGGTCGGCGTCGCCGAGCAGCGCCTTCTGGGTCTCCGAGAGCGCGGGCACCTTGGCGTCCTTCTCCGCCTCGACCGTGGTCTTGCCGTCGAGCACGCCCATGACGAGCGCGCCGCCGTCGACGGTGCGGACCGCGCGCACGTCGTCCTTGCGGGCCGCGAACTTCTTCGAGTACTTCGTGCCCGACTCCTCGAAGCCGTCGACGGACTTCCAGGCCTTCTCGTCCGCGGCGACCGCGGCGACCAGGTCGGCGTCGGGCAGCTCGAAGCCCTTCGCGAACGACGACTTCTTCGCACCGAGGGTGACGATGTCGGCGTACTGCGCGAGCGCGTCGGCCGGGGACGCGGCCAGCGAGTCGTCCTTCGCCGCGACGGCGTCCGAGCCGATGGCGGAGTCGGCGAAGTACGGCATCTCCTGGCCGGGGATGAGCTGCACCCAGGCCCACATCTTGTAGTTCTGCCGGGCGCCGGCCTGCTCGAAGGCGACCAGTCGCGGCGTCTCGAGCTTCTCGGTCGCCTTGGTGATCGAGAAGCTCGTGCGCGGCCAGCCCTCGGTGGTCGGGATGATCATCTGCTGCGAGCTGTCCGGGATGTCCGTGACGAACTCGGCGTTGTCCCGCGTCTTCGCCACGGCGAGCTGGCTCGAGCGCACCTCGTACGCCGGGCCGGTCACGCGTGCCTTGAGCGCCTTGCTGCTGAGCGCCTTGTCGGCCTTGCCGATCGTCGCGGCGACGGACGTGACGACGTGGGTGTCCTGGTCCTTCGTCAGCACCGGGCGGGTGTCGGCCGCGTCCGGCGCGGGCTGCGGGACGTCCTGGGCGCAGCCGGCGAGCAGCGCCGAGGACACGAGGAGGGCGCTCGCGACGGCGAGGCCACGGCGGGTGGTACGGCGGTTCATCGGTTCTCCCCGTCGGTGTCGGTCGGGCGCGCGTCGGCGTCGGAGGCCTGCCCGGCGCCGAAGCCCCAGGTGGCGCGCCAGGCCGCGGCACGGCCGGTGGGCGTGGACAGGTCGGGCCGGGGCTCGGCCTCGGCCTCGGCCGGTGCCGGCTGCTGCGGGCGCACGGCGGGGATCGAGCCGGTGATGGCGCGCAGCATGCGGGTCATGCCGCCGCCCTGCTCGGCGGCCCGGCGGGCCTCCTCCTGCGCGCGCAGCTCGCGGCGGGTCATGCGGAGGGCCCCGGTGGCGGTCGTGGGCTCGGCCGGGACCGGCTCGTGGGGCATCGGCTGCGCCGGGACGGGCGCGTGGGCCGTCGGCTCGGCGGCGACCGGGACGGGCACGGGACGCGCCTCGCCGGACGACGGCGCGGCGGGGGCGGCGTCCTCCGTCGCGGGCGCGGACTCGGTGAGGTCGTCGCGCTGCCGGCGACGGGAGCGGCGGAGCAGCCGGCCGGCGAGGGGCACCTCGGCGGTGCCCGCGGCCTCGCTCGTCGTGCCGTCCTCGGCCCCGTCCGCACGGTCCGCACCGTCCGCGTCCTCCGCGGCGGGCGCCTCGGGCGCCGGGGTCGGCCCCGCGGCGCCGAGGGCGCCAGGGCTCACCGGGGCGAACGGGCCGGCCGAGGGGCCGGCGAACGGGCCGTCGTCGTGCGAACCCTCGCTCGCCTCGTGCGCCGAGCCGATCTCGTCACGGTCCGCGCGCTGCGCACGGACGCGGCGTCCGCCGAGCACGAGGAGGAGCGCGCCGACCAGCACGAGCACGGCGCCCGCGATGACGCCCGGCCACAGGAACGGCGTGGCGACCGCGCGCGGCCACGTGAGCTCCAGCGTGGGCGCCTGCGCGCCCTCGCCGACGCCCGCCGCGAGCAGGGTCCAGCGGCCCGGGCGGTCGCTCCAGCGGAGCGTGACGCTGTTGTCGTCGGAGGCCTCGGCGACCCACATGTCGGAGCCGGCCGGGTCGGGACCCGTCGTCGGCGCCTCGTTGGTCTTCGCGTCCGCGTCGGCGGGCTCGCCCGCGGCGACGGACAGGTTCTCCCAGTCGCTCAGGCCGGTCACGCGCGAGTACGGGTCGTTGCCGACCCAGCCCGCGACGTCGACGTCCCGGCCGATCGCCAGGGTGACCTTCTGCCCCTCGGGGACGGAAGCACTGATGGTGACGTCGTCCCCGACCAGCCCGAGGACCCCGGGGTCGGTGACGACGAACGTGCCGTCGCCGGACGGCTTGGCCGTGGCGGCCACCGTGTCGGTGTCGCGCCAGACCGTGGCGGAGGCGACACCGAGCGCGGCAGCGGCCAGTCCGATGAGGACCAGGACGCCGCCCAGAATGCGTTGCAGCACCGAGCTTTCCCTTCGACGTGGACAGTCCAGCATAGGGACGGCGAGAACGGGTCCGTCCATGTCGGCCCCCTCGCGGAGGGCGGTTCACGAACCCTTCACGACTCGCGTACCTCGGCCGCGCCCCGGCTCCCGGTCGCCCCCACGACCCGAGGCGGCAGGCCCGAACCTGGCCTCCCCACGGCGAGATCGCCGTGTGAGAGGATGCCTGGCTCGTCCCGTTGGGCAAGTATGTCCCGAGTATCGGCGCCACGGTCGCACCACTATCCTGACGTGGCCGGGACACCCCACCACTTACGGAGGTCTGCACGTGTCCGACGAGCGCACGCTCTTTCCGATCACCATGCGCGGCTACGACCGCGCCCAGGTGGACGGTCACATCGCCCGACTCGAGCAGGCGCTGGAGGAGGCTCGCCGGAACGTCGAGAGCACCGACGCGCGCGCCATGCAGATCTCCTCGGAGCTCGCGCTCGCGCAGCGCCAGCTCCGGGAGAACGAGAAGCCGTCCTACGCCGGGCTCGGTTCCCGCGTCGAGCGCCTCCTGCGGTCCGCCGAGGAGCAGTCGACCGAGGTCCTCACCCAGGCCAACCAGCAGGCCGCCGACATCATGGCCCGCGCCAAGCTGTCCGCGGGCCAGGTGCGCTCGCGCGCCGAGTCCGAGGCGTCGGAGCTGCTCGGCAGCGCCCGCCGGGAGGCCGAGGAGATCCGGTCCACCACCGCCGCCGAGGCCGAGGGCACGCTGCTCGCCGCCCAGCGGCGCGCGGAGGAGCTGGTCGGCTCCGCCGAGCGCGAGGCCGCCCTCATCACCAGCACGCTCTCCGCGGAGGAGAGCGAACGCCGCGCCTCGCTCGAGCGTGAGATCGGCGTCCAGCGGTCCACCGCCGAGCGCGAGACCACCGAGCTGCGCGTCTCCGCCGAGCGCGACACCGCGCAGCAGCGCGCCTCGGCCGCGGCCGAGGCCGCCGCCCAGCGCGAGGAGGCCGACCGCGAGTCGTCCGACCTGCTCGAGCGCACCCGCCGCGAGGCCGCGCGCATCATCGCCGAGGCGAAGCACCAGGCCACCGAGGCGTCCGACGCCGTCACCACCGAGCTCGAGCAGCTGCGCGAGCAGGCCCGTGCCGCGCTCGCCGACGCCGAGCTGGAGATCGCGCAGCGCCGCGAGCAGGTCGAGCACGAGGCCGCCGCCCGGCACGAGACCGCGCGCCAGGAGACCGACCTCCTCGTCCGCGCGGCCGAGGAGCACGCCGCCGAGGCCGAGCAGCGCGTCGCCCTCGCGCTGCAGCAGGCGGAGAAGGTCCGCGCCGAGTCCGACGCCTACGTCAAGGCGCTCGTCGCGGACGGCCGCCGCACCGCGGACGGCATCGTCGCCGAGGCGCGCGAGTTCTCCGAGACGATGGTGAACGACGCCCGCGTCGAGTCGGAGACGCACCGCGCCACCGCGTCCCGGCAGCTCGAGGACCTCACCCGCCGGCACGACTCGATCAACTCCTACCTCGAGGAGCTGCGCGGGCTGCTGGGCGCGGAGAAGAAGTCCGACAAGGGCCAGTCCCCGGCGACGACGCAGGCCCCGGTCGACGTGCCGCCGGCCCCCGTCGCCACCGTCTCCGCCCCGGAGCCGGTCGCCGAGGAGCAGGCCACGGCCCCGCAGGAGCCGGCGGCCGAGACCGCCGGGAGCAGCACCGCCGAGGCCGGGTCGACCGGGGGCAAGGCACCCCGGACCAAGGCCGCCAAGGCCAAGGCCTCGACGACCGAGGAGCCGGCCGCCGACGACGCGGACGCCGAGCCGGAGGCCGCGGCCGCCTCGAAGGCCTGACGCCCCCGCACGCACGACGAGGGCCGGTCACCCACCCGGGTGGCCGGCCCTCGTCGTGCCCGCCCGCGCCGTGCGCGGGCGCCGCTCAGGCGCCCGGCGCGGGCCGGTACTGCCAGGGCCAGCGGGGTGGGTTGGTGCGCTCCGACACGCGACGGTGCAGCAGGTCCAGCGCGGCCGCGACCGTGGCCGGGTCCTCGACCGCGCTCATGTGGCCGGTGGCGGGCACCACGGTGAGCGCGCCGTCGCGCGCCGCGTGCACCATGTGCTCGGCCTCGACGAGCGGGGTCACCTGGTCCTCGGCGCCGACCACCACTGAGACGGGACCGTCGAAGGTGCGCAGCACGTCGGTGCGGTCGGGGCGGGCCGCCATCGCCCGCTGCGCCCAGGCGACGCCGGACGGCGACTGCGACCGGATCCACGACTCCAGCAGCGGGAAGAGGTGGCGGCGCTTCTCCGTGCTCGTCGACCCCAGCAGCGAGCCGGGCATGCTGAGCACCGGGTCGAGCGTCTGGCCCTCGGTCACGGCGGCGGCGATCCGCAGGCGGTTGGCCCGCGCGGCGTCGAGGTCGGCCGTCGACTTGGTGTCGACGAGGCCGAGCCCCACCACGAAGCCGGGGTGCCGCTCGGCCAGGGCCAGCGCGACGTAGCCGCCCATCGACAGGCCGACGACGACCGCGTTCCCCTCGCCCTGCTCCCGCATCGTGCGGTGCACGGCGTCGGCGACCTCCTCGAGCCGCGGGGGGATGCCCCCGAGGTCGGAGTGCCCCTGGCCGGGTAGGTCCACGCCGATGGCGCGCACCCCTTCGGGCAGGGCCTCGGCCGTCGCCGCCCACATCCGGTGGTCGAGCGGGAAGCCGTGCAGCAGCAGGAGCGGCGTGCCTGCCCCGTCGCGGAGCGCGTACGTCGCCAGGAGCGCGGAGGTGGTGGTCATCGTCGACTCCTCGTCATCGCCATGTCATCCGGGAACCTCGTGCGGGTGCCGTCAGCGCGGCACCGTCTCCGCCTGCCGCACCTCGCCGTCGTAGTGCGTGGGCAGCGGCGCATGGCCGGGCAGCACCTGCCCGACGATCTCGTCGAGCACCCGGCGCACCGCCGGCTCCCCGACCCACAGGTGCTTCGCGCCGTCGACGCCGATCACCTCGGCCTGCGGCACGCGCGCGAACCGGCGCCGCGCCTCCTCCGGCTGCAGGTAGTCGTCGTGCTCCGGGACGAGGACCACCAGCGGGCGCCCGAAGGCGGCCCAGCGGTCCAGGTCGTCGTCCGTGGCCCGGTGCAGCGGCGGGGACAGGAGGATCGCGCCCTCGACGCTCGGGTCCGTGCCGTGCCTGAGCACCAGCTCGGTGCCGAACGACCAGCCGACGAGCCAGGGCCGCGGCAGCTCGCGGAACTCGGCGAGCTCGATCGCCGCGGCGACGTCGAACCGCTCCGCGTCACCGCCGTCGAACGCGCCCTCGGACGTGCCGCGGGGCGACGACGTCCCGCGCGTGTTGAACCGCAGCACCGCGAGGTCGGCGAGGGCCGGGAGGCGCCAGGCCGCCTTGCGGTAGACGTGCGAGTCCATGTACCCGCCGTGCGTGGGCAGGGGGTGGAAGGTCAGCAGGCTCGCGACCGGGTCACGGTCGGCCGGGAGGGCCAGCTCGCCGACGAGCGTCAGCCCGTCCGCGGTGTGCAGGTCGACGTCCTCGCGCCGTGCCGGGAGCATCGTCAGCGAGCGGATCTGGTGGCCGGTGGGCGGGCCGGCGGGCATGTCGTTCATCACGGCCCAGCGTAGTTCCGCCGGGCGTTCCCGGCCGGTCCGCGGGGGACGCGGGCCCCGCGCTCAGCGCAGCCGCGCGCGACGCTCCCAGCACGACGAGTGCCAGTGCCGGCGGTCCTCCAGGCCGGCGCTCTCGCCGCCGACGACGTCACGCTGCCACGCCACCACGTGCGGCGTGCCCGCCGGGATCTCCTGCCGGCACGCGGGGCAGCGGTACGCCTTGTCGCCCCCGCGCAGCCGCCGCACGGTCCACTCGCCGTCCGCCGCGCTCTCCCGCCGCACGCCGCCGAGCGCACGGTCGAGGTCGAGCGGCGGGGGCGTGGCGCCCCACGGGCGCTTGCGGGACGGGCGGCTGGACGGCATGCCACCCATTGTCGCCCGGGCGGCGCGCCGGCCGGGCGGTGCCCCGCGGGAGCCTGGACGGGGCGGTCAGGTGAGGCCGTTACAGTGGCCCGGTTCGTCCCCGCCGACCGAAGGACACTCCGTGAAGCTCCGCACGTCCGCCGCCGCAGCCGCGCTGGCGCTGGCCACGGCCCTGACGCTGACCGCCTGCGCCGACGACTCCGGCGACTCCGCCTCGCCGTCCGCGTCCGCGTCGTCGTCGCCTGCGACCGAGGCGCCGACGCCCACCAAGGAGGACGTCGCCGCCCTCGAGGCCGTGAAGGTCGAGGGCGACGCCGGCAAGGAGCCGAAGGTCACCTTCAAGTCCCCGCTCGAGGTCTCCGTGCCGACCACCCGCGTCATCGACGAGGGCAAGGGCGCCGAGGTGACCGAGGGCACGCAGGTCACGATCGACTTCGTGGGCTACCTCGGCTCCGACGGCACGAGCCAGGGCTCGACCTGGCAGCAGAAGCAGCCGGCCACCTTCATCCTCGGCGACCAGAGCTACGGCGTGCTCACCGAGCCGCTCACCGGCCAGAAGGTCGGCGCGCGCGTCCTCGTCGCGTTCCCGACGCAGGACCAGCAGGGCAACGCCGTCACCGCCGTCAACCTCGTCGAGATCACCGACGCGAAGAAGATCCCGACCCGCGCCGAGGGCGAGGCCGTGAAGCCGGCCGCCGGCCTGCCGACCGTGACGCTCGACGACTCCGGCAAGCCGTCCGTGAAGATCCCCGACGGCTACAAGGCCCCGAAGGACCTCGTGGCGCAGACCCTCATCAAGGGCGACGGCGCGAAGGTCAAGAAGACCCAGACCGTCACGGCGCACTACACGGGCTGGACGCTGGACGGCGAGCAGTTCGACTCGTCGTGGGACCGCGGCGCCCCCACCTCGTTCTCGCTGCAGCAGGTCATCAAGGGCTGGACCGACGGCCTCGCCGGGCAGACCGTCGGCAGCCAGGTGCTGCTGGTGATCCCCGCCGAGCAGGCCTACGGCGCCAACCCGCCGCAGGGCAGCAACATCAAGGCCGACTCGCCGCTGGTCTTCGTCGTGGACATCCTCGCGGCGCAGTGACGCCCGAGCGCGGAGCGTGACGTCTCGCACGTCGCGACCACGTCGGCGCAGGTCAGCAGCACCAGGACGGCGGGTCCCCGGTCACGGGGGCCCGCCGTCGCGCGTACCCTCGGTTGCCATGACCTCACCGTCCCCCGAGCCGCCCGCCGGCGCCGCGCCGGCGCCCGAGCGCGAGGTGCTCACCTGGACCCTGCTGCCCGTCGCCATCCGCGAGCTGGCCGAGCGTGTCGTCGCGAGCGGGTTCCGGCCCGACGTCGTCGTCGCGGTCGCGCGCGGCGGCCTCGTGCCCGGCGGCGCGATGGCGTACGCGCTGGGCACCAAGGGGGTGGGCACGCTGAACGTCGAGTTCTACACCGACATCGGCAAGACCCTCGACGACCCGCGCGTGCTGCCGCCCCTCATGGACACCTCCGAGCTGCCCGGCTCCAAGGTGCTCGTCGTGGACGACGTCGCCGACTCCGGCCGCACCCTCGCGCTGGTCATGGACATGCTCGCGAAGCAGGGCGCCGAGGCCCGGTCCGTGGTGCTGTACACCAAGCCGCGCACGATCATCCAGCCGGACTACTCGTGGCGCGACACCGACCTGTGGATCACGTTCCCGTGGTCCGCCGACCCGCCCGTCACCGGCGCGCACTCGGCCGACGTCTGAGCCACCTCACGCCGCGCGCGCGAACAGCGCCCGCGCCCGGTCGACCACGAGGTCCGGTCGCTCGTCGACCATGAAGTGCGACACCCCGGGGAGCACGTCGACGACCAGGTCGTCGGCGTGCTCCTCGTGCCCGCCCAGCAGCGCCGGGTCGCCGAGGATGTCGTTCTCGCCGAGCAGGGCGTCGGTCGGCGTGGTCAGGTGCCGGTCGCGATAGGCGCCGCGCAGCACGGCCCACAGCTCGCGCCGGACGAAGTCACGGCAGAGCGCTGACCCGGCCCGCGCGCGTGCGGGCTGCCGCAGCGGCGCGAGGTAGGCCTCGACGTCGGCGTCCGTCATCACGGGCGAGTCGCTGCCGTACTCCTGGAGCAGGTGCCGCGGCAGCCGCTGGCGGCCCCGCGCCAGGGCGCGCGGCCCGGTCAGCCGCGAGGCGATGACCACCTGGAACCAGGTGTGCCGCAGCATGAGCAGCAGCCGCGGGTCGAACCGCAGCCACAGGTGGGGCACGCCCATGCTCAGCAGCGTCGCGGCCCGGTCGGGGTGCTCGAGGCAGAGACGGAAGCCCACCAGCGCGCCCCAGTCGTGCGCCACGACGTGCGCCCGCTCGATGCCCAGCGCGTCGAGCAGGCCGACGACGTCGGCCAGGAGCCGGTCGCCGGTGTAGCCGTCCGGGGGCGCGTCGGTCCAGCCGAACCCCCGCAGGTCGGGGCACACGACCCGATGGTCGACGGCGAGCGGTCCGACGACGCCGCGCCACTCCCACCAGTGCTCCGGGAAGCCGTGGAGCAGCAGCACCGGGTCACCGGCGCCCTGCTCGACGACGTGCATCACGAGCCCGTCGACGTCCACCCACCGATGGGTGACGCCGGCGAGCTCGGGCATCGGCACCCCGGCCGACGTCGCGGCCCGCGTCGAGGCGGCCCGCCCTTCGCCCACCACGTTCTCGTCCATCCCTCGACGCTACTACGTTCGTAGTGCGGTGTCACTACATCCGTAGTGATGGGAGTAGGGTGCCGTCGTGACCACCGCCCTCCCGCCCCGACGTCGCGCGCTCGACGCGGCCGTGGACCTGCTCGGCACCGAGGGGCTGCGCGCCCTGACTCACGGGCGGGTCGACGAGCGCGCCGGCCTCCCCCGTGGCTCGACGTCGAACTACTTCCGCACCCGCGCAGCCCTGCTGGCCGGAGTCTCCGACGACCTCGCCGCCCGCGACCTGGCCGGCCTGTCCGGCGCGCCGGAGCCCCGGTCGGCGGCCGCCTTCGTCGACATGCTGTGCGCCGGCTTCGCGCAGGCGACCGGTCCGGACCGCGCAGCCACGACCGCCCGCCTCGTCCTCTTCCTCGAGGCGAGCCACGACCCCGACCTGCGCGGGCGCGTCGACCGGGGGCGGGAGGCGCTCATCGACTGGGGCGAGCGGACGGCCGCCCGGCTCGGCGCGACCGACGCTCGTGCGGCGATGATCGCCGTCGCCGGCACCTACGAAGGGCTGCTGCTGCACGCGATCGCCCGCCACGACCCGACGGACCCGCGCCCGGCGCTCGCGCTCGTCGTCGACGCGACGCTGGGGCCCGAGGCGGTCCGGGCCTCTCCGAGGTAGCGCGAAGGGGCGGGCCGCGATGGCTGCGGCCCGCCCCTTCGGTCTACCTCGGCTGTGCTCCGACGACGTCAGGACCGGTCAGAAGTCCCAGTCGTCGTCCTCGGTGGCCACGGCCTTGCCGATGACGTACGACGAGCCCGACCCGGAGAAGAAGTCGTGGTTCTCGTCCGCGTTCGGGGACAGCGCGGCGAGGATGGCCGGGTTCACGGCCGTGTCCTCCTTGGGGAACAGCGCCTCGTAGCCCAGGTTCATGAGGGCCTTGTTGGCGTTGTAGCGCAGGAACGCCTTGACGTCCTCGGTGAGGCCGAGCTCGCCGTACAGGGCGTCGGTGTACTCGACCTCGTTCTCGTACAGCTCGAAGAGCAGCTCGAACGTGTACGCCTTGAGCTCGTCCTGCCGGGTCTGGCTGACCTGCGCCAGGCCCTTCTGGTACTTGTAGCCGATGTAGTACCCGTGCACGGCCTCGTCGCGGATGATGAGGCGGATGAGGTCGGCCGTGTTCGTCAGCTTGGCGCGGCTGGACCAGTACATCGGCGCGTAGAAGCCGGAGTAGAACAGGAACGACTCGAGCATCGTCGAGGCGACCTTGCGCTTCAGCGGGTCGTCTCCGCGGTAGTAGTCGAGGACGATCTCCGCCTTGCGCTGGAGGTTCGCGTTCTCCTCCGACCAGGCGAAGGCGTCGTCGATCTCCCGCGTGGAGATCAGCGTCGAGAAGATCGACGAGTAGCTCTTGGCGTGCACCGACTCCATGAACGCGATGTTGGTGTACACCGCCTCCTCGTGCGGGGTCAGCGCGTCCGGGATCAGCGACACGGCGCCGACGGTGCCCTGGATCGTGTCCAGCAGCGTGAGGCCGGTGAACACGCGGGTCGTCATGAGCCGCTCCGCGTCGGTGAGCGTGTGCCACGACTGGATGTCGTTGGACACCGGCACCTTCTCCGGCAGCCAGAAGTTGCCGACCAGGCGGTCCCAGACCTCGAGGTCCTTCTCGTCCTGCAGCCGGTTCCAGTTGATCGCGGTCACGCGATCGATGAGCTTGAGCTTCCCCGTGGGCGCCATCTTTGTCTCTTCCCCGAATTCCCGATAGTTGCTCGACGCGGTCACAGCATGCAGCTGACGCAGCCCTCGATCTCCGTGCCCTCGAGGGCCATCTGACGGAGACGGATGTAGTACAGCGTCTTGATCCCCTTGCGCCAGGCGTAGATCTGCGCCCGGTTGACGTCGCGCGTGGTCACCGTGTCGGGGAAGAACAGCGTCAGCGACAGGCCCTGGTCCACGTGCTGCGTGGCCGCGGCGTAGGTGTCGATGATCTTCTCGTAGCCGATCTCGTACGCGTCCTGGTAGTAGTCCAGGTTGTCGTTCGTCATGTACGGCGCCGGGTAGTACACGCGACCGAGCTTGCCCTCCTTGCGGATCTCGATCTTGGCGGGCACGGGGTGGATCGACGACGTCGAGTTGTTGATGTAGCTGATCGACCCGGTGGGCGGCACGGCCTGCAGGTTCTGGTTGTAGATGCCGTGCGCCATGACCGAGGCCTTGAGCGCGCGCCAGTCGTCCTGCGTCGGGATCGCGACGCCGGCCTCCGCGAAGAGCTGCGCGACGCGCTCGGTCGCGGGCTTCCACTCGCCGTCGGTGTACTTGTCGAAGTACTCGCCGGTGGCGTACTTGGAGTCCTCGAACCCGCCGAACGCCTTGCCGCGCTCGATCGCGAGGCGGTTGGACGCCGCGATCGCGTGGTAGGCGACCGTGTAGAAGTACAGGTTCGTGAAGTCGACGCCCTCGTCGGAGCCGTAGTAGATCCGCTCGCGGGCGAGGTAGCCGTGCAGGTTCATCTGGCCGAGGCCGATGGCGTGCCCGAGGTCGTTCGCGCGGCGGATCGACGGGACCGAGTCGATGCTCGTCTGGTCGGAGACGGCGGTCAGCGCGCGGATCGCGGTGTCGATCGTCTTGGCGAAGTCCGGCGAGTCCATCGTCTTCGCGATGTTCAGCGAGCCGAGGTTGCAGGAGATGTCGCGGCCGACGTGGTCGTAGGACAGGTCCTCGTGGAACGTCGACGGCGTCGAGACCTGCAGGATCTCCGAGCAGAGGTTCGAGTGGGTGATGCGGCCCTTGATCGGGTTCGCCTTGTTCACCGTGTCCTCGAACATCACGTACGGGTACCCGGACTCGAACTGCAGCTCCGCGATCGTCTGGAAGAAGTCGCGGGCCTTGATCGTGGTCTTCGTGATGCGGTCGTCGGCGACGAGCTCGTCGTACTTCTCCGAGATGGAGACGTCCGCGAAGGGCTTGCCGTAGACGCGCTCGACGTCGTACGGGCTGAACAGGTGCATGTCCGCGTTCGTCTTCGCCAGCTCGAACGTGATGTCCGGGATGACGACGCCCAGCGAGAGGGTCTTGATGCGGATCTTCTCGTCCGCGTTCTCCCGCTTGGTGTCGAGGAACCGCATGATGTCCGGGTGGTGCGCGTGCAGGTACACGGCGCCGGCGCCCTGGCGCGCGCCCAGCTGGTTGGCGTACGAGAACGAGTCCTCGAGCAGCTTCATCACGGGGATGACGCCGGACGACTGGTTCTGGATGTGCTTGATCGGCGCGCCGTGCTCGCGGATGTTGCTCAGCAGCAGGGCCACGCCGCCGCCGCGCTTGGACAGCTGCAGGGCGGAGTTGATGCCGCGCGCGATGGACTCCATGTTGTCCTCGATGCGCAGCAGGAAGCAGGACACGGGCTCGCCGCGCTGCGCCTTGCCCACGTTGAGGAACGTCGGCGTCGCGGGCTGGAAGCGGCCCGACACGACCTCCTCGACGACGTCGCGCGCGACCTGCTCGTCGCCGTCGGCCAGCCCGAGGGCGACCATCGAGACGCGGTCCTCGAAGCGCTCGAGGTACTTCTTCCCGTCGAACGTCTTCAGCGTGTACGACGTGTAGTACTTGAACGCGCCGAGGAACGACTCGAACTGGAAGTCCTTCGAGTACGCGAGCCGGAACAGCTCCTTGACGAAGGTGCGCGAGTACTTCTCGAGGACCGCCGGGTCGTAGTACTTGTTCTCGATCAGGTAGTCGAGCTTCGCGTCGAGCGTCTCGAACTGGATCGTGTTCGGCAGCACGTGCTGCTCGAAGTAGGCGGTGGTGGCCTCGCGGTCCTTCTCGAACTGGATCTGGCCGTCCGCGCCGTACAGGTTCAGCATCGCGTTGAGCGCGTGGTAGTCCAGCTGCACGCCCTGCAGCGGCACCGGGGTGGCCCCCGCGACCTCGGGGGTCGTCGTCGAGCTCACGCCGAGATCAGTGACTGTCGTTGCCAAAATCGTCCCAATCCGTCACGGACGCGCGCGGCGTCCTCAGCCGTCCCCAGGAGTTCGAAGGCGTACAGGTAGGGCACCTGGCACTTCGCGGAGATGATGTCGCCGGCGATGCAGTAGGCAGCGCCGAAGTTGGTGTTCCCCGCGGCGATGACGCCGCGGACGAGCGACCGGTTGTGCGGGTCGTTGAGGAACTCGCGCACGCGCCGTGGCACGGCGCCGCCCTCGTTGCCCCCGCCGTAGGTCGGGACCATGAGCACGTACGGCTCGGTCACCGTGAGAAAGCCGTCCTGCTTGCGCACCGGGATCCGGTGCACGGACATGCCGAGCTCCTCGAGCGCGAGGCGCTGGACGAACCGGTGGGTGTTCTCCGACACGCTGGAGAAATAGACGAGAGAACTCATGCTCAGCCTCCCCCCGGATGCTGCTACCAGACCGACGCGCTGCGTCACCGAAGACGCACGGCGCCCCGGGTCGGGTTCGAAGCCCGGGGCGCCGGCCGTGTGTGGGGTGGGCGGTCGCGACCCGCGCGACCCGCCCGTGCCGATCTCGGCGTCAGGCCGTGACGGCCTGCTGCGCCGCGACCGCGGCGATCTGGTCGGGGCGGAAGCCCGACCAGTGGGTGTCGCCGGCGACGACGACCGGGGCCTGCAGGTAGCCGAGCCCGCGCACCATCTCGAGCGCCTCGGCGTCCTGGGTGATGTCGACCACCGAGTACTCGACGCCCTTGCGGTCGAGGGCGCGGTAGGTCGCGTCGCACTGCACGCAGGCCGGCTTGCTGTAGACCGTGATGCTCATGTGTCTCTCCCTCTCTGCGCTCCCCTCCCGGGGGGCTTGGTCCGACCCGCGCGGTGGCCCTGCGAGCCGGTCCCAGGTGGGCCCGAGAGGGGCCGGACCAGGGATGACGCCCGTGGAACTACGCCGGTGTGCTTTGTTCGAAGAGCCGTGGGCCCCGCGTGCTTCAAACACTACACCTAGTGGTCGGGGCGCGCGCGGGACCGACATCTAGTGGTTGACATCCGTGTCATTCATCGAACGCCCTTCGCCTGCCGACCCTGACAACAGCCTCCCACGGGCCTCTGACACGGTCCGTCCACAGGCTCCCCGGGGCTCCGTCCCCACCACCCGGAGGCGTCCGCCCGCAGGACCGTGCGGTTCGCGTCCGGATGTCCACAGGCGGTGGGCGACGGGTGTCCACAGCATGTGCGCGACCGGGATCGACCCCGCGCCCGGGCCCGGGCACCCCGCCCGCCCGGTCGACCGCCGGCCACCCTCCGGACAGAACGGACATTCGACGCCCCCGAACGCGAGGAAAACTCGTCGAGATCATCGGCGTGTCGTGCCCGGTGGTGTGTCGCACAGGCGACGGGAGGGGTCACCCGAGCCCGGGGGCCTCGCCTCCGGTCGCGTCGCCGGTCACGTCGCCGGTCGCGTCGCTGGTCGCGTCGACGACCGGCTGCCAGCCGCGCGGGTCGAGGCCGCCCGGCACCGCGGTGGCGGGGTCGTAGGGCGCGCGGGTGAGGTGGAACGTGCCGACGTCGAGCGCCTCGGCGGACGCGCCGGGCGCCACGGCACGCACCCGCTCCCCCAGCCAGTAGCCGCCCTCGACGCCCACCCAGCCGCCGTCGTCCGTGCGGCCGAACACCGTGCTGCGGCCGCCGTCGGAGCTCAGCTCCAGGCGACCGTCACCGCGCGCGGCGAGCGTGTACGCCATCGGGCCCCAGTACCAGGTGCCGGTCAGCGCGAGCACGCCCCGGTCCGCGGCGTCCCCCACGCCCTTCGCGGGCGGGAGCGGCGGCGCGTCGGCCAGCAGCTCCTCGAGGAAGGACGCGTCGCCGAACCCCGCGGTCGAGCTGCCGCACACGGCCCAGGCCTCCCCCGTGGTGGGGTCGGCCCGCAGCGTGGCCGTGAACCCCGGCACCGAGCCGCCGTGGCCGACGGTCCGGCGGCCCGCCCCCGCACCCGCGTGGTGCACCGAGACGCCGAGCCCCCAGGCGGCGGTGAACGGCTGCCCGTCGTCGTCGACCACCGCGCGCGGCGTCGTCATCCGGCGCCGCCACTCGCGCGACAGGACCCCGGCGGCCGCCGCGTCGTCCGTCCCCGCACCCACCAGCCACGACCCGAACCGCACCAGGTCCGACGGCGTGGACCACACCTCGCCGGCCGGGCCGAGCACGCCGTAGGAGGCCACGGGCTCGCGCAGGACGGCGTCGGCGTGCGGGTGCACCGCGTAGCCGACCGCCGCCGCGCCGACCGGCGTCCGACCGGTGCCGGTCAGGCCGAGGGGCGCCCAGACCTCGTCGCGGAGCACGTCGTCCCACGGCCTTCCGTGGGCCTGCTCGAGCAGCCGCCCGAGCACGGCGTAGCCCACGTTGGAGTAGTGGAACCGCTCGCCCGGGTCGCGCTGCGGCTCGACCCCGGAGGCGACCAGCTCGTCCCACGTGCCGGCGCCGTGCCGCTCCCACCACGGCCCGGGCGGCTCCGCCGGCAGGCCCGCGGTGTGCGTGAGCAGGTGGGCGACGGTGGCGTCGGGGGCCGGGGCGTCCGGCAGGTGCCGGCCCACCGTGTCGTGGAGGCCCAGCCGACCCTCCGCGACCAGGCGCAGCACCGCCACCGCCGTCATCGGCTTGCTGATCGACCCGATGCGGAACGCCGTGCCCGCGTCGGCGGCCGCCCACCCCGCGGTGCCGGTCCACACGACCTCCCCGCCGCGGCCCACCGCGGCGGACAGCGCCGGCACCCGCCGCTCGCGGCACCTGGAGCGCAGCGCGTCGTCGAACCGGGCGGGAAGGTCGGGCGGGAGCGGCACGGCAGCGGTCATGCCCGCACGCTAGTGCCCCCGCCGGGCGTGCGTCAGGGGGCGACGGCGTCGACCGGGGGCAGCTCGCCGGTGGTGGCCAGCCGGCGGTACCAGTGCGCCGAGTCCTTCCACGTGCGCTCCCCGGTCGGGTAGTCCACGTGCAGGATGCCGAAGCGCCGGGAGTAGCCGTAGCCCCACTCGAAGTTGTCCATGAGCGACCAGGCGAAGTACCCGCGCACGTCAGCGCCCGCGTCGCGCGCGGCGCCGAGGGCCTCGACGTGGTCGTGGAGGTAGGCCACGCGGCGGTCGTCGTGCACGCGCCGCGCCCCGCCGTCGTCCACGAGCTC
Source organism: Isoptericola sp. NPDC057653 (assembly GCF_042799955.1). NCBI lineage: Bacteria > Bacillati > Actinomycetota > Actinomycetes > Micrococcales > Promicromonosporaceae > Isoptericola > Isoptericola sp. NPDC057653. Next base: position 367,184 of record NZ_JBHVHP010000004.1, on the reverse strand, counting down.
GTCGTCGAAGGCCGCGCCGTTCTCGGTGACCGCGAGCGGCACGTCGGGATAGGTGCGGTGCAGCCCGACCAGCAGGTCGGTCAGCCCCGACGGCTCGATGTTCCAGCCCATCGCCGTGTACGGGCCGGGCTGCTGGACGAACTCGACGTCCGTGACGCCGATCCACGGGCTGTGCGACGACGCGCCGTGCCCGTCGTTCTCCACGCGCTCGCCGTCGCCGGCGAAGCGCCGCACGGTGACGGTGGAGTAGTAGTTGACGCCCAGCACGTCGAGGGGCTGCCGGATCTGCTCGAGGTCGCCGTCGAGCACGAACGACCAGTCGGACACGTCGGCGGTGTCGGCGAGGAGGTCGGCCGGGTACGCGCCGTCGAGCAGGGGGCCGAGGAACGCGCGGTTGGCGAGCGCGTCGATCGTGCGGACCGCGCCGGCGTCGGCGGCCGAGGCCGGGTCGGCCGGGCGGATCGCGTGCAGGTTCAGCGTGATCGAGACCTGCGCGCCGGGCAGCACCTCGCGGATCGCGCGGGCCGCCAGGCCGTGGGCGAGGTTGAGGTGGTGGACGGCCGCGAGCGCCGCCTCCGGCTCGGTGCGGCCGGGGGCGTGCACGCCCGAGCCGTAGCCGAGGTAGGCCGAGCACCACGGCTCGTTGAGCGTGGTCCAGGCCTCGACGAGGTCGCCGAGCTCGGTCGCCATGTGCCGGGCGTACGCGGCGAACGCCGCCGACGTCTCCCGGTTCGCCCAGCCGCCCGCGTCCTCGAGCTCCTGCGGCAGGTCCCAGTGGTAGAGGGTGACGAAGGGGCGGATCCCCCGCTCGCGCAGGGCCTCCAGGAGACGGCGGTAGAAGGCGACGCCCTCGGGGTTGAGGGGGCCGGTGCCGCCCGGCTGCACGCGGGGCCAGGAGATCGACAGGCGGTAGGCGCCGACGCCGAGCCGGTCGAGGTGGTCCACGTCCTCGGCCCAGCGGTGGTAGTGGTCGCACGCGACGTCGCCGGTGTCGCCGCCCAGGGTGCGGCCCGGGGTGTGGGAGTAGGTGTCCCAGATCGACGGGCCGCGGCCGCCCTCGGCGGCAGCGCCCTCGATCTGGTAGGCCGCGGTGGCGGTGCCCCACAGGAAGTCGGCGGGGAAGGAACGCGTGGTCACAGGGTGATCCTCAGCTCTCCGGGTCCGGTGGTGGTGGCGACGCGCCCGTCGGCCCGGACGCTCCAGTCGCCGGGGGCGTCGTCGGTGGTCACGACGACCTCGTCGCCGGCGCGCCGGACGCGGAACCGCGCCGCCTCGCCGTCGGGCCCGCCGGTCGGGACGGGGGTCACGGCGTCGTAGCCGTCGGGCAGCGCGACGAGCCGCAGCTCGACGCCCTCCGCCCACGCGTAGTCGGGCCGGTCGGTGCGCGCGCCGACCGGCAGCACGGTGCCGGGCCGCACCAGGACGGGCAGCGAGTCGAGGCCGTGGGTCTCGGTGACCCAGCGCGGCCCGGTCACCGTCTCGGCGTGCCCGCCGTCCGCGCCGTCGACCAGCCGGGTCCACGTGCCCTCGGGCACGTAGTACTCCACGGTGCCGTCCGCGGTGAACACGGGGGCCACGAGCAGCGCGTCGCCCAGCATGTACTGCATGTCCACGCCGTAGGTGCCGCGGTCGGCCGGGAACTCCAGCACCATCGGCCGCATGATCGGCGTGCCGGCGGCGTGCGCCTGCTCCCCCGCGCGGGCGAGGTACGGCATGAGCGACATCTTGAGGTGCGTGAACCGGCGCGCGACGTCCACGGCCTCCTCGTCGAAGGCCCACGGCACGCGGTACGACGACGAGCCGTGGAACCGCGAGTGGCTGGACAGCAGGCCGAAGGCGAGCCACCGCTTGAACACCGAGGCGTCGGGCGTGCCCTCGAAGCCGCCGATGTCGTGGCTCCAGTACCCGAAGCCCGACAGCGCGAGGGAGAGCCCGCCGCGCAGGGACTCGGCCATGGACGCGTAGGTGGAGTCGCAGTCCCCGCCCCAGTGCACGGGGAACTGCTGGCCGCCCGCGGTGGCGGAGCGCGCGAAGACGACGGCGTCGCCGCGCCCGCGGCGCCGCTCGAGCAGGCGGAAGACCGCCTCGTTGTAGAGCTCCGCGTAGTAGTTGTGCATCTTGCGCGGGTCCGAGCCGTCGTGCCAGACCACGCCGTCAGTCGGGATGCGCTCGCCGAAGTCGGTCTTGAAGCAGTCCACGCCCTGGTCGAGGAGCCGCTCCAGGTGGCCCAGGTACCAGGCCGTCGCCTCGGGGTTGGTGAAGTCGACCAGCGCCATGCCGGCCTGCCACAGGTCCCACTGCCAGACGCCGCCGTCCGCGGTGCGCAGCAGGTAGCCGCGGGCGCGCCCCTCCTCGAACAGCGGCGACCGCTGGCCGATGTACGGGTTGATCCAGACGCTCACCCTGAGGCCGCGCTCGTGCAGGCGCGCGAGCATGCCCTCCGGGTCGGGGAAGACGCGCGGGTCCCACTCGAAGTCGCACCACTGGTACTCGCGCATCCAGAAGCAGTCGAAGTGGAAGACGCTCAGCGGCAGGCCCCGCTCGGCCATCCCGTCGACGAAGCTCGTGACCGTGGCCTCGTCGTAGTCGGTGGTGAACGACGTCGACAGCCAGGTGCCGAACGACCAGGCCGGCACGCGCGCGGGCCGGCCGGTGAGCCCGGTGTACCGGCGCAGCACGTCCTTGGGCGTCGGGCCGGCGATGACGTAGTACTCCAGCGCCTGGCCCTCCACGGAGAGCTGGACGCGGGTGTTCACCTCCGACGCGACCTCGAGCGACACCCGCTCGGGGTGGGCGACGAAGACGCCGTACCCCTTGCTGGTCACGTAGAGCGGCACGTTCTTGTACGCCTGCTCGCTGGAGGTGCCGCCGTCCTCGTTCCAGACGTCGACCGACTGACCGTTCTTGACGAATGGACCGAACCGCTCCCCCAGCCCGTAGACGTGCTCGCCCGGGTCGAGGGTGAGCTGCTCGTGCACCCAGGCGCCGGCCTCGGGCCCCGCCGTCGCGGTCATCGCGCCCACCGACTTGGGCAGGCTCGACGTGAGCACCCGGCCGTCGTGCTCGAAGTCGACGTGCCAGCCGTCGCCGCGGTGCACGCGGACCGACAGCCCGCCGGTCTCGAGCACGCCGGTCGTCTCGTCGACCTTCACCACGGGCCGGAACCCCGGCTCGGGCGTGACCGCGAACTCCGGCCCGCGGTGCGCGGCCCCGGCGAAGTGCTCCACGCGGACCTTGACGACGCCGGGCGCGGGCGAGGTGTAGGTGACGGTCAGCATCGGCCGGTTGAGGGTGTCCCCCCGCCGGGCGACGTGCGCGGTGGGCGCGTAGACGGTCATGCTGCCGGTGGCCTCGTCGACGCGGACGTCGTCGACCTCGACCGCGTACAGCGGCTCGATGCCGCGGCGGGTCTTCCAGTAGCCGTCGGTGAACTTCATCAGGGGTGCACCTACTCCGTGCTGTCGGATTCGATGATGGCGGACGGCCCGCAGGCTCGCCGCGCGAGGGGCGGTGCGCTCACTTCACCGCCCCGGCGGTGACGCCGCGGGTGAGGGTGCGCTGGAAGAGCAGGAAGAAGACGAGCGCCGGGACCAGGGACACGAGGGCCCCGGCGTTGGTCGTGGGGGCGTCCATCATCCGGTCGCCCTGCAGCGACGCCAGCGCGATCGGGATCGTCTGGGTGTCGTGCGTCGTGAGCATGACCAGGGGAATGAAGAACTCGTTCCAGGTCCAGATGAAGAAGAAGATCATCAGCACCATGAGGGTGGGCCGCACGATCGGGAACACCACCTGCCACAGGATGCGCCAGCGCCCGGCGCCGTCGAGCGCGGCGGCCTCGAGCAGCGCGGGCGGGAAGGTGCCGAGCACCGAGGCGAGCAGGTAGGTGCCGAAGGCCGACTGGATCACCGTGAAGATGATGATCACCGACCACTGCGAGTTGGACAGCCCCACCTGCCGCGCCATGTCGAACAGGGGGTAGATCAGCGCCTCCTGCGGCAGCATGTTCGCGAGCAGGAAGAGCAGCACGATCCCCATCCGGCCCCGGATGCGGCCGACGCCGATCGCGTACGCGTTGAGCAGCGAGAGCACGCACCCGGCCACCGCCACCACGGCGGAGATGAAGAACGAGTTCCACAGCTTCACGGGGAACTCCGTGCGCTGCCAGAAGTTCACGAGGCCGTCGAGGTAGAGGCCGCTCGGGAGGCTGAGCGGGCCGTGCTGCGTGTAGTCCTCGGGCGACTTGAACGCGTTGAGCAGCATGACGAGCAGCGGCGCGAGCACGAGCAGCGCGACGACGACCGCCCCCGCCAGCACGAACCAGCGCGCCGCGCCACGCCGGTGGCGCCCGCCCTCCGGCCGGCGCGGCGCGTCGGTCCGCGGACGGGCGGCCCGCGGGGTCTCGACGGTGGCGGCCATCAGCGCCCCACCTCCTCGGCCCGCTCGGCCCGCGCCTGCAGCGCGAGGATGACGACGGCCACCACCACGATCACCACCGTGAGCACGGTCGCGACGGCGGCGCCGTAGCCCACCCGCGACTTGTCGAAGAAGTTGAGGTACGAGTAGTAGCTCGGCACGAGCGTGGAGCTCTCCGGGCCGCCCCGCGTGAGGACGTAGATCGGGCCGAACACCTTGAGCGCCGCCACCGTGCAGGTGAGCGTGACGACGAACGTCTCCGGGCGGATCTGCGGGATCGTGATCGCGCGGAACCGCCGCCACCAGCCGGCGCCGTCCAGCTCGGCCGCCTCGTACAGCTCGGGGTCCACCCGCTGCAGCGCCGCCATGAAGATCACCACGGGGTAGCCGATCTGCACCCAGACGAGGACGAGCATGACGCTGGGCAGGGCCGTGCTCGGGTCGCCCAGCCAGTTGGGCGGGCTCGCGACGCCCCACGCGCGCAGGATCTCGTTCAGCGCGCCCGTCTGGGCGTTGAGGATCCAGTTCCACAGCACGCCCGCGACCGCGACCGGCAGGATCTGCGGCAGGTAGTACGTCGCCCGCAGGACGGCGGCGACCAGGCCGCCGAAGCGGCGGCCGAGGTAGTCGAACAGCACCGCCGCGAGGACCAGCCCGAGCGCCGTGGGCACCAGCACCATCGCGACGATCATCGCGATCGAGTTCTCGAACGACGTCCAGAAGGCGGCGTCGTGCCAGAGCTCGGCGTAGTTGTCGAACCCGACCCAGGTGAGCGGGGCGAGCCCGCCGCGCCAGGAGAACAGGCTGATGTAGACGTTGGTCACCAGGGGGTACCCGATGACGAGCACGAAGAGCACCGCGCCCGGCAGCAGGTAGACCAGGTAGGGCAGGGAGCCGCGGCGGCGGCCGCGCGCCCGCGTGCGGCCGGGCGCCGCGGCGGCGGCCGTGGTGGTGGCGGTCATGTCGTCACTCGCCCAGCAGGTCGGCCTTGCCGTCCGTGTAGGCCGAGCCGAGCCCGTCCAGCACCTGGTCCGGCGTCTTGGACTGGTTCACCAGCGACTGCAGCTGGCTGACGATGGTGTCGTAGTAGCCCGGCACCGGCCAGTCGGGGTAGAACGCCAGGCCGTCGTCGTCGAGGATGTCCTGGAAGTTCTGGGTGAGCTCGCGCGTCTTCTCGTCCGTGATGGTCGACGCGTCGCCCGCGACCGGCAGGCCGCCGGTCTGCGCCAGCACGTCCTGCACCTCCGGCCGCAGCGTGGTGTCGATGAACTCCTCGGCGAGCGACGGCGAGTCCGCGTTGGTCGGCACCACCCACAGGTTGCCGGACGAGCCGACCTGCAGCGTGTTGCCGGGGAAGTTGAACTGGCCCCAGTCGTCCTTCATCTCGGCCGTGACGCGGCCGAACCACCAGGAGCCGGAGACCATCATCGGGTAGTCGCCCTTCATGAAGGCGACGCCCATGTCCTCGGCCGTGAGGCCCGCGGAGTCGGAGGCGACGTAGCCGTCCTTGATCCACCGGTCGAGCTTCTCGGTGGCGGCCGTCAGCTCCGGGCCGTGGAAGTCCACGTCGCCGTCGAAGAGCTGGTACCGGTCGACGAGGTCGCGGTCCGCGTTCGCGAGCACGAGCTCGTACCAGAGCTGGCCCATCGGGTACTCGGCCCCGGCCTCGGCGAGCGGCGTGACGCCGTCGTCCTTGAACGCCTTCATGACCTGCTCGAGCTCGTCGAGGGTGGTCGGCACCTCGAGGCCGGCCTTCTCGAACATCTGCTTGTTGTAGTAGACGCCCACGAACTCGCCGTAGTTGGGCACCCCGTACCAGTCGCCGGACCCCATGAGCCCGTTCTCGTCGTAGCGCGCGGTGGTCTGCAGCGAGCCGGACAGCTTGTCGGCCCAGCCGTTCTTCTCCGCGGCGTCGGTGAGCGGCGCGATCAGCCCCTGGGCGGCGAGCTGCCCCGCGGTCGCGTTGCCCTTGTTGTACTCCATGACGTCGGGCACGTCGTCGCCGGTGAGCACGATCTTGGCGTTCTTCTGGATCTGCTCGAACGTCTGCTTCTCGACGTCCACCGTGACGTCGGGGTGCTCGTCCTCGAAGATCTCGATGGCCTTGGCCCAGGCCTGGCCCATGGCCGAGTCGTCGTTCTCGTAGTGCCAGATGGTCAGGGTCGTGTCGTCGGTGTCGCCACCGCCGGAGGCCCCGCCCCCGCCTCCGCCGCCGCCGACGCAGGCGGTCAGCGTCAAGGTCGACGCGGCGATCAGGGCGATCGCCCGGGCGGTGCGCGCGCGGTCCAGCATGGGGTCCTCCTCGTCGAGTCCAGCGCCGCGGCGGCCGTGGTCGTCCCCGCCGCGGGAGGCGCCGACGATCCGTCGATGGATCATCGAAGCGCTTCGACGGCGAGTATTGCCCCCGGGTCCGACAGGCGTCAAGGCGGCCGGGACGGGACCGGCGGCCGCGGGCGCCCCTCGCGGGGCAGGACGCCGTCGAAGCGATTCGTCCCGCGCGCACTACGCTCTCCCCCATGGGCGACCTCCCCGCGACGACGCACGTCCTGCACGACGACCGCAGCGCCACCCGGTGGGTCGAGGCGTACCCCGTGGGCAACGGCCACCGCGGCGCCGTGTGCGCCGGCCGGGCGGGGGTCGAGCACCTGTGGGTCAACGACGGGACGGCCTGGTCGGGACCGCCCCCGACGGACCCGCTCGCCGGGGCCCGCGCGCGCGGCCCCGCGCACCTCGACCGCGTCCGCGCGGCGGTCGCCGCCGGGGACGTCCGCGCCGCGGAGGCGCTGCTCGCCGAGACCCAGACGCCCTGGGCGCAGGCGTACCTGCCCCTCGCCGAGATCGACGTCGAGGTCGCGCCGGCCGACGACGCCGGGACCACGCCCCCGCGCGTCCGTGGCGTCGCACGGCGCGAGCTGGACCTGCGCACCGGCGTGGCCACCCACACGTGGCGGCACCCGGTCGCCGGCGTCGTCGTCCACGAGAGCTGGGCCGACGCCGGCGGCGGCGCGCTGGTGCACGCCGTGCGCGCCGAGCGACCCGTGCGCCTCACCGTCCGCGTCGAGAGCCTGCTCCGCGCCGCGGCGCCGGACCACGCCCCCGAGCCCGCGGGGCCCGCCGCCCTGGTCCGCGCCGTCGACCTGCCGGTCGACGTCCCGCCGTCCCACCACCCCGAGGGCGAGCTCCGCTACGACGCCGACCGCGGCCGCACCGGCCTGGTCGCCGTCGTCGCCCCCGCGGACCCGGGCGCCGCCGTCGCCGACGGCGCGCTGCGCACCGGCGCCGCGCGCACCCACGTGCTCCTCGTCGCGACGGCGACCACGGACCCGCCCGGCGAGCCCGGGGCCGCGCCGGCCGCCGAGCGGCTCGCGGCACAGCTCGCCGCGGCTCCGCCCGCGCAGGACGACGCCGACGCCCTCCGCGAGCGCCTGCGCGCCGCGCACGTCGCCGAGCACGCGCGCGTCTACGGGCGGGTGCACCTGGACCTGCCGACTCCCGCCGGGGCGGCCGACCTGCCGACCGCCCGCCGGATCCGCGCCGCCGCGGACCGCCCGGACCCGGGGCTCGCCGCGCTCGCGTTCCACCACGGGCGCTACCTGCTGCTGTCGTCGTCGCGCCCGGGCGGCCTCCCGGCCACCCTCCAGGGCATCTGGAACCCGTGGCTGCCCGGCCCGTGGAGCAGCGCCTACACCCTCAACATCAACCTGCAGATGGCGTACTGGGCCGCCGGCACCACCGGCCTGGCGGAGTGCCACGAGCCGCTGCTCGACTTCGTGCGCCGCCTGGCCGCGGGGCCGGGGGCCGACGTGGCGCGGGAGCTCTACGGCGCCGCGGGGTGGGTGGCGCACCACAACTCCGACGCCTGGGGGCACGCCGCGTCGGTGGGCCACGGGCGGGGCGACGCGCAGTGGTCCGCGTGGGCGCTCGGCGGCACGTGGCTCGCGCAGCACGTCGTGGAGCACCACCGGTTCACCGGCGACGACGCCGCCCTGCGCGCCGCGTGGCCGGCGCTGCGCGGGGCGGGCGAGTTCGCGCTCGACTGGGTGCAGACGGCCGGCGACGGCGACCTCGCGCGCGCCTGGACCAGCCCGTCGACCTCACCGGAGAACCGGTACGTCGCGCCCGACGGCGACCCGGCGGCCGTGACGACCAACGCGGCGATGGACGTGGCGCTCCTGCGCGCCCTGGCCGACGGGTGCCGGGAGGCGGCCGTCGCCCTCGGCGCCGACGACGCCGACGAGCCGTGGCTCGCGCGCCTCGAGCAGGTCGTCGCGGCCCTCCCCGACCCCGCCGTCGGGTCCCGCGGCGAGCTCCTCGAGTGGGGCCGGGAGCTGGCGGAGGCGGAGCCCGAGCACCGGCACCTCTCCCACCTCGTCGGCCTGTACCCCCTGGACTCCCTCGACCCGACCACCACCCCCGACCTGGCGCGCGCCGCGGCCCGCAGCCTGGAGCTGCGCGGCCGCGAGTCGACCGGCTGGTCGCTCGCCTGGCGCATCGCGCTCTGGGCCCGGCTGGGGGCGGGCGACCGCGCCCACGACCAGGTGCTCCTGTCCCTGCGCCCGGCCGACGACTCCGACGGCCGGCACCGCGGCGGCCTGTACCCCAACCTGTTCAGCGCCCACCCACCGTTCCAGATCGACGGGAACCTGGGCCTCACGGCGGGCGTCGCCGAGATGCTGCTGCAGTCGCACCGGCGCGCCGACGGGCGCGTCCGCCTGGACCTGCTGCCCGCGCTGCCGGCGGCCTGGCCCGACGGCGAGGTGACCGGCCTGCGCGCCCGCGGCGGCGCGGAGGTCGACGTCGCCTGGCGCGACGGCGCGGCCTCGGCCGTCGTGCTCCGGGCGCCCGCGGACCGCGCCGTGGAGGTGGTCGTGCGCCAGGGGGCGCCCGCGGCCGGCGACACGGTGGCCGACGACACCCCCGCCGCCGTCGTCGCGCTCGCCGCGGGCGCTACCGTGATCCTCGACCTGACCCGCGACCTGCCGGTCGCGGGTCCTTCCGTCTCGCACGCACCCAGGAGCTAGCCGTGGCCACCATCGAGGACGTCGCCAAGGCGGCGGGAGTCTCGGCGTCGACCGTCTCGTACGTCCTCTCGGGCAAGCGGTCCATCTCCGCCCCCACGCGCCGGCGGGTCGAGCAGGCGATCGCCACGCTGGGCTACCGCCCGCACGCCGGGGCGCGCGCGCTCGCCTCCGCGCGGACGGAGGTCATCGGGCTCATGATCCCGTTGCGCACGGGCATCGACGTGCCGGTGATCATGCAGTTCGCGGGGGGCGTCGTGACCCGGGCCCGCGAGCACGCCCACGACGTGCTGCTGCTGACGCAGGACGACCTCGAGGGCCTGGAGCGCGCGACGAACGGCTCCATGGTCGACGCCCTCGTGGTGATGGACGTCGAGGCCGACGACGCGCGCATCCCCATCCTCACCCGCTCCCGGCAGCCGTCCGTGCTGGTGGGGCTGCCGCGGGACGCGTCGGGGCTGTCGTGCGTGGACCTCGACTTCGAGGCCGCCGGCCGCCTCGCCGCGCAGCACCTCGCCGAGCTCGGGCACCGCCAGGTGGCGATGCTCGGCGCACCGCCGGAGGTCGTGGACCGGCACACGTCGTACGTCGACCGCGTGATGCGCGGGTTCGCCGAGGCGGCGCCCGAACGCGGCCTGGACGCGAAGGTCGTCGCCTGCCCCGGCGCCCCGGCCGAGGTCGCGCGGGTCGTCGACGAGCTCCTCGCCGAGGCGCCCGGCACGACGGGCCTGTTCGTGCACAACGAGCGGGCGCTGCCGCACGTCCTCAGCCGCCTGGGCGACGCCGGCCGGTCCGTCCCCGACGACGTCTCGGTGATCGCGCTGTGCCCCGAGGACGTCGCGCTCGCGCAGCGGGTGCCGATGACCGCCATCGACCTGCCGGCGTCGACGATCGGCAGCCTCGCCGTGGACATCGTCATGGCCCGGCTCGACGACGGCCTGGGCGCCGAGACGCGCCTGCTGTCCCCCGTGCTGACCACCCGCGGGAGCACCGCCCGCCGCTAGCCGGAGGCGTCGCGACCCCGCCGCTCCCCGGCCGGCGGAAGTCCTGTCCGACCCGTCCGGATCGCCGGACACCATTGCGTCACCCCTCGTGAGGGTGGTATCAATTCGAAGCGCTTCGACGCGGTAGCCACCTGGCGGCCGCCGAGCGCGAGACCCATCACGAGGGAGTGACAGGTGAGCCTCACCCAGGGAGCGCCGCTGCTCGACGGCGCCGCCAGCGCAGCACCGGCACGCGATCGGCCCCGGGCGGCCGACGACGAGGAGGGGCCGCGGCGCCCGAGCGCCCCCCGCCGGGCGGGCAAGAAGCCGTCGCGGAGGATGTTCCTCGTCATCCTGCCGTTCCTGCTGCTCGTGCTGGTGTTCTCGTACCTGCCGCTGGCCGGCTGGGCCACGGCGTTCTTCGACTACCGGCCCGCGCTCGGCCTGTCGGGCAGCGAGTTCGTCGGCCTGCAGTGGTTCCGGATGCTCGTCTCCTCCCCCACGCAGCTCCAGCAGATCGGGCAGGTCATGGCGAACACGCTCGCCATGAGCTTCCTCGGGATCGCGACCTCGCTGCTGCCGGTCTTCTTCGCGATGCTCCTCAACGAGATCCGGGCCCCCTGGTTCAAGAACGCGGTGCAGACCCTCACGACGCTCCCGAACTTCATCTCGTGGGTGCTCGTCTACATGATCGCGTTCTCCCTGTTCTCCACCTCGGGCCTCGTGAACTCGGTGCTGAACGACTGGGGCCTCATCACCACCCCGATCAAGTTCCTCGACACGGGCGAGCACGTCTGGCTCACGATGCTGCTCTGGAGCCTGTGGAAGGGCCTCGGGTGGGGCGCGATCATGTATCTCGCCGCCATCACGTCGATCGACCCGGCGCTGTACGAGTCGGCCCGCATCGACGGCGCCGGCCGGTTCCAGCTCATGCGGTACATCACCTTCCCGCAGCTGATGCCCACCTATGTGGTCCTGCTCGTGCTGTCCATCGCGAACATGCTCAACAACGGGATGGAGCAGTACTACGTGTTCCAGAACGCCTTCAACAAGGAGCACATCCAGGTGCTGGACCTGTACGTCTACAACATCGGCATCACCGGCAACAGCCTGTCGATGGCCACGGCGCTCGGCATGCTGAAGAGCGTCATCTCCGTCCTGCTGCTCGTCACGGCCAACGCGATCGCCAAGCGTGCCCGCGGCACGTCGATCATCTGACCGGGGAGGACCGGACATGTCGATCACCAGCCCCGCCCTGCGGCGCACGCGGGGGGACGTCCCCTTCGCCGTCGTGAACTACGCCGGGTTCCTGCTCTTCGCGCTCCTGTGCGCCTACCCGTTCTACTTCCTCATCATCAACTCGATCAGCGCCAACGACGTCAGCGCCCTCGGCGACGTCCGGCTGTGGCCCGAGGGGCTGCACCTGTCGAACTACACCCAGATCCTGCAGCTGAACGGCCTCACCGCGGCCACGATCGTGTCGGTCGCGCGGACCGTGATCGGCACGGCGTGCACGGTGCTGGCCTCGGCGTTCCTCGGCTTCATGTTCACTCAGGAACGGATGTGGAAGCGCTCCCTCTGGTACCGCCTCGTCATCTTCACCATGTACTTCAGCGCGGGACTCATCCCGATGTACATCACGATGAAGACGCTGGGGCTCACCAACTCGTTCTGGGTCTACATCCTCCCGGTCGTCGTGCAGCCGTTCAACATCATCCTCGTCAAGACGTACGTGGAGTCGATGCCCCGCTCGCTGCAGGAGGCGGCCGAGATCGACGGCGCCGGCACGATCCGGGTCTTCTTCCGCATCATCCTGCCGAACATGACGCCGATCCTCGCCACGGTGGCGATCTTCACGGCGGTGGCGCAGTGGAACTCGTTCCAGGACACGCTCCTGTACATCACGGACCAGAAGCTCTACTCGCTGCAGTACCTGCTCTACACGTACACGAACCAGGCGAACAGCCTGGCGCAGGCGGCGCAGAACGCCCAAGGAAACCTCGGGGCCATCGCGTCGGCCGCCACCACGCAGACGCCGACGTCGATCCGCATGACGGTCGCGGTGCTCGTGGTGCTGCCGATCATCTTCATCTACCCGCTGTTCCAGCGGTATTTCGTCAAGGGAATCATGCTCGGCGCGGTCAAGGGCTGACCGTGTCTCATCGCGCACGAAGGGGTGTCATGAAACTCAGGAGATCCGTCGCCATGGTGGTGGTCCCGATCCTCGGGGCGCTGTCGCTGGCGGCCTGCACGGCCGCCGGCTCCGACGACGACACGTCCGGCCCGGTCAGCATCGACCAGGACTGGTCGAAGGCGGACCCGATCACCGTCGACGTCTACGACGGCCTGGCCAACTACATGGGGATCCAGGGCGGCTGGTTCGGCAAGATCGTCAAGGACAAGTTCAACATGGAGCTCAACATCATCGCCCCCAACGTCGCGGGCGGCGGTGACACCCTCTACAACACCCGCGTCTCGGGCGGCGAGCTGGGCGACCTCGTCGTCGTCGACAAGGGCAAGCAGCTGGACGAGCTCGTCGAGGGCGGCCTGCTGCTGGACGCCTCCGACTACTACGGGTCGATGAAGAACGTCGCGACCTACGACCCCGCGGTCCAGCACCTCAACGACGGGAAGGACGGCGTCTACGGCTTCCCGACGTCGGTCTCGTCCCTCAAGCCGACCGAGTCGTCCGAGGGCATCGACCCGACGTTCGGCCCGTACCTGCGCTGGGACCTGTACGGCGACGCGGGCTACCCGGAGATCGGCACCCTCGAGGACCTCCTGCCGGTGCTGAAGACGATGCAGGACGCGTACCCCAAGACCGAGGACGGCAAGCCCGTCCACGCCATCTCGCTCTTCAAGGACTGGGACGGCAACATGATGGTCACGGCGAAGCAGCCGGCGACCCTCTACGGGTACGACGAGATGGGCTTCGTCCTGGCGAAGGCGGACGGCTCCGACTACCAGAGCATCGTCGACTCGGACTCGCAGTACGTCCGGGCCCTGAAGTTCTACTTCGACGCCAACCAGCTCGGCCTGGTGGACCCGGAGTCGACCACGCAGAACTACGACACGATGTTCTCGAAGTACCAGAACGGCCAGGTGCTCCTCTCGTGGTGGCCGTGGCTGGGCCAGTCCGCCTACAACACCGAGCAGAACATGGCGGACGGCAAGGGCTTCGAGCTGGTCCCGATGGCCGACCAGCGGATCTTCTCCTACGGCGCCGAGGTCTACGGCGGCAAGCAGATCATCGGCATCGGGTCGAAGGCGGAGGACCCGGCCCGCCTGGCCGCGTTCGTCGACTGGCTGTACTCGCCCGAGGGCGTCCTCGCCAGCGCGTCGGAGACGCAGGGCGCCGCCGGCCCCGAGGGCCTCACCTGGGAGAAGGACGACGACGGCGCCCCCGTGCTCACCGACTTCGGCACGAAGGCGATCCTCGAGGGCGGCGCCGACGTGCCCGCCGAGTGGGGCGGCGGCGCGTACAAGGACGGCGTCTCGACGCTCAACGTCTCCACCGTGCTGCCGATCGACGAGAACCCCGACACCGGCTTCCCGTACAGCTACAAGTACTGGCCGAGCTACCAGAAGACGACCAGCAACAAGCTCACCGACGACTGGTCGTCCCGGATGGGCGACGCGACGTCGACCATGGAGTACCTGCAGAAGAACGACCAGGTCGTCGTGGCGCCGGGGTCGAGCTTCACCGCCCCCGCGGACGGCTCGGAGATCGAGGCGATCCGCAGCCAGGCCAAGGCCGCCATCATCGAGGGCTCCTGGAAGATGGTCTTCGCCAAGGACCAGGCGGAGTTCGACTCCCTCCTGGCGGGGATGCAGAAGACGGTCGACGGGCTCGGCTACGCCAAGGTCCTCGAGTTCGACATGGCGAACGCGAAGGCGCAGAACGACGCCCGCGTCGGCGTCGCGAAGGAGTTCGGGTGACGCCCACCCGGTGACGGGTGAGGGTGACCCGTGACGGTCCCCCACCGCACGGCGAAGGGCTCGGGCGCAGCGCCCGAGCCCTTCGTCGTCCCCGCCGCGCGGGTCGTCACTGCCCGGAGTGCGGGCTCACCGGCTCGAGCTCGGACGGGTGGGCCTGCCGGCGGCGGAACACGCCGTGCAGCACGAGGGCGCAGACGTACGCCCCGAACGAGAAGCCGATCGTGCCGGCGAGGAACAGCGTCTGGGGCAGGACGTACGCGACGCAGGCCGCCCCCACCGGGATCAGCACCAGGCCCAGCGTGCGCGCCGGCTCGGCCAGGGGCAGCAGCAGCGCGTTGCGCAGCGTGCCCCGCAGCGGCGCGTCGAACCAGGCCACGAGCGCGAGGCCGTACAGCAGCGCCGCGAGCAGGTACCCGGCGCCGAGCAGGGCGAGCGACCCGGCCACCGCGCTGAGCACGCTGCTCATCGAGAGCCAGAAGACGCCGCTGAACACCAGCATCGCCGCCGGGACCCCCAGCGCCACCAGCACCGCCGTGCCACGCCAGGCGTTGCGGCGCAGGGCGACGACGAACCCGCGCACCAGGTGGCCGCGCTCGTCGTCGGCGTACCGCAGCGTCACCTCGAGCAGCGCGGACGTGGCCGCCCCGACGGTCACCACCGGCAGGCACGCCGCGAGGTACAGGACGTTGAGCACCACGAACAGGATGAACGTGGTCAGCCCCTGCACCCCGCGGCCGTCCGGGTCGATCCTCACCGCGCGGACCCCCCGGCCGTCGCCCCGACGACGAGGCGGGCCCGGGCCGGCAGGTCGACGCTCGACGGACCGGCCGCGACGAGGTACTCCCCGGCCCGGAC
Organism: Isoptericola sp. NPDC057653; assembly: GCF_042799955.1. Classification (NCBI taxonomy): domain Bacteria; kingdom Bacillati; phylum Actinomycetota; class Actinomycetes; order Micrococcales; family Promicromonosporaceae; genus Isoptericola; species Isoptericola sp. NPDC057653. Next base: position 351,976 of record NZ_JBHVHP010000004.1, on the reverse strand, counting down.
CCGGAGGTCCCCGTCGAGCATCCCCTCGGTCCCGCCCTGGGTCCACAGGGCCAGGCGCGCGACGTCGAACGGGACGTCGACCGTCGCCTCCTCGCCGGGGGCGAGCCGCACACGCCGGTACCCGAGGAGCAGCCGGACCGGCGCCTCCCCCTCCACCGCCGGGCCGCCGAGCGAGTAGACCTGCACCAGCTCCTCGGCCGGCCGCGCGCCCACGTTGCGCACCGTGACGCGCGCGGTGATCGCGCCCGCGTCCGCGCCGGCCGGCTGGAGCGGCGCGTGGTCGCGGGTCGGCGCCGGCGCGGGCACCACGGTGCTCGACAGGTCCAGGCCGGCGTACTCGACCTCCGCGTACGTCAGGCCGTGGCCGAACGCGAAGGCGGGCGTGCCGGCGCGGCCCGCCGGGAGGTGGCGATAGGTGACCTGCTGGCGGCGGGTGTCGTAGTCGAAGAGGCCGCCCGCCTGCTCCGGCCGGGCGGGCCAGGTCTGGGCGAGGCGGCCGGCCGGTTCGACCGCACCGGTCAGCACGTCGGCCAGCCCGTGCCCGAGCTCCTGACCGCCGTGGCTGCTCCACACGACCGTGGCGGCGTCCTCGGCCCCGGGCCCGAGCACGTACGGGTAGCTCGACACGACCGCGAGGACGGCGCGCGGGTTGGCGCCGGAGGCCGCGCGCCACACCTCGACCGCGGCCTCCGGGAGCAGCAGGTGCGGGCGGTCCTGCGTCTCCCGGCCGCCCAGGTGCGGGTCGTTGCCGACCGCCACGACGACGGCGTCGCAGCGCGCCGCGACCTCGGCGACGCGCGCGAGCCCCGACTCCAGCATCCGCGGCACGAAGCGGGCCGCGTCCTCGGGCGTCCGGCCCTCGGCGCACAGCACGCCGGTGCCGCGCTGCACCCGCACCCAGCGCCCGGACCCCAGGTGCAGCAGCGACCAGGAGCCGTCCGCGTGCACCAGCCGGCGGAAGCTCTCCTGCACCTCCCAGCCGCCCACCCGGTCGGCGTCCGCGCGCAGCGGCCAGGCGGCCCCGGTGAGCAGCCGCCCCGACGCCCCCGAGCGGAGCGTCAGCACGCCGTCGCCCCAGTCGGTCACCTCGAGGCGCGTGCCCTTCCCCGCCTCCGCGGCGGACGCCGCGACCCTCGCCCCGTCCTCGGACACCGCGACGTAGGTACCGGTGCCCGCCACGCGCAGCGCGACCACGTCGGCCCCGGTCGCCACCTCCACCCGGTCCGCGCCGAGCGCGTCGCGCAGGCCGCCGGCCGGGGTGACGGCGTACGGCGGCGTGCCCGAGTACCAGTCCGTCAGGACGTCGTCGGCGAGCGGCCCGACGACGGCGACCGAGCCCGGCGCGGCCAGCGGCAGCACGCCGGCGTCGTTGCGGAGCACGACGACGGCGCGGCCCGCCGCCTCCCGGGCCAGCCGGCGGTGCTCGGGCGGGTCGATCTCGCCGTGGTCGGCGTACGGGTCGTGCTCCCCGTCCAGCTCGCCGGTGCGCACCCGGAGCTCGAGCATGCGCAGCACGGCCCGGTCGACGTCCTCCATGGTGAGCAGCCCGCGGGCGAGCGCCTCCTCGATGCGACGCACCGTGGGGCCGCGGTCGGCGTCGTCGTCCGTGAACGAGTCGACGCCGGCCCGCACCATCGCCGCGTCGCCGGCCGCCCGGTCCGCCGCCGCCTGCTGCAGCGTCACGAGGAACGCGGGCGCCGCCGCGTCCGAGACGAGGGCGACCGACCCGGCCGCCCACGACCGCAGCTCGTCGAACAGCTCCGCCTGCAGGTGCGCGGGCACCCCGTTGACCTGGTTGTACGACGGCATCACGGCGCCCGCGACCCCCGCCTCGACCGGGCCGCGGAAGGCGGGCAGCTCCTCCTCGTGCAGGGTGCGCGGGGTGAGGTTCGAGCTGGTGGACGACCGGTCCGTCTCGTTGTTGTACGCGAGGAAGTGCTTGAGGGTCGGGACGGTCGCCCAGACGCGGGGATGGTCCCCGCGCAGGCCCTGGGCGTACGCCGTCGCGAGGTGCGCGGTGAGGTGCGGGTCCTCCGAGAACCCCTCCTCGTTGCGACCCCAGCCCGGGTGCCGCAGCGTGTTCACCACCGGCGCCCACACGTTGAGGCTCACCGACGGGTCGGCCCGGTGCTTCGCGCGCACCTCGGCCGCCACCGCCTCGCCGACGCGACGCAACAGGCCGGTGTCCCAGGTGGCCGCGAGGCCCACGGGCTGCGGGAAGACGGTCGCGCGGCCGAGCCACGCCACCCCGTGCAGCGCCTCGCAGCCGGTGTGGAACGGGGCCAGGCCGAGCCGCTCCACGGCGGGGGCGTGCTGGTGGAGCATCGCGACCCGCTCGTCCGGCTCGAGCCGGGACAGCAGGTCGCGGGCGCGCTCGGGCGCGGGCAGGCGGTGGTCACGGAAGGCAGGCACGTCCACGGGTCCTCCTCGGGGTGCCGCGGCGGTGCGGCACGGGCGGGCGCGTTCGGTGTCGACTGGATGTCGAAGCGCTTCGACCCACGCTAGCGACACCGGCCCCGCAGAGCAAAGAACCCTTCGAGCATGCGATCCGTCGCGCCATCCCGGTGGATGGCGCGACGGATCGCGTGCTCGAAGGGTTCTGCGGGGGCCGCTCGTCAGGCGACCGGCGCGCCGCCGCGAAGCACGCGGCGCACGCGCAGGTCGCCGTCCGTCTCGACGACGTCGGCGCGGCGGCCGACCACGAGGCCGCCGACGTCCGTGAGGCCGAGCACGCGCGCGGGCACCCACGACGCCGAGCGGACGGCGTCGACCAGCGGGACGCCCGCGGCGACGGTGGAGCGCACGACGTCGACCAGGTGCGCGGTGCCGCCCGCGATCGAGCCGCCCTCGGGCGAGTCCGGGTCGGCGAGCCGGGCGACGCCGTCCTTCACGGTGACCGCCATCGGCCCCAGCTCGTACGAGCCGTCCGCCATGCCGGCCGCCGCCATCGCGTCGGTGACCAGCACGACCTGGTCGGCGCCGACCGTCTCGACCACGCTGCGCACGGTGGCCGGCGCCAGGTGCACGCCGTCCGCGACGAGCTCGACGACCAGGTCGCCGCGGGCGGCCGCCGCCAGGCACGCGGCGATCGGGCCCGGCGCGCGGTGGTGCAGCGGGCGCATGCCGTTGAAGAGGTGGGTCGCCGTCATCTCCCGCTCGGGCGCCTCGTCGGCGGCGGCCAGCGCGGCGAGGCCCGCGGCGACCTGCGCGACGAGCGCCTCGGCCTGCTCGGTGGTGGCGTCCGTGTGGCCCAGCGACGGCACGACGCCGGCCTCGACCAGCGCCTCGGCCACCCCTCCGGGGCCGGTCACCCCGTCGACCTCCGGGGCGACCGTCATCGTCCGCAGGTGCCCGCGCGCGGCCTCGACGAGGTCGCGGACCAGCCCGGTGTCTCCGGGCACGAGGTCGTCGGGGCTCTGGGCGCCGCGGCGCTCGTGGGACAGGAACGGACCCTCGGCGTGGATGCCCGCGATCTCCCCCGCCTCGGCGAGCCCGGCGAGCATCGCCGCCTGCGCCAGGAGCGCGTCCCGGCCGGCCGTGACCAGCGAGGCGAGCATCGTGGTGGTGCCGTGCCGCCGGTGCTCCAGCACCGCGACCATCGCCTCCTGCGCGCTGGCCGCGTCGGGGAAGCCGACGCCTCCGCCGCCGTGGTCGTGCAGGTCCACGAGCCCGGGCAGCAGCACCGTCTCCGGGTCCGGGGCGGGCGCCGCCGCGACGGCCGCGGCCACCGCGGGGTCGGCGTGCTCGGCCGCCGCCGCGGGGCCGACCCATCGGACGACGCCGTCGGCCACGACGACCGCACCGTCGTCGACGACGTCGTGCGGGGTCACGACCCGACCGCGCAGCACGACCAGCTCGCCGGGCACGGGGACAGGGGCCGGGGAGGTCGCATCACTCATGCGCCACATCCTGCCGCACCCCTCCCGAGTTGCGAAACCTTCCTGACAAACCCGGTCAGAAGAGGCGGGAGTCGACGTCGTCGACGCCGCGCATCGCGTCGTAGTCGAGGATCAGGCACTCGATCCCACGGTCCGTGGCGAGCACGCGGGCCTGCGGCTTGATCTCCTGGGCGGCGAACACGCCGCGCACCGGGGCCAGCAGGGGGTCGCGGTTCATCAGCTCGAGGTACCGGGTCAGCTGCTCGACGCCGTCGATGTCGCCGCGGCGCTTGATCTCGACCGCCACCGCTCCCCCGCCGCCGTCGCGGGCGAGGATGTCGACCGGGCCGATCGCGGTCATGTACTCGCGGCGCACCAGGGTGTGCCCGGTGCCCAGGCGGTCGATCTGCGCGGCGAGGAGCTCCTGCAGGTGCGCCTCGACGCCGTCCTTCACCAGGCCGGGGTCGATGCCGAGGTCGTGGGCGGAGTCGTGCTCCACCTCGTGCAGCTCGATCTCGAGGCGGTCGTCCGACTTCTGGTGCTGCACCGTCCAGACCTGGGTGACGCCGCGCTCGCGCGCCTCGTCGTCCGGGTCGGCGACCGAGGTCGCGCACGGCGGGCTCATCCAGTTCAGCGGCTTGTACGAGCCGCCGTCGGAGTGCAGCAGCACGCTGCCGTCCGCCTTGACGACGAGCAGCCGCGTGGCGAGCGGCAGGTGGGCGGTGAGCCGGCCGGTGTACCGGGCCGAGCAGCGGGCGACGACGAGACGCACGGTCCCCCTCTTCGTTCGTGGCAGGTGCTGTGGCGGTGCTCTACAGGACCAGGTCGCGGCGCCCGGGAGGCGCGGACTCGAGCCAGGAGGCCAGGCCGGCGTACGCGCCGGACGACATCAGCAGCTCGAAGTCGGTGCCGTCGTAACGGCAGCGCACCAGCACCTGGTCGGGCTGGCCGGCCTGGTCGAGCGGGGCCCGGCCGGTGATCGACAGGCGGTCACGGTGCCAGACCCGCGCGGGGCGCGGGGCCAGGGACCAGCCGCGCCACCAGTCGATACGGCCCACGGCGTAGTGGGCGATCCCCACCATCCACGCGGCCTGCGGGTCGTCCGCGGGCCGGGCGTGGCAGGGGAAGGAGCCGACCCTCCGGGAGAGGGTCCGCAGGCGGGAGGCACCGGCGGCGAGCACCAGTCCGAGCGCGACGACGATCCCGATCGCGACCCAGACGACGTACGCCACCGGCACCTGCCTCAGCGGAGCGCCGGCTCGCGGCCGGACAGCTCCGAGACCTCGTCCACGACGATCGTGACGAGGTTTCCGTCGACGGAGACGAAGCCGCCGGTCACGTGCGCCTCGACCGCCGTCCCGTGGGCCGTCGACACCTTGACCGTGCCAGGCCGCAGCACCGCGAGGAGCGGGGCGTGGCCGGCGAGGATGCCGACCTGGCCGTCGACGGACGGGGCGCTGACCTCGCGCGCCGCGCCGGACCAGACCTTGCGGTCGGCCGCGACGAGGTCCACGTTCAGCTCTGCCATCTCCATGTCCTCTTTCCGATCGTGCGGGGTTCGTCATGAGTCGCGTCGTCCCGCCGGGAGGGCGGGCCCCCCGGCGGGACGACGCGGCGGGACGAGACCGTCAGGCCCCGTACTCCTTCTGGATCCGGGCCCAGTTCTCCTCGAGCATCTCGAGGCCACCGATGTTGTAGAACGCCTGCTCGGCGATGTGGTCGAACTCGCCCTCGGCGATCTTCTTGAACGCCTCGATGGTCTCGCTCAGCGGCACGGTGGAACCTTCCACGCCGGTGAACTTCTTCGCCATGTAGGTGTTCTGGGAGAGGAACTGCTGGATGCGGCGCGCACGCGCGACGACCGTCTTGTCCTCCTCCGAGAGCTCGTCCACACCGAGGATCGCGATGATGTCCTGGAGCTCCTTGTTGCGCTGCAGGATCGACTTCACCTGCGTCGCCACGTCGTAGTGCTCCTGGCCCACGTAGCGCGGGTCGAGGATGCGCGACGTCGAGGTCAGCGGGTCGATCGCCGGGTACAGACCCTTCGACGCGATCTCGCGGGAGAGCTCGGTCGTCGCGTCCAGGTGGGCGAACGTGGTCGCCGGCGCCGGGTCGGTGTAGTCGTCCGCCGGCACGTAGATCGCCTGCAGCGAGGTGATCGAGTGACCGCGCGTCGAGGTGATGCGCTCCTGGAGGAGGCCCATCTCGTCGGCGAGGTTCGGCTGGTAGCCCACCGCGGACGGCATGCGGCCCAGCAGCGTCGACACCTCGGAGCCGGCCTGCGTGAACCGGAAGATGTTGTCGATGAAGAGCAGCACGTCCTGCTTGCGCACGTCGCGGAAGTACTCCGCCATCGTGAGCGCCGACAGGGCGACGCGCAGACGCGTGCCCGGCGGCTCGTCCATCTGGCCGAAGACCAGGGCCGTCTTGTCGAAGACGCCGGCCTCCTCCATCTCGGCGATGAGGTCGTTGCCCTCACGGGTGCGCTCGCCGACGCCGGCGAACACGGAGACACCGCCGTGGTCCTGCGCGACGCGCTGGATCATCTCCTGGATGAGGACCGTCTTGCCGACGCCCGCACCACCGAAGAGACCGATCTTCCCGCCCTGGACGTACGGGGTGAGGAGGTCGATCGACTTGATGCCGGTCTCGAACATCTCGGTCTTCGACTCGAGCTGGTCGAAGGCCGGGGGCTTGCGGTGGATCGGCCAGCGCTCGGTGACCTCGAGCTTCTCACCCTCGGCGAGGTTGAGGACGTCGCCGGTCACGTTGAAGACCTTGCCCTTGGTGATGTCGCCGACCGGCACGCTGATGGGCGAACCGGTGTCGGTGACGACGGCGCCGCGCACGAGGCCGTCCGTCGGCTTGAGCGCGATGGCGCGGACCAGGCCGTCGCCGAGGTGCTGGGCGACCTCGAGCATGAGGGCGAAGGACTTCTCGCCCTCGCCCTGGCTCGACAGGTCGATGTCGACCGTCAGGGCGTTGTAGATGTCGGGGATCGCGTCCTCGGGGAACTCGATGTCGACGACGGGGCCGATCACGCGCGCGACACGGCCCACGCCGGGTCCGCTCTGGTGCTCGACCGGGGCTTCCACGGTGGTGGCGGTCATTGCTTGCCTCGCTTCGAAAGGAACGTTGCGGATGTCAGTACGGTCGTCAGAGCCGGCTCGGCTGAAGCCGTGGCCGGCGTCATGACGCCGCGAGGGCGTCGGCACCCGAGACGATCTCGCTGATCTCCTGGGTGATGTCCGCCTGGCGGGCCTGGTTCGCCAGGCGCGTGTAGGTGCGGATCAGGTCCTCGGCGTTGTCCGTCGCCGTGTGCATCGCCCGCTGGCGCGCGGCCAGCTCGGACGCCGCGGCGTCGAGCATGAAGCTGAAGATGCGGCTGCGGACGTAGCGCGGCAGGAGCGCGTCGAGGACGCTCTCCGGCGACGGCTCGAAGTCGTACAGCGGGAACGCGTCGTGCTCACCGGGCACGGCCACGCCCTCGACGACCTCGAGCGGGAGCATGCGCACCACGCGCGGCCGCTGCGTGACCATGTTGACGAACTGCGTGTACACCACGTGCAGCTCGCCGACGCCACCCTCGGCCGCCGGGGCGAGGAACGCCCCGAGCAGCCCGTCGGCGATCTCGCCGGCGACGTCCGAGTCCGGGCTGTCCGACCCGTACGACCACTGCCCCGCGAGCTCGCGCCCGCGGTAGCGGTAGTACGACACGGCGCGACGGCCGGCCGCGTACAGGTCGACGACCTTCCCGTCCTCCTGCAGCTGCGTCACGAGCCGCTCCGCCTCGCGGATGATCGACGCCGAGTAGGCGCCGGCCATGCCGCGGTCGGACGCGATCACGAGGACCGCGACGCGGTTCGTGTCGTGCCGCTCGCTGGTGAGCGGGTGCTTGGTCGACGTGTGCGTCGCCACGGCCGACACCGCGCGGGTGATCGCCCGCTCGTACGGTGCCGCCGCAGCGGTCCGCGCGCGCGCCTTGCCGATGCGGGAGGCCGCGATCAGCTCCTGCGCGCGGAACATCTTCTTCAGCGACTGCGTCGACTTGATCCGCTGCTTGTAGATGCGCTGGGATCCACCGGCCATGCTCAGGCCTTCTTCTGCACGACGAGCTGCTCCTGCTCGACGTCGGTGGACTCGTCGCCGGCGTCGCCGCCGACGAGCGGGGTGCCGTCGGCCTTGAGGAAGCCGTTGCGGACGTCCTCGACGGCCGCGGCCAGCGCGTCCTCCGTGTCCTGCTCGAGCTTGCCGGTCTCGGCGATCGTGGAGAGCACCGAGGTGTGCCGACGCAGGTGGTCGAGCATCTCGGACTCGAACCGCTTGACGTCCTCGACGGGGACGTCGTCCAGCTTGCCCTTGGTGCCGGCCCAGACGGACGCGACCTGGTCCTCGACCGGGTACGGCGTGTACTGGGGCTGCTTGAGCAGCTCCATGAGCACCGCGCCACGGGCGAGCTGACCGCGGGAGGCCGCGTCGAGGTCGGACGCGAACATCGCGAACGCCTCGAGCGAGCGGTACTGCGCCAGCTCGAGCTTCAGCGTGCCGGAGACCTTCTTCATCGCCTTGATCTGCGCGTCACCACCGACTCGGGAGACGGAGATGCCGACGTCGACCGCCGGGCGCTGGTCGGCGTTGAAGAGGTCCGACTGCAGGAAGATCTGGCCGTCGGTGATGGAGATGACGTTGGTCGGGATGTACGCCGACACGTCGTTCGCCTTCGTCTCGATGATCGGCAGACCGGTCATCGAGCCCGCGCCCAGCTCGTCCGAGAGCTTCGCGCAACGCTCGAGCAGGCGGGAGTGCAGGTAGAAGACGTCACCGGGGTACGCCTCGCGGCCCGGCGGGCGGCGCAGCAGCAGCGACACGGCACGGTAGGCCTCGGCCTGCTTCGACAGGTCGTCGAAGATGACCAGCACGTGCTTGCCCTGGTACATCCAGTGCTGGCCGATGGCCGAGCCGGTGTACGGGGCGATGTACTTGAAGCCCGCGGGGTCGGACGCCGGAGCCGCGACGATCGTCGTGTACTCGAGCGCGCCGGCCTCCTCGAGGGCGCCGCGCACGGAGGCGATCGTCGAGCCCTTCTGGCCGACGGCGACGTAGATGCAGCGGACCTGCTTCTCCGGGTCGCCCGACTCCCAGTTGGCCTTCTGGTTGATGATCGTGTCGATCGCGATCGCGGTCTTGCCGGTCTGCCGGTCGCCGATGATCAGCTGGCGCTGACCGCGGCCGATCGGGATCATCGAGTCGATCGCCTTCATGCCGGTCTGCAGCGGCTCGTGCACCGACTTGCGCTGCATGACGCCGGGAGCCTGGAGCTCGAGGGCGCGGCGGCCCTCGCTCTCGATCTCGCCCAGACCGTCGATCGGGTTGCCCAGCGGGTCCACGACGCGGCCGAGGTAGCCCTCGCCCACGGGGACGGACAGGACCTCGCCGGTACGGCGGACCTCCTGCCCCTCCTCGATGCCCGTGAACTCGCCGAGGACGACGACGCCGATCTCCCGGACGTCCAGGTTCAGGGCGAGGCCGAGCGTGCCGTCCTCGAAGCGCAGCAGCTCGTTCGCCATCGCGCCGGGGAGGCCCTCGACGTAGGCGATGCCGTCGGCGGCGACGGTGACGCGGCCGACCTCCTCGCTGACCGCGCCCTCGGGCTCGTACGACTTCACGAAGCTGTCCAGAGCGGCGCGGATCTCCTCCGGCCGGATCGTCAGCTCAGCCATTGCTCTCTCCTGTCGTGGCCGCGACTCGCGCGGCCTCACGTTCTGCGTAGCCGACCGGGGGCCGGCGCTGGGCCTTGGAAGGGTTAGCCGGCCAGCCGGCGACGGGCGTCGGCCAGGCGGGACAGCACGGTGGAGTCGACGACGTCCGCGCCGACCTGGATGCGCAGGCCACCGATCACGGTCGCGTCGACCGTGACGTTGAGCTGCACGGCACGCCCGTAGGCCCGCTCGAGCAGACCGGCGAGCCGGTCCTGCTGGGACTGGCTGAGCACGCTGCCGCTGGTGACCGTGGCCACGAGGCGACGGCGGCGCTCGGCCGCGATCTCGCCGTACCACAGCAGCGTCGCCACGAAGCGACGGCCGCGGAGGGTCGTGGTGGCCCGGCGGGCGAGCGCCAGCGTCACGACGTCCACCTTGCCCGTGAGCAGGGTGTCGACGAGAGCCGCGCGACGCCCGGGGTCGGTCGAGCTGTCCGAGAGCACCTGCCGCGCCTCGCGCTGGCCGACCAGGGCCCGCGTCAGCCGGAACAGCTCGTCCTCGACGGTCTCGAGCGCGTCCCGCGCCTCGGCGGACGCCAGCAGGGCGTCGAGCCCGAGGCGCTCCACGGCGTCCACGAGGTCCTTGTCGCCGGCCCAGCGCGACCGCGCCAGACCGGTGACGAGGTCCACGACCCGCTCGTCGAAGCCGCCGGCCAGCACGCGGCCGGCGAGAGCCGCACGGTCCTCGGCGTCGCGCGACGGGTCGGCGAGCGACCGGCGCAGCGGCCCGGAGGAGTCCAGGGCGTCGACGACGACGAACAGCTGCTCGCCGAGCGTCTGCGCGTCGGCCCCCGCGGACCGCAGGACCGGCTCGAACCGCTCCTGTGCCGCGCCGAGGGATGCTCCGCTGGTGCCCCGCATCAGCCCTCCTTGCCGACCGGCGCCGGCTCGCCCGCAGCCTCGAGCTCGTCGAGGAAGCGGTCGACGACGCGCGACTGGCGCGCGGAGTCCTGCAGCGACTCACCGACGATCTTCGACGCCAGCTCCGTGGCCAGCTCGCCGACCTCGGTGCGCAGCGAGACCGCCGCCGTCTGGCGCTCGGCCTCGATCTGGCGGTGCGCCGTCTCGACGATGCGCGCGGCCTCGTCGTGCGCCTTGGTGCGCAGCTCCGCGACGATGGCGGTGCCCTCGGCACGCGCCTCCTCACGGGTCTTCGCGGCGTCCGCACGAGCGTCGGCCAGCTGCTGGTGGTACTCCGCCAGCGCGGCCGCGGCCTCTTCCTGAGCCTGCTCCGCCTTGGCGATGCCACCCTCGATCTTCGCGGTGCGCTCGTCCAGCACGGCCTGGAACTTGGGCAGGACGTACCGGTAGAACACGATCCCGACGATGATCACGATGATCAGCGACCACACGATGTCGTACGTGTGCGGCAGCAGGATGTTCTGCTCGGTCCCCTCGGCGGCGAGAACCGCCGGCGCGGGGGTGTTCAGGGAAGAGGTCATCATCACGGAACGATGAAGCCGGCCACCAGGCCGAGGAGCGCGAGCACCTCGACGAAGGCGATACCGATGAACATCGTGGTACGGAGCTGGCCCGAGACCTCGGGCTGGCGAGCCATGCCCTCGATCGTCTTGCCGATGAGGATGCCGAGGCCGATGCCCGGGCCGACCGCCGCGAGGCCGTAACCGACGGTGCCGATGTTTCCGGTGACCTCGGCGAGGGTGGTGACGTCCACTGGGTTTCCTTCCGTTGGGCGCCGGGCCTCGGGTGGCCCGGCGTCTCTTTGTGGGTGCAGGTGGTGAGCTGGTGTCCGGCTCAGGCCGGGTACCGCGTGACGGTCAGTGCTCCGCCTCGACGGACATGTTGAGGTAGACGGCGGTGAGGATCGCGAAGACGTAGGCCTGCAGGGCCGCCACGAAGACCTCGAAGAAGAAGAACGCCGCGCCCGCCACGAACGTGCCCGCGCCGAACAGCTTCATCGCGCCGGCGGAGTCGAAGAGGAAGAACGACGTCGCGGCGAAGCAGATCGCGAGCATGAGGTGCCCGGCGACCATGTTGGCCAGGAGTCGGATGACGAGCGTCGCGGGGCGCAGGACGAAGACCTGGAGCGCCTCGATCGGCACGAGCAGCACGTAGAGCGGCTTCGGCACGCCCGGCGGCAGCAGCGAGTTCTTGAGGAACCCGCCCACGCCGTGGGCCTTGACGCCCGCGCCCAGGTACATGACGTACGTCCACGCCGCCAGCACGATCGGCAGACCGATGACCGAGGTTCCCGCGATGTTGAGGAACGGGATCACGGCGGCGATGTTCATGACCAGGACGGTGCAGAAGATCGTCGCGAGCAGCTTGAAGTACTTGCGACCGTTCTCCTGGCCGAGGACCTCGATCGCGATCGAGTTCCGCACGAAGTCGAGGACCATCTCGACGCCGTTCTGGAACCGGCCGGGCACCAGGCGGGCGCGCCGCGCCGCGATGCAGAAGACCAGCAGCAGGACGGTGGCCATGATGACGCGGACCAGCATGATCCGGTTGAACTCGAAGGGGGTGCCCTCGAAGAAGATCGCCGGCGGGAAGAAGTCCGCGATCGTCGGCGCGTGGAACTCACCGTCACCTTCGGCGGCGAGCAGCAGGGGGATCGCTGGCGTAGACAGGGGGTTCTCCCGGAGGTCGTACGGTCCGGACGCTCCACCGCTGGGCGGGCACGCCATCGGACCTGGCCGTCATGGATTCGCGAACAGCCTACCGGATGTTCACAGGTGCTCCGACACCGCAGAGCAGATTTTCTGGCAAGATCACGCGGCTTGTGAAGAAGCGCACGATGTTGCCCTCGGCGACGGATCGTCGCCCGGCGCAAGCACCCTGGTCAGAGCAGCGCGGTCACGGCTGCACGTAGGGCACCCGCCCGGCGTTCACGGCCCGATAGTCCAGCAGCGCGGAGCCGATCGCTCCCACGGCGAGCACCGCGATGAGCACCCACGGGTCGTAGAACGTCGCACCCTTGAGCAGCGCGAGCAGCACGATGAGGACCACGATCTTGGCCACCCAGGCCCCCATGACGAACGCCGCCATGCGCGCCGGGCTCGAGCCGACGGTGCGCATCATCGACCAGATCGTCGTCGCGCAGAAGAACGCGGCGATCCCCGCGCCGACGAGCGCGCCCCACAGCCCGGGCAGCCCCGCGACCAGGAGGCCGATGCCACCGCCCAGCACCACCAGGGCGCCGACGAGCAGCAGCGTGTCCCGCAGCGCCACCCGCAGCACGGCGCGCTCCGCGGTGGTCGCGTGCTCCCCCGCGGCGGCGTCCGCTCCTGCGGCGTCCTGGGCGGGGTCGGGCGTCGGGCCGGAGGTGTCGGGCGTCGTCATCGCGGGCGTCCTTCGTGCGTCGTCAGGGTGGGCGCGACCGGGGTCGCGGGGGTCGGCGAGGAGGCCGTGGCCGGGGCGGCCGCGGGGTGCGCGGCCGGCGGCGCGACGGCCGGGTGGCTGCCGGTGGCCACGTCGTCGTCGAGGAAGCGGCCGCGCGTGCGCAGCGGGCCGAGGGTGAGCAGCAGCGCGACGACCACGGCGACGCCGAGCCCGACGAGCACGGCCCGCCAGTCCCACATCACCAGCGCGGCCGCGCCGAACGAGAACACGGCGGCCCACACGTACAGGATCAGCACCGCGCGGCGGTGGGAGTGCCCCAGCGCCAGCATGCGGTGGTGCAGGTGCATGCGGTCCGGGTGGAACGGCGACTTGCCCGCGGCGAGGCGGCGCACCACCGCCATCCCCATGTCCAGCAGCGGCAGCAGCACGACCGCCACCGGCAGCAGCAGGGGGATGAACAGCGGCACGCGCTGCGCGCCGGAGAGCGCGTCGCCGGTCGAGACCGCGTCGACGTTGCCGGTGATCGTGATCGCGGCGCCGGCGAACACGAGGCCCAGCACCATCGAGCCGGAGTCGCCCATGAAGATGTGCGACGGGAAGAAGTTGTGCGGCAGGAAGCCCAGGCACGCGCCCACCAGGACGGCCAGCATCAGGGTCGCGAGGTTCGCGTAGTTCTCCGGGGTGGCCTGCTGCGTGAGCCCGTACGTGTAGAGCAGGAAGGCGGCGCCGCCGATGGCCATCACCCCCGCGGCCAGGCCGTCCAGCCCGTCGACGAAGTTCACGGCGTTCATCGCCACCACGACCACGAGGATCGTGGCGAACAGCGACAGCCGGGACGACGTGATGAACAGCCCGTCCGGCGTCGGCAGCGACGTGAGCTGCACCTGCTGCCACGCCATGAAGCCCGCCGCGAGGGCCTGCCCCGCGAGCTTGGTCATCCAGTCCAGGTCCCACACGTCGTCGGCCCAGCCCAGCAGGCACACGATCGTCGCGCCGCCCACGATGCCCCACGCCTGCGGCCCGGTGGCGAACACCCCCGCGAGGAACGGCATCTGCGAGGCCAGGACGACCGCGACGACGATGCCGAGCAGCATCGCCAGGCCGCCCAGGCGGGGCGTGGGCCTCAGGTGCACGTCGCGGTCGCGGACCGCGGAGATCGCGCCGGTCCGGCGCGCGACCCACCGTGCGCCCGGGGTGGCGAGGTACGTCACCGCCGCCGAGACGAGCATCAGGAGCAGATAGGCCCTCACCCGGCCGGCTCCTCCGCGGGCGAGCCGGCGGGCTCGTCGGTGGTCGGGGCGGCGGCCTCGTCGGAGGCGTCCGGGGCGCTCGCGTCGACGGCGTCCACGGCGGGCTCGGGGGCCGCCTCCTCCGCCGCGTCGTCCGCCGTCCCGTCCGTCGCGTCGTCCTCGGGCTCGTCGACCTCGTCGACGCCCCGCACGGGGGCGACCTCGTTGAGCGCCTCGAGCGTGATGGCGCCCTGCCGCACGACGCGCAGCCGCGCGCCGGTCGCGTCCACGATGGTCGACGCGACGCCGCCGGGCGCGTCGCCACCGTCGAGGTAGGTGCTCACGGCGTCGCCGAGCTGGGCGCGCGCGTCGGCGACGTCGAGCGCGGCCGGGCTGCCGGAGGCGTTGGCGCTGGACACCGCGAGCGGGCCGGTGCGGCGCAGGAGGGCGAGCGCGGCGGGGTGGTCGGGCATGCGCAGCGCGACGGTGCCGTGCGTCTCCCCCAGGTCCCACTGCAGCGACGGCTGCGCCTGCAGGATGATCGTGAAGCCGCCGGGCCAGAAGGCCTCGACCAGCTTGCGCGCGTCGCCGGGGACCTCGGTGGCCAGGCCGTCGAGGGTGCGCACGTCGGGCACGAGCACCGGGGGCGGCATCTGCCTGCCGCGACCCTTGGCCGCGAGGAGGGCCGCGACGGCCTCCGCGTCGAAGGCGTCGGCGCCGATGCCGTAGACGGTGTCGGTCGGAAGCACCAGCAGGCCGCCTCGCGAGACCGTGTTCACCGCCTCGTCGATCGCAGGGCCCCAGGTGTTCGGGTCGGTGACGTCGTGCACGCTGCTCACGGGGATCAGTCTGTCACGGTTCGACCGGCCGCCCGCCGCGCGTCCGGCGCGGTCCCGGCGCCGGAACGCCGGGCCACGACCATCCGCGGGCGGCCGGTGAGGTCGTCGAGGGTCTCCGCGGGGCCGAAGCCGCCGGCGGCCGCCACCATGGCGCGGGCGTCGGCCGCCTGGACCTCGGCGTGCTCCATGACGTAGAGCCCGCCGGGCCGCAGCAGCCGGGCCGCGGCAGCCGTCACGCCGCGCGGGACCTCGAGCCCGTCCTCCCCGAGCCCGTACAGGGCCACGGCCGGGTCGTGCTCGGCCACCTCGGGGTCGCGCGGGACGGCGCCGGGCGGCACGTAGGGCGGGTTGGAGACGACCACGTCCACGGAGCCGTCGAGGTCGCGCAGCGCCGTGCGGGCGTCGCCGCGCACCAGGTGCACGACGTCGTGGGCGGCGTCGTGGGCGGCGTCGTGGGCGGCGTCGTGGGCGGCGTCGTGGGCGGCGTCGTGGGCGGCGTCGTGGGCGGCCGCGCGCGACGCCGACGCGACGTTGCGCGCCGCCCAGCCGTGAGCCGCGCCGTCGAGCTCCACCGCGTGCACGCGGGCGCCGGGCACCTCCGTCGCGACGGCCAGGGCGATGGCCCCCGACCCGGTGCACAGGTCGACGACGACGGCCGCGCCGTCGCGCGCCACGACCCGCGCCGCCTCGTCGATCGCGACCTGCGCCACCTGCTCGGTCTCCGGCCGCGGCACGAAGACGCCCGGCCCGACCGCAAGCTCGAGGTGGCGGAACGGCGCGACGCCCGTGAGGTGCTGCAACGGCTCGCGGGCCGCCCGCCGGTCGACGTCCGCGGCGAACCGCGCCGCGACGTCCGCCGGCAGGTCCCGGTCGAGCACCGCCAGGCGGCGCACCTCGGCCCGGTCGACGCCGAGGCCGTGCGCGAGCAGCACCTCGGCGTCCACCCGCGGGCTCGGGACGCCGGCCGCGGCCAGGCGCGCCGCCGCCTCGCGGACGGCCGCGCCCGCCGTCGCCGGCGCGGCAGGCGCCGGGTCAGTCACCGGAGCCCGCCGCCGCCAGACGCGCCGCCTCGTCGGCCTCCACGGCGGAGCGCACCACGGGGTCGAGGTCGCCCGCGAGCACGTGGTCGAGGTTGTACGCCTTGTACCCGGTGCGGTGGTCCGCGATGCGGTTCTCCGGGAAGTTGTAGGTGCGGATGCGCTCGCTGCGGTCGACGGTGCGCACCTGCGAGCGGCGCACGTCCGCGGCAGCGGCGGCGGCGGCCTCCTGCTGCGCGGCGAGCAGCCGCGCACGGAGCACGCGCATCGCCTGCTCCTTGTTCTGCAGCTGCGACTTCTCGTTCTGCATCGAGACGACGATCCCGGTCGGCACGTGGGTGATGCGGACGGCGGAGTCCGTCGTGTTCACCGACTGACCGCCCGGCCCCGACGACCGGTAGACGTCGATGCGCAGGTCGTTCGGGTCGATCTCGACCTCGCCCGGGTCGTCGACCTCGGGCAGCACCAGGACGCCGGCCGCCGACGTGTGGATGCGGCCCTGCGACTCGGTGACGGGGACGCGCTGCACGCGGTGCACGCCGCCCTCGTACTTGAGGCTGGCCCACACGCCCTCGGCCGGGTCGGACAGGCTGCGCGCCTTGACGGCGACCTGCACGTCCTTGTAGCCGCCGAGCTCGGTCTCCGTCGCGTCGAGGACCTGCGTGGCCCACCCGCGCCGCTCGGCGTACCGCAGGTACATGCGCAGGAGGTCGCCGGCGAAGAGCGCGGACTCGTCGCCGCCCTCCCCCGCCTTGATCTCGAGGATGACGTCGCGGGCGTCGTCGGGGTCGCGGGGCACGAGGACGCGGCGCAGGCGCTCGGCGGCCTCCTCGGCAGCGGCACGCAGGCCCGGCAGCTCAGCGGCGAACGCCGCGTCCTCCGTGGCCAGCTCGGCGGCGGCCTCCGCGTCGTCGCGGGCCTGCTCCCAGGCGCGGTACGCGGCGGCGACCTGGTTCAGCTCGGCGTAGCGCCGCCCGAGCGACCGGGCACGGCCGGCGTCGGCGTGCACGGCCGGGTCGGCGAGCTCGCGCTCGATCTCGGTGTGCTCCTCGAGCAGCGGCCGCGCGGCCGCGAACGAGTCGGTCATCGGTACTCCCGGTCCGGGCGCGAGGCGAGAGCCGACCCGGGCTCTGGACGACCTCACCGGGACACGGACTACCTCGACGGGTGGCGAACTACCTCGGCAAAGCAGAAGCGCCGGTGGTCCGTCGTCCGACTGCCCCTGGAGAGGTTGTCGGGCGGACCACCGGCGCTGTCAGGCAGCTAGTCCTTCTTGCCGTAGCGCGCCTGGAAGCGGGCGACGCGGCCACCGGTGTCGAGGATCTTCTGCTTGCCCGTGTAGAACGGGTGGCAGGCGCTGCAGACCTCGACGCTGATCTTGCCGGAGGTCGCGGTGCTGTGGGTCGTGAACGTGTTGCCGCAGGTGCAGGACACCTGGGTGACGACGTACTCGGGGTGGATACCGGACTTCATGATGCTCCTTGGTGAGATGCCGCCGGGTCGCCCCGCAGGACCGCGGGCCGTGAACCGGAAGGCCGACGAACTATTGTGCCAGAACGCTGAGCGTCTGGAGAAATCTCGGGTCGAGCCCGCCGCGACCCGGTGCGGGTCCCGGCGGGCCCGGTCGGCCGAGGTGGGTCAGATCGTCTCGCCCGGGTTCTCGTCCGAGAGCCCGGCCGGCGTCGTCTTCTGCACGTGCAGCAGGAACTCGACGTTGGTCTTGGTCTTCTTGAGCTGGCCGAGCAGCAGCTCGATCGCCTGCTGCTGGTCGAGCGCACCGAGCACGCGGCGCAGCTTGTAGGTGATGCCGAGCTCGTCCTTCGACATGAGGATCTCCTCGCGGCGCGTGCCGGACGCGTTGACGTCCACGGCCGGGAAGATCCGCTTGTCGGCGAGGTTGCGGGACAGGCGCAGCTCCATGTTGCCCGTGCCCTTGAACTCCTCGAAGATCACCTCGTCCATCTTGGAGCCCGTCTCCACGAGCGCCGAGGCGAGGATGGTCAGCGAGCCGCCGTTCTCGATGTTGCGGGCCGCCCCGAAGAACTTCTTCGGCGGGTAGAGCGCCGCGGCGTCCACACCACCGGAGAGGATGCGGCCCGACGCCGGCGCCGCCAGGTTGTAGGCGCGCGACAGGCGGGTGAGCGAGTCGAGCAGCACGACGACGTCCTGGCCCAGCTCGACCAGGCGCTTGGCCCGCTCGATCGCGAGCTCGGCGACGATCGTGTGGTCCGACGCGGGGCGGTCGAACGTCGAGGCGATGACCTCGCCCTTGACCGTCCGCTCCATGTCGGTGACCTCTTCGGGCCGCTCGTCCACGAGCACCACCATGAGGTGGACCTCGGGGTTGTTCGCGGTGATCGCGTTGGCGATCTGCTGCATGATGATCGTCTTGCCGGCCTTGGGCGGCGCGACGATGAGGCCGCGCTGGCCCTTGCCGATCGGGGCGACGATGTCGATCACGCGGGGCGTGAGGCGCGTGGCCTCCGGGTTCTCCAGGCGGAGCCGGTCCTGCGGGTACAGCGGCGTCAGCTTGGTGAACTCCGGGCGCTGGCGGGCCTCGTCGATCGTCATGCCGTTGACCGAGTCGAGCCGCACCAGGGCGTTGAACTTGCTGCGGACGTTCTTGCCCGCCGGCGGCTCCTCGCCCTCACGGGGCTGGCGGATGGCGCCGACGATCGCGTCGCCGCGGCGCAGGCCGGCCTTCTTGACCTGGTTGAGCGAGACGTACACGTCGCCCTCGCCGGGCAGGTAGCCGCTGGTGCGCACGAACGCGTAGTTGTCGAGGATGTCGAGCACGCCGGCGACGGGCAGCAGCACGTCGTCCTCGCGCACCTCGACGTCCTCGAGGCCCGCGACGTCGGGGCCGTTGCCCCGGCCGCTGCGGCTGCGCTTGCGGTCACGACCACGGTCGCGGCCGCGACGGCGGCGCGAGCCGCGCTCGTCCTCGAGGTCGGCGCGGCGCTGACGGTCGTCGCGCTGGCCGCCCTGCTGGCCCTGCTGGTTCTGCTGGCCCTGCTGGTTCTGCTGGTTCTGCTGGCCCGAGCCGCCCTCGTTCGAGCGCCCCTGGCCGGAGCGCTGGCCGTCGCCGTCGCCCTGGTCGCGGCCGGTCTGGCCGCCCTGGCCGCCGTTGTTCTGGCCGCCGTTGCGGCGCCCGCCCCGCTCGCGCGGAGCGGCCACGGCGTCGGCGAGCTGCGCCAGGCGCGCCTCGCGGTCGGAGTCGGAACGCTGCTCGCCGCGCTGCTCGGTGCCGCGCGCGGGCTGGGCGGCGGGGGCCGTGTCGGCCACCGCGCGCTGCTGCGGCGCGGCGTCACCCTCGGCGGTGCCCGCCGAACGGGTGGCGCGGCGCGACCGGCGCGGAGCCTCGGAGCCCTCGGCACGGGGCGCGCGGGCGTCGGACGACGCGGGCTGCTCGGCCGGCGCCTGGGCCGGGGCGTCGCTGCGGACCGTGGGGGCCACGGCGGTCGCCGCGGCGACCGGGGCACCCGCGGTGCGCGCGCCCTGGCCGCGCGCGGACCGGATCGCGTCCTGCAGGTCGCTCTTGCGCATCCGGGACGTACCCTTCACGCCCATGCCGGAGGCCAGCGCCTGGAGCTCGGCGAGACGCATCGAGCTCAGGTTCCCGGATACGGCGGAGCCGTTCCGGCTGTCGGTGGTGTTCGTCACGAAGGACCCTTCCCCCTCGTATGCGGCCCTCAGATGTCACGGGCCGGGGTGGCTGCCGTCCTGGCGCGGGGAGCGTCGGGACGCGTGGAACCTCGCATCAGTGGTACGACGACGTCGGCTGGCGGGGTTGTGTTTCGCCTTCTCGCGGGACTGCCGCGGCGGGTCGTGCACCGCATCACAACCACCGAGGCACCAGGCTCCGACCGGGCACGCGAGCGTGCCGTGCGGTGGGAGGGAGTGCCCTCGCGGTCGATCCCGAAGGCTCACCGCATCATATCACCTCGCGCCCGGCGGGAGGCCGACACGCCGCCCCCCGCGAGGCGCGGCCCGGCGCCCCCTCCCCCGGTCACCCGCCGCGCGACCGCGCCGCCCGCGTCGACGCCCGGGCGCAGCACCCGCCAGCCCGCCACGTCGTCGATCAGCTCGGCCAGGACGCCGTCGAGCCGCGCCGTGCCCTCCCCCGACGTGAGCACGAGGACGGTGGGCCCCGCGCCCGAGATCGTGGCCGCGAGCCCCTCCGCCCGCAGCGCGCGCAACAGCTCGGCGGACCCGGCCATCACCGCGGCGCGGTAGTCCTGGTGCAGACGGTCCTCGGTGGCGTCGAGCAGCAGCTCCGGGCGCCGCGCCAGCGCCTCGACGAGCAGGCCCGCGCGGCCGGCCGTGAACGCGGCGTCGCCGTGCGGCACCTCCGCCGGGAGCACGCCGCGCGCGCGGCTGGTGGCCAGGCGGTGGTCGGGCACCAGCACCGTGGCCTCGATGCGCTCGTCGACGTCGAGGTCGACGGCGCGGGGCCCGTCCGCCGACCGCCAGGCGAGGGTCGCCCCGCCGCGGATCGCGGGCGCGGCGTTGTCCGGGTGCCCCTCGAACTCGGTCGCGATCCGCAGCACCGCGTCCGCGTCGAGGACGTGCGGGTCGGCCAGCAGCGCCCGGGCCGCGACGATGCCGGAGACCACGGCCGCCGACGACGATCCCAGCCCCCGAGCGTGCGGGATCCGGTTGACGCAGCGCAGCCGGAGCCCGGTGCGGGGTGCCCCCGCCAGGTCGAGCGTGTGCCGCAGCGCGCGCACGACGAGGTGGTCCTCGCCGTCGGGCACCTCCCCCGCGCCCTCCCCCTCGACCTCGATCAAGACGTCGTCGCTCGCGAGGAGCTCGACCTCCAGGTCGTCGTGCAGGGCGAGGGCGAGTCCCATGGCGTCGAACCCCGGGCCGAGGTTCGCGCTGGTGGCCGGGACACGCACGAGGACATGGTCGGCGCCGAGCTGCATCGTTCCCCTCCCCGGGGTCCGGTCGAAGCGGTGTCAGGCAGAGCTGGCTAGTCCAGGCCGAGCGCGCCGGCGACGGACACGACGTCGGCACTCACGCGGGTGGGCACGACCTCGCCGCCGTCGGGCGTGCGCAGCGCCCACTGCGGGTCCTTGAGGCCGTGGCCCGTGACCGTCACGACGACGCGCGCGCCGGCCGGGACCAGGCCGCGGTCGGCGCGGGCGAGCAGGCCCGCCACGCCCGACGCGGAGGCCGGCTCGACGAAGACGCCCACCTCGGCCGACAGCACGCGGTGCGCGGCGAGGATCTCCTCGTCGGTGACGGCCTCGATCACGCCGCCCGACGTGTCGCGGGCGGCCTCGGCCTGCTCCCACGACGCCGGGTTGCCGATCCGGATGGCGGTGGCGATCGTCTCCGGCTCGTCCACGGGGTGGCCCTTGACGATCGGCGCGGCGCCGGCCGCCTGGAAGCCCCACATCTGCGGGGTGCGCGTGGCGACCGCGCCGAGCCCGGCCCCGGCGTCGAGGCCCGCGTACTCGCGGAAGCCCTTCCAGTACGCGGTGATGTTGCCCGCGTTGCCCACCGGCAGGCAGTGGATGTCGGGGGCGTCGCCGAGCGCGTCGACGATCTCGAACGCGGCGGTCTTCTGCCCCTCGATGCGGTCCGGGTTGACGGAGTTCACGAGCTCGACCGGGTACACCTCGGCGAGCTTGCGCGCGGCCACGAGGCAGTCGTCGAAGTTGCCGTCCACCTGCAGCAGGCGCGCGCCGTGCGCGACCGCCTGGCTGAGCTTGCCCATCGCGATCTTGCCGTCCGGCACCAGGACGGCGCAGGTCATGCCGGCGCGGGTGGCGTACGCGGCCGCCGAGGCGGACGTGTTGCCCGTCGAGGCGCACACCACGGCCCTGGCGCCGCGGCCGGCCGCGGCCGAGATCGCCGCCGTCATGCCCCGGTCCTTGAAGGACCCGGTCGGGTTCATGCCCTCGACCTTGACGTACACGTCCGCGCCGGTGCGCTGCGACAGCGCGGGGGCGGGCACCAGCGGGGTACCGCCCTCCCCGAGCGTCACGACGCGCTCGAGCAGGTGGGCCGGCATCCGGTCGGCGTACTCGGTGATGACACCGCGCCACTGGTGGGCAGGCATGGTCAGGCTCCCTCGACTCGCAGGACGGACGTGATCTCGTGCACCGCGTCGAGGCCGCGCACGGCCGCGACGGTGGCGGCCAGCGACGCCTCGCGGGCGGCGTGCGTGGTGAGCAGCAGCGCCGCGGTGCCCTCGGCGACGCCGACGGCGTACGGCTCGTCCGGGGCCTGGCGCACGGTGTCGATCGACACCCCGTGGTCGGCCAGCACCTGCGCCACCTGTGCGA
Organism: Isoptericola sp. NPDC057653; assembly: GCF_042799955.1. NCBI lineage: Bacteria > Bacillati > Actinomycetota > Actinomycetes > Micrococcales > Promicromonosporaceae > Isoptericola > Isoptericola sp. NPDC057653. Next base: position 329,636 of record NZ_JBHVHP010000004.1, on the reverse strand, counting down.
GCACGCCGGGGCGGTCCGCCACGACGAGGCGCACCTGGTAGCGGGTCACCGCGGCGTCGTGGGGCAGCACCGGGAGCGAGGCGTAGGCGGACTCGCGCGGGCCGCGGCCCCCGACGATCCGGTCGCGCGCCGCCGAGACGAGGTCGCCGAGCACCGCCGACGACGTGGGCCGCCCGCCCGCGCCCTGTCCGTAGAACATCAGCGGCCCGGCGTCGTCGGCCTCGACGAACACCGCGTTGAAGGCGCCGTGCACGGCCGCGAGCGGGTGGGCCGAGGGGACGAGCGCCGGGTGCACGCGCACGGAGACGCCCTCGGCCGTCTGCTCCGCGATCGCCAGCAGCTTCACCACGTGCCCGGTCTGCTGCGCGGCCGCGACGTCGGCGGCGGTGACGCCCGTGATGCCCTCGCACGCGACCTGGGACAACGAGACGCGGGTGTGGAAGGCCAGCGACGCGAGGATCGCGGCCTTGGCCGCCGCGTCGTGCCCCTCGACGTCGGCCGTCGGGTCCGCCTCCGCGTAGCCGAGGCCCTGCGCCTCCTTGAGGGCCTCCTCGAGGTCCAGCCCGTGCGTCGTCATCTGGTCGAGGACGTAGTTGGTGGTGCCGTTGACGATCCCGAGCACGCGGCGCACGTGGTCGCCGGCGAGCGACTCGCGCACCGGGCGGACGATCGGGATCGCGCCCGCGACCGCCGCCTCGAACGACAGGTCGACGCCCGCGGCGTCGGCGGCCTCGAAGAGCTCCGGGCCGTGCTCCGCGAGGAGGGCCTTGTTGGCCGTCACGACGCTCGCGCCGCTGGCGATCGCGCGGTGGATGAGCCCCCGGGCGGGCTCGATGCCGCCCATGAGCTCGACGACGAGGTCGGCGCCGTCCACGAGCGACTCGGCGTCCTCGGTGAGGAGCTCGCGCGGCACGACCGTGCCCACGCCGTCGCGCGGGCGGCTCGCGTCCCTCACTGCGATGCCCACCAGCTCGAGGCGCGTCCCCGCGCGGGCCGCGAGCTCGTCGGCGTGCCGGACGAGCGCCTGCGCCACCTGCGTCCCGACCACGCCACAGCCGAGGAGGGCGACGCGCAGCGTGCCGGGGACGGGGCGCGGGTCGGCCGGGGGCGCGGGGACGGGGGCTGCAGGCACGGGAGAACCTTCGGAACGAGATGCCGGGACGGTGGTCAGGATAGCCGCGCCGCGTGGCGGCCGGGCCGCCCGTCCACGGGCGGCCCGGCCACGGTCGGAAACGGTCAGCCGAGGTCGAGGGCGAGCAGGTCGTCGACCGTCTCGCGGCGCACGAGGACGCGCGACGCGCCGTCGGCGACGGCCACCACGGGCGGCCGCGTCAGCAGGTTGTAGTTCGACGCCATCGACCGCCCGTAGGCGCCCGTCGCGGCGACCGCGAGGAGGTCCCCCGCGCGCACGTCGCCCGGCAGCATGACCTCGTGCACGACGATGTCGCCGCTCTCGCAGTGCTTGCCGACCACGCGCGCGAGCACCGGCTCGGCGTCCGAGGTCCGGCCCACGAGCTCCGCGTGGTACTGCGCCTCGTACAGCGCCGGGCGGATGTTGTCGCTCATGCCGCCGTCGACGGACACGTAGGTGCGCACGCGGCCGTCGTCGAGGGCCACCGGCTTCACCGTGCCGACGGTGTAGAGCGTGAGCCCCGCCGGGCCGACGACCGCGCGCCCCGGCTCGATGGAGATCCGCGGCAGCGGCGTGCCGAGCTCCGCGCAGACGGCGGCCACCGCGCCCGCCACGTCCTTGGCGATGCGGTCCGGGTCCAGCGGCACCTCCCCCGGCAGGTAGGCGATGCCGTAGCCGCCGCCGAGGTCCACCTCGTCGACCAGCACGCCGGTGCGCTCGGCGAGCTCGGCGCGCAGCCGCAGCACGACGCGCGCCGCCGCCTCGAAGCCCGCCGGGTCGAGGATCTGCGACCCGATGTGGGAGTGGATGCCCAGCAGGTGCAGCTCCGGCCGCGCGACGACCGCGAGCAGCGCCCGCAGCGCCGGCGGGTCGCCCGCCTCGCCGTCGAGGGCGCCCCGGTTCACCGACAGCCCGAACTTCTGGTCCTCGTGCGCCGTGGAGATGTACTCGTGGCCGCCCGCGTGCACGCCGGTCGTGACGCGCACCATGACGGGCGCGACGACGCCGCGGGACGCGGCCAGCGCCGCGACGCGGTCCACCTCCACGAGGGAGTCGACGATGATCCGGCCGACGCCCGCGTCGAGCGCGGCGAGGATCTCGTCGTCCGACTTGTTGTTGCCGTGCAGCCCGATCTCCGCGCCGGGGACGCCGGCGCGCAGCGCGACGGCGAGCTCGCCGCCCGACGCGGTGTCGACGCGCAGGCCCTCCTCGCGGGCCCAGCGCGCCACCGCGACGGTGAGCAGCGCCTTGCCGGCGTAGTACACGTCCACGCCCGTGCCGACCTCCGCGAACGCGGTCGCGAACGCCGTCCGGTACCCGCGGGCGCGGGCCCGGAAGTCCGCCTCGTCGAGCACGTAGGCCGGGGTGCCGTGGGTGGCCGCGAGGTCGGCGACGGCGACGCCGCCCACCTCGACCGCGCCGTCGGCGCGCCGCCGGACCCCGGTCGACCAGGGCACGCCGAGGACGCCGGGCACGGCCGGCGACCCGGTCACATGCGCTCCGGCGCGGACACGCCGAGCAGCTCGAGCCCGTTGGCGAGCACCTGGCGCACCGCGTCGTTCAGCCACAGGCGCGTGCGGTGCGTGTCCGTGACCTCCTCGTCCGGGTACGGCGTCACGCGGCACTCCTGGTACCACTTGTGGTAGTCCGCGGCGAGCGACTCGAGGTAGCGCGCGACGCGGTGCGGCTCGCGCAGCTCGGCGGCCTGGGACACGATCCGCGGGAACTCGGTGAGCGCGCCCACCAGCGCCGCCTCGGTCTCGTGCGTCAGCAGCGCCGGGTCGAAGGCGTCCGAGCCGTCCGCGGCGACGCGCACGACGTCGCGGTCCGCGGCGTTCCGGTCGACGGCGCAGGTCCGCGAGTGCGCGTACTGCACGTAGTAGACGGGGTTGTCGTTGCTCTGCTTGAGCATCTCCTCGCCCGACAGCGACAGCGGCGAGTCGGCCGGGTAGCGCGCGAGCGAGTAGCGCAGCGGGTCCGAGCCGAGCCACTCGATGAGGTCGTCCATGTACAGCGCGTTGCCGCGGCGCTTGCCCATCCGCTCGCCGCCGATGTTGACGAGCTGGCCGATGAGCACCTCGATGTTCGCCTCCGGGTCGTCGCCCGCGCACGCGGCGATCGCCTTCAGGCGGTTGATGTACCCGTGGTGGTCGGCCCCGAGCAGGTAGATCTTGCCCGGGAACCCGCGGTCCTTCTTGGACAGGTAGTAGGCGGCGTCGGCGGCGAAGTACGTGGGCTCGCCGTTCGCGCGGATCATCACGCGGTCCTTGTCGTCGCCGAAGTCCGTGGTGCGCAGCCACACCGCGCCGTCGACGTCGAACACGTGGCCCTGCTCGCGCAGGCGCGCGACGGCCTGCTCCACCGCGCCGGACTCGTGCAGCGTGCGCTCGGAGAACCACACGTCGAAGTGCACGCCGAACGCGTCGAGCGTGCGGCGGATCGCCTCGAGCTGCGCCTGGTAGCCGAGCTCGCGCGCGGTCGTGGCGGCCTCGTCGGCCGGCAGGTCGAGCAGGTCGGGCTCCTGCGCCAGCACCTCGGCGGCGCGCTCGGCGACGTACTCGCCGGGGTAGCCGCCCTCGGGCACGTCCTCGCCCTTGGCCCGCGCGACGATCGACGCGCCGAACTTGTCCATCTGCGCGCCGGCGTCGTTGATGTAGTACTCGGCGGTCACGTCCGCGCCCGCGGCGCGCATGATCCGCACGAGGGCGTCACCGAGCGCGGCCCAGCGGGTGTGGCCGATGTGCAGCGGGCCCGTCGGGTTGGCCGAGATGTACTCGAGGTTGTGCACCTGGCCGGCGAGGGCGTCGGTCCGGCCGTACTGCTCGCCCGCGGTGACGATCGTCCGGGCGAGCTCGCCCGCGGCGCCGGCCTCGAGCGTGATGTTGAGGAAGCCCGGCCCGGCGACGTCCGCCGCCTTGACGCCCGGCGTCGCGACGAGGCGGGCCGCCAGGTCCTCCGCGAGCGCGCGGGGGGTGGTGCCGGCCTTCTTCGCGAGCTGCAGCGCCACGTTGGTGGCCCAGTCCCCGTGCTCGCGCTGCCGGGGTCGCTCGACGTGGACCGACGCCGGGACGGCGTCGGCGGGCAGGGCGAGGGTGCCGTCGGCCACGGCCGAGGCGAGGGCAGCGCTGAGTGCTCCGGAGAGCTCGTCGGGGGTCACCGGGCGATTCTACAAAGCCCGCGGCCGGCGGCGTGCTGCCGGTTGCCACCCGGACCTCCAGGTGCTGGTAGTGTCGTGCACCGTGCCGAGCGGTTCCTCGCCGGCGCCCGCGCCTGTAGCTCAGTGGATAGAGCGTCTGCCTCCGGAGCAGAAGGTCGGGGGTTCGAATCCCTTCAGGCGCACCGCAGCACAAGAACGGCCCTGGTCATCGACCAGGGCCGTTCTTCGTCGTCTACCGACCTCGACGTAGCGATCGGTCGTCGTCCCGCGGCGGGACGACGACCGATCGCTACGTCAGGGTCGGCACGGCGGCTCAGCGGGCGGGGACCAGGCCCGGCATCGCGTCGAGGTCGAGGTCCGGGTTCTTCTCCTGGGTGCGCACGAGCGCCTTCGCCTCGGCGTCGGTGTCCACCGACGGCATCGAGCCCGGCAGCGGCTTGCCCGCGCTCTCCTTGACGAAGCACACGGCGACCGCGCCGACGACGGCGAAGCCGATGAGGTAGTAGGCCGGCGCCATGCTGGAACCGGTGGCCTGGGTGAGCGACTCCACGATGAGCGGCGTCGTACCGCCGAACACCGCGAGCGCCACGTTGTAGGCCAGACCCATCGAGCGGTAACGCACGGCCGTCGGGAACATCGCGGGCAGCGTCGCCGCCTGGACGCCCACCATGCACGCCACCGGCACCGCCATGAGGCACAGCCCCAGCAGCGTGGACCACACGTGGCCCAGGGCCAGCAGCAGGAACGCCGGCGCCGCGAGGACGGCCAGGGAGCCCGCGCCGAACCACAGCAGGGGGCGGCGACCCACCCGGTCGCTGACCGGGCCAGCCACGAGGATCATCACGGCGAGCAGCACCAGCACGGGCACCGTCAGCAGGGTGCCGGACGTGGCGTCGTAGCCGAGCGTGTCGGTGAGGTAGGTCGGCATGTAGCTGGTGAGCGCGTAGCCGGCCGTGTTGGCCACGGCCACGAGCACCATGGCGACGACGAGCGGGCGCCACTGCGAGCGCAGCGTGACGTCGGCCGCCGGGGCCGGCGCGGTCCCGCCGTGGTCCTTCGCGGCCTCGGCGGCGACCTGCTGCGCCTGGAAGGCCGGGGACTCCTCGATCTTCAGGCGGAACCACACGGCGAACGCGCCGATCGGGCCCGCGATCAGGAACGGGATGCGCCACCCGCCGTCGAGCATCGCCTGCTGGCCAAGCGTCACCTGCAGCACGGTCACGACGACGGCACCGAGGGCGAAGCCCAGGTAGCTGCCGAAGTCGAGGAACGACGCGGCCCAGCCGCGGCGGCGGTCGGGGGCGTGCTCGGCGACGAAGGTCGTGACGCCGGCGTACTCGCCGCCGGTCGAGAAGCCCTGCGCCAGCTTGAGCAGCACGAGCAGCAGCGGCGCGGCGACGCCGAGGACGCCGTAGGTGGGCAGCAGGCCGATGAGGAAGGTCGAGCTGGCCATCATCACGAGCGTGAAGGCGAGCACCTTCTGGCGGCCCACGCGGTCGCCGATGCGGCCGCACACGATGCCGCCGAGCGGGCGCGCCACGTAGGTGGCGGCGAACACGCCGAGGGAGAAGAGGATCTGCACGCCGGACGACGCCTGCGGCAGGAACACGGCACCCATGGTGACGGCGAGGTAGCCGTAGACGCCCACGTCGTACCACTCCATGAGGTTCCCGACGGCGGTGCCGCCGATCGTCTTCTTGAGCATGGAGTTGTCGACGACGGTGACGTCGGAGACGCGCAGCCTGCGGCGCGCGGCCGCGGTCGCGGAGGTGTTGCCGGGCAGTTCCTGAGGTCGTACGGCGGTCATGTTTCCTTCCGTGGCCGGCGCGGCGGCACGCGGTGTGTCGCAGCGGCCCGGCCCGTGACAGGGAGCCGGCGTCCACCCCGCGGGGCGGACGCCGAGCCCGAACATGGGCGGCCACGTTACCGATTCTTGACCCCGATGCAAGTTCACCGGGGCAATCATGGTGCGGGACCGGCACCTGGGCCGGCGCCGTCACCTGCGACGACACCGTTCCTTGGCACGCCGTTCGTGAACCCCACCACAGGGCCTCCCGACGGCGCCGCGGCGGGCCTCGTCCCGCTCCCTCGTTGGACCCTGCGCCCGCCGGGCGTTACGTTCTCGGGGCAGCCCGGAGCACCGGGCGGCGACGACGCCGGCAGCCGATGCCTGCCCGCATGCCTGCAGCCGGAGGACTCCCCCGCATGATCGACCACGAGGTCCGCGTCTACCGTTCCGACGAGCCCCTGCCGCGTACCGAGCAGCTGGCGTGGAAGATCGCGGAGGTCGCGGCCGAGCAGCTCGAGCCGACGCCCGAGGTCACCGACATGGTGATCAACCGGGTCATCGACAACGCGGCCGTGGCGACGGCGTCCCTCGGCCGCGCGCCCATCCTCGCGGCCCGCGCGCAGGCGGAGGCGCACCAGGTCTCCCGAGGCGGCGCCGGCGCCACGATCTTCGGCTCGGCCGCCCGCACCAGCCCCGAGTGGGCGGCGTGGGCGAACGGGGTCGCCGTGCGCGAGCTCGACTACCACGACACGTTCCTCGCGGCCGAGTACTCGCACCCCGGCGACAACGTGCCGCCGATCCTCGCCGTGGCGCAGCACCTGGGCCGCAGCGGCGCCGAGCTGCTGCGCGGGATCGTCACGGGGTACGAGGTCCAGGTGGACCTCGTCAAGGGCATCAGCCTGCACGCGCACAAGATCGACCACGTGGCCCACCTCGGCCCGTCGGCCGCGGCCGGCCTCGGCACCCTGCTGGGCCTGCCCGCCGGGACGATCTACCAGGCCGTCGGCCAGGCCCTGCACACGACCACCGCCACCCGGCAGTCGCGCAAGGGTGAGATCTCCACCTGGAAGGCCCACGCCCCCGCGTTCGCGGGCAAGATGGCGGTGGAGGCCGTGGACCGCGCCATGCGCGGACAGACCTCCCCCAGCCCCGTCTACGAGGGCGAGGACGGCGTGATCGCCTGGCTGCTCGACGGGCCCGACGCCCGCTACACCGTGCCGCTGCCGGCCGCGGGCGAGGACCGTCGCGCCATCCTCGACACGTACACCAAGGAGCACTCGGCCGAGTACCAGGCGCAGGCCTGGATCGACCTCGCGCGCCGCCTCGGCACCGAGCGGCCCGAGCTGCGCGACCCGGCGAACGTCCGGTCCGTCGTGCTGCACACCAGCCACCACACCCACTACGTCATCGGCTCGGGCTCCGGCGACCCGCAGAAGTACGACCCGACGGCGAGCCGCGAGACCCTCGACCACTCGATCCCGTACATCTTCACCGTCGCGCTGCAGGACGGCGCCTGGGACCACGTGGCCAGCTACGCGCCGGAGCGCGCCGGCCGCCCCGACACGGTGGAGCTGTGGCGCCGGGTCACGACGGCCGAGGACGCGGAGTGGACCCGCCGCTACCACTCGGTCGACCCGGCCGAGAAGGCGTTCGGCGGGCGCGTGGAGATCGAGCTCGCGGACGGCTCGCGCGTCGTGGAGGAGATCGCCGTCGCGGACGCGCACCCGCTGGGCGCCCGCCCGTTCGCCCGGGAGCAGTACGTGGCGAAGTTCCGCACCCTCGCCGCCGGCGTGCTGGCCGACGAGGAGACCGAGCGGTTCCTCGACGTCGCCCAGCGGCTCCCGGAGCTCACCGCCGCCGAGCTGTCCGGGCTCACCGTCACCCCGCTCGCCGACGCGCTGGCGGCGCACCCCGTCGCGCCCGGCATCTTCTGAGGACCCGGAGGGGACCCGCCGTGCTCTACTCGTCCACCACCCCCGCCGCCAAGCGCGCGGCGTTCCGCGAGCGCCTGCGCTCGGGCGAGCTGCTGCAGCTCCCGGGCGCGTTCAACCCGCTCGCGGCGCGGCTGATCCAGGACAAGGGGTTCGACGGCGTGTACGTCTCGGGCGCCGTCGTCGCCGCCGACCTGGGGCTGCCCGACGTCGGCCTGACGACGCTCACCGAGGTCGCCGGCCGGGCCGGCCAGGTCGCCCGGATGACCGACCTGCCGACGCTCGTGGACGCGGACACCGGGTTCGGCGAGGCGATGAACGTCGCGCGCACCGTGCAGGCGATGGAAGACGCGGGCGTCGCCGGCATGCACATCGAGGACCAGGTGAACCCCAAGCGCTGCGGTCACCTGGACGGCAAGCAGGTGGTGGACGAGCCGACGGCGCTGCAGCGCGTGCGCGCGGCGGTCGCCGCCCGCCGGGACGAGAACCTGCTGGTGATGGCGCGCACCGACGTGCGGGCCGTCGCGGGCCTGGCGACGGCGATCGACCGGGCCAAGGCCCTGGTCGACGCCGGGGCGGACGCGATCTTCCCCGAGGCCATGCGCGACCTCGCGGAGTTCGAGGCCGTCGCGAGCGCCGTCGACGTCCCCGTGCTCGCCAACATGACCGAGTTCGGCAAGTCCGAGCTGTTCACCACCCGGCAGCTGTCCGACGCCGGCGTGGCGCTCGTGATCTACCCGGTCTCGCTGCTGCGCCTCGCGATGGGCGCGGCCGAGCGCGGCCTGGACGCCCTGCGGGCCGAGGGCTCGCTCGCGGGGCAGGTCGAGCACATGCAGACCCGGGCCCGGCTGTACGAGCTCGTGGACTACGCCGGCTACTCGTCGTTCGACACCGGCGTCTTCGACTTCACCCTGGACGACAACCTGCACGGCTGACCGCCGCACCATCGCAGCAAAGGAGCATCGATGACAGAGCACACCGGGTCCGAGCGGGAGGTCCGCCGCGGGCTGGCGGGGGTGGTCGCCGACGTCACGGCCATCTCCAAGGTGGACCCCGAGACGAACTCCCTGCTGTACCGGGGCTACCCGGTGCAGGACCTCGCGGCCACCCAGCCGTTCGAGGCCGTCGCCTGGCTGCTGTGGCACGGCGAGCTGCCCACGTCCGACGAGCTCGCGGGCCTGCGCGCCACCGAGCGGGAGCACCGGCCCCTCGCCGACGACGTGCGCGCGGCGATCGACCTGCTGCCGGTCACGGCGCACCCCATGGACGAGCTGCGCACCGCGGTCAGCGTGATCGGCGCGCGGGAGGCCGCTGGGCTCACCGCCCTGGAGGCCGCCGCGGACCCCGAGGTCAACCTCGCCCGCAGCGTGCGCCTCTTCGCCGCGCTCCCCGCGGTCGTCGCCTACGGGCAGCGCCGGCGCCGCGGCCTGGAGCCGGTGGCCCCGCGCGACGACCTCGACTACGCCGCGAACTTCCTCTGGACGACCTTCGAGGCCGAGGCGGACCCCGTGGTCGCCGACGCGTTCAGCCGCTCGATGACCCTGTACGCGGAGCACTCCTTCAACGCCTCCACGTTCACGGCGCGGGTCATCACGTCCACCCTGAGCGACCTGCACTCCGCCGTCGTGGGCGCGGTGGCCGCGCTCAAGGGCCCGCTGCACGGCGGCGCCAACGAGGCCGTCATGGAGACGCTGGCCGAGATCGGCTCGGCCGACCGGGCGGCGGCGTGGCTCGACGACGCCCTCGCCGAGAAGCGCAAGATCATGGGCTTCGGGCACCGCGTCTACAAGCACGGCGACTCCCGCGTGCCGACCATGAAGGCCGCCCTCGACACGCTGGTCGAGCACTACGACCGCGCCGACCTGGGTGCCCTCTACGACGCGCTCGAGTCCGAGTTCGTGGCGCGCAAGGGCATCTACCCGAACCTCGACTACCCATCGGGCCCGGCGTACCACCTCATGGGGTTCGACACGGCCACGTTCACGCCGCTGTTCGTCGCGGCCCGCGTCACGGGCTGGACGGCGCACGTGATGGAGCAGCAGGCCGCCAACGCCCTCATCCGCCCGCTGTCGGCGTACGTGGGTCCCGAGCGCCGCGAGGTACCGCCCGCGACGTCGTGACGGTCGGCGGGCAGGCGCCGGCCGGCCCCGCCTCGTCGTTCGGCGGGGCCGCCGGCGCCTATGCGGCGCACCGCCCGGACTACGCACGGGCGGCGGTGCGCTGGGCCCTCGAGCCCGCGCCCGGCCCGCGCGTGCTCGATCTCGGCGCCGGGACCGGCAAGCTCACCGCCATGCTGCTCGACCCGGCGGTCGTCCCCGGCGCGGAGGTCGTCGCCGTCGAGCCCGACCCCGCCATGCTGGGGGAGCTGCGACGGTCCTCCCCCGGCGCCCGCGCCCTGCCCGGCAGCGCCGAGGAGATCCCGCTGCCGGACGGTTCCGTCGACGCCGTGCTGGCCGGCAACGCCCTGCACTGGTTCGACATGGCGGCCGCGGGCCCGGAGATCGCGCGCGTGCTCGTCCCCGGCGGCGTCCTCGCCGGCCTGTGGAACCTCCTGGACGACGGCGTCGGGTGGGTGGCGGGGCTCGCCCGTGTGGCGGGGAGCGCCGTGGTCGGGCCGCGCGACACGCCCGCGGCCTGGCGGGCGGCGACGTCCGACCTGATGCCCGGACCGGACGTGGCGCCGTTCGACCCGCCCGAGCGTGCGGAGCTGCCCCACGAGCAGCGCCGCACCGCGGGCTCCCTGGTCGCCACGCTCGCGACGCGCGCCGGCGTGCTCGTCATGCCGGAGGCTGAGCGGGCGGGGACCACCGGGCGGATCCGCGCCTACCTCGCGGACCGGCCGGAGACTGCGCGGGGCGAGTTCGTCCTGCCGATGCGGACCGGCGTGCTGCGCGCCCGCCGCCGCTGAGCCGCCCGGCGAGCCGTCGTGCCGCGGCGCGGGCGACCGGGCGGTCGGGCGGTCGGCCACGTCACCGCGGCGCACTAGGCTCGACGGCATGTCCGCCGACTACTCCGACTTCGAGTTCGAGCGCCGGTTCTTCGTCCGCGAGCTCCCCGACGCGCTGCGCGACGCGCCCGCCCTCATCGTGCAGTCCTACTTCCTCTCCGACGGCGGGTACGCGCTGCGGGTGCGCGTACAGGCCACGGGCGTCGAGGCCCGGCTGGGCGCGGACAGCGACGCGCGCGACGTGCTGGAGCTGTACGGGTCCCGCGTCGACTTCGCCGCCGTCACGGTCAAGGGCCCGTCCGTGGGCGGCACCCGGTACGAGGCCGAGCGCCAGCTGGACCCGCTGGTCGGCGTCGAGCTGGTGCGCCGCGGCGGCGCCCAGGTCATCAAGACCCGCTACGCGGCCTGGCTCGGCGCCGACGGCTGGTCGATCGACGTCTTCGGCGGTGCCAACGCGCCCCTGGTCGTGGCGGAGTGCGAGCGCTCGGGCCCGGTCACCGACCTGCAGATCCCCGACTTCTGCGTCACGGAGCTCACCGACGACCGCCGGTTCTCCAACGAGTCCCTCGCCGTGGACCCGTTCCGCGGCTGGTCCGCCGCGTACGCGCAGGAGCTCGCCGCCCAGGGCCCGCGCTTCCGCGACGACTTCGGCGGCAACACCACCATCACCACCTGACGGCCGGTCGGCGCGATCGCGACGGTCGCGACGGTCGCGACGGTCGAGGCACCCTCGCCCTCCCGACGCGGCGCGCCCGGTGCGACAGCGGGACGCGACCACGCGTTTCCGGACGAGCGGGGCGGTCGAGGTCCGTCGCGCGGTCGTATCCTCCCGAAGTGGAGCGCCCGCTGGGGCGCGTGAACGCGACGCGCGAAGGTCATCGGCCGCCCCGCGAACCCCGCCACGACACCGCTCAGAACCGGAGCGGCGCGCTCAGTGCCAGACGGAGACTTCCTCGACGCCCGGCCGGTACTCGAAGTGCCAGGGCTCGTAGTTGCCGGAGCCACCACGCTGCGCCCACGGCGGGTTCTCCCAGCCGTAGGCGGGGCCGTTCTCCCACAACCAGCCGTAGACGTCGCTGGTGCGGTACTCCTGCCCGCACAGGTCGACGGCGAGCCCCCAGCCGTGCATCGACGAGCCGGGCTGCGCCGCGAGGTACCCGCGGCTGGCCTTGACGGCGTACTGGGTGGACAGCGAGCGGTAGCTGGCGACGAGGCACAGGTCGCGGCCGAAGCGGGCGCGGAAGGCGTCGTTGAGGCCGCTGAGGGCGACGGCGGCGTCGGCCCGGAGCTTCTCGCCGTCCTGCCAGATGTTGCAGAGGGAGTGGTCGGCCAGCTGGCCGTTGGTGCCGTCGATCGGAGCGTCGGCGTCGCAGTCCGGCATCGGGCTGCGCTCCGCGCTCCGGCTGGCGGCGGAGGCCTCGACGCGCACGTCGCGGGGCGCGGCGGCGATCGCGCTGGACGTGCGGGGGGTGTCCACCCCCTGCTCGAGGAGGGCGAGGGTGGAGGGGCCGGTCGGCTGCGTGTCGAGGTCGAACGGGGTGCCGCCGTGGCTGGCCTGCGCGTCGGTGACGAGGGGCGCGGCGATGGTGGCCGCGGCGAGCGAGCCGAGGACGGTCAGGCGCGTGACCCAGGCGTGGCCGGCGGGGGCGGCGTGCCGCCCGTCGCCGCGCGAGGACGACGAGCGCTTGCGAGGCTTCTTGCCGGCGCGGGCGAGCTCGGCCTCCCGGATCTCCCGGCGTGAGCGCGGCGCGGCTGCGTCACCCTGCGACGTCGCCTCCACAGCACCTCCGCGCTCGTACCGGGACGGCCGCCGTGGCCGCCCGGGTCTCCGGACCCGAACACGGACCGCCCGTCGCCGCGTGTCCCGCACGCGGCCGCAAGGGCGATCCGTCACGGAACCATAACGGGGTCGCGCTCCCCCGCCAAGTCCCGGTCCGCCCCGTGGTTGCCCGCGGCGCGCGCCCTCTCGGGTGGGAGGGTGTCCACCCTGGTCAGGGTCGCCGCTGCATCGCGTCCCGGACCTCGCCGACGAGCTCTTCGAGGATGTCCTCGAGGAACACGACGCCGAGCACCCCGTCCGGCCCCTCGACGCGCGCGAGGTGGGACCCGGAGCGCTGCATGGCGCGCAGGGCGTCCTCCACCTCGTCGCCCGGCCGCACGGACGCGAGCGCGCGCACGCGCCACGCCGGGACGGGCAGGTAGCGGTCGCCGTCCGCCGCGTAGAGCACGTCCTTGAGGTGCAGGTAGCCCCGCAGGGCGCCGCCCGTGCGGTCGGCGTCGTCGTCGTCCGCGTCGCCTCGCACGGGGAAGCGGCTGTAGCCGGTGCGTGCCACGAGGTGCTCGACGTCGTCCGGCGTGGTCTCGGGCCCCACCACCACGAGCTCGTCGAGGGCGACCATGACGTCCCCGGCGGTCCGCGACGAGAACTCGATCGCGCCGGCGAGCAGCCCCTGCTCGTCGCGGAGCACGCCCTCGGCCTGGGAGTGCTCCACGATCGACTGGACCTCCTGCGCGGTGAACGCGGAGGCGACCTCGTCCTTGGGCTCGACGCCCGCGAGGCGCACCGCGTGGTTGGCGACCCAGTTGAGCGCGGAGATCACCGGGCGCACAGCCCGGCCCAGCAGCACCAGCGGCGGCGCGAACCAGAGGGCCGCGGTCTCGGGGCCGGCGACGGCGAGGTTCTTGGGCACCATCTCGCCGAGCACCACGTGCAGGTACACGACGATCGCGAGCGCGAGGACCAGCGAGACGGGGTGCAGCAGGGCCACCGGCACCCCGACGGCCTCGAACGGCACCTCGAGCAGGTGCGCCAGCGCGGGCTCGGCCACGATGCCCAGGCCGGTGGAGCAGACCGTGACGCCCAGCTGCGCGCAGGCGAGCATCAGGGACACGTGCTCCATGGCCCACAGGGCGGTGCGGGCGCGGCGGTCGCCGGCCTCGGCCCGCGGCTCCATCGCGCTGCGGCGCGCGGAGATGACGGCGAACTCGGCGCCGACGAAGAAGGCGTTGCCGGCGAGCAGCAGCACGCCGAGCAGCAGGGCGGTCCCGGTGGTCATCGGCCCTCCCCCCGCGCGTCGTCGGCGTCGTCGTCGGGCGGGTCGGCGAGGACGCGCAGGCGCTCCACGCGACGCCCGTCCATCGCCTCGACCCGCAGCAGCACGTCGCCGCAGCGGACCTCGTCGCCCCGCTCGGGGACGCGGCCCAGCTCGGCCATGACGAGCCCGCCGAGCGTCTCGTATGCCGGACCCTCGGGGACCACCAGGCCCGTGCGCTCCTCGAGCTCGTCGGGGCGCAGCACGCCCGGCACGACCCACGAGCCGTCGGTACCGCGCACGACGCCGGCCCGGCGGGGGTCGTGCTCGTCCGCGACGTCGCCCACGAGCTCCTCCACGACGTCCTCCAGCGTGACGATCCCCGACGTGCCCCCGTACTCGTCCACGACGACGGCCATCTGCAGGCCCAGCCCGCGCAGCTCCACGAGGAGCGGGCCGAGCCGCACCGTCTCGGGGACGCGGGGCGCGTCGACCATGAGCGCGGCGGCGGGCACCTCACCGCGCCGGTCGTGCGGGACGCCGACGGCGCGGCGCAGGTGCACCAGGCCCACGACGTCGTCCCGGTCCTCGCCGATCACGGGGAACCGCGAGTGGCCGGTGCGGCGGGCGAGGGCGACCACCTCCGCCGCGGTGGTGTCCCGCTCGACGACGGCCATGCGCATCCGGTCGGTCATGACGTCGCGCGCGGAGAGCTCGTCGAGCTCGAGGGAGTTGGTCAGGAGGGTCGCGACCGACTGGTCGAGCGTGCCCTCCTGCGCCGAGCGGCGTACCAGCGACAGCAGCTCCGACGACGAGCGGGCCCCGGAGAGCTCCTCGCGCGGCTCCACCCCGACCCGCCGCAGCAGCGCGTTGGCCGACCCGTTGAGGACGACGATCAGGGGCCGGAACAGCATCGTGAAGACGCGCTGCACGGGGACCACGAGCCGCGCCGTCGCGTGCGGGGCGGACAGCGCGAAGTTCTTCGGGATCAGCTCGCCGAACAGCATCGAGAACGCGTTGACGACCACGAGCGCCAGCACGACCGCGAGCACGCCGGCCACGCCCTGCCCCATCGCCGTGGCGGCGAACGCGTCGGAGAACAGGGACAGCAGCGCCGGCTGGGCGGTGTAGCCCAGCAGGATCGTCGTGATGGTGATGCCGACCTGGGCGGAGCTCAGCTCCGTCGACAGGTGCTTGAGCCCGGCGCGCACGGCCCGGTCCCGCCGGTCCGACGGGCGCGCGGTCGTCGTGTCGCCGCCGGGCCGCGGACTGTCGCCCTCCTCGTCGTCGGCCCCGAGGACGGCCGGGTCGAGGGTCACGAGGGAGAACTCGCTGGCCACGAACACCGCGGTGCCCGCAGTGAGCGCGACGCCCAGCACGATCATGAGCACGTCGCTCAGCACGAGCGGCTCCGGAGGGTGCGGCGCGGCGGCACCGAACGGTGCGGCGGCGGGGTGGCCAGACGGATCGGCGCGGGCGGCCGCGCGCTATATCGGCTCTCGTCCATCGTGCTCGATGCTATCCGGCGGCCGGCCCCGGGCGAGTCGGCGTCCACCCCGGACAGCGTGTGTACAGCGCTCCCCCAGGCTCGCGGTGCAAGATGGCACCATGACCACCGCGACCCCTCCGAGCACCCCGGGCACCTCGGGCACGTCGGGCCAGCAGAACGCCACCGTGCTCGTCGTCGAGGACGAGCCAGCGATCGCGGCCGCCATCGCGCAGCGGCTGTCCGCCGAGGGCTGGCGCGTCGAGGTGGCGCGCGACGGCCTCGCCGGCGTGGACGCCGCCTCCCGCCTCCACCCGGACGCGATCGTGCTGGACGTCATGCTGCCCGGCATCGACGGACTCGAGGTCACCCGCCGCATCCAGGCGGACCACCCGATCCCGATCCTCATGCTCACCGCCCGGGACGACGAGACCGACATGCTGGTGGGCCTCGGCGTCGGCGCGGACGACTACATGACCAAGCCGTTCTCCATGCGTGAGCTCGTGGCCCGCGTCAAGGCGCTGCTGCGTCGCGTCGAGCGCGCCCAGCAGGCCGCCGTCACGACGCCCGCCGACCCGCCGATGGTCATGGGCGACGTCACGATCGACCGGGCGCAGCGGCGCGTGCACCGCGGGGGCGACGAGGTGCACCTGACGCCCACCGAGTTCGAGCTCCTGGTCATGCTCGCCAGCTCCCCCAAGACGGTGCAGACGCGTGAGCGGCTCCTGGCCGAAGTGTGGGACTGGGCCGACGCGAGCGGCACCCGCACCGTGGACTCGCACATCAAGGCGCTGCGCCGCAAGCTCGGGCCCGACCTGATCCGCACCGTGCACGGCGTCGGCTACGCCTTCGAGCCGCCGGAGTCCTGATGGACGCCGGCCCCGGCGGACCGGACGACAGGCCCGGTCCCCCGCCGCGGCGCAAGGAGCACCACCGGCTGCCCGACGTCCGCCCGCTCGACCCGCTGCGGTCGCTCAAGACGAAGCTGGGCGTGCTGGTCGTCGCGACGGTGACGTTCGCCGTCCTCATCACGTGGATCGGCCTGCAGAACGAGCTCGGCCCCACGCGCACGCTCCCCCTGGCGATCTTCCTGTCGCTGGTCATCGTGCAGCTCCTCGCCCGCGGCATGACGTCGCCGCTGCGGGACATGACGGCGGCCGTGCAGGCGATGGCGGCGGGCGACTACTCGATCCGCGTGCGCGCCACGAGCCGCGACGAGGTGGGCCAGCTCGCCGAGGCGTTCAACGTCATGGCGGCCGACCTGGACGCCTCCGACCGCGTGCGCCGCGAGCTCATCGCCAACGTCTCCCACGAGCTGCGCACGCCCGTCGCGGCGCTGCAGGCACAGCTGGAGAACATGGTGGACGGCGTCACCGAGCCGACGCCGTCGGCGCTCGAGCTGTCGCTGGAGCAGACGGAGCGGCTCACCCGGCTCGTCACGTACCTGCTGGACCTGTCGCGCGTGGAGGCCGGGGCGTCCGCCCTCGTGCTGAGCGAGTTCTCGGTGGGCGACTTCCTCGAGGAGACGGCGCAGGCGATGTCGATGGTCGACGCCGCCAAGGGCCTGAGCTACGTCGTGGACGTCACTCCCCCGGACCTCACGCTCGAGGGCGACGTGGAGCGCCTGCGCCAGGTGGTCACCAACCTGCTGCAGAACGCGATCCGGCACTCGCCGCACGCCGGCACGGTGCGGCTGGACGCCTACCCCGTGGACGACGACGTCGTCCTCGAGGTGAGCGACGAGGGACCCGGCATCGCCCCCGAGGACCGCGGCCGCATCTTCGAGCGGTTCGCCAGCGGCGCGGCCGCCGGCCGGCCGCACGCCGCGCCGCCCGCCGGGATGGCGAGCGGCGGCACCGGCATCGGCCTGGCGATCGTCCGCTGGGCCGTCGACCTGCACGGCGGGCACGTCGAGGTCGCCGACACCGCCCGCGGCGCGACGATGCGTGTCACGCTCCCCGCCCAGGCCCGGCCCGCACCCGGCGTCACGACCGAGTCCGACGACTGACCGTCGCCCCGCGCACCGGCCGCCGTCACGGCGTGACGTTGCTCACACTCGTCCGTCACGTCGTGCCAGGCCTGGTCCGCCCATGACGCCGGACAACGGAGTCATCGGGTCGACCCGAGGAGCCGTTGCCCCCCGCATTACCGGACGGTCACGATGCCGCCCCGGGGGCCCCGGAACGGCCGTCTGACGCCGCTCGGCCTCCCCGGCGACACGCCGCGAAGGGCATAGGCTGGGACCTGCGTGCGGCACCGCCGTGCGTATTTTCCGGTCGAACGAGTTGCAACGGTGTGAAAGTGGGCGATCCGCGCGTGGTGTCCCCGAAGGACGGGTCAGAGTCGATCAGCGTGGCGAGCGCGTTCGGAGCCAACGAATGGCTTGTCGACGAGCTCTACGAGCAGTACCTCAAGGACAAGAACGCGGTGGACCCCGCGTGGTGGGACTTCTTCGCCGACTACGAGCCCGGCGAGCACGACGGCGCCGCGGCCGACGCGGCGCCCGCGCAGCCCGCGGCCCCGGTGACGCAGGCTCCCGCCCCGGCAGCGCCCGCGGCGCCCCAGGCGGCCCCCACCCCCGCGAGCGGGTCCGGCACCGCCGCGGCCGAGGCCGCGAAGGCGGCCAGCAAGGCCGCGAAGGCGGCACCCGTCCCGGCCGACCCCGAGGTGAGCGCGGTCCGCCCCGTCGCCGAGGCCCTCCCGGCCACGGCGCCCTACGCGGAGGTCGCGAAGGCCTCGCCGAAGACCGCCGAGGACGACGCCACCGACGACGTGCAGAAGCTGCGCGGCCCCGCGGCCCGCGTCGTCACCAACATGGAGGCCTCGATCGAGGTCCCGACCGCCACGTCGGTGCGTGCCGTGCCCGCCAAGCTCATGGTGGACAACCGGATCGTCATCAACAACCACCTGGCCCGCGGCCGCGGCGGCAAGATCTCGTTCACGCACCTCATCGGCTTCGCCCTCGTCGAGGCGCTGTCCGACATGCCGGTGATGAACGCGCACTACGAGAGCATCGACGGCAAGCCGCACGTGGTGCACCCCGCGCACGTCGGCTTCGGCCTCGCGATCGACCTCGCCAAGCCCGACGGCTCGCGCCAGCTCCTGGTGCCGAGCGTCAAGAAGGCCGAGGAGCTCGACTTCGCCGGCTTCTGGGCCGCGTACGAGGACCTCGTGCGCAAGGCGCGCGGCGGCAAGCTCGGCATGGACGACTTCGCCGGCACCACGATCTCGCTGACCAACCCGGGCGGCATCGGCACCGTGCACTCCGTGCCGCGCCTCATGGCCGGCCAGGGCACGATCATCGGCGTCGGCGCCATGGACTACCCCGCGGAGTTCGCGGGCGCGTCCGAGGAGCAGCTGGCCCGCATGGCGATCTCGAAGGTCATGACGATCACGTCGACCTACGACCACCGCATCATCCAGGGCGCGCAGTCCGGCGAGTTCCTCAAGGTCCTCGCGGGCAAGCTGCTCGGCCTCGACGGCTTCTACGACCGCGTCTTCGCGGCCCTGCGGGTGCCGTACGAGCCGGTCCGGTGGGTGCGCGACAACACGGTGGACGCCGACGTCGAGGCCGCCAAGCCGGCCCGCATCGCCGAGCTGGTCCACTCCTACCGCTCGCGCGGCCACCTCATGGCGGAGACCGACCCGCTCGCCTACCGCCAGCGCAAGCACCCCGACCTGGACATCCAGAACCACGGCATGACGCTGTGGGACCTGGACCGCCGCTTCCCGACGGGCGGCTTCGGCGGCAAGACCAAGGACACGCTGCGCGACATCCTCGGCCTGCTGCGCGACTCGTACTGCCGCACCATCGGCGTCGAGTACATGCACATCGCCGACCCGGCCCAGCGCAGGTGGCTGCAGGAGCGGCTCGAGTCGGGCTACGCCCGCACGCCGCGCGAGGACCAGCTGCGCATCCTGCGCCGCCTGAACTCCGCCGAGGCGTTCGAGACCTTCCTGCAGACCAAGTACGTCGGCCAGAAGCGCTTCTCGCTCGAGGGCGGCGAGTCCGTCATCCCGCTGCTGGACGCCATCCTGTCGAAGGCCGCCGAGGGCGGGCTCGACGAGGTCGGCATCGGCATGGCGCACCGCGGCCGCCTCAACGTGCTGGCGAACATCGCGGGCAAGAGCTACGGCCAGATCTTCAAGGAGTTCGAGGGCCAGCTCGACCCGAAGAGCGTGCAGGGCTCCGGCGACGTGAAGTACCACCTCGGCACCGAGGGCGTCTTCACGGCCGAGACCGGCGCGACCACGAAGGTCTACCTCGCGGCGAACCCGTCCCACCTCGAGGCGGTCGACCCGGTGCTCGAGGGCATCGTGCGCGCCAAGCAGGACCGCATCGACCTGGGCGGCGACGGGTTCTCCGTCCTGCCGATCCTCATCCACGGCGACGCGGCCTTCGCGGGCCAGGGCGTGGTCCCCGAGGTGCTCAACCTCGCGCAGCTGCGCGGCTACCGCACCGGCGGCACGATCCACGTGATCATCAACAACCAGGTGGGCTTCACCACCGGACCGTCGTCGTCGCGCTCCACCACCTACGCGACCGACGTCGCCAAGGGCTACCAGGTCCCCGTCTTCCACGTGAACGGCGACGACCCCGAGGCCTGCGTGCGCGTGGCCGAGCTCGCCTTCGCCTACCGCGAGCAGTTCGACCGCGACGTCATCATCGACATGGTCTGCTACCGCCGCCGCGGCCACAACGAGGGCGACGACCCCTCGATGACGCAGCCGCTGATGTACAACCTCATCGAGGCCAAGCAGTCGGTGCGCAAGCTCTACACGAAGAACCTCGTGGCGCGCGGCGACATCACGGTCGAGGAGGCCGAGCAGGCGCTGCAGGACTACCAGTCCCAGCTCGAGCGGGTCTTCACCGAGACCAAGTCGGCGGGCGCGGCCACGACGCCCGACGGCGACGACGAGATCCTCGGCCTCGAGCGGCCCGAGTCGCAGCGCGAGGGCGCCGGCGACATGGTGGGCTGGCAGACGGCCGTGCCGCACGCCGTGCTCGAGCGCGTCGGCGCCGTCCAGGTGTCGGCCCCCGAGGGCTTCACCGTGCACCCGAAGCTGGCCCAGATGCTGGAGAAGCGCCAGCTCATGGCCAAGGAGGGTGGCATCGACTGGGGCTTCGGCGAGCTCGCCGCCTTCGGGTCGCTGCTCATGGAGGGCACCCCGGTGCGCCTCGCCGGGCAGGACTCGCGCCGCGGCACGTTCGTGCAGCGCCACGCCGTGCTCCACGACCGCAACACGGGCGCCGAGTGGACCCCGCTGCTGTACCTGGCGGGCGACCAGGCGAAGTTCTGGGTGTACGACTCCTCGCTCAGCGAGTACGCGGCCCTCGGCTTCGAGTACGGCTACTCCGTGGAGCGCCCGGACGCCCTGGTGCTCTGGGAGGCGCAGTTCGGCGACTTCGTCAACGGCGCCCAGACGGTCATCGACGAGTTCATCTCGTCGGCCGAGCAGAAGTGGGGCCAGAGCTCGTCGCTGGTCATGCTGCTGCCGCACGGCTACGAGGGCCAGGGGCCGGACCACTCGTCCGCCCGCATCGAGCGCTTCCTGCAGCTCGCGGCCGAGAACAACATGACCGTCGCGCAGCCGTCCACGCCGGCGTCGTACTTCCACCTGCTGCGTCAGCAGGCGTACGCCCGCCCGCGCCGCCCGCTGGTCGTCTTCACGCCGAAGCAGCTGCTGCGCCTCAAGGCCGCGGCCTCCAGCGTGGAGGACTTCACGACGGGCACGTTCGAGCCGGTCCTGCCGGACCCGACCGTGGACGCCGCGCAGGTGGACCGCGTGCTGCTGAGCACGGGCCGCGTGTACTACGACCTGCTCGCCGAGCGGACCCGCCGCGAGGACACCCGCACCGCCCTGGTGCGCCTGGAGCAGCTCTACCCGTTCCCGGAGGAGCAGATCCGCGCGCAGCTCGCGCAGTACCCGGGCGCCGAGGTCGTGTGGGTCCAGGACGAGCCGGAGAACCAGGGCGCCTGGTCCTTCCTCCACCTGGCCTTCCCGGAGGACATGCCGCGCGTGCGCGTCGCGTCCCGCCCGGCGTCCGCCGCCACCGCGCCCGGCACGGCCAAGCGGCACAAGGAGCAGCAGGAGGTCCTGCTCGCGCAGGCCTTCGACCGCGTCTGACGCGCCGCGCACGGGGACGACGAAGGGCGCCCCTCCACCTGCGGGTGGAGGGGCGCCCTTCGTGCTGCGACGTCCGGTGCGGCGGCGAGGTCCGGCGGGACCTCCGCCTCACCACCTGTCGTGCACGTGCTCCTTGATCGCCTCGTCGTAGATCTCGCGCACGCCGGAGGTGAACAGCGGCCCGAGCACCTCGGCGGAGCCGGCGGCCGCGTTGAGCCGCGCCTGCTCGGCGCTGCGCGCGCCGGGGATGACGGTCGAGACGCCGGGCTGCTGCCAGACCCAGGCGATGGCCGCCTGGGCGGGCGTGAGGTCCTGCCCCGCGGCGGAGCCCGCGAGCTCCGTGAACCGTGCGGCGGCGTCGACCCCGACGTCGAACGGGACGCCCGCGAAGGTCTCCCCGACGTCGAAGGCCTTGCCCTCGCGGTTGAACGTGCGGTGGTCGTCCTCGGAGAACGTGGTCTCGTGCGTGTACCGGCCCGACAGGAGGCCGGACGCGAGGGGCACCCGCGCGATGACCCCCACGCCGGCCGCGGACGCCGCGGGGAGCACCTGCTCGAGCGGCTTGAGGCGGAACGCGTTGAGGATGATCTGCACCGTGGCGACGCCCGGCCGCGCGATGGCGGTGAGCGCCTCGTCGACCGTCTCGACCGAGACGCCGTACGCGGCCGTCACGCCGTCGGCGACGAGCGTGTCGAGCGCGTCGAAGACCTCGTCGTCCGAGTACACGGCGGTGGGCGGGCAGTGCAGCTGGACGAGGTCCAGCGTCTCGACGCCGAGGTTGCGGCGCGACCGGTCGGTCCACTCGCGGAAGTTCGCCAGCACGTAGTTCTCCGGCACCTGGTCCATCCGGCGGCCCATCTTCGTGGCCACGGTGAGCCCGTCGTCGCGGTGGTCCGCGAGGAACGCGCCGATGGTCTGCTCGCTGCGCCCGTCGCCGTAGACGTCCGCCGTGTCGAAGAAGGTCACGCCGGACTCGAACGCGGCATCGAGCACCGACCGGGCCTGGTCGTCGTCGACCGAGCCCCAGTCCGCCCCCAGCTGCCAGGTTCCCAGGCCGACGACCGACACCAGCCGGCCGGTGCGGCCGAGCACCTGCTTCTCCATCGTTCCCCCGTTCGGTGGCACCGCCGTCGTCGACGTCGGCGCGGACCCCTCGCGCGCGCGAGGAGACGTGTCGTCAGATCTGGCTCCCCTACGCTACGTCGCCCGCACCGATCCGGCGTGCCGACTACGGTGTGAGCGTGAACACCGCTGAATCCTCCGCCGTCCCCACCCCGTCGGGCCGGCAGTTCCGCATCGCCGCCGGCGAGCACCGCGCCACCATCACCGAGGTCGGTGCGATGGTGCGCGAGTACGCCGTCGGCGGTCGCGACGTCTTCGTCCCCTTCGCCGAGGAGGAGGCCGCCCCCGTCTTCAACGCCGCCGTCCTCCAGCCGTGGCCCAACCGCCTGCGCGACGGCGCCTACGTCGTCGACGGCGTGCCGCACCAGGTGGCGGTGAGCGAGCCCGACCGCGGCACGGCCCTCCACGGGCTCGTCTGCTGGTACCGGTGGACGCCGGTCGAGGTCGCCGAGGACACGGTGACCCTCGAGCTCGCGCTCCCGGCGCAGAAGGGCTGGCCGTTCCAGCTCGTGCTGCAGGTGCGCTACGCGGTCTCCGACGCCGGCCTGGAGGTGGTGACGCGGGCGCGCAACGTGGGCGCCGGGACCGCGCCGTACGGCGTCGGCTTCCACCCCTGGCTCTCGACCGGCGGCGCGTCGCTCGACACGTGCACCGTGAGCCTCGACGCCACGACCCACGTGACCGTCGACGACCGCCTGCTGCCCACGGGAACCGAGCCCGTCGCCGGCCCGTACGACCTGCGCGCCACCCGGTCGATGGCGGGGCTGGACCTCGACGACGCGTGGGTCGACGCGACCCGCGACGACGCCGGCCTCTCCTGGGCGCGGCTCGGGTGCCCGGACGGGCGCACGGCCGCGATCTGGATGGACGGCTCGATGGACTGCTGGCAGGTCTGCTCGGCCGACCACATCACCGGGTACGAGCGGTTCGGGCTCGCGGCCGAGCCCATGAGCTGCGTCGCCGACGCGTTCAACACCGGGGAGCGCCTGGTGCGGCTCGCCCCCGGCGACGAGCACGTCGTGCGCTGGGGCGCCACCCTGCTCTGACGCCGTCCGGGGCATGCCCTCGGCCCGCCGCACGGCCCGGCCCGGCGTGGGATCCCGCCACCCGGCCGGGCCGCGGGCAGAATGGCCGCGCAACTGCGAGACAGGACTTGGACGGTGAAGGCTCTGTGACCCAGACCGAGGTGCGCATCTGCGTCGTGGGCGACGAGCTCAGCGTGGGCGTCGGGGACGCCCGCGCCCTGGGATGGACGGGCCGCGTCATGGCGCGCACCCGGTTCGGGCGGCCCGCGATGGCGTTCACGCTCGCCGTGCCGGGAGAGACCAGCTCGGCGCTCGGCGCGCGCTGGCAGGCCGAGACGGACTCGCGGTTCGGACCCGAGGACACCTGCGAGAACCGCCTCGTGGTCGCGCTCGGGCGGCACGACGTCGCCTCGTCGCTGTCCGTGGCCCGGTCGCGGCTGAACCTGGCGAACATCCTCGACGTGGCCGAGGCGAGCCGGGTCCCGGCGTTCGTCGTCGGGCCGCCGCCGGGCCGACCGGAGGACGGCGGCCGGATCGCCGAGCTCTCCGCCGCCTTCTCCGACGTCGCCAGCCGGCGCCGGGTGCCTTACGTCGACACCTACACGCCGCTGGCGCAGCACGAGCAGTGGCTGGCCGACCTCGCGACCAGCGGCTCGACCTACCCCGGGCAGGCCGGCTACGGCCTCATGGCGTGGCTCGTGCTGCACACCGGCTGGCACTCCTGGCTCGGGCTGCCCGCCGACGAGTGACCGGGCTCAGGCGCCCGCCCGCTGGGCCAGGCCGCGCACGTACGCGGCCTGCCCCACGTGCTGCAGGTCGTCGGCGGCGACGCTCACGAGGCGCACCGCCAGCGTGACCGGCGGGTCCCAACGGGTGTCCACCACACGCTCCAGGTCGGCGGCGGTGACGGTCGCCAGGTACGCCGTCGTCGCGGCGTGCACGTCCTCGAGGTAACCGCGGAGCAGGGTCGCGTCGGCGCGCACGGCCGCGACCTGCTCCGGCGTGTGGCCGTACCCCGTGTCGGCCGGGTCGAACGGCAGCGCGAACTTCGCGGCCCAGCCGCCCGCCGTCCAGCGCTGCTCGACGCCCGCCACGTCCGCCACGTGGTCGTCCTGCACCCGTGCCAGGTGCCAGAGGAGCCACGCGACCGTGTTCGCGTCCGGGTCGGGCCGGTACGCGAGGCGCTCGGCGGTGGCGCCGCGGAGCACGCGGCGGGCCTCCCCCACGACGCGCCCGAAGGCGTCTTCCAGCAGGGCGACGTGGGGTGCGGACGGTGCGGTCATCGGTCCTCCTCGCCGACGCCCGTGGGCGTCGGTGGTCAGCGACGGTCGACGGTGACGTGCGCGGACGTCACCGTCGCGGACAGGTAGGCGGCGCTGCGGCCGTCGGCCGGCTGCTCGCCGTGGTCGACGACCAGGGTGGCACCCGCGCTGGGGAGCACCGAGCCGTCGAGGACCACCTGGCCCGACGCCCCGCGCACCCGGAGGTTGACGGGCGTGCCGGCGGGCAGGCGCAGGTCGATCGCGCCGGAGACGGTCTTCGCGGTGATCATCGGGCTGGCCTGGGTCGCGGTGATCGTGGCGGCCCCCGACACCGTGTTCAGGGAGACCCTCGCGAGGGCGCCCGAGAGCGCGATGGAGCCCGCCGCGCTCGAGCCCGTCACGTCGCCCGTGTGCTCCTGCGCCGACATCGATCCCGACACGGTCTTGAGCGACATCGGACCGGTGGTGCCGGTGGCGCGGACGGCGCCGGTGACGGTCTTCACCGCGACCTTCCGCCCGCCCGTGACCTGGACGTCCGCACCGAGCGTGCCGACGTCGACAGCGCCGTCCGCGGGCACGACCACGCGCACCACGGCGCGCTCGCTCTGGCGCGGGTTGCGCAGCTTCGCCATCACGGAGTCGAGCACCGAGGACTCGTAGCCGACCCGCAGCCGGTCGCCGTCGCGCACGACCTGGAGCGGCTTCGCGCCGACCTCGAGCAGCTCGATGCGCACGCCGGTGGCCGCCGGGTCGGCGACCACGTCGGCGCGCCCGTCCTGCAGGCGGAGCGTCACCCCCGTCGCCTGCTCGACGTCGATGGTCTGCGGGGCGGCGACCGCCCACGACTCCGTGCTCATGAGGCTCCCTGTGGTGCTCGGGCTGCTGGGGACGGGTCCACCCTCTCAGAGCGGACCGCCTCCCGGATCGGGGATGCCCCGGAATCCGACCCTGGGGACCGTTCGCGGTCCCCCTAGGGCCATGGTTACATCGCAGGCAGGCGGGTGCGCCGCGTGCCGGCGACCCACGCCCCTCGGGGCGGGCGACGGGCTGACCGGCTGACGGAGGAACCGCGTGATGGATCGAGTCTCGGGCGAGCGGCACAGGACCGACCCGCGGCGCAGGGTCGCAGGGACCCTCCTCGCCGTGGTCGCCGCCATCGCCCTGGTCGCTCCGCTCGGACCGGCGACGCCGACCGCCGCAGCGGCGGTGGGCGCCCCCGGCAAGGGGCTCCCGGTGGCGGACCAGGGAAACATCACGATCAAGGCGGGCGGGGCCCGCGCGGCCAACGGCACCATCGCGCCGCTGGCCGGCGCGACCTTCCAGTTCTACCAGGCGACCAGCACCGGGGCCCGGGGCGCGCTGGTCGACGGCGCGACCTGCACGACGGACGGCACGGGGATGTGCAACGTGACCCTGGCGCCGCGCTTCGCGTCGACGGGCGGCCAGAACGCGACGCCGTACGGCTACATCGCCGTGGCGACCGCCGTGCCGGCCGGCTACACCCTGATCGACCAGGTGACGACGGGCACCACGGCGAACCGCAGCACCGTGGCCCTCGAGTACCAGACCGGCCCCGTCTACGCGGACACCGCCTACACCGTCCCCGCCACCGTGGCGGCGGCGACCACCCGGAACCAGACCACCTCCGGGACGGCGATGCCGGCCTCGGCCGACAACCCGGCCCTCGCCGTGAAGTGCGGCCTGAACGTCGCTCTGCTGGTCGACGTCTCGACCTCGGTCTCGAACTCCGGCAGCGTCAACGCCCTCAAGACTGCTGCGACGGCCTACGTCAACGCGCTGGCCGGGACGCCGTCGCGCGTCGCGATCCAGACCTTCGGGACGACCTCGCCGTCGTCGGGCACGGGCAACTCGACCCTCGGCCTCACCTCCGTCGCGACCACGACCGGGGCGCAGACCGTCCGCGACAAGGTCGCCGGACTCACCGTCCCGACGAACAACGGGACGAACTGGGACGCCGGCTTCCGCGGGGTCAGCACGCTGGCGGACCAGGGCCTCGACGTCGTGGTGATGATCACCGACGGCCTCCCGACCTACTACAACGTCAACGGCGACGGATCGGGCAGCACGACGCGGTTCATCGAGCTCGAGCACGCCGTCGCCTCGGCCAACGCCGTCAAGCAGTCCGGGGTGACCGTCCAGGCCATCGGTGTGGGGAGCGGCATCGCCGGCTCCCCCGCGAACCTCGCGGCGGTCTCGGGCCCGACCGCGAACACCGACTACTTCGCGGTGAGCGACTACACCGCGCTGCAGCAGACGATGCGCACGCTCGCCAGCGGCGGGTGCGCGAGCACCGTGAACGTGACCAAGCTGGTCCGGCCGGCCGGCGGCGGCGCGCCGGTCGCCACCTCCGGCTGGCAGATGGCCGCCGATGCCGCGACCCCGATCGTCAAGGTGTCGGGCAGCACCGACGAGTTCGCGACGTCCGCACAGGCGGCGACGGGCTCCACCGGAGCGGTGAGCTTCCAGCTCAACCAGCCGATCGACACCGACGACGACGTCCACGTCGTCGAGGACACGGTGGGCGGCTATTCGCTCGAGCTCCAGGACGGCGACAACGCCGCCTGCACGAACAGCTGGACGACGGAGTCCGTGGCGGTCGAGAACGACGCCGACGGCCCGGGGTTCACCGTCAACGTGCCGCAGGGCGCCATCGTGTCCTGCCAGATCATCAACCAGGCCGAGACCCAGACGGCGATGCTCGAGGTCGACAAGCAGTGGTGGTTCGACCTCGACGGCGACGGCGAGGACCTCGACGGGCCCTACGGGCCCGACGACGTGCTGCCCATCGCGAACCTGTCCGCCGCGCTCACGCTCTCCGGCGACGGCGTCGGCCTGCCCGACGGACCGCACTACTTCGGCACCACCTACGGCAACCTCGTGCCCGGCGGGACGGTGGACGTCGGTGAGACGGTCACGGGCCTGCCTCCGCTCTGCACGAACGAGGCGACGGGCACGGGCGACGTGGGGCTGGAACCGACCGGCGACGACTCCTCCCCGTTCGTCAACGCGGTGACCGTCGTCAACACCGTCACCTGCGAGTCCCGGCTCACGCTCGAGAAGTGGGTGGAGAGCACCGGCCCGGCCACGGCGGACGACTGGGAGCTGAGCGCGTCCGCGATCGACGCCACGGGTGCGCTCCCCGGCCCGCAGGGCGCGGTCAGCGGGAGGGAGGACGCGACGAGCCCGGTGACGCCGGAGGTCCGGTACGCCCTCGGCGAGGAGGGCACCACCGGCGGGTCGTCGAGCTACGTCCAGCGCTGGAACCCGTCGCTGACCGGTCAGTGGAACGACGCCGCCGCCAACGGCGCCACCGGGTCGTGGCTCTGCGTCACGGCGGCCGGGGTCGGGGACGACGGCACCCCGACCTGGGGCACCGACCAGTTCGACGGTCGCAACGGCGGCGTCACCGTCAGCGCCGGGCAGTGGGCCAAGTGCACCGCCGAGAACGTCGCCGAGCCGGAGCTGGAGCTGGTCAAGACCGTCGCGATCGACGGGCGGGAGACCACCCAGGGGGCCGAGCGGTGGACCCTCGGGGCCGCGTGGACGTCCCCCGTCGCCCCGGACCCCGCCGGCGGCACGTTCACGCCGCCGCGGGAGCAGGAGCCCGTCAGCGGGGCCGGCGGCGTCGAGCGTCAGCCGGTCCTGCCGGGCGGCTACGTGCCGACCGAGTCGACGGTCGCGGGGTACGAGAACGGCGAGACGTGGACGTGCACGCTGGACTCCCAGCCCGACGCCCCGTTCCCGCTGGGCACCGGGCAGATCGACCTGCCGGACGGCGAGGGCGCCTCGTGCGAGATCGTCAACACGGCGATCCAGCCGACCCTGCAGCTGGTCAAGGAGGTCGCCGGCGGCGGCCCCGCCACGTCGACGGACTGGGTCCTCGCGGCGGAGCCGACGGAGGTCGTCGACCCGGTCGCGCCGACCGTCACCGACCCGGAGGGAGGGGACACCGAGGTCACGGACGTCTACACCAACACGGGGTACGCGCTCTCGGAGGCGCCCCGCGGCGACTTCGACGACCGCGGCTACACCGCCGGCGACTGGACCTGCGAGGACACCAGCACCGACCCGGCGTCCGCGGTCGCGGTGTCGGCGGAGGGCACGATCCCGGCGCTCACGGTCGGGCAGGCGGTCGTCTGCACCGTCACCAACACGGCGGTGCCCCCGACGCTGTCGCTCGCCAAGGAAGTCGTGTCCAGCGACCCCGACGTCCGCGCCGCGGACTGGACCCTCACCGGCACCGGCGCGAGCAGCAGCGTCACCGGCGACGGCACCGCCACCGGCCAGGTGGCCGTCGACGAGGACATCGCCCTCGCCGAGGCCCCGGCCGGGGACTTCGACGCCACCGGATACACCCCCGGCGACTGGGCCTGCCAGGACGCGGAGGGCGAGGACGTCGCCCTCGACGTCGACGGGCCGGGGGCCGCCACGCTCCCCGGGCTCACGGTCGGCGAGAGCGTCACGTGCACCATCACCAACACCGCCGACGAGCCCAGCCTCGCGCTCGACAAGATCGTGGACGCCGGCGGCGACGAGCGGTACAGCGACGCGGACTGGACGCTCAGCGGCGCCTACGGGGACGACGACGTGAACCCCGACGGCGAGCCCGGTGACGTGGCCGCCGCCCCCGTCACCATCGGCACGGACATCACGCTCGGCGAGGCGTGGGCACGCGAGGGAGAGGCCGACGGCGGTTTCGACCTCGGGGCCTGGGCGTGCCAGGACGCCGACGGGGCCGACGTCGCCGTCACCGCGGGCGGTCCGGGCACGGCGACCCTCCCCGGCCTCGGCGCCGGCCAGCACGTGACCTGCACCGTCACCAACACCGCGATCCCGCCGGAGCTGCAGCTCGACAAGCAGGTGTCGGGTGGCACCGACCGCGAGCCGTCCGACTGGACGCTGTCGGGCGAGGGCGACGCCGGCACGACGCTCCGCAACCCGGGCAGCTCGCCCGGGGCGGAGGCGCCGGTCCAGGTGGTCGGGCTCGGCGAGTCGTTCGTGCTCGACGAGGCGCCGAACGGCTGGGACGACTCCGGGTACGACAAGCTCGGCTGGACGTGCGCGGTGGTCGACGGCCCCGCGGCCCCCGAGCCCGAGATCGTCACCCGCGACGACGGCTCCGCGGCGCTCGCCCCGCTGGCCCCCGGCCAGCAGGTCCGGTGCGAGGCGCAGAACCGCGCCGTCGACCCCGTCCTCCACCTCGTCAAGGAGGTGGAGGGCGGCGACGGCACGCCCGAGGACTGGGTGCTCACGGGCGCCGTCGACGGCCGGACGATCGTCAACCCCGACGGAGCACCGGGGAACGTCCCCGGCACGGCCGTGCCCGCGCAGGTGAGCATCTCGCTCGCCGAGTCGGCGGTCGCGGGCCTGGACGAGTCGGAGTGGACCCACGGCAGCTGGGCCTGCACGCTCGACGACGGCCCCGGCGCGGCGCCCGCGGTGGAGGACCTCGGCGGCGGAGCGGGTGAGCTGAGCGGGCTGGAGCCCGGGCAGGAGGCCACCTGCGTGATCGTCAACTCGTACGCGGGTCCGGCGCCCTCCCCGTCACCCTCCCCCGAGCCGTCCGCCGGCACGCCGACCGCGTCGCCGTCCACCGGACCGGGCGGGCCCGGGGCCGAGGCGCCCCCGACGGGGCTCGGCAGCCTGCCGATCACCGGCGCGGACCTCGTGCCGTGGTTGGCGGCCGCTCTCGCCGCCATCGCGCTCGGCGTCGCCGGGGTGGTCGTCTCCCGCTCGCGCCGGCGCGACGGCTGATCAGGTCGTGGCAGCCATGTGGGATCATGGACGCGACCCCGTCCATCCTTCGTGAGGAGACCACCATGAGCAAGCGCGGTCGTAAGCGTCGTAGCCGCAAGGGCAACGGCGCGAACCACGGCAAGCGTCCCAACGCCTGATCACTCGGGCCGGGACGTCCGCCGGACACGTCGAAGGGCCGGGAACCCCGCGGGGTTCCCGGCCCTTCGGCGTGTCCGGTGCCTGCCGGCGGTCAGACGACCGTCGACATCACCGTCAGCTGCGCGTGGATGCGGACGCGGAGGGTCTCCGGCGCGCGCTCCGAGCAGGAGCGCCGGACGAGCTGCTTGACCAGCTCCTCGACGCTCAGCTCCGCGAGGCACGGGGAGCAGTGCGCCACGTGCGCGCGCATCCGCTGCTCGTCCTCGGGGGTCATCTCGGAGTCGAGGTACTCGTTCAGGTGGACGAGGGCGTGCTCGCACTCGTTCTCACCCTCGGCACGCTCGTGCGGGATGGGGGTGACGGGGTCGGTCATGACGCTCCTCCACGAGCCGAGACCAGTCCGCGCTGCGCGGCGTAGTCGGCGAGCAGCTCGCGCAGCTGCCGGCGCCCGCGGTGCAGTCGGGACATCACCGTCCCGATCGGCGTACCCATGATCTCGGCGATCTCCTTGTAGGGGAAGCCCTCGACGTCCGCGTAGTACACGACCATGCGTCGGTCCTCGGGCAGCTCCTGCAGCGCCCGCTTCACGTCGGAGTCCGGCAGCCGGTCGAGCGCCTCGGCCTCGGCCGACCGCAACCCCTGCGACGTGTGCGACGCGGCGCGCGCGATCTGCCAGTCCTCGACGTCCTCCGCCTGGGACTGCTGCGGCTCGCGCTGCTTCTTGCGGTAGCTGTTGATGAACGTGTTGGTGAGGATGCGGTACAGCCAGGCCTTGAGGTTCGTGCCCGGCTTGTACTGGTGGAACGCGGCGAACGCCTTGGCGAACGTCTCCTGCACCAGGTCCTCGGCGTCCGCGGGGTTGCGCGTCATGCGCAGCGCGGCGGAGTAGAGCTGGTCCAGGTACTGCAGCGCGTCACGCTCGAAGCGCGCGGCACGCGCCGCGCTGCTCTCTCCCTCGGGGGCACGTTCCGTGTCCTCGGGGATCTCCTCGCTGTCCGGGGTGGTCCCGGTGCTCCCGTGCAGCGCGTCGCCGCCTGCCGGGTCCAGATCCTGGGTCATCACCGTCGAGCCTAGTCCAGGCACAGGGAGGGGTCCTCCGATCCACGGGGTCTGCGGGCTGCTGCTGCCGGCCGCCGGGCGGGACGTGCTCGCCGTCAGGGCGTCGGCCGGGACGGCGAACAGCCGCACGGACTCAGGTCCGGCGTCGGGGACGGCGGCGAGCGCCGTCGGCGAGGTGCGGGTGTTCACGTCGGTGGCAACCGCGGGAGGGCCCCGCGCATTCCCGCCCCGGGGAGCTCAGGAAGCGACCGGCGCGGCGAACCGGCGACGGTAGGCGACGGGGCTGGTGCCGAGCTGCCGGGCGAAGTGGTGGCGCAGCACCGGCGCGCTCCCGAACCCGCAGACACGGGCGATCTCGTCGACGGGCGCGGGGGTGGTCTCGAGCAGCTCCTGCGCGCGGGCCACCCGCTGACGCGCCAGCCAGGCGGCCGGCGTCGTCCCCGTCTCCTGGCGGAAGCGGCGCGCGAACGTCCGCTCCGAGAGCGCCGCGCGGCGCGCCAGGCGCGGGACTGTGTGCTCCTCGGCGAGGTGCGCGCGCATCCAGGAGAGCAGGCCCGCGAGGGACTCCCCCTCGCGGGGCAGCGGGTCGACGACGAACTGCGCCTGCCCGCCCTCCCGCTGGGGCGGCACCACCATGCGCCGCGCGATGCTCCGGGCCGCCTCGGCGCCGAGCTCCGACCGCACCAGGTGCAGCGCCGCGTCGATGCCCGCGGCGGTGCCGGCGCTGGTGAGCACCCGACCGTCCTCCACGTAGAGGGCGTCGGGGTCGACGTCGGCCGTGGGGACCTCGGCCGCCAGCCGCTCCGTGTACATCCAGTGCGTGGTGCACCGCCGCCCGTCGAGCAGGCCCGCCCCGGCGAGCGCGAACGCGCCCGAGCAGATGGCGAACAGCCACGCGCCCCGGTCGTGGGCGCCGCGCAGCGCGTCGAGGTAGGCGCCCGGGAGCACCTCGTCGCCCTCCTCGTCGATCCCGTAGGCGACGACGACGACGAGGTCCGCGTCGTCGAGCGCGTCCAGGCCGCGCTCCACGACCACGGGGAAGCCGCCCTTGGTCATCACCGGCCCGGGCCGCGGCGTGCAGAGGGTGAACTCGAACGCGGGGCCGCCGGTGTCCGAGCGGTCGATGCCGAACACCTCGTACGCGACGCCGAGCTCGAACGGCGCGACGCCCGGCACGACGACGGCGGCGACCTTGCGGATCATGCGACCAGCGTCCCACGATCATGGCGGGATGTCGATGCATCATGGCACTCCTGCCACTCGTGGCAGGAGTGCGCTGCGCGAAGACTTACTGCCATGACCACGATCCTGCTGATCCTCGCCCTCCTGCTGGTCGCCACCTACGGCGCGCGCCTCGTCCGCACGGTCCGCCGCGACGGGCTCGGGTCGCGGCGGCCGCCGCGGTCGCACCACGACTGGTGGGAGGGCGCGCCGCTCGCCTGAGCGCCCTCCGACCATGCCCGACACCACCCGACGCCACCGGGCGGCGCGCCCGCACGTCGCCGCGCAAGCCACGGACCCCTCTGCCACAGTGGGCCCATGCTGCTGCGCCGTATCGCCCGCCCCCTCCTCGCCGCACCGTTCGTC
This sequence comes from Isoptericola sp. NPDC057653, assembly GCF_042799955.1. Lineage (NCBI taxonomy): Bacteria > Bacillati > Actinomycetota > Actinomycetes > Micrococcales > Promicromonosporaceae > Isoptericola > Isoptericola sp. NPDC057653. The sequence continues at coordinate 296,062 of NZ_JBHVHP010000004.1, read as the reverse complement.
TACGACGGGATCCAGGCCGCCCTGCACCCGGCCGAGCACGTGGACGCCGCCCGCGACGGCGCCGCGCTGGTCACGGACGCCGTCGGCGCCGAGCCGCTGAGCGACCGCCGGCTCGGCCTGCTGGTCCGCGCGCACGGCGCCGTCACCGCCGCCGCCGGGCTGCTCCTCGCCGTCGGGCGCACCCCGCGCACCGCGGCCCTCGCGCTGGCCGCCCTCACCGCGCCGCTCGCCGTCGCGCACCAGCCGTTCACGAGCAAGGGCGCCGAGCGCAGCCTGCGCACGGCCGCCTTCGTCAAGGACCTCGGCAAGGTCGGCGCCGCCGTGATCGCCGGCATCGACCTCGAGGGCCGCCCGGGCGTGAGCTACCGCGTGCACCAGGCGCGCGAGCACGCCGCCCGCGTCGCGGAGGCGAAGGCCGGGACCGTCCGGGCCAAGGCGGACACCGTCAAGGCCGCGACGACCGCGGAGGCCGCGAAGCTGCGTGCCAAGGTCGCCGAGGCGGTCTGAGGCCTCGACCGGGCGAGACGCGCGGCGACCGCCACGACCGGTGAACTAGCCTCGGTGCCATGACCGCCGCCGTGCCGCCGCACTCCGCCCCCGCCGTTCCCGACGCCGGCGGGCCGGCCGACGACGGCTGGACGGCGCCGGTCGCGACGGGCCCCCTGGACGCGACGGTCGAGGTGCCGGGCAGCAAGTCCCTGACGAACCGCCTCCTCGTGCTGGCCGCGCTCGCCGACGGCCCCGGCACCCTGCGCGGCGCGCTGCGCTCGCGCGACGCCGACCTCATGATCGGCGCCCTGCGCACCCTCGGCGCCGGGATCGACGAGGACGGCGACCCGAGCACCCTGCGCGTGACCCCCGGCCCGCTGCGGGGCGACGTGGACGTCGACGCCGGCCTCGCCGGCACCGTCATGCGCTTCCTGCCGCCGGTGGCGGCCATGGCCGACGGGCCCGTGCGCTTCGACGGCGACCCGGAGGCCCGCGTCCGGCCGATGCTTCCCGTGCTGGAGGCGCTGCGCACCCTCGGCGTGCGCGTCACGGCCGCCGACGGCGACCGGCCGACGCACCTGCCCTTCACCGTGCACGGCACGGGCCGGGTGGCGGGCGGCGCCGTGGACGTCGACGCGTCCGCCTCCTCGCAGTTCGTCTCCGCCCTGCTGCTCGCGGGGGCCCGCTTCGAGCGCGGCCTCACGCTGCGGCACATCGGCACCACGCTGCCGAGCCTGCCCCACATCGCGATGACCGTGGCCACCCTGCGCGACGCGGGGGTCACGGTGGACGACTCCCGCGACGGCATCTGGCAGGTCTCCCCCGGCCCGGTCGCCGCGCGCGACGTGCGGGTCGAGCCCGACCTGTCCAACGCGGCCCCGTTCCTGGCCGCCGCGCTGGTCGGCGGAGGCACCGTGCGCGTGCCGGGCTGGCCCGCGGAGACGACCCAGCCGGGCGGGCTGCTCCCGGACCTGTTCGCCCGGCTCGGCGCCGACGTGCGGCAGGACGGCGACGTCGTGAGCGTCACCGGCACCGGAGAGATCCGCGGGGTCGACCTCGACCTGCGCGCCGCGGGCGAGCTCGCCCCGACGTTCGCCGTCCTCGCCGCCCTCGCCGACTCCCCCTCCCGGCTGCGCGGCATCGCCCACCTGCGCGGCCACGAGACGGACCGGTTGGCCGCGCTGGCCACCGAGATCACGCGCCTCGGCGGCCAGGCCGAGGAGACGCGCGACGGCCTCGTCATCACGCCGCGCCCCCTGCACGGCGGGCTGTTCCGCACGTACGCCGACCACCGCATGGCGACCTCGGCCGCGGTCCTGGGTCTGCGCGTGCCCGGCGTGCGGGTGGAGAACGTCGGGACCACCGCCAAGACGCTGCCCGGGTTCGACGCGATGTGGCTCCGCATGCTCGGGGCGGACGCCGGCGCGCGCGGGGTCGAGGCCTGATGGGCCGCCGCGCCGTCGACGAGCACGCGCAGTACGCGCGACCCTCGAAGCGCGGCTCGCGGCCCCGCTCCAAGCAGCGGCCCGAGCACGCCGACGCCGTCACGGGGATGGTGACGGGCGTCGACCGCGGGCGGTACACGCTCGTCGTCGACGACGGCACCCCGGACGAGCGGACCGTGCTCGCCATGAAGGCGCGCGAGCTCACGCGCACCCGCGTCGTCGTGGGCGACCGGGTGGACGTCGTGGGCGACACCTCCGGCGAGGAGGGCACGCTGGCGCGGATCGTGCGGATCCAGGACCGGTCGTCGGTGCTGCGCCGGACGGCGGACGACACCGACCCGTACGAGCGGATCGTCGTCGCGAACGCCGACCAGCTCGTCGTCGTGACGGCGCTCGCGCAGCCCGAGCCGCGCACGGGCATGATCGACCGCTGCGTCGTCGCCGCGTACGACGCCGGCATGGACGTGCTGCTGTGCCTCACCAAGGCCGACCTGGCCGACCCCGCGCCGCTGCGCGACCTCTACACGCCGATCGGCGTCGAGGTCGTCGTCACCCGGCGCGACGACCCGGCCAGCGTCGAGACCGTCCGCGAGCGCCTGGCCGGCCGCACGTCGGTGCTGGTCGGGCACTCCGGCGTCGGCAAGTCGACGCTCATCAACGCGCTCGTCCCCGACGCCGACCGCGCCACGGGGGTCGTGAACGACGTGACCGGGCGCGGCCGCCACACGTCCACGTCCGCGGTGGCCCTGCGGCTGCCCGTGCCGGGCGGGCCCGACGGCCAGGACGGGTACGACGGGTGGGTGGTCGACACCCCCGGCGTCCGGTCGTTCGGGCTGGCGCACGTCGAGACGGACCACCTGCTGCAGGCGTTCGAGGACCTCGCCGAGGTCGCGGCCGAGTGCCCCCGGGGCTGCACGCATCTCGCCGACGCGCCGGACTGCGCCCTCGACGACTGGCTCGCGGCGTCGTCCGACGACGAGCGCCCGGCCCGCGAGGCCCGCGTCGCCTCGTTCCGGCGCCTGCTGACCGCGCGCCACTCCGCCGACTGACGTCGCGCGCCCGCTGCGGGCGGCGGTGATTCGTCAGGCAAGACTTGTCAGTCTGGACTGATGAGTTCTACGGTGGAGCCGTGCCCGTCTCCCCCGACCCCGCCCAGGCCGCGGCCGCCGCCCGCGAGCTGCGTTCCCTCGTCGGCCGGCTCCGCCGCCGGTTCATCGAGCTGAGCGACAACCAGGAGCTGACCCCGTCGCAGACCGCGCTGCTCTCGCGGCTGGCCAAGCACGGCCCGGCGTCTCCCAGCGCGCTCGCCGCCGCCGAGCGGGTCCGGCCGCAGTCGCTCGGCGCCACCCTCGGCGTCCTCGACGTGCGCGGGCTCGTGCGCCGCGACCCCGACCCGACCGACGGCCGCCGCCAGGTGGTGTCCCTCACCGACGACGGCCGAGCGTTCGTCGAGGGCCGTCGCGAGGCCGGGCAGGAGTGGCTGACCCGCGCCCTGCAGGAGCGCCTCAGCGGCGACGAGCTCGCCGCCGTCACGTCCGTCCTCGCCCTCCTGGACCGCACGCTGCTGGACGGCCCGGACGCCGCCCTCCCCCGGGGGGCCGCCCGCCCGTGACGCTGCTGCACCGCGCCTCCTCCCGCCCGGCCACGGCCGCCGCGGCGGAGGGCTACGACACCCGCCTCACCCTGCCGCTGGCGCTGGGCTCGCTGCTCAACCCCATCAACTCGTCGATGATCGCGGTGGCCCTGGTGCCCATCGGGATCGCGTTCGGCGCCCCGGCGGCGCAGACGGTCTGGCTGGTCACGGCGCTCTACCTGGTCACCGCGGTGGCGCAGCCCGTCGTGGGCCGGGTGGTCGACCTCGTCGGGCCCCGCCGCCCCTACCTGGTGGGCACCGCGCTGGTGGGCGTCGCCGGGCTGCTCGGCGCGTTCGCGCCCACGCTCGGCCTGCTCGTGCTGGCCCGCGCCCTCCTGGGCCTGGGCACCTGTGCCGCGTACCCGGCGGCGATGTCGCTGGTGCGGCGCGCCACCGACAGGTCCGGCGAGGGGCGCGGCACCGCCGCCGTCCTCACGGTCCTGGCGGTGACGAACCAGGTCGTGATGATCGTGGGCCCGACGCTCGGCGGCCTCCTCGTGGGGCTCGGCGGCTGGCGCACCCTCTTCCTGGTCAACGTCCCGCTCGCGGTCGCATGCCTCGTGCTCGGCGGGCTGCGCCTGCCCCGCGTGCCGGGCACCACCGACCTGACCGTCGCCGACGGCGCCGCCCGCCCCTCCGTCGCGGCGCGCCTCGACGTGGCCGGGGTGGCCCTGTTCGCGGCGGCGCTCACCTCGCTCATGCTGGTGCTGGTCGGCGCGACCCCGTGGTGGGTGCTCGCCGTGACCGTCGTGACGGGCGCCGGCTTCGCGCGGCACGAGCTGCGCACCGCCCACCCGTTCATCGACCTGCGGCTGCTGGCCGGGAACCGCCCGCTGCTGCTCACGTACGCCCGCGCCCTCCTGACGGCCACCGCGACGTACGCGTTCATGTTCGGCTACGTGCAGTGGCTCGAGCAGGGCCGCGGCCTCGGCGAGGCCGCCGCCGGGCTCCTCATGCTGCCGACCTCGGTCGTCGCGGTCACCGTGGCGTCGGCGACAGGGCGCCGGGCGCCCGTCCGGGCCGCGCTGCTGGTCGGAGCGGCGTCCCTGCTGGTCGGCGCCGCCGTCCTCGCCGTCGTGCAGCCCGGCAGCCCGACCTGGGTGCTCGTCGTCGCCGGCGTCGGGATCGGCGGCATGCAGGGCCTGTCCGGGCTCGCGAACCAGAAGGCCCTCGCACAGCAGGCGGACAGCGCGTCCGTCGGCGCCGCCGCCGGGCTGCTGCGCACCTTCATGTACGTCGGCGCGCTCGTCTCCACGGCGGCGATCGCCGCCCTCTACGCCGACGGCCCCACCACCACCGGCCTGCACGACCTCGCCCTGGCGATGATCGGCTGCGCCGTCGCCGCCGGCGTCCTCACCCTGGCCGACCGCTCCCTGCGGCGCCGGCCGGCCGCCCCCACGTCCCCGCCCGCCCCCACCTCCGGAGAGAACCCCCGATGACCTTCACCACCCTGGACCCCCGCACCGCGCTCGTCGTCGTCGACCTGCAGGCCGGCATCCTCGCGATGCCCGTCGAGCCGCACCCCGCCGACGCCGTCCTCGCCCGCAGCGCGACGCTCGCCGACGCCTTCCGCGCCCGCGACCTGCCCGTCGTCCTCGTGCGCGTCACCGCGGCGCCCGACGGCGCGGATGCCGTGCCCGGCCGCACCGACGCCCCGCGCGGCGGCGCGCGCCCCGAGGGCTGGGACGTCCTCTCCCCCGACCTGCACACCGCCGCGTCGGACATCGTCGTCACCAAGCGGAACTGGGGGGCCTTCTACGGCACCGACCTCGACCTGCAGCTGCGCCGGCGCGGCGTGACCCAGGTCGTGCTGACCGGCATCGCCACGAGCATCGGCGTCGAGTCCACCGCCCGTGCCGCGCAGGAGCACGGCTACCACGTCTCCCTCGTCACCGACGCCATGGGCGACCGGTCCGCCGAGGACCACCGCCACTCCACCGAACGCCTCTTCCCCCGCCTCGGCGAGTGCGGCACGACCGCCCAGCTGCTCGAGATCCTGGGCGACTGACCTCCGCGTCCCGGCTTCTGTCTCGCGCCCGCGTGCCGGGGCCCTGGCGGCGCCGTCGGACCGCTACGGTGTGACCGTGCCGTACACACAGCCGTCTCCCAGCCCGACCAGCGGCCCCGCGCGCACGTACGAGGACGACCTGCGCCTGGCCCACGTCATCGCCGACCAGGTGGACGCCATCACGATGTCCCGCTTCAAGGCGCTCGACCTGCGCGTGGAGACGAAGCCCGACAACACCCCCGTGAGCGACGCCGACCGGTCCGCCGAGGAGTTCATCCGGGCGCAGCTGCACCGGGCGCGCACCCGCGACGCCATCGTCGGCGAGGAGTACGGCTCCGCCGGCAGCGGCGCCCGCCGCTGGATCATCGACCCGATCGACGGCACCAAGAACTTCGTCCGCGGCGTGCCCGTGTGGGCCACGCTCATCGCGCTGGCCGACGGCGAGGACGTCGTCATGGGCCTCGTCTCCGCGCCCGCGCTCGGCCGCCGCTGGTGGGCCGCGAAGGGCTCCGGCGCCTGGACGGGCAAGTCGCTCGCGTCCGCGTCGCGCATGGCGGTGTCCGGCGTGAGCTCGCTCTCCGACGCCTCGTTCGCCTACTCCTCCCTGTCCGGCTGGGAGGAGCACGGCAAGCTCAACGGCTTCCTCGACCTCACCCGGCAGGTCTGGCGCACCCGCGGCTACGGCGACTTCTGGTCGTACATGCTCGTCGCCGAGGGCGCGGCCGACGTCGCCGCCGAGCCCGAGCTCGAGGTCTACGACATGGCCGCCCTCGTGCCGATCGTCACCGAGGCCGGCGGCCGTTTCACCGCCCTCGACGGCGCCCCCGGCCCGTGGCACCGCAGCGCCCTGGCCACCAACGGCCACCTGCACGACGAGGCGCTCGTCTACCTCGGCTGACAGCCGCCGCTCACGCCCTCAGGGGCGCGGGATCTGCGAGATCTCCGTGGGGTCGTACCAGAGCAGGTCGCGGTCGGTCACGCGCTGGAGCGCGGCATCCAGCGCCTCCTCGGACAGGGCGCCGACGTCGCCCGCGCGCTCGGCGTCGTTCTCCTCGTCTGCGGCCGCCAGGACGGCCCGGACGTCGGCGGCGGCCTCCGGCTCGTCGACGTGGACGGCGACGACCGCGACACCGGCCAGCGCTCCGACGTCCACCGCGCTGGGCTCCTCGGCGCCGTCGGCCGCCGTCACGGAGGCGTCGGGCACGTCGAGGGAGACGACCACGCGCAGCGGGGGCACGCCGCGGCGCGCGGCGACCAGAGCCAGGGAGTCGTCCGCGGCGGCGAGGAACGCCTCGTACTCGCGGGTCTCGTCGTCGTCGTCGGACAGCTCGCGCACCAGGGCCGGCGTCACGGCGTGCGCCCGGCGCGCGGGGAGGTCCCAGCGCACGCCCCCGGCGGCGACGGCCGCACCCTCGAGCTCGTCCAGCGTGACGGGAACATAGATGCGCATGCGCACAGTCTGCCGCCCCGGGCGCCGTGCCGCTCGCACCACGGTCAGACGGCCGCGGACGCCGCCGCCCGGGCGCGCCCCGCGAGCGCCTCGAACGCCGCCGTCACCGGCGAGTCCGGCGCCTCCTCCGCGAGGGTGCGCCCGGCGAGCAGCGCGGCGTCGAGCCCGGCGGGGTCGTCCGGGACGAGATGCACGTCGTCCACGCCCGCGTACCGCGCGAGCGCGTCCCGCACGGCGCCCTCCGGACGGGCGCCGGCCGCCGACGACCGCACCCGGTTCGCCACGACGACCCGCTCCCCCGCGACGGCCACCGGCACGTCGCGCAGGTCCTCCAGGCCGCGCACGAGCCGCTGGATCCCGACCGGGTCGGCCGCCCCGACCACCACCACGACGTCCGCCGCCTGCAGCGCGGCGAACGTGGCGGCGTTGCGCTGCGGGGCGTGCGTGTCGTACATGAGCAGCTCGTCGGCCTCGAGGAGCGCGCCGCAGTCCACGACGGTCCAGTCGGCGAGCTCCCGGGCCCGCTCCAGCACGACCTCGACGGCACTGGCGGGCAGCTCGGGCCACCGCGCCGCCCGCGTGATCCCGGTCAGCACCCGCAGCCGGCCCTCGACCACCGGGCTGTGGCGGGCGAGCGTGGGGAGGTCGAGGGCGCCCTGGCCGGCCGCCCGAGCGACGGCGGCCAGGCCCGGCGCGTCGTCGAGCAGGCCCAGCCGGGCGGCCACGGAGGCCCCGTAGGTGTCGGCGTCGACCAGGAGCACGGCGTCCTGCCGTGGCGCCGGCGCGTCGCGACGCGCCCGGCCGTGCCGCCGGCGTCGACCGGCAAGTCCTCCGAGCGCGGCCGCGAGCTCGAGCGCCGTCGTCGTGCGGCCCGGCGCCCCGACCGGCCCCCACACCGTCACCACCCGGCCGTGGCGCGGCCCGGCGTCGTCCGCCGCGAGATCCTCGCCGCCGTCCCCGGCGACCAGGTCGTCGAGCGGGTCGCGCGGGCCGCGCGGGCCGCCGGACCCGAGCACGAGGTCGGCGGGCCCACCTCCCGGACCGCCGGGACCCGTGCGCACGGAGGCGACGTCGCGGACGGTGGAGAGCAGCACGGCCTCGTCGTACCGCTCGACGACGGCGTCGACCCCGAGGCCCTGCAGGCGGGCGACCGGCGCGGCGTCGTCGCCGAGCGCGACGACCCGCACCCCGGCGGCGTGCAGCCGGCCCACCGCCTCGCGGTCCAGGCCCGCGAGGTCGGCGGACACGACGGCCACGGTCCCGGCTCCCGCCGCGGCGGCGCCCAGGAGCTCGGCGAGGTCGCCGCAGCGGCGCGTCACCGTCGTCCCCGACCCGGGCGCGCCGAGCGCGACGACGACGTCGGTCTCGGCCGCTCCCCGCACCGCGCAGAGCACGGTCACCGCGGCGGCCATCACACGCCGGTCCCGGCCTGCGGCACCACGGTGACGGTCCCCGGGTCGCCCAGCGCCCGCAGGACCGCGGGCAGGTCGGGGGCGGGGACGAGCACGTGCAGCGTCGCCCCGTCGGACACGACGAGCCCCGTGCCGGCCTCGTCCACCTGCTCCACGACGACGTCCGTGACCAGCGGTGACGGGTCCGCGGCGGGGGCGTCGGACCCCGCGGGCGCCTCGGGCACCGCCCACAGGTCGACGACGGCGCCCGGCGTGACACGCGTGGACATCGCCTGGTCCACGGGCACGGAGACGGAGCGGACGTCCACGTTGGCCGCATCCCCGAGGGCCGATCGCGCCACGAGCTCGCCGTCGTCGACCACGCGCAGCGCCACCACGGACTCCGGCAGCTCCTGGTCGGCACGCACGTAGAGCTCGGTGCCCGAGTCGATCCGCACGTCGACCGTGCGCAGCCGGGCCACGTCCACGGTCTCGCCGGGCGTGAGCGTGCCGTCGGCGACGTACACGGGCACCGTGCGCCCCGCCGAGGAGACGGCCCACGACCCGAGGGCCACGGAAGCCGCGACGATGACGACCCCGACCACCAGCCGGGGGTCGCGCCAGGTGGGGCGGCGCAGTCGTGCCGCGACGGGTGCCGGCAAGGGGTCGGTGCTCACGGACGTCCTCCGGGGTTCTGGGGCGCAGCGTCGCGCCGGCCGGAACCTATCATCGGCGACCCCACGTGTGCTTCGGGCATCCACTGTGGACAACCGCCGCCAACGGCGATCATCGCTGTGCCAGAATGCCCGTATGACCAGCCGGTTCCTCTCCCTCGCCGACGTGCAGGAGCTGCTCAACATCTCCAGCACGCAGGCGTACTCCCTGGTGCGCTCGGGCGAGCTGCCCGCGATCCAGGTGGGCCCCAAGAAGGTGTGGCGGGTCGAGGCCAGCAAGCTCGAGGAGTACATCGAGCACCAGTACGCCCGCACCCGCGAGCGGATCGCCTCGGGCGACCTCTGAGCCGAGCCGCCGTCAGGCCTCGCTGACCCGCAGGACGGCACCGAACGGCACCGTGCGCACGACCGGCCGCGCGCGGTCCGCCTCCTCCACGTCGAGATGGTCGGCGCCCACCCGGCCGATCCGGCCGGTGACCGACCCCCCGGCGGTCCGCACCAGCACCCGCGCCCGGTCGCGCTGCAGACCGCGCAGCACGTGACCGAGCCCGAGCCCGTCGGTCCGGGCGCGCGACGGCGCCGCGTGCAGCCCGAGCCCGACCACCGCGGCCAGCGCCGGCAACGGCACCAGGTGCTGCACCCGGCCGCGCGCTCCCTGGCCGTCGAGGAGCACCCACGTGCGCGCCACCCTCGCCACGCGACCCTCGACGCCCTCCCCGTCCAGCAGCTCCAGGCGCAGCACCGCACCGGTCGCCGCCCGCAGCCGGTCGACCAGCGGGATCGACGCCTGCTCGGCACGCGTCAGCTCCGCCACGGCACCCTCGCGCTCCGCGGCCGCCTCGGCGTCGAAGCGCGCCTCGAGGTCGGCGAAGAGCAGCTCCCACCTGGCCGGACCCGTGCCCGTCATGAGGCTCCTCTCGTCGCGCGACCGGTGCCCACAGGATGCCCGGGTAGACAGACCGGCACCAGTCCGCTTCAATATCGAGCACCAGACACCATCAACCGCTATCAACCATCATCATCAGATGTGAACTTTGGTCGAGGCTAAGGACGAAGGAGACCTGATGTCCGGCAGCAGCGGCACCCCACGGCACCCGCGGGACGACGACGGTCTCGGCCGCCTGGTCCTCCTGACCCTCGTCGCCGGCGTGGTCGGGACGGCGCTGGTGCTGCGCACGGCGTCCCTCGTGCCGGTGACGTCGGCGGGCGCCACCGGCCTCACCGTCGACCGGTGGGTGGAGCTCGGGGTGCTCGCCGCGGGGCTCGTCGCCGCCGCGTGGCTGTTCCTGAGCGGCTCCCTCGCCCTCGCGTGCGTCGCCGCCGCACGGCTGGGCCGCCGCTGGCGCGCGGGCGAGGCCGCCGTCGAGCGCCTCGCGCCGGCCGCGGTCCGGCGGCTCGTCCGCTCCGCCGTCGGCGTGGGTGTCGGAGCGGGTCTCGCCCTCGCCCCCACGGCCGCCCTCGCCGCCGACCTCCCGCCGGTCGAGCCCGCCGGGGAGGCGTCGGTCGTCCTCGACCTCGGCTGGCAGCCCACCTCCGAGGACCTCGCGCCCGCGGACGCCGCCGGCGGGGCGGACACCGCCGGGGTCCCCGCCGTCCCGCCCGCGGCGGAGCGGTCGGAGACGGTCGCCGCGACGCCCGTCGCCCGCACCTCCGCGGTCCAGGACGCGACGGACGACACCGACGGCACCCGCGTGGTGCTCCGTGGCGACACGTTGTGGGACATCGCGCGGGACGCCCTGGGCGGCGCCCCGTCCGACGCGGAGGTCCTCGGCGAGGTGACGCGGTGGCACGAGGCCAACCGCGACGTCGTCGGCGACGACCCGGACCGCATCCTCCCCGGCCAGATCCTGCGCGCCCCCGCCTGACGGCCCGGACGTCCCACGACACCCGCACCCACCGGAGGGCACCATGACCGCGACGACCACCCCCACCGAGACCACCGCCGCCGAGCGCCGTGCGCCCGCGCCGGAGACGCCCGGCCCCGGGACACCTGCGGACGCCGCCCCCGCCGAGGGCGCCGGCCACCGCCCGCTCCGCGTCTCCGCCCCGCCGCGGCGGGACCGCCCGGCGGGCTATCCCGAGGCGAGCACCCGCCCGGGGCCCCGGGTGCGGCGGGTGCGCGTCGGCTCCGAGGGCGTGCGGCGGCCCGGGGACGACGACGCGGACGCCCCGCGCCGACCGCTCCGCGAGGACGAGCCGGCGCCCCTGCCCGACCCCACGGCGCAGTGCTGCGCGGTGGTGCGTGCCGCCGTGGAGGTGCTGCGCGGCGAACGGCCCTCCGCGCAGCTCGCCCGCTGGGTGACGCCGCAGGTGCGCGACCAGCTCGCCGAGCGCGCCCGCATCGGGCTCGCCCACGACCCCGTGCGCCACACGGAGCAGCACCGGCCCGTCCAGGTGCGGCGGGTCCGCCTGGTCCGGCTGGGCGAGGACGTCGCCGAGGCCACCGTCGTGCTGGACGACGACGGTCGGGTGCGCGCCGCCGCCGTGCGGCTGGAGGCCCGGCGCGGGGCCTGGCGGGTGGCCGTGCTCGAGATCGGCTGACCGTCCCGGAACGACGGAGCCCCGGCCCGCTGTCGCGGGTCGGGGCTCCGTGCTCACCGGTGGTTCAGGGCGTCCGGGTCACTCCTCGTTGACGCCGTGGCACACCTTGTACTTCTTGCCCGAGCCGCACGGGCACTGGGCGTTGCGCGGCGTGCCCGGGAAGCTCCGGCCGTCGCTGGTGGCCGCGGTCGCCTCGCCGTGCAGCTCCCGGCGCGACCGGCGCGTGGCGCCGCCCGTCGTCGTGGTCGAGCCGTCCTCGCTCGGCGACGAGTACGACAGCCGCTGCGGCGCCGGGGCGTCGAGCCCCTTGGCCAGGAGCACCGGCTCCGCCTCCGCCACGGGGGCGGGCTCGGGCTCCGCGGGCGCCTCGGGCTCGACCACCGGCGTCGGCTCGGCGACCGGGGCGCCGACGAGCTGGCCGGCGCCGGACTGCGCGGCGGCCGCCGCGCTGGCCGCGGAGATCACCGGGCCACCGGGGGCGCCGGGCTGCTGCACCTGCACATCGAGGTTGAACAGGAACCCGACCGACTCCTCCTTGATGGCCTCGGTCATCGCCTGGAAGAGCTGGAAGCCCTCGCGCTGGTACTCGACCAGGGGGTCGCGCTGCGCCATCGCGCGCAGGCCGATGCCCTCCTTGAGGTAGTCCATCTCGTAGAGGTGCTCGCGCCACTTGCGGTCCAGCACGGAGAGGACCACGCGGCGCTCGAGCTGGCGCATCGCGGCCTCGCCGAGGGTCTCCTCGCGCGCCGCGTACGCCACGCGGGCGTCCGAGAGCAGCTCCTCCAGGACCATCTCGTGGCTGAGGCGACCGACGCCGCCGGCCTCCTCGACCACGTCCTCGGGCGTGATCGTGACCGGGTACACCGACTTCAGGGCGGTCCACAGCGAGTCCAGGTCCCACGCCTCGGGGTTGCCCTCGGAGGTCGCGCCCTCGACGTACGCCGTGACGACGTCCGTGAGGAAGTGCTGCACCTGGTCCTCGAGGTCCTCGCCCTCGAGGACGCGCTTGCGCTCGGCGTAGATGACGGAGCGCTGCCGGGACAGCACGTCGTCGTACTTGAGCACGTTCTTGCGGATCTCGAAGTTGCGGGCCTCGACCTGCGACTGCGCGCTCTGGATGCCGCGCGTCACCATCTTCGACTCGAGCGGCATGTCGTCGGGGAACCCGGCGCGGTCCATCATCGACGACGCGAGGCCGGAGTTGAACAGGCGCATCAGGTCGTCCTGCATCGACAGGTAGAACCGCGACTCGCCGGGGTCGCCCTGACGGCCGGAACGACCGCGCAGCTGGTTGTCGATGCGGCGCGACTCGTGACGCTCGGTGCCGAGCACGTACAGGCCGCCGAGCTCGGTGACCTCCTCGTGCTCCGTGGCCACCGCGCCCTTGGCCTTCTCGAGGACGTCGGGCCAGGCGGCCTCGTACTCCTCCGGGTCCTCCGCCGCGTCGAGCCCGCGCTCGGCCATCTCGGAGACCGCGAGGAACTCGGCGTTGCCGCCGAGCATGATGTCGGTGCCGCGGCCGGCCATGTTGGTCGCCACGGTGACGGCGCCCTTGCGGCCCGCCTGCGCGACGACGGACGCCTCGCGCTCGTGCTCCTTCGCGTTCAGCACGCTGTGCGGCACGCCGGCCCGCTTGAGCAGGCCCGAGAGCAGCTCCGACTTCTCGACGCTCGTGGTGCCGACCAGCACCGGCTGGCCCTTCGCGTGGCGCTCCACGATGTCGTCGACGACGGCGTTGAACTTGCCGTCCTCGTTCTTGTAGACCAGGTCGGCCTGGTCCATGCGGACCATCGGCCGGTTGGTGGGGATCGGCACCACGCCGAGCTTGTACGTGCCCTGGAACTCGGCGGCCTCGGTCTCGGCCGTACCGGTCATGCCGGCGAGCTTGTCGTAGAGGCGGAAGTAGTTCTGCAGCGTGATCGTGGCGAGGGTCTGGTTCTCCGCCTTGATCTCCACGCCCTCCTTCGCCTCGATGGCCTGGTGCATGCCCTCGTTGTAGCGGCGGCCCGCGAGGATACGGCCGGTGTGCTCGTCGACGATCATGACCTCGCCGTTGAGGACGACGTAGTCCTTGTCGCGCTTGAACAGCTCCTTCGCCTTGATGGCGTTGTTGAGGAAGCCGATGAGCGGCGTGTTGAGCGACTCGTACAGGTTGTCGATGCCGAGGTAGTCCTCGATCTTCTCGATGCCCGGCTCGAGGACGCCGACCGTCTTCTTCTTCTCGTCGACCTCGTAGTCCGTGTCGAGGGAGAGGCGGCGCACGACCTTGGCGAACTCGGTGTACCAGCGGTTGGCGTCGCCGGACGCCGGCCCCGAGATGATGAGCGGGGTGCGGGCCTCGTCGATGAGGATCGAGTCCACCTCGTCGACGATGGCGAAGTGGTGGCCGCGCTGGACCAGGTCGTCGGGCGACCACGCCATGTTGTCGCGCAGGTAGTCGAAGCCGAACTCGTTGTTCGTGCCGTACGTGATGTCGGCCGCGTACTGCTTGCGGCGCTCCTCCGGCGACTGGCCCGAGACGATGACGCCGGTCGTCATGCCGAGGAAGCGGAACACGCGGCCCATGAGGTCGCCCTGGTACTTCGCGAGGAAGTCGTTGGTCGTGACGACGTGCACGCCCTTGCCCTCGAGCGCGTTCAGGTAGGCGGCCGTCGTCGCGACGAGCGTCTTGCCCTCACCGGTCTTCATCTCGGCGATGTTGCCGAGGTGGAGCGCCGCGCCGCCCATGAGCTGCACGTCGAAGTGCCGCTGCCCCAGGGTGCGGCGCGCGGCCTCGCGGACGGCGGCGAACGCCTCGGGGAGCAGCTCGTCGAGGCCGGCGCCGTGCTCGAGCCGCTCCTTGAACCGGTCGGTCTCCTCGTGCAGCTCGGTGTCGCTCAGCTCCTCGAAGCTGGGCTCGAGCCGGTTGACCTGCTCGGCCAGACTGTTGAGCTTCTTGAGAATCCGGCCCTCGCCAATTCGGAGGACCTTCTCGAGGATCGCAGGCACGCAGTACTCCAGGGTCGGTGGCGCCCCGGGGATGTCCGGGACCGTGCGGCGCGACGGACGGCCGACGGGGCGGCGGGAGCTCGCCCGTCCGCGCCGTCGCCTGGGTCACACCGAAGCCATCCTAGGCCGATCACCTGAAAGTCAGGTGCGGGTTCGCGACGGACGAACGGTCAGGACGCCGCGTCGCCGCGGCCGCCGCCCGCGGCGAGCTCGCTCGCCGCCCGGTCCGCCAGCTCGGCGCCCGCCGCGCCGTACAGGTGGAAGACGGCGTCGGCGCCGTGCCGGCGCAGCTCCGCGGCGTCCTCGTCGTACCGCGCGATCGCCGCCACCCGGCCGCCGAAGCCCGCGGCCCGCAGCCGCGCGAGCGCGATGAGGTTCGCCTTGTGGAACGGCATCGCGAGGACGGCGAGGCGCACGCGACCGGCCCGCTTGACCCGCGCCCAGAACTCGGTGTCGGTGGCGTCGGCCGGCACGACGGCGATGCCCTCGTCGCGCAGCGCGGCCACCCGGGTCCGGTCGTGCTCGACGCCCATCACCGACAGGCCGTGCACGTCCCGCAGCCGCCGGTACGTGGCCGAGCCGACGCGTCCGAGGCCCAGGACGAGGGCGTCCACCTGGCCGATGTCGACCGGCCGGTCGTCGGGGTGCAGCTTGTCCACGTCCCGGCGCGGCAGGAGGGCGGTGAGCCGCGTGGCGAGCTCCACGCCCCGCCGGTTGACGACGGCGGAGACGACGAAGCTGGCCGCGACCGCCAGGGACACGATGACGGTCCACTCCTCGTCGAGCAGGCCGGCGGTGCCGCCGAAGGCCACGACGATGATCCCGAACTCGGAGAAGTTGCCGAGCGCGAGCCCCGCGAGGAACGAGGTGCGGCGGCGCAGCCGCATCAGCCACAGCAGGAGGGCGTAGACCGCCACCTGCAGCGGCAGCATGAGCAGCAGGAGGAGCGCGATGGCGACGTCGACCGGGGCCGGCATGCCGTGCAGCCCGATCTGGAGGAAGAACGCGACCAGCGCGAGGTCCTTCACCGTCAGCAGCGAGCGCGACAGCTCGGTGGACTGCGGGTGCCCCGCCAGCAGCGCCCCCATGACCAGCGCGCCCAGGTCGCCGGACAGGCCGGCGATCTCGAAGAGCCAGAAGCCGGGCACGAGGGCGACGAACGCGCCGAACAGCGCCTGCAGCTCACCGTGCCCGGCACGGTCCCAGATGCGGCGCAGCAGCCAGGCGCCGGGGACGAGGGCCACGAGCGCGAACGCCCAGGGGCTCGGCGGCTCGCCGGTGGACACCGCGAGGAAGACCACCGCGACGACGTCCTGCACCACGAGCACGCCGACGGCGATGCGGCCGTAGAGCGCCGTCGCGTCGGAGCGGTCCTCCAGCACCTTGACCACGAAGACCGTCGAGGAGAACGACAGGGCGAGGCCCACGAGGGCCAGCGAGCCGAACGACTCGTCGGCGAGCAGGGTGATGCCCACCACCGCGAGCAGGCCGAGGAACCCGACCGCCACGGCGACGGTCAGCACCAGATGGACGAGGGTGGTGAGCCAGATCTCGGGCCGCAGCAGCGAGCGGACGTCGAGCTTGAGCCCGATGGCGAAGAGCAGCAGCGCGACGCCGAGCTCCGCGACCGTCTCCAGGCCGGGCAGCTCGGGCGCCCCGGTGGCCCCGAGCGCGAACCCTGCGGCGAGGAACCCGACGAGGGGCGGCAGGCGCAGGAAGGTCGCCGCCAGCCCGCCCACGAGCGCGGCGGCGAGGTACAGCACGGCCGTGGCCATCAGCGCTCCTGACCTGCTCCCGATCCGGGTCCGACGGCGGCACGCCCGACGTCGTGACGCGCCGATCCTACGAGCGCCGCCGCCGCGGCGCGGGTCACGCCGCGCGCACGACGTCCGCGAGCGCCGGGGCGAGGGCCCCGGCGGGCGACACCCCGGTGGACTCCAGGCCGAGCCATCCCGCGAGCACGTCCAGCTCGGCGCCCAGCGCGCCGGCGGTGCCGGGCCCGGCGTGCACGGTGGGGTGCGCCGCCTGCACGCGGAGCACCCCGGCCTGCCGGTCGGCCTTGAGGTCGACGAACGCGGTGATCGCGTCGCCCTCCAGGAACGGCAGCACGTAGTACCCGAGCACCCGCTGCGGCGCGGGGACGTAGATCTCGATCCGGTAGAAGACGTCGAACAGCGCCTCGAGCCGGCGCCGCTCCCACACGAGCGGGTCGAACGGGCTGAGCAGCGTCCTGGCCTCGGCGCGGCGCGGGAGCCGCGCGTCGCGGTGCCGGAACGTGCGCTCGCCCCAGCCCCGCACCTCGACGGGCTGCAGCACGCCCTCCTCGAGGAGCTCCGCGTGCGCGCGGCGCACCGCGGGTCCCTTGAGACGGAAGTAGTCGGCGAAGCAGCGGAGGGTGCCCACGCCGTGCGCCCGCGCGCCGAGCTCGAGGAGGCGGCGCACCGCCTCGTCGTCGGGCACGGGGCCGGCGGCGCGCACCGCGGCGGGCAGCACCCGCTCGGGCAGGTCGTAGCACCGCTCGAAGGCGGTGTTGCGCCGCGCCGACATCACCTCGCCCGTGAAGAACAGGAACTCGAGGCAACGCTTGGCCATCGTCCAGTTCCAGCCCCACTCCTCGCGCGAGCGCGGGCCGGAGTGCCCGTGCGCGACGAGCTCGTCGTGGATCTCGCGCGCGGTGACCGGCCCCCGCTCGGCGACCATCCCCCGCACGAGCTCCAGCTCGGCCGCGTGCGCCAGCGGCGTGCCGGAGATCGTGCCCCACGCCTCCCCGAGGTAGTCGCGGCGCCGCCAGTCGAGCAGCGGGTACGTCTCGGCAGGCACGTACGACGCGGCGTGCGCCCACGTCTCGACCATCTTGCGCGGCGCCCGGCCCGCCGCCCGGTCCAGCAGCCCCACGTCGTAGGGCCCCAGCCGCGAGTACAGCGGCATCAGGTGCGCCCGGGCCAGCACGTTGACGGAGTCGATCTGCAGCAGGTTGAGCCGCTCGACGGTCGCCATCGCCCGCCGCATCGTCACGCCGCCGCCGTCCGCGACGTCAGGCCTCGGCCGGTGCAGCCCCTGGGCCCCGAGGGCGACACGGCGGGCCTGCGCGAGCGAGAGGGAGTCCACCCGCCCATCCTGCCGAACCCCACCGACAGGACCTGGCACGCAGCACCCGCACGCCAGCACCCGCACCCCAGCACCCAGCAGCTCAGACCCTGACGAGACGGAGCCTCAAGCCGAGGTGACATGCGAGGAGCCGGTCGAGGCCTGCGGCGCGGGGACGTATCCCTCCCGAAGTGGAGGGCGCCCTGGCGCCCGTGAACGCGTCCCCGCGCCGCAGGCCTCGACCGGCTCCGACCGCACCGAGAGGTGCGGAGAGCAGATCACGTCAGCTCAGTCACCGGCTCCACGCCACCGACCGTCGAGTCGAGCTCGATGACGCCGTAGGTCCAGCCCCGGCGCCGGTACACGGCGGACGGGCGGGCCGTCTCCTTGTCGATGAAGAGGAAGAAGTCGTGCCCCACCATCTCCATCTGGTACACCGCGTCGTCCACGGTCATGGGCTCCGCGTGGTGCAGCTTCCGGCGGATGACGACCGGGGAGTCGCCGAGCTGCTGCTCGACGGCGTCGCCGGGCTCGGCCAGTGCGACGGGCGCGGGCGTCGGGGCGACGGGCTCGGCCGCGGCCACCTGGTCGAAGGTGCGGACGTCCACGGCAGGGAGGACGTCGTTGGCGCGGCGGCGGTGGTCCTTGCGGCGGTCGCGCGAGCGGCGCAACCTCTCCGTGAGCTTGTCCAACGCGATGTCGAGGGCGCCGAACCGGTCGTCCGCCGCGGCTTCCGCGCGGATCACGGGCCCCTTGTCGCGCACGGTCAGCTCGACCCGCTCGCGGACCTCGGAGAGCCGCGGGTTGTTCTCCCGGGTCACCTCCACGTCCACCCGACGGGCGGCCGGTGCGAGCTGGGTCACCTTGCTCAGCTTGTCCTCCACGTGACGGCGGAACCTGTCCGCCACCTCCGTGTGCCTGCCGACGACGACGATCTCCATCGTGTTGCTCCACTTCGTCGTGAGGCCACCCTCGCGAGCGGCCCCGAGTTCCGGTCTGGGCACCCTGTGGGGCGCCGTGTTCGGCACCACCTCCCGGGTCGCCGGACGCTTGGTCCGGACCGCTCGTGGGTCGCACGGAAGGACGTCCCGGACCGTGGTCTCGGGGCTGTCCGCCCGCGTGGGACCCCCAGGCTAACCCCTCCCGAGCGCGAGGTATACCGGGGGCGGCGGGAGATCCGTCACGGGTCTCGTGACGGTCCCGGGAGGGGGTGTCGCGGCCACGACGAGGGCACCGACGACGTCGGCACCGACCCCCTCGAGGGCCCGCTCGGCGGCCGCGAGGGTGGACCCGGTGGTGAGCACGTCGTCGACGAGGAGCACCGCCGCGGGGGTGCCGTCGGGGCTCTCGACGACGCCCCGCCGCACGGCGACGGAGCCGGTGAGGTTGCGGGCACGGGCGCGGGCCCCGAGCCCCACCTGGTCGCGCCCGCGGCCGCGGCGGACCAGCGCGGGGACGACGTCGGCGGGGACCCCGGCGTCGCGCAGACCGGCCGCGACGGCACGGGTCAGGGCCCGCACGTGGTCGCGTCCGCGGGACCGTCGGGAGGCGCCGGTGGAGGGCGCGCCGACGACGAGGAGCCGGCGTCCGCGGCACGCCTCGCGGACGGCCGGGGCGGCGTCCCGGGCTGCGGCGCCCACGCGGGGCGCGACGAGCCGGTCGAGGTCGACGCGGCCGCGGTCCTTCCAGGCGACCACGAGCTCGCGCACCGGGCCGGTGTAGGCCGCGAGCGCCCACACCGGGAGCGGCGGCACGCCGTCGAGCCGGTCCGGCCGGGGCGCGGCCCCCTCGACCCGGGACGCCGGCCCGTCGAGCAGCGCGGCGCACCCGGCGCACCACAGGACGTCGAGCGCGCCGCAGCCCGGGCACGCCACGGGGACGACCAGCCGACCCAGCTCGCGCAGCCAGCCGGCCGGCCAGGAGCGCTCCGCGGGCGGCGCGGGCGGGCGGGCGGGCGGTGGCGCCTCGGCAGGTCGGACGGCGGGCGCGGCGGGCGGTGGGCGCATGCCGACCAGGCTCACCGGCACCGCGTCCCGGGCGGCGGCCCCGCGGCCGTGCCGTGGACGGCACCGACCTGGGGGCAGCGTCCGTCCGGTGCGCGGCGGCGGAGCGTCCCGGGCGCGTGCGCGCGGACGCGTCAGCCGGGGTAGGCGACCAGGTCGACGTCGTCGGCGACCATCGACCACAGCGCGGAGCTCTGCCGCGAGTAGAGGGTGCCGCCGTCGTCGATGGCGAGCATCGCGCCCGTGCCGACCGAGCCGGTCACCCAGCTCGGGTCGGTGACCCCGGCCAGCGCCCGCGACAGCCCGCCCTGCCCCGCGAGGCCGCCCACGCCGGCCAGGAACACCGCGCCGTCGCCGTCGGACTCCTTGCCCAGCAGGGCGAGGGTCGCCTCGTCCTGCCAGGTCGCCTGCGACACCTGCCGCACGGACGCGCCGACCTGCACGGGTGCGGAGAGGCCGGTCGGGACGTTCTCGGCGTCGCGGACCACGCCCGCCACGTGCACGAGCCGCCCGCTGGGCCCCGAGCTGACGATCGCCACCCGCGCGCCCTCCGGCGAGACCCGCACGGACCGCACGGTGCGCGACGAGAGCCAGTCGACGTCCAGCGTCCGCACCTGCCCCGACGCGAGCGCGACCCGGAGCTTCGACCCCTGCGCGGTCCACACCGCGCCGAACCGGTCGATCGACGGCGGCACCAGGTCCTTCCCGGTCATGAGCACGGAGGGCGCGTCGTCGCCGGAGACGCGGACGATCCCCTGCGACCGGTCGCGCACCACGACCGGGTCGTCGCCCGGCCCGACCGCGAGGGCCGTCGGGTCGAGGCCGGCGAGCGAGACCGGCTGCTTCGGCTCGGTCAGCTCGCGCCCGACGACCCGCTGGAGCCGCCCGTCCGTCACGGCGAGCGCGTCGCCGGTCGTCCGCGGCACGGACAGCGCGCTGGTGCCGGTCGTGGTGAGCGGAGTGTTGCCCTCGGACAGGACGACGGTGCGGCCCTCCCCCTCCGCCAGCGTCGCCTGCAGCTGCGCGACCGCGAGGGCGCGGTCCTCGGCGCTGGCCTGCGTGATCGTGGAGGTCAGGCTGACGTCGATGGAGCCGTCGTCCGTGACCGTGACGGCGTCGATGGCGAGGGAGGTGCCCTCCGGGATGACGGTCGTCGTGGAGTCCTGGAGCCACTCGGGCGGGCCCGCGAGGATCTCGCTGGTGGCGTCGGTGCGCCACGTCTGACGCGGGAACCAGCGCACGTCCGGCACCCACCAGGTCAGGTCCGGCGTCGGGAAGTAGAGCGTCGTGGTGTGGAAGGCCTGGCTGAAGAACGCCGACGGGAGCATGAGGCCGTCGTCGAGCTGGGAGATGCGCCACTCGCCGCCCGGCTTGCGCGTGAGCCCGAAGGCCACGTCGAACGTGTAGGGCGTGGCCTCCTCCGTGTACATCCCGCGCTCGTCGAGCGTCGCGACCACCCGGACCGAGGCGGTGACCGTGGTCTCCGTCGCGTCCTCGGGCACGTCGACGGGGTCGAGCTGCGGGTCCTCCGCCAGCACGAGCACCCGGGAGTAGCGGTCCCAGCCCTCCCACGCCGGCGCCGTGAGGTATTCCTGCGCGACGGAGTAGGAGGTGTTCGACGTCGGGCCGAGCTGGGCGACGCTGAGGAACCCCGACACGATCTGGTCGGGGTTGGCGCCCGCCGTCGGGCCCGCGGGGATGTAGCCGATCTCGCTGAGGTTCTCGAGCTGCGTGTCGCCGTCGCGGACCGGGCCGTTGGTGGGGATGCGTGCGCACGCGACCGTCACGACGAGCACGAGGACGGCCGAGACCAGGGCGGCGGCCGCGCGGGAGCGCCGGCGAGCAGGGTCTGCGGTCATCGGTCCTCCTCGTGGTCCGGCCTCAGCTGCGGGACGGGCTGGTGGACGATGTCCACCCCGTCGAAGTCGACGACGCCGAGCTCGGGGATCGCCGTCGGCGTGGGGCCGGTCGGCGGGTTCACCACCGGCAGCTGCCCCGTGGGCGGCGCCGACACGCCCTTCGACGGGCCCTCCAGCGGCAGGGGCGAGCGCTCGAGGCGGATGCCCGCCCGGCGCGGCAGCGTGAGGCGGAAGCTCGCCCCCTCGCCGGGCCGCCCCCAGGCCTCGAGCCAGCCCGCGTGCAGGCGCGCGTCCTCGAGCGCGATCGCGAGGCCGAGGCCGGTGCCCCCCGTCGTGCGGGCCCGCGCCGGGTCGGCGCGCCAGAAGCGGTGGAAGACCCGCTCGATCTCGTCGGGCGACAGCCCCACGCCGTGGTCGCGCACCACGACCGCGACGGCGGCCTGGTCCACCCCCACCGTGACCTCGACGGGCTTGCCCTCGGCGTGCTCGACGGCGTTCACGACGAGGTTGCGCACGACGCGCTCCACGCGCCGGGGGTCGACGTCGGCCGTCGCGGGCTCGTCCGGCAGCGTCACGGACAGGAAGACGTCCTTGGTCTCCGCGAGCGGCATCGACGCCTCCGCGACCGAGGCGACGATGTCGCGCACGTCGCGCTGCTCGACGTCGAGCACGGCGGCGCCGGCGTCGAACCGGCTGATCTCCAGCAGGTCGGTCAGCAGCACCTCGAAGCGGTCCAGCTGCGCGTACAGGAGCTCGGCCGAGCGCCGCGCGGCCGGGTCCAGGTCCTCGCGCGAGGCGTGGATGACCTCGCCCGCCATCCGGATCGTCGTCAGCGGCGTGCGCAGCTCGTGGGAGACGTCCGAGACGAAGCGGCGCTGCGCGGCGGACAGCTCCTCCATCCGCGCGATCTGGTCCTCCAGGTTCGCGGCCATCTCGTTGAACGTGCGGGTCAGCGTCGCCATCTCGTCCTGCCCCTTGGCGTCGGGCAGCCGCTCGTCGAGGTGACCGTCGGCCAGGCGCGACGCGACGGTGGCCGCACGCCGCACCGGGGCGACCGTCTGCCGCGTCACGACCCACGTGAGCACACCGAGCAGCGCGAGGATCGCCAGCGCCCCGATCCCCAGCGTGCGCTGCACGAACGACAGCGTCTGCTGCTCGGACTGCAGCGAGTAGATGGCGTACAGCTCGTAGGTCCCGATCGACGGCACCTCGACGGTGGACCCGACGACGACGCCGGGCTCGGGCGCCTCGGAGTTCGTGAACTCCGAGGGGATCTGCACGGACTGCAGCACCTGGCCGTCGCTGGCGAGCGTCGCCGCGCGCAGGTTCTCGCTGATGATCGACTTCAGCCCGGTCTGCGTCCCGGTGTCGGCGAGCCGCTGCGGCTGGTCCGGCGGGTTGAGGAAGAGGAAGTCCTGCGCGCTCGAGGCGCCCGCGTCGAGCGTCTTGACCATCTGCGCGAGCAGGAGCTGCAGGTCGGACGTGGAGGTCGCGGGCGAGTTCGAGAACGAGGTGCGGACCTGCTCGGTCATGGACGCGTTCTCGCGCTCGATGCGGTCGAGGCGCTGCTCGAACAGGCCGTCGCGGATGGAGACGGACAGGTACAGGCCCAGCAGGGCGACGGCGACCACGCCCAGCGCGAGGCCCGACGTCACCACCCGCAGCTGGAGCGAGGACCGCCACCGACGGACGACGTACCGCGTCCGCGAGACGGTCCAGGCGCGCCACCGGCGCCACGTCCGGCGGACGCGGCGCGCGGCGGACTCAGCGCGGGGCACCGGCCTTGTAGCCCACGCCCCGCACGGTCAGCACGACCGTCGGGTTCTCGGGGTCGCGCTCGACCTTGGAGCGCAGCCGCTGCACGTGCACGTTGACCAGGCGCGTGTCGGCGCTGTGCCGGTAGCCCCAGACCTTCTCGAGCAGCACCTCGCGCGTGAAGACCTGCCAGGGCTTGCGGGCGAGGGCCACGAGCAGGTCGAACTCGAGCGGGGTGAGGCTGACGCGCTCGCCGTCGCGCACCACGTTGTGGCCGGTGACGTCGATCTCGACGTCGCCCACGCGCAGGCGCTCGGGGCCCGGCTCGTCGGTGCGGCGCAGGCGCGCCCGGATGCGCGCGACGAGCTCCTTCGGCTTGAAGGGCTTCGTCACGTAGTCGTCGGCACCGGACTCCAGGCCGAGCACGATGTCGACCGTGTCCGTCTTGGCGGTGAGCATGATGATCGGCACGCCGGACTCGGCGCGGATCTCGCGGGCGACCTCGATGCCGTCCTTGCCGGGGAGCATCAGGTCGAGCAGGACGAGGTCGGGCTGCTCGTCGCGGAAGGCGACGAGCGCGCCGTCGCCGTCGGCGCAGAACGTCGGCTCGAACCCTTCGGAACGCAGGACGATGCCGATCATCTCGGACAGCGCAGTGTCGTCGTCGACCACCAGGACACGGGACTTCATGGGCCCATTCTGCCAGGTCCGGCGGGACGTCCTGTGGAGCGCCGCGTGAGCGACGCCGTCCCGCGTACTAGGGTCGGGGGGGCCGGCGGCCCCCCCCGGGCCCCCCCCCCCCCCCCGGGGGGGCCCCCCCCCCCCCCCCCCCCCCCCCCCCCCCCCCCGCGGGCGCCCGGAGCACCCCCC
>NZ_JBHVHP010000004.1:75908-271861 GCF_042799955.1 Isoptericola sp. NPDC057653 | reverse complement strand
CCCACACACCCCCACGGTTATTACGTGCCACATTCCCCCCGGCGCGGGGGCCTCGTTGTGGTCCGGCGGGGTTTCCCCCCCCGCCGGGTTTTTGGGGGGGGGGGGGGGGGGGCCCCGGGGGCCCCCCCCCCGCCGAGAGTCCGTCGACGCCGCTCGCCGACGACCCGACCGCCCTGCAGCCCGGGAGGCCGCGATGACCACGCCCGACCAGCCCCAGCCTCCGTCCGGCTGGGGCGAGGCCTCCGAGCCCCCGCGGTACGGCCAGCGCGCGCCCGGCGGCGAGCCCCAGTACGGGCAGGGCCAGCAGTACGGGCAGGGCCAGCAGTACGGGCAGGGCCAGCCGCAGTACGGGCAGGGCCGGTACGGGCAGCGTCCGGGCGGTGCGCCCGGACCCTACGGCCCGGCGGCGGCCAAGCCCGGCATCGTGCCGCTGCGGCCGCTGACGCTCGGCGAGATCTACGACGGCGCGTTCACGGCGATCCGGCACAACCCCAAGGTGATGCTCGGCGCGGCGACGCTCGTGCTGCTGGTCGCGACCGTGCTCGGCGTGCTGGTGGCGCAGCTCATCGTCCCCTCCCTGACCTCGTCGTTCTCGTCGCTCGCCGCGGCCGACCCCGAGATCGCCGACCTCGGGTTCGACGCCGTCTACGCCCAGGTCGTCGCGACGGGCCTCGGCACCGGGCTGACGATCCTCGTCGCCCAGCCGGTGGTCGAGGGCATCCTCACGGTCTCCGTGAGCCAGTCGGTCATCGGGCGCAAGCAGAGCCTCGGGCAGGTCTGGACCCGTCTGCGCGGCCGGGTGGGCCGCCTGATCGGCTGGGCGCTGCTGCGGACCCTCGCGTCCCTGGTGCTCGGCGCGGTGTGGTTCACCCTGCTCGTCGTCGTCATCGCCGCGTTCGGCGACTCGTCGGTCGGCGGCACCGTCGCGATCGTGCTGCTCCTGGTGGCGGGGCTCCTCGCGGCGGTCGTGTGGCTCGGGGTGCGCGTCGGCCTCGTGGCCCCCGCGCTGGCGCTCGAGGGCCAGGGTCTCGGCTCCACGATCGGTCGCGCGTGGCGGCTGACCCGCGGGTCGTTCTGGCGGCTGTTCGGGATCTACCTGCTCGCGGCGATCATCATCGGCATCGCGGCGAACCTCATCACCTACCCCATCACGATCATCGCGGCCGCCATCGGCGGTGCCAGCGAGAGCACCCAGGTCATGAGCGCGTCGACGGTCGTCGCCAGCGTGCTGTCGATCATCGTCAGCACGGCCATCACCACGATCTTCACGGCGTCCGTCGTCGCCCTGCTCTACATCGACGTGCGGATGCGCCGCGAGGGCCTCGACGTGCAGCTCGCCGCCGCGGCCCAGGCGCCCGACGACGGGCAGCCGGGGGCCGGGCCCGGCCCCCGCCCGGGGCCGCCCCCCGGCATGATCGCGTGACCGGCGCGTCGGCGGGGCTGCTCCCGGCCGCGCTGGCGGCCCTGCCCGCCACCGTGCCGGTGGACCCCGACCGCGAGACGGCGCACCGCTGGCTCCTCGAGGAGCTGTCCCGCTCCGAGTACTCCACCGCTCCGTCCCTCCTCGAGCGCCTGCTGCAGTGGATCGCGGACCTCTTCGACGGGCTGTCGCTCGGCGGGGGCCGGTTCCCGGTCGCGTTCGTGGTGGTCGTCGCCGTG
Organism: Isoptericola sp. NPDC057653; assembly: GCF_042799955.1. Lineage (NCBI taxonomy): Bacteria > Bacillati > Actinomycetota > Actinomycetes > Micrococcales > Promicromonosporaceae > Isoptericola > Isoptericola sp. NPDC057653. The sequence continues at coordinate 270,202 of NZ_JBHVHP010000004.1, read as the reverse complement.
GTCCTCGTGGCCGCGATCGCGTGGTGGGTCGCCGGGCCGGTGCGGCTCACGCGGAGCCGGCACCGCTCCGCGGTCGTGCTCGGCGACGACGCACGGACCGCCGAGGAGCTGCGGGCGGCCGCGGACGCCGCCGCCGGGCGCGGCGACTGGTCGACCGCGGTGCTCGAGCGGTTCCGCGCCCTGGTGCGGTCCCTGGAGGAGCGGGTGGTCATCGACGAGCGCCCGGGCCGTACCGCGCAGGAGGCGGCGCACGACGCCGGCTCGCGCCTGCGCGTCGTGGCCGGCGAGCTGCACGGCGCCGCCGGCCTCTTCGACGACGTCTGCTACGGCACCCTCCCCGCCCGGGCCGAGGACGACCAGCGCCTGCGCGACCTCGACGCGCGCGTGCGCGCGCTCCGGCCCGAGCCGCTCGCGGCGACGAGCGGGGTGGCCGCACCATGACGCTCGGCACGGACCCCGGCACGGACCTCGGTGCCGGCCTCGGCTCCCCCGCGGCAGCCGCGGCGGCGACCGACGCGGCGACCTCGCCCGTCGTCACCGGCGACGGCACCACCGCCGGCAGCCGCGCGGCCCGACGGTGGCGGCGCGCCCGCTGGACGCTGCTGGTGCTGGGTGTCGTCGTCCTCGTGGTGGCCGTGCTCGCGGTGACGCGGCCGGTCACGTCGAGCACGCCGTACGCCCCGGACAACCCCGGCCCGGACGGCGCCCGCGCCGTGGCCCAGGTGCTCGGGCGGCAGGGCGTCGACGTCGAGCACGTGACCCGCGTCGCCGACGCCGTGTCCGCGGCGGGCCCGGGCACCACGCTGCTCGTGACGCCGTCGTCCTACCTCCTGCCCGAGCAGGCGGACGCCCTCGCCGGCGTCGAGGCCGACCTGGTGCTGATCGGGGCCGACGACCTCCTGGTCGGCGCCGCGACCGACGGCGACGCCGGCCGCGTGCACCCGGCCGCCACGCCCGGCTCCCCCGTCGCCCCCGGGTGCGACCTCCCCGTCGCACGGCGCGCGGGGACCCTGCAGCTCGGCGCCGGGCTCGAGGCCAACCCCGACGCGTCGCGCGACGTGACCCTCTGCTGGACGGCCGACGACCGGGCGGCGCTCGCGCAGGTGGAGCTCCCGACCGCGGGCGGCACGCGCACCGTGACCGCCGTCGACGACGCGGCGCTCGTCCGCAACGACACCGTCCTGGACGACGGGAACGCGGCCCTCGCCCTGGGCCTGCTGGGCGCGCACGAGACGCTGGTGTGGCTCGTCCCCGACCCGCTGGACACCAGCGCGGCCGGGGAGCCGTCCGACCCGGGCGGGGCCGTGCTGCCGAGCTGGGCCGGCGTCGTCGGCCTGTGGGCCCTGCTGGTCGTGGGCGTCGCCGCCGTCTGGCGCGCGCGCCGCCTCGGGCCGCTCGTCGCCGAGGAGCTGCCGGTCGTGGTGCGCGCCACCGAGACCACCCGCGGCCGCGGCCGCCTGTACCGGCGCACCCGCTCCCGCGGGCACGCCGCCGCGGGGCTCCGCGCGGCCAGCGCCGAGGTCGTCGCACGGCGCCTGGGCGTCCCCCGGTCGGCGGACCCGACGACCCTCACCGAGGCCGTCTCCCGAGCCACCGGCCGCCCCACCCGCGACGTGGCCGACCTGCTGTACGGCCCACCACCCCCCGACGACGGCGCGCTGGTCGAGCTAGCGCGCCGGCTCGACACCCTGGAGAGCGAGGTCCACCGATCGTGACGACCCCCGACGAGAACCCGCAGGCCGCCCCGGTCCCGCAGACCACGGCGCCCGCCCCCGTCGACCCGCCGGCCCCGGCCGACGCCTCGGCAGCCCCCGCGGCACCGCCCGCGCCCGCGGCTCCGGTAACGCCCACGGCTCCGGTGGCGCCGGACGACGCGCCGGCCCCCGCGGCGCCGTCCGTCGAGCTGCGCGCCGCGCTCGCGGGCGTGCGCACCGAGGTCGGCAAGGCCGTCGTCGGCCAGGACTCCGCGGTGACGAGCCTGCTCATCGCGCTGCTCTGCTCGGGCCACGTGCTGCTCGAGGGCGTGCCCGGCGTCGCGAAGACGCTGCTGGTGCGCGCGCTCGGCGAGTCGCTGGACCTGTCCACCAAGCGCGTCCAGTTCACGCCCGACCTCATGCCGGGCGACGTCACCGGGTCGCTGGTCTACGACGCCCGCACCGCCGAGTTCTCCTTCCGCGAGGGCCCCGTCTTCACGAACCTGCTGCTCGCGGACGAGATCAACCGCACGCCCCCGAAGACGCAGGCGTCGCTGCTCGAGGCGATGGAGGAGCGCCAGGTGTCGGTGGACGGCACGCCGCGCCCCCTGCCGGACCCGTTCGTCGTCATCGCGACGCAGAACCCCGTGGAGCACGAGGGCACGTACCCGCTGCCGGAGGCACAGCTCGACCGCTTCCTGCTCAAGGTGGTGCTGCCCGTGCCGGCGCGCGAGCAGGAGATCGAGGTCCTGGCCCGGCACGCCGCCGGCTTCGACCCCCGCGACCTGCACGGTGCCGGGGTCCGGCCCGTCGCCGGCCCGCAGCAGCTCGCCGCCGCCCGCGCCGAGGTCCGGCAGGTCCAGGTGGCGCCCGAGGTGCTCGGCTACGCCGTCGACCTGTGCCGCGCCACCCGCCGCTCCCCCTCCCTGTCGCTCGGGGTGTCGCCGCGCGGCGCCACGGCGCTGCTCGCGACGTCGCGCGCCTGGGCCTGGCTCTCGGGCCGCTCGTACGTCACGCCCGACGACGTGAAGGCGCTCGCGCACCCCACGCTGCGGCACCGCGTCCAGCTCCGGCCCGAGGCCGAGCTCGAGGGGGTCACCGCCGAGAGCGTGCTGACCAGCGTGCTCGCGACCGTGCCCGTCCCCCGCTGAACGTGCGGCGAGACGGTATGGGGCCGGGCGCCGACGGGGCGGTGATCGCGTGGCGCTGACGTGGCGTGCCGTCGTCCTGGCGGCGCTCGGCGTGATCCCGGTGGCCCTGTTCCCGGTCCCGGGGACGGTCGTGGTGTGGGCGCTCGTCGTGGTGGCCGTCTGCGCCGTCGACGTCGCGCTCGCCGCGTCGCCGCGCGCCGTCGCGATCCAGCGCCGCGCGCCGCGCTCGGTGCGGCTCGGCGTGACCACGCGTTCCGAGCTGGTCCTCACCAACACGACCCGCCGCCGCCTGCGTGCGCTGGTCCGGGACGCGTGGCCTCCGTCGCTCGTCGTGGACGCCGCCGTGCGCACCGACGGCGCCGCCGCGGGCGAGCCGCTCGTGGCGCGCTCGGCCCGCCACGCGGTCGACCTGCCCGCCGGCGAGTCCGCGCGGGTGCGCACCACGCTGCGCCCGACCCGGCGGGGCGACCGGGCGGCGGGCGCGGTGACCATCCGGTCGTACGGGCCGCTGCGGGTCGCCGCCCGGCAGGCGTCGATCCCCGTGCCCGGGCGCCTGCGCGTGCTGCCCGAGTTCGCGAGCCGCCGCCACCTGCCGTCGCGCCTCGCGCGCCTGCGGGAGATGGACGGCCGGGCCGCGGTGCAGGTGCGCGGCGAGGGCACGGAGTTCGACTCGCTGCGCGAGTACGTCGTGGGCGACGACGTCCGCTCGATCGACTGGCGTGCCACCGCCCGGCGCGGCGACGTCGTCGTGCGCACGTGGCGCCCCGAGCGCGACCGGCGCGTGGTGATCGTGCTCGACACCGGGCGCACCTCCGCCGCCCGCATCGGCAGCGCGCCGGGCGCCCACGTCCCGACGCCCCCCGGGGCCGGGGACGGCGACGAGCTCGCCTCGACGCTCGGGGGCACCCGGCTCGAGGCGAGCATCGAGGCGGCGCTGCTGCTCGGCGCCCTCGCCGACCGCGCGGGCGACCGCGTGCAGGTGCTGGCCTACGACCGCGCGCTGCGCGCCCGCGTGGCCGGGGCGTCGGGCCCCAGGCTGCTGCCCGCGCTCGCCGAGTCGCTGGCCGTCGTCGAGCCCGCGCTGCTGGAGACGGACTGGCCGGGCCTCGTCGGGCAGGTGCGCCAGCGCGTGTCGCAGCGGTCGCTGGTCGTGCTGCTCACGTCGCTCGACCCCGCCGCCGTGGAGACGGGGCTGCTGCCCGTGGTGCATCGGCTGTCCGGCACGCACCAGGTGGTCGTCGCCGCCGTCGCCGACGCGGACTCGGCCCGGCTGCGCGCCGACCGGTCGTCGGAGGCCGCCGTCTACGACGCGGCCGCGGCCGCCCGCGCGGACCTGGAGCGGGCCGCCGTCTCGGCGGTGCTGCGCCAGCACGGCGCCGAGGTGGTCGAGGCGCTCCCCGACGACCTGGCGCCGCGCCTCGCCGACACGTACCTGGCGCTCAAGGCCGCCGGCCGCCTCTGACCCCGTTGCCCGCCGCGAGGGTCAGTTGCCGGTCATCCCGCTGAGGTCCATCACGTCGTCGGCGGCCGGCGCCTGGACGTCGGGCGCCTCGTTCAGGTCGGACAGCACCATCTCGCCGTCCCCGGGGCTGCTGACGCCGACCAGCTGGTCCGAGCCGTCGGCGGTGACCTGCATCGACGTGCCGTCGTCGGCGGCGTACTCGTAGACCTGCTGCCCGTGGAAGTCCACGAGCTCGCCCGGGGTGTCGTCGGGCACGTCGGCGGCGCTCGGGAGGTCGGCGGCGAACTCGTCCACGAAGCTCTCGAGCGACAGGTCGTCGGCGCCGGCCTCCTTCGGCAGCTGCAGGTACTTGTCGCCGAGCGCCTCGGAGATCGCGCCGTCCGAGTCGCCGAAGTTGGCCGCGAAGAACTGCGGGGACGCCTTGAGGTAGGTGGCACCGTCGACGCGCAGGATGGTCGCGTCCGCGGGCTTGCCGTCCACCGTCCCCGACATCGTGAGCGTGAAGTCGCCCTCGCCGGTGACCGCGCCGGACCCCTCGATCGTCATGGTCTCGCCGTCGTCGACGAAGGTCCCGGTCAGCGTCAGCGACGTCAGCGCGGCGACGTTCGCCTTCACCTCGTCGGCGATCTCGGAGTACGGCGGGACGTCCTGCGCGGGCGCCGACTCCTCGGCCGCCTCCTCGGGCTGTCCCGACCCCGTGACCGTGCCCGCGGTGGGGGCGTCCGTCGAGGGGCCGCCGTCGCAGCCGGCCAGGGCGAGCGCGCCGGCGAGGGCGACCGAGGTGAGGACGAGCGGCTTCTTCGTCATGGCGGCCTCCTCGGGCCGACGGGTCCCGGCGTGCGCGCGGCACGGGCGGGGCCCGACCAGGTTGCCTGGAAGCCATCCACGCTAGGTGAGGGCACCCCGCGCCGACCAGGCCCGCGGCCACAATCCACCCGGTCGACCGGCCGCCCGGTCCCCCGAGCCGCGGCCGCGTGCCGTCAGCCGACGGTCGGCACGACCTCGCCCGCGCGGTCGGCGTCGAGGTCGCCCGTGAGACCGGCGGCGGTGGCCCGGCGGCCCAGCACCACGACGTAGACCCAGAACCCCGCGAGGGCGATCGTGCCGATGACGATCTTGAACCACCACGGCAGCGTGGAGCCGGTGACGTACCCCTCGATCAGGCCGGACACCGCGAGCGCCCCCGCGAGGCCGATCGCGACGGTCACCAGCGCGCGCCCCTCCTGGGCCAGCGCCACGGTGCGCGGGCGGGGGCCCGGGGACACCGCCGTCCAGAACAGCTTGAGCCCGGCCGCGCCCGCGACGAACACGGCGGTGAGCTCGAGCAGCCCGTGCGGCGCGATGAGCTGCAGGAACAGGTCCAGCTCGCCGTAGGCGGCCATCATCCCGCCCGTGGCGCCCACGCCCACGGCGTTCTGCACCAGCACCATGGCGGGCCACACGCCCGTGATGCCCAGGCCCACGCACTGCGCGGCGATCCACGCGTTGTTCGTCCACACCATCGCGGCGAACGACGCGCCCGGGTCGTAGTAGGACGCGAAGGCCTCGTTGACGTACGCCTCCCGCTCGGAGGGGGTGCCCATCGCGGCGAGCGCGCCCGGGTCGGTCGCCACCCGGTACCCCGCCAGCACCGCGAGGGCCAGGCAGACCACGACGACGCCGAGCGTCCACCAGCGCACGCGGTACAGCGCGGCCGGGACGGTCACGGCCACGAACCGCACGACGTCGGCCCACGCCGGCTCGTGGGCGCCCGCGATGCGCACGCGGGCGCGGCTGAGCAGGTCGGAGAGCCGGGTGACCAGCACCGGGTCCGGCGCCGCGGACCGCACCGTGGACAGGTGCGTGGCCACCGCCTGGTAGAGCCGCACGAGCTCGTCCGCCTCCGCGCCGTCGAGCCGCCGCTTGCGGGTGAGCTGCCGCAGCCGCTCCCACTGGGGGCTGTGCACGGCGGTGAAGGCGTCGAGGTCCACGGTCGATACCCTTCCACACGGGACACGTCGCACGAGCGGGGGATGCACATGCACGACGGGATCGTCATCGGCGAGGGCGTGGTGCTCGACGCGCGCCCCGCCTCGTTCGTCAGCCGCGCGCTCGCGGCGCTGCTCGACCTCGCGGCGATCGTCGTCGTGGGGATCGCGCTGCTCGTCGTGGTCGCGGTGCAGGACGTCCAGATCGACCAGCAGTGGGCCGCCGTGCTCGGCGTGGTCGCGGCCGTGCTGGTGATGGTCGTGCTGCCGGTGACGGTCGAGACCCTCAGCCGCGGCCGGTCCCTCGGGAAGCTGGCGGCGGGGCTCCGGGTGGTCCGCGACGACGGCGGCCCGGTGCGCTTCCGGCACGCCTTCGTGCGCGCCCTGGTGGGCGTGGGCGAGCTCTGGCTGACGTTCGGCAGCGTGGCCCTGATCGCGTCGCTGTCGAACTCCCGCGGCAAGCGCCTCGGCGACCTGCTGGCCGGCACCTACGTCATCCGCGTGCGGGGCGGGCGCGGCTGGTCGGTGCCGCTCGCGATGCCCCCCGAGCTCGCCGCCTGGGCGCGCACGGCCGACATCCGGCGGCTGCCGGACGGGTTGGCCCTCGCCGCCCGCCAGTTCCTCGACCGCGCGCCCCGCCTCGCCCCCGCGTCGCGCGCCGGCCTGGCCGACGACCTCGCCGGCAGCATCGAGCCGCTCGTCGCCCCCGGGCCGCCGCCCGGCACGCCCGCCGAGGCGTTCCTGCACGCCGTGCTGCACGAGCGCCGCGACCGCGAGCTCGAGCGCGGGCAGGCGGAGCAGGAACGGGCCGAGGCCCGCGCCGCCACCCTGCACCGCCTGCCCTACGCCGTCCCCGACCCGCCCCGCTGACCCCGGTCAGGAACGGCGGGGGCGGTCCTCGAACCGGCCGAACACGCGCACCAGGCCGAGCAGCACCAGCAGGAACGCGGCGAACCAGATCGGCCGGGACGCCCACCAGTCCGCGCCCCAGGCGGCGGGCAGCCGCTGCCCGAGGCCCAGCAGCGCCACGCCGACGACGGCGAACATCGCCGTGAGGTGCCACAGGTAGACCGTCATCGACCGGCGAGCCAGAGCCCCGACGACCCGCTGCCCGGCGGCCGTGCCCGCCCGGCGCACGAGGGCGGCGCGGAACAGCAGGACGAGGCAGACCTGGGCGACCGCGTGCGCCACGACGGGCGCGGTGGGCGGGCCGAGGTTGGAGATCTCGTCGCCGGGCATCCCGATCATGCTGGGCGGGTAGGGGCCGACGGCGACGAGCACGGCCATGGCGGCGACGGCGGCGAGGGCGCCCGCGGCGAGCAGCCGGCGAGCGGTGCGCGAGCCGAGAGGCTCGGCGGGGCGGCGCGGGGCGCCCCGCTCGGCGGCGTACGCGATGCCGGCGAGGTAGGGGGCCGCCCACGCGAGGAGCACGTTGGCCCAGGCGAGGCCGGCGGTGACGTCGTTCGGGAGCCCGAAGCGCAGGGCGTCCAGGGACAGCGGCAGCGCCACCGCCGCGCCGAGCGCACCCCAGCGCCACCGCTCCCACGCGGCCCGCAGCAGGGGCGTGATCGCCATGAGCACCACCCACACGCCGAGGAACCACAGCAGCTGCGGCGCCATTCGGGCCATCCGCCACACGGCGTCGTCGGGCACGCCCAGGGCGAGCAGCGCGGCGACGGCGAGCGCCCAGGCCGCGGCGAACGCGCCCACCGGGCGGGCGACGGCCCGCAGCCGGGCCAGGACCACGCCGCCCCAGCCGCGGCCGGCGGTGGCCGTCCCGCCTCGCTGGTAGCCGGCCGAGGCGCCGGCGGCGAAGAACAGGAGGGCCAGCGGCTGGAGCCAGGTCACGAGCCAGCCGGCGCCGTGGCCGAGGGCGTTGCCGACCTGCAGCGTGCGGCCGTCCCACGCGGCCTCCGCCATCAGCCAGTGCAGGAGCACCACGCCGACGGTGCCGACGGCCCGTACGACGTCGACGAACGGGTCCCGCGGGCGGCGGAGAGGCGCCGTGGCGGCCGCGGCGGGCCGGGGCCGGACGACCGGCGGCGGCGCGGACAGGGCGGGTGGGGCAGGGGCGTCGAGGACGGCCACGATGGCTCCTGAGGCTCGGTGAGAGGGACACTCTCAGCCTCGTGACCTGCGACGTCGCCGGACATGGGCCTGGCCCCCGCCCCGCCCGGCTCCTCCCCCGGGTCGTTCCGGGGGACGTCCCCCGTCGACCTGTCAGGACAGGTCTCGGCTCAGGCGTCGACGCCGAGGTAGCGCAGCACGGCGAGCACGCGCCGGTGGTCGGCGGAGTCCTGCGGGAGGTCCAGCTTGGTGAAGATCGCCGCGACGTTCTTCTCGACGGCGCCGTAGGACAGGAACAGCGCCTCGGCGATCGCGCCGTTGGAGCGGCCCTGCGCCATCAGCTCGAGCACCTCCTTCTCGCGCGGCGTCAGGCGGGCCACCCCGTCCTCGACGGAGCGGTGCGCGCCCATCAGCTGGCGCACGACCTCGGGGTCGAGCACCGTCTCCCCCGCGGCCACGCGCCCGAGCGCGGCGACGAAGTCCCCGACGTCGGCCACGCGGTCCTTGAGGAGGTAGCCGACACCGCGCGGGTCGCCCTCGAGCAGGCGCGACGCGTACCGCGTCTCGACCCACTGGGAGAACACCAGCACGGGCAGCCCCGGGTGGGCGGCCCGCAGCGCCTCGGCGGCGCGCAGCCCCTCGTCCGTGTGGGACGGGGGCATGCGGATGTCGGCGACGAGCACGTCGGGCAGCGCGCCCGCGGCGGCGAGGGTGGTGACCTCGCGGACGAGGGCGTCGCCGTCGGGCACGGCCGCCACGACGTCGAACCCGCGGCGGGACAGCAGCGCGACGAGGCCGTCGCGCAGGATCGCGGAGTCCTCGGCGACGACGACGCGCAGACCGCCAGGCGCGCCCGGCGCGTCGGAAGTCATCGGGCGGTGCCGGGGGCGGGCAGCGGGATGGTCACGGTGATCACCGTAGGCCCTCCGGCGGGGCTGACCACCCCGAGCGTGCCGTCGACACCGGACAGCCGGTCGGTCAGGCCCGCCAGCCCGCTGCCGCGGCCCGACGCGTCCGGGGCGCGCACGGCCGCGCCGCCCACGCCGTCGTCGTGCACCCGCAGGACCAGGGCGCGCACGGCGGCGCCGGTGGCGGTGTCGGCCACGGGCTCCACGCCGGCGACGACGTCGACCCCGGTGGCGCGGGCGTGCTTGGTCGCGTTGGCGACGAGCTCCGCGACGGCGAAGTAGGAGATCGCGGTGACGCTGGGCGGCAGGTCGGCGGCGTCGAGCCCGACCGCGTGCACCCGGACCGGCAGGGCGGCGCGCGCGGCCAGGGTCTCCAGGGCGACGGCGAGGCCCGCGTCCAGGGCGGGCGGCCGGATGCCGCGGGCCAGCTCGCGCAGCTCCGCGAGCGTGTCCTTGGTGCTGGAGTGCGCCGTCTCCAGGACGGCGGCGAGCTCGGCCTCGTCGGCGCCGTCGCGCAGCAGCTCCCGCGCCTCGCCGATCTGCATGGCGACGGCCACGAGGTGCGCCTGGGTGCCGTCGTGCAGGTCGCGCTCGATGCGGCGCAGGCGGGCGTCGGCGTCCTCCACCGTGACGGCGCGGGCCCGCTCGGCGTAGGCGACGCGCAGGCTGGCCCGGGTGGGGCTGAGCAGCCCGACGGTGAGCAGCCGGAAGAGCCCCGCGAACAGGGCCTGCACCTGCGGCCACAGGTACAGCAGGATCACGCCGGCGGCGACGAGCAGCAGCTGGCGCGCCGGGGTGTCGACGAACCAGTCGGTGCCGAACGACGCGCCCCGGTGCCAGGTGCCGTCGCTCGCCTGCTGCAGCGGCAGCCAGCGCGACCAGAACCAGTGCGTCATGCCGCCGAGGGCCACGGCCAGGAACACCGTGCTCACGACGAACGACACGATCGCCAGCGGGAAGGTGACGACCATGTACAGCAGCGACCGCCAGGCCGTCGAGTCGCCCAGCATCCCGCCGAGCCGACGCCAGAAGCCCTTGCGCGGCGTGCGCGGCGCGGGCTCGGCGATCTCCACGCCGAGGTAGCGCACCGCCATCCGCCGGTACGTCGAGCCCCAGCCGCGGGCCCCGATCAGCACGCCGCCCGCCACGAACAGGCCCACGACGGTGACCGCCACCCCCGCCATGAAGGAGACGGTGAAGATCGCGTACGTGAACGCGAACGGCGCCAGGAGCAGCGAGAGCCAGATGAAGCCGTAGGCCCGCCAGGTGCGGCCGTCGAACGGGGCGAGGAGGAACGGCGGCGCGCCGTCGTCCGCGCTCGGCGACGCCGGAGCCGCCTCCGTCGAGTGCGGGGTGGCGGGCGACGGTGCGGTGCCGTCGGTGGACGTCATGCTGGTCATGCTTCCAGGCTGCCGCCCGCGGCGCCGAGCCGATATCCGGCCCACCGCCGTCCTGCCGGGGGTTGTCCCCCCTGCCGGGCCGGTCCGGGCCGCGGCAGAAGGGCTCCCTCGTCAGTACCGGTAGTGCTCCGCCTTGTACGGGCCCTCGACCGGCACGCCGATGTACTCGGCCTGCTCCTTGCTCAGCTCGGTGAGCCGCACGCCGAGCGCGTCGAGGTGCAGGCGCGCGACCTTCTCGTCGAGCACCTTGGGCAGGCGGTACACCTGGCGCTCGTACTGGCGCTCGTCGGCGGGGCGGGCCATGTCGGCGAACAGCTCGATCTGGCCGATCACCTGGTTGGCGAACGAGTTCGACATGACGAACGACGGGTGGCCGGTCGCGTTGCCCAGGTTGAGCAGGCGCCCCTCCGAGAGCACGATGATCGACCGCTCGGGCCGGCCGTCGGCCGCGGGCAGCGTCCACTCGTGCACCTGGGGCTTGATCTCGGTCTTCACGACGCCCGGCACGGCGGCGAGGCCGGCCATGTCGATCTCGTTGTCGAAGTGGCCGATGTTGCCGACGACGGCCTTGTCCTTGAGCGCGAGCATGTGCTCGACGCGCACGACGTCCTTGTTGCCGGTCGTGGTGATGACGAAGTCGGCCTCGCCGATCACGTCGTCCAGCCGGGCCACCTGGAAGCCGTCCATCGCCGCCTGCAGCGCGCAGATCGGGTCCACCTCGGACACGATGACGCGCGCGCCCTGGCCGCGGAACGCCTCGGCCGCACCCTTGCCGACGTCGCCGTAACCGCAGACGAAGGCGACCTTGCCGCCGATGAGGATGTCCGTGGCGCGGTTGATGCCGTCGGGCAGCGAGTGCCGGATGCCGTACTTGTTGTCGAACTTCGACTTGGTGACCGAGTCGTTGACGTTGATCGCCGGGAAGATCAGCTCGCCCGCCTCCGCGAGGTGGTAGAGCCGGTGCACGCCCGTCGTCGTCTCCTCGGTGACGCCGCCGATGCCCTGCGCGACCGTGGTCCAGCGCAGCGGGTCGGAGTCCAGCGCCCGGCGCAGCACGCTGCGCACCACGTTCATCTCGTGGGTGTGGTCCGGCTCGCCGGGCAGCGTGTCGGGCGGCACGACGCCGGCGCGCTCGTACTGCAGGCCCAGGTGCACCAGCATCGTGGCGTCGCCGCCGTCGTCGAGGATGAGGTTGGGGCCGCCCTGGCCGTTCTCCGCCCCCGGCCACACGAGGATCTGCTCGGTGCAGTCCCAGTACTCCTCGAGGCTCTCGCCCTTCCAGGCGAAGACGGGCACGCCCTGCGGGTCGGCGGGGGTGCCGTGCGGGCCGACGACGATCGCCGCCGCGGCCTCGTCCTGCGTGCTGAAGATGTTGCAGCTCGCCCACCGGACCTCGGCGCCGAGCGCCACGAGCGTCTCGATGAGGACGGCGGTCTGCACCGTCATGTGCAGCGAGCCGGCGATGCGGGCGCCGGCCAGCGGCTGCGACTCGCCGAACTCCGCGCGCAGCGCCATCAGGCCGGGCATCTCGTGCTCGGCCAGGCGGATCTGGTGCCGCCCCGCCTCCGCCAGCGCGAGCGAGCGCACCTTGTAGCGGCCGGGAACCTCGTCGAAGCCGGTGGTTCCGGGTGCCTCAGCGGTCGTGGACATGGTCGCCCTCCTGGACGTCTCGGGGTCATGTCGGTCGCGCTGGGGGCTCCCGTCTGCGCGTGGCCTGCCGTCGGCGGCACGGGCCAGCACCCAGGGTAGTCCGCGGCACGTCGACGACGCAGCGAGGCCGGCGCCCGCAGGGGCACCGGCCTCGTGCGTCCGCCCGGGGGTGGCGCGTCGTCAGCCGTTCTTCGACGCGCGGTAGCCCGCGTTGCGCGCCGCGGCGGCGGAGGTGAAGCACTCTTCGGGGGTGGTCACCTCGTAGTACCGCCCGCCCGGGACGTGGTAGATGCCGGACTGGTTGCCCTTGACAGGAGCCCAGCTCGGGCAGTTGTACTTGCTGACCGGCGTGGTGCGCGACGGCTTCTTGCCCTGCTTGACGACGAGCGTCTGCGTCTTGGTCTTCGCCTTCGTGGCCGACCAGACCTTCTTCTTCGTCGTCTGCTTGACCGTGTACGACTTCTTCAGGTCGACCCCCGGGTTGAGGGTCGCCGAGAAGGTGGCGCCCTGGCGCGGCACCGAGGCCATCGTCAGCTCGTCCCAGTTGTCCGCGATCCCCCAGACCTCGTCCCCGAAGTCGTACACGTCCAGGGTCACCTTGCGCGCCCCGTCGTACTTGGACGACGTGCACGAGGTGACCAGACGGTAGTCGTCGTAGCCGAGGTCCTTCACCGAGGTGGCCTTGCAGCTCACCTTCACGTCGGTGGACGCGGGGACGCCGACCTTCTTCTTCGTCACGGTCTTCGTCGTGCTCTTGACCTTGTAGGTCTTGTACGTGACCTTCGTCGTCACCTTGTAGGTGCCGGCCTTCAGCGCGACGGACTTCTTGTTCTTCGCGACCGTCTTGCCGGACTTCTTCACCGTGAGGGTCTTGGACTTCACGGAGACGTTGCCCTTGGCGCTGACGCTCGGCTTGACCGTCGTCTTCTTCTTGTACGGCGCGGTCTTCGTGCCGATCTTCTTGATCGTCACCTGGGTGGTGGTCGCCGCGGCGGCCGACGGCGCGCCGAGGGTGGCGGGCACGACGGCGAGCGGTGCCGCCAGCAGGGTGACGGTCGTGACGATCGCGGCGAGGCGGCCGCCCCGGCGCGCGGGCGAGGTGTGCTTCACGAGCTGCTCCTGGGGGGTGCGCCGACGACGTCGGCAGGTGAGGTGGCGCGACCCCGGCCCCCCGCGGCGGCGGCCGTCGTCGGGCCGCCCGCCGGGGCGATGGTGTCGCCAGTCAAGTATGTGAGCGCTCTTGCCGAAAGCAACCGGTCGATGTCGGACTTCACCCGTTGCGGGGCGGGTGATCTTCGCCGCAGTCGGCCCCTGTCCACGGCAGGACGAGCGCCGCCGCCCACCGGTCCCGGTCGGGGACGGCGGACGGCGGCGCTCGGGAACCGCGACGGTCAGCTCGAGACGCGCCGCCAGGAGCAGCCGTAGGCCTCGAAACCGACGTCGCCGGTCAGGACCTTCCAGTAGCCCGGCTCGGTGAACTCGGCGGCCTCGTCGATCGCCGCGTGCGTCATCGTGAAGCTCTTCAGCGCGGCGACGTAGCAGACGTCGTCCGAGTACGCCGGCCCGGTGGTGTAGTACAGCCCGGGCTTGAGCTGTCCCCCACCCGTGCCGACCTTGTAGATGCCGTCGGTCGGCGTCGACGTCCGCACCTTCCCGTACGCGGCGTACTTGCGCCACGTGCCGCAGCCGGTGGTGGCGAAGTACTTGTCCGTGCTGCGGATCGTCACGATCGTCTGGCCGTAGGTCAGACCCGCCCAGACCATCTTCTTGTTCCCGTCGAGCCGCTGGACACGGCACCCCTTCGGCGAGCCGGGAGCGACGTACGTGCCCGCCTTGATCTGCGTCCCGACCTTGTACGTGCCGTTCTTCGTGAGCACCGGGGCGGGCACCGTCACCCGCGCCGTCGCGGCGCTGGTGCGGGTGGAGGAGTAGTAGCCCGAGCGGACGCCCTTGACGGTGACGGTGATGCGCTTGCCGTACTGGGCACCCGTGAGCTTCAGGCTCGACCGGGTCGCACCCTTGATCTCCGTGCCGTTCGCCTTCCACTGGTACCGCCAGGACGACGGCTTCGGCGTCCACGTGCCGCGGCTGCTCACCTTGAGGGTGGACCCGACGCGCGCGCTGCCCGAGATCTTCGGTGCCGACGTCCGGGAGTAGACCCGCAGCACCGTGGACGACGAGCTCGTCACCGACGTCGTGGCGTACCCCGAGCGGCTGCCGGTGACGGTGACGGTGAGCTTCTTGCCCGCGTACCTCGACGGGACCGTGTACGACGACTTCGTCGCGCCGGAGATCTTCGCGCCGTTGGCGCGCCACTGGTAGCGGTAGGTGCTCGCGGCGGGCTTCCAGGTGCCCTTCGCGACGGCGACCTTGGCGCCGACGCGCACCGTGCCGCTGATCTTCGGCCGCGGCGCGGACAGGACGCCGGCGGCGACGGTCTTCCAGCCGCTCGCGCGAGTCACCGTGGTGTAGCCCGACTTGGTGCCGGTGACGCGGACCCGCAGCGTCTTGCCCTTGACCGACGCGGTCGGCGTGTAGGTGGTGCCCGTGGCCTTCGAGATGGCCACGCCCGACGCGTACCACTGGTACGTGAGCGTCGTGCCGGCGGTCCAGGCGCCCGGCTTCGCCGCGACCTTCGAGCCGACGCGCACGGTGCCGGAGATGGTCGGGGTCGGCGCCGTGAGGACGCCGGCGGCCACCGTGACCGGCACGGTGGTCCGGGTGGTCTCGTAGCCGGGGCGCTTGCCTGTCACCGCGACGGTGAGCACCCCGCCCCTGTCGGCCACGACCGGCGTGTACGACGACGTCGTCGCGACGGTCGCCGTGCCGGTCGCCCGCTCGACGGTCCAGCGGTAGGCGAGGGTCGTGCCCTCGGGCCACTCCCCCGGCTGCACGGTGACGCGGCTCCCGACGCGCACGGTGCCGGACACGGTGGGATCGGCACCGGCGATGGCGCCCGGCGCCACGGTGCCGTCGGCGGTCACCACCACGGACGCCGAGGGGACGCCGTCGACGGCGCCCACCGGCGCGGTGCCGGTGATCGCGACGCTCAGGACGCCGCCGACGGCGCCGGCCGGGACGACCAGGGCGGCTCCGGTCCCGTCCCCGACCTCGACCCCGTCCACGGACCAGCGGTAGTCGAAGGCGAGATCGACGTCGGCGGGCGTCCAGAGCTCGGGGTGCGGGTCGACCACGACCTGCTCGCCCACCCGCAGCGTGCCCGCGACGGCGAGCTGCGCGACGTCGGGCGCGACGACGTCGGTGAGGGCGGCAGGCGCCGTCGGCCCGGTCGTCGGCCCGGTCGTCGGCTCGGCCGTCGGCTCGACCGTCGGCTCGACGGCGACCTGGCTCTCGGGCGGGGGGTCGGTGGCAGCGACCGCGGCGGGCGCGACCACCAGCGGCGCGACGACCAGGGAGAGGGCGGCGACGAGCGCCGTCGTGCGCGCGCGGTGCCGCGCACGGCCGGACAGGACAGGTTCCACGGGTCCTCCGGGACTCGTGCCGGCCAGGTGCCCGGCCGGCGAGGGTGAGGGCACGGCCGCAGGGCCACGTCGGCGTCGGTGCCGGTCGCCGCGGCCGTGCCGAGGCGCGGGCGGGCGGTGCTGCGCCGAGTATGGAGCCCCGGTCACCGGTCACCCTCCGGCTTCGGTCGTCGAGCCCGAAATTCACCCGCTCGCGAGCAGGTTTTCACCCGCTCCGCCGGCGTTCGTCGCGGCCGTCCGATCGCGCCCGACCCGCCCCGTGAGGCACCCACGACTTGCCGAGTCCTTGCCGTTCCCAGATGCTTTCTTCACGGTCGCCGCCTCCCGAGTGGCGCCAGATGGTGGCCCGGGACACACTGTTCAGGCGCGGATCGTGACCTGCGTCACGCGCTTTGTCACATTCCGGTAACGATCGCTGCACCCTTCTGACCAGCCAAAAGTCGGTGTTTCCCCAGGACAACCCGGAAGAAACGCGCAGATCAGGCGCGCTTTCTCAGTTCGCCACGGCACCCGTCGGCGTAGGAGGGTGCTTGATGCCCTTGTGCCCACTGGAACCGCGGAAGCACGGGAACCCGTGACCGGTGCTCGACGCACCGCCCGGCGAACCGTGGGTACATCCGAACGTGATGGAAGGTGGCGAGCCCTGCCCGTATGACGGGAGACAGCAGTACCACCACAGCAACGCCCGCCGAGACGTCCGGGGTCACCCCTGCGGTGTCGGTGAGAGGCGTCTACAAGGTCTTCGGGCCCAAGCCTGGCGAGGCCGTGCGCCGCCTCGAGGCGGGAGCCTCACGCGACGAGGTCAAGAGCCTCGGTACCGCAGCGGTGATCGACGCGTCGTTCGACGTCGCCCCCGGCGAGATCTTCGTCGTCATGGGCCTGTCCGGCTCCGGCAAGTCGACCCTCATCCGCATGCTCAACGGCCTGTGGACGCCGACCGCGGGCGACGTCCTCCTCGGGGACGCGAACCTCGCGACCGTCGACGGCAAGCGCCTGCGCGAGCTGCGCCGCACCCGCGTCAGCATGGTCTTCCAGCACTTCGCGCTGCTCCCGCACCGCACGGTGCTCGACAACGCCGCGTACCCGCTGGAGATCCAGGGGGCCGGCAGGACCGAGCGGCAGGAGAAGGCCCGCCAGGCGCTCGACATGGTCGGCCTCTCCGGCTGGGAGGACTCGCTGCCGTCGCAGCTGTCCGGCGGCATGCGTCAGCGCGTCGGCCTCGCCCGCGCCCTCGCCGCCGACACCGACGTGCTGCTCATGGACGAGGCGTTCAGCGCCCTCGACCCCCTGATCCGCTCGGAGATGCAGGAGCAGCTCCTGGAGCTCCAGGAGAAGCTGGGCAAGACGATCATCTTCATCACGCACGACCTCAACGAGGCCATGCACCTCGGGGACCGGATCGCCGTCATGCGTGACGGGCGGATCGTGCAGATCGGCACCGCCGAGCAGATCCTCTCCGACCCCGCCAACTCGTACGTCGAGAAGTTCGTGGCGGACGTCGACCGGTCGCGCGTGCTCACGGCGTCCTCGGTCATGCAGCGGCCGCGCCTCACCGTGCCCGCCGGCGGCGGGCCCCGCCAGGCGGCGCGCGAGATGCGCGAGGCCGAGGTGTCGGGCGCGTTCGCGGTCGACCGGCGGCGCGTCCTCAAGGGGCTCGTCCGCGCCGACGACGCGGTGCGCGCCACGAAGGAGGGCGCGGAGAAGCTCGACGGCATCCTCGACACCGAGGTCACCTCGGTGCACCAGGACACCCCGATCGCCGAGCTCTTCGCCCCGGCGGCAGAGTCCGCCGTGCCGCTCGCGGTGGTCGACGACGAAGGCCGCCTGGTCGGCGTCGTGCCGCGCGTGACGCTGCTCGAGGCCATGGCCGGCGAAGCGGTCGAGAACGGCAACGTGTCGACCCCGGGGACGACGCAGGAGGTGCCGGCCGACGACGAACCTGCCGGGACGACGGAAGGAGCCCCGGCATGATCGTCACCGCTGCCAGCGACACCCTCGTCCCCCGGATCCCGGTGGGCGACTGGATCGAGACGGCGATCGACTGGGTCACCGACACGTTCGACCCGCTGTTCGACGCCGTCAAGACGTTCTTCGAGTCGATCTACGACGGCCTGGACTGGGTGCTCAGCACGCCGCCGTTCTTCGTCGTCGCGATCGTGCTCGCCGCGATCGCGTTCTGGGCCCGCGGCTGGAAGCTCGCGCTCGGCTCGCTCGTCGGCTTCGTGCTGATCGCCGCGATGGACCAGTGGGGCAACGCCATGGACTCCCTGGCGCTCGTGCTCCTCGCGTCCGTGGTCGCGCTGCTGATCGGCATCCCGCTCGGCATCTGGTCCGCGCGCAACGAGCACGTCTCACGCGTCGTCCGACCGATCCTCGACTTCATGCAGACGATGCCCGCCTTCGTCTACCTGATCCCGACGGTCGTCATCTTCCTCACCGGCCCCGTGCCCGGCATCATCGCGACCATCGTGTTCGCGCTCGCCCCCGGCGTGCGGTTCACCGAGCTCGGCATCCGTCAGGTCGACTCCGAGGTGGTGGAGGCCGGCCGCGCGTTCGGCTCCACGGACCGCCGCATCCTGCGCCAGATCCAGATCCCGCTGGCGATGCCCACCATCATGGCGGGCGTCAACCAGGTGATCATGCTGGCCCTGTCGATGGTCGTCATCTCCGGCATGGTCGGCGCCGGCGGCCTCGGCGGCGACGTCGTGGGCGCGCTCTCCAGCGTCGACATCGCCCTCGGGTTCGAGGCCGGCCTCGCGGTCGTGTTCCTCGCCATCTACCTCGACCGCGTCACCTCGGCCCTCGCGGACCGCTCCCCGGTCGCGAAGGCCCTCAAGGCCACGCGCTGACGCTCCCGCTCCTCGCTCGTGCGGCGGCCGCCGCGCCGCCGCACGGGCACCCTCAGGAAGGACAACCATGAATCTCGGACGCCACACCCGCCGCGTCGCCGCCGCCGGCGGCACCCTCGCCCTCGCCGTCTCCCTCGCCGCCTGCGCGTCGGACGACGACGGCGGCTCGAGCACCGGCTCGGGTGACGAGAAGGAGATCACCATCGGCATCCCGTCCGGCTGGGACGAGGGCATCGCCGTCTCGAACCTCTGGGCCAAGGTGCTGGAGGAGAAGGGCTACGACGTCGACACGAAGACCGCCGACATCGGCGTGGTCTTCACCGGCCTCGCCGGCGGCGACATGGACGTGCTCTTCGACACCTGGCTGCCGCTGACGCACGCCAGCTACGTGGAGAAGTTCGGCGACGACATCTCCGACCTCGGCACCTGGTACGACGACGCCAAGCTCACCATCGCGGTGAACGAGGACTCGCCGGCCAAGACCATCGGCGACCTCAAGGACATGGCCGACCAGTACGACAACAAGCTGGTGGGCATCGAGGCCGGCGCCGGCCTCACCAAGGTCACCAAGGAGCAGGCCATCCCGACCTACGGCCTGGAGGACCTGGACTACACGATCTCCTCGACCCCCGCGATGCTCGCCGAGCTCAAGGGCGCCGTCGACAAGGGCAACAACATCGCCGTCACGCTGTGGCGCCCGCACTGGGCCTACGACGAGTTCCCGATCCGCGACCTCGAGGACCCCGAGGGCGCGATGGGCGACGCCGAGGAGATCCACACCTACGGCACCGAGGACTTCGCCGACCGCTACCCCGAGCTCGCCGGCTGGCTGAAGGGCTTCACGCTCGACGACGACCAGCTGTTCTCGCTCGAGAACCTCATGTTCAACGACGACCAGTACAAGGACGACCCGGAGGCCGCCGTCGACGCGTGGCTGAAGGCCAACCCGGACTTCGTCGACCAGGTCACCGGCGGCGCGTCCGCCGGCGACGCCGCGAAGTGACCCTTCGCTGAGGTAGCCCGGTCCTCGCCGGGGTGGTTCCGCCGACGCGGAACCGCCCCGGCGATCGTCGTACTCCCCCGGCGAGGTCCGGGCTCCCTCGGCGGCGCTCGGTACGGTGGCCGGGTGCCCCGCTCCACGCTCCTGAGGATCACCGGCGACCGCGACCGCCTCCACCTGGTCCTGATGCTCGCCCTGACGTTCTCCACCGGCATCGCCGACGCGGTCGGCTACCTCGGGCTCGACCGGGTGTTCACCGGCAACATGACGGGCAACGTCGTCATCCTCGGCATGGCGCTGGCGGGCGGGGACGGGCTGCCGGTCGCGGGCCCGCTGCTCGCCCTCGGCACGTTCATGGCCGGGGCCGCGCTGGCCGGCGTGGTGCTGCGGCCCGTGCAGGTGGGGTGGACCACCCGCACCACCGGGCTGATCGTGACGGTCGGGGTGCTCCTCGCCGCGATCACGGTGCTGCTCGCGGTCACGGGTGCCGACCTGCCGCGCACGATGCAGCTCGTCGTGACGGGGCTGCTGGCCCTGGCGATGGGCACCCAGGCCGCGACGGCGCGGCACCTGTCGGTCAAGGACGTCACGACCGTCGTCGTCACCTCGACCATCACCGGTCTGGCCGCCGACTCCCGGCTGGCGGGCGGCTCCGGCAAGCACTCCGGGCGGCGCGTCACCGCGATCGCCCTCATCTGCGCGGGGGCGGCCGTCGGCGCGCTGCTCCTGCAGGCCCACCTGGCGTGGGGCGTGGCCGTGTCCGCGGTGCTCACGCTCCTCGTCGCCGCCCTCGGACACACCACGGAGGAAGCCTCAGCATGACGTCCACTCCCCCGCCCACGCCGCCGTTCACGCCCCCGCCCACCCACCCGACCCGACCCGACCTGCGCGGCACGTTCGGGATGGTCGCGTCCACGCACTGGCTGGCGAGCGCGAGCGCGCAGTCCGTCCTCGAGCGCGGCGGCAACGCCTTCGACGCGGCCGTCGCGGGCGCGTTCGTGCTGCACGTCGTCGAGCCGCACCTCAACGGGCCGGGCGGGGACATGACGGCGGTCCTCACGACCGCCGCCGAGCCGGGGCGGCCACGGGTGCTCGTCGGGCAGGGCCCGGCGCCCGCGGGCGCGACGATCGCGCACTACCGGGACGTCGAGGGCCTGGACCTGGTGCCCGGGTCGGGTGCGCTGGCCGCGGCCGTCCCGGGCGCGGTCGAGGCCTGGCTGCTGCTGCTGCGCGACCACGGCACCTGGACCGTGGCGGACGTCCTCGCCCCCGCGCTCGGCTACGCGCGCGACGGCCACCCGGTGCTCGCGGCCGTGTGCCGCACGATCGAGGGCGTGTCCGGCCTGTTCCGCGACCACTGGACCACCTCCGCGGACCGCTGGCTCCCGGGCGGCCGGGCGCCGCGCGAGGGCGAGCTCGTGACCAACCCCGAGCTCGCCGCCGTCCTCGGGCGCCTCGGCGCGGCGGAGGCCGACGCCGCGTCCTCGGGCGCCGACCGCGCCGCGGCCGTCGACGCCGCCCGCGGCGCCTGGCGCGCCGTGGTGGGCGAGGCGGCCGCGGAGTTCGTCCGCACGCCGCACCGGCACGCGGACGGCCGGGACCACGCCGGCGTGCTCACGGCGGCCGACGTCGCCGGGTTCGAGGCGTCGTTCGAGGACGCCGCGACGGTCGACTTCCGCGGGTACACCGTGGCCAAGACCGCCGCCTGGGGGCAGGGCCCCGCCCTGCTGGAGGCGCTGCGGATCCTCGACGGGCTCGACGACGCGCGGCTCGACCCGTCCACCGAGCTCGGCGCGCACACGGTGCTCGAGGCGCTCAAGCTCGCCCTCGCCGACCGCGACGCCTGGTACGGGGACGGTGACGTGCCGCTCGACGCGCTGCTCTCCGAGGAGTACGCCGCCGCCCGCCGCGCGCTGATCGGCGACCGGGCCTCCCACGAGGTGCGCCCCGGGCAGGTCCCCGGGCGGCCCGCACCCGCGCTGCCGCCGCTGCGCACCGAGTACGCCACCGACGTGCCCGCCGCCGCGCTGCCCGGGGCGCCGACCGGCGGCGCCGCGGCGGGCGTCGGCGAGCCCACCGTCGCCGTCCCCGCGGCCGCGCCGCTGAACGGCGACGGCCTCCAGACCGACGCCACGGGCGCGACGCGCGGCGACACCTGCCACCTGGACGTCGTGGACCGCTGGGGCAACATGATCAGCGCGACGCCGTCGGGCGGCTGGCTGCAGTCCTCCCCCACCGTGCCCGGCCTCGGCTTCGCGCTCGGCACCCGCCTGCAGATGACCTGGCTCGACGAGTCGTCCCCGTCCCGCCTGGAGCCGGGCCGGCGCCCGCGCACCACCCTGACGCCGACGCTCGTGCTGCGCGACGGCGAGCCCGTGCTCGCGTGCGGGTCCCCGGGCGGCGACCAGCAGGACCAGTGGCAGCTCACGTTCCTGCTGCGTGTGCTGGTGGGCGGCTACACGCCGCAGGAGGCGATCGACGCCCCTGCCTTGCACACGACCTCCGCGCCCGGCTCGTTCTGGCCCCGCACCTGGACGCCCGGCGGCGCCGTCGTCGAGGACCGGCTGGGCGCCGACGTCCTGGCCGGGCTGGCCGAGCGCGGCCACGTGCTCACCCTCGCCGGGGACTGGGCGCTCGGGCGGCTCAGCGCCGTCACGCGCGACCCCGCCACCGGCGTCGTCGGGGCCGCGGCCAACCCCCGCGGCGGGCAGGGCTACGCCGCCGGCCGGTAGCGCCGCGCCCCGACCCACGGCACGCGGGAGCCCCGACCTCCGACGAGGCCGGGGCTCCCGCGCCCTGGGAGTCCGCGGGGCGTCAGCCCAGCGTCACCGCGTCGAGCGCGTCCGCCAGGCCGTCCCCGAAGAAGCTGTTCTCCTCCGGGGTGCCGACGCACGCGGGGCCGGCGGTCGTCGTGCCGCACGGCCGGTCGTCCGCCTGGTCGCGCACGGCCCGCTCCAGCATCGCCGGCGACCAGCCGGGGTGCGCGGACCTCATGAGCGCGAGCACGCCCGCCACGTGCGGCGACGCCATCGACGTGCCGCTCTTGAGGCCCCAGCCGCCGGGCACGGTCGAGAGGATCGAGCTGCCCGGCGCCGCGACGTCGATCTTGCCGAGGCCGCGGTTCGAGAACGAGCTCAGCGCCTCCGTCCTGGTCACCGACGACACCGTCACCACCCCGTCCGCCTCCGTGGGGATGTCCTCGCAGCCCGCGTTGATGGTGCGGTCCACGGCCGTCGAGTCGTTGGGGCTCGCCGTGTCCCGGGTGTTGGTCGACAGGTCGGTGGCCGAGTTGCCGGCCGCCGCGGCGTGCACGGCGCCCCGGTCGGTGGAGAAGTCGATCGCGCGGCGCACGGCCTCCTTCACCGCCGCCTGGTCGGGCTGGTCGTCGCACCAGAACTCGAACGGGTCGATGTAGTACGAGTTGTTGGTGACGTCCACGCCGTGCAGGCCGGCCCAGACGAAGCCGCAGACCGCGTACTCGGGGTAGATGAAGCCGTCGTCGTTGACGACCTTCACCGACGCCAGGCGCACGCCCGGGGCGACGCCGACGATCCCGACGCCGTTGTCCGCGGCCGCGATGGTGCCCGCCACGTGGGTGCCGTGGTCGGACGTCGTGGGCAGCCAGCCGGTGGGCGACGTGTCCGGGCGGCCGGCCGTCGTGCAGTTCACCGAGGCCGCCGCGTCGACCTGCGTCGCGAGGTCGGGGTGGCTCGCGTCGATGCCCGAGTCGAGGACGCCGACCAGCACGTCCTTCGACCCGGGGTCGGTCGCGATCGCCTGGTCGGCCTTGATCATCGCCATGTCCCACTGGGGGGCCTCGCCCGGGTCGGCGGCCGCGACCGCCGTCCCGTCCGAGACGTCCGCCCCCGGCTCCTTGGTCACCGTGGCCTTCCGGGGGCCGCCCTTGGCCCCCGGCACGTCGGCGACGGCGGCCGGGGTGCCCTCCGAGACGGGCACGGTGCGCGTCACGCCCACGGACCCGACGGCGTGCCCCTTGGCGAGCCGCGCGACGTCGGCCCGGAAGGCCGCCCGCGCGGAGTGGGCCACGACGACGCCGATCTCCGGCCACGACTGCACGACGACGCCGCCGGCGTCGACGACCGCCCGCTCGGCGAGGCGGGTCTGGCCGGGGTTGGCGTGCTTGGCGTTGACGACGTACGAGAAGGTCTGGCCGTCCGGCGTGACGACCGGTACCGGGGTGGACGGTGGTTCGTTCGGTGCGTCGGCGGCGACGGCGGCGTTGCCGGCACCGGCGATCAGGAGGGCTGCGGCGGCTCCGACGGCGGCCAGACGCGCGCGACTCGTGGTGCGCATGCTCATGTCTCCCCTTCGTTGGTACGGCCGCGTCGTTGCGGCCGTCAGGGAGACGGTAGGACGAGAAGGCGCTCGGCGTGCGGTGAGCCGCCGACCTCGCGGGCCGGGGCCGTGCGCTACGGCCGGGCGGCGGCCAGCACCCCCGGGGCGGCCTCGGCCTCGCGCGGCGCGGTGGACGTCCGTCGGCGGAGGAACGGCGACGCGTCGAGGAGCGGCCGGTAGTCGTACTCGATCGGGTCGCCGTCGAACGACAGCGCGTCGCGCAGCCGCTCGGCCGTGACGGGACCGCCGGTGAGGTCGAAGGTCTGCGGGTTGCGGAACTTCTCCACCGACGCGAAGTAGTCGTAGAACTTGTAGACGCCGCCGCGCGGCGAGGCCGAGGCCAGCCAGGCGTTCGGGATGCCGTACGCGTCGGCGACGATCAGCCCGTGCAGGGAGGAGGTGACGATCTTCCGGCACGAGAGGAGCTCGCGGATCACGGCCTCGACGTCGCTGCGGGCGAAGTCGATCAGCTTCACGCCGGGGCCGAACGTCGCCTTGGCCCACCGGCGCTCGCTCCACCGCACCACCACGCCGTACTCGTGGGTGATCGGTACCTTCGGCATGTAGTAGAGCGGGAGCAGCAGGGCCGGGTCGCCGTAGACCTCAGGCACCTCGATGCCGAAGCCCTTGGACGCGCCGAGCTTGGCGCGCGTCAGCGGCCCGCGGACCGCGGTGTACCGCGCGTCCGGCGACACCTCGTCCTTGCCCTCGGTGCCGTAGGTGCCGCTGCCCCAGACCACGGACTGGGCCGTCGCCTGGTTGATGATCGAGCCGATCACCACGTAGTGCGGCTTCTTCCGGTCGGCGACCACCACCTTCTTGCCCGTCATCTTCTTCACGAGCCAGGGCGAGAGGAGGTCGCCGAAGTTCGGGCGGTACGTGAAGTAGTTGAGCGGCACCTTGCCCTCCACCTCGATGAGGTCCGCGACCTCGTAGTCGTCGAGGAGGTGGCGTGAGCGCCGCACGCCGAAGGTGTCCGGCACGCGGCGCCCGAGGCTGGTCCGCGCGACCCGGTCGAGGCGGGCCCGGACAGAGGGGTACGTCGGCATAGGGGTGCTCCGTGGGTCGGCTTTCTTCACTATTCCGACCAGACTACATGGACAAAGACCTGGGCCGCCGACGGGCCCGCGGACGCTGCCGTTACGATGGCTGCGCCCCGCCCCCTCCTCCACGAAGGTCTCCACCTGTGCCCCTGCTGCGCGATCTGAAGACGATGTCCGGCCTGGTGCGCTCGACGCTCGACCGGCGGCAGGCACGGATCGAGTGGAGCCGCCACCAGGCGACGCACCACACCGAGGACGAGAAGTTCGAGGTGGCGATCTTCTTCGCCGACCCGCCGGTCAACCTGTACCAGGTCCGGCAGTGGTACGAGCCCATGCGCCGGCTCGCGGAGAAGCACCCCGTGGTCGTGCTCGCGCGCGACGTGCAGACCGCCGTCGTGCTCACCCGGGAGTGCCCCCTGCCCGTCGTCCTCCAGCCGACGGTCGCGGAGACGGAGGACTGGATGGCCCGGCAGTCGGTGGGCATCGTGTTCTACGTCAACCAGAACATGACGAACTTCCGCATGCTGCGCTTCCGCGACCCGGCGCACATCTTCATCAGCCACGGCGAGTCCGACAAGGACTACATGGCCTCGAACCAGCTCAAGGCCTACGACTACACGTACATCGCCGGGCAGGCCGCCTACGAGCGCATCGGCCGGCGCCTCGTCGACTACGACCGCGACACGCGCCTGGTGCGCGTCGGCCGACCCCAGGTCGACGTCGACTACGAGGGGCCCGCCCTGCCCGACGACGGTCGCACGGTGGTGCTGTACGCACCGACCTGGGAGGGCGACCGGCCGTCGATGCGCTACTCCTCCCTGGCGTCGCACGCCGGCCCGATGCTCGACGCCCTCCTCGCCACGGGGACGCACCGCGTGATCTACCGGCCGCACCCGCGGACGGGCGCGTTCGCCCCCCGGTACCGGGAGCTGCACGATGCGGTCGTGGCGAAGCTCGAGTCGGCCAACCGGGCCGACCCCGCGGCCCGGCACGTCGTGGACACGGATTCGGCGTTCGGGTGGCACCTCAAGGCCGCCGACGTGTGCGTCGCCGACATCTCGGCCGTGGCCTTCGACTGGCTCGCGACCGGCAAGCCGCTCCTGCTCACCGAGCCCGCCGACCCCGCCACCGAGGTCGACCGGGAGGGCATCGCGGGCCTGCTGCGGACGTTCCGGGTCGAGGACGCCGGCAACGTCCTCGCCGTGATCGACGCCGTCTCGGACGGCGGCGACCACCACCGCTATCAGCAGATCGTCGAGCGGTACTTCGGCGACGTCACGCCCGGCTCCTCCCTCCAGCGCTTCCTCGACGAGAGCGACCAGATCCTCGCGCGGCGTGCTCCCCTGCGGATCTGACCGCTCGCGCCCCCGAAGGCGCGGTCCTCCGACCCGGCCGGGGCTTACCCTTCCCCCCCGGCAGACCGGGCCGTCATGATGTGACCCATGTCACCGAAGAAGCCCCGGCGTCGGACCCGCGCCAGCAGGCACGCGCTGCTCGCCGGCCTGCACCGGCAGCTGCGCCCACGGACCTACCTCGAGGTCGGGGTCGCCGACGGCTCCAGCCTGCGCCTCTCCTCGGCCCGCAGCGTCGCGATCGACCCGGGCTACTCGATCACCAAGGAGCTCGGCGCCCCGGTGCGGCTCGCCCGCACCACCAGCGACGAGTACTTCGCCGCCACGGACCCGAAGGAGTGGCTCGGGGGCCCGGTCGATCTCGCCTTCATCGACGGCATGCACCTGTTCGAGTACGCGCTCCGCGACTTCATCAACGTCGAGAAGCACTGCCGGTGGTCCAGCGTCGTCGTGCTCGACGACATGCTCCCGCGCGACGTCGACGAGGCGGCACGGGACCGCCACACGCACGCCTGGACGGGCGACGTGTTCCGCGTCGCCGACGTGCTGCGCGACCTCCGGCCGGACCTCACCGTGCTCCCCGTCGACACGGCCCCCACCGGGACGGTCGTCGTGCTCGGCCTCGATCCGGCGAGCACCGTGCTCTCCGAGGGCTACGACCGGATCGTCGCCGACTACGTCCGGGACGACCCCCAGCCGGTGCCGCAGGACGTCCTCGACCGGACGGGCGCGTGGGACGCGCAGCGGCTGCTCGGCCGCCCCGTGTGGGGTCTCCTGCACCGCGGCGACCGGCCCTGGCGGAGGCGCGAGCGCGGCCTGGCGGAGATCCGGCAGGCCCTCGCCGAGCCGGACCAGTACCGCAGGCGGCGCCGCGCCGCCCGGGAGTGGGCGCAGGCGAAGGTCAGAAGGATCGCACCAACGCCTTGAGATCGCGCCGGTGGCCCGCCAGGTCGAACGACCAGTCCGACTTGTAGGCCGCCTCCGACCACCCGCCCTCGGGGTGCGGGACGACGGGCCGGTTCCAGAAGTAGTGCAGGCGCACCCCGAGCGGGAGCGCGATCAGCACCTCGTTGCGCGCCGTGTACGCCTCGTGGGTGAGCACGACGAGGTGCTCGAGACGCTCCGCGAACAGCGCGTTGAACATGCCGGACCCACCGAACCCGGCGATCACGCGGGCGTGCGAGAAGATCTCCGCCTGGCGGCCGAGCGAATGCTCCTCGGGGTAGATCACCTCGAAGCCGGCGCCCGCGAAGTACTCCTCCACCTCGGCGCGGTTGAGGCACCGCCGGTTCCCGAGCTCGTCCTTGCGCGAGACGAAGACGCGGTCCCAGGTGGGGCCGGGCTCCGACGGCAGCCCCTCCCGGATCCGGCGCCACACGTCTCGGACCTCCGGGTGGACGTAGTACGGCTGGGCGTTGTGGAACATCGGCGTCGCCGCGTACATCGACTCGAGGAACACCGGCTCCCCCACGGCCACGACGTCCTCCGGAGGGATGCCGTACGCCCCGAGGACGGTGCGCTCCAGGACGGGCTCGCGCTCCCCGGGATGCCGCAGCCTCAGGACCGCCTTGAGGTCCGGCGCGTCCCGCTTCGCGCGGTCCCAGCCCCAGAGCCGGGAGATCACCTCGGTCATGAGGTGGCCGTAGTGACCGGAGTTCTCGGAGTCGAGCAGGTAGTAGGAGCCGGGCAGCTCCCGCGTGGGCTGCACGTGCTGCGGGATGCGCGCGAAGTTCTGGTCCACCTGCACCAGGCGCCGGTTGCGGGAGTTGGACAGGTGGTGGCGGAAGGAGTCCGGGAGGATCTCGTTCGCGGTGAACGTCAGCGCGTTGCTCACCACCCCGATCCGCCCGCTGTAGTGCCGCAGGTGGAGCGGCGGGACGTCCACCGTCGTCTCCAGCCCCCGGCGCGGGCGTGACGCGCCGTGGGAGTCGACCGTGGTCCGCGAGGCGAACCGGAGCTCGGGGAGCAGCGCGAGCTCGTGCACCGTCGTCGTCTCCAGGCGGCGCGTCGACAGCATCCTGTTCGCCCACCGGTCCGAGAGCTTGAGATAGTGCCGGCCGTTCTTGCGCACCACGATCTCCTCGCGGTCCAGGCGCACCTCCGCGACGGCCCGGGACAGCTCGGGCAGGTCGTCGGCCCCGTCTGCTCCCGAGAGCGCCCGCGCGAACGTCGCCAGCCGGGCCTCGAGCGGGTTCCCCTCCCGGTAGCCGCGCAGCGCCGCGCGGGGCACCACGTACTCGCCGTCGGGGACGAGGTGGAAGAGCAGCCCCCGCAGCGAGGCCTCGTGCTCCTTCGGCCACCTCAGCCGCGTGTCGACGATGCGATCGACCGGACCGTGCAGCTTGAGGTACCACTGCACGTTCGACTCCTTGTCGAGCTTGAGGTACCGGTGCGGCTCGTCGAGGTGCCACTCCTCGTACGGCACGGGGGCGACGACGAACAGCTCGTCGCCGCGGTACCGGTCGACGACGGCGCGCAGCACGTCGGGCGGGTTGTCGTCGGCGACGACGACGACCCGGCGCTGCCCCCTGCCGGTGCTGTCCTGCCGCCCCCTCGACGTGTCAGGTGCCACGGTGTTCTCCTCGCGCGAGAGTCGCGAAGGTCCCAGTATGCGTACCCGTCCGTCACGCGGCACGACGACGGGCGGCGCGCCACGGACTCCCGGGCGGAAGGCTCACGGCGAGCCGAGCGCGGAGACGACCGCCGGCTCGAGGTACGGCGCGAGCGTCCGCGAGAAGGTGGCGGTCAGGTGCGAGGCGTCGAAGTAGACGACGACGTCGCCGATGACGGCCGGGCAGACGTCCTTCGTACAGGTGAACCCGGTGAGGTCCAGGGTCGAGACCGCCGGTTGGTCCAGGCTC
This sequence comes from Isoptericola sp. NPDC057653, assembly GCF_042799955.1. Lineage (NCBI taxonomy): Bacteria > Bacillati > Actinomycetota > Actinomycetes > Micrococcales > Promicromonosporaceae > Isoptericola > Isoptericola sp. NPDC057653. Next base: position 240,960 of record NZ_JBHVHP010000004.1, on the reverse strand, counting down.
TCCGCCGCGTCGTACAGCGGGTCGGGCGCCAGCCATGCCGACCTCTTCCCGTCGCACCCGGTCGGCGACGACGCGGCGGCGAGGCAGTCCGGCACCGAGGGGATCGTGTGCTTCGGGTAGGGCATGTCGCGCACGACGAGCGTCGGCGTGCCCGTCGCGGCCAGGTCGTCGAGATAGCGGGAGTAGCCCTGGGCGACGACCGCGTCGTTGTCGGCCGAGGTCGTGCCCGCGGCGGCGTACGGCGTCAGCTGCGACGTCACGACCAGGTCGAAGCTCCCGTCCCGGACCTTGTCGAGCACACGCTGCCCCCAGTCGTGGCAGCCCTCGGAGTCCCGCGCGGTCCCGAGCTGCCAGCGGACGTCCGAGGTGGGGCAGCGCGACGCGACGTACGTGGTGATCGACCAGTCGTTCTTCTCGGCGAGGTCCTGCAGGGGCGGCAGCAGGTTGCCCGCGTGCGAGTTCCCGATCAGCGCGACCTTGGTGGCGGCGTCCGGGTCGCCGTACCGGCACGTCGAGGTGCCGTCGAACGGCAGGGACTCCCAGCAGCCGTCGGCGTAGGCGCTCGGCTTGTCGTCGGCGGCCTCGACCGGGTCGAGGAGGAGATCCCCGTCGCCGGCGACGTCGCAGTCGGCGCCGGGCGCCATGGCTGCCGCGCCGACGCACGGGCCGTGCGCCGCCTGGGCGGCCTGCGCGATGTTCGCGTCGACGCGCGCCTGCAGCAGGAGCGCGCCGCCGATGGCCGCCCCACCGATGAGCACGGACGCCGACAGGGCGATCGCGATCGCCCGACCGGAGCCGGCGCGACCGCGACGGAAGCGGTCCTCGACGAGCGGCTTCGTGACCGCGGCGAGCCCGAGCGCGCAGGCGAGCACGGCGACCCGCTCGAGGAGCCCGGGGTGGTGCCCGAGCGCGAACGGCACGAGCACGACGAGCGGCCAGTGCCACAGGTAGACGGAGTACGAGACGTCGCCCAGCCACTGCACCGGCCGCACGTCACCGATCCGTCGGGGTGACCATCGGGTGCGGTCGCACTCCGCCGCGATCACCAGGGCGCACCCCACGACGGGGAGGGCGGCCGTGTACCCCGGGAACGGGAGGGCCCCGCTGTAGGTCAGGACGGCAGCCAGGATCATGGCGATGCCGAGCCAGGCGAGCGGTGTGCGCCACCGCGGCGCGAGCCGGATGGACAGCGTGGCGAGCAGCGCTCCCACCCCGAGCTCCCAGATCCGCGTCGGCGTGACGAAGTAGGCGCTCGACGGCTGCAGGGCCGTCGCGACGACCGACCACCCGAACGAGAGGAGGACGATCGCGCCGACGGCGACGGAGGCGCGGCGCACGAGGTTCCCCCCTCGACGTGCGGTCCACCACCCGACCGCGACCAGCACCAGGGGCCAGAGGAGGTAGAACTGCTCCTCGACGGAGAGCGACCAGTAGTGCTGCACGGGAGAGGCGGCCGCCTCGGCGCCGAGGTAGTCCACGGACGACGCGGCCAACGACCAGTTCTCGACGTAGAGGGCCGAGGCGCCGATCTCGCGCAGCGTGCTCGCCCACATCGTGCTCGGCGCCACGACGAAGGTCGCCGCGGCGGTCACCAGGAGGACGAGGAAGGACGCCGGCAGGAGTCGGCGCACCCGTCGCGCCCAGAAGTCCCGGAGGTCGCGACCGTGGCGCGGCGGGCGGCGCAGCAGGTGGGACGTGATGAGGAAGCCGGAGATGACGAAGAAGACGTCGACCCCGACGAACCCTCCCGGCAGCCTCCCCGGCCACAGGTGGTACGCGACGACGGCGGCGACCGCGATCGCCCGCAGCGCCTGGATGTCGGTGCGCGCCCCCCGGGCGGGCGACGTCGTCGAGCCCGCGCTCCGGGGCACGACCTGAGCGCTCTCCAGCACACGTGTCCTCTCGTCGATCGTCCGCCCCTCCGACAGGCCGGACATGCTACGCCCGGGCGCCGGCGCGGTCGGCGGGCGCTACCTGCGCCGCAGGCGCCGTCGCACCCCGGAGGCGAGCCGGGCGGCCCGACGCGCCAGCCGGCCGCGGGGCGCGGCCGGCGGGGCGGGAAGCGGCGGGAGCTCGAACGGCTTCCCGGCCCCTGCGGCCCGCGGCACGGGGAACGAGTCCATGAGGGCGTCGAGCGAGATCGTCAGGTCGGGCAGGGTCGCGCGGCCCGCCAGGGCGACCAGGTCGAGGGTCGCGAGCTCCTCCGCGAGGCTGTCGTGGGTCACGACCTTGGACTCGTCGAGCGTCGAGAAGAAGTCCTCGAACTTGAACGTGTCACCGCCGAGGGGGTGGTCCGACACCCGGAGCCAGACCCACGGCACCTCGTAGGCCTGCGCCACGATCACGCCGTGCAGCGACGTCGAGACGCACGCGTCCGCGCCGGCGATCTGGTCGACGACCCGCTCGAGGTTCACCGAGACGTCGACGACCTCCACCCCCGCCTCCGGAGCGTCGGCGACGTACTTCTGGTGCGCGTAGTGCGGCACGAAGGCGACCTTGGCGCGGGGGGACGGTCCGGACGCCGCGGGCGTGTAGAGCCGTGGCAGCAGGAGCCCGGGGTCGCCGTACACCTCCGGGACGTCCCAGCCGAGCTTCGTCACGAGCTCCTCGCGGGTGCGCCGCCCGCGGACGGCGTGGACGCGGACGTCCTTCCGGCCGCCGAGACGCTCGAGCGTCGCCCCGCCCAGGGGGTCCATCAGGCCGGTCCCCCACACGTCCACGTCGTGGCGGTCGATGGACCGGAAGATCGACCCCACGCTGTAGAGCGCGGGCTTCAGGTGGCGCTGCCGCCGGGCGTTGACCGGCTCCATCCCGGAGATCCGCTGCACCAGCCACGGGCCGATCGCGTCACCGAAGTTGGAGCGCTCGTCCCACCAGAAGACCGGCACCTGGGACCGTCCGAGGCGCGGGACCCTGTCCCCCTTCGGCGGCGTACGGCGGACGGCGACGTCCAGCCACAGCGCCCACCGCGCCGCGACGGCCGCGACGGCGGACAGCTCGGCGCGCGCGGGCGACGTGCCCAGGGCAACGCGACCGAGGACGTGGTGCTGGACGGGCTCCGCGTGCAGGGACGCCTTGCCGATCAGGGCGTTCCGGAGGGCCCGCCGGCTCACGGTGCTCGAGCCGGTCGCGGTGGTCGTCGCCGACCCGTCCTCGAGGACGACGGCGACCTCCCACTCGTCGGGCGCCGTCCCCCCGACCAGGGCGCATCCGTCCGGGCGCCTCCGCACGGCGACGCGGGAGGTGCCGGCCAGGAGACGCGCGAACTCCTTCTCGAGCCTCGCGCTCGACCTCTGGGACGACATCGGCACCCTTCCTCAGGTCCTGGGCTGCCGCGCCGTCCGGTCGACCGCGCGGTGCGGGGCACTCTACTGCGGATGCCCCGCCCGCCAGGCCGCGCCGTCGGACCCTGGACGAGACGGCTGGCCCCGGACCCAGGGTCAGGAGCCCAGCGGCTCGGGCTCGATGGAACGCACCGGCGCGACCTTCTCGGGGTGCGGCTTCCCCTCGAAGACGTTCGCGTAGCTGTTGGAGATGTGGCCGACGTCGATGGTGCGGACCCCTACCGCCGCGAGTTTCCTGGTGAGGACCGTCCCGGCAGGGCCGAGCGCGACCAGGCACAGGTCGATCCCGGGGAGGCTCCGCACCTCCGCCACCAGCCGGTCGACGTCCGAGAACGCGTTGCGCGGCTCCGAGTACACGAACTCGTGGCCGGCGAGGTTGTCGAACAGCTGCGGGACGAGCTCGAAGCGCGACCCGCGGCCGGTCACGATCGCGACGCGCTTGCCGGCCCAGACCTGCCGCCACAGCTCGACCGCTTCCTCCCGCAGCGACTGGAAGCAGTCGGGGCGGGAGACGTGGCTGTTCCCGAACCGGGCCTCCCGAGGCAGGATCGGCTCGACCTGGTCCCACATGATGGACCACATCATCGAGTTGTGCGCGGTCCAGAACGCCCGCGGCCACCCCACGAGCAGGCCGTCCTGCGGCTGCTCCAGGGTGAGGCGGAGCTCGTCCCGCAGGTCGGGGTCGTTGACCTGGAAGCCCAGGTTGTAGAAGGGGTCGACCATCAGGCGCAGCTCACCGTCGCCGAACCGCGCGAAGCTCGTCCCGCCGTGGGCCAGGGCCTCGAGCGTCTCCCGGTAGCCCATCTGACGAGCGGCGACGAAGGCGTGCACGTCCTTCATCGTGGCTGCCGTCGTCGCGACCCGCAGCGTCCGGAACTCTTCACCGTGGCGTGCCGACTCCGCCCGGACCTTCTCCAGGAGCGCCGCCTGCTCCTTGAGCGCCTTGGTCACCGCCTGCAGCTGCCGCTGGGTCTCGCGCGACGACGCCCGCGCGGCCGCCGCGGCGGCCTCCGTCGCGCTCGCCGTCTGCTTCGCGACCTTGAGCTGCCGCTCGGCCGCGACCGCCGCTCGGCGGACGTCGTCGCGGATGTCCTTCGCGACGCGAAGCCACCGACGCAGTCCGCGTTCTCCCCGCTGTTCACCCACCTGTACACACCTCGCTGACCGTGATTGAGGGACATTATGCATGGGGAGGATGGCAGGCCCTCCCCCCGCGCCGGAAGCAACCACGCCCACGCGCTCGTCCCCGCGTCCGGGCCGTCGGAGGGCCCGTGCCCGATCGCCGCTACGATGTCCCGTCGGTTCCGTACCCCACCAAAGGTTCTCCCGTGGCACAGAACGCTCCCCGCACGCCCTTCCTCCCGGCGCCCACGCCGTGAGCCAGACGGTCGACGCACCCGCACGCACGGCCGCGTCCAAGCCGCCGGCCACAGCGCTGCGGTACGAGGTCCAGGCGCTCCGCGCGCTCGCGGTGCTGCTCGTGGTGCTGTTCCACTTCTGGCCGGGTCGCCTGCCCGGCGGGTACGTCGGTGTCGACGTCTTCTTCGTGATCTCGGGCTTCCTCATCACCGGTCACCTCCTGCGCGAGGTCGAGTCCACCGGCACCGTCGCCCTCGGCAGGTTCTGGGCGCGCCGCGCGAGGCGCCTGCTGCCCGCGGCATACCTGGTGATCGCGGTGTCCGTCGTGGTGACGCTGCTGGTCGTGCCCATGACGCAGTGGCACCAGTGGTTCCGCGAGGCCATCGGCGCCACGCTCTACGTGGAGAACTGGGTGCTCGCCGCGGACTCCGTGGACTACCTCGCCGCCGAGAACGCGCCCTCGCCGGTCCAGCACTACTGGTCCCTCTCGGCCGAGGAGCAGTTCTACCTCGTCTGGCCCGTGCTCGTCCTGCTCGCCGCCCTCGTCGCGACGCGCGGGCGCTGGTCGCGACGCCGCATGACCGGAGTGGTCCTCGCGGTCGCGACCTTCGCGTCCTTCGCCTACTCGCTGTGGCTCACCACGACCAACCCGGCCTCCGCGTACTTCGTGACGACGACGCGCGCCTGGCAGTTCGGGGCCGGCGCCCTCCTCGCCGTCGTGCTCGCACGGTCGGCCCCTGCCCTGGTGGGCGCACGGTGGCGCACGCTCGTCAGCTGGGCAGGACTCGCCGCGATCGCTGCGTGCGGGCTGTTCTACGACGCGAAGACCCCGTTCCCCGGGACCGCGGCGGTGCTCCCGGTGCTCGCCACCCTCGCCGTCATCTGGGCCGGGACGCCGTCGGGCCCCCTCAGCCCGACGCCGCTCATGCGCTGGCGCCCCGTGCAGTACACCGGGGAGATCTCGTACTCCCTGTACCTGTGGCACTGGCCCGCGATCGTGATCCTGCCGTACGTCGTCGGGCACACGCCGGGGCTCGTCGAGCGGGTCGCCCTGCTCCTGGCGGTGCTGGTGCTGTCCGTGCTGTCGAAGCGGTACGTCGAGGACACGTTCCGCTTCACCCGTCGCTGGGGGCTGCAGCGCACCGGGCGCGCCCTCGGGCTCACCGCCGCCGTCGCCGCCGTGCTCGCCCTCGTCGCGGGGGCCGGCCTGGCGGTCGCCGACCACCGCACGCAGCAGCAGGAGGAGCTCGCGGCCCGGCTCGTCGCCGACATGCCGCCGTGCTTCGGCGCCGGGTCGATGGACCCGGAGAAGCCCTGCGACAACCCCGACCTCGACGGCATGCTCGTCCCCGCCCCGGAGGCCGTCGGCGGCGACTACGCCGACTACCCCGACTGCTGGGTCGAGGGCAACCAGGACCGCCTCAAGGACTGCTCGTTCGGGCCCGTGGACGACCCCGACGTCCCGCACGTCGTCCTCATCGGCGACTCGCACGCCCGCGCCATGCTGCCCGCGTTCATCGCGCTGGCGGAGAAGGGCACGATCAGCCTGACGCCGCAGCTCAAGGCCACCTGCGCGTGGACCACGGGCACGATGAACTACGACGACCCGCAGCGCTCCGCGACGTGCGAGACGTGGAAGGACCAGCTCGCTCCCTGGCTCGTGGACCACGCCGAGGACATCGACCTCATCGTCACGACCGGGTACCTCAAGATGCTCTCGGGCGACGCCGACCAGCAGCGCGACCAGATGGTGGCGGCCTGGCGGCCGGTCGCGGAGAAGGACGTGCCGATCGTGGCGCTCGGGGACAACCCCTGGCACCGCACCGGCCCGTCGAAGTGCCTCGAGGAGCTCGACGTGATCGAGCCCGACAGCTGCGACACGACGCGCGCGAAGGCCTTCCCGTTCCCGAACACGTTCGCGGCCTCGGCGAAGGAGGTCCGCGGTGCGAAGTACGTCGACCTGACGGACTACTACTGCGACGAGAAGACCTGCCCGTCGGTGATCGGCGGGGTCAACGTCTACCGGGACAACAGCCACCTCACGACCACGTACACCAAGACGTTGGCGCCCTACCTGCTCCGTGAGCTGAGGAAGGCGGGCGCGCTGGCCTGACGGCCGCGCGCCCGCCGCGCCGCGTCAGTCGCGCAGCGCCCAGGGCCAGTCGTAGAACGGGTCGGCCACCGACCAGCCCGTGCCGTAGCGCTCCTCGAGGAACGCCTCGGGCCGCGCCGGCACGAGCAGGTCGTGCCCCTTGAACGAGAACGTCCGCGGGGGCATGACGATGTCCGTGTCGATCGTGCGGAGCTGCATCTTCTCCATGTGGAGCGCCGTCGACGCGCCGCCGACGAACAGCGGGAACACGTCCACGTGGAGGTGGGTCTCCGGGTCGTGCAGGTGGAAGTTCGTGTAGGAGTTCGGGCGGGACACCTTCCAGCCCTTCGCCTGCAGCCGCTCGCGGAGCTCGGTGAGCAAGGGCTCGCCCTCCGCCCTGCCGGGCGCGTCGAGGGGCACCATGAGGTCCACGTCGTCGTCGTGCGCCAGGAAGTCGCCCTCGCGCACGGCGCCCAGCAGCGTCCCGTAGGCCAGCATCGTCGGGTACCCGCACGACTCGAGCACCGCGGACGCGTGCTCGATGGTCGCGATGTAGTCGTCCGAGCGCTCCCGCAGCCCGCCCACGTCGACGATCCCGTGCCGCGTGAGCACCGCCCGCGGCGCGCCCAGGACCTCTCCCGCCCGGTTGACCTCGTCGCCGAGCCGGTGGAGGTCGGCCTTGGAGCGCAGGACGAACTGGAAGGACCGCATCGACGTGGCGGTCCCCGGTGCCCGGTGGCGCTCCGCCGCGAGAAGGTGGCCGAGCAGCGCCCACTCGTCGTCGGAGAGCGCGGCGCCGTCGTCGAGCCGCTCCGTCGGCAGGAGCTGCGCCAGCAGCCGCTGCTCCGCCGGGTCGGCCGTCAGGAGCCCCTCGCGGGCCCGCTCGGACAGCCGCGCGAGGACGTCCGCCCGCGTCGCGTCGGCGGTCGCCGCCGACGCGAGGACCGCCTCGTCCACCGGCGTCCCGCAGAGCCGGGACAGGACGTCGAGCGTGTGCCGCACGACCCGGTCGGAATCCACCGTCACCACGACGTCGGGGCCCTCGGCCCCGCGACCGACCGCGACGCTCAGCGCACGCGTGCGGACGCCGTACCCGTCGAGGCGGTTGAAGACGCGGACCTCTTCGGCGTCCACGGGCGGGTCGAAGCGCACGGACCACCACGGACCGGTCTCCCGCGCGGTCCGGATGCCGCCGAGCCCGAACGGGGAGCGGTCGTCCTTCGTCACGTCGGAGCTCTGCGTCACCGTCGCCGTCGACAGGTCGACGTCCAGCCGCTTCCCGCGGCGGAACAGCTCCAGGCCCCGCAGGTCGAGCTGGTGCTGCCCGCCACGCGGGAGCGAGAACCGCACCTCCTCCACGGGCCCGGCGAACCGGACCGGCAGGTAGTTGGCCCCGATGCCGCCGAAGTAGCCCAGCGACGGAAGGAGGCGACGGGTGCCGGCCTGGCTCAGCAGCGTGCTCGGTTCCCGCCGGGGCAGACGCTCGGTCCGACGACGAGGGGCCCCCGTGCGGTGCAGGAGCGGGCTCGCGTCGAGGAACGCCCGGTGGTCGAAGCGGATCGCGTCGTCCGCGAACGCGAAGGTCTCCTCGAGCAGCTCGCGCGTCACCGGCTGGGCCGCGAGGTCGAACCGGTGCGGGGCCCGGAGCTTCTGGACGGCCCCGAAGTAGTCGTAGAACGGGAACGCGCCCCCGCGGGGGGCGTCGGACTCCAGCCACGCGTTCGGGATGCCGTACGCGTCGGCGACCACGAGACCGTGCAGCACCGACGACACGATGCGCCGGCACGACAGGATGTCGCGGAGCACCCCCTCGACGTCGACGCGGCCGGCGTCGATAAGCAGGACGCCCGGGCCGTACGTCGCCTCCGCCCACCGGCGCTCGTTCCAGCTGACGACCACGCCGACGTCGTGCGTCACGGGCACCTGCGGCGCGTGCACCAGCGGGAGCAGCAGCGCCGGGTCCCCGTACACGGCCGGGACGGGGATGCCGAACCCCTTGGCCGCCGACAGCTTCGCCCGGGTCAGCGGGCCGCGGACCGCGGTGTACGCCGCGGCGGCCGGCACCTCCGTCACGTCCTCGGTCCCGTAGACGCCCGTGCCCCAGAAGATCGTCTCGTCGGTGCCCTGGTTGATCACCGAGCCGATGACCCCGTAGTGCGGCCGGGACCGGTCCGCCACCATGGTCGCGCGGCCCGTGAGCCGCCCGACGAGCCACGGCGACAGGGCGTCACCGAAGCTGGGGCGGAACGTGAAGTGGTTGACCGGCACCTTCCCGTCGACCAGAACGAGGTCCCCCGCCACCTCGTAGTCGTCGAGCAGGTGCAGGGCGCGCAGCGCCTCGACGGCGTCCGGCTGCCGTCGGCCGGACCTGGCCCCCCTCACCACCTGGCCGAGCCGGGACCGGGCGGAACGATAGATCGACATGATGTGCTCCGGGGCTGGAGGGCGGTCAGAGGCTCAGGCCAGTCGCGTCGAGCACGCGGGCCGACGCGGCGCCGTCGTCGCGCGGTGCGAGCTCAGCGACGAACCTACCGTGCGCGGCCCGGCGCACGGGCCGATCCGCCGGCACGGCCTGTGGGGCCGCGAGGCACCCCGCTCAGTCACGGAGCGCCCAGGGCCAGTCGTAGAACGGGTCGGGGGTCGACCACGTCTCGCCGTACCGCTCCGTGAGGAAGCCCTCCGGGTCCGCCGGCGCGAGCATCTCGTGCCCGAGGAACGCGACGGGGGCGGACGGGAGCACCATCTCGGTCGGGACCTCCCGCAGCTGCATCTTCTGCGTGTAGAGGCGCGCGCGATCGCCTTCCACCAGGAGGGGGAACACGTCGACGTGGAGCTTGGTCGCCGGGTCGCCCAGGTGGAAGTTCATGTACTCGTTCGGCCGCGTGACCTTCCAGCCCTTGTCGCGGAGCTGGCCGTGCAGCCCGCGCAGCACCTCCCGCGCCTCCTTCTCGGAGGACGCCTGCAGGGGGATGATCATGTCGACGTCGTCGTCGTGCGCCAGGAAGTCGCTCTCGCGCACCGCTCCGAGCAGCGTGCCGTACGCGAGCATGGCCGGGTAGCCGCACTCCTCCAGGACGGCCGTGGCGCGCTGCATCGCCGCGACGTAGTCGTCGGAGCGGTTGCGGAGCCCGCCGACGTCGATCAGGCGGTGCCGCGACAGGATCGCCGGAGGGGTCCCGAGGACCTCCCCCGCGCGGTTCACCTCCACCTCGAGTCGCCTGAGGGCGGTCCGTGAGTCGAGGACCAGGTGGAACGTCCGCATCGACGTCGCCGTGGACGGGAGCCGGAGACGCTCGGCGGCGAGCAGGTGCCCCAGCAGGGTCCACTCGTCGTCGGTCAGGAACTCGCCGTCCTCGAGCCGGTGGGTGCGGATCAACGAGGCGAGCAGTCGCTGCTCCTCACGGTCGGGCGTGAGCAGCCCCTCCCCCGCGCGGCGGGCAAGCTCTGCCAGCACCTCGGCGCGCACGGCACCCGCCCCCTCCTTCGAGGACAGCGCCGTCTCGTCGATCTTCTGCTCGGTGATCCGCTCGACGAGCGCCAGGGTCGCAGCGATCACGCGGTCGGAGCCCACGGAGCGGATCGTCCGGAACGTGCCGTCGATCCCGGCCACCGCGACGGTGAGGGCCCGCGCGCGAGATCCCCAGCCGTCGAGACGGTTGAGCACCCGGACCTCGGTCGCGTCGACGGGCGCGTCGAACCGCACCGACCACCAGGCCCCGTGCTCGCGCTTCGTCCTGATCCCGCCCAGGGCGAACGGGCTCGCCTGCCCGCCCGGGCGCTCCACGCCGGAGCTCTGCGAGACGGTCGCCCGCGACTCGTCGATCACCAGGCGACGACCGCCGGAGAAGAGCTCGACGCCGCGCAGGTCGAGCTGGCCCTCGGACTGCGGGAGGAAGACCCGGATCTCGGAGACCGGCCCTCCGGTCTCGACCGGGAGGTAGTTCACCGCGTTGCCACCGAAGTAGCCCAGCGAGGGGATCAGCGTCGACAGGCCGGGCTGCGAGACCAGGCGCGTCTCCGGCTCCCGCGCCAGGGGACGTGCGGCGTCACCGGAGCGGGCGCGCGACTTGCGGCGCAGGAAGGGCGACGCGTCGAGCAGCGGGCGGTAGTCGTAGCGGATCGCCGCGCCGTCGAACGTCAGGCCGTCGCGCAGGCGCTCCTGCGTGACCGGGCCCGACGTCAGGTCGAAGGTCTGCGGGTTGCGGAACTTCTCCACCGACGCGAAGTAGTCGTAGAACTTGTACACGCCGCCGCGCGGGGAGTCCGAGGCCAGCCAGGCGTTCGGGATGCCGTACGCGTCGGCCACGATGAGCCCGTGCAGGGAGGACGTGACGATCTTCCGGCACGAGAGGAGCTCGCGGACCACCGCCTCGACGTCGCTCCGCGCGAAGTCGATCACCTTCACCCCGGGGCCGAACGTCGCCTTCGCCCACCGGCGCTCGCTCCACCGCACCACCACGCCGTACTCGTGCGTGATCGGCACCTCCGGCATGTAGTAGAGCGGGAGCAGCAGGGCCGGGTCGCCGTAGACCTCCGGCACCTCGATCCCGAACCCCTTGTGCGCGCCGAGCTTCGCGCGGGTCAGCGGCCCGCGGACGGCGGTGTAGTGCGCGTTGGGCGAGACCTCGGACTTGCCCTCCGTGCCGTAGGTGCCGCTCCCCCACACGATCGACTTGCTGGTGGCCTGGTTGATGATCGAGCCGATCACCACGTAGTGCAGCTTCTTGCGGTCGGCGACGACGACGTCGCGGCCGGTCATCTTCTGCACGAGCCAGGGAGACAGCAGGTCGCCGAAGTTCGGGCGGTACGTGAAGTAGTTCACCGGCACCTTGCCGTCCTCCTCGACGAGAGGCGCGACCTCGTAGTCGTCGAGGAGATGGCGGAATCGCCGCGTCCCGAAGGTGTCCGGGCGCCGACGCCCGAGGCGGGTCTTCGCCTCCTGCACGACGCGGGCCCGGGCAGAACGGTAGATCGACATGATGTGCTCCGGTACTGGATGGGTGCGGGTCAGGCGGACAGGCTGACCGCATCGATGACTCGGGCCGAGGCCGCGCCGTCGTCGAGGGGCGCGAACTCAGCGACGAACCTATCGTGCGCGGCGCCCCACGCGGACCAGTGGTCGGCCCCCAGCGCGGCCACCAGCTCGGCCGTGTCCGCGCAGAGCGGACCGGGTGCCACGTCGACGAGGTCGCGGTAGAAGCCGCGGGTCTTCGACCCGTACAGCTCGAGGTCCGGGACCAGGAGGTAGATCGGCCGCCGCAGGACGCCGTAGTCGAACATGATCGACGAGTAGTCCGTGACCAGCGCGTCCGACGCGAGCATCAGCTCGTTGACGTCGGGGTGGTGCGTCACGTCGATCACGCCGTCCGGCAGCTCGCTCGACGAGCCCGCCGTGTTCGAGTGCCCGCGGTAGAGCACCACGGTGCGCGGACCGGCCGCGCGGCTCAGCTCGTCGAAGTCGAGGAACGCGACCCGGCCGTACCGGGCGCCCTCCTTGATGTTGTCGCGCCACGTCGGGGCGTACAGGAGCACCCGCGCGTCGTCCTGCAGGCCCAGCCGCTCGCGGACCGCCCGGCGCGTCGCGTCGGCGGTGCCGTCGACCAGCGAGTCGTTGCGCGGGTAGCCCTGGGTGACGATCGGGCCGTCGTAGCCGAACGCCCCCGGGAAGATCTCCGCGGAGTAGTCGTTCTGCGCGAGCAGGTAGTCCCAGCTCCGCGCCTCCTGCACCATGAGGCGGCGGTAGGTGATCGTGAGGTTCGCCCCGGGCACGTCGTTGCCGATGCGCTTCAGCGGCGTGCCGTGCCACGTCTGCAGGTAGGTCTGGTGCGCGCCCTTGCGGAAGTACCAGGGCCAGTTGTTGTTGTTGACGAGCACCGTGGCGCGCTCGAGCAGGTCGTACCAGGCCGTCGAGTAGCGCAGCACCGGGGTGGCCCACTCCGGGACCGGCGTCGACAGGCAGGCGACGGACCAGTACTGCGGGCGGGCGTCGCCGCGCCGGTGCAGCTCGCGGCTCAGCGCGAGCGGCGAGTCGCCGACGGTCCTGCCACCGAACGACTCGAGCAGCACCGCGTCCAGCGGGGCCTGCTCGGCGCGGCGGTACCGCAGGTACAGGCGGTGCTGCGCCCGGCGGCTCCGCTCGCCGTCGTCGAGCGCCGTGCGCAGGCGCACGCTCACCGACCCGATCTTCGGGGTCGCCGAGACCGACGCCGACACGACCCCGTCCGTGAGCTCGAGCTGCAGCGAGCGGACCAGGCGCGCCGCCGCCCGCGGCCGCATCACGACGTCGCCCACCGACAGGACCATCACGAAGCTCACCGACTTCGAGAGCGTGCTGCCGACGGCGTCGGTGACCGGGAGCAGGACGTCGAACGCGCCGTCGGCGTCGAGGTCGAGGCGCACCTCGCTGCCGGCGGCCACCTCGTGCCACAGCGCGAGCGTCAGCTGCTCGCGGGGCAGCTCCTTGGACAGGGACGCCCAGCCGCGCACGCGCAGGCCGTCGCGGCCGAGGCTCAGCTCCTCGATCTCTCCCAGCACCGGGCCGGTCTGCGCGACCACGTTCCCGTACCGCGTCGCCGCCGGGAGCACGCTGGTGCCGGTGACCGGCTCGAGGGCGCTGCTCGGCGCGGCCCACGAGAACCGGAGCTCCGGCCCGCCGGCCGCCGGGCGGGCGGCGAAGACCCACGTCCGCAGGCCCTCCGTCGTGAGCGCCTCGGGCAGCGTGAAGGCGACGACCTCGCGGCCCTCCTCCTGCTGCCGCACGCCGGGCACGGTCCACGTCCCGGCCCGCGCCACGCAGCTGCGGACCTCCGGCGCGCCCGCCGCCAGGACGAGCTCCACGCGGCGGCCCGACACGCGGAGGTCCTCGACGGGCACCCGGGCGGGGGTCGTGCGGCGCAGCTCCAGGGCGTCCGTCCCGGACGGCGCGTCCACGAACCACCGACCGTCGGCGTCCAGCCGGCCGAAGGTCGGGAGCCGTCCCCCCGTGCGCGGGTCCGGCACGGGCAGCGGGGCGACGCGCTCGACGCCCTCCACGCGCACCCCGACCTCGAGGCGGTACGGCGGCGAGACCAGCTCGGCGAGGTCGAACCGCGCCCGGAACCCGGACGCCGCGTGGTCGTTCCACGGGTCGACCGCGCGCATGTCGATGGTCTCGTCGGCGAAGCGCTCGACCCGGCCCGGCACGCGGCGGCCGTCCTCGGGGACCGCGTCCACGGTGATCTCGCTGGACGTGCCCGCGAGGTCGACGTAAGCGAGGTACGCGCTCCCCTCCACGGTGAGCGACCCGTCGTCGTCCAGCGCGATGTCGGCCACGCGGCCCACGATCTCGGCGTCGGGGTCCAGGTCGTCCACGACGCCGTCCGGGCGCAGCTCCAGGCCCTCCAGGTAGTCCGCGCCGAGGGTCACGTGGCCGTCGGCGGCGACGCCGTGCACCTTCCACGTCATCGACTCCCGGCGGGCGACGAGCTCGACCACGTCGTCCCGCAGGCCGTGGTACGCCGCCGCCGCGAGCAGCCGGTCGTAGATCGGCACCTCCCGCAGGCGCTCGTACCCCGCCATGCCGAGGAACCCCTGCACCTCCGCGCGGAGGAAGTCCCAGTACTCGTCGCCGGTGCGCGGCACCTGCTCGTAATAGAGGCGCATGTCGAAGCCGACGACCTTCGCCTCCCACGCCTGCCGCACCGAGGTGGGTGCGTCGCGCATCACCTCGTGCAGCTCGTCGAGCATCCGCCAGCGGCCGGTGAGGTCCCGCATCGTCGACTTCTGCTGCGTGATCGACGACTCGTCGTCGCGGATCCGCCAGAAGCAGACCACGTCCTCGACGATGTCGAACCGGCCGTGCAGGTACGCCTTCGCGGACGGCACCTGGTCCTCGTAGAGGCCGTCCGGGAAGCCGCCGACGACGCGGCGGAAGTACTCCGCGCGGAACAGCTTCGTCCACGCGAAGACGTTCTTGAGCGCGTCGGGCTCCTCGGCGATCGTCACGCCGGTGCGCGTCCGGTCGTGGAGCTTGCGCGCCCACGGGGGCATGTGCCGGCCGCCCGAGGTGTCCCGCAGCAGCGAGCCGACCGCGAAGTCGGACCCGCTGCGCGTCAGCGACGTCAGCATGACCTCGACGGCGTTCGGCGGCACCGTGTCGTCCGAGTCGACGAAGCACAGCATCTCGCCGCGCGCGTTCCGCACGCCCGTGTTCCGCGCCGCGCCCAGTCCGCCGTTCTCCTGCCGCACGATCCGGACGCGACGGTCGCGCGCGGCGATCGCGCGGACCACCGAGATCGAGTCGTCGGGCGACCCGTCGTCGACGACGACGACCTCGAGCCTGCGGTGCGTCTGGGCGAGGATCGACTCGAGGCACTCGCCGACGTACCGCTCGACGTTGTACACCGGCACGATGACGGACACGAGCGTCCGGCGACCCGGGCGACGCAGCTCGGTCACCCGCGCCCGCCAGGAGGCGGGCAGGCGGCGGTAGGTGGACCGCAGGAAGTTCGAAAGCACGGTGGTCATCAACTCGCGATCAGGCGCAGGACGGGAGACCCGGGAGGATCGGGAGGGCTCCCGGGTTCAGGAGGAGTGCGGGAGGGCGCCGACCATCCCCGCCGCGACGGTCTTGTTCGTGGCCTCGTCCACCAGGATGAACGCACCCGTACGGCGGTTCTGGCGGTACGAGTCGACGAAGAGCGGCTTGGTGACGCGCAGCTGGATGCGACCGATCTCGTTGAGCCGGATCTCGGTGGCGTCCTCGTCGCGGTGCAGCGTGTTCACGTCCACGCGGTACTTGACGTCCTTGACCATCGCGCGCGCCCAGCTGGTGGTGTGCTTGATGGCGTACTTCTTGCCCTGCACCAGCGGCGCGGACTCGTCCATCCAGCAGATCTGGGCGTCGATGTCCTGCAGCGCGGCCGGGCTGTTGTTCGGGCGGCAGATCATGTCGCCGCGCGAGATGTCGATCTCGTCGGCGAGCCGGACGGTGACCGACATGGGCGGGAACGCCTCGGAGACCGGCCCGTCCGCGGTGTCGATGCCCTCGATGGTGGTCTCCAGCCCGGAGGGCAGCACGCGCACGGTGTCACCCGGCTTGAGCACGCCGCTCGCGACCGTGCCGGCGTACCCGCGGTAGTCCCGCGCGTCGTGCGACTGCGGCCGGATCACGTACTGCACCGGGAACCGCACGTCCTGCAGGTTGCGGTCGCTGGCGACGTGGAGCGACTCGAGGTGGCTCAGCAGCGGCCGGCCGTCGAACCACGGCGTGTTCTCGCTGCGGTTCACGACGTTGTCGCCGACGAGGGCGGAGATCGGGACGAACGTCAGGTCGGGCACGTTGAGGCGCGAGGCGAAGTCCGTGAACTCCCGGCGGATGTTCTCGAACACCTCCTCGGAGTAGTCGACGAGGTCCATCTTGTTGACGCACACCACGATGTGCGGCACGCCCAGGAGCGTCGCGAGGAACGTGTGGCGGCGGCTCTGCTCGATGACGCCCTTGCGCGCGTCGACGAGGATGAGCGCGACGTCGGCCGTCGAGGCGCCGGTGACCATGTTCCGCGTGTACTGGATGTGGCCGGGGGTGTCCGCGATGATGAACTTGCGCTTGGGCGTCGCGAAGTAGCGGTACGCCACGTCGATGGTGATGCCCTGCTCGCGCTCGGCGCGCAGGCCGTCGGTGAGCAGCGCGAGGTCCGTGTAGTCGTTCCCGCGGTCCTTGCTCACCTGCTCGACCGACTCGAGCTGGTCCTCGAAGATCGTCTTCGAGTCGAACAGCAGCCGCCCGATGAGGGTGCTCTTGCCGTCGTCCACGGAGCCCGCCGTGGCGAAGCGCAGCAGGTCGGCCGACGTGTCGATCGCCTGCTGGGAGGCGGCGGACGGGGTCTGGGTCTCGGTGCTCATGGCTTAGAAGTAGCCCTCTCGCTTGCGGTCCTCCATCGCGGCCTCGCTCACCTTGTCGTCGCCACGGGTGGCGCCGCGCTCGGTGAGGCGCACGGCGGCGACCTCCTCGACGATCTCCGCGCGGGTCGACGCCGTCGACGCGACGGCGGCGGTGAGGTTCGCGTCCCCCACCGTGCGGTAGCGCACGGAGCGCACCTCGGACGTCTCGCCGTCCTTGAGCGGCGTGAACTCGTTGACGGCGAACAGCATGCCGCCCCGGTCCACGACCTCGCGCTCGGCGGCGAAGTACAGGTCGGGGAGGTCGATCTCCTCCGCCTCGATGTAGGCCCAGATGTCCAGCTCGGTCCAGTTGGACAGCGGGAACACGCGGATCGACTCGCCCTGGTGGACGCGCCCGTTGTACAGGTCCCAGATCTCGGGCCGCTGGTTCTTGGGGTCCCACTGGCCGAAGTCGTCACGGAAGGAGAACACGCGCTCCTTGGCGCGCGCCTTCTCCTCGTCGCGACGCCCGCCGCCGAACAGCGCGTCGAAGCCGTTCTTCTCCGCGGCCTCCAGCAGGACCGGGGTCTGGATGCGGTTGCGGGAGCCGTTGGGCTCCTCCTGCACCAGGCCGCGGTCGATCGCGTCCTGCACGGACGCCACGACGAGCTGGATGCCGAGCTTCTCGACCCAGCGGTCCCGCGTCTCGAGCACGGACGGGAAGTTCAGGCCCGTGTCCACGTGCATGATCGGGAACGGGATCCGCGCCGGCGCGAACGCCTTGGCGGCGAGGTGGAGCATGACGATGGAGTCCTTGCCGCCCGAGAAGAGCAGACAGGGGCGCTGCATCTCGGCCACCACCTCGCGGATGATGTGGATGCTCTCCGCTTCGAGGCTGCGGAGCTGGCTCAGGACGTGGGACGTCACGACTGGGCACCTTCCTTGATGTCGACCCCGACCGAGGTCAGCGCCGCGCGCAGGCGCGACGCCACGGCCGGGTGGCAGACGAAGAGATCGGGGAGCCAGGGGTTCTGGCGGTTGTACTCGAGCGCGGTGCCGTCCAGGCGGGTGCAGTCCAGGCCCGCGGCGAGGGCGACGGCCACGGGCGCCGCGGAGTCCCACTCGTACTGGCCGCCGCCGTGCACGTACGCGTCGACGGTGCCGTCGACGACGGCGACCACCTTCACGCCGGCCGAGCCCATCGGCACGAGCTCGACGTCGCCGCGGGCGGCGAGGTCGCGCACGAACTCCGGCGGGCGGCTGCGGCTCGCGGCGAGGCGCAGCGGGCGGGCGCCGGCGGGCACCTGGTCGGCGCCCGACTGCTCGGCGCCGACGGACACGGTGCTGAGGACGGCGTCGCGCGCCGGCAGCCCGACGGCCCCGGCCGTGAGCCCGTCGGCGCGACCGGAGCCGCGCTCCCACAGGGCCACGTGGACCGCGAAGTCGTCGCGCCAGGCGCCGGCGCGCTCGCCGTCGGCGTACCGCTCGGCGAACTCGCGCGTGCCGTCGAGCGGGTCGATGATCCAGACGCGGTCCGCGGTGGCGCGGGCCCCGACGTCCTTCGCCTCCTCGGAGAGGACGGCGTCGCCGGGGCGGGCGTGCGCGAGGGCCCCCGCGAGCCAGGCCTGGCTCGCGGCGTCGCCGGCGTCCTTGAGCTCGGCGGCGACGAAGCCGCCGCCGGCGGAGTCCACCTCGGCCCGCAGGCCGAGCAGCACCTCGCCCGCACCGCGGGCGAGCGCGACCGCGAGATCGCCGTCGGGCAGCACCGGGTCCGGGTAGGACGGGCTGGACTGCGGCATGCGGCTCCTCGGCAGGCGGCTCTGGGACGGCGGCCCGAAGGGGCCGCGGCCGAGGCTACCATTCCGGGAATGGAGTCCCGCGGGAGCGTTCGCGACGGCGAAATTCGTTGTATCCGATAGGAATGGTGCCCCTTTGAGCGTCGATCTCCCGCTGGTCCTCGGCGGCCTGGTCGTGGGCTTCGTCGTGGGCCTCACCGGGATGGGCGGGGGCGCCCTCATGACGCCGATGCTCATCTTCGTGTTCCGCGTGGACCCGCTCACCGCCGTGTCCTCCGACGTCGTGGCCAGCCTGTTCATGAAGCCGGCCGGCGCGATCGTGCACCTGCGGCGACGCACCGTGAACCTGCAGCTCGTCCTCTGGCTCTGCATCGGCTCCGTGCCGGCGGCCTTCTCCGGCGCGCTCCTCATCCGCTACCTGCCCTTCGGCGACGGCTTCGACGAGGTCCTCAAGAAGGTGCTCGGCGTCGCCCTGCTGATCGCCTCCGCCGGCCTGGTCGTGCGCGCCGTGCTCGGCATGCTCCAGCGCCGCACGGCGCTCGGCGAGGGGCCCGCCGAGCCCACCAGCCCGGACGTCGCCGTGCGCAAGGTCCCCACCGTGATCCTCGGCGCCGTCGCCGGGCTCATGGTGGGCCTCACCTCGGTGGGTGCCGGGTCGATCATCATCGTGGTGCTGCTGCTGCTCTACCCCGCGCTCAAGGCCTCGCAGCTCGTGGGCACGGACCTCGTGCAGGCCGTCCCGCTCGTCGCCGCCGCGTCCCTCGGCCACATCCTCTACGGGGACTTCGAGCTCGGGCTCACGACCTCGCTGCTCATCGGCGCGATCCCCGGAGCCTGGTTCGGCGCGCACGTCTCCAGCCGCGCTCCCGGCGGCATCATCCGCCGCGCGCTCGCGATCCTCCTGCTCGCCTCGGGCCTCAAGCTGCTGGGCGCCTCGCTGGGCGTCGTCGTCGCGGCCGCCGTCGGCGCCCTCGTCGTCGGCAACCTGCTGTGGATCGTGGTGCGCGAGCGCCTCAAGAAGCTCCCGCCGCGGCCCCTCCCCCTCGGGACCGTCCCGGCACCCGAACCCGAACCCGAGCCCGAGCCCGCACCGAAGGACGCCACCCCCTCACCATGACCACGCCCGACGCCGTGCCCGCCGACCTGCCCACCGCCACGCACGTCCTGGCCCCCGACGAGCTGGACCTGCTCGAGCTCGCCCTCGGCGGCGGCGCGGCGTGGACCCCGCCGGCGGGCCTCCCCGCCGGGCCCGTGACGCTCACCGACGCCGAGAACACGCCCCTCGCCGTCGCCGGGGACGGCGCTGCGCCGCACGCGGTGAAGCCGTTCGCCCGCGCCGCCGGCCCGCACTGGGACCCCGCCCTGCGCCGCACCGCCGAGGACGTCCGCCCGGGCGCGGCGGGCTCCCTCGCCGTCGTCGTCGCCGAGCCGCCCACGCGGTCCGAGCTCGCCGCCCTGCCGGGCCTGACCGCCGACGCCGATGCCGTGCTGGTCCTGGTGCCGGCGTCCCGCCGCTCCCCCGCCGCGGGGCACGTGGGCGCGCCCGGCCTCGTCCGCGTCGCGCACGACCTGGCGGAACGGGTGCGCGCGACCGGCCGCGCCGCCGACATGGTCGTGGTCCCCTGGCCGGCGACCGCCCCCGACGCGCTGCGCTGGCCCGACGTCGCCGCCCGCTACGGTGCCGCGCGCGCCGAGGTGCTCGCCGACCACCGCTCGCCCGCCGAGCGCGCGCGCGTCGACCGGCTCGGTGCGCTCTGGTCCGACGAGGTCGGCGCGCTCTACGCCGAACCCGCCGCCGGCGAGCTGGCCCGCGCGGCGCGGACCGCGCGCCGGCGCGGCGCCGTCGTCTTCTTCACGGGGCTGTCCGGCTCCGGCAAGTCGACCGTGGCCCGCGCCCTCGCGGCCGAGCTCGACGACGAGGGCCTGCACACCACGCTGCTCGACGGGGACGAGGTGCGCCACCACCTGTCCAAGGGGCTCGGCTTCGACAAGGCCTCGCGCGAGCTGAACGTGGAGCGCATCGGCTACGTCGCCTCGCTCGTGTCGTCCCACGGCGGCGTGGCCGTGGCGGCCCCCATCGCGCCGTTCGCCTCCGGCCGCGCCCGGGTCCGCGCGCTGGCCGAGGCCGCAGGCACGTTCCTGCTGGTGCACGTCAGCACGCCCCTGGAGGTCTGCGAGGCCCGCGACCGCAAGGGCCTCTACGCCCGGGCACGCCGCGGCGAGATCCCCGAGTTCACCGGGATCTCCTCGCCGTACGAGGAGCCCACCGACGCCGACCTCGTCCTCGACACGTCCCGGGTCGACGTCGCCGACGCCGTCGCTCGGGTCCGCGCCGCGCTCGCCGAGCGCCTGGGCTGAGCGCGGGGGCGACCGGCCCGGACATGCAGCGAGCCCGCCGGGACCTGGGTCCCGGCGGGCTCGCCGCGTGCGGAGGTCAGTCCTGCGGCTTCTTCTTGCGCCGCGCGCGCGGACCCACGCCGCCGGCCCGGCCGGAGGAGTTCGCGGCGCGGTGGGCGCGCACGAACTGCCGGTAGTGCTCGAGGACCTCGTCGGTCGGCCCGTCCATGACGAGCTCGCCCTGGTGCACCCACAGCACGCGGGTGCACATCGCCTCGATCGTGGTGACCGAGTGGCTGACCAGGAAGATCGTGCCGGCGTTCTTGCGCACCTCGTCGATGCGGGCCTTGGAGCGGGCCTTGAACGCGGCGTCGCCCGTGGCCAGCGCCTCGTCGATCATGAGGATGTCCGGCGTCGCGGCGGACGAGATCGCGAACCGCAGCCGCGCCCCCATGCCCGACGAGTAGGTCTTCATCGGCATGTAGACGAAGTCGCCGATGTCGGCGAACTCCACCACCTCGTCGAAGCGCTCCTCGACCTGCTTGGGCGTGAGCCCGAGCGCGAGGCCGCCGATCCAGATGTTCCGCTCGCCCGAGAGCTGCGGCATGAGCGCGGCGTTGACGCCGAGGAGCGCCGGGTCGCCCGCGACGTGCACCGAGCCGGAGTGCGGCGGGATCAGCCCGGTGATCGCGCGCAGCAGGGTGCTCTTGCCGGACCCGTTGATGCCGACGATGCCGATCGACTCGCCGTGGCGCGCCACGAACGAGATGCCGCGCACCGCGTGCACCTCGCTCACGGCGCCCACGTGCTGCGAGGTCGAGCTGAGGAGCCGGCGCACGAACGAACGCTTCGGCGCCTCGGCCTCGCGCACGGTCGCGCCGCCCTTGGCGGCCACCTGCTTCGCCTTGCCGCCGAACACGCGGTAGACGATGTGCAGGTCGTCGACGACGAGGACCGGGTCGCCGAGGGTCGCGACCGGCTTAGGGCCCTCGAGGTCCTCCGGCTCGAACTCCTCGTCCAGGTCCACGTCGAGGTGCAGATCGGACTCAGTCACGGCCGTACCGCTCCTCTCCACGCCAGAACACGATGAACCCGACGGCGAACGCCACGACCGCCCACCCGGCCGCCCACGCCCACATCGACGGGTCGTGCGGCATCGACGGCTCCTGGGTGAGGAGCGAGCGCCCCAGATACAGGAAGACGCCGATCGGCTGGTACTCGAGGATCGGGCCGATCCAGCCCTGGACGCTCTCGGGGAGGTTGTCCACGTAGTGCGTCACCGGGAAGATCACGCCGGACCCGTACATGACGAGCCGCAGCACGAAGCCGATGATGTTGTCCAGGTCGGGGGTGATCGCCACCGCCCGGGCCACGACGAACGCGACGCCGGTGTTGAAGATCCACAGCAGCGCGATGAGCGCGGGCAGCAGGAGCCAGGTCCACGTGACCTGCACGGTCGCGTACTTCGGCAGCAGCCCGCTGAGCAGCACGATCGCCAGCATCACCAGGAGCGCGGGCACCAGGGTGGTGAGCAGCGAGACGACCTGGGCGATGGGCAGCACGGCGCGGGGGAAGTGCAGCGACCGGATGAGGTTCGACTTCTGCGCGATCGACCGCGACCCGGCGTGCACCGACTGCTCGAAGAACCGGTACAGGAACGTGCCGATGGTGATGAACGCGATCGCGTTCTCCAGCCCGCGGGTGGCCTGGAGCAGCACGCCGAAGATCAGCACGTAGACGATCGCGTTGAGCAGCGGGTTGAGCACCGCCCACAGCTGACCGAGGTAGTTGTTCTGGTTCTTGGAGTAGGCGGTCGCGGTGCCGAGCACGCGGATGAACGCCCAGCGGGAGGCGACGTCCTTGATGTACCGGCCGAGCGGCGGGCGCACGCCCATGGCGTGCAGCCCGTACTGCTCCGCGAGAGCGAGGCGCTCCTGCGAGGTGGTGTCGGGCACGATCGGATCCGGAGGGCGGAGTGCGTCTCGCCCCGGCCCCGGCTTCCCGCGGTCACCCGATGCGGCGCCCGTGGTGGTGTCGGTGGTCACGTAGCTTGCATACCCGTCTTCTAGGTACGGCCTTCTAGGTACGGCCTGCGGCTGACAGGCCCCGTCGATAGTACAGCCGTGATGCACCCCCACCTTCCTCCGGCGTGAACCCGCAGCAGGCCCGGGGCACTCTGGAATACTCGGGGCATCGCCGGGGCGCTCCCCCGGTCCCGCCTCCAGGAAGGCGCGCCGATGCCGCACGTCAGCGCCCCGCAGCCCGCCCTCCCGCAGCGTGTCCGCCGGGCCCTCGCCCGCGGCCTGCTTAGCGCGGGAGCCCGGGCCAAGCGAGCCGTGAGCAGGGCCGCCGGGGACGAGCCGCCCGAGCTCTCCCCCGCGCTCGAGGGCCTGCCGCCGTACCCCGTCGTGGCCTACTTCGCCGACACGCCCCTGCAGGCCTATCAGCTGCGGCAGTGGCTGCCCGTGCTCGAGCGCGTCGCCGAGCGGCACCCGCTGGCCGTCGTCACCCGCCAGTGGGACCTCACCGAGCAGCTGCGGGCCGCCACCGACCTCCCCGTGCTCTTCGCGCTCGAGCTCGACGGCCTGCGCCGCCTCTACGAGCAGATCGACGTCAAGGTCGTGGTCTACGTCAACAACGGCTGGCGCAACTTCCAGTCGCTGATCTACCAGCGGGCCCTGCACGTGCACGTCAACCACGGCGAGTCCGACAAGATCTCGATGGTCTCGAACCAGGCGAAGGCCTACGACCACGTCGTCGTCGCCGGCAGGGCGGCGGTCGAGCGGCACCGCCGGGCCCTCATCAACTTCGACCTCGACCGTCTCGTCGTCTGCGGGCGCCCCCAGCTCGACCTCGACGTCGCCCCGACGCTCGACCCGCTGCCCGGTCGGCGCACCGTGCTCTACGCCCCGACCTGGTCCGGCGAGGACGACGCCAACAACTACACCTCCGTGGACCGGTACGGCGTCGCGGTGGTGCGCGCGCTGCTCGACCGTCCCGACGTCCGCGTCGTCTACAAGCCGCACCCCCGGGTGCTCACCGCCGAGGACCGTGGGGTCGCCACCGCGCACGCCGAGATCGTCCGTCTCCTCGCCGCCGCGGGCCCGCCGCACCTGCGGCCGCTCAAGTCCGACGTCCTCGGCCTGTACGGGGCCACCGACCTCCTCGTCACCGACATCTCGGCGGTCGGGCTCGACTTCCTCTACCTGCGGCCCGACGCGCCCCTCGTCCTCACCGACCGGCACACCGATCGCGCCCGGCTGGTCGCCGAGGCACCGCTCGCCGGAGCCGTGGACGTCGTCGACGGCGACACGGTCGGCGACCTCGCGGGGCTGCTGGCCAAGAACCTCGCCGCGGACCCCCGCCACGACGACCGGGCGCGCCTGCGCGACCACTACTTCGGCCTCGCCCGCGGGGAGAGCAGCCGGCGGTTCCTCGAGTTCGTCGACGACTGCGTGGCCCGCCGCGACGCGCTGGTCGCCCCGCTCCCCGGGCAGGGCCCGGCGTGAGCGGCGTCAGCCCAGCGCCGGAGGCTGCTCCGCGGCCTTGATCCGTGCGACCTCGCGATCGCGGACGTCCATGAGGCGCTCGCACGCGGCGACGAACCGGCGCGTGGAGGCGCCCGGAGCCGTGTCGCCGAGGTAGTGCTCCCGCAGCGCGAGGCGCTGCGCACGCGTCGGGTCCTCCGTGAGCTCACGGTCCACGGTGGCCACCACGTCGCCGAGCGCCGACACCGGCAGCTCCGGGGCCAGCTCCAGGAGCGGGCTGGACGCGATGATCACGTCGCCCACGGGGCGCGTCACGACGATCGGCTCCCCCGTGGCGAGCCAGTCCATGGCGACCCCGGAGACGTCGCAGACCAGCAGGTCGGCGGCGGCGAAGGCCGGCGCGACGTCGCCGTGGGTGTCGGTGCCGTGCCCGGGTCCCTCCGCGGGCGCCGGCGCGGCCGCGAGGTACTCGCGGATCGCCTTGTCCGCCTCGCCGTACGCCGCGACGCGGACGCCGGTGAGCGGGTGCGGACGGTAGAGCACCCGGTAGCGACCGGACTCCACGAGGGCCCGCACGATCGCCGGCCCGTGCGTGGCGACCGACCCGTACTCGGCGGACGGCTGCCCGCCCTCCCACGTGGGCGCGTACAGGACCGTGGGGAGCGGGCCGCGCGGGGTCCGCGCACGCAGGCTCAGCTGGTCGTCCAGCTGGGGGCGGCCCACGGGCACGCAGCGGGCGTGCGCGTCGTACAGGGTGCTGAACCGCGCCATCCGCTCGACGGCGGCCTGCCCCGCGACGAAGGAGAAGTCGTACGCCTTGGTCTGGTTGGACACCGTGACCAGCTTGTCGCTGTCGCCGTGCATGAGCGACGCGTGCACCAGCTGCCCGAACCGCAGGCAGGTGAAGTTCTCCGGGTTGTGGTTCACGTACAGCGCGAGCTTGGTGGCCGAGCGGCCCAGGACGTCGTCGAGCGTCGTGTAGCGCGCGACCGTCCGCACGTCCAGGCCGCTGTCGCGGCGGATCGCGCGGGCCGTGCGGGAGTCCTGGGTGACGACGACCAGCGGGTGCTCGGCGTGCAGCGCGCGGAACGTGTCGTACCACTGCTCGATCTGGTAGAGCGCCTCGGGGGTGTCCGCGAAGTAGACCAGCACCTCGTAGGGCCACGACGTCCCGAGGAGCGCCTCGTCCTCGCCGAGCCCGTCCGGCATGCCACCGGGCAGCAGCCCCAGCCGGCGGACGACCCTGCCCCCCAGAGAACGGATCCGGCGCCGCAGCGTGGCGCCCCGGGGTGTGGCAGGCATGGGTCTCCAGAGACGTCGTCGGTCAGCGGGGGGCGCGTCGCAGCATACCGGCCACGCGCCGCAGGCTCCGCGGCCCCCGGGCCGCCGGGGGCCGGCGGGCCACGTCGTGCAGCACCTCGGCCCAGCGCGCGACGACGGCGGCGTCCGAGTAGCCCTGGGCCGTGGCGACCGCGGCCTCGCGCATCCGCCGCACGGCCTCGCCGTCCAGCGTGACGAACCGCTGGATCGCCGCCGCGAGCGCGTCGATGTCCCCGTCGGGCACGAGGAAGCCGTCGACGCCGTCGGTGACGATGTCCGAGGGCCCGTAGCGGATGTCGTAGGCGAGGGGCACGCAGCCGCGCGCCATCGCCTCCGCGAAGACCAGGGGCAGGCCCTCCGACCGGCTGGTGACCAGCAGGAACGACGCGTCGGCCAGCCGCTCGGCGGCACCCGGCACGAAGCCGTGCAGGGTCACGCCGGGCACCGCCGCGGCGCGCGCCTCGACCCGGGGGCGCATCGGCCCGTCCCCGTACACGTCGAGCGTCAGGCCGAGGCCGGCCCGGCGGGCGGCGCGCCCGGTCGCGGCGACCGCGTGCCCCACCCGCTTGCGTGCGTGCAGCGACGCGACGACGGCGCCGCGGTACCGGTCGGCGTGCTCGGGCAGGGGTCCGTGCGGGAGGTCGGTGCTGTTCGGCACCACGTGGGTGTGCGCGCGGTCGCCGACCCGGTCCACCACGTCCCGGCGCTGCGCGTCGGTCAGGAAGACCACGGCGTCGAGGTCGTCGAGGTGCTCGACGAGCGGCGTGCGGGCCACCGTGAGCGGGCCGTGCGCGTCGACGGCGCCCGCGGCCAGGTGCGCGCCGTGCACCACGTGCACGGTGCGGAGGTCCTCGCGGCCCGCGGCGGCGAAGAAGGTGACCAGCGACTTGCTGTCGACCACGACGAAGCGGGGCCCCGCGGGCAGCACCTCGTCGAGCCAGGACCGGTAGAGGGCCCAGACCGAGCCCCAGCGTCGCCCGCGGCGGCCGGCGCGGTCGTAGAGCGTCACGGAGCGGCCCCGCCCCGACCGCTCGTCGACGGCCGCCGGCGAGCCGTCCGACCGGAAGTGCAGGACGCGCGCCGCCTCGTCGCCGTCGCCCTCCGTCCGCACGCGCTCGCCCGGCGACCCGGTCGGCAGCGGCTCCCGGACCGCCCTGCGCGGGACGCCGAGGGCGTCGTCGGGGCGCAGGCACAGGTCGTGCCACACGTTGTGCAGGGTCATGCCCGGGACCAGCTCGCCCCGGTCCTCGAGCGTCGCCCGCGCGGCGTCGAGGTCGAGGTCGGGCGCGAACGTCAGGATCCGCACGGGCACGCCCGCCTCCTGCACGAACGCGCGCGACCGCCGCAGGAGCGCCGACGTCATGCCGCCGTAGTCGGCCGGGATCGTCCACGTCGCCGCGGCGTGGCTCCCCGGGGGGAGCAGGGTCGTCGGGTGTCCGGGGCGCGACGGCGGCACGCGATCATCGTAGGCAGCGGAGGCCTCCCCGGCCGGTCACCACTCCGGGGCAGGCCGGGGAAGCGACCACCACCCAACGTTCATCCCGCGGCCACGCCCACGTCCCCCGCCCGTCGCCCGCCGCGGTGAGACTGGCCGCGTGACCGCGTTCGTCGAGTCCCCGCTCCAGCTGCTCTGCGCCGTCGAGGCGCACGCCGCCGGGCACGCCGGAGCCCGCACCCGCGTGCTGGCCCGTGCGGACGTCCCGGCCCTCACCGCAGGGATCGACGCCGTGCGCGCCCTCGGCCTGCCCGCCGGGCTGGACGTGGAGCCCGCGCCGGCGCCGCGCCGCCTGCCCGAGGACACCGTGGTGGTGGGCGACCCGTTCTCCGGGGCGTTCCAGGCCGCGCTGCTGCGGGCGCCCCGCCCGCCGGAGCGCCTGGTCGTCGTCGACGACGGGCTCGCGACGCTCGACCTGGTGCGCCGGGTGCTCACCGGCTCCCCGCTCGTGCGCCTCACGGCGCCGCCCGACCCGCTGCGCTACGGCCTCGGCGCGCTCGCCGCGCGCCGGCTGCGCCGCGTCGTCGCCGCCGGGCGGCTCACCCTGTGCACCACGATCCCGCTCGACGACGACGCGCTCGTGGGGCTTCGGGGGCTCGGCGTCGACGTGCGCCCGCACGACTTCGCCTGGCTGCGCTCGCGCCCGCAGCGCAACGCCCCCGACGAGGCGACGATCGTCGTCGGGTCGGCCCTGGTGGCCGACGGCCTCGTGCACGCCGACCGGTACGCCGCGTGGGTGCGCGGGATCGCCGCCGACGGCCCCGTGCGCTACGTGCCGCACCGCCGCCACGACCCCCTGGTGGCCGCGCTGCTGGAGCGCCTGCCCGGCGTCACGGTGGACGAGCCCGGCGCCCCCGTCGAGATCCGCCTGCGCGGCCTGCGGCCCGGGCAGCGCACCGTGATGCTGCCGTCGACGTCGGCGGTCACCCTGTCTCGCCTGCTCGCGCCCCGCGGCGTCGTCGTGGCGCCGCACGCCGTGCCGGACGCCTGGTGGACCGACCGCGCCACGCCCGAGCTGCGCCGCCACCTCGGCCGCACGCACGCGCTGGCGACCCGCGCGGCCGCGGAGTCGGGCGCGTCCGGCGTGTCCGCCCGGGGCACGGCCGCGGGCCCGCTGCGCCCGGGCCGGCCGGCGTCGGTCGCGTCGCGCGCATGACGCTCGCCCGCCCGCTCCCCCGCACCCACCGCCGCGACCGCGGGCCCGCCGTCCCGCCGCCGGGCGACCGCCGGGCGCCGCGCGTGCTCGCCGTCGCCGACTCCGACTCCTACCTCAAGTGGGGCGTCTGGACCTTGGCCCGCCTGCGCGACGACCCCGGCGGCGACGGTGCGGACGGTCTGCGCCTCTCCGCCGTGGTGGTGCGCTCCCCCATCGCCCCGACGGCGGGCCAGTCGGCCGCGGCCGTCAGCGGGACGGGCGTCGGGCGCCCGCCGGTGCTGGGGCCGCGCGCGCTGCGCCGGCTGGTGCGCCGCGCGCGGCCCGACGTCGTGCTCGTGGCCGCCACCGGGCCGGTGGCGGAGGTCGTGGCCGCGCAGGTGGTCCGGGCGCTGCCCGCCGGCCGCCGCCCCGCCCTGCTGGCCGGGCTGCCCGGCATGGCCCTGCCGGCCACGCCGCAGGGCACCGGCTGGCGCCGCTGGTGCGACGCGTTCCTCGTGCACGCCCGCGTGGAGGCCGCCCCGTACGTCGAGGCGTTCGCCCGCCAGGGCGCGCGGCCCGACCTCGTGCTCACCCGGCTCCCGTTCCTCGACGAGGCCGCGCCGCGCCGCGCGCCCGCCGCCCCCGTGCGACGGGTCGTGCTCGCGGCGCAGGCCAAGGTGCCCGCCACCCGCGCCGACCGCGTCGCGCTGCTCGACGGGCTCGCCGGCCTCGCGGCGGAGGGGCTGGAGGTCGTCGTCAAGCTGCGCGCCCGCGCGGGCGAGCGCCAGACCCACAACGAGGCCCACCCCCTCGACGCGCTCTGGGCCGCCGAGCACGCGGGCCTCGGGCACGCCGCCGGCGCCGTCTCCTTCGCCACCGGCCCCATGGCCGACCAGCTCACGCCGGGGACGGCGCTGCTCACCGTCAGCTCGACGGCGGGTCTGGAGTCGCTCGCGCGCGGCCTGCCCACGGTGTTCCTCGCCGACTTCGGCGTCGGCCCGGAGCAGCTCAACGAGCCGTTCGCGGCGTCGGGCTGCCTGCGCCGCCTGGACGACGTCGCCGCCACGCTCCGCGCCGGCGGCCCCACGCCCGACCCCGTGTGGAGCGACGAGCACTACCTGCACGCCGCGCCGTCGGGCCTGCCCGCCGCCGTGCACGACCTGGCCCGCCGCGCCCGCGCCGGCGACCTGCCACCGGTCCGGGTGCGCCCGTGGTCGTGGCCGCGGCACGCGTACACGGTGCTGCGCTCCGCGCTGCCCGTCGCCGTCGCCCAGCGCCTGACCCTCACCCGCTGACCCCCACGGCCCGCCCCGCCACGGCGCCGAACAGGCAGTTGACACCGTAATCCCGCCGGATTCCGGCCGATCACGGTGTCAACTGCCTGTTCGGCGTCCCGGGGCGGGGCGCTACGCGCGGTGGTCGGCCACCGCGCGGGCGGTGAGGCCGCGCACGAAGCCCGCGCCCCACGCCAGGTGCATCGTCACGACGACGGCGGGCAGCACCACGGCCTCGCGCAGGCCCAGCCGCGGGCGGCGGCCGGTGGCGTGCGCGCACGCGGCGACGACGCCCACGACGTAGGCCGCGGGCAGGGCCGCGCCGAGCGCGACGACCGCCGGCAGCGCGGCGAGCGCGCCCCCGGCCACGAGCAGCGCGGACGCGACCAGCCCGAGCACGAGGGCGGGCGGCGCGAGGTAGCGCACGCTCGCCGTGGACGGGTCGCGACGGATCACCTCGCGGCGCCACATGCCGGTGCGCCAGAACTGCTTGGCCACCGCGCGCAGCGTGCGCCGCGGGCGGTAGGTGACCTGCAGCGCGGGGTCGAACCACAGCAGCCCGCCCGCGCGGCGCAGCCGCAGGCACAGCTCCCAGTCCTCCGCGCGCACCAGGGACGGGTCGTACCCGCCGACGGCCTCGACCGCCGAGCGCCGGAACGCCCCCAGGTACACCGTCTCGGACGGGCCCGCCTCGCCGCCGACGTGGAACGACGCCGCGCCGATGCCCGCCGGGTGGCTCATCGCGCGCGCGGCCGCCCGCTGCAGGGTCGACGTCCCGACGGGGTGCATCAGCCCGCCGACCCCCACGGCGCCCGTGTGCTCGAGCGTCGCGACCGCGCGGGTCACGTAGTCGGTCGGCAGCACGGTGTGCCCGTCGACGCGCAGCAGCACCTGGTCGTCGCCGGCCGCGTGCTCGGTCGCGAGGTTGAGCCCGACGGAGCGTGAGCCCGTCGGGTTGTCCACGACCACGACGCGCGGGTCGGCCGCGGCGAGCTCCGCCGCGACCTGTGCCGTCGCGTCGTGGGACGGCCCGACGGCGAGCACCAGCCGCAGCGGGCCGCAGTAGTCCTGGACGAGCACGGACGCGACCGCCTCGGCCAGGTAGGCCTCCTCGTCGCGCACGCACGCGACGACGGCGACGCCGGGCGGCGCCTCCGTCCACCGCAGGCCGGACGGCCCGCCGCCCGGCCGATGAACGGGGGCCGCCGCCCGGTCGAGCTTCTCCACCGGTCGCGTCGGTCAGGCGTCGACGCGGCGCAGGCGCGACATCGGCGCGAGCTCGCCCGGCATGACGCGCTTGGTGCCGTCGCCCATCGCCTGCTCGAGGATGCGGACGTCGCGCACCAGGTTCGCGAGGCCCTTCGGCTCCAGCGACGCGGCGTGGTCCGAGCCCCACATCGCCCGGTCCAGCGTGATGTGCCGCTCGACGGCGACGGCGCCCAGCGCCACCGCGGCGAGCGAGATCTGCAGGCCCGTCTCGTGACCGGAGTAGCCGACCGGCACGCCGTAGCGCTCCTGCAGCGTCGTGATCGTGCGCAGGTTCGCCTCCTCCGCCGGCAGCGGGTACGTCGAGGTGGCGTGCAGGATGACGAGCCCGTCGGTACCGAGGATCTCCACGGCGGAGTCGATCTGCTCGAGCGTCGACATGCCGGTCGACAGGATGAGCGGCTTGCCCGTGTCGGCCAGCGCCCGGAGCAGCTCGTGGTCGGTGACGGACGCCGACGCGATCTTGTGCGTCGGGACGCCGAACCCCTCGAGGAAGGCGACCGACGGCACGTCCCACGGCGACGCGAACCACTGGATGCCGCGCGACTTCGCGTACTGGTCCACCTCGGTGTACTGGTCGTGCTCGAACTCGACGCGGTACTTGTACTCGAGGTACGTCATCTCGCCCCACGGCGTCTGCCGGATCTTGTCCCGCTGGTCCTTCGGGGTGCTGATCTCCGGCGTGCGCTTCTGGAACTTCACGGCCTGGCAGCCGGCGGCCGCCGCGACGTCGATCAGCTGCTTGGCGATCTCGACGTCGCCGTTGTGGTTGATGCCGATCTCACCGATGACGTACACCGGCTGGCCGGCGCCGACCTCGTGGTCGCCCACGCGGACGACGGGCTCCGCGGGACGCTCGGCGGCGGGGGTCGTGCTGGCGGTGCTGGTCACGGGGGTGTCCTTCCGATCGTGGAGCTCAGGGCTACGACGCGCGGTCGCGTCGGGACGGGCTGCGAGGATCCGCTCGCAGACCTCGCGGACGGCGCCGTGGCCGCCCGCACGGTCGAGGACGACGCGCGCGGCGGCGGCGACCTCGGGGTGGGCGTCGGCCACGGCCACGGGCCAGCCGACGACGGCGAGGGCGGGCAGGTCGTTGACGTCGTTGCCGACGTACGCGACCCGGCCCGGGTCGAGGCGGTTGACCGCGCACCAGTCGCGCAGCGCGGTGGCCTTGTCGTCGACGCCGTGCAGCACGTCGACGCCGAGCTTGCGGGCGCGGGCCGCCACCACCGGGTTGGTCTCGGTGGACAGGATCAGCAGCGGGACGCCGGCGCGCTTGAGGCGCGCGACGCCCATGCCGTCCCCGCGGTGCACGCGCACGGTCTCCGTGCCGTCCTGGGCCACGTAGGCGGCGTCGTCGGTGTGCACGCCGTCGAAGTCGGTCACCAGGGCGTCGACGTCGATCGGCGCGTCGGCCGGCGAGCCCGCGGGCGCGGCGCCCGGCTGGTCCAGCAGCGTGCGGGCCAGCCACAGGTCGCGGGGCTCGTCGATCTCCAGCGACCACTCGGCCGCCACCGGCTGCAGGCCCACCGACCCGAAGAAGCGGCTGCCCGCCTCGCGCAGCCCGGCCGTGCGCATCGCGTAGAACGCGCCGGTCTCGCGGAAGTGCGGAGCGCGGTCCTGCCGGCGCGGGCGGTGGTCGGTGCCGTGGCCCACGGGCGCCGGGCCGTCGTCGTCGAGCCGCCACTGGAAGTCGTGCGTGGGTGCCACCGCGACCACGACGTCGTGCGCGCCGTCGGCCACCCGGCGCACCGCGGCGTCCAGGTCGGCCGGGTCGACGAACGGCGACGTCGCCTGCAGCAGCACCGTGACGGCCGGGTCGGCCCCCTCGGCGCGCAGGGCGTCGAGCGCGTGCAGGACGGCGGACTCGGAGCTGGCCGTGGCGCCCGCGATGCCGGCGGGGCGCCGGACGACCCGCGCCCCGTGCGTCGTCGCCTCGCGGGCGATCTCGTCGTGGTCGGTGGAGACCACCACGGCGGACACCGAGGGCGCCGCGAGCGCCGAGCGGACCGCCCTGGCGACGAGCGTCGTGCCGCCCACCCGCTGCAGGTTCTTCAGCGGGATGCCGGCCGAGCCGCCCCGGGCGGGGATCACGACGAGCGCACCTCGGTCGGGGTCTGACCCCGGGTGGATGTCGTTCATGGCGCCGACACTAAGAGCGCGACAAGGCGCGACCGACCCTTTCCGGCCAACTGTCGCCGAACATCAGGATGCCGTCAGGTGAACATTTCCGGAGCGTGTGCGGGAATGGTTCGCCGGCCTTTCTCCGTGCCCTTTCATGGGAGAAGTCACCGGGAGAAGTCCCCTGTCCGAGGAGGTCTCATGGACGCCCTGACCGC
This sequence comes from Isoptericola sp. NPDC057653, assembly GCF_042799955.1. Taxonomy (NCBI): domain Bacteria; kingdom Bacillati; phylum Actinomycetota; class Actinomycetes; order Micrococcales; family Promicromonosporaceae; genus Isoptericola; species Isoptericola sp. NPDC057653. The sequence goes on along the minus strand of NZ_JBHVHP010000004.1, from coordinate 207,854 downwards.
CCGCACGTCGCCGCGTGCCACCCACGCCGCCCGCGCACCGCGGGCCGGCGGCCTGCCCCTGCTGCCCCTCGACAACCCGGTGCGGGCGTACGACTGGGGATCGCCCACGCGCATCCCCGACCTGCTGGGACGCGAGCCCGACGGGACGCCCGCGGCCGAGCTGTGGCTCGGCGCGCACCCCGCCGCGCCGTCCCGGGTCCGCGCGCAGGGCGGCGCAGGGCGGCGCCTCGACGACCTGGTCGGCGCCGAGCCCCACGACGCCCTCGGCCCCCGCGTCGCCGACCGGTTCGGGCCGCGCCTGCCGTTCCTGCTCAAGGTGCTCGCGGCCGACCGGGCCCTGTCGCTGCAGGTGCACCCCCGCCCGCACCTCGCCCGCGCGGGCTACCACCGCGAGACCCGCGACGGCCTGCCCACCGGGCACCCGCGCCGGTCGTTCCACGACGACCAGCACAAGCCCGAGATGATCGTGGCGCTCAGCCCGTTCGAGGCCCTCGCCGGCTTCCGCAGCCCCCGCTCGGTGGCCGGCCTGCTGGACGGGCTCGACGGCGTCCTCGTGGACGCCGTGCGCGCCGCGCTCGCCGAGCGGCCGTCCACCGCCGGGGTGCGCTCCGCCACCGAGGCACTCGTGGCCGCGCGGCGCTCGCCGTCGTGCGCCGCGGACGTCGCCGCGGCCGTGGGGTCCGTCGCGCGCCGGCACCGGGCCACCGGCGGCTCGGGCCCGACCGCGCGCGCCGACGCCACCGTGCTCGACCTCGCCGAGCAGCACCCCGGCGACCCCGGCGCCCTCGTCTCCCTGCTCCTCAACCGCGTCACGCTGGAGCCCGGCGAGGCGATGTACGTGCCCGCCGGCGAGGTGCACGCCTACCTCAGCGGCTTCGGCGTCGAGGTCATGGCCGCGTCGGACAACGTGCTGCGCGCCGGGCTCACGACGAAGCACGTCGACGCCCCCGCCCTGCTCGAGTGCGCGTCGTTCGCCCCGCGCCCGCCCGCGCGCCCCGCCACGCTGGTGTCCGGCGGCGAGAGCGTCGTGGTCACCTACCGCGCCCCCGTCGAGGAGTTCGCGCTGACCTTCGCCGACGTCGTGCCCGGCGAGCCGGTGGCGCTCGCCGCCGACGGCCCCCGCGTCGTCCTCGCCCTCGACGGCGACGCGACGGTCCTCACCGGCTCCGGCGAGCTGCGGCTGCGCCGCGGCGAGTCGTGCTTCGTGCCCGACTCCGCCGGGCCGCTCACCGTCGACGGCGCCGCGCACGTCGTGTGCGCCTGGGTGCCCTGACCCGCCCACGGCCCACTACCGAACAGGCAGTTGACACGCCGGGTTTGCCCCGGGCACCGGGGTCGCGGTTAGCCTGACCGGCGTCCGTGCACCGTCGCCGCTCCCGAGCCGTCGTCGCACGGCCCGCCCCGCCCCCGACGCCCCCGGTGATCCCTGCGCATGACGACCCCCGTCCGAGACCACGCCGGCCCTGCCCCCGCACGCACCGCGGGAGGTGCCGGAGCCACGGACCGCTCCACCCCACGACGGTCGTTCCGGCCCGAGGTGCAGGCCCTGCGGGCGCTGGCGGTGGGGATGGTCGTCCTCTTCCACCTCTGGCCCGGCCGGGTACCCGGCGGCTACGTGGGCGTGGACGTCTTCTTCGTCATCTCCGGCTTCCTCATCACCGGCCACCTGCTGCGCGAGGCGGAGGCCACCGGCCGCGTCCGACTGGGTCGGTTCTGGGCCCGCCGCGCCCGCCGCCTGCTGCCCGCCGCGTACCTCGTCCTCGCGGCCACCGTCGTCGCGACCCTCCTGCTGGCCCCGCACTCGCTGTGGCAGCAGTGGTTCCGCGAGACGCTCGGGGCCACGCTCTACGTCGAGAACTGGGTGCTCGCCGCCGACGCGGTCGACTACCTCGCCGCCGACGCCGACCCGTCGCCCGTCCAGCACTACTGGTCCCTGTCGACGGAGGAGCAGTTCTACCTGGTGTGGCCGCTGCTCGTGGTGGCCGCCGCCGCCGTCGCGGCCCGCACCGGCCGGACCACGCGCCGCACGACCGGCGTGCTGCTCGCCGTCGCGACGCTCGCCTCGTTCGCGGCGTCGCTGTGGCTCACCGCCACGGACCCGGCGCCCGCCTACTTCGCGACGACGACCCGCGCCTGGCAGTTCGGCGCGGGGGCGCTGCTCGCCCTGTGGCTCGCGCGGCCGGGCCGCCGCCCGGTGGGCGACGGCGTGCGGGTCGCGGCGAGCTGGGCCGGGCTCGCCGTCCTCGTCGCGTGCGCGCTCGGCTACGACGCCGGCACGCCGTTCCCCGGCACCGCCGCGATCGCGCCCGTGCTGGCGACCGTCGTGGTCATCGCCGCCGGGACGCCGTCGGGCCGACTCTCCCCCGCCGGCCTGTTCGCCTGGCGGCCCGTGCCGTACGCCGCGGAGATCTCCTACTCCCTGTACCTGTGGCACTGGCCGGCCATCGTGATCCTGCCGTTCGCGCTGGGGCACGAGGCCGGGCTGCTCGAGCGCGCCGTCCTGCTGGTCGGCGTCGTGCTGCTGGCCGACCTCACCAAGCGGTTCGTCGAGGATCCCGCCCGCTTCAGCCGGCGCTGGGACCTGCACCGCACCGGCCGCGCCCTCTCCCTCACCGTGGCCGGGGCGGCCGCGCTCGCCCTCGTCGCCGGCGGCGGCCTCGCCGTCGCGAAGCACCGCGTGCAGGGGCAGGAGGAGCTCGCGGCGAGCATCGTGGCCGACGAGCCCGCGTGCCTCGGGGCCGCGTCGATGGACCCGGAGCAGGCCTGCGACAACCCCGAGCTCGACGACGTCGTCGTCCCCGCGCCCGAGGCCGTGTCGCAGGACGTCGCCGAGCCGACCGACTGCTTCGTGGACAGTGACGAGTCCGCCCTCGAGGACTGCACGTTCGGCCCGGTCGACGACGACGACGACGTCCCGCACGTCGTGCTGGTCGGCGACTCGCACGCCCGCGCGATGATGCCGGCCTTCCGGGAGATGGTCGACCAGGGCCGGATCAGCCTGAGCGTGCAGCTCAAGTCCTCGTGCGCGTGGAGCGCGGGCCCGACGGACGCCGACGGGGAGCGCGCGCGCACCTGCGAGCGGTGGAAGGACCAGCTCGAGCCGTGGCTCGAGCGCCAGGCGCCCCGGACGGACGCCGTCGTCACGACCGGCTACCTCGACTACCTCTCCGGCGACGCGGCCGAACAGGCCGACGACCTCGCCGAGGCGTGGGAGCCGGTCGCGGACGCGGGCGTCCCGATCGTCGCCCTCTCCGACAACCCGCAGCACGACGAGGAGCCGTCGCTCTGCCTCGACCGGACGTTCCGCAACGGCCCGGAGCAGTGCGGCGTGACCGAGAAGCAGGCGTTCCCCGACACGCAGGTCTACGAGGACGCGGTCGCCGAGGTGCCGGGCGCGTCGTACGTCGACCTCACGGAGCTCTACTGCCAGGACGGCACCTGCCCCGCCGTCATCGGCGGCGTCAACGTGTACCGCGACACGCACCACCTGACGGCCACGTACACGCGCACCATGACGCCCTACCTCGAGCGCGAGCTCCGCGCCGCCGGCCTCCCCCTCTGACCCGCCCGCCCGCCCGCGGCGCCGAACAGGCAGTTGACACCGTGATGGATGCTCGAAGGCATACATCACGGTGTCAACTGCCTGTTCGGCGAGCCGGAGCGAGGACGGTGCGGACCGTGGTCCCGACGACGCCGCGGGCGACGTGCCCGGCGTCGAAATGGAGGAGACGCACGCCGACCGCGGCCAGCGCGTTGTCCCGGTCGCGGTCCCGGCGGACACCACCCGGACGGTCGTCGTGCCATGCGCGCCCGTCCATCTCCGTGACGAGCCACCCGTCGCGCAGGCGCCAGGCCATGTCGGCGACGGCGAGCACCCGTCCGGCGCGGTCGTGCACGGCGAGCTGGAGGGCGTCCGGCGGTACCCCCTCCGCGATGCACTGCCACCTTCCGCGGGACTCCAGCGGTGAGGCGGCGAGCGGGCTCGCGTGGTCCCACAGCTCGTGCCGCAGCGCGACGCCGCGCCGTCCGCGGGCATGGTCGTGCGACCGCGCCAACCCGCGGCGGTCCACGGCACCCAGGCGCAGGGCCGAGTCCAGGACCGCCAGCCCGTCGGCCATCGACAGCTCCGGCACCGCCTGCGCGAGCGCCCACTCGGCGGAGGCGATCCGGCGCGGGCCTGTCCGGCGGTCTCCGAACTCGACGGTCGTCATCCCGTCGTCGAACTGACGCTGCGGCACACCCGGCCGTCGAGGGCGGCGTGACGCGGTCGGCAGCGCCGTGCCGGAGCGGAGTCGGGTCGGCATCCCCTCCACACCGTGAAGGACGAGGGCTCCGTCCCCGACGGCTATCGCCTCCGGCCCGTACGCGAGCAGGCCGATCCACGCCTGGCGGCGCCGGAGGTGTCCGTGCAGCACGTCGCCGTCGCTCTCCGGCGGCCACGCCGTCAGATGGGGCGCCCTGCGCGCCGCGATCGGGACCACGACGCGGTCCGGTGCGTCCGCGGCCACCCGCGAGGCCGGTGGCACCGCGACCGTGTCGACGACGCCTCGGGTCACGGCGAGCCAGCGCCCGGCGGCCACCAGCCGGGAGCGTCGTGAGGCGCCGACACCGTGCCGTTCGCATTGCTGCGCCGACAGCAGCCCTTCCTGCGCATCCGCGAGGTCCTGGAGGAGCGGCGGGACCGGGGCGAGGGTGCGCATCCCGACACACCACCAGGCCCGTGCGTCCAGCGGGGCACCCGCGATCGACCTGTGGACGACGCGCCCTCCTGGGGGCAGCTCCCGCGCCGGACGCCGAACAGGCAGTTGACACCGTTATGGGCGCCTTTGAGCGTCCATAACGGTGTCAACTGCCTGTTCGGCATCAGGCCGGGGGTGCAGAACCTGGCCGGGCGTCAGGCGGTGAGCTTGTTGTCCACCATGGACAGGGCGGAGCCGATGGCCATGTGCATGTCGAGGTACTGGTACGTGCCGAGGCGGCCGCCGAAGTGCACGTCGGGCTCGTCGGTCATGAGCTCGCGGTACCGCATCAGCCGCTCGCGGTCGGCGGGGGTGTTGACCGGGTAGTACGGCTCGTCGCCGCGCTCGGCGAAGCGGGAGTACTCGCGCACGATGACGGTCTTGTCGGCGGCGTACTCGCGCTCGGGGTGGAAGTGGCGGAACTCGAGGATGCGCGTGTACGGCACCTCGGTGTCGGCGTAGTTCATCACCGGCGCGCCCTGGAAGTCGCCCACGGGCAGCACCTCGCGCTCGAAGTCGAGGGTGCGCCACGACAGCGACCCCTCGGCGTCGTCGAAGTACCGGTCCACCGGGCCGGTGTACACGACCGGCACCTGCCCGACCACGGCCTTCTTGCTCACCGGCTGCGCGTCGTCGAAGAAGTCGGCCTGAAGCCGCACCTCGATGTTCGGGTGGTCGGCCATCCGCTCCAGCCACGCCGTGTACCCGCCCGTGGGCAGCCCCTCGTGGGTGTCGTTGAAGTACCGGTTGTCGTACGTGTACCGCACGGGCAGGCGGGAGATGATCGACGCCGGCAGCTCGCGCGGGTCGGTCTGCCACTGCTTGGCCGTGTACCCCTGGATGAACGCCTCGTAGAGCGGCCGCCCGATGAGGGACACGCCCTGCTCGTCGAGGTTCTCGGGGCGCTTGTCGCCCAGCTCGGCGGCCTGCTCGCGCACCAGCGCCCGGGCGGCGTCGGGGCCGTGCGCGGAACGGAAGAACTGGTTGATCGTGCCGAGGTTGATCGGCATCGGGAAGACCTCGCCGCGGTGCGTGGTGTACACGCGGTGCACGTACGACGTGAACGAGGTGAACCGGTTGACGTACTCCCAGACGCGCTCGTTCGAGGTGTGGAACAGGTGCGCGCCGTACTTGTGGACCTCGATGCCGGTGGCCGGGTCCGTCTCGCTGTACGCGTTGCCGCCGAGGTGGTCACGACGGTCGATCATGAGCACCTTGCGGCCCTGCTCGGCCATCCGCTCGGCGACGGTCAGGCCGAAGAGCCCGGTGCCGACGACGACGAGGTCGGTCATGCTGCTGCCTCCAGGGTCAGGGGGTGGTCAGTCGGGCTCGTACCCGCCGCGCAGGCGCGTGTAGGCGCGGTAGCCCGCCTTGCGGACGGACTCCGGCACCACGCGGTAGCCGGCGCGCACCACGACGTTGCGCACCATCTGCGGGCCGGTGAGGAAGCCCTCGGAGTGGAGGGTGCGCTGCAGCGCGAGCTCGGACGCCAGCAGGCGGCGGCCGCCGCGGCGCGCGTAGGCACCCGCGCCGACGCGGTACAGCACGAGGGGCTCGACGACGTTCTCCGCGTCCGCGCCGCCCGCGATCATCCGGGCGAACAGGAGGTAGTCCTCCATGAGGTCCAGGTGCTCGTACCCGCCGGCGGCCGCGACGGCGGAGCGCCGGTAGACGACCGACGGGTGGTTGAACGGGTCCCGGAACCGCGCGGTGGTCGCGATGTCGTCGCCGGTCGGGGGCACACGGACCATGCCGGGGTCGTGCTCGTCGTCGTCGAACTCCTGGATCGCGGAGCCGACGATGTCGCACCCCGCCGCCACCAGCGGCACCTGCACGGCGAACCGCTCCGGGCGGGAGATGTCGTCGGCGTCGGCGCGCGCCACGATCTCGTGCTTGCACGCCTCCAGGCCGGACTCGAGGGCGCGGGCGAGGCCGACGTTGCGCTCCAGCGGCACGAGGGTGACGGGGACGTCGGTGAGCTCGTGCAGCCGGCCGAGGACGGCGGTGATGTCCGCGCCCACGGGTCCGTCGCGCACGACGACGACCTCGTCCGGCCGCAGCGTCTGGTCGCGGGTCACGGACAGGAAGCCGCGCTCCAGGTGCGCCGCGTCGTCGCCCGCGTAGACGGGCAGGAGCACGGAGAACCGCTGGTCCTCGAGGGCGCCGGTGGCGGCCGCCGCCCGGGGGGCCGCCGCGGGGCGCGTCTCCGGACGCGGCTCGGCGTCGTGCCGCTCGGTCCGTCCCAGCTCGACCCGCGCGACGCTCAGGGCGGCGGGCCCGACGCCGGCGAGCACCTCGGTGTCGGCACGCGGGCGGCGCACGACGCCGTGCCACAGACCGCGCGCGCCGGCCTTGACGAGGGTGCCGCGGTCGGAGGAGCGGGCCACGGTGCGGGCCCAGCGCCGCAGGGTCGACCCGCCGTAGAGGGCGCGCTCGGACAGGCCGAGCGCGGACGACCGCGTGAACATCCAGACCTTGTTGCGCACCTCGTAGTAGAAGCGCGGGCCCGGGTCGTGGTCGGTGCCGACCAGGCGGGCCGTGCGGTGCTCGACGACGCTGCCCGGCACGTACAGGCCGGTGCCGCGGCGCAGCATGCGCGTGGAGTACTCGAAGTCGTCGTTCCAGATGAAGTAGTCGCTGACGGGCAGCCCGTGCTGCCGCACGGCGCGCGCGTCCACCATCATCGACACGAACGACATCGACCGGACGGGCACGGCGCCGGCGGCGCGCGCCCGGTTCAGCTCGGCCGGCGACGCGCCGGGGCGCGTGCGCGGCGTGTTCATCGGGTGGTCGCTGCCGTCGGTCCACACGACGCGGCTCGCCATCGCGGTGACGTCGCCGGCGTAGGCGTCGCGCGCGCCGAGGAGCGCCTCCAGCGCGGTCTCCGTGGGGACGGTGTCGTCGTCCATGAGCCACACGAGGTCGGCGTCGAGGTCGGCGACGGCGGTCGCGATGCCGACGGCGAAGCCGCCCGCGCCGCCCGTGTTGCGCTTGAGCGCGACGACCTCGGGGGCGCTGGGGTGGGACCGGGCGACGTCGAGCGCGTCGTCGGTGGACGCGTTGTCGACCACGAGCACCCGGTCGACGGGCCGGGTCTGGGCGGCGAGCGCGTCGAGGGCCGCGCCGAGCAGCGCGGACCTGTTGTACGACACGACGACCGCGACGACGGAGGGGGTGGACATCCTGCTCATCCTAGTGGGGCGGCCGGGGTGCGAAGGTCGCCCGCCAGGTCTCGGGGTCGACGAGCGCAGGCGCGGCGGCGCGCCACCGCGCGGACACGGAACCCCACCGCAGCGCGAGGCGCGCGTGGGTGGCGACGGTGGCCCCGAGCAGCCGCCAGAACCGGCGCGGGTCCCGCCGCAGCCAGACCCCCGAGGCGCCGTCGCCGGCGAGCACGAGCACCGAGTCGTGCCCGGGCGTCTCCCACCAGGTCGCCTGCTCGCGGGTCATCGCGGTGGCGGGGACGGACCCGCCGCGGGCGGGCCGGAGCTGGCGCAGCAGCCCGCCGACCGCGAAGCGCACCAGCGCCGCCGACGTCGGCTTCTCCCCGGGCCCGCCGGCCGTCGCGCGGGGCGCGGCGGCGTCGAAGGCGGGGTCACCGGCGCGGTGCACCGTCGTCTCCGGGTACGCGGCGCCCACCGCGCGGGCGGCGGGGACCACGCGCTCGAGGTCGGCGTGCAGGTCGCCCGGCCCGTCGAGCACGTCGCGCAGGGCGCGCACGTGCAGGTCGACGGCGTAGTACCGCATCCCCAGCAGCAGCTTGAGGTCGTTCGCGAGCAGCAGCGGCAGCAGCAGCCCGGCCCGCGGGCGGCGGGCGCGCAGCAGCGCCGCGGCCACGCGGTTGCGCACGTGCAGGTACGCCTGCCACTCGACGGTGTCGTCCTTCTCCGTCCACGCGACGTGCCACAGCGCGGCGCCCGGGAGCGAGACCGTGGCCCGCCCCGCGTCGCGGGCCCGCAGGCCGAACTCGGCGTCGTCCCACTTGAGGAACAGCGGCAGGGACAGCCCGACGGCGCGCAGCACGTCCGTCGGCATGAGGCACATCCACCAGCCGTTGAAGTCGCTCTCCCCGCGGGCGTGCAGCCAGGGCGTGCCGCGCAGGGTGCCGGCCGCGAGGTCGTGCCACTGCTGGTCGGGCTGCGGCGGCCCCCAGTTGAAGCTGCGCTCGTGCACGACCTCGCTGAAGGAGTTGAGCACCGTCGGGCGGTGCAGGTCGAGCATGTGCCCGCCGACGACGACGGGGGTACGCGCGGCACGGTGGAACCGGACGGCGCGCAGCAGCGCCTCGGGCTCCACCTCGACGTCGTCGTCCAGGATCAGGACGGCGTCGGCCGCGGGCCGGTCCAGCGCCTCGAGCATGCCGCGCGAGAAGCCGCCCGACCCGCCCAGGTTGCGCTGCTCGATGACGGTGAGCCGGTCGCCGAGCGCGGCCGCCACCTCGGCGTAGCCCGGGTGGTCGACGACGCGGCGCGACCCCTGGTCGACGACCAGCACCGTGCCCACGGCCTCCGCCAGCGCCGCCGAGCCGGCGATCCGCTCCAGCGTCGCGACGCAGAACTCCGGCTTGTCCATCGTGGTGATCGACAGGCACACGTCGCCCGTGCGCCGCGGCGCCACGTCGACCAGCCAGCGGGCCCCGGTGACGGCGACGGCGTCGTCGCCCGCGTCCACCTCGAACCAGAGCCAGCCGCCGTCGGTCGCGCCGGCGACGTCCGCGTCGAGCGTCAGGGTGCCGCCGCCCGGCGCCACCTCGGCGGTGGCGACCGCCGTCGGGGCACCGCCGGCGTCCGAGCGGACGAGGCGCACCCGGCCGGCGCCGGAGGCGTCGACCTCCAGCCGCACGGCCGCGACGCCGGCCCAGCGCACCCAGTACGACGCCGGGAAGGCGGAGAAGTAGGCGGCGAACCCCTGGCTGGCCCCCGCCGGCACGTGGACCGCCCCACCGTCGACGGTGGCGGGGCCGTCCTCGACGACGAGGGTGCGGCGGTCGGCGGGAACGGACAGGATCAGCTGTTGCGCGAGGTGCACCCGGGTGAGCCTAGCCTCGCCGCAGGCGCCGCTTGGCACGGGCGCCGAGGGCGCGCACCAGCTCGCGCCCGCTCGCCTCGGAGAGCGCGGGGCCGGCCTTGCGCGACGCCGTCGCGGACTCCTCCAGCTCCACGACCTCCTCGCGGGCGGTGAACAACCGGTCCTCGTCCCGCCGCCCCTGGCGGATCACCCCCAGGACCGCCTCCGTCGCGGCGTCGATCGGCACCACGTCCGCACGCAGGCGCGGGTCGGCGCTCGACGGCACCTCCGCGTTCAGGAGCGTCAGGTCGCCGACCACCCGCACGCCCGACTCCCGGATCTGCTCGACGTACCGTGCCGACCGCGCGTGCGCGGCCTCCGCCGCCCACGTGGGCAGCACGAGCTTGGTGTCGTGGGCCCCCGGCTTGCGCCGCTTGAGCATCGAGTTGGACGCGGTGTCCCGCAGCCACTTGCAGTACTCGAGCCAGGTGAGCTGCTTGCGCAGGCGCAGGTTGAGCGCCCGGAGCAGCTCCGCCTCCTCGACCGACATGCCCCGGTTGGTCGACTTGCCGTCGAGCTTGGCCGTGCCGAGGAGCCCGTGCTCCAGCCCGAGCATCGACTCGAACGCGTCGAAGAGCAGCGAGGGCGTCGACTTGTCGACGACGACCACGGTGACGTTCTCCGGGCCGAACGCCTCGGCCCACCGCGTCACGACGCGACCCTGGTCGTGCCGCTCGAGGAACGGGCGCAGCTCCTCCTCCGGCTGGTCGGCGAAGGAGTTCTTCAGCCACCGCTCGAAGGTCCAGTGGTGGCCCTCCTTCATCATCTCCTGCCACATCGACGGCAGGATCGCGGCGTAGTTGCGCAGCGTCACGACGACGTGGGCCCGCTCGCCGAGCTCGGCGCGCCAGGCCGCGACCGTCGCGTCGTCCGCGTTCGCGGCGAACTCGTGGCCGAACCACACCCGGTTCTCGGTGTCACGGTCGATCTCCGCCCGCAGCTTCCGCCAGGCGCCCTCGACGGGCGCGGTGTCCCAGCCCCAGGACTGCCCCATGAAGTCGTTCACCGCGCTGCGGTGGTTCGTGTGGCGCCCGGGGTAGCGCACCCCGCGCGCGAGGAGCTCGGGCCGGAGCGCCGCGGCGGCGTTCTGCAGGCTGGTGGTCCCGGTCTTCATCAGCCCGATGTGCAGCAGCAGGGCCCGCTCGGGCAGCTGCAACGGCTCGGACGGGCCCGTGCTGGTCGACATCCACACTCCTCCGGGACCCGTCCCCGGGGTCCCCTCGACACCGAGGTACGTGCCCGCAGGCTACCGGTTCCGGCTGCGGGTCGGCTGGGAGGGAACGTGCCCGCTACCAGCGGGTGAGCGCGACCTGGACGACCCGCACCTTCTTCCCGTCGGCCACCTTGCGCAAGGTCACGGTGCCGTCGGTCTGCCCGGACAGCGTGACGGTGAAGATGCGGTCGCCGTCCGACGGCTTCGCGAAGTCGATCGTCCCGCGGACCTTGCCGCCCACCAGCACCTGGAGCTTGCCGTCCGCGGGGTTCGTCGCGCCGCGGACGACGACCCGCCGCACCTGGTTCGCGCTCTTGAGGCTGAGGGTCGCGCCGCCCTTGGCCGTCTGGTACGCGACGTCCCCGCGGTAGACCTTGTGCTCGACCTTCTTCCAGCCGCTCGAGAGGCTCCACGACTGCGGCAGGATCCGGGTCGTGGTGCGCACGAGCGTGGTCATGGGCCCCCGGTGGTAGTCCTTGCTGATCGCGCGCACGACCAGGTCGCGCGACGTGCCGTGCTTCATGTTCACGGTGACGGACCGGGACGTGTTCTTCGCCTGGAGGATCCGCCAGTAGTTGGTGCTGGGCATGTCGGAGCTCCACCGGGCGTCCCGGTAGAGCACCTGGTAGTAGATCGCGCCCGGGACGGCCTTCCACGTGTAGGTGGACCTGACGTTCCACTGCACCGGCGTCTGCGCCGACGTCGGCGCGGTCCGCGTGGGCGCGCCGACCGCCCACCGGACGGCCCCGTACTTCTTGATCGCCGCCTGCCGCCGGGCCTCCGCGGAGCTGCGCAGGCTGCTCATCTTCGCGGCGAGGTAGCGGCCGGGGCACGCCGTCTCGTTGGTGGTCTTGTGCATCAGCACCGTGGGCACCTTCACCGTGGCCCCCGGCTTCGCCCGGGTGCCGGACCCGGTGCTGCTGCCCGTGACCAGCGTGGTGGTGCCCTTGGCGTTGAGCTTGTACTGGTAGGCCTTCCAGCCGATCACCTGGGACAGCCCGGTGAGGAGGGCGCTGGTGGGCTGCGCCGTGTCGAAGTTCCCCATCGCGGACACCCCGATCGTGCCCGTGTTGTACCCGCCGGCCTGCGCCCCGATCGGGTTGTCGCTGCGGGCGTTCTGCCGGCCCTGGAACACGTTGCCGTACCGGTCGACCAGGAACTGGTACCCGATGTCCGGCCATCCGCGCGACTTCGTGTGGTACGCGTAGATGCCGCGCACGAGCGCCGCGGACTGGCTCTCCTTGTAGCTGTTGGTGCCCGCCGTGTGGTGCACGTAGATCGCCTTGAGCGTCTTGGACGTCTCGGGCCAGCTGCCCGCCAGCGACTCGTCGGCGCCCCAGCCCGCGCGCGTGACGATCCGCGGGCGGATCTCGAAGCCGGTCCCGGCGTTCGCCGACGACGCCGGCGCGGCGTCGCTCCCGACGTAGGCGTCGGCGCGGGACGTCCCCGGGTCGACGACGTCCACCTGCAGCCCGCGCGGCGACGTGCCGTCCGCGGTCCGCACGCGGGCCTGCACCCCGTCGGCGCCCGTGGACACGATCGGCTCGGTCCCGGCCCGGCCCCCGTCGACGGTGACGCCGTCGAGCCCCAGCGCCTGCCACGCGCTCCAGCGGCCGTCCTCGCGCAGCCGCACGGCGACCTCGGTGACCTCGCTGGACGTCGAGGAGTCCCAGGTGACCCCGGCGACGAGGAAGTCCTGGGTCGTGGTGCGCTCGCTCAGCGCCGCGAGCGCCCCCTCGTCGGGCTCGCCCTGCGGGAGGGTCGTCGTGCTGCCGTCCGGCGCGACCTCCTTCGCGGCCTCCGCCGCGGCGGGCGCCTCGTGCTCCTCGCCGACGGCGTCGTCCAGCGCGCCCTTCTGGTGGCGGGCGCCGGCGTCGACCCCGTGGACGGGGACGTGCTCGACGTCCGGGGCCACGGCGTGCGCCTGCGGGACGGGGAGGGAGACGGTCGGGAGGACGACCCCGGCGAGGGCGAGCGCCAGGACCGTGGTCGTCGTGACGCCGGTCCTCAGAGCCGTCCTGGCCTTCGTCCGGGCTGTCGACGGGGGCGTGCTCGGGTCCGTGCTCGTGGTCGTGGCCGTCATGCTCGTCTCCGCTCGTCCACCATGGTCGCGCCGGGCATCTGACTCGCCCGACGATAAGGAGTCCCGGCCGCACCGGCACGCCGAGACCGCCACCCGTTCCGGATGCTGGGCACCCACCCCTGGGGCAGAGTGAAAGAGGGGGTGATCGGGATGGGCGAGGAACGGACGGTCGCGCGCGCCGACGGCGAGGGCACGACGGGGACCACGGGGAGCACGGGAGGCGGCCGGCGCACGGCCCGCCGCGTCGTCGCGGCGGCGGTGGCGGCGCTGGTGGCGCTCGCGGGAGGGACGGTGGCCGCGACGTCGGCCGAGGCCGCGGTGCCGAAGTCGTTCACCCTGACCGGATCGGGGTTCGGCCACGGCGTGGGGATGCCGCAGTACGGCGCGTACCAGATGTCGCGGCAGGGCACGCTCGGCCGCAACATCCTGAAGTACTACTACCCGGGCGCCACGGTGTCGTGGAAGACGACCCCCAAGGACGTGCTGGTGCAGGTCTTCGGCCCGGACCCGGGCGGCTCGACGGCGTACGGCGACCGCAAGACGTCGACGACCGTCACGATCACCGGCGGCGACTGGCGCCTCCGCAGCGCGGCGGGCACGACCCTGGCCTCCGGCACCGGGACCACCACCCTCAAGGTGGCGACCACCACGGGCAGCCGGACGCGCGTCACCGTCGGCGGCAAGACGTACGACGGCGCGCTGCTGCGCATCCACTGGTCGGGCACGCGGTACTACAAGTCCACGGGCAAGAAGGCGGTGGCGACCGTCGCGGGCACGCACGGCTCGTACCGCAACGGCCGGCTGACGGCGACGGTCCAGCAGGGCTACACCAACCTCACGAACGACGTGCTGCTCAACACCGAGTACCTGTACGGGATCGCCGAGATGCCGTCGTCGTGGGGCCTCAACGGCGGCTTCGACGCGCTGTCGGCGCAGGCGATCACCGCCCGCTCCTACGCCATGTCGAAGCCGTCCCTGCGGTCCGGGTGCCTCTGCAACGTCGTCGACGACGTGCGCGACCAGTACTACTCGGGCTGGAACAAGGAGAACGAGGGCACGGGGGCCAAGTACGGCAAGGTCTGGACGTCGGCGGTCCGCGCCTCGGTGCGGGGCGCGACGGAGGCCCGGGTGCTCACCTACGGCGGGCTGCCCGTCGCGGCGCACTACTACTCCTCGAGCGGCGGGCGCACCGCGAACTCGGAGGACGTGTGGTCCTCCGTGATCCCGTACGAGCGCTCGGTCGCGGACCCGTACAGCAAGGCCGCGCCCGGCAACTCCTACGCCTCGTGGACGCGCACGCTGACGCAGGCACAGGCCCGCACGCTGTTCGGGCTCGCGGACGTGCAGTCGATCAGGGTCAGCGCGAAGTGGTCCAGCGGGCAGCTGCGCACGCTCGTCGCGACGTCGTCGACCGGGAAGACCGCCACGGTCACCGGCAAGGCCGACGCGATGCGCGCCAAGGTCGGCGCCCGCACCACGACCGGCTCGATGCCGGCCGCGTGGATCTCGAAGATCACCGCGGTGTCGTAGGAGCCGCCAGGACGTCGTCGAGCACGTCGAGCCACGCCCGCCGGTAGCGGCGGGGCCCGAGCTCGCGGCGCACGCCGCGCGCGCGCCGGCCGAGCCGCCGGGCGAGCGCGTCGTCCTGGAGCACCGCGACCAGGCGGGCGGCGAACCCCTCGACGTCCCCGGGCGCGACGAGGAAGCCGTTCTCCCCGTCGCGCAGCACCTCGGCGGGGCCGTAGCAGCAGTCGTAGGCGACGAACGGCGTGCCCACGGACATCCCCTCGGTGAGGGTGAGCGGCAGCCCCTCGTGCAGGGAGGTCATCGCCGCGACGCGCGCGGCCGCGAAGGCGCGCAGGGGCGCGTCGGTCCGGCCGCGGAACGCCACCGCAGTCCCCAGGCCCAGGTCGGCGGCGAGCGCCCGCAGCTCGCCGTCGAGCGGACCGTCGCCGTACAGGTCGAGCCGGGCGTCGGGGACGTCGCGGCGGACGAGGACGAAGGCGCGCAGCAGGTGGTCGAGCTGCTTCTGGGGGGCGAGCCGCCCGACGAAGACGACGGTGCGCGGGTCGCGGGTCGCCCCGCCGGCGTCGGGGCGCTCGGCGGCGTGGTGCACGACGCGCAGCGGCAGCCCCGGGTACCGGCGGCTCAGGTCCTCGTGCTGGCGGCCGGTGAGGCACACCATCGCGTGCACGTTCCGCAGGTCGTCGAAGTAGCCGCGCCAGTGCTCCTTGGTGGGCGCGTCGGGCCCGTACGGCGGCGCCAGGTGCGAGTTGTGCAGCACGGACACGCCGCGCACGCCCGGGTGGGTGAGCAGACGCAGGGTGCGCTGCCAGACGTTCTCGCCGTCGGCGACCACCACGACCCGTCCCCGGTCGGCGAGCTCGCCGTCCAGCCAGGCGGCGAGCGCCCCGGCGAGGTCGAGCGGTCCGCCGCGGCCCGGGCCGCCGAGGGCGTACGTCACGGCGCCGGTGCCCTCGGGACCCGTGAGGTGCGCGGTCAGCCACACCAGGCGGCCGTCGACGACGAACTCCCGCACCCGTCCGCCGGTCGCCCGGTCGAGCCGGTCCACGGTGGCGACGCGGCCGTCGACGTAGGTCCACACGGTGTCCCGGCCGCCGTCGTCGGCGTAGGTCACGAAGGACAGCACCTCCCCGGTGGCGGGGTCGCGCAGCTCCTGGGTGCGCAGCACGCCGTCCACCGTGGTGCGCCACCGCTCGCCGGCGGCGGTGACCCGGCGGCGGCGCACGACGCCGGCCCCGTCGGCCACCCGGGGCGGTGCGAGCGGCGGGAGGCCGGCCGCCGCGCGGTGCTCGGCGGTGCCGGGCCCGTCGCGCCAGAAGTGGCGCAGGCGCACGCGCGGGTCGAGCAGGCCGGACCTGCGGGCCCACTCCCCGCCGTCGGGGACGACGCTGGTGACGACGAGGGTGGTGGGGTGCCCGGCGGCGGCGTAGGCGTTGGCCCGCGCGAGCACGGCGCGCGTGCCGCCGGCGACCGAGCCGGCGAGGGTGCGGACGAACATCACGACCTCGTCGGGCCGCGGGCCGCGCCGGGGGCGGAGCGCGGTCACCCGTCGACGGTGAACGTGTCGAGGTCGATCCCGTGGACGGCGAGCGCGCCGCGGGCCCGCTCGACGTCGTCGTCGTCGAAGTACTGCTTCCACTGCCCGATCGAGCCGTCGCGGGTGAAGTAGCCGTCCAGCCTCACGACCATCGACCGCCCGGTCCGCTCCTCCATGGCGCGCACGGTGGAGATGTCCGAGAGCGCGAGGGCGACCTCGACGGCGTCGTCCTCCAGCGGCAGGGCGAGGAACCGCACCACCTCGCGGAACCGCCGGCCCGGGTCCTCCTTGAGCGCCTCGTAGGACGCGACGTGCACGTCGGGGTCGCCGCGGTAGCTGTCCAGGGTGAGGTAGTGCCGGGCGTACGTGTCGAGCATCGGCTCGATGACGTCGCGCGGGTGCTCCGCCTTGTCCCGGTGCTGGGGCCGCTGCTTGATCGTGTAGTGGTACAGCGACACCACGTAGTCGAGCGGGTTGCGGTACAGCATGATCTTGCGGCCCGGGGTGAGGACGAACGGGTCGACGTCGTGCCGGAAGTGCTGCATGGTCACGTCCGACACCCCGTGCCGGGCGAGCAGGTCGGACGGCGCCCGGTAGGGCTCCGCCTCGCGGAACACCTGCCACCGGTTGTTGCCGTAGTACTCCTGCTGCAGCTGCGGGTAGGAGATCGGGAGGCGCACGCCCGGGTCGGCGAGGGCGCGCGCGTAGTTGGTGAGGAAGAACCGCATCCAGTGGGTGCCGGACTTCTGGACCGTCGCCACGGTGACCAGGTCCTCGCGGTGCAGCCGGCCGAACGCGTCGGCGAACGCCGCACCGCGCTCCTCGGCGAGGGTGCCGAGCCGCCACCGGGCGACGTCGCCCAGGTAGCGCAGCGCGTCCCCCGGCTCCTCGGGCAGCGCCGCGAGCACGGCCGCGTCCTCGCCCGCGCGCAGGCCGGTGAGCGCCCCGGCGAGGCGCGCGTCCCTCGACGTGGTCCCGGCCCCCGCGGCGAGGGCCTCCCAGTCGCGGGTCAGCAGGGCGGGGCCCAGGTGCGGGGGCAGGTGCTCCTCGGCGGCGGCGCGGGCCTTGCGCACCGCCCTCGGGGCCGTGAGCCAGCGGGCCATGTCCCGGGCCATGTCACTTCCTCCGGTTCCGGTAGTACTGGGCGAGGATGCCGCTGCCGACGGCGACGGTCGCGACCGGGCCCTTGGCCCGCTCCAGGGTGCGCAGCGCGTCGCGTCGCCGGCCGAGGCGCATGGACGCGACCGCGAGCTGACGCTGCTCGGCGGTGGTCAGCCGCCGCTTGCCCGCCGTCTCGGCGAGCAGGCGCGCCGCGGGCTCGGGCCGGCCCTGCGCCAGGTGGGCCCTGACCGTCCGCAGCACGTCGGCGGGCGCCTCGGCCGTGGTCGTGGAGAGGTCGGTCTGGCGGCGCAGGTCGCGGATCAGCTCGTTCTTCTCCGTGTCGGCCAGGTAGTCGAGCCACTCGAGGTCGAGGGTGTCGTACCGGTCGTCGCCGCCCGCCGGCTCCCACGGCTTCTTGCCCACGTAGTGCAGCACCCGCACGTCCTCGTCGTGGAAGAGCGCCGGGTGGTGGGCGAAGATCCGCTTGGTCGTGTTGTCCTCCGGCGGCAGCGCCCGCCACGAGTCGAAGAAGACGTTGAGGAAGCCCTGGTCACCGCCGTCGTACGACGGGGTGTGCGCCAGGCGCGACATCATCGCCTCGAACGTCGCGTACGACGGCGTGAAGGCGAACACGCCGGAGTTGAAGACGTCGGGGTTCGGCGCGTCGAGGCCGGCGTCCGGGACGGCGGCGAAGTCGTCGCCGGCGAACAGGTCGTCGACGTTCCGGCGCACCACGGCGTCGCTGTCGACGTAGACGGCGCGGTCGAGGAAGTCGAGCCGGAAGACGTGCAGCTTCGTGTAGGTGGCGGCGAACCGCTCCTGCACCTTCTGCTTGCGACCGCCCCGCAGCACGGGGTTGGCGATGGGCGGGACGTCGAGGGTGAGGATGCCGCTCGCCGCGAGCGCCGCCTTGTCGGCGTCGGGCGTGCAGAGCGCGACCAGCGGCACGTCGCTGACCCGGCGCAGGGAGTTCGCGAGCGCGCGGGCGCCGTGGTGGTAGGAGCCGGAGACGACGGTGACGTACGCGCACCGCCGCCCGTCGACCTCCTTCCACAGGGGGCCGTCCACCCTCGGCACCGTGAGCGCCTGGACGCCGCCGGTGGCGGGCAGCTCGATCTCGACCGTGTCCTTGGTGGCCCCGACGACCGACCCCTCCCCGGGGGCGAGGGCCGGGCGGTCGGCCGGCAGGTCCTCGGCCGGGGGCACGTACAGGTGCAGCATCTCCGACTGGCTCACCGAGCGGACGGTGGCCTCGGGGTACGCGGCCAGGCACGAGCGCAGGAACGCGATGTCGGTGTCGAGCCCGTGCGCCGCCTCGTAGCCGGGCGCGGCGTCCTTGGCCTGCAGGCCCAGCTCGGCCACCTGCGGCATCGTGTACCCGTAGCGCACGTCCTTCGACTCGTACAGGTCGACGCCGGCGAGGTAGATCTCGCGGAACCCGACGCCGAGCCCGAACGCCAGCGCCTGCATGCCGGTCGTGGGCAGGCCGGGGCGGCTCATGAAGTGGCGCGCGAGCCGCGGGTTGCGGGCCGGCACGGCCCAGGAGTCCAGCTCCTCGACGTCGGTGAGCGGCTCGAGCCCGTACCGGTCGCCGTCGCGGTGCGCGGCGTGCCGCATGGGGGACGCGAGGCGACGCACGTCGTAGCGGCCGGACCGGATCTCGTCCTGCAGCAGCTTCTCGAGCCGCTCGTGCGGGACGGCGCTGAACCACGCGTCGACGCGGTCGCCGAAGTGGTAGTTGCTCTCCAGGAAGAACCAGTTCATCCGGAAGACCACGGCGTCGGCGGGGATGCGGTGGTAGGGCGGCATCGCCGAGGACGGGCCGTTGCCGACGACGAGCAGCGGCCGGTCGGTCAGGTCGGCGAACGAGGCGATCTCCGCGTCGCCCGGCTCTCGGCCGAGCGGGACGCTCCGCATGGTGGGCATCGAGGGCTCCTGTCTGGGTCGGTGCTGCTGTGCTGTCGGTGCTGTCAGTGCTGGTGGTGCGCGGCCGCCGGCACCGGGCCGGCGGCCCCCGTCGGGGCGCCGAGCGCGGCGGCCACCCGCCCGGCGGCGTCCTGGACGTGCGGCAGCAGCGCGAGCTGCCGGTCGCGGACGTCGTCGCGGTACTCCTGCTCGCGCGCGAGGACGTCGAGCGCGCGCTCGGCGACCCGCTCGCCGAGCCGGGGGCCTGCGACGTCGAAGCCCCACTCCGGGCGCCCGACGTCGTCGAGGAAGTAGCGCATCTTGGGGTGCGAGACGAGGCTCAGCACGGGGGTGCCGAGGCCGAACGGGACCATCGTGGCGTGGCCGCGCATGCCCACGACGAGCGACGCCCGGCGGTACACCCCGAAGGCCTCGTCGGGCGCCATGAGGTGCAGCTCGTCGACGGGGAGGTCGAGGTCGTGGGCCGCGCGCAGGTCGTCGGCGAGCCGCACGTCCCCGCGGGTGTGCGCGACGACCCGCACCTCCGCCCCCGCGGCAGCGGCGCGGGCGGCGAGGTCGCGGACCTGCGCGAGGAACGCGGGATAGCCGTCCTTGAAGCGCCGGGCCGAGCGGTCGAACGCCGCGTTGAGCAGGACGCGGCCGGACCCGACCTCGGCCGGCGGCAGGTCCGGGTGCAGCCGCTCGTAGACCGTGGTGGGGCAGGGCACGAAGCGCACCCTCTCGGCCAGGTCGTCGGGCAGCAGCGCCCGCACCCGGTCCATCGAGCCGTGGTTGCGCAGCCCCACGAGCTCGGCGCGGCGCGCCAGCGCCAGGAGGCCGTCCCGGAAGCGGGTGCCGTGGAACTCCTGCCCGTCGAACAGGTTGTACCCCACCGCGAGCACGAACAGGGGCACGTCGAGCGCCGCCAGGGACGCCGCCGGCACGTTCCACTGCCAGCCGCTGTGCCCGTTGGGCGCCGTGTCGGGCAGGAACAGCCCGCCACCGCCGACGACCAGCGCGCGCTGCGCGTTCGCGACGCGCACCCGCTCGGCGTCGAAGAGCTGGTGCGCGTGGAACGGCACCCAGGCGGTCGGGCCGGCGGCCGACCCGACGGCCTCGCGCACCGCGAGCGGGAGGGCGACGTCGCCGAAGTTCTCGCCGTCCTGGACGTAGAACGCCACGTGCCCGATCCCGCCCGCCGGGGCCGCGTCCGCGGGCGGCGTGACCGGGTGCTCGCCGCGGTGCTGCAGGCCGCGGGCCACCCGCCGGGGCGCGCCGGCGCGCAGCGCGGCCCGCGCCTCGCGGACCGTCGCCGGGCCGTCGTGCGTCACCCAGGCGGCCCGCGCGGCGAGCACGTGGGCGTCGGCCACCACCCGCGGGTCGTCGGCGGTGGCGGCGAGCCGTGCCACGGTGCGCGCCTCGGCGTACCGGCTGGTCGCCGTCAGGCTCGTGGCGAGCTGGAGCAGCACCCCGCCGGTGAGCGCCTCCGGCCGCGCGGGCAGGGCCGTGAGCTCGTGCAGGGCGCCGTCGTGGTCCGCATCCGCGGCGCGCGCCGCGGCCCGCGCGAGCACCTGGTTCACGCCGTCGGCGTCGAGGCCGGACGCGGCGAGGTGCCGGCCCGCGAGCAGCGGGTCGAGGACGGGGTCGAGGCCGCTCGCGTCGCCGTCCGCGACCGCGGCGGCCACGTACCGCGCGGCCTCCGCCGCGACCGCCCCGGGCCCGGTGCCCGCCGGCTCCCACCAGGGCGCCGCGAGCACGTCGGCGCGCGCGGCGGCGGCGCGCGGGGTGGTCGCGGGCGCGGCCGCCACGGCGGCGCGCAGCGCGAGGCCGCGGCGGGCCGCGGCCACCTGGCCCCGGGCGGTGTCCCGGCGGCGCTCCTCGGTGCCCTCGGCCGCGGCGGTGAGCCGGGCCTCGGCCGCGGCGTCGTCCCCGTCGAGCAGGTGCAGCCGGGCGGCCAGCTCCTGCGCGGCGCGGTCGCCGTCGCGGGCGGCCAGCAGCCCGACCAGCGCGCGGGCGTCGTCCGCCCGGCACGCGTCGAGGCGGGCGCGGGCCAGGTCGTGCACCGCCGGTCGCACCCCGTCCACGCGGGTCCAGTCGCGCAGGCCCAGCCGCAGCGCCGCGCGCACCGCCGCGGGGCGCGTGGGCGCCAGCGCCGCCGCGGCCCCGTCGCCCGCCGCGCCGAGCACGGCGAGGGCGCGGGCGTTGCCGCGCGCCACCGCACGGACTCCCCCGACGCCCCGGCCCCGGTCAGCCGGCACGGGAGACCCTCCTGCGCTCCTCGACGGCGGCGCCGGCCTCGTCCCAGCGCTCCCGCTCGAGCACGTAGCGGCCGGCGTCCCACGGCTTCTGGTGCCCGGCCCAGTGCAGGATCCGCGGCTCGCGCACCGTCTCCTGCGACGGCCACATGTTCCAGGCCGGGTCGAGCCGCCGGTAGCCGGACCCGGCGTAGCAGTTGAGCACCTCCTGGTCGTTGAGCCCGTAGTGCTCGACGAACGGCACGAACCGCCGCGTGAACTCGTCGGCGCGCATCCGCGCCAGGTCGAGCACCAGGATGCCCGCGTTGAACGCGGCGAAGTCCCCCGGGTGCCGCGCGTACATGGTGCGGAACAGCTCGTTCGCCGCCCCGGGCGAGGCGCTGAGGCGGCGTCCCGAGCGCAGCAGGTTGCCCAGGCCGGACCGCACCCCGTGGCCGACCGACGCGCGGGCCGCCAGCGGCGCCCCGTCCAGCTCGACGTCGTGCAGCGTCGCGAGGTCGACCAGCGTCAGGGCGTCGATGTCGTGGTAGACGAGCCGGTCGACGTCGGGCAGCAGCTCGGGCAGGAGCAGCCGGTCCATGGTCGAGACGGTGATGTGCGACAGCATCCCGAGCACCGGGCCGTAGTCGATGTCGTCGCAGGCGATCCACTCGAACGTCACCTCGGGGAACAGCGCGGCGAGCCGGTCGTGGTCGGCCCCCGTGTGGTCGCGGGTGAGCGCCACCACGTGCAGCGGCCGCGCGGTGCCCGCGACCATGCCCTGCACCACGACCTCCATCTGCGCCTTGAGGTTCGCGTCGAGGGCCACGGCGGCGTGCACGGGCTCCCCCGGCCGCGGGGTCGTCGCCGGCACGACGACGCGCGACTCGCGGGCCGTGCGGCAGGCCGCGTCGACGTCGAACGACAGCGGCAGCTCGGCGGCCGGCCGCTCGAACGCGGCCTTGGCCCGGGCGACCTCCGGCGCGCACGCGGCGCGCCAGGCGGCGTAGACCTCGTCGGCGGGCGCGCCGGACAGCAGCAGCCCGACGCTCGGCGCCAGCAGGTCGCGGATGCGCTCGCGCATCGCGCGCAGGCCGTCCTCGTCGGCGTCCAGCAGGCCGGCGAACCGGACGTCCGCCCGGTTGCGCGGCGTGAACGTGACGGGCGCGCCGATCGACCACGACGGCAGGTAGCAGTGCAGGCGCGACGTGACGATGCCGCCGTACGACGTGCGGTACTCCTCCAGCAGCCCGAGCGCCTCGCGCACGTTGGGCACCATCGGCGTCCAGCGCACGTCCTCGCGCGCCTGCGTGATGGTGAGGTCGTCCGGCGACGGGGCGGCCGTGTCCACGTAGACCGTGGGCGACCCGGGCGGCGCGGAGGTCGTGCGGTCCGGGAAGACGGTGTCGATCGTCGTCGTGAGGCAGCCCGAGAAGAAGGCCGGCACGCCCTTGTTCAGCAGCAGGAAGACGGTGTTCCAGTCGCGGCAGCCCACCGGGCCGTGCGCCGTGAGGTACGCGACCGCGTCCTCGGTGAGCATCGACGGCCGGTTGACGTGGAACGAGACGAACAGCGGGTTGACGTTCGCGTGGAACGGGAAGTCGTACCGCAGCCCGAACGCGCTCTGCATGTACCAGCCGAACGCGATGGCCCACGTGTTCTCCGGGACGGCGTCCAGGCTGGAGGCGTCCCGGTTCACGACCGTCAGCTCGACGTCCGCGCCGGGCCCCTCGACCCGCAGCTCCGGGCGGACCCGCTCCCCCAGCTCCGTCACGACCTGCGCGAGCTCCGGGTCGCCGTGGAACGTCAGGCCCGTGTGCCGCACCAGGTGGCCCAGGCTGGCGATGGTCTGCACGTAGTCGCCGAGGTTGGACGACGTCGTCGACTCGTCCGGCTGCTTGTAGTCGATGACGCCGAACGACACCCGTCCGGCCGGCACCGCGGCGGGCTCCTGCGGCGCTGCGCCGCGGGCGGCCCAGGTGCGCAGCAGCGCCGCGCGCCGTGCGCCGGCCTCGTCGAGGCCGCCGGCCGCCCGCGCGGCGTCCAGGGCCCGGACCGCCGGGCCGTGCTCGTCCGCCGCGAAGAGCACCTCGGCCAGCTCCACCAGGGTCGGCGCGTCGGTCACCGCCGCGTCGTCCAGCCAGCGCACCGCCCTCGCCACGGCCTCCGGGTCGTCGACGCGCACCCCGACGCGGGCGTACTCCGCGGGCGCGAGCTGCGCGACCAGGTCGGCGGGCACCTCCGCGAACAGGTCGGCGGCCAGGTCGAACAGGTCCTGCCGCGCCGCGACCAGCGCGCCGCCCAGCGCGCCGGCGACCCGGGACTCCGGGCGGGCGTAGAGCGCGTGGCACAGCGCCCGCGCGTCGACGTGCCGGTCCCGCAGGAGCGGGCGGACGGTCGCGACCACGGCGGCGGGCAGGTCCAGGCCCGCGCGCAGGCCCGCCGCCAGCGCCGCCTCCCCGCGCGTCTCGGTGGCGAGCCTGTTCCAGCGCCGGTTCGGCGTGCCCGCGTGGCCGGGCATCGTGTCCTCGTCGATCCCGCGCACCGCGGCGACGAGGCGACGGTAGGCGAGCTGGTACCGCTCGAGCTCCGCCGTGGCCGCGGCGAGCCGCTCGGCCTGCCGGGCGAGGTCGCGCTCCTGCACCCGGCCGCGCTCCTCGAGCGCGCGGCGGCGCCCGCGCTCGGGGTCGGGCGTCCCCGTGAGGCGGTCCGCGGAACGCGCCAGGTGGCGCAGGCCGCGGCCGGGGAGCCGCCGCAGCGGCGCGCCCTGGGGCGTGGCCGCGGGCCCCGTCGTCAGTGCTGGTGCCTGGGTCATCTGCGTGGTCTCCTGCTCAGCGCGGCCGGACGAGCCGGCGCGCACGGTTCGCGGCGCGCGACACCAGCGACCCGCGGGCGACGGACGCCCGCGCGGCCCGCAGGGTGGCGCGCACCTGCTCGATCTCCGCACCGAGGGTGCGGAGCTGGGCGTCCTTCGCTCCGAGCTGGCGCTCCTTGGCGCCGAGCTCCTGCTCCTTGGCCCGCAGGCGCTCCTCGGCCTTGGCCTTCTCGAGGGCGGCGTCGTACGTGCGGGCCGCCAGGCGCCGCTCCTTGGGCGTCAGCGGCGTGAACGACGGCTCGACCGCCACCCCCGTGAGGCGCTCGTAGATCGTGGCCAGGTTCGCCAGCGTCGTGTCGTACAGGCCGCGGCGCGTGACGGCGAGCTCGTCGCGCAGCTCCCCCTGCCGCTCCGTGACGTCGTGCACCGTGCGGTAGAGGTCGTCCGTGAACGTCCCGGCCCGCGGGTCGAGCGCCCACTCCGCGTGCCCGATGTCGGTCGCGAAGTAGCGCGTCTTGTGGTGCACGTAGAGGGACAGGGGGATCGTGCCCATGCCCAGCGGCACCATCTGCGCGTGCCCCCGGGTGCCGAGGATGACGGGCAGGCCGGCGAACTCCTCCACCCCCTGGAAGAGCACGTCACGGCTGCCCCACAGCACCCGCTCGGAGTCGACGAGCCCGCGCTCCGTCAGCACGTCGTGGAAGAGCATGTCGGCGCGCGCGTGCGGCACGCTCACGAGCCGCCACCCCTCGCCCTTCAGCCTGGCGAGGACGTCCGCCTGGTCGGCGTAGATCCGGTCCCGGTCGAAGCCCGCGGCGATCTGCCGCTTGCCGATGATGGACTCGACGGCGAGCACCTTGCCGTCGCCGGCGTCGAGGTGCTCGCGGTACAGGTCCGGGAACAGGAACGACGAGATCGTCGTGGGGCACGGCTGGTACTCGACGCGCTCCGGGTCGTGGTCCACGTACTCGCGGATCGTGCGGACGGACCCGTGGTTGCGCAGCCCGAAGAACACGGACTTGTCGAGCGTCAGGTTGAGGTGCTCGCGGAACGGCTCCGCGAAGTCCTCCTGGTCGATGAACCGGTTGTTGCCGACGGCGAAGACGACGATCGGCACCTCGAGGCGGCGCAGCTGCTCCAGGGAGATGTTCCACTGCCAGCCGGATCGCGCGTTGGCGTTGGTGTCGCGCAGGAAGAGCCCGCCGCCGCCCACGACCACCGCGTCGAAGTGCTCGTTGATGTGGTCGACCAGCTTCGGCCCCACCGGGTCGCGCAGGGACCGGCTGCCGGCCACCTCGAAGCACGCCCCGCCGGCGAACCCCTCGAAGGTCTCGCGGACGGCCTCGAACAGCAGGGTGTCGCCGTAGTTCCCGTACGTCTTGATGTCGAAGTGGAACAGGCGCAGGCGGCGCTCCGGCCGGGCGGCGCGGGAGGCGTCACGGGACGGGCCCGGCCGGGCGGGGCGTACGGCGGCGGCGTGAGTCGGCACGGCGCGAGCGTAGGCACCGGATGGCCGCCGCAAGGCCGGAAACCGGCGGGATCACCGGCTGCTCATCGAGTGTTCATCTGCGCGCCACGGTGCGCTCCGTGGGTGTTCGCCGGGGCCCTCGGGAGGGCCGCCGAGAGGGCCCGTCAGAGGGGTCGCGCGTCGCTCTCCAGGAGCACGGGGATGCCGTCGCGCACGGGGTACGCGAGCGGGCGCTCCGGGTCGGTCGAGCGCAGCTCGGGCTCCCCGTCCGGGCCGACGGCGTCGACCAGCTCGGCGCCCGTGACGGGGCAGCGCAGGATGCCGCGCACCCACGGGTCGACCGTCGCCGCCCCCGGGGCGCCGGTGCCGTTCGTGCCGTCGCTCATGCGTCCTCCGTCCGCCGCACGAGCGACAGGACGTCGTCGCGCACCTTGACCATGATGTCCTCGTCCGCCGCCTCGACGTTGAGCCGCAGCAGGGGCTCCGTGTTCGACGCCCGCAGGTTGAACCACCACTGCGGGTGGCCGTCCCAGTGGGCCACGGTGAGCCCGTCGAGCTCGTCGACGTCGGCCTGCGGGTAGGCGGCGTCGTACGCCTCGCGCACCCTCCGCGTCGCGGCGGCGGCGTCCGGCACCGTCGAGTTGATCTCCCCCGACGCCACGTACGGGGAGTACATCTCCGCCAGCACCGACAGGGGGTGCGGCTGCCCGCCCAGGGCGGCCAGCACGTGCAGGGCCGCCAGCATGCCCGTGTCGGCGAAGAAGAAGTCGCGGAAGTAGTAGTGCGCGCTGTGCTCGCCGCCGAACACGGCGTCGTGGGAGGCCATCTGCGCCTTGATGAACGAGTGCCCGACGCGGGTGCGCACGGTGGTGGCGCCCGCGGCCCGCAGCAGGTCGGGCACGGCGCGGGAGGTGATGAGGTTGTGGATCACCGTGGGGGTGCGGCCCGCCTCGAGCTCCTTGGCCACCTCGCGCAGCCCGACCAGCGCGGTGACCGCCGACGGCGACACCGGGTCGCCGTGCTCGTCGACGACGAAGCAGCGGTCGGCGTCCCCGTCGAACGCCAGCCCGAGGTCGGCGTCGTGCTCCACGACGGCGGCCCGCAGGTCCTCGAGGTTCTTCGGGTCCAGCGGGTTGGCCTCGTGGTTCGGGAAGCTGCCGTCCAGCTCGAAGTACAGCGGCACGACGTCGAGCGGCAGCGCGGGCAGGCCGGCGGCGGTCCCGAGCACCGCGGGCACGGTGTGCCCGGCCATGCCGTTGCCGGCGTCCACCACGACCTTGAGCGGCCGGATGCCGGAGACGTCCACCAGGCCGCGCAGGAACGCGGCGTAGTCGGCGAGGGTGTCGGCGTCGGTCACGGCGCCCGCGGCGGGCGCCGTCTCCTCCGCGGCCGGGTCGTCCAGGAGGCGCTGGGCCAGCTCGCGCACCTCGGTCAGCCCGGTGTCCTGCCCGACCGGGCGCGCCCCGGCGCGGCACAGCTTGATCCCGTTGTAGACGGCGGGGTTGTGCGACGCGGTGAACATCGCGCCGGGCGCGTCCAGGGCGCCGGACGCGTGGTACAGCCCGTCGGTCGAGCACAGGCCGATCCGCACGACGTCGAGCCCGGCGGCGGCGACGCCCGCGGTGAACGCCTCGACCAGCTCGGGGCCCGAGTCGCGCATGTCGTGCCCGACGACGACCCGGCTCGCCCCCTCGGGCGCCGCCACCACGCGGGCGAAGGCCGCGCCGATCGCGCGGGCCACCTCCGGCGAGAGCTGGTCCGGCACGGTGCCGCGCACGTCGTACGCCTTGATGATGGTGGCCAGGTCGATCGTCACGTCCACAGCGTACGTGCCCCCTCCCGCTCCGGGCGGGTGGTTCTGCCGCGCCCGCGGGCTCCGACGGCCACGCATGTGGAAGGGTGGTGCCCGTGCCCGAGCTCTACCCGCTGGAGAACAGCGTCCAGCACAACGACTGGGGCTCCCGCACGCGGATCCAGGAGCTGCTGGGCACCGTCCCCGACGGCACGCCGGCCGCCGAGCTGTGGCTCGGCGCCCATCCCAGCGCACCCTCCCGGGTGGACGGCGGCGGGTCCCTGCTCGAGCTCGTGCGCTCCGCCCCGGACGCCATGCTCGGCCGCCGCGTCGCCGACGAGTACGGCCCCCGCCTGCCCTACCTGCTCAAGGTGCTCGCCGCGGACCGCTCGCTCTCCCTCCAGGTGCACCCCAAGCCGCACGCCGCCCGTGCCGGCTTCAACCGCGAGAACCGGCAGGGGCTGCCGCCGGGCGACCCGTGCCGCTCCTTCCACGACGACCAGCACAAGCCCGAGATGGTGGTGGCCCTCACCGAGTTCGAGGGCCTGGCCGGCTTCCGCGCACCGCGCGCCGTGCTCGACCTGCTGGACGGGCTCGACGGCGCCCTGGTGGGCGACGTCCGGGCGCTGCTCGCCGCCGACCGGTCGCCCGGTGGGGTGAAGGCCGCGTTCACCCGCCTCGTCGTCGCGCGCCACGACGCGGGGACCCCGGACGACGTCGCGACGACGGTCGCCGCCGTCACCGCCCGCCTCGCCTCGGGCTCGCCGTCGTCCCGCGCCGACGCGACCGTGCTCCAGCTCGCCACGGAGCACCCCGGCGACCCGGCCGCCCTCGCGTCCCTGCTGCTCAACCGCGTCACCCTCGACCCGGGGCAGGGCCTGTTCCTGCCGGCCGGCGAGGTGCACGCCTACCTGTCGGGCCTGGGCGTGGAGATCATGGCGTCGTCGGACAACGTGCTGCGCGCCGGGCTCACCACCAAGCTGGTCGACGAGGAGGCGCTCGTCGAGTGCGCGTCGTTCGTGCCGCGGCCGCCGCAGCCGCCGCGCACCCGCGCCGCCGGCGGGCGGGGGCAGGTGACGACCTACCGGGCGCCGGTGCGGGAGTTCGCGCTGACCCTGGCGGACGTCGGCCCGGACGAGAAGGTCGAGCTGCCCGCGGAGGGGCCGCGCATCGTGCTCTGCCTGTCGGGCGACCTCGAGGTCGGCGCCGAGGGGTGCCCCGCGCCCGCGACGCTCGGCCGCGGCGCCTCGGTCTTCGTCCCGCACGACGCGGGCCCGCTGCGGCTGTCCGGCTCCGGGCACGCCGTGTGCGCCTGGGTGCCCTGACCCGCGGCCAGGGCGGGGAGGCGAACGGTCAGGACCGCGAGGTCAGTCGGCCTCGCGCAGCACGCGCAGGTGGCCGCGGCGCGCGGTCTCGGTGACGGACGCCGGCTCGCCGGCCGGCTCCTGCCGCACCCGGCCGGCCTCGCGCACCGCCTCCGCCAGCGCGGACAGGTCGTCGGGCGACGGCGCCGGTTCCTCGAACGCGGGGGTGAGGCGCACGACCTCCCACCCGCGGGGCGCGGTCAGCCCTTCGGCGTGCTGGGCGCACAGGTCGTAGCTGTGCGGCTCGGCGTGCTGCGCGAGCGGACCCAGCACGGCCGTGGAGTCCGCGTACACGTACGTGAGCGTCGCGACCGCCGCATGCGTGCATGCCGTGCGCGAGCACTGCCTCACCGATCTCACGTCCGGGACAATACGCCGAGGCGGGGTGCCCGCGCGCGGGGCTCGCCGCGCCGGCGCCGCCGTGATCGCACCGTGACCCGTGATCGGGCCCCCGCCCGGCATAGGCTCGTCGGGTGCACCACGCCCCCGACCCCGCACCCGACCGCGACCCCGTGCCCGTTCAGGAGCCCGGGCCCCCGGTGCGCCGTCGCGACCGTCGGGGACGGGGCGTGCGCGGCCCCCTGCTGCCGCCGGGGATGCCCGCGCACCGCACCCGCGCCGAGCAGTTCGACGACCTGGTGCTCGACGTCGTGGAGTCGCTGCAGCGCCGGTGGGGGCCCCAGCTCGCGGGCACGGAGTTCGCCGTCGAGGACGTGCCGCCGTCGGAGCCCGCGCCGTGGGAGGCCGACGGCGTGCCGCTGGGCCGCTGCTTCCCCGCCGAGTCGGGCCGGTCGGCGCGCGTCGTCGTCTACCGCCGTCCCGTGGACTTCCGCGCCGCCGACGACCTCGACCGGGCCGACCTGGTCCGCGACGTCGTCGTCGAGCAGGTGGCGCACCTCCTGGCCCGCACGCCCGAGGAGATCGACCCCGGCTACGACTCCTGACCGGCCGAGCGCCGCCGGGTCAGGTCGTCAGCCGGCGTCGACGGCGCGCACGTCGACGGCGCCGGGGGTGGTGACCGCCGCGGTCGGCGCGACCGACGCGACGAGGGTGCCCGCGGACCCCGTGCCGTCGTCGGCGCGCAGCACCGCCGCCCACGCCACCGCCACGTCACCGCCCTTCGCGTCGCCCCGGTCCACGCTCACGCCGGCGGGCACGGTGCCGTCGTCGACGACGCTCGCCAGCGCCACCGAGGCCGTGGCCCCGGCGGTGAGGTCGACCTCCGTGCTGCCGATCTCGGCTCCCGACGCGTCGTAGACGCGCAGCGTGACGGGCACGCCGCCGGTCGGGTCGGTGTCGGGGCCGCGCTCCGCGGGCAGCGCCGACAGCACGACCCCCGTGCGCACCCCGCCGGGCACGCCCAGCTGGCCGGCGGCCCCGGCGGCCCCGGCGGCCCCGGTCACGGCGACCGGCTGCCCGGCGGACCAGGCCACGTCGTAGGGCGTGCCGTCCACCACCGAGTCGTCGGGCTGCGCGCCGGGCTGGTCCGACCGGGCCGCGCCCACCACGGGCACGTCGGCGTCCACCACCACCGTGTACGCGCCCTCGGGCAGGCCGCCGAGCGGCACGTCCGTCACGACGCCGGCCGGCAGGTCCACCTCGTCGGCGCCGCGCAGCACCACGGGCCCGGACGGCCCGTACACCGTGACCCGCGCCGTCCCGTCGGCCTCCCCCGGCACGAGCACGCGCAGGCGCGGCGCGTGCGGGTCGTCCACCGCCTCGCCGCGGCTCAGCACGGCGCCCACCGCGAAGGACTCGCGCGGCGTCGCGCCGGGCGTCAGCAGGTCGACGCCGGCGGGCAGCAGCCCGTCGATCGCCTGCGTCTGCAGTGCCGCCGTCACCCGGGCGCCGGAGGCGCGCACGTTCACCGCGAGCCGGTCCTGCTCGGGGGCCGCGGACTCGAGCCGGGTCGTCACCTGGTCGTGCGGCGCGACGGTGAACGTGCCGCTGCCGCCGAGCGCCACCGGCCCGTTCGGGCCGTACACGTCGAGGGCGACGGTCGCGGGGCGCTCGGACGGGTTCTGCACGGTGAGGGTGGCCGTCTGGCCCACCTCGGTGCCGCCGCCCACGAGCCACAGGGACGTCGACGGCGCGGCGCACGACCCGGCGCCCAGCCCGCGCAGGTCGCCCTGCGTCGTGACCGACGCCGTCGTGCCCGCGGCGCGGAACGGCTCGTCGGCCACGGGCGTCGCCCGCAGCACGCGGGTCCCGGTCACGTCGGCCTGCTGCGCGGCGCCGGCGTCGCCGACGGCCAGCGGGTCCGCGGACCTCCCGTCGAGCCCCGTCGTGCGCACGCCCTCCTCCGCCCCGCCGAGCACGACCGCGCCGAGGCGGCTGGTGGTCGGCACGGGGGTGGCGTCGAACTGGGAGTCGCCGACGTCGGCGCCCTTCGGCAGCGCGACGGGCGGGGGGCACACGAGCGTGACGTCGGCGGGCTGCACGCCCACGGTGCGCGTCCCGGCCGCGACGGCCCGCTGCTCCGCCCCCGTCCAGGACTGCGCCCACTGGTCACCGAGCACGGCCACGGCGGCGAGCGCCGCCACGGCCGCCAGCCCCGTGACCGCCGCCGTCGTGGCGCGCACCCCGCGCCGCACCCGGGTGTCCCGCACGTCCTCCCCCGTCCTTCCGCTCCGTCGCGCCGTCATCGTCCGCGCCGCCGTCCGACGGGCAGCGCCAGCAGCGCGTGCACCAGGAGCACGACGCCCGCGAGCGCGAGCCACGCGGTGCGGTGGGGCGACTCGTAGACCACCTGCACGCGGCCCGCCTCGGGGCCGACCGCGAAGGCCTGCGTGCCGCCGGCGTCCACGGCGGCCAGCCGCCGCCCGTCGAGGGTCGCGCGCCAGCCCGGGTCCGCCGACTCGGCGATCCGCAGCGTGCGCTCCTCCCCGCCCTGGGCCAGCCGTGCGCTCGCGCCGGTGCCGTCGGACGGCAGGGTCCGCACGGCGCTCTTCGGCGCGAAGAACGGGGTGGGCGTGCCGTCGGCGTCGCCGCTGCCGCGCAGCACCGTGGCCCAGCCGGGCGCCGGACCGTCGGTCGTGACGCGCCACACCAGCGCACCCTCCTCGGTGACCCGGGCGAGCCCGGGCACGAGGTCGAGCGTGGTGACGAGGTCCGCGTCGCCGCCGGCGGGGACCTGCACGGCGCCGATCCCCAGCGCCGCGAGCCGGTCGGTTACGTCGGCGGACCGACCCGTGGCGACCTCGGCCACGACCTGGTCGAGCAGGGCGGTGTCCGCGCGGTCCGGGCCGGCGACCACGCCGGCGGCGCGTGCCCGCACGATCGTCGACGAGTCCTCCAGCCGCGTGCCGTCCGCGTGCAGCAGGGCGTAGTCGACCACCGCCGCCCCCGACGCACCGCCGGGGGTCGCGCCGTCGCCGCCGGGCTGGACCCGGTCCACCTGCAGCACGCGCGCGGAGCGCGGCGGCGCCTGCATCTGCGTGCCGACCGCGGGGACCACGGGCTGCTCCGCGGCGCGCAGGTCGCCGACGGCGCCCCCGCCGGTGGAGCCGAGCACCCACGAGCCGAGCTGTGCCGCCGGCAGCGCGAGGGCCAGCACGCCGACGGCCACCACCCCCGCGGACCCGACGCGCTGCAGCCGGCTGCGCTCGGGCCGCACCACGGGCGCCGCCGTCGGCACGCGGCCGGTCGACGGGAGCGCGCAGATCGCGGCCGCACCCAGCGCCAGGAGCAGCACCGAGAGCCCCACGCCGGGCCAGCCGGTGACTCCCGCGGCGGCCTCGTCCGTCGTCGTCCCGCTCGCGACGACGGTCGCGACCGCCACCACCGAGGTGCCGAGACCGGCGGCCGCGGCCAGCCACGCGAGGCGCACCCCGCGCACCGCGCGGCGCCGCACCAGGGCGACGGCGGCGAGCACGAGGACGGCCGCGCCCAGCAGCGCCGGGCCGACCACGGCGAGGCGGCCGAGCACGCCGTCGGTGCCCAGCCACGGCTCGAACCAGGCGGTGTCCCCCGGCAGGCCGAGCAGCAGCTCGACGGCGGTGGGCGTGCCCTGCGCGGCCACCGGGGCGCCCGGTTCCGCGACCAGCAGCCGCCACCCGCCGCTCGACCAGCTGCCGAGCACCTCGCCCCAGAACGGCAGCGGGACGACGACGGCCGGCAGCAGCACGAGCAGCAGCGACCGCCACGAGCGCCGCACGACGAGGGCCCCGACGCCGAGGAGCACCGCGGCCACCGGCAGCAGCACCGGGGCCGCGCAGACGGCGACGGCGAGGAGCAGGCCGGCGGCACCGGCCGCCCCGAGCGAGCCGCGCCGCCGCACGGGCGTGTGCACGACGTCGCGCGCGTGCGCCCCGACGGTGCGCAGCACGGCGACGAGCAGCCACGGCAGGGTGAGGTGCACGAGCACGGCGCCGAGCCGGCCGGAGCCGAGCGACGCGAGGAACCCGGGCGCGGCCGCCCAGGCCAGCGCGGCGACGGCGCGCACCGCCACGGACCGGGTCAGGGATCCCGCGGCGAACCAGCCGCCGAGCGCGGCCAGGGGCAGCGCGGCGACCACGAGGGCGTTCACCGCCGTCTGCAGCCCGCCGCCCGCGACGGCGGCGAACGCGGTCAGGGGCATCAGGAGCGGGTCGGCGGCCGCGCGGACGCCGAGCCCGTCGCGCACCCACCCGGAGGTCGCGGCCTCCCACACGTCGCCGACGGTGCCGGGCGCGGGCAGCAGCCCGCCGCCCACGACCCGGCCGCCGTCGGCCAGCACGCCCTGCCACGGCCCGAACAGCGCGACGTCGAGCGCCACGACGGCCACCATGACGGCGGCCAGGACGATGCGCCGGGTCCCCGCGAGGCGGCGCAGGTCCGCGCGCTCGAGCTCGCTGGGCGCCCACCGCGCGCGCTGGGCCTCGGCCCGCGCCAGGCGCGCGTCCCGGCGCTCGCCGAACACCTGCCGCCAGGTGCCGAGCAGCGGCGTCAGCACCCGTCGCGGCAGCCGCCGGGTGCGGGCGGCCCGCCGCCGGGCGCGGTACAGCGGCACCACGCGCAGGGCCGTCACCACGGCCGCGACCAGCTCGTCGCGGGCGTGCGCGGGCCGCTTCAGCGCCAGGCGGTACATGGCCGCGAACGGCGCCCACACCAGCGTGGCGAGCCACACGAACGGGAGCAGCGGCAGCGGGGCGTCGACGAGCCGCAGGTACAGCTGGCTGCGGCGCCGGGCGTAGCGAGACGCCTCCAGGTCGGGGGCGGCGTCGGGGCGACCGCGCAGACCGAGCAGCGACGCCTGCGCGTGCCGCACCACCGCGTCGGGCACCACGACCACGCGGTGGCCCGCGAGCCGCGCGCGCCGGCACAGGTCCAGTCCGTCGCCGAACGGCCCGAGCTCCGGGTCGGTGCCGCCCAGCTCGGCCCACACGTGCGCGCGGACCAGGGCGCCGGCGAGGCCGACGGCGAGCACGTCCTCGCGGGCGTCGTGCTGGCCCTGGTCGATCTCCGTGTCGTCGATGCCGGTCATCCGCCGCCCCAGCGGGGAGACGGTGCTGCCGACCTCGACGAGCATGCTGGCCTCGGCGGCGGGGGTCCCGTCCGCGGCGACGGGCCAGCGGCGCTGCTTGCAGCCCGCGACGGCGACCGCGCTCGAGTGCTCCACCGCGCGCAGCAGGCGGGCGAGGGCGTCCGGGTCCGGCGCGGAGTCGTCGTGCAGGATCCACAGCCACCCGGTCTCGGGCACGCCCACCGCCTCGTTGGCGCGGTCGACGGCCTCGCCCAGGCTGCGGACGCCGGCAGCGGCGACGAAGCGGGCGCCGCCCAGGCGCAGGTCGGGGTGGAGCGCGGTGGTCTCCGAGGCCCCGACGTCCACGACGACGACCTCGTCGGCGACGCGCTCCTGGCGCGCGAGCGCGTCGAGCGTCGCGTCGAGGAACGGCGTGCGTCCACGGGTGACGACCACGGCCGTCACGGTGACCACGAGCGGGACGGCGCCGGTGCCGTCCATGCGGTCACCGGCGGCGGGAACGGGCGCGACGGCGGCGGTCGCGCCCGGAGGTGCGACCTCTCCGCCGGGGCGGGCTGGGGTCGGGTGCGGAGCAGTCATCCTGCCCGCCATGATGCGACGGGCCCCGATCCCGTCGTGGGATATCCGACCCGTGCGTGTCGGGCCGGACATCCCCTCCGGTTCAGCGCTCGGTCAGACGGCGCGGCGCTTCAGCTTGCGGCGCTCCCGCTCGGAGAGCCCGCCCCAGATGCCGAACCGCTCGTCGTTCGCGAGCGCATAGTCCAGGCACTCGGCCCGGACCTCACATGACGTGCAGACCTTCTTGGCCTCGCGCGTGGACCCGCCCTTCTCGGGAAAGAAGGCCTCCGGGTCGGTCTGGGCGCACAGGGCTCTTTCCTGCCACCCCAGGAGAGTCTCGTCGTCGACCGTGGCGTCACCGAACAACGGCAGCACCGGCGCTACGCGCTCGGGCTCACGACCGACGTCTGACGGGAAGACCCCCCGGTCCCCATCGAGCAAGTTCCACATGGCGTGCCCCTCCATGCCGTTCTTTAGGGAAACTGCATACCTGGAATTACACGCGTGTCTTTCGAAGGCGTCAAGTCGAAATGTGCTAGTGATCTCGATCTCCACCGCCCATTCACATGCGCGGCGGCCGTCGACCCTCCGGTGCCCTCGTAGGCTGACCTGCGTGAACCCGCTCCCCGCCGCCCACCGGACACCGTCGACGATCTCGCAGATGCTCGATCTTGTCGTGTCGGACCCGGGCCGCCCGCGGCTCACCTGGTACGGCGACGGCGGCGAGCGCGTGGAGCTCTCCGGTGCCGTCCTGCAGAACTGGGTGAACAAGACCGTCAACCTTCTCGTCGAGGAGTTCGACGCCGCCCCGGGCACGGTCGTGACCCTCGACGTCCCGGCGCACTGGCGCGGCGTGCTGTGGGCGCTGGCGGCGTGGCGCTGCGGGGCGACGGTGCGCCTCGCGGGCGACACGCCGGCGGCGGGCGGCGACGTCGTCGTCACCTCCCGCCCCGAGGCCTGGTCCGACGTCCTGTCCGGGCCGGGGGCGGCGGACCTCGTGGCGGTGGCCCTGCCGGCCCTGGCACGGTCCTTCGACGGCGACCTCCCCGCCGGCGCCGTCGACGCCGCGGGCGCGGTGATGACCTACGGCGACGTCATCGGCTGGGCGCCCGAGACCGACCCCGCCGCCACCGCGCTCGAGGCGGCCGGCGCCGACCCCGCCGCCTTCGCCGACCTGCTGGCCGCGCCTCGGCCGTCCGCCGAGCGCGTCCTCGTCGACGGCTCCCGGCCCCTCGAGGGCCTGCTGCGCGACCTGCTCGCCACCTGGGCCGCCGACGGCTCCGTGGTGCTCGCGTCCGCCGCCACCGCGGCCGAGCTCGCGGCGGACCCCGCACGCCTGGCGCGCCTGCGCGAGACGGAGCGGATCACCGCCGCCGACGACTGAGCCGCACGCGAGTTCACCCGGCCGGCAGCGCCCGGGTGCAGCACAATGAACTGCCATGCGCGGCATCATCCTGGCCGGCGGCAGCGGCACCCGCCTGCACCCCATCACGCTCGGCGTGAGCAAGCAGCTCGTGCCCGTCTACGACAAGCCGATGATCTACTACCCGCTGTCCACGTTGATCCTGGCGGGCATCCGGGACGTCCTGGTCATCACCACCCCGCACGACGCGGAGCAGTTCCGCCGGCTCCTCGGCGACGGCTCCG
This sequence comes from Isoptericola sp. NPDC057653, assembly GCF_042799955.1. NCBI lineage: Bacteria > Bacillati > Actinomycetota > Actinomycetes > Micrococcales > Promicromonosporaceae > Isoptericola > Isoptericola sp. NPDC057653. The sequence continues at coordinate 171,343 of NZ_JBHVHP010000004.1, read as the reverse complement.
AGTTCGGCGTCTCGATCGAGTACACGGTCCAGGCGGAGCCGAACGGCCTCGCCCAGGCGTTCGTGCTCGGGGCGGAGTTCGTCGGGCAGGACGAGGTGGCCCTCGTGCTCGGCGACAACATCTTCTACGGGCCCGGCCTGGGCCGGCAGCTCACCCGCTTCCACGGCCTCACCGGCGGCGCCGTCTTCGCGTACCGCGTCGCCGACCCCACCGCCTACGGCGTCGTCGAGTTCGACGACGCCGGCCGCGCCCTCTCCCTCGAGGAGAAGCCCGTGCACCCCCGGTCCAGCTACGCCGTCCCCGGCCTGTACTTCTACGACAACGACGTGGTCGAGATCGCCCGGGGCCTCGAGCCGTCCGCGCGCGGCGAGTACGAGATCACGGACGTCAACCGGGAGTACCTCGACCGCGGCACGCTGCAGGTGGAGGTGCTGCCCCGCGGCACCGCCTGGCTCGACACGGGCACCTTCGACTCGCTCCTCGAGGCGTCGGACTACGTCCGCACGATCGAGCGGCGGCAGGGCCTCAAGATCGGCGCGCCCGAGGAGGTCGCCTGGCGCCGCGGGTTCCTCACCGACGACGAGCTGCGGGTGCGCGCCGAGAAGCTCGTGAAGTCCGGGTACGGCACCTACCTCCTGGGCCTCCTCGACCGCTGACCGGCGCCGCGCCACCGTGCGCCGGGCCCGTCCCGGCCGACGCGCGGGCCCGTCAGCCGCGCGGAGCCCGCCCCCACGCGACGAGTCCGGTCCCCGTGCGCGGGAACGCGCGCTGCGCGACGCGGAACGGCCAGGTCGCGGCGCGCACGAGCGCGCCCTGCGCCTCCGTCGTCGGCTGGAAGAGCCGTCCGCTGCGCGCGGTGCGGTCCGCGGTGCTGCCCTCCTCGCGCAGCCCGGGACGGCGGCGGGCGACCTGGTTGCGCGCCGCCTCCAGCGCGTAGCCGAGGGGGACGCCGTACAGGCGCAGGCCGACGTCGGTGAGCCCGGCCGCGACGAGCAGGTCGCGCAGGGCGCGGGGGTCGTAGCGGCGGAAGTGGCCGACGGCCTCGTCCATGGGGCCGAACCGGCGCTGCCAGGCAGGGGTGGAGAGCAGCAGCGTGCCGCCCGGGCGCAGCCGCGCCGCCCACTCGCGCAGGGCGGCCGCGTCGTCGTCGATGTGCTCGATGACCTCGAAGGCGCACACGAGGTCGAAGCGCTCGGCGGCGGGGAGGGTGTCGAGGGGGCCCTGGACGACGGTGCCGGGCACGCCCGCGTCGACGAGGCGCTGCTCGGCCACGCGGGCGCTGTCGGCGTCGAGCTCGACCCCGGTGTACGCGGCGGCGCGCGCGGCGAGGCGGACGCCGACGGCGCCCTGGCCGCAGCCGACCTCGAGCACGCGGCCCGCGGCTCCCGGCAGCAGCGGTTCCACGACGTCCCACCGCAGGCTGCCGTAGAGCGTGAGCGGGGGCGGGGTGGTGGCGACGGGTGGCACGGGCGCTCCTTCGTCCTCGACGACCATGGCGGCGGCCCCCTGACGGGGCGAGGTCAGCCTGCCAGCACGTCGGCCGCGGCGGCGTCCCACCGCGCGGCCCAGTCGCCGATCGGCTCGACACCGGCCGCCCGCAGCGCGTCGTGACCGAGCACGGACCAGGCCGGGCGGGCCGCGGGACGCACGAAGGCGTCGCTGGTCGTCGGGGTGACCCGGGTCCCGGTACCGAGGCCCGCCACGATGCGCCGCGTGAAGCCGTACCACGACACCTGCCCCGAGGCCGTGCCGTGGTACGTGCCCGACGGCGCCCCGGCCGCCACGAGGCGGACGATCAGGTCGGCGAGGTCGCGGGTCCAGGTGGGCTGGCCGACCTGGTCGTCGACGACGGCGAGCTCGTCACGATCGGCGGCGAGGCGCGCCATCGTCCTCGGGAAGCAGGCCCCGTGCGCGCCGTAGAGCCACGCGGTACGGACGATCAGGTGGTCCGGAGCCTCCGCGCGCACGGCCCACTCCCCCGCGGCCTTGGTGCGCCCGTAGGCGGACACGGGCGCCGGCGGCGCGTCCTCGGCGTAGGGGGCCGTGGCGGCGCCGTCGAAGACGTAGTCGGTCGAGACGTGCACCGTCCGCGCCCCGGCCGCGTGCGCGGCCCGGGCCACGAGGGCCGCGCCGACGGCGTTCACCCGGAACGCGTCCCCCTCCCGGGACTCGGCGTCGTCGACGGCGGTCCAGGCGGCGCAGTTGACCACCACGTCGACGTCGCGCACGAGCGCGGCCACCGCCGCGGCGTCGGTCACGTCGAGGTCCGCGCGACGGGCGGCGCGGACCTCCGCACCCGCGCCGCGCAGGACGGCCAGGAGGTCGCGGGCGAGCATCCCGCCCGCGCCGACCACGAGCCAGCGGGGCGCGGGAGACCCGGCGGGGGCGTCGGCGGAGGGGCCCGGGGCGGGGACGTCGGTGGCGACCGTGCTCACGCCTGCGATCCTAGGCGTGAGCGGCCCCGACCGGCCCGCTCCCACGCATCGTCCGAAGGAGCACCCGTGCAGTTCCGCGAGCTGGCCGTGCCCGGCGCCTACGAGATCACCCCCCGGCAGTTCGGCGACCCCCGCGGACTCTTCCTCGAGTGGTTCAAGGCCGGACCCTTCGCCGACGCCCTCGGCCACCCGCTGGACCTGCAGCAGGCCAACGCCTCCGTCTCCGCCGCCGGCGTCCTGCGCGGCATCCACTTCGCCGACGTCCCGCCCGGGCAGGCCAAGTACGTCACCTGCGCCGTCGGCGCCGTCCTCGACGTCGTCGTCGACCTCCGGGTCGGCTCACCGACCTTCGGGCGGTGGGACTCCGTGCTGCTCGACGACGTCGACCGCCGCGCCGTCTACCTCGGCGAAGGCCTCGGCCACGCCTTCCTGTCCCTGCAGGACGGCTCGACCGTGCTCTACCTGTGCTCCACCGGCTACGACCCCGGCCACGAGCACGGCATCCACCCCCTCGACCCCGAGGTCGGCATCGACTGGCCCACGACCGCCCGCGACGGCTCCCCGCTGACCCCGCAGCTGTCCGACAAGGACACCACCGCCCCCAGCCTCGCCGAGGCCCGGGAGCAGGGACTCCTGCCCACCCACGACGCCGTCCAGGACCACCTCGCGACGCTGCGCGGCTGACCCCGCCGCTACCGGGGGCGCGCCAGCGCTCCGGCGCCCGCGAGCGCCAGGTCGGCGAGCGTCACGAGCACGCGGCTGACCAGCACCAGCAGCAGCACCTCGGCGTGCGGCAGCACCCCCGCGAGGACCGCGAGCAGCACCAGCTCGCGCGCGCCCGCGCCGGCGGGCACCACGACGACGAGGAACCCGACCACCCAGGCGAGGGCGTAGCCGCCGACGGCGAGGGCGACGCCGCGGGCGTCGGCGGGCATGCCGAGGCCGACGGCCAGCACCCAGACCTGCGCGCCCGCGAGCAGCCACCCGGCGACGGACCACAGGGTCGCGGCGCCGAGGCCGCGCCAGCCGAGGGGCCGCTCGAGCGGGGGCCGGCGGGCGACGCGCAGCGCCCACGCGACGAGCCGGTTGAGCACGGGCGGCAGCAGGACGACGGCGACGGCGGGCAGCAGCCACAGGAGGGGCCCCGCGGACCCGAGCGCCCCGGTGGCGACGAACGGCAGCGCCACGACGCCCACGACCGCGCCGGAGACGACGCCGACCAGCGTGGCGACCGCCGTCGTCGTGACGGAGGTGCGGCGCGCGATGCCGTGGTCGACGCCGAGCTCGGCCGCGGCCACCACGTTCCAGACCCCGCCGGGCACGTACTTGCCGAGCTGGCTGAGGCCGAAGACGCGCAGGGCGACGCGGAACCCGGCGGGCGCCCCGAGGTCGGCGAGGACGACGCGCCACGACACGAACGTGCACAGCACGAACGCGACGGACAGCACGAGGGCCAGGGCGAGGCGCTGCCAGGAGAGCTCGGCGGCGGCGCGGGCCAGGTCGTCGCGCGCGGCGACGACGGCGTAGACGGCGAGCCCGAGCGCGAGCACCAGGAAGCCCCACCGCACCCACGGGGAGCGAAGCACCGCGAGCGCGCGCGCCAGCGCCCCGGCGCGCCCGGTCACGGCCGCACCCCGCGCGAGGCGAGGAGCCGTGCCAGGGGGCCGACGACGGCCGCGGGCCGGGCGAGGTCGCGCCCCGTGGCCGCGCGGGCGCGGGCGGCGGCGAGCGCGCCGGGGTCCCGCAGGGCGAGGAGCCGCTCGGCGAGCGCGGCGGGGTCGGCGGGCGCGACGAGCTCCAGGTGGTCGCCCAGCAGCCGGCGCTGCGGCCCGGTGTCGGACGTGACGACCACGCACCCGGCGGCCAGCCCCTGGAAGACCTTGTTCGGCACCACCCGCAGCCCCTTGGGGGTGGCGGAGAAGATCCCGAGGCAGACGTCGTGGGCGGCGACCAGCGCGGGCAGGTCGGCGGGCTCCACCCAGTCGCGCCAGGTCACGCCGGGCACCCCGGCCAGCCGGGCGCGGACGGCGGGCAGGTCCTGCCCGGAGCCGACGAGCGTGACCTCCAGCGCCCGCCCGCCGGCGGCGGCCGCGCGGGGCAGCGCGTCGGCGAGGGCGTCGGCGAGCACGAGGGTGCCCTGCAGCGGCGTGAACAGGCCGAAGAAGACGAGGCGCAGCGGCCGGTCGTCGTGCGCACCGCCGCTCCCGCTCCCCCGGGCGTCGGGTGCGGCGTCGAACCACTCCTGCGGCGCGCCGACGGGCACGACCAGGCCGCGCGCGGCGCGCGACGGCACGACGTCGGCGAGCATGCGTGCGTGCTCGGGGGTGTCGAGCAGCACGACGTCGGCGCGCGTCACGGCGAGGCGGTCCAGCCCGCGCAGCAGCGCGACGCGCGCGCCCCGCGCGCCCCGGTCGGTGGCGGTGTCGGCGGCGAAGACGAGGTGGTCGAGCAGGATCGGCGTGCGACGGCCGAACACCAGGCGGGCGAGCACGACGTCGAAGTGCCCCAGGTAGCCCACCAGCACGGCGTCCGGGCGGCCGTGCGCGCGACGGTGCGCCGCCACGTCGCCCACGAGCAGCGCCCAGCAGCGCAGCAGGCGCACCAGCAGCGCGGGCAGGCGCCACGGCTGGCGCAGCATCCGCACGCGTTGGGCGGTGCTGAGGCCGAGCGGCCGGTCGAGCTCGTGCACGGCGTACCCGTGGGCCCGCAGCCCCGCCACGAGGACGCCGACGCGCGGGTGCCGGGCGGCGTCGTACGTGCCGAACGCGACGATCACGCGCGCGCGTCCTCGTCGTCGGACAGGGCCTCGGGCACGGCGTCGGGCAGAGCGTCGGGCACGGCGTCGGGCACGATGTCGGCGACGGCCGCGGGTCCGGGCACGAGGTTCCCCCGGCCGTACTGGAGCACCTTGATCCGCTCGAGGGTCTCCTCCGCCAGGGCGCGGTTGGTGCGCAGCAGGTCGGCGATGACCAGGAGCGCCAGGCACAGCAGCGCCCCGACGAGCATCGCCCCCGCGAAGACGAGGGACTGCACGTGACCGCCCGCGTCGCCCTGCGCGAGGTAGACGAGGAACCGCACGGCGGGCACGGCCGCGGCGACGAAGAACAGGGCGCCCAGGGTGAGGAAGACCAGGTGCGGGCGGAACATGACCCAGGAGCGCAGGATCGCGCGCCCCGAGCGGCCCATGTGCTGCCAGATGTTGGAGAACAGCCGCGACTCGCGGGTCTTCGGGTTCGTGCTGATCGGCAGGCTCGCGATCCGCAGGCGCTTGTTCCCCGCCTGGATGATCGTCTCCATGGTGTAGCTGAACTCGGTCACCACGTTGAGCCGCAGCAGCGCGCCCCGGGAGTACGCCCGGAACCCGCTCGCGGCGTCCGGCAACGACGTGCCCGCCGCCGCGCTCACCACGCGGCTGCCGACACGCTGCATCAGCCTCTTGAACGGGGAGAAGTGGGCGATGGTCGCCGTCTGCCGGTCCGCGACGACGATGTCGGCCTCCCCCGCGACGATCGGCGCCACGAGGTCGCCGATGCGCTCCGACGGGTACTGGTTGTCGCCGTCCGTGTTCACCACGACGTCGGCCCCGTGCGCGAGGGCGTAGTCGACGCCGTCGCGGAACGACCGGGCCAGCCCCATCGTGCTGGTGTGGCGCAGCACGTGGTGCACGCCGAGCCGGCGGGCCACCTCGGCGGTGCCGTCCGTGGACCCGTCGTCGACGACGAGGATCTCGACGCTCTCGAACCCCGCGACCTCGCGCGGGATGTTCGCGAGCACGAGCGGGAGGGTCCCGGCCTCGTCGAGGCACGGGATCTGGACGAAGAGCTTCATCGCGCATCCTTCGGGGCACCGGGGGCCGCCGCCGGCGTGTCGCCGGGGGCCACGGACGCCGCGAGTCTACGGGGCCAGCCGACCGCGACGACCAGCGCGGACACGGGGGCCAGCACGCCCGCCGAGAGCACCACCAGCAGGGCGGGCTCCGCGAGCGGGCTCCACGCGAGCCAGCGCTCGACGGCGTCGCCGAAGGTCTCGCCGGGACCCTGGTAGAACGCGCCGAACCCCCAGACGAGGCCGCCGACGGCGGCGGCCAGGGCGAGCGCCGTCACGACCGGCAGCGCGAGCGCGAGGCGCCGGTCCTGGCGGAGCACGAGCTGCCACACCGCGACGGCGAACAGCGCCGCGAGCGCGGCGATGCCGCCGAACACGTACCGCCCCTGGACCGCGACGAGACCGCCCGTGTCCGCGTGCGCGGACCAGCTGTTGTACGCCACCCCGAACGCCAGCCCGGCGGGCAGGAGGGCGAGGGCGAGCGACGCGCGCCGTGCGCCGGGCAGCACGACCGCGGCGAGCACCACGGCGACGAGGACCACCGAGCCGAGGACCACCCAGGCGCCCGGGAGCCGCACCTCCAGCCAGGAGAGGTTCCCGAAGAACGCCTGCGGCAGCTTCTCCACGATGAGGCGGGGCACGTCGCCGTCGGGCACCTGAGCCACCGTGGCCGGGTCCCGCGGCAGGCCCACGGGCTGCACCGCGCCGAGCGTGACCACGTTGCGCACCCACCACCAGCCGCCGACGGCCAGCGCCACCACCCCGGCGACCACGAGGCGCGCGAGCCGCCCGGGCCAGCGCCGCCCGCGCGCCAGCAGGTACGCGACGCCGACCGTCGGGAGCACGAACGCCGCCATCACCTTGGTGAGGAGGCCCAGCCCGACGACGACGCCGATCGCCACCGCGACCCGCCACCGCAGGTCGCCGGTGACGACGCGCGCCGCCAGGTACGTCGCGGCCGCGCAGGTGAGCACGACGAGGGCGTCGTTGTTGACCGCGCCCATGATGTGCCCGAGCTGCGGCAGGAACAGGGGGAACGTCGCCGCGACCAGGCCCGCCGACGGCGAGCCCGTGATCCGGCGGGCGGCGCCGGCGGCGAGCGGCACGGACAGGGCCAGCAGCGCGACGTCGAGCAGGCGCAGCGCGAGCATCTGGAGGTCCCAGCGCCCCGCCGTCAGGCCGGTGACCCGCAGCGCGGCCGCGCCGAGCGCGTAGTACAGCGGCGGGTGCTGCGTCATCTGGTCCACGGACGTGCCGGACGACGCGTCGCCGAGCGCGTTCGTCGTGTCCAGCCGGAGGCGCTCGTCGCGGGGCACCGGCTCGAGGTCGACGAACTGCGGCACGTCGGACCGGTGCACCCACCGGCCCGGCGGGTCCGACGGGTAGCCGGACTCGTGGACGGCGTCGACGACGCCGGGGGCGAGGTAGGCGTCGCCGGGCGCGGGCCATCCCCCGCCGTACGCGATCCGCAGCACGCTGTTGAGGTGGTTCTGCTCGTCGGGCGCCTGGAACGGCGGGGTCACGACGGCCCACAACGCGGCCCACGCCGCCACGGCCAGGGCGATCACGACGACCGCGCGCCGGTAGCCGCGCGGGCCCGGGCGCAGGGCGCTCGTGAGGGGTGGCGGGGCGGGCTCCGGGCGTCCGTGGCGCGTGGTGTCCGTCACGGCCTCAGTCTCCCAGAGGCGCACCGCACCGGCGTCACGGACGCACGGATTCGCCCCGCCCTCCCCTCCCCCGCGCCGGTGGGCCGTCGGTAGGGTGCCCCCCATGCGAGTACTCGTCACGGGCGGCGCCGGGTTCATCGGCGCGAACTTCGTGCAGCAGACGGTGCGCGAGCGGCCGGGGGCCGTGGTGACGGTGCTGGACGCGCTGACGTACGCCGGGGACCGGTCGTCGCTGGCGCCGGTCGCGGACCGGGTCGCGTTCGTGCAGGGCTCGATCACGGACGCCGCGCTCGTCGACGACCTGGTGGCCGACGCGGACGTGGTGGTGCACTTCGCGGCGGAGTCGCACAACGACAACTCGCTGGTCGACCCGTCGCCGTTCGTGCAGACCAACGTGGTGGGCACGTTCACGCTGCTGGAGGCCGTGCGCCGCCACGGGGTGCGGTTCCACCACGTCTCGACGGACGAGGTGTACGGGGACCTGGAGCTGGACGACCCGGCGAAGTTCACGCCGACCACGCCGTACAACCCCTCGTCGCCGTACTCGGCGTCGAAGGCCGGATCGGACCTGCTGGTGCGCGCGTGGGTGCGGTCGTTCGGGGTGGCCGCGACGATCTCCAACTGCTCCAACAACTACGGCCCGTACCAGCACGTCGAGAAGTTCATCCCGCGCCAGGTCACCAACCTGGTCGACGGGGTGCGGCCCCGGCTGTACGGGGCGGGGGCGAACGTGCGCGACTGGATCCACGTCGAGGACCACAACGCGGCGGTGTGGACGATCCTCGACAAGGGCCGTGTCGGGGAGACGTACCTGATCGGGGCGGACGGGGAGACGTCCAACCTGCAGGTCGTGCGCACCCTGAACGAGCTGTTCGGGCGCGACGCGGACGACTTCGACCACGTGACCGACCGCCCCGGGCACGACCTGCGGTACGCGATCGACGCGTCGAGGCTGCGCACCGAGCTGGGCTGGTCGCCGCGCTACACCGACTTCCGCTCGGGGCTGGCCGCGACCGTCGAGTGGTACCGCGAGCACGAGGACTGGTGGCGTCCCGCGAAGGCCGCCGTCGAGGCGAAGTACGCCCGGACCGGCCAGTGACGGGGCCCGCCGCGACCGCGAGGAGAGATCGGTGACCGACCCACACATTTCCTCTACCGTCCCGGTCCTCGGGCACCGCAGCGGCGTAACAGCGACCCTCTATGCTCGCTTCCCGTGAGCCGCAACACCCCCCGCCACGTCGCCTCGGCCCCTGACTCCGTCAAGGGGCCCTCGCACGCGCGCACGCTGCGACAGCACACCCTCGCGCGCACCCTCGGGATGGGGCTGACCGCCGTCCTGGCGTTCGTCGCCGTCGGCGGTGCGACCGCGGCGGTCCGGCTCACGAACAACATCACGGCCGTCGACGCCGACAAGCTGCTCGGCGACGACCGGCCCGAGGAGGTCCTGCCCGAGGACCCGAACGCCGAGAAGCCGCTGAACATCGTGCTCATGGGCTCGGACAGCCGCGGCGGCGACAACGCCGGCATCGTCGGCGACGGCACCCTGGGCGCCCGCTCGGACACGACGATGATCATGCACATCTCGTCCGACCGGTCCCGCGTGGAGATGCTGTCGATCCCCCGCGACACGACCGTCGACGTCCCGTCGTGCCCGACGTCGTCCGGCAGCCAGACGTCGCCCCTGCACGGGGTGAAGTTCAACGCGGCCTTCGCCCAGGGCGTCAACGCCGGCGGCGACGTGGAGTCGGGCGCGCTGTGCGCGATGGAGACGATCGAAGAGATCACCGACGTGCGCATGAACGGCTTCGTCGTCGTCGACTTCGCCGGGTTCGAGAAGATGATCGACGCCCTGGGCGGTGTCAGCATCTGCATCCCCAACGACATCGACGCGCCGAAGGCGGACCACCTCGTGCTGTCCGCCGGGATGCAGGAGCTCGACGGCGACACCGCGCTGAAGTACGCGCGGGCCCGTACCGGCGCCGGCCTCGGCGACGGCTCCGACCTCGGCCGCATCGGCCGCCAGCAGGAGCTCGTGGCCGCGCTCGCCCGCGAGGTGATGAGCGCCGGCACGCTCGCCGACCCGGCCAAGACCCTGAAGTTCCTCGGCGCCGTGACCGGCTCGATGACGATGAGCAGCAACTTCGCGTCCATCCAGGGACTCGCCGGGCTCGCGTACAGCGCCCGGAACGTCCGCCCTGCAACGATCTCGTTCATGACCGCGCCGTACATGTACGACCCCAACAACGGGGCGAACGTGATCTTCACGGACGAGGCCGAGACGGTCTGGAAGAACCTCAAGCACGACAAGCCCCTGAGCGACGCCATCGAGTCCGAGAAGAAGTCGGACGGCAAGACGAAGGACGCGGGGGCGGAGGACTCCGACGCGACCCCGGTGTCGAACGACGACGCGGGCGCGACCGACGGGGCCACCGACGGGACGGACGAGGGCGCCGCCGACGGCAAGGACGGCGCGGACGCCACGAGCAGCGAGGAGCCCGACCCGAAGCGGACGCGCGAGGCGGGCAAGGAGGCGTTCACCGGCGCCGACGTGACCTCGGTGTGCGGCTGAGCGCGGGGACACGATGAGCAACGACGACCAGCGCATCCCGCCGAGCTTCACGCCGTCGGGCGGCCGCTCCGACCGCCCCCAGGGCTCGGGCGACGCCATCCCCGTGGGCGGCACCTCCCGCCCGCCCGCACCGCCCACGGGCGGCCGGGTGGGCCGCCGCGACGACGCCTCCCCCGTGGAGCCGCGCGTCCGCCGCCAGTCCTCCCGCGAGATCCCGACCACGCCGCCCGAGCGCCGTGGGGCCGGCGCGCAGAAGCCCCGGTCGTACGCGCCGCGCGGCTCGCAGTCGGCCCCGGCCTCCCGCCCCTCCCCGGCGGGGCAGGGCTCCGGGACCCGGGTGATGCCCGCCTCGGCGCGCAGCGCCCAGCCCGCACGTCGCAGCACCCCGCCGCCGGCCGGTCCGGGCGGGGCCGCGGCGGCCACGGCGGGCGGTGGCGGCTTCCGCATCCGCAAGGGCCGGGTCGCCGGCCTGGTCCTCGTGCTCCTGCTGGTGCTCCTGCTCGCGTGGCCGATCGGCCTGATCGTCTGGGCGAACGGCAAGATCCAGCACGTCGACGCCCTGTCCGACGCGGCGGGGACGCCCGGCACCACCTACCTGCTGGCGGGGTCGGACGAGCGCGGCACCGGCACGGTGCCCGAGGACGGGACGTCGGGCGCCCGCACCGACACGATCATGGTGCTGCACAAGCCGCGCAGCGGGCCCGCCGCCCTCATCTCGATCCCCCGCGACACGTACACGGAGATCCCGGGGCACAAGGCGAACAAGATCAACGCCGCGTACTCCTTCGGCGGCGCTCCCCTGCTGGTCGAGACGGTCGAGGGCCTCACGGGCCTGACCGTCGACCACTACGCGGAGGTCGGGTTCGGCAGCGTCGAGGAGATCGTCGACGCCGTCGGCGGCGTCCGGCTCTGCTACGACCGCGACGTCGACGACCCCAAGAGCGAGCTCACGTGGGAGGCCGGCTGCCACATGGCCGACGGCAAGACGGCGCTGGCGTTCTCCCGCATGCGGTACTCCGACCCCAAGGGCGACATCGGCCGGGCCGAGCGGCAGCAGCAGGTCATCGCCGCCGTCGCCGCGAAGGTCGTCAAGCCGAGCGTCCTGCTCAACCCGGTCGACCAGGTCCAGCTGGTCAACGCCGGCACCGACGCCCTCACCGTGGACGAGAAGTCCGGCATCGTCGACCTCGGCCGCCTGGGCCTCGCCTTCAAGGCGGCAACCGGACCGAAGGGCGTCACCGGCACCCCGCCGATCGAGAACCCGGGTTACAACCCGGGCACGGGCGTGGGCTCCACCGTGCTGCTCGACGCCGACAAGACCGAGAAGTTCTGGGCCGACGTCCGCGACGGCAACCTCGAGCCGGGCAGCACCGTGGGCGGTCTCCCCGGCTGACGGACGGGACCCGCACCTGCGACGACGAAGGCCCCGCGAGGACGTACCTCGCGGGGCCTTCGCGCGTCCCGGGCGGGACGCCGCCGGGTCAGGCGGAGAAGCCGGTGCGCCGCGCGCCCTCGCGGGCCGCGCGGAGCTTGTCGCCCTTGGCGCGGGCGACGTCGCCGAGCTCCGCCTGGAAGGCGACCATCCGCTCGCGCAGGGCGAGGGACTCGTCGTCCGTCCCCGCCGCGAGGATGCGCGCGGCCAGCAGACCCGCGTTGCGGGCCCCGCCGATCGATACCGTCGCGACGGGCACGCCGGCCGGCATCTGCACGATGGACAGCAGCGAGTCCATGCCGTCGAGGTAGCGCAGCGGCACGGGGACGCCGATCACCGGCAGCGGCGTGACGGCGGCGAGCATGCCGGGCAGGTGGGCGGCGCCGCCCGCGCCGGCGACGATCACGCGCAGCCCGCGCTCGGACGCGGCGCGGCCGTAGTCGATCATCTCCGTCGGCATGCGGTGCGCGGAGACGACGTCCACCTCGACCTCGACGCCCAGCTCGGCGAGCGCGTCCGCCGCGGCCTCCATCACCGGCCAGTCCGAGTCCGACCCCATGACGATCCCGACGACGGGCTGCGTGCTCATGCGTGCTCCTTGCTCGTGGTGTCCTCGTGCGAGGTGGTCTCGTGCGCGGGCTGCTCGCCCCGCAGCAGGGCGGCCGCGCCGAGCGCTCGCCGGCGCACGTCGTCGAGGTCGGTGCCGCTGACGTTGACGTGGCCGAGCTTGCGGCCCGGGCGGATGCCCTTGCCGTACAGGTTGACGCGGGCCTCGGGGTAGCGCGCGAGCACCTCGGGCAGGGCGTCCGTGAGGGCGTCGAGGGTGGAGCCCAGCACGTTCGCCATGACGGTCCACGGCGCGCGGGGTGAGGTGTCGCCGAGCGGCAGGTCGAGCACGGCCCGCAGGTGCTGCTCGAACTGGCTCGTCACCGCACCGTCGATGGTCCAGTGGCCCGAGTTGTGCGGGCGCATCGCGAGCTCGTTGACCCACACGGCGGTGCTGCCGTCGGCCTCGCGGGTCTCGAACAGCTCGACGGCCAGGACGCCGGTGACGTCCAGCCCCTCGGCGACGGCGACCGCGATCCGGCGGGCCTCCGCGTCGACGGCCGGGTCCAGGTCGGGCGCGGGCGCCACGACCTCCGCGCACACGCCGTCGCGCTGCACCGACTCGACGACCGGCCAGGTGCGCACCTCGCCCGACGGGCGGCGCGCGACCAGCGCCGCCAGCTCGCGCACGAACGGCACCTTGCGCTCCACGAGCAGCGCGGGCCCGCCGTCGGCGACGGCACGCAGCCAGTCGGCGACGTCGTCCGGCGACGAGACGACGCGCACGCCCTTGCCGTCGTAGCCGCCGCGGGAGGTCTTCACGACCGCCTCGTGCCCGTCCTCGTCCGCGAGGAACGCGGCGAGCGCGTCGCGCGCCTCGGCGGGATCGGTCGGCAGGGCCGCCCAGCGCGGGCACGGCAGGCCGAGGTCGGTGAGCCGGCGCCGCATGACGATCTTGTCCTGCGCCTGCACCAGCGCGTCCGGGCCGGGCCGCACGGGCGTGCCGTGGTCGATGAGGTCCTGCAGCAGGGCGTTCGGCACGTGCTCGTGCTCGAAGGTCAGCACCGCGGCCGGGTCCCGCCCGTCACCGGGGGTGATGAGGTCGCGGATCGCCGCGTCGTCGCTCGCCACGCCCACCGGGGCGTCCGTGACCACCTGGGCGGCCGACGACGCCGGGTCCTCGACGAGGACCCGCAGGCCCACGCCCAGCTCGGCGGCCGCGGGCGCCATCATCCGGGCGAGCTGACCTCCTCCGACGACGGCGACGACAGGGGCGGAGGCAGAGGGTCCGGTCACGGGCATCGAGGATACCGGCCGACCGCCGCTCGCCGAACAGGCGGTTGCTCCCGGGATGCGGTCGGATCCGCGCTCGTACCGGGAGCAACCGCCTGGTCGGCGTCAGTCGCCGTGGTGGTGCAGCCAGCCGCGCCGGCGGCCGCGCGAGGAGATGGTCGTGCCGGGCGGGAGCACCAGGTGCGGGTCGAGCGTGCGCGGCACGCCGGCGAGGAAGAGCGCGAAGACCGGGGGGCGGCGCTGCACGAGGTCGAGCCGCCCGCCGTCGGCGGCCGCCAGGTCGCGGGCCAGCGCGAGCCCGAGCCCGGTGCTGCCGCCCGTCGTCGTGCCCCGCTCGAAGATGCGGGTCGCGACGTCGTCCGCCACGCCCTCGCCCTCGTCGGCGACCTCGACGGCGACCGCCCCGGTCGTGCCCGACGGGCGCGAGCGCACCGTCGTGGTGCCGTCCCCGTACTTGAGCGAGTTCTCCAGCAGGGTCGCGATGATCTGCGCCAGCGCGCCCGGCGTGGCGAGCACCTGCATCCCGTCCGGGACCTCGACGACCAGCCGGCGCCCCGCCCGCTCGAACGTTGGCGCCCACTCCTCCTCCTGCTGGTGCACGACGTCCGCGAGGACGACGGCCTCGGTCGTGCCGCCCTGCGACCGGCGCGACGCCGCGAGGAGGTCGTCCACGACGGTCACCAGCCGCTCGACCTGCTCGAGCGAGATGCGGGCCTCCTCGACGATCTCGGGGTCGTCGGAGGCGAGCGTGATCTCCTCGAGGCGCATGGTGAGCGCCGTCAGCGGCGTGCGGAGCTGGTGCGACGCGTCCTGCGTGAACTGCCGCTCGGCCGCGAGCCTGCCCGCGAGCCGGTCGGCCGAGCGGGCGAGCTCCGCCGCGACGAGGTCGATCTCCTCGACCCCCGACGGTTCCAGGCGCGGGCGCACCTGTCCCGACCCGAGCTGCTCGGCCGACGCCGCGAGGTACACGAGCGGCGCGGAGAGCCGGTTGGCCTGCCAGACCGCGACCGCGATGCCCGCGGCGATCGCGACGATGCCGGCGATGATCACCAGGACCACGGTCTGCGCGGACTTCACGTACGCGCCGACGGCGGACACCGTCATCGACACGGACACGTTCTGGTCCGTGAGCTTGGCCTTGTCGATGGTGGGCGCCGAGACCGGGTCCCCGGCCGTCAGCTGGGTGCCGTCGGGCAGCGTCACGACGACGTACGCCGGCAGGTCGCCGTCGTTGCCCTCGGCGGCGCGCTCCACCGAGGCCTCGCTGACGATGTCGCCGCGCTCGAGCGTGTTGTCGATGCCGCGCGCGAGCGTGTCGACGCGGCTGGTGATCCGCTGCTCCTCGATGGCGAGGACGTACCGGGCACCGAAGATGCCCAGGGGGACGCCGAGCAGGAGCACGGCGACGGCGACCGCCGAGATGGTCGCCAGCAGGACGCGGCGACGCACGACGTCAGCCCTGGCCCGTCGGCGTCAGCTCGCGCCGAGCTCGAAGCGGAAGCCGAGCCCTCGCACGGTGGAGACGTAGCGCGGGGCGTTGGCGTCGTCGCCGAGCTTGCGGCGCAGCCACGACACGTGCATGTCGAGAGTCTTGGTGGAGCCGACCGGGTCGGAGCCCCAGACGTCGCGCATCAGCGTGTCGCGCACCACGACCGAGCCGGCGTTCGCGACCAGCACCTTGAGGAGGTCGAACTCCTTGGTGGTGAGGTGCAGCTCCCGCTCGCCCTGGAAGGCCCGGTGGGCGGAGACGTCGACACGCACGTCCTGCGCGCGCAGCTCCTCGTCCTCGCCGGTCTCGCCGTGCGTGCGGCGCAGCAGCGCCCGGACGCGGGCGAGCAGCTCCGCGAGGCGGAACGGCTTCGTCACGTAGTCGTCCGCGCCCGCGTCGAGGCCGACCACCAGGTCCACCTCGTCGGCACGCGCCGTGAGCACCAGCACCGGCACGGTCAGGCCGGAGCCGCGGATCTCGCGCGCCACGTCCAGGCCGTCCATGTCGGGCAGGCCCAGGTCGAGGACGACGATGTCCGCGTTCCCGGCGTTGTCTACGGCTCCTTGACCAGTTCCTTGCACGATGACGTCGTAACCCTCACGCGTGAGAGCCCGCGCCAAAGGCTCGGCAATAGCCGGGTCGTCCTCGGCCAGCAGTACGTGGGTCATTCCCTCATGCTAGCGGCATCATCGCTGGTCCTGGGACGTGAGAGCCGCCACGGTTTCCCGAGTCGCGCACCCGGCCGCCGTCCTCCCCAGGACCGACGCCGGTCGTGCGTCGGTCCGCCCCCGGACGGACGCGGCGCCGGCGCCGCCCACCTACCCTGGCGGTCATGAGCTGGATCGAGAGACTGGGGCGCTGGTTCGAGGCCCACCGGTTCGGCGTCGACCTCACGACGACCGTGCTGCTCGCCGTGCTCGTGCTCAGCTCGGCCACCGACCTGTACTCCGCCGAGCCGTACCTCTCGCGCAACGCGTCGATCGCCTGGAGCTTCGCGCTCCTCGCGCCCCTCCCCTGGCGCCGCACGCGCCCGGTGCCGTCGGCCGTGGCCGTCTACGCCGTCGCGCTGGCGCACATCCTCGCCGGGTACCCGATGATCATGCCGGGCGACCTGCTGATCCTCGTCGCCCTCTTCTCCGTGACCGTGTACGGGCCCACCTGGGCGCACGTCACCGCGATCTGCTCGACGGCGGTCGGCAGCCTCCTCGTGCTGCCCGTGGCCGTCGCGATGCTCGGGGGCACGGGCGCCGCGGGCCTGGCGGAGATCGTGCCCGTCGGCATCTTCTGCTTCGTCACCGCGCTCGCCGTCTGGGCCTTCGCCCTCGTGCGCCGCTCCCGCCGCGTCACCATGGACGCCCTGCGCGACCGCGCCCACCGCCTCGAGATCGAGCGGGACCAGCAGGCGCGCATCAGCGCCGCCGCCGAGCGCGCCCGCATCGCCCGCGAGATGCACGACATCGTGGCGCACTCCCTCTCCATCGTCGTCGCGCAGGCCGACGGCGGGCGGTACGCCGCCGCGACCGACCCCGAGGCCGCCGTCCGCGCGCTCGGCACCATCAGCGACACCGGGCGCACGGCCCTCACCGACATGCGGCGGCTGCTCGGCGTGCTGCGCTCCCAGGACGACGAGGACGGGGCCCCCGACGGCGCCCCCGACCCCGGGTCGCCGGCGCCGCCGCCCGGCACGACCGCCGCTCCCCCGGCCCTCATCGCGGGGCCCGCCCGCGACGACCGCGGGTCCCGGCCCGCCCCGCAGCCCGGCGTGGAGGAGATCGAGGACCTCGTCGCCCAGGCCCGCGAGGGCGGGCTGCGCGTCTCGCACGTGCGGGTCGGCGAGCCGCGCCCGCTCACCGCCGGCATGGGACTCACCCTGTACCGCGTGTGCCAGGAGTCGCTCACCAACGTGCGCAAGCACGCCGGGCCCGACCCGGCCGTCACCGTCGCGGTGCGCTGGACGCCGTCGACCGTCGAGCTCGAGGTGCTCGACGACGGCCGCGGCGCCGCCGCCACCGGCGACGACCCCGGGTTCGGGCTGCGCGGGATGCGCGAGCGGACCAACCTGTACGGCGGCACGCTCGAGACAGGCCCCCGCCGCGGCGGCGGGTTCCGCGTGCACCTCGAGCTGCCGCTGCCCGGCGCGCCCCTGGCCGTCGCGCCCCCGACCACGATCCCGACCACGATCCCGACCACGACCCCGACCCCGACCGAACGGCCGTCGACGACCACCCCGACGGTCACCCAGGAGGACGCATGACCCCGCCCGCCACCGACGCCCCCTTCCCGACCGGCCCGACCGGCGGTGGACAGGCCGGCGTCGTGCGCGTGGCGCTGGTCGACGACCAGCAGCTCGTGCGTGCGGGCTTCCGCATGGTCATCGACTCGCAGCCGGACCTGGAGGTCTCGCTCGAGGCGGGCGACGGCGCCCAGGCGCTGCGCCTGCTCGCCGACCACCGCGTCGACGTCGTCCTCATGGACGTGCGCATGCCGCACCTGGACGGGCTCACCGCGACCGCCCGGCTCACCGCATCCCCGGACGCGCCGCGCGTCATCGTGCTCACCACCTTCGACCTCGACGAGTACGTGCTCGAAGCCATCCGTTCCGGCGCGTCGGGCTTCCTCCTCAAGGACGCGCCGCCGGAGGAGATGCTCGCGGCCATCCGCACCGTGCACGCCGGCGACGCCGTCATCGCGCCCTCGTCCACCCGCCGGCTGCTGGAGCACCTCGTCACCGCGCTGCCGGCCGACCAGGCCGCGCCGCAGCACGACGCGCTCGCCGCCCTCACCGACCGCGAGCGCGAGGTGCTGGTGCTCATGGCCCGGGGCCGCTCCAACACGGAGATCGCCGCCGACCTGTTCGTCGCCGAGGCCACCGTGAAGACCCACGTCGGTCGCATCCTCGCCAAGCTCGACGCCCGCGACCGCGTGCAGGCCGTCGTCACGGCCTACGAGGCCGGCCTGGTCCGCCCCGGCTCCTGACCCGACGTGTCAGGTCGAGCGCCGGGCATACCGTGCGCACGTCCTGACGACCCGCGAGGGTGCAGGTCAGGGGCCGTTCAGGGTCCGGGTCAGGGTCGGTGTCATACCTGAGGATGACCTGGGTGCCCGGCAGGACCCGACCCCGGGCCGATGTCGGGCCGCGCGGCGCTCCGTAGCGTCGGTGGTGTCCTGGTCGGCGGGCTCCTCGGAGCTCGCGGGCCACCACCCCGAGACACCGGAGAGCTTCCGTGGACACGACCGTGTACGTCCCGATCCCCGACGAGGGCACCGCCGCCCGCCCGACCGTCACCCCCGCGGTGCGCGCCCGCGCCCTGACCAAGACGTACGGCCGCGGCGAGGCGCAGGTGCGCGCCCTGGACGGCGTCGACGTCGACTTCGCGGCCGGCCGCTTCACGGCGATCATGGGCCCGTCCGGCTCGGGCAAGTCGACCCTCATGCACCTGCTCGCCGGCCTCGACAGCGCGACGAGCGGGCAGTCGTTCATCGGCTCCACCGAGGTGACCGGCCTCAACGACAAGGCGCTGACGGCCCTGCGCCGCACGCGCGTCGGCTTCGTCTTCCAGCAGTTCAACCTGCTCCCCATGTTCACGGCGGAGCAGAACATCACGCTCCCGGTGGAGCTCGCGGGCGGCACGGTCGACAAGGAGTGGTTCGGCACGCTCGTCGAGACGCTCGGCCTGACCAAGCGGCTCACGCACCGCCCCAGCGAGCTGTCCGGCGGCCAGCAGCAGCGGGTCGCCATCGCGCGCGCCCTCATCGCCCAGCCGGACGTCGTGTTCGCGGACGAGCCGACCGGCAACCTCGACTCCCGCTCCGGCGCGGAGGTGCTCAGCTTCCTGCGCCGCTCGGTGCGCGAGCTCGGCCGCACGATCATCATGGTCACCCACGACCCGGCGGCCGCCGCCTACGCGGACCGTGTCGTCCTCATCGCCGACGGCAAGATCGCCGGCGACATCTCGGACCCGACCCCCGAGTCCGCCCTCGCCGGCCTCGACGCGCTGCGGACGGTGGCCACGCGATGATCCGCCTCACCCTGTCGCAGATGCGGCGCAGCGCCGGGCGCCTCGCCGCCGCCGGCCTCGCGATCGTCATCGGCACCGCGTTCGTCGCGATCACCCTGCTCGCCGGCAACGTCATCACCCGCACCACCTACGACTCGATCGCCGCCCAGTACACGGGCGCCGACCTCGTGGTCCGCGGCGTCGTCGCCGACGACACCACCATGGACGCGGTGCGCGGCGCCGACGGCGTCGCGACGGCCGACCAGCAGCTCATGTCGTTCCAGCAGCTCGAGTCCGGTGGCCGCACCATCTACCAGGGCGTGCTGGCCGAGCCCACCGACACGAGCGTGCTGCCGCTCGACGTCGCCGAGGGCGCGCTGCCCGAGGCGTCGGGCGACATCGCCCTGCCGGTCGACGTCGCCGAGCGCCTCGACGCGGCGCCGGGCGACAAGGTCACCCTCGTGCGCAACGTCCTCGACGACCCGCAGGAGGGGACCTGGAAGGAGGCCCGCGAGCAGCTCACCGTCTCCGGCACCGTCACCGACCCGTTCGGTGCGTACTCGATGATGGGCGGCGCCGCCGTGGCGCCCGCCGCCGACGTCACCGCCTGGGAGGCCGACCAGTACGCCCCCGGCGAGGCGTCGACCGAGCCCGCCACGGTGCTCGTCACGCTCGACGACGGCACCGACGTCGAGCAGGCCCGCACCGCCATCACCGGGGCCGTGACCAACGCCGCCTCGGCCGAGGGCGCGGACGCCGCCGACCTGCAGGTCGTCACCCCGACCGAGCACGCGGAGAAGGTCGCCAACGAGATGACCGGCGGCGACAACGTCATCTTCACGGCGTTCGTCCTCGTCTTCGCCGCCGTCGCGCTGCTGGTCGCCGCGCTCGTCATCGCCAACACCTTCCAGGTGCTGGTCGCCCAGCGCACCCGCACCCTCGCCCTGCTGCGCTGCGTGGGCGCCGACAAGGGCCAGCTGCGGCGGTCGGTGCTGTTCGAGGCCGCGTTCCTGGGCCTGATCTCCTCGGTCGTGGGCCTGCTCGCGGGCGTCGGGCTGGCGCAGGCGGCGCTCGCCGTCGGCCGGAGCATGGACCTCGGCGTGCCCCTGCCCGCGACGGTCGACATCACGCCGGCCGTCGTCCTCATCCCGCTGGTCGTGGGCACCGTGGTGACGCTCGTCGCGGCGCTCTCCCCCGCCCGCGCCGCGACCCGCGTCGCGCCGCTGGAGGCGCTCCGTCCCGCCGACGCGCCGTCGGCCGCTCGCGGCGCCGGTCGCGTGCGTCTCGTCCTGTCGCTCGTCGTCACCGTCATCGGCTTCGCCCTGCTGGGCGGCGGCGTCGCGCTGAGCACGATGGGCGGCGAGCCCAGCATGGGCCTCCTGGTGGGCGTCGCGGGCGGCGTCCTGTCGTTCGTCGGCGTCCTGGTGGGCTCGGTGTTCTGGCTGCCCCGCGTGGTGGCGCTCGCCGGCCGCCTCGTGGGCATGTCCGGCCCGACGGCGCGCCTCGCGGCCGCGAACACGCTGCGCAACCCGCGCCGCACCGCCGCCACGTCCACCGCGCTGCTCATCGGCGTCACCCTCGTCGGCATGATGTCGACCGGTGCCGCGAGCGCCCGGGTCACCATGGACTCGGAGCTGGACTCCCGCTACCCCGTGGACGTCACCGTCTCGACCGACCTGTCGAGCGACCCCACGGCCGTCGCGGCCGGCGACAGCACCGTGTCCCCGGTGCCCCCGGCCCTGGCGACGTCGGTGCGCGACCTGGACGGCGTCTCCGGCGTCGTCGAGACCCCCGCCACGGCGGCCACCGTCGCGGGAGACGGCGTGGACGAGGGCCTCGCCCTCACCGTCCGCGGCGTGACGACCGAGGACGCCGCGTCGGTGCTGCGCAGCAC
Organism: Isoptericola sp. NPDC057653; assembly: GCF_042799955.1. Taxonomy (NCBI): domain Bacteria; kingdom Bacillati; phylum Actinomycetota; class Actinomycetes; order Micrococcales; family Promicromonosporaceae; genus Isoptericola; species Isoptericola sp. NPDC057653. Next base: position 150,195 of record NZ_JBHVHP010000004.1, on the reverse strand, counting down.
CGAGCTGGTGGAGCCGCTCGCCCAGGGCACGGTCGTCGTGCCCGAGGACGTCGCGGACGTCTGGAACATCAGCGACGGGTCGTCGCTCACCCTGACCGGCCCGGACGGGACGCTCGAGGTCGAGGCGGCGGTCACCGACCTCGCCGACTCCGCGCTCCTCGTGGTGCCCGACGACCTCGCCTCCCTCGACGCCCACGCCCCGGTGACCAGCCTCTGGGTGGGTCTCGACGACCCGTCCGACGCCGCGGCCGTCGTCCCGACGATCCAGGACGCGGTGGCCGACACCGAGGCGCCCGTGGACGTCGTGGGCGCGGCGGTGGAGCGCGCCGGGTTCCAGCAGGTGATCGACACCGCGCTGGGGATCGTCGTGGGCCTGCTCGCGGCGGCCGTCGTGATCGCGCTGATCGGCGTGGCGAACACCCTGTCGCTGTCGGTCATCGAGCGGCGCCGGGAGTCCGCGACCCTGCGGGCGATCGGGCTCTCGAAGGGCCAGCTGCGCGGGATGCTCGCCGTCGAGGGCGTGCTGATCGCCCTGGTGGGCGCGGTGCTGGGCGTGCTGCTCGGCCTGGTCTACGGCTGGGCCGGCGCGGCGGCGGCGCTCGGCTGGGCCGGCTCCCCGGTGATCGTGGTCCCGTGGCGCGACGTGCTGGTGATGCTCGTCGTGGCCGCCGTGGCCGGGCTCGTGGCGTCCGTCGCCCCCGCCCGCACCGCGGTGAAGACCTCGCCGGTGGAGGCGCTCGCGAGCGAGTAGCGCGAGTTGTCCACAGGCCGTCCGTGACGGCCGCCCGGGGCGGGCACCCTGGAGGTCATGTCGACCTCCGCGGTGCCCGCCCTCGTCGTCCCCGCGCAGGACGACGAGGGCGGCGTGCGGGTCACCGTGCGGCCCGGCGAGGACGTGCTGCTGCCCGCCGGGGCGACCCTCGGCGCGTGCCGGGCGGAGCTCGCCGCGCTGCTGCGCCGACCGGAGCTGCGGCACGCCCCGCTCGCGGCCGACGGCGTCCACGTGGGCGACGGCGACGTCGTCGGCGAGCGACCGCTGCTGCCCGGAGCCGTCCTGTCGCTGCACGGGGCGGCACCGGACCGCGCCGGTCCCGCCGCCGCGGTGCTCGACGGCCCCTGGCTCGTCGTGCGGGCCGACGGCGTGGCCGCGGGCGCGCCGGCCGCGCTCTCCCCCGGTCTCCCGAGGTTCCTGTCCGCCGACGACGGCGACGGGGAGCGGCACGACCGGGGCGGCGGCAGCCGCACCGGGCCCGACGCGCGCGCCGCACCCGCGGGTGTCGTGGTGCGCGTGGACCCCCGACGCCCCGACCGCGTCACGGTCAGGCGGACGCCGCGCGGGCGGAAGGCAGGACGGGCGCGCACCCCGTCCCTGGTCGCCGCGGGGCCGGGACGGGCGGCGGAGTCGACAGGTCCCCGACCGCGGCGGGTGGGCCGGGCCCCGCGCCGCTGGCGCCCGGGCACCCGCCTCGAGCTGCCGGGGCGCGCAGGGCCGGCCTCCTGGACGCTGCACCGCTCGGGCGCCGTCGCGACGTGGCTGGACGCGGACGGCGCGGGCGCCGACCTCGCCGGGCCGCCGCCGGGGACGCCCGGCGCGGGGGTGCTCGCCGCCGCCGCGCTGCCCGTGGCCGGCTCGCTGCTCCTCGCGGCCGTGCTGCGCCAGCCCGCCTACGCGCTGTTCGCGCTGCTCGGGGTGGGTGCGCTGGTGCCCCAGCTCGTCGCGGCGCGACGGCGTCGCCGCGCCGCGGACCGGCCCGCGGACACCTCTGCGGTCGCCCCCCGGGCCGAGGACGACGGGGGGCCGGGCACCGAGCGGAACACCCCGGTGGGCGGCGCGCCGGGACCCCTGCTCGCGCGGCTCGCCGCGGCGCACCAGGCGTCGGACGGCGCATGGCGGGCCGCCGTCGAGCGTGCGACGAGACGGGCACCCGGCCCCCGGCCGTCGCGGCCCCCGGGTCCCGGGCCGGGCGTGTCGGGGCGGGGCGGGCCGGGACCGGGTCGCAGCGCGGCGCGCGCGGTCGCGCGCCGGGTCCCGGACGGCGCGGTCGCGCTCGTCGGCCCCCGGCGCGACGTGCTCGCGGCCGCGCGGTCGATCGTCGTGGAGCTCGCGGCGGCGGGCGCCTCCGTCGACGTGCGCGGTGACGCCGGTACGTGGTCGTGGTGCCGGTGGCTACCGCGCGGCGGGCCGCCGGTGCTGGTCGTCGACGCGCCCGACGCCGAGGCGGTGCTCGCGGGCACCGCGCCGCGCGACGACGTCCTCGCACGCGGCGGGGCCGTGCTCCTGTGCCTGCCCGACGGCGCCCCGGTGCCGGCGTGGTGCCGCACGGTCTGGCGGGTGCGCGGCGGTCGCACCCGCCGCACGGCACCGGACGGGTCGGCGACCACCGGGCCGCTGGTCGGGATCGAGGCGGCGCGGGCGGAGCAGGCCGCCCGCCTCGTCGCCGGGCTGGCCGGTCTGCGCCGCTCGCTCGGCGACCTGGACCCCGGGGGCGGCACCACCGGCACGGCGGGCCCGGCCGGCGACGGCGACCCCACCGATCCTCGGCTCCCCGCCGCGGTCCCGCTGGTCGCGCTGCTCGACGACCCCGCCGACCCCGGCACCGCCTGGGACTCCCCGCGCGGCTGGGCGGTGCCGATCGGCCGGGACGCCCGCGGCCGCCCCGTGACGTTCGACCTGATGGCCGACGGTCCCCACCTGCTCGTCGCCGGGACGACCGGGTCGGGCAAGTCGGAGCTGCTGCAGTCGCTGGTGCTGGGCCTCGCGGCCCGCCGGTCGCCGCGCGACCTCGCGCTGGCCCTCGTCGACTTCAAGGGCGGGGCGTCGTTCGGCGGGTGCGGGCTGCTGCCGCACGTGGTGGGCCAGGTGACCGACCTCGATCCCGGCCTCGCCGGGCGCGCCCTCGCCGGGCTGCGCGCCGAGCTCCACCGACGCGAGCGGGTGCTCGCCCGCCACGGCGCCGCCGACCTCGCCGCCCTGCCGGCGGGGCTGGCCGACGCGCCGCCCCGGCTGGTCGTCGTCGTGGACGAGTTCCGAGCCCTGGCCGACGACCTCCCCGACTTCCTGCCCGGGCTGCTCCGGGTGGCCGCGCAGGGCCGGTCGCTGGGCGTGCACCTCGTCCTCGCGACGCAGCGTCCGGCCGGGGCCGTGAGCGCCGACGTCCGGGCCAACGTGTCCGCGCGGCTCGCCCTGCGGGTGGTGGACGCCGCCGACTCGCTCGACGTCGTCGAGACGCCGGCGGCCGCCCGGATCCTTCCCCACACCCCCGGGCGCGCGGTGCTGCGGTGCGGGGCCGCGGCCCCCGTGGCGCTGCAGTGCGCCCACGCCTCCGGCCGGCCCGCCGCGCGAGCCGCCGTCCGGCGTGCCCCGGCCCTCGGCGCCGTCACCGGGGGCGACCTTGCGGGTCCCGACGGGACGCCGCGTGCTGGGGCGGTGCCTGCCGGGGCGCCGCGCGCAGAGCCCCTGCGCACCGAGGCCTCGCGCTCCGAGACCTCGCCCGGCAAGGCGCTGCCCGACCCCGTCTCGGAGCTCGTCGAGGCGTGCCGGGCGGCGGCCGCGGAGCGCGGGCTGGGCCCCGGGCCCGCGCCGTGGCTGCCCCCGCTGCCGGACCGCGTCACCGCCGACGACCCCGCCCTGCTCGCCGCCGAGCGCGCCCCCGCGCCGGAGGACGCGCCCGGCGGCCGGCCAGGACCGGTCGGTTCCGCCGTCGCGGACGACGCCGCCCCCCGCCGCCGGGCCGAGCAGCGTCGGACCGACCAGAGCTGCACCGACCCCAGCCGCACCGACCCGAGCCGCACCGACCCGCCCGGCCTGCCCGTCGCCCTCGGCGACGACCCGGCACGCCAGCGCCGCACGCTGCTGCGCTGGGTGCCGGCGGCCGGCCACCTGGGCGTCGTGGGACCGGCGCGCTCGGGCCGGACCACGGCGCTCCTGGCCTTGGCCGGCACCGCCCTGGACCGTGGCTGGCAGGTGCACGCGCTCGTGCCCTCCGCGGCGTCGCCGCGGTTCGCCGGGCTGGAACGGCGGGCCGGGTTCGGCACGCTCGCCGGCCCCGGGTCCCCGCGGCGCTCGGCGCGGCTGCTGCGCCTCCTGGCCGCGCAGCCTCCCCGGGTGCCGACGCTCGTGGTGGTCGACGGCGTGGAGGAGCTGCGCGCCACGCTGGCCGGGCCCGACCCGTGGGACCCGCTCGCGCGGGCGCTGGCGGCCCCCGGGGTCGCGTTCGCCGTCGCGTCCGACGGCGCGATGCTCGGCGGTCTTGCCGCGCGGGTGGGCCCCCGCCTCGTGCTGCTCGGGCGCGAGCCGCACGCCGACGTGCTGCTCGGCGCGCCGCCGGAGCTGGCCGGACGGGGCGGCCCGTCCGGGCGCGCGGCCTGGGTCGGGCGCGACCGGCTCCTGTGCCAGGTGCTGCTCCCGGCCGAGACGGCGCTCGAGGGCCCGGCCGCCGACCCGCCACGGTCGGAGCACCCGGGCGGGCCGCCCGTCGTCGTGCGTGAGCTCCCGGCCGTCGTCGGCGAGCGCGACATGGCGCCCGTCGGCCGCCACCGGGCCGCGACCCGCGACGCGCTGAGGGTCCCGATCGGCGTGGGTGGCGACGCCGCGGTGCCCGTCTCCCTCGACGTCACGCGGGGCGCCCTGGTCACCGGCCCGCGCGGCAGCGGCCGCACCACGGTGCTGCGGCTGGTCACCCGGTGGCTCGCGGCGACGGGGCGGCTCGCGGGCGTGGTCGCCCGCGACGCCGCGCTGCGCGGGGACGCGGGGACGGCGCCGGCTGCGCCCCCGTCGCCCGGGGCCCTCGGCCCGCTGCTCGACGGCCTGGGCGCGGGCGTCCTCGTGGTCGACGACCTGGACGCGCTCGCGCAGCAGCACCCGCTGGAGGCGGACCGGCTCGCGGCGCTGCTCGACGCCGACGATCGAGCCCTCGTGGCGGCGTCGACGACGACCGGGACCGTCCTGGCCCACCGCGGCGCGCTGGCGGAGCTGCGCGCCCGGCGCACCGCCGTGGTCCTGCACCCCGGTGAGCGCGGGGCCGACGAGGTCCTCGGGGTGGCGCTGGCCGACGCCGTCGACCCGGGCCCGGCACGTCCCGGCCGCGGCGCCCTCGTGCAGTCCGGGCAGGTGCTCGCGGTGCAGGTCGCCCGACCGGGCCGCACCCCGTCCGGCGAACGGCCCGCCGGACCGCCGGCGGCCCGACGGTCGGGCTCAGCGGGAGGTCGCCTCGACCACCCGACGCGTCATGACGGCGACGAGGACGGCGGCGGCCACCAGCAGCAGGCCGATCCCGGCGAGCACCGCCCAGGCGGCCCCGGCCGTGAACAGGCTGACGCCGACGAGGCCCTGCATGATCTGCCAGACCACGACGGGGGCCCGCCCGCCGCGCCGCCCGGCCCACAGGGCGCGGCAGGCGACCACGAGCAGCCAGCCGAGGCCCAGGAAGAACAGCACGAGGAACACGCTCACGGCTACGCTGTTGGAGGCACCGCGCACCAGCTCGACGCCGACCATCGCGGCAGCGGCGACGAGCAGCAGCACCTCGATCCCGACGCCGGCCGCGACCACCCGCAGCCCTGGCGGGCGAGACCCGTCGGGAGCGCCGTCGGTGCCGGACGAGGGGGTGACAGGAGCGCGCATGACACGTCAGAATACGTGCGACCTGCGGTTTCACGACAGTGTGATCAAGCACTCACGCTTCATGCCCGAGAAACTTCCACGTAACCCCTTGTGCGGCGCTTCACGAGGTGTGACGCTGGTCAGCAGATCAACCCCCACCCATCGGACCCGGTTTCGCGCGCCCTCATGCGCCCGCCGATCGACCAGGTCCCCCTGCACCGAGGAGATGACATGGACTGGCGCCACAAGGCCGCCTGCCTCGACGAGGACCCTGAGCTCTTCTTCCCCATCGGCAACACCGGCCCCGCCCTCCTGCAGATCGAGGAGGCGAAGGCCGTCTGCCGTCGCTGCGACGTCGTGGACACGTGCCTCAAGTGGGCCATCGAGTCCGGTCAGGACGCCGGCGTCTGGGGCGGCATGAGCGAGGACGAGCGCCGGGCGCTCAAGCGCCGCACCGCGCGCGCCCGCCGCGCCGGCTGACGCCACCGCGACACACGACAGAGGGGACGGACCGCAGGCGCGGCCCGTCCCCTCTGTCGTCCCCTCTGTGGTCCCCTCGCGCCGGCGGGGCGGCGCGCCCGGCCTACCGGCCGGGCTGACCGTCGCGCAGCTCCAGCTCCAGCACCACCTGCGTGCCCCCGCCGTCGCGCGCCTGCCAGTCGATGGTGCCGCGCAGCTCGTTGGTCACCAGCGTCTGCACGATCTGCGACCCGAGCCCGCTGCGCGACGCACGCCCCAGGGTGGCGATGCCCTCCGGCATGCCCACGCCGTCGTCCGCCACGACCACCCGCATCGACGCGCCGTCGCGCTGCACGTCGATCTCGACGGTGCCGGTCTCGCGCCCCGGGAACCCGTGCTCGACGGCGTTGGTCACCAGCTCGGTGAGCACCAGCGCGAGCGGCGTCGCGTCCTGCGCGGGCACCATCCCGAACGACCCGGACTGGCGGGTGCGGACCTGCGTGCGCGTGGAGGCGACGTCGGCGGCGAGCCGCAGCGCGCGGCTCAGCATGTCGTCGAGCTCCACGTTCTCGTCGAGGGTCTGCGAGAGCGACTCGTGCACCATCGAGATCGTCGCGACCCGGCGCATCGCCTCCTCGAGCGCCGCGCGCGCCTCGGGCACGTCCATGCGGCGCGCCTGGAGGCGCAGCAGGGCGGCGACGGTGGCGAGGTTGTTCTTCACGCGGTGGTGGATCTCGCGGATCGTCGCGTCCTTGGTCATGAGCTCGCGCTCGCGCCGACGCAGCTCGGACACGTCGCGGCAGAGCAGGACGGCGCCGATGCGCTGCCCGTGGTCGGTGAGCGGCAGGGCCCGCAGGGACAGCGCCACGCCCTTGGCCTCGATGTCGGTGCGCCAGGGCGCGCGCCCCATCACGACCAGCGGCAGCGACTCGTCGACCGTGTCCTGGTGCTGCACGATGTCGGCGGTCACCTCGACCAGCGACTGCCCGACCAGCGGGCCGATGACGCCGAGCCGGTGGAAGCACGACAGCGCGTTCGGGCTGGCGTACAGCACCTCGCCCTCGGAGTTCAGGCGGATCAGCCCGTCACCCACGCGCGGCGCGCCGCGGCGCGGGCCCGTGGCCGCGTTGGGCGCGGGGTACTCGCCGCGCGCGATCATCGCGAGGATGTCGTCGGCCGACTCCACGTAGTTCAGCTCGAGGCGGCTGGGCGTGCGGCCCGACCCGAGGTTCGTCTGGCGTGCGACGACGGCGATGGCCCGCCCCTCGTGCACGACCGGCACGGCCTCCTCCCGGACGGCGTACGCGCCGAACCAGCGCGGCTCGCGGGAGCGCTGTGCCCGCCCCTCCGTCATCGCCGCGGCGAGCTGCGGGCGCTGCCCGTCGGGGGCGAGCGAACCGACGATGTCGTCGTAGTGCACCGTGGCGCCGGTCGAGGGCCGGCACTGGGCGAGGGCGACGAAGCCGCCGTCGGCGGTCGGCAGCCACAGCACCAGGTCGGCGAACGCGAGGTCTGACACGAGCTGCCAGTCGCCGACGAGAAGGTGCAACCACTCGACGTCTCCCTCGGAGAGGTCGGTGTTCTGGGCGATGAGGTCACTCATGGCGGACACGCCCACCAGAGTACGGGCGCTACCGCTCTTGCCCGGCGTCGGTAGGGTGACCTCGTGCACCTGACCGTGGAGCTCACCTACGCGGCGGCCACCGACGAGGTCGTGGCGATGCTCGCCGACGAGGCGTTCGTGCGCTGGCGCGCCGGCCGTGGCCTCGGCGGCCGCGTCGAGCAGACGGACGTGACCGGGAGCCCCGCCGACGGCTTCACCATCGTCGTGCGGCGCACGCTGCCCACCGACCAGATCCCCGCGCAGGTCCGGCCGTTCGTCGGCGACCACCTGGAGATCCGGCAGGCGGAGGTCTGGGAGGCCCCGAAGGGCGACCTGCGCACGGGGACGATCGCCGTCGAGATCGCGGGCGCGCCGGTGCGCGTCACGGGCACGGTGCGGCTCGAGCCGCTCCCCGACGGCAGCACCCGGCAGGTGTACGACGGCGAGGTCCGCGCCACGGTGCCGCTCTTCGGGGCGGCGGTGGCCGAGGCCGCCGCGCAGGCGGTCCGCACGACCCTCGAGGCCGAGGGCGCCGCCGGTCGCGAGTGGCTCGCCGAGCGCGCCGCCCCGGGTGAAGACCGGTAACGATCCGGACAAGGCCGCCGTCCTGAGCGGCCGCTGACCTGCGGTGACGCTGGCGCCGACGTCACGATGCGGCATCGGCGCCGCCACCAGGCTTGACTTCCGCACCTCCCGGAAGCCAGCATCTTCCTGGCTGTGGGAGCGCTACCACCATGGAGGTGGGAGCGCTACCAACACTCCATCTCTCGCATGCCCGAACCAGACAAGGGAGTCACCGTGCTGGACAGCACCCGACCCACCCGCCGAGCCCGCCGCGTCGTCGCGGCCACGGCCGGCGTCGCGACCCTCGCTCTCGCCCTGACCGCCTGCGGCGGCGACTCCGACGACGCCGGCAACGACCAGGCCTCCCCCGACGGCAAGGTCACCCTGACGGTCGCCACGTTCAACGACTTCGGCTACACCGACGAGCTGCTCGCCAAGTACACCGAGGAGCACCCGAACGTCACGGTCAAGCAGGTCAAGGCCGCGAAGTCCGAGGACGCCCGCAACAACCTCACGACCAAGCTCGCCGCCGGCGGCGAGGGCCTGGCCGACATCGAGGCCATCGAGGTCGACTGGCTCCCCGAGCTCATGACCTACCCCGACCTGTTCGAGGACCTGGCCGACCCGTCCCTCGACGGCCGCTGGCTGGACTGGAAGGTCCAGCAGGCCACCACCTCCGAGGGCAAGGTCATCGGCTACGGCACCGACATCGGCCCGGAGGCCATCTGCTACCGGTCCGACCTGTTCAAGAAGGCCGGCCTGCCCACGGACCGCGAGAAGGTCGCCGAGCTGCTCGGCGGCGCGGACGCCACGTGGGAGGACTACTTCAACGTCGGCAAGCAGTTCGTCGCCAAGTCGGACGCCGCCTGGTTCGACGGCGCCGTGCCCACCTACCAGGGCATGGTCAACCAGCTCGAGGGTGCCTACGAGGACCCGTCCACGGGCGAGCCCAAGGACCTCAAGACGAACACCGAGATCAAGGACCTGTACGACCAGGTCCTCAACGCCTCGGTGGACGACGACCTGTCGGCCGGCCTCGAGCAGTGGGGCGAGGACTGGGTCGCCGGCTTCCAGAAGGGCGCCTGGGCCACCATGCTCTGCCCGGCCTGGATGACCGGTCCGATCGAGCAGAACTCCGGCGGCATCACCGGCTGGGACGTCGCCGACGTCTTCCCCGGCGGCGGCGGCAACTGGGGCGGCTCGTTCCTCACCGTCCCGGCCTCGGGCGCCAACACCGCGGCGGCCAAGGAGCTCGCCGCGTGGCTGACCGACCCCGCGCAGCAGACGACCGCGTTCGAGAACGCCGGCACCTTCCCGTCGCAGGTCGACGCGCAGGCGTCGGACGCCGTGCAGAACTCCACCAACGAGTTCTTCAACGACGCCCCGGTGGGCCAGATCTTCTCGACGCGTGCCGCCGCCATCCAGGGCGCGCCGTTCAAGGGCAAGAACTACTTCGCCATCCACCAGTCCGTGCAGAACGCGCTGAACCGCGTGGACCTCAACGGTGACGACGCAGAGAAGAGCTGGCAGGGCGCGCTCGACGAGTACGCCTCGCTCGGTCTCTGACCCTCCGACCGGGTCCTGACCACCAGGTCCCGCCCGGTCGCCCCGCTGGTCGAGCCTGCCGGAACCCCTCCCCGGTCCCGGCAGGCTCGACCGGCACCCCGCAGGCCCTCGTTCGGCGCAACGCACAGGAAGCAGCAGATGGCCGTCCTCTCCCCCACCCAACCCTCGCAGCGCGCGGGGCGCGAGCCCCGCCCGCCCCGACGACTCGGCTTCTCCCAGCGGCTCGGCCGCTGGGACGTGAAGGTCTCGCCCTACCTGTACATCTCGCCGTTCTTCGTCATCTTCGCCGTCACCGGCCTGTTCCCCCTCGCGTACACGGCCTTCGTGTCGATGCACGACTGGAACCTGCTCGGCGGCCAGGGCGACTTCGTCGGCCTGCAGAACTACGTCGACGTGCTGCACCAGCCCGTCTTCTGGAAGTCGCTGGTCAACACCTTCTCGATCTTCGTCTTCTCGAGCATCCCGCAGGTGCTCCTCGCGATCACGATCGCGGCCCTGCTCGACCAGAACCTGCGCGCCGCGACCTTCTGGCGCATGGGCGTGCTCATCCCCTACGTCGTGGCCCCCGTCGCGGTCTCGATGATCTTCGGGCGCATGTTCGCCGACCAGTACGGCCTCATCAACGAGCTGCTCGGGCTGGTCGGGATCGACCCCGTCGGCTGGCACAGCGACCGGATCGCGAGCCACATCGCGATCGCGTCGATGGTGAACTTCCGCTGGACGGGCTACAACGCGCTGATCTTCCTCGCCGCGATGCAGGCCGTGCCGCGCGAGCTCTACGAGGCCGCCGTCATCGACGGCGCCGGCCGCGCCCGCCAGTTCTTCTCCGTCACCGTGCCGCAGATCCGCGCCACCATCATCTTCGTCGTCATCACCTCGACGATCGGCGGCCTGCAGATCTTCGACGAGGTCCGCATGTACGACGCGTACGGTCTCGGCGGCCCCGACAAGGACTGGATGACCACGGTCGTCTACCTGTACGACGTCGCGTGGGGCAACCAGAAGAACTTCGGCCGCGCGTCCGCGGTCGCCTGGCTGCTCTTCCTGCTGATCGTCCTCATCGGCCTGATCAACTTCCTCGCCACCCGCCGCATCGCGACGTCCGGCCCGAAGGCGCCGAAGGTCAGCCGCCGGCACACCCGGCAGCTGCTCGCCCAGGCGCAGACCGCCGGCCGCACCGCCCCGGCCGCCGCTCCCGCCGCTCCCGCCGCGCCCGCGCCGGCCCGCGGGGACGCACCGCCTTCCTTCCCGCCGACGACGCACCCGACGGCCACGCCCACCGACACCACCACCGACCGGGAGGACCGCCGATGAGCTCCGTCGCCGTCACCGCCCAGACCGCCGGCCCCCGCGCGGCCCGCGCCGCCGCCAAGCGCCGCCGCCGCGGCAAGGGCACCCGCACGGCCCAGCGCCGTCCGGGGCGCGTCACCTACGTGCTGCTCGGGCTCGTGGTGCTGATCTCGGTCTTCCCGCTGTACTTCACGCTGCTGCTCGGGTCCTCCGACCCCACGTCGATCGCCCAGCACGCCGTGCCGCAGTGGCTGCCCGACTCGAGCCTGTTCACGCAGTTCGCCGAGGTGATCAACTCCGACCAGATCAACTTCTGGAAGGCGCTCGCGAACTCGGTGATCATCGCCGTGATCACGTCGGCCTCCGTGGTCCTGTTCTCCACGCTCGCCGGGTACTCGTTCGCCAAGCTCCGCTTCCGCGGGCGCGGGCCGCTGCTGGTGTTCGTCATCGCGACGATGGCCGTGCCGACCCAGCTCGGCGTCATCCCGATGTACATCCTCATGACCGACCTCGACTGGATCGGCAAGCTGCAGGCCGTCATCGTGCCCGCGCTCGTCACCGCGTTCGGCGTCTTCTGGATGACCCAGTACCTCTCCGAGGCGCTGCCCTACGAGCTCATCGAGGCCGCGCGCGTCGACGGCGCGTCCATGATCCGTACGTTCTGGTCGGTGGCGCTCCCCGCCGCCCGCCCGGCCGCCGCGATGCTCGGCCTGTTCACCTTCGTGCAGCAGTGGACCAACTACTTCTGGCCGTCGATCGTGCTGAACCAGAGCAACCCGACGCTGCCGCTGGTCGTGAAGTCGCTGCAGTCGAACTACTTCGTGGACTACTCGCTCGTGATGGGCGGCATCTTCCTCGTGACGCTGCCGCTGCTGGTGATCTTCGCCTTCGTCGGCCGCCAGCTCGTCGCCGGCATCATGGCCGGCGCGGTCAAGGGCTGACCCCGGCGGCGACCCCACCCGTCCCCCCTCCCGCCCAACGCTGCGGGAGCCTCGCACCGATGGAAAGATCCGAATCCATGACCCTCCCCACCCCCGGCGCGCGCCGGGCGGCCCCCGGCACCGCCGTGCCGTTCACGCCCTCCGCGCCCCTCACGACCTCCCCGCACGCCGCCGGGGCGGTCGCCTTCCCGGACGGCTTCCTCTGGGGCACCGCCACCGCCGCGTTCCAGATCGAGGGGGCGTCGACCGAGGGCGGCCGCGAGGACTCGGTCTGGGACGCCTTCTGCCGCATCCCCGGCGCCGTGAAGAACGGCGACGACGGCACCGTGGCCGACGACCACTACCACCGCTACCGCGAGGACGTGGCGCTCATGCAGCGCCTCCACCTCGACACGTACCGGTTCTCGACGTCGTGGGCGCGGGTCATGCCCGACGGCAAGTCGGTCAACGCCGAGGGGCTGGACTTCTACTCGCGCCTCGTCGACGAGCTGCTCGCCGCCGACGTCATGCCGTGGCTGACGCTCTACCACTGGGACCTGCCGCAGGCGCTCGAGGAGCTCGGCGGCTGGCCGAACCGCGACACCGCGTCCCGCTTCGTCGACTACGCGGTGACCATGCACGAGGCCCTGGGCGACCGGGTCAAGGTGTGGGCCACGCTCAACGAGCCCTGGTGCTCGGCCTTCCTCGGCTACACGTCCGGCGCGCACGCGCCCGGGAAGAAGTCGCCGGAGCTCGGCCTCGCCGCCGCGCACCACCTCATGCTCGCCCACGGCGGCGCCGTGCAGGCGCTGCGCGAGCGCGACCCCGAGGCCGTGCTGGGGCTCACGCTCAACTTCACCGTGTCCGACCCCGTCGACCCGACGGACCCGGCGGACGTGGACGTCGCGCGCCGCGACGACGGCATGTTCAACCGGTTCTTCCTCGACCCGATCCTGCGCGGCACCTACCCGCAGGACCTGCTCGACGACGTCGCGCACCTCGGGTTCGCCGACGTCGTGCGTGCGGGCGACCTCGAGGTGATCTCCACCCCGATCGACGTGCTGGGCGTCAACTACTACAACGGCGGCGCCGTGTCGGCCACGCCGCAGGTGCCCGCCGGCGAGACCCCCGAGGGGACCGCCGGCCCCGACGGCGCGCGCGAGACGACCGAGGGCGCCCCCGTGTGGGAGACCCGGTCGCCGAACCCCGTGCCCGACGGCATCCACCACCACAGCCGCGCCCTGCCCACCACCGACATGGGCTGGGAGGTGCAGCCGGAGGGCCTCACGCGCCTGCTCACCCGGCTGCAGCAGGACTACACCGGGCCGCGCGGCACCTCGATGTACATCACCGAGAACGGCGCCGCCTACCCCGACGTCGTGCAGGCCGACGGCAGCGTGGACGACCAGGAGCGCCTCGCATTCGTCGACGCGCACCTGCGCGCCGTCCGCGACGCGATCGACGCCGGCGCCGACGTGCGCGGCTACTTCGCCTGGTCGCTGATGGACAACTTCGAGTGGGCCCTCGGCTACTCCAAGCGCTTCGGCCTGGTGCACGTGGACTACGACACGCAGGAGCGCACGGTGAAGTCGTCCGGCCGCTGGTACGCCGAGGTGGCCCGCACGGGCGTCGTGCCCGCGCGCGCCGTGACCGGCGCGGACGCGGAGTAGTCTCCGCTGGTGGTCATCGAGCATCCCAGCCCCACGCTGGACGACGTCGCCCGGACCGCGGGAGTCTCGCGGTCCACGGCGTCGCGCGCCATCAACGGCGGAGACCGGGTGTCGCCGGAGGCCCAGTCCGCCGTCGACGACGCGGTCGCCCGGCTCGGGTACGCCCCGAACCGGGCGGCCCGCTCGCTGGTCACCCGCCGCACCGACTCCATCGCGCTGGTCGTGCCCGAGCCCGACGCCCGCATCCTCACCGACCCGTTCCTCGCGGGGGTGCTGCGCGGGGTCAGCGAGGGCCTGACCGGCACGGAGCTGCAGCTCGTGCTGCTGCTCGCCCGCCCCGGCGAGCCGCCGGGCCACATCGCCCGCTACCTGCGCTCCGGGCACGTGGACGGTGTGATCGTGGCGTCGCACCACAAGGAGGACCAGCTCGAGCCCGAGCTGGTGCGCTCCCAGCTGCCGGCCGTGTTCGTGGGGCGCCCCTTCGACACCGACTCGCTGCACTTCGTGGACGTCGACAACGCCTCCGGCGGGCGCACGGCCACCCAGCGGCTCGTGGACCGCGGCTGCCGGCGGATCGCCACGATCACCGGCCCGCTCGACATGACCGCGGCCGTCGACCGGCACGACGCCTGGCGGCACACGCTCGAGGACGCCGGCCTGCCTGCCGTCGCCGTCGAGAACGGCGACTTCACCGTCACGGGCGGCGCCGAGGCGATGCAGCGGATCCTGGCCGCGCACCCGGACGTCGACGGCGTCTTCGCCGCGTCGGACCTCATGGCCACGGGCGCGCTGCAGGTGTTGCGCGAGTCAGGCCGGTCCGTGCCCGGCGACGTCGCCCTCGTGGGCTTCGACGCCCTCGGCGCGGAGCGCACGACGCCGCGGCTCACCACGGTGCTGCAGCCCGTCGTCGAGATGGTCACGGCCGCGACGTCGACGCTGCTCGACGTGCTCTCCGGCGTCGGCGCTCCCCCGCAGCCGCAGATCTTCGTCCCCCGGCTGATCGAGGGCGAGTCGGCGTAGCCGTCGCTACCGTGCTCGGTAGCCGGCGGCACCGGGCCGCCGCACCGCGGACGGAGGCGGCATGAGCGAGGCACCCACGGTCCAGACGTTCACCACGACCCTGCTCGCCACCGGCGGCAACAACGTGGGGCTCCCCGTGCCGGACGACGTCGTCGCGGCGTTCGACCGGGGCCGCCGCGTGCCCGTCGTCGTGACGATCGACGACGGGTACACCTACCGCACGACCGTCTCGTCGATGGGCGGCCGGTTCCTCGTCTCCTTCAACGCCGAGACGCGCCGGGCCACCGGCCGAGGCGCCGGCGACGAGGTGGCCGTGCGGCTCGAGCTCGACGACGCGCCCCGCACCGTGGACGTGCCGCCCGCCCTGGCCGCGGCCCTCGCCGACCGGCCGGACGCGGCCGCCGCCTGGGCGGCCCTCTCGGCGAGCAGGCAGAAGGCCCACGCGCTCAGCGTGGACGGCGCCAAGACCGACGAGACCCGCGACCGCCGCGTCGCCAAGGTGCTCGAGTCCCTCACCGCCTGACGGCCGCCGGCGCCACGAGATCGGTCCCCGGTCCGAGACCGGTCGACATGCGGACCGGTCTCGGACCGGAGGACCGATCTGGCGGTCGGGCTCCGGCGGGGCGTCAGCCCCGGCGCGGGGTGTCAGCCCCGGCGCGGGGTGTCGTCGTCGACGCCGATGGCCGTCTGCATGGCCTCGCGGTAGTCGGCGGCGATCTGGTCCGGGTTCTTGCCGAGCTGCGAGTTGCGGTAGCTGTAGCCGAAGTAGATGGCGAACCCGAGGGCGAGCCACACGAGGAACCGCAGCCACGTCTCGACGTCGAGCTGGAACATCAGCCACAGGCACAGCACGCCGGAGATGATCGGCAGCGCGGGCGACCACGGCACGCGGAAGTGGTCGGCCTTGGCCTCGCCGCCGCCGGCCTTGAGCTGGCGCCGGCGCAGGATCGGGATGCCGAAGCTCACCAGCACGAACGCCGACAGGGTGCCGATGTTCACCATGTTGCCGAGCACGTCGACCGAGAAGAAGCAGGTGACGACCACCAGCAGGACGGCGCTGCCGACCTGGATCATCACCGGGGTGCCGCGCTTCTCCGACGTCTTCGACATGCCGCGCGGCAGCAGGCCGTCGCGGCTCATCGCGAAGACGATGCGGGTGAGGCCCAGCATCAGCACCATGACCACGGTCGTGAGGCCCACGAGGATGCCGACGGTGATGACCTGCGTGGCCCACGTCGGGGCGTTCTCCTGCAGCTGGAACGCGGTGATGATCGTCGCGGACGCGCCGCCGTCGGGCGTGGCGTCGCGCAGCTGCTGCGGGGTGGCCATGCCGGACAGCGCCAGGGAGACCGCGATGTAGAGCACGGTGCAGATGACCAGGCCGCCGAGGATGCCGCGGGGCACGTTGCGGCGCGGGTTCTTGGTCTCCTCGGCCGCGGTGGCCACGACGTCGAACCCGATGAACGCGAAGAACACGGTGCCGGCGCCGGCGAGGATGCCCATGACGCCGCCCACGGAGAGCTCGGCCCCGGCCATCCAGGAGAAGAGCGTCTGGGTCATCGTGGTGCTGTGCGTCGTGGACTCGCCGAACGACTCCGCGCTGGGCACGAACGGGCTGAGGTTGGACGCGCTGAAGAACGCGAAGCCGACCACGATGATCAGCAGCACGATGGCGACCTTGATGGCCGTGAGGACGCCGGTGATGCGCGTCGAGAGCTTGGTGCCGACGGCGAGCAGGGTCGCGAGGACGACGATGAGGATCGCGGTGCCCCAGTCGAAGGACACGCCCCCGATGTGGATCGTGTTGTGGATCCCGGACGCGACGCCGTCCGAGTCGACCCCGCCGAGGCCGAACACGTTGAGGAAGTTGTCGAAGTACAGGCCCCAGGCCTTCGCCACGACGGACGCGGCGAAGAACATCTCGAGGATGAGGTCCCAGCCGATGATCCAGGCGAGCAGCTCGCCCATCGAGGCGTAGGAGAACGTGTAGGCCGAGCCCGCCACGGGCATGTACGACGCGAACTCCGCGTAGCACAGGGCGGCCAGCGCGCACACGATGCCGGCGATGACGAACGAGATCACGACGGACGGGCCGGTCTGCGTCGCCGACACCTGCGCGGCCTTCGAGAAGATGCCGGCGCCGATGACCACGGAGATCCCGAGGACCATGAGGTCCCAGGCTCCGAGGGTGCGCTTGAGCTGGCGCTGGGGCTCGTCGGACGCCGCGATCGTCGCTTCGATCGAACGTCTCCGCATGAGCTGCATCGTTGGGGGCTCCTTACTGGTCCGTACCAGCCGCCGGGTCTCGGCGGCTGGGCGACCCTACCCGACGCTACGCCCAAGTGAAGGGGGCGTTCAGCCCGAGTGATCCCTCGGCAGGTCCTCGACCGGCCGGTCGACGTCGCGCGCGGTGATCCAGGCGTCCACCCGCTCCCACTGGTCGAACAGCCACAGCTCGCGCCCCTCCGCGTCGGCCGGGAGGTCCGCGACGCGGGTGAGCTGCCCACCCAGCACGATCTCCTTGTCCATGGGCAGCTCGCGCCAGATGTCGCGGGCGGTGACGAGCCGCTCGAGCCCGCTGTGCGCGACGACGAGGACGGCCGCGTCGGGCCGCACGGCGCCGAGCGCGGCGAGGAACCCGCCGGTGTGGGGCGCCATCACGTGCGGCATCCGCTCGGCCCGCTCGGCGAGGGACTCCTGGCCGGCGGCGCGCAGGGCCTCGATGCGTGCGGCGCGCCGGCGCGGCGTGACGTTGCCACCCTCGGGGAAGAGCACGAGCGCGCCGTCCGACCCGAGGTCCCCGGCGATCCGCGCGACGGTCGCGGTGGCGCCCGGCCGCCCGGGCCGGCGGCGCGAGCGGGGCGTGACGAAGGCGGCGGGGAGCCGGCCAAGGAGGACGTCGATCGCCGGGTCCCACTGCAGCGTGTCCTTGAGGACGACGGCGGGCGTGCGGCCCCCGCGGCCGAGGAGCGTGTCGACGAGGATGAACGAGTCCCCCGGCCCGGCGTGCCGGCTCAGCACGAGGACGGGGACGTCGGGCACGCTCGCGCCCGTCGGTGCCTCGACGACGATCTTCAGCCGCAGCGTCCAGCGCACCTGCCAGAACAGCACCGCGAGCGCCCAGCGGGCGACGGCCACGTGGGCCCGCTGCATCCAGGGCCTGTGCATCGCGAGCCCGAACCCGGACGCGATCCAGAGTCCCAGCAGCACGACCAGCGCGAGGGCGTCCCACAGCACGTAGAACGACAGCATCCACAGCAGCCGCACCACCCGCAGCCGCCCGGGCAGCACCCACGTCAGCGCGGCGCCGACCACCAGCGCGAGCATGATCGACGTCGGCACCAGCAGCACCGCCAGCGCCACGACCAGCGGCGCCAGGACCAGCCGGCGCACGACCTTGGGCGGGGGCGCGATCACGGCTCCCCCGCGTCGTCGGTGGCGTCCGTCGCACCGGGGCGGGACGGCAGGTCAGGCACCGACGCGAGGTACTCCCTGGCCGCCGCGTAGGACTGCGCGACGCGGCGGCGCGTGGCGTCGAGCTTGCGGAACGCGCCCAGCCTGTCGTCGCCGGGCAGCGACCCGCCGGTAGGCAGCACGTGCACGGTCGCGACGGCGCGCGCCTCCTCCAGCTCGCGGAAGTACCGGTGCCGGCGGGCGATCTCGAAGCTCACGCGCGCCACGTCCGACGGCTTGGTCGGGACGGTCAGCGGCTCCTCCACGCGGCCGACCTGCAGCACGTAGACGGTCGTGGCCCCGCGCCGCACCGCCTCGCCGAGCGGGATCGAGTTCACCATCCCGCCGTCGACGTAGTGCTCCCCGTCGATCTCGGTGGGCGGCAGCGCGCCGGGCACGGACGCCGACGCCAGCACGGCCTCCACCAGCGGGCCGGAGTCGAACCAGCGCTCCGACGCACGCTCGATGCTCGCCGCGACGACGACGAGCGGCACCCGCAGGTCCTCGAAGGTCGTGCGGTCGCCGAGCGTGCCCGCGATGAGGCGCCGCAGCGCCGCCGGGTCGTACAGGTGGGTGCGGGAGCGCGCCAGCCGGCCGAGCTGCCGGTACCAGGGCTCCCCGTACACCTCGGAGGCCGTCGGCGACGCCCACGCCTCGCCGAGCAGGTCGACGACGTCGAGGCTCGGCTCCGCGGCCACGGCCGCGCCGTTGATGGCGCCGATCGACGTGCCCACCACGAGGTCGGGGACCACCCCCGCCTCGAACAGGGCCTGCAGCATCCCGACCTGGACGGCGCCGCGCACCCCGCCCCCGCCGAGCACGAACGCCACCGTCATGGGCGCGATCGTGCCACGGCAGGCCGCGCACCTCCTGCCGAAACGACATCGAGCGTGCTGACGTGATCCTCACACGGCGAGTTCGAGGATCATGTCAGCACGCTCGATGCCAGCGACGGGTCAGGCGTGCACGTGACCGTACCGGTGGCGGGTGCGGCTGACGGCCTGCTCGCGGACCATCGCGAGCAGCTCGCGGCGGCCGCTGGCGACCACCGGCGCGTCGAGGACCGTCACGGTGCCGAGGCGGGTCGCCGCGGCCTCGTGCAGGCCCGGCGCGCGGCCGACGACGCGGACGCGGCCGGCGACACGGCCCGCCGCGACGGCGGCGGCGAAGTCCTCGTGGGACATCGGCGCCTCGTGCGGCACGCCCCAGCCGGAGTCGGAGTCCGGGACGACGACGGCGGGCACGCCCGCGCGCGTCGCCGCCGCGAGCACGCGCCGCACCTCGATCGGGAGGGCGCCCTCGCCGACGCGGACGGTGAGCCGCTCGATCGGGCGGTAGCGGAAGGTGTTCTCCTCCACGCGCAGGCCCGACCTGTCGTGCCCGACGCCGACCTCGGCGGCCCAGGCCGCGTCGTCGGAGGCCTGCGCCGCGGCGAGCCAGCCCTCGGGGTCGGTGGTGCGCGAGGGCACGCCCTCGGCGTCCGCCCAGGAGCCGAGCTCGGCCACGTAG
Source organism: Isoptericola sp. NPDC057653 (assembly GCF_042799955.1). Classification (NCBI taxonomy): domain Bacteria; kingdom Bacillati; phylum Actinomycetota; class Actinomycetes; order Micrococcales; family Promicromonosporaceae; genus Isoptericola; species Isoptericola sp. NPDC057653. The sequence goes on along the minus strand of NZ_JBHVHP010000004.1, from coordinate 130,539 downwards.
TTCGGGCCGCCCGCCTTGGCGCCCGGGCCGACCGCCGACGCCTTCCAGCCGCCGAACGACTGGCGCTGCACGATGGCGCCGGTGATGTGGCGGTTGACGTAGACGTTGCCGGCTTCGACGCGGTCGAGCCAGGTCGCGATCTCGTCGTCGTCGAGGGAGTGGATGCCGGCGGTGAGGCCGAAGTCCACCTGGTTCTGCAGGCGGATCGCCTCGTCGAGGTCCTTGGCGGTCATGATGCCGAGCACGGGGCCGAACACCTCGGTGAGGTGGAAGAACGACCCGGGCGCGACGCCGTCGCGCAGGCCCGGCGACCAGAGGCGGTCCGCCTCGAGGCCGGCGGCCGCCGCCGCGTCGTCGAGGCGGCGCGGGCGCACCAGCCAGGACTCGCCCGGCTCCAGCGTCGTGAGCGCGCGAAGCAGCTTGCCCTGCGCGGGCTCGGTGAGCGGGCCCATGACGGTGGACAGCTCGGTGGCGGTGCCGACCGAGAGCGACTGCACGGCGTCCACGAGCTGGCGGCGGAACCGCTTGCCGGTCTCGGCGCTCGGGTCGCCCACGGAGCCGACGAGGATGACGAGCGACGCGGCCGAGCACTTCTGGCCCGCGTGCCCGAAGGCGCTCTTGACGAGGTCCGCGACGGCGAGGTCGAGGTCCGCGGACGGCGTCACGACCAGCGCGTTCTTGCCGGACGTCTCCGCGAGCACCGGGCGCTCGGGCCGCCAGGACGCGAACATCTCGGCGGTCTCGATGGAGCCGGTGAGGATGACGCGCGCCACGTCGGGGTGGGTCACGAGGTGCTGGCCGAGGTCGCCGTCCGGCACGCGCAGGAACTGCACGACGTCGCGCGCGAGCCGCGGGTCGAGCCCGATCTCCGGCGCGACCTCGTCGAACGCGGCGTGCACGGCCTCGATGACGAGCTCGTAGCAGCGGGGCGTCGTCGGGGCGGGCTTGGCGAGCACCGCCGAGCCGGCCGCGAGCGCCGCCAGGACGCCGCCCGCGGGGATGGCGACGGGGAAGTTCCACGGCGGGGTCACGAGGGTGACGCCGTCGGGCGTGAACGTGGCGCCGGGCACCTGCTCGAGGGCCTCCGCGGACGCGGCGTAGTAGCTCGCGAAGTCGATGGCCTCGCTGACCTCGGGGTCGGCCTCGGCGACGGTCTTGCCGGGCTCGTGCACCATCGCGGTGACGAGGTCGGTGCGGCGCGCCTCCAGCCGGCGGGCCGCGGCGCGCAGGACGCGGGCGCGGTCGGCGGGGGCGACGGCCGCCCACGCCTCGCGGGCGACGACGGCGCGCGCGACGGCGTCGTCGATCTCGCCGGTCGTGGTGACCTCGGCGGCCTGCACGGGCACGAAGCCCGAGTCCGGGCCGACGACGGCGCGGGCCCAGGTGCGGTGGGCGCCGACGGCGGGGTCGGTGTCGACGGCGTTGCGGAACGGCTCCGCCGACGGGCAGCCGGTCGCGGTGAGCGCGGCGGCCCCGCCGGCGAACCGGTCGCGGCGGCGCGGTGCGACGTCCACGGCCTGGTAGTGCACGCCGTGCGTCACGGACGCGCGGAACGCCAGCTCCTGGCGCTCCATGGCGGTGGCCTGGACGCCGTCGTGGCCGGCGGCCGGGGCGAAGGCGGCGTGCAGGAAGTTCTGCTCGGCGGCGTTCTCCTCGAGGCGGCGCACCAGGTAGGAGATCGCGACGTCGAAGTCCTCGTCGCGCACCACCGGGGTGTACAGGACGACGTGCCCGCCGTCCTTGGCGACCTCGTCGCGCACGAGGCGCGCCTCGATCGGCGCCATGCCCTGGAGCATCTCGATGTCGAGGCCCTCGGTGACGCCGCGGCCGCGGGCGAGCAGCACGGCGAGCGCCACGTGGAAGAGGTTGTGCGACGCGACGCCCAGCCGGACGGCGGCGGTGCGGTCGGCGCGCAGGTGGTGGTCGAGGATGCGCACGTAGTTGGCGTCCACGTCCGGCTTGGTCGGGTAGGGCGCCTGCGCCCAGTCGTGCAGCTCGGCCTCGACCTGCTCCATCGCCAGGTTGGCGCCCTTGACGAGGCGCACCTTGATGCGGGCGCCGCCGGCGGCCACGCGCCGCTGCGCGAACTCGGTGAGCCCGTCGATCGCGCCCATCGCGTCGGGCAGATAGGCCTGGAGCACGATGCCGGCCTCGAGGTCGCGGAACTCCTCGCGGTCGAGCACCTGCGTGAAGACCGCGGTGGTGAGCGCCAGGTCCTTGTACTCCTCCATGTCGAGGTTGAGGAACACGCCGTGGTCGCGGGCCGCGCGGTACAGGGGCAGCAGGTGCTCGACGACGCGCTCGCGCGAGCCGTCCAGGTCCCAGGTGACGAGCTGCGCCGCGACGGACGACACCTTGACGGAGACGTAGTCGACGTCGGGCCGGCGCACCAGGTCGATGGTGCGCTGCAGGCGGGCGGCGGCCTCGTCGTCGCCGAGCACGGCTTCGCCCAGGAGGTTGACGTTGAGGGTGTAGCCCTCGGCCCGGGTGCGGGCGAGGTGCGCGGTGAGGCCCTTGCCGGCGTCGGCCACGAGGTGGCCGACGAGCTGGCGCAGCCGGACGCGCGCGGCGGGCACGACGACCGACGGCAGCACGGGGGCGACGGCGGCACCGACCTTGAACAGGGTGCGGTCGACGGGGCCGAGGAAGGTGGCGGAGCCGGCGTCCCGGCCGAGGCGGGCGAGCGCGGTGGCGGCGACGCCGATGTCCTGCGGGCGCGCGACGTCGTCGACGAACCCGACGGCGAGCTCGAGCCCGGCCGGGTCGGAGACGAGCGAGCCGAGCCGCTCGGCGGTGGCGCGGGTCCTGCGGTCCCCACGGGTGGTGGAGCCGGCAGCGCCGGAGGAGCCGGACGCGACGGCGATCCAGTGGTGGGCGAGGGCGACGGCGTCCTCGACCAGGGCTTCGGCGCCCGCGTCGGTGTCGGCGCTGCGCACGGCGGAGGGGGTGGCGCCGCCGTGCGCCGGAACGGAGGTACTCATGCCCCCAGGGTGCGCCCTCGGGCAGGTGGCCGTCTTGTACGATCGGGCACGCGATGGGGGCAGATTCCGACAACACGACCGGCCCGGCGGGCGACGTCCCCGGCGACCCCGCACCGCCGGCCGCGGACGTGCCCGGCACGGCCGCCCTCATGGCCGCCCTGTCCCCCGTGATGGTGGACCTGATGGACGAGCTGTCGGACGTCATGTTCTGCGCCAAGGACGCCGACGGGCGCTACCTCGCCGTCAACCAGGTCTTCGTGCGCCGCACCAACGAGCGCTCGCGCCGGCAGGTGCTGGGCCGGCGGGCGGTCGACCTGTTCGTCCCCGAGCTGGCCGAGCGCTACGAGGCCCAGGACGCGGAGGTGCTGCGCACCGGCCGGCCCCTGCGCAACGAGCTCGAGCTGATCCGCCGCGTGGGCGGCACCCCGGGCTGGTTCCTCACCGCGAAGCTGCCCGTGCGGGACGCCGGCGGCCGCGTCGTCGGGCTGGTCTCGGTGTCGCAGGACCTGCGCTCGGGCGACGCCGACGACGCGACCATGGACGCCATGGCCCGCCTGGTCTCCGCCGTCGAGAAGCACCTCGACTCCTCCCCCGGCGCGCCGTTGTCCGTGGCCGACCTGGCCGCGATGGCGGGCAGCACGCCGGCCGTCCTGGACCGGCGGGTGCGCAAGGTGTTCGGGCTCTCGCCGCGCCAGCTCGTGCTGCGCACGCGCGTGGACCGCGCCGCGCACCTGCTCACCTCGACGACGACGCCGCTGGCCGAGGTGGCCGCCGCGTCCGGCTTCTACGACCAGCCGTCGTTCACGCGCACGTTCGCGCGCCTCACGGGCGAGACGCCGTCGTCGTTCCGGCGCCGCGCCCGCGCCGCGGGCTGAGCCCGCCGAGGTCAGCCCAGGACGGGCGCGAGCGCCTGCACCAGCTGCTGGACGCCGAGCACCACGAACATGCCCGCGATGGCGACGAGCGCCACGTTGGTCAGCGGGCGGTTGCGCCACCGCTGCGGCACGCGCGAGGAGTTCATGAGGAACAGCAGCGTGATGGCGAGGAACGGCATGAACAGGGAGCCGAGCGCGCCGTAGGCGACGACGAGCGCGATGGGCTGGTCCAGCAGGAGCAGCAGCATCGGCGGGAACGTGAGCCACAGGATGTAGGCCTTGTAGTACGTGCCGCCGGCCTTGCGGCGCGGGTCGTCCTCGGACAGGCCCCGGGCGGTCGCGACGAAGTCGGCGAACATCAGGGACACGCCGTTCCACACGCCCAGCACCGACGAGAACGACGACGCCCAGAACCCCACGAGGAACAGCGGCGCCATGAACGACCCGTACCGCTCGGCGAGCACGTCGGCGAGGTCCACCAGGCCGCCCTCGCCGTCCGCGAGCGTGATGCCGGAGGAGTAGAGCAGCTCGGCGCCCACCACGAGCATCGAGATGACGAACACGCCGGAGATCACGTAGGCCATCGCGTTGTCGATCCGCATGACCTTCATCCACCGCGGGGTGCTCCAGCCCTTCTCCTTGAGCCAGTACCCGTAGGCCGCGAGCGTGATGGTGCCGCCGACGCCCCCCGCGAGGCTGAGCGTGTACAGCAGCGAGCCCTCGGGGATGCGGGGCACCAGGCCGCCGACGATCTCGCCCAGGTTCGGCAGCGTGAGCACCGCGGAGCCCACGATCGTCACGAACATGACGCCGACGAGCACCGCGATGACGTACTCGAACATCGAGTACCTCCCGAGCCACACGATCGCGGCGCCGATCAGGCCCATCCCGATCGCGAACCAGACGAGGTCCACCTGCGGGAAGAGCGCCACGAGGGGCAGGGCGGAGCTGGACATCGCCGCGGCCCCGTAGCTGAAGCCCCACACCACGATGTAGACGCCGAAGTAGACGCTCGCCCACGCGCCGAGCGACTTCCAGCCGTCGAAGATGGTGCGGCCCGTCGAGAGCGACCAGCGGCCGGCCCCCTCGACCAGCACGATCTTGATGAGGACGCCCAGCACGGCCGCCCACAGCAGCGTGTAGCCGAAGCGGCTGCCGGCGACCAGCGTCGCCACGAGGTCGCCGGCGCCGATCCCGGTGGCGGCGACCACGAGGCCGGGGCCCACCAGCCGCCAGCGCGGCCGTTCGGCGCCGGCGAGCCCGGGGTCCAGGTCGAGGTCGGGGTCGGAGGTGCGTGCGACGTCTTTGTCAGCCATGGTGCCGGAGGCTACCGATCCGGGCGGACGGGTCCCGGGGAGGCGGGCCGGGCGCGCCGCCGATCGGCGTGCACGAAACCCACAAAGTCCGGGGCCCGGCACGCCCGCGACCGGCCCGCGTGTGTACGACCTGCACAAACGAGCGCCCCCCAGTCTTGGCGCACCACGGTCATGACCCCGCCCCCGGGCACGCCCTAGCGTCGTCGGTATGACCGCAGCCGCACTCCCCCTCGCCCCCGCCCGCCCGCGCCGCGTCCTCGCGGACCTGCTGCCCGGGGCCCTCGCCCGCGACGTCGTGCTCGTCGTCGCGGCGGCCGCCCTCACCGCCCTCGCCGCCCAGGTGGTGATCCCCGTGCCCGGGCTGCCCGTGCCGCTCACCGGCCAGACCTTCGCCGTCCTCCTGGGCGCCGCCGCCCTCGGCCCCGTCCGGGGCGCGACCGCCCAGGCCGTCTACCTCACCGCGGGCGTCGCGGGCCTGCCCGTGTTCGCCGGCGCGACGTCGGGCTGGGAGTCCGTCGCCGGCGCGACCGGCGGCTACCTCGTCGGCTTCGTCCTCGCCGGCCTCGTCGTGGGGGCGCTCGCCCGCCGCGGCGCCGACCGCCGCGTGCTCACCACCGCGGGCGCCTACGCCCTCGGCACCCTCACCGTCTACGCGGTGGGCGTGCCGTGGCTCGCCGTCAGCACCGGGATGCCCGTGGGCGCCGCGCTGCTCACCGGCGCCGTCGTCTTCCTGCCGGGCGACGCCCTCAAGGCGGCCCTCGCCGCGGCCCTCCTGCCCGCCGCGTGGCGCCTCGCGCGCTGAGCGCACCGCTGCCGTCGAGCCCGCCGGACCCTTCGTCCCGGCGGGCTCGACGCCGTTCCGGTCGTGCTCGCGTCAACCAGGACCATGGCCGGGTCAACGCTCGGGAACGGCTCCGCAACCCCTCGGGTTTCGCCCGCAGAGGCCCCCGCGGGAGGGACTACGGTGGGCGCCGAGGCCCACCATCCCGGGCCGCGCCACCCCTGCCGGCCCCCGACCCGGGGCCACCGGCACCGTGTCCTGGAGGACCCGTGACGACGACGACGTCGATGACCTCGACACCCCTGCCCGACACCCCCGCCGCCCCGGCGGCCCCCGCGAGCACCATCGAGCCCGCCCCGCGCGCGAGCTCCCCGCTGGACACCGCGCACAGCCAGCTCGCCAGCGCCGTGTCCGTCCTCGGCTACGACGAGGGCCAGCACCAGATGCTCGCCACCCCGCGCCGCGAGATCCACGTGGCCGTGCCCCTGCGGCGCGACGACGGCGAGACCGTCCTGTTCCACGGCTTCCGCGTGCAGCACAACATCACCCGCGGTCCCGGCAAGGGCGGCCTGCGCTACGCCCCCGGCGTCGACATCGACGAGGTCCGCGCGCTCGCCATGTGGATGACGTGGAAGTGCGCCATCGTCGACCTGCCGTACGGCGGCGCCAAGGGCGGCGTCGCCATCGACCCGCGCGACTACTCGACGGCCGAGCTGGAGCGCGTCACCCGGCGGTACACGTCCGAGATCATGCCGATGATCGGCCCGGACACCGACATCATGGCGCCCGACATGGGCACCGACGAGCACACCATGGCGTGGGTCATGGACACCTACTCGGTGAACCGCGGGTACACGATCCCCGCGGTCGTCACCGGCAAGCCCCTGGCGCTGGGCGGCTCCCGCGGGCGCGGCACCGCCACCAGCGCCGGCATCGTGCACGTCACCGCCGCCGCCCTCCGCGAGGCCGGCGTGCCCCTGAGCGACGTGACCGTCGCCGTGCAGGGCTTCGGCAAGGTCGGCTCGCACGCCGCCGCGATCTTCGCCTCGCGCGGCGCGACCGTCGTCGCCGTCAGCGACCAGTACGGCGGCGTCCGCAACGACGCGGGCCTCGCGATGGACCGCCTGTACTCGCACGTCGCCGCCACCGGCTCGGTGGTCGGGTTCGACGGCGGCGACCCGCTGTCCAACGACGAGCTGCTCGCCCTCGACGTCGACGTGCTCGTCCCCGCCGCGGTGGAGGGCGTGCTCGACGGCACCACCGCCGCGACCGTGCGGGCCCGCTGGGTGGTGGAGGGCGCCAACGGCCCCACCACCACCGACGGGGACCGCGTCCTGGCCGCCCAGGGCGTCACCGTGGTGCCGGACGTGCTCGCCAACGCCGGCGGCGTCGTCGTCTCCTACTTCGAGTGGGTGCAGGCCAACCAGACCTACTGGTGGTCCGAGCCGGAGATCGCCGACCGCCTCGAGCACCGCATGACGTCCGCCTTCGGCGACGTGTCCACCCTGGCCACGCGGGAGGGCCTGTCGCTGCGCGACGCCGCGCTCGTCATCGGCGTGCAGCGCACCGCCGAGGCGCACCGGATCCGCGGCCTGTACCCCTGACGGGGCCGCCCGCGCCGGAGGGCCGTCACGGGCCCTCTGGTGCGGGACGACGCGGGGTCGCTATCGTCCGTGCTCGACACGCGGACGACGTCGTCCGCACCGACCCCTCGGGAGTCCCCATGCCCACGGCGTTCCGCGCCCTGCTCTCCGTCCTCATGCTCGTCGGCTTCTACGTCCTGGCGATCGCCCTCCTGGTCGGCTGCGGCGCGGTCGCCGTGCTGGCCTTCCAGCACCACTCGGGCGCCGCGGCGGTCAAGTTCGGCTTCCTCACGGTCGTGGTCGCCGTCGGGATCGTCATGGCGCTGGTGCGCGTCGCGCGCTCGCAGCGCGCACTCCGCTCGACCGACGCGGACGACGTCGCCCTCGCACCCGAGGACGCCCCCGAGCTGTGGGACCTGGTGCGCGAGCTCGCCGACGTCGCGGGAACCCGCGCGCCCGACACGATCGTGCTCGCCCCCGTGGTCAACGCGGCCGTGAGCGAGGAGTCACGCCTCCTGGGGCTCGTCGGCGGTCGGCGGACCCTCGTCCTCGGGGTCCCGCTGGTGCAGGGGCTCACCGTGGGCCGGCTCCGCTCGGTGCTCGGTCACGAGATCGGGCACTACTCGAACGCGCACACGCGGCTGTCGCCGATCGCGTACCGCGGGCGGGCCGTGGTCGGCGAGACCGTCGCCCACCTCGAGGGCAACCTCGTCGGATGGCTGCTGCGCCAGTACGCGAAGGCGTACCTGGTGGCGTCGGCGGCGGTGAGCCGCGCGCAGGAGCTCGAGGCCGACCGCCTCTCCGTCCGGGTCGCGGGGCGCCGGACCGCCCAGGACGCGCTGCGCGAGCTGCCCGTCGTCGACGCTGCCTGGTCGTTCTACCAGGAGCGCTACCTCGCCCCCGCCTGGTCGCGCGGGTATGCCACGACGGCCGAGGGCTTCTTCGGTGGCTTCGCGCTCCTCCTCGCCGCGCGCGCCGACGACCTCGCGCGGCTGCGCGGGCAGGAGGCGCCGGGCGGGCGGTCGCGGTGGGACTCCCACCCTCCGATCGCCCAGCGCGTCGCCGCCATGGATCGCCTGCCCGACGACGCGACGTCCGACGACGACCGCCCGGCCACCGCCCTCGTCCCCGGGTTCGAGCGCGCCGCGGCCGAGCTCGCCGGCCGCGTGGTCGACTTCGGCGACCGGGAGCGGCTCGGCTGGGACCGGCTCGTGCCGGCGTTCATGGCCGCCTCCGACCGCGCCGACGCCGACGCGGTCTATGCGGCTGCCGCCCGGGTGGCCCACCGGCCGTCCGCCGGCCTGGGCACCCTGCTCGACCTCGTGGAGGGCGGCCACGGCGACGACCTGGTCCGTGCCGTCGTGTCGCGGGAGGCCCTGGAGCAGCCGGACTCCCTCGGTGCCGCGCTGCGCAGCCTGCTGGCGCTCGGCGTCCAGGAGGCCGCCGTCCGGTCCGGCGCCGCCGCGTGGCAGGGGTCGTGGAGCGCGCCCGCCGAGCTCGTCGGGCGGGACGCCAAGGGCGAGGTCCTCGACGTCGAGCGGGTCGTCGCGCTGGCCGTCGACCCGGCCACCGTCGACGACGCCCGCGCCGCGCTCGCCGCGGCGGGCGTCGACCTGGCCCGCGAGGCCCGCGCCGCCGCCGCGCCGGCGGCGGCGCGCTGAGCCGACCCGCGCCGGCCTCCGTCGGCCCCGACCCCGCGCGTGTCAGCGGGTGAGGGCGAGCTCCGCCTCCACGAAGCCGTCGTCCTCCACCGTCACGAAGCCGAGGTCCGGAGCCGTGACGCCGTAGTCCGCGAAGGTGACCGGGACCTGCGTGCTCACGGCGGCGCCGTCCTCGGTGAGGCGCACCTGCAGCGTCGCGGTGACGTCCTGCGGCACGCCCTGGATGGTCATCGTCCCGGCGGCGTCCACCGTGACCGTCTCGCCGTCGGCCACCGCGCTCACGTCGACCGGCTCGGAGAGCTCGAAGGTCGCCGTCGGGAACTCGGCGGTGCCGAGGATGTCCTGGAACCGGGCGTCACGCTGCGACTCGTCGGTCTCGATGCTCGCCATGTCGACGTCGATCGTGGCCTCGGTGAGCTCGCCGCCCGCGATCGTCGCGGAGCCCGTGACCTCGGAGGTGCGGCCGACGACGGTGACGTCCTTGCCCGCGAGGACCTCGTCCACGCGGTAGCCGGCCTCCGACCCGTCGCCGACGGCGTAGGCGCCGTCGAGGTCGGCGGGGTCGGCCGTCACGGCCGTGGCCGCGCCCGCCACGGTGGGCTCCGCGACGTCGCCGCCCGTCTGCTGGCCGGCGTAGAGGCGGATCGCCGCGAAGCCGAGGGCCGCGAGGAGCAGGACGGCGACGAGCGCGCCCACGACGATCCGGGTGGCCCGGCGACGGGGCGTGGGCGTGGGGGCGGCAGGTGCGGGCACGGGGGCTCCCGGTAGTTGAAGGCTGAACCAGACGGGTCGACCGTAGGCCCGCGCCCTGGGAACCGGCTGGCAGCCTCGCGGGAGAGTCGCCGGCCCGCGGCGCGGAACTAGGGTGTGCCGGGTGACCCGCACCGGTGCCCCCGTCCCGACCGACCCCCCGGACCCGCGCGCCCCGGTCGTGACCGCGCGGCTCCGCGCCGCGGGGTGCGTGTTCGCCGAGGACGAGGCGGCGCTGCTGCTGGGGTCCGCCGCCGACGCGGCACGGCTCGAGGAGCTGGTCGCGCGGCGCGTGGCCGGCGAGCCGCTGGAGCACCTGCTGGGGTGGGTGTCCTTCGCGGGGCGTCGCTGGTCGGTGGGGCCCGGGGTGTTCGTGCCCCGCCGCCGCACGGAGCTGATGGTCGCGGCGGCGCTCGCGCTGCCCGCCCCGGCCACGGTGCTGGACCTGTGCTGCGGGTGCGGCGCCGTCGGCGGCTCCGTGCTGCTCGGCCTGCGGGCCGCGGGGGCCGCGCCGGTGCTGCACGCGAGCGACGTGGAGCCCGCCGCCGTCACGCACGCCCGGCGCAACCTGGAGCCGCTCGGGGCCGCGGTGCACGAGGGGGACCTGCTCGCCGCCGTGCCCACGATCCTGCGCGGCCGCGTCGACCTGCTGCTGTGCAACGCGCCCTACGTGCCGACCGCCGCGATCGCGACCATGCCGCCCGAGGCGCGCGACCACGAGCCCGCCGTCGCGCTCGACGGCGGGTCCGACGGGCTCGACGTCCTGCGCCGCGTGGTGGCGGCCGCGCCGGGCTGGCTCGCGCCCGGCGGGTCGCTGCTCTTCGAGGTGGGCACCGACCAGGTCGACGGCGCGACGGCCCTGGTCACCGCGCACGGCCTGCGCGCGGCCGTCGTCACCGACGACGACCCGGACGCCGACGACGCCACCGGCGGCACCGTCGTCGTCGCCACCCTCGCTCGGGCGTGAGCGTCAGGCGCGGGGCTGCTTCTCCACCCAGTCGGCCACGGTGACGCGGGGGCCGGTGAAGAACGGCACCTCCTCGCGCACGTGGCGGCGGGCCTCGGTGTTCCGCAGGTCGCGCATGAGGTCGACGATCCGGTGCAGCTCGTCGGCCTCGAAGGCCAGCAGCCACTCGTAGTCGCTCAGCGCGAACGTGCTCATCGTGTTGGCGCGCACGTCCTTGTAGCCCGCCGCGGCCATGCCGTGGTCGCGCAGCATCGTGCGGCGCTCGGCGTCGGGCAGCAGGTACCACTCGTAGGAGCGCACGAACGGGTACACGGAGATGTAGTCGCGGGGGCGCTCGCCGGCGAGGAACGCGGGCACGTGGCCCTTGTTGAACTCGGCGGCGCGGTGCAGCGCCACCACGGACCACTCCGGCGCGAGGGCCGACCCGAGGCGCGACGCGCGCAGCCGCTGGTAGGCGCCCTGCACGGACTCGACCGACGGGCCGTGCACCCACACCATGAGGTCGGCGTCGGCGCGCAGGCCGGCGACGTCGTACACGCCGCGGACCACGACGTCGCCCTCGGCGCGGGCCGGGTCGCGGGCGTCGTCGGGCTGCCCGTCCCACAGCGCCGCCTCGGCCTCCGCGGCGACGGCGGCGCGCTCGGCGTCGCCGGCCGGCAGCGGCTCGGCGGTGGAGAAGACCGCGATCATCGCGTACCGGATCGACTCGTTGATCGCGGCGGCGTCGACGGTCTCGCCGGTGTCGCCGTGGATGTGCTCGCTCATGACGTCCTCTCGGGTCAGCAGGTCAGGACTGCAGGTTCTCGCCGCACAGCGCGGGCACGCCGCTCGGCTCGCCGTCCCGGCGCAGGCAGCAGCCGGGGGCGCACACCGAGCGGAACGCGGGCAGGCTGCCCACCGTCTCCTCCTCGACGTCCTCGCCGCGGGCCAGGGCCGCGCGCTCCAGGATCAGGTCGACCAGACCGGACACGAAGGCGGGCCGCGTGCCGACCGTGCCGGCGCGCACCGCGGTCATGCCCAGCTCCGTGGCCGTGGCCATCGCCTCGGTGTCGAGGTCGTACGCCACCTCCATGTGGTCGGAGACGAAGCCGATCGGGGACAGGACGACGTCCTTGAGGCCCTGGCCCGCGCGCTCGGTGAGCAGGTCGTTGACGTCGGGCTCGAGCCACGGCTGCGACGGCGGGCCGGAGCGCGAGCAGTACGCCAGCTCCCACTCGACGGCGTGGCCGCGCACCTCGGACACGACCGCCGCGATCACGGCGGCGACGTCGAGGTGCTGCGCCGAGTAGGTGGCGTGCGAGACGCGCGAGGCCGCCTCCATCGTGTCGGGGATGGAGTGCGTGACGAAGACGAGCTTCGCCGCGGCCGGGTCGCCGCCCTTGGCCGCGAGCGCCTCGAAGCCCTCGAGCACGGCCTCGGCGTTGGCCGCCACGAAGCCGGGGTGGTTGAAGTACGAGCGGACCTTGTCGAACTGCACGCCCGTGGAGCCCTCGGAGCCGAGCTGCCCGCGCTTGTCGAGCGTCACGGCGAGGTCCTCGCGGTACTGGCGGCAGCCGGAGTACGAGGAGTACGCGGACGTCACGAGCGCGACCGCGCGCTTCGCGCCCCGGCGCTCCAGCTCGTCGATCGCGTCGGTGGTGTACGGCGCCCAGTTGCGGTTGCCCCACACGACCGGCATGTCGATCCCGCGCTCCGCGAGCTCGGCCTCGAGCGCCGCCTTCAGCGCGAGGTTCTGCTCGTTGATGGGGCTCTTGCCGCCGAAGCCGTAGTAGTGCTCGCCGACCTCCTCGAGCCGCTCGTCGGGGATCCCCTTGCCGGCGGTCACGTTGCGGAGGAAGGGCACCACGTCCTCCGGCTGGTTCGGGCCACCGAAGGAGTACAGGAGGAGGGCGTCGTACGGTCCGGCATCGGCCGACCGGGGGGTCGTCATCGGCATGACTGCCATCCTCGCACCGGGCCGCACCCGGACCCGCCGCGAAGGCCCCCGGAGCGACGTGACGTTGATGGCACGCCCTGTCATCTTCCGCCCCGGACCCCGCGGCCACGTCGTCGCCCGGCTCCGCGCACCCGGCGACCGGGGCGGGAGGGCGGGCGCCGGGCCCTCAGGACGTGCGCGGCGGGATGCCCGGCTGCGCGAGCCGGAGGCGGTCCGTCACGTCGCGGAGCTGCTCGAGCTCGGCCGGCTCGAGCGCCTGCCCCACGTACTCCGCGATGGTGCGCACGTGCGCCAGCCCCGTCTCGCGCTGCCGGCGCGCCCCCTCCGCCGTGAGGCGCACGAGGGTGCCGCGCGCGTCGTCCTCGGGCACCGACCGCTCGACGAGGCCGCGCGACTCGAGCCGCTCGACCATCCGCGACAGCGACGACTGCGCCAGCAGCATGCCCTCGTTGAGGTCGCGCAGCCGCAGCTCGCCGCCGGGCGCGCGCGAGAGGGTGAACAGCACGTCGTACTCGCGCATCGTGAGGTCGCGCCAGATGTCGTCGGCCTGGAACCGGCGCATCAGCGCGACCTGCGCACGGAACAGGGACTCCCACGCCTCGGCCGCGAGGCGCACGTCCGAGGCGCGCGGCTCGGGGTGGCGCTCGGGGTCGGTCGGGGGTGCGGACGGCGTCGTCGGCTCGGGCGGGGTCACGGTGGCAGTGTGCCGCACGGGCCGCCGTCGGGGCCCGTCGAGACGGGCCGGTCAGCGCCCGAGGCGCCGTTCCCGGCGGGAGAAGTCGCGCAGCGCGCGCAGGAAGTCGACGCGGCGGAAGTCGGGCCAGTACGCCTCGCAGAAGTAGAGCTCGGAGTGCGCGCTCTGCCACATGAGGAAGCCGCCCACGCGCAGCTCGCCCGACGTGCGGATCACGAGCTCCGGGTCCGGCTGACCCTTCGTGTACAGGTGGGCGGCGATGTCGTCGACGTCGATCCGCTCGGCGAGCTCCTGGAGCGTGGCCCCGTGCGCCGCCTCCTGCGTGAGGTAGGACCGGACGGCGTCGGCGATCTCGTGCCGGCCGCCGTAGCCGATCGCGACGTTGACCTGCAGCCCCTGCACGTCCGCGGTCCCGTCCGCGGCGGCACGGACGGCGTCCGCGAGCTCCGCGGGGAGCAGGTCGAGGCGACCCATGACGCGCAGCCGCCACCGCCGCGACTCCGCGAGGTCCTGGACGGCGTCACGGATGATGTCGAGCAGGTCGGTGAGCTCGCCCGCGGGGCGGGCCAGGTTGTCGGTGGACAGCATCCACAGCGTGACGACCTCGACGCCGAGCTCCTCCGCCCAGCCCAGGAACTCCGTGATCTTGTCGGCGCCGCGCCGGTGCCCCGTGGCCGCCGTCTCCCCGAACGAGCGTGCCCACCGGCGGTTCCCGTCGAGGATGACGCCCACGTGCCGGGGCGTCTGCGCCGTCGGCAGCGAGGCGGCCAGGCGCCGCTCGTACAGGCCGTAGAGCAGGTGGGGCATGCGCACGCGAGAACCTCGGAGGATCGGGCCGCGCCGGCGCACGAGACGCGCAGGCACCCGGCGGGCGGGACGGACGAAGAGCGGGACAACGGTACCGCTCCCCCAGACCTGCAGGTCCCGCGCCTGCGGGACGGGCGGGGACGACCCGCAACCCCCACGCACGATCTTCACAGCGTGTGGTCGACCGGCCCCGCCGCGTCGCCTACGCTGGCGTAACCTACGGATGCGTAGGTTGGTCGTGAGCGAGGAGAACACCGTGGCAGCTGCCGCCCAGCCGGACGGCCGCCGGGCCGACCGCCCCGACGTGCCCGAGGCCAAGGGCGTCGTCGAGGGCGCGAAGGACGCCGTCGGCGAGGCGGTCCAGACGGTCGCCGAGGCCGCCGCGACCGGGGCGGCGAAGCTCAAGCCCTTCCTGCGCGGCTGGATCCACGCGGTGACGGCCCCGCTGGCCCTGGCGGCCGCGATCGTGCTGGTCGTGCTGGCCGACACGACGGCCGACAAGGTGGCCTGCGCGATCTTCGGCGTCACCGCGGTGATGCTGTTCGGCACCAGCGCCGTCTACCACCGCGGCACGTGGTCGCCCCGCACCGCGGCCGTGCTGCGGCGGCTGGACCACGCCAACATCTTCCTCATCATCGCCGGCACGTACACGCCGCTGGCCGTGATGCTGCTCCCGCGCAGCACCGCCACGGTGCTGCTCGCCGTCGTGTGGAGCGGCGCGATCCTCGGCCTCGTCGCGCGCGTGCTGTGGATGGGCGCGCCCCGCTGGCTGTACGTCCCCGTGTACGTGGCGCTCGGCTGCGTGGCCGTCGGGTACATCCCGCAGTTCGCGGCCGCGGGAGGGGCGGGCGTCGCGTGGCTGGTCGCCTCCGGCGGCATCGCCTACATCCTCGGAGCCGTCGTCTACGGCACCAAGTTCCCCGACCCGTCCCCGCGCTGGTTCGGGTTCCACGAGATCTTCCACGCGCTCACCGTGGTCGGGTTCACGTGCCACACCGTCGCCATCTACCTGGCGGCGCTCTGACCCACGACGGGCGTCAGCCCTTCGGCACCACCAGGTAGCGGCGGTTCGCCAGGGACGGGTTCTGCCGGCGCACCTGCGCCAGCGGCTCCGGGTCGAGGTCGACGGTGCGCACCTGCGGCGTCTCGTCGAGCTCCAGCCCGACGACGCCGTCCGGCCCGGCCAGCAGGGACCTGCCCACCAGGCCCGCCCCCGCCATCCCGACGCCGATCACCACGGCCGTGTTCTCGATCGCCCGCGCGCGCAGCAGCGTGCGCCAGTGGTCCGCCTTGAGGGGGCCGTCGACCCACGCCGCCGGCACGACGATGACGTCCGCGCCCGCGTCCACGAGCCGGCGGGCCGACTCCGGGAACCGCAGGTCGTAGCAGGTCACGACGCCGAACGTCAGGTCGCCCAGCCGGATCACCAGCGGCGGCACGTCGGCCGGACCCGGCTCGAGCCGGTCGGACTCGCGCGAGCCGAACGCGTCGTACAGGTGCACCTTGCGGTACGCGCCGACCAGGGCGCCGGTCGCGTCGACGGCGACGACGGTGTTGGACGCCCGCGGCGGGACCCCCGTCGCAGGCGAGCCCGCCACCGGCGTGGTCCCGGTGATCGCCGGCAGCGACCCGGTGACCGCCGGGAAGGATCCCGTCGCGGCGGGGAACGACCCGGTCACGGCCGGGAAGCCGCCGGTGACGGCGGGGAACGCCCCGCTCACGGCCGGCACCTGCCCGGTCGCGGCGCCGACCGCGCCGTACGCGGGCAGCGTCGTGCCCGCCACGACCGCGATGCGGTAGCGCGCGGCGTGCTGCCGCAGCGCCGTCACGAACGGGCCGTCGAGGGGCTCGGCGTGCTCGGGCCCGACGCCGTGCGGGTCGTACCCCGAGGAGTACTCGGGCAGCACCAGCAGGTCCGCGCCCACCCGGCCGGCCGCGAGGAACGCCTCGGCGACCGCCTCCCGGTTCGCCTCGTGGTCCGCGGTGATCGCGAGCTGGGCGACCGTGACGCGCACCGGCCTGCTCATCGGCCCGCCTGGCCGTCCGCCTCGCCCTCGGGGCCCGCGCCGGGCGAGCCGTCGTCGGGGGCGTCGGTCGCGCCGGCGGACGGACCGGGCCGGTCCGCCCGGTCGAAGCCGACGCGCTTGGGCTCCTCGATCGGCAGGCCCTGCTCCTCGGCGTTGCGCTGGGCGCGACGCAGGTGCCGGGTCAGCGAGAGGAACAGCAGCACGCAGGCGACGGCGACCGCGAAGGTCGCCACGAAGCCGGCGAGGCCGGGCGTCACCTGCAGCTCGTTCGGGCCCTGCGTGGGGCTGGGCGACGGGCTCGGCGCGGTGGCCACCAGCATGAGGAGGGTGTTCACCGGGCCTCCCCCCGCACGCCGGCGAACAGGTCGTCCTCGGGCAGCGTCGTCGGGACGCGCGAGTCGGCGAGCTCGTACTCCTCGGTGGGCCAGACGTCGGCCTCGAGGTCGCGCGGCACCGCGAAGAAGAACCCGGCGGGGTCGATCTGGGAGGCGTGGGCCACCAGCGCGGCGTCCCGCTGGGCGAAGTAGTCGGCCACCGGGATGCTCGTGGTCGCCGTGCGCTCCGGGATCTCCCGTGCCGCGCGCGACTCGATCCAGTCGCCGAACGGCGACTCCAGGCCCGCGCCCTGCATGGCCTCGTGGACGGCGCGCATGCGCGCCATCGAGAACCCGTGGTTGTAGTAGAGCTTGCTCGGCGCCCACGGCTCCGCGCCGCCCTCCACGACGTACCGCGAGCCGTCGCCCGCCGCGTGGTACGCCTCGAACGCGACCTCGTGGCACTTGATGTGGTCGGGGTGCGGGTAGCCGCCCGACGGGTCGTAGGTCGTCACGACGTGCGGCCGGAACTCGCGCACCAGCTCGACCAGCGGCGCCGCCGCGTCCTCGAGGGGCACGAGGCCGAAGGAGCCCTCGGGCAGCGGGGGCAGCGGGTCGCCCTCCGGCAGGCCCGAGTCGACGAAGCCGAGCCACGTCTGCCGCACGCCGAGCGCCTCGGCCGCGGCCGCCATCTCGAGGCGGCGGACGGCGCGGCGGCCCTCGACCGTCTCGAACTCGTGGCCCGCGGGCACCTCGAAGCTGGGGTTGAGCACGTCGCCCCGCTCGCCCCCGGTGCAGGTGACGACCAGCACCTCCACCCCTTCGGCGGCGTACCGCGCGGTGGTGGCGGCGCCCTTGCTCGACTCGTCGTCCGGGTGCGCGTGCACCGCCATCAGACGCAGGGGCTCGGGCCGCCCGGTGGGCGGCGCGGGGGTGGCGGAGGACAAGGTCCCTCCCGGGGTGACGGGTCGGCAGCGGGCTTCAGGGACAATGGTGCACCATGAGCGAGCCCGTCAGCCCCACGCCCCCCGCCGACCGGTACGGCACGCGCCCCGAGCGCCGCGGCCTGGGGACCGGCGCGAAGGTGGCGATCGCCGCCGCGCTCGCCGCCGCGGTCGGGGTGGCGGCCTGGTTCACGGTCGAGCAGAACCGCCGGGACCCGGTGAACGTCAACGTCGTGAGCTTCGACGTGCGCGACGCCGAGCAGGTGGACGTCACCTTCCAGGTGCACATGCCGGCGGGCACGACGGCGACCTGCGAGGTCGAGGCGCTGGCGCCGAGCTACGCCCAGGTGGGCACGCTGGAGGTGCCCGTCGGGCCCAGCGAGCAGCTCACGTCCACCTACACCGTGACCCTCCGCACGTCCGAGGAGGCCACGAGCGCCGTGGTCGAGTCGTGCGACGTGTCCGACCGCTCCTGACGGGCCCGTCAGGGCGCACGGCAGGCGCCGTCGCCCTGTTCGCCCACGGCGGAGGCCTGGGTTCTGGCGCCTCCCCGGGCTATCCTGAGGGATTCACACGCACAGTCCTGCCCAGCCGACGCGCGTGCCGACGCTCGTCGGTCGCCCGCGCACGGCCGAAACAGGCCGACGAGCACCACGAAAGGAGAGCCCTCGTGACCGAGAGCACCGTCACCTGGCTCACCCAGGAGGCTCACGACCGGCTGCAGGCCGAGCTGGAGAACCTCTCCGGCCCCGCCCGCACCGAGATCGCCGAGCGCATCGCCGCCGCCCGCGACGAGGGCGACCTCAAGGAGAACGGCGGCTACCACGCCGCCCGTGAGGAGCAGGCGAAGAACGAGGCCCGCATCCGCGAGCTCACCGAGAAGCTGCGCCACGTCCAGATCGGCACCCCGGCGGACGACGGTGTCGTCGAGGCCGGCATGGTCGTCACGGCACTGGTGGCCGGGGACGAGATGACGTTCCTGCTGGGCTCCCGCGAGATCGCCGGCACGACCGACCTCGACGTGTACTCGCCGACGTCGCCGCTCGGCGCCGCGATCGACGGCCACAAGATCGGCGAGAAGGCGGCCTACACCGCGCCGAACGGCCGGGAGATCCCCGTCGAGATCCTCAAGGCCACGCCCTTCGCGGGCTGACCTCGCCCCGGGCTCGCCCGGACCAGACGCATGCCGTGGGCGTGCCCGTGCTGACGGGCACGCCCACGGTCGTCTCCGGACACCGTCGACGTCTCACGATCCGAGACAAATGACCCCTCGAAGAACCGTCGATGATCCGTCGATGGTGATCGGGACCTTTCGCTGGCCTCCCAACGATCAACGCCCCTCGCCGACCGGTCCGTCGGTCGAGGAAGAGTCATGGTCGAGGTGAACTTTCCCCCGCGATGCGTCTATGGTCGACAGCGGTATGGACACGACGGACACCGCAACGACCAACCACCCGACCGACGACAGCTCGACCGACGCCGCACCTGACCGCGCGGCGTCGCCCCGGCCCACGGCCCCGCTCGCGGGGCTGACGGTGCGACCGCCGACGACGGCGGACGGCGCCGCGATGTGGCGGCTGGCCCGCGACTCGGGCTCGCTCGACCTCAACTCCTCCTACGCCTACCTGCTGCTCGCGGACCATTTCGCCGCGACCTGCCGCCTGGCGTTCCTCGACGGCGACGAGCCGGCCGGCTTCCTCGCCGCGTACCGGCTGCCCGCCGACCCCGCCACCCTCTTCGTGTGGCAGGTCGCCGTGGACCCGCGGGCGCGCGGCCGGCGCGTGGCGGGGCGCCTGCTCGACGCCGCCGTCGACGAGGCGGCCGGCGACGGCGGGCCCGGGATCGCGCGGATCCACACCACCGTGACGGCCGACAACGCGTCGTCGCGCCGCGTCTTCGCGCGCTGGGCCGCCGAGCGCGGCGCCACGCTGCGTGAGACCACCGGCTACGAGGCGGCCGACTTCCCCGACGGGCACGAGGGCGAGCCGCTGCTCGTGATCGAGGGCTTCGGACCCTCCCACTGACCCGGTCGCCGGCCCTCATGGCCGGCGGCCAGACCCCGGGCTGCGCCGGTTCGGCGCGCAGGTGACGACGCAGCCCCACCACGACCCGATTCGCACCGGCGCGCACCACCTCAAGGAGTGTCCTTCGTGACAACCCCGACCGTCCCCACCACCGAGGCGTCCGCCGACGACCCGACGGGCTTCACGGCCCTCGAGTCGGAGGTCCGCAGCTACTCGCGCTCCTGGCCCGTCGTGTTCGACCGGGCCGTGGGAGCGACGGTGCACGCCGAGGACGGCACCGAGTACCTCGACTTCTTCGCCGGAGCGGGCACCCTCAACTACGGGCACAACAACCCGCGGCTGAAGCAGGTGCTGGTCGACTACCTCACCGACGACCGCATGGTGCACACGCTCGACATGTTCACCTCGGCGCGCCGGGAGTTCCTCGAGACGTTCAGCGAGTCGATCCTGCGGCCGCGCGGGCTGGACCACAAGGTCGTCTTCCCCGGGCCCGGCGGTGCCAACGCGGTCGAGGCGGCGCTGAAGCTGGCGCGGAAGGTGACGGGTCGCGAGTCGGTCATCAACTTCACGAACGCGTTCCACGGCATGACGCTGGGCGCCCTGTCGGTGACGGGCAACTCCATGAAGCGCGGCGGCGCGGGCGTGCCCCTGGTGCACGCCACGCCGATGCCGTACGACGACTACTTCGACGGCGACGTGCCGGACTTCGTGTACCTGGAGCGGCTGCTCGAGGACAGCGGCTCGGGCCTCAACGCGCCCGCCGCCGTCATCGTCGAGACGGTGCAGGGCGAGGGCGGCATCAACGCCGCGCGCGCCGAGTGGCTGCGCGGCCTGGCCGACCTCTGCAAGCGCCACGGCATCCTGCTGATCCTCGACGACATCCAGATGGGCTGCGGCCGCACCGGCAAGTTCTTCTCCTTCGAGGAGGCCGGCATCGTGCCCGACATCATCTGCCTGTCGAAGTCGATCTCGGGCTACGGCCTGCCCATGGCCCTCACGCTCGTGCGCCCGGACCTGGACATCTGGGAGCCGGGCGAGCACAACGGCACGTTCCGCGGCTTCGCGCCCGCGTTCGCGACCGCCACCGAGGCGATCCGCCTCTACTGGTCGGACGACGAGCTGGAGCGCTCCACGATCGACAAGGGCGCGCTCGTCGAGGCGCACTTCAACTCCCTCGTCGCCCGGTACGGCGACGACGTCCTCGTCGCGAAGGGCCGCGGCCTGGCGCGCGGCCTGCAGACGCCCGACGGCGAGACCGCCACCCGCATCTGCGACGAGGCGTTCGCCCTCGGCCTGCTCATGGAGACCTCCGGCCCCGACGGCGAGGTCGTGAAGCTGCTGCCGCCGCTGACGATCACCTACGACGAGCTGCAGCGCGGGCTCAAGATCATCAGCGAGTCCGTCGCCACCGTCCTGGGCTGACGCCCCGCCTGCCCCACCCCACCCGAACCACCTGGAGGTACCACCCATGCTCGTGCGCACGCTCGACGAGATCACCGACACCGACGCCGACGTCAAGAGCGAGAACTGGCGCTCCAAGCGGATCGTCCTGGCGAAGGAGGGCGTCGGCTTCTCGGTGCACGAGACCACCCTGTACGCCGGCACCGAGAGCTTCTTCTGGTACGCCAACCACATCGAGGCCGTGTTCATCACCTCGGGCGAGGGCGAGATCGAGGACCTCGGCACCGGCGAGGTGCACCAGCTGAAGCCGGGCTCGCTGTACCTGCTGAACGACCACGACAAGCACAAGGTGCGCCCCCGCACCGACATCACGTGCGTGTGCGTGTTCAACCCGCCGGTCACCGGCCGCGAGGTGCACGACGAGGACGGCGTCTACCCGCTGGTCACCGAGCCGGAGACCGCCGCCGCCCTCTGAGGTCACGACCCGCTCCCTGCGCCCCCTCGCCGGGGTCAGGGGGCGGGGCTGCCCCCGAGGGCGGCGAGACGCCCGCGCAACAGGCGGCGGTCGCCCTCCCGGTCGACCTGGTCGAGGGCGCGGCGCAGCTCGCGCACCGCCTCGGCCGGGCGGCCCGCGCGGACGAGCAGGTCGGCCCGCAGCGCCGGCCGCAGGTGGTACCCCTCGAGCTCGGGGGCCTCGTCGAGCTCGGCCAGCGCGGCGAGCGCGGCCGCCGGGCCGCTGACCTCCGCCACCGCGACCACCCGGTTCAGCGCGACGACGGGCGTCGGGACCATGCCCAGCAGCACGTCGTAGAGGGCGAGCACCTCGCCCCAGTCGGTCTCCCCCGCCGTCGCCGCCCGGCAGTGCAGCGCCGCGACGGCCGCCTGCACCTGGTACGGACCGGGACGGCCCGCCGCCAGCGCGTCGTCGAGCACGGCCAGCCCCTCGTCGATCTCGTCGCGGCGCCAGCGGGAGCGGTCCTGCTCCGCGAGGGTGCGCGCGACGCCGTCGCGCCCGGTGCGCGCGTCGCGGCGCGCGTGCTGCAGCAGCAGGAGGGCGAGCAGGCCGCGGGCCTCGGGCTCGTCCGGCAGGAGGCGGGCGGCGAGCCGCGCCAGGCGCACCGCGTCGCCCGCGAGCGCCCGCCGCTCGGCGCAGCCCTCGACGTCCTCGGCGGGCTCCGCCCAGGCGTCGTACCCCTCGGTGAACAGGACGTAGAGCACGGCCAGGACGGCGGACGTCCGCTCGGCGAGCTGTCCGGACGGCGGCACGCGGAACGCGATCCCCGTCGCGCGGATCCGCCGCTTGGTGCGCACCAGCCGCTGCGACATCGTCGCCTCGGGGACCAGGAAGGCCCGCGCCACCTGCGCCGTCGTCATGCCGGTGAGCGAGCGCAGCGTGAGGGCCACGCGCCCCTCGGCCGGCAGCGCCGGGTGGCAGCACGTGAACAGCAGCCGCAGCAGGTCGCCGTCGGGGTCGTCGACGGCCCACGGCTCGTCGTCCAGGCCCCGCTCGACCTCCTCGTGCACGGCGTCCGCCGCCGTCCCGGCCCCCGGCCCGGCGGGCGTGCCGGGCGTCGCGACACGACGCTCCTCGAGGCGCGCCGCCGCGGCCGTCCGGTCCCGCTCCACCCCGCGACGGCGCAGCACGTCCAGCGCGTGCCGCCGCGCCGTCGTCGTGAGCCACGCCCCCGGCCGGTCCGGCACGCCGTCGCGCGACCAGGTGCGCAACGCCGACGCGAACGCCTCCTGCGCGGACTCCTCGGCGAGGTCCAGGTCGCCGGTGGCCCGCGCCACCGCGCCGAGGACGCGCCCCCACTCGCTGCGGAACGCGTCCTCGACGGCGGCGGACGCGGTCACGCGGGCGCGCCCTCCGTGGGCCAGAACGGGTGCACCTCGACGGTGCCACCGCCCCAGGACCCGGGATGCTCGGCGGCGATGACGAGGGCCGTGTCGAGATCGGGGGCCTCGATCACGTCGAACCCGCCGATCACCTCCTTCGTCTCCGTGAACGGTCCGTCCGTGACCGCCGGGCGTCCGTCGCGCACCCGCACGCGCCGCACGTCGGCGGCGGGGCGCAGCCGCTCCCCCAGCACCCGGGAGCCGTCGGCGTCGTGCCGGCGCACCCAGTCCTCGATGTCGGGGGTGGGGCCCCGGTCGGGCACGTCGGGCTCGACGACCAGCATCAGGTAACGCATCACGCGCCCCCGTCCGTCGCGCCGTCGCCCTCGAGGTCCAGCGGCCAGAACGGCCGCAGCTCGATGGCGCCGCCGTGGGCCATGGGGTGCTCGGACGCGATGCCGATCGCCGTGTCCAGGTCGGGCGCGTCGATGACGTCGAAGCCCCCGATCGCCTCCTTGGTCTCCGAGAACGGGCCGTCGGTGACCAGCGTGCGCCCGGCGCGCACCCGCACCCCGACCGCGTCCGCGGGCGGGCGCAGCCGGTCGCCGAGCACCGCCGTGCCGCTCCCGTAGTACTTCTCCACCCACCCTTCGATGGGCGGGGCGCCCGCGGCGTCCTCGGGACGCAGCTCGGCGTCCTCCGGCGTGGACAGCACCAGCATGAGATACCGCATCAGACCTCCTCGTCGTGGCCGTGGAAGTACACCATCGGCCCGTAGAACGCGACGTCCACGGTCCGCAGGCCGTCTCCGACGACCCACCGTGTGCGCCGGGCGTCCGACCGGAACCGACGCGCCTCAGGATCCACCCTCAGGATCGTGTCCAGGAACCGCATCTTCCGCCTCCTCGTCCCGCGGCCGGTCGGCCGCGTCACCAGGACGACGAACGGGGCGGGCCCGGACAGACACCTTTCGCGAGATTCTTCCGCCCTACTTGATGCCCGTGCTCGCGATGCCCTGGACGAAGGTGCGCTGGAAGACGAGGAACACGACGAGCAGCGGCACGACGGCGACGGTGGCGACGGCCATCACGGCGCCCCAGGGCGAGCTGAACGCCGGGTTGTTCGTCAGGGTCGACAGGCCGACCGGGACGGTGAGGCTCTCGTTGCCCTGCAGCACGACCAACGGCCACAGGAAGTCGTTCCACCGGTTCATGAAGCCGAGGATGACGAGCACGCCCACGAGCGGCCCGCAGGTGGGCAGCACCACCCGGAAGAAGGTCCGCAGCTCCCCGGCGCCGTCGAGCCGTGCCGCCTCGATGAGGGCGTCGGGGACGCCCAGCATGAACTGGCGCGCGATGAAGATGCCGACGACGTCGAACAGCGTCGGCAGGATCACCGCCCACGGGGAGTCGACGAGACCGAGCCGCGCGACGACGAGGAACGCGGGCACCAGGGTCACCTGGATGGGGATCATGATCGTCACGAGGAACAGGGCGTAGAGCAGCCCGCGGCCGCGGAAGCGGTACTTCGCCAGCGCGTACCCGGCCCCGAGGGACACGCACACGGACAGCGCGGTGCCCACGGTCGCGACGAGGAACGAGTTGCCCAGCCAGCGCCAGACCGGCTGCTGCGCGAAGACCTCGGTGAAGTTCGCCGTCGTCGGCGCGTCGGGCCAGAGGTAGAACGCGCTGCTCTGCGACTGGCCGCCCGGGGTGAGGGCCGAGACCACCATCCAGTACAGCGGGAAGACGACGAGGATCGCGACGGCGGTGAGGCCCGCGGTGAGCAGCCAGCGGCGGCGCAGCGAGCGGCGCTCCCGGGTCGACCGGCCGGCGCGCACGGGGGCGGCGGGGAGGGGGGTGGGGTGCACGTCGACGGTCACAGGAGCTCCTCGGCCTTCGTCGTCGCCCGCTGCCGCAGCAGCGTGAACACCAGCAGGATCAGCACGAGCAGGAGGCCGAGCGCCGCCGCATAGCCCATGCGGGCGTCGGCGAACGCCGACCGGAACACGTACTGGATGAGGACGGTCGTGGAGAAGCCGGGGCCGCCGCCGGTCATCACGTAGATGACGTCGAAGGCCTGCAGCGAGAACACCACGTTGAGGATGAGCAGGATCGACGTGGTGGGGGCGAGCAGGGGCACGGTGAGCCGCCGGAACCGCTGCCAGCGGCTCGCGCCGTCGATGGCGGCGGCCTCGCGCAGCTCCGACGGGACGGACTGCAGCGCGCCGAGGTAGATGATCATGCAGAACCCGATGCGGGTCCACACCACCACGAGGACGAGCGTGACCATCGCGGTGCGCGGCGACGTCAGCCACGGCAGCCCGTCGAGCCCGACCGCACGGAGCGCGTTGTTGGCCACGCCGTAGTCGGGGTTGAAGATCCAGGACATGATCACGCCGACCACGACGCCGGCCGCGACCATCGGCACGAAGAACAGGGCGCGCAGCAGGCCGCGGCCCGGCAGCGGCCGGTTGAGCGCGACGGCGAGCGCGAGCCCGATCGCCATGGCCGTGGGCACCGTGCCGACCGTGAAGACCAGGGTGTTGAGCAGCGCCGTGCGCAGCAGCGGGTCGCCGAGCATCGTCGCGTAGTTGTCCGCGCCCACCCAGGCGCCGTCGCCGAGCGTGGCCGTGTCCTGGAAGGACAGCGCGACCGCGATGACGACGGGCACCAGCGAGAACGCGAGGAACAGCAGCCCGGCCGGGCCGACGAACAGGTACGGCGCCCAGCGACGTCGACGGCGGGACCTGGTCCCGTCCGTCCTCGACCCCGCCCGCGCGGGGTCGGCCGGCGCGGGGTCGTCCGGCGCCGGGCCGGCGGTCGCTGGGCGGGTTGCCGCCTGCCCGGCGGCCGTGAGGGTCTCACCGTGTGGTGACACTGCGCATCGCCTCCGTCATCTGGGCGCCGCACTCGGCGGGGCTGAGCTCGCCGAGGAAGCACAGGTCGAGGTAGTCCGCGAACACCGAGTTGAGCGAGCTGAAGTACGGGCCGGACTGGGCCCGCACCATCGACAGCGGGATGGTCGTGGCCTGGTCGATGAACTGCTGCATGGTGTCGGAGTGCCGCTCGTAGCCGATGTCGGCCGCGTCCAGCGAGGACCGGGCGGGCAGCCAGTTGCCGCGCCGGCAGAACTCGGCGACGTTGGTGCGGCTGGTGACGAAGGCGACGAGCTCGGCGGCCAGCTCGGGGTGCTTGCTGGACCTCGTCACCGCCAGCGCGTTGCCGCCGAGGTCGGACGCCTCGCCGCCGTTGCGGATCATGTAGGTGGTGCCCCACTCGTCGGGGCGCGCCTCGTCGAGGGCCGCGATCGCCTCCGGGTTGTCGAGCAGCAGGCCCGCCTGGCCGGTGGCGAAGAGGTCGCGCCCGACGGCGCCGCCGCCCGACTTGCTCATGTTCGCCGGCGACATCAGGCCGTCGGCGTACCAGCGCCGGCCGAAGTCGAGGGCGCCGACGGCGGCGTCGGTGTCCATGCTCGGCGTCGCGCCGTCCTCCCCGAGGAAGGCGCCGCCGTTCTGGTAGACGACGGGCATCCAGCGGTAGGCGGTCTCGGGGCCGCTCCAGCCGTAGCCGAAGCCGTAGCGGCCGGTGATCCGCTGCGCCTCGCGCGCGATCTCGAGGAACTCGTCCCAGTGCCACGCCTCGTCGAGGGTCTGCGGCACGTCCACGCCGATCTGCTCGATCACCCGCTTGTCGTAGTAGGTGATGAAGTTGTCCGTGTGCTGGAAGACGCCGAACAGGCCGTCGGCCTTGGCGCCGATCGCCCAGAACGGCGTCGAGTAGTCGTCCTCGTACTCCGCCGGCACGACGCCCGTGAGGTCGACCAGGCTGCCGTTGGCGGCGTACCGGCCGATCTGCTGCGGGGTGATGCGGATGATGTCGGGCGCGAGGTCGGCCGCCAGGCGCGTGATGAACCACTGGTGGAACTGGCCGGTGGTGACCTCCACCGCGACGCTGGTGCCGGGGTGCGCCGCCACGAACTCGTCGGCGATCGCCTGGTACGACGCCAGGTCCAGGGGGATGTTCCACGAGGACAGGCGCAGGTGCTTGGTGCCGGTGGGGGCGCCGGAGCAGGCGGCGAGCGCACCCGCCACGCTGATCCCGGCCACCGCCAGGAAGCTCCGGCGCGACAGCCCGCGCACGGGGGTCGGCATGTCGTCTCCTCTTCGTCGAGGGTCGTCGAGACGTCGGGACGGCGCGGTGCGCGGCCCCGCCGGCGGTGCCCCGGGCGTCGTCGCCCGGGGCACCGTGCGCGCCTAGAGCGCGAGGGCGGGGTCCCGGTCCACCGCGCCCGCCGGCGGCGACGCCGCGGGCCGCAGGGCGGCCGGGAGCAGCGCGGCGTGCGCCTCCAGCAGCTCGCCCGTCATGGCCCGGATCTGCTCCAGCGTGCAGTGCGCCGACGTCAGCGGGTCCATCGCGACGGCGTGGTGCACGTGCTCGACGTCGCCGGTGAGCGCGGCGCGCACGGCCAGCGTCTGGACGTTGACGTTGGTGCGGTTGATCGCCGCGAGCTGCGGCGGCAGCTCGCCGAAGGACGTGGGCTGCACCCCGTTCGCGTCCACCAGGCACGCCACCTCGACGCAGGCGTCGTCGGGCAGGTTCGTGATCACCCGGCCCGCGTTCGGCACGTTGCCGTAGACGACGGCGGGCACCCCGGTCACGACGGCGTTGACGATCGACGCCCCGTACTCGACCGACGGGCTGAGGTCGGCCTTGAGCCGCTCGAGCTGGTCGTCCACGTCGCCCTGCTCGTCGTGCGCGGAGCAGATCTCGTAGTAGTCCCAGCGCTCCGGGATGTACTCGAGGGTCGTCTCGGCGTCCTTGCGGAACCACGGCACGTACTCCGACGCGTGGTGGCTGGACTCCGTCTCGAAGTAGCCGAAGTGGTTCATCAGCGTGGTGCGGACCTGCTCGTTGCCGCCCTCGTAGGTGCTCGCGGCGAGCGCCTCGTCGGAGTGGTCGCCGTCGTCGGTCAGCAGGTCGGCGGCGGCGCGGCCGCGGCGGTGCCGGTCGGCCATGACCTCCCGCAGCCGCGGGTAGAGGTCCTCGTCCCCGCGGCGGAAGTCGAGCACCCACGCCTGGTGGTTGATGCCGGCGCACCGGTAGGACACCTCGTCGTACGGGACGCCCAGGGTGCGGGCGAGCATCCGGGTGGTGCCCTGGACGCTGTGGCACAGGCCCACGGTGCGCAGGCCGAGCGCGTTGAGGTACCCCGTCGCCATCGCCATCGGGTTGGCGTAGTTGATGAACAGGGCGTCCGGGCACAGCTCGAGCGCGTCGGCCGCGATGTCCTGGTAGGCGCGCACCGAGCGCAGGAAGCGGAACACCCCGCCGGGGCCCACGGTGTCGCCCACCGTCTGGTCGACGCCGTAGCGGCGCGGGATCTCGACGTCGTGCCGGTAGGACTCCACGCCGCCCACCTGGAACGTGATGATGACGAAGTCCGCGCCGTCGAGCGCCTCGCGGCGGTCGGTGGTCTGCCGCACGTCGGTCGCCAGGCCGTGGTGGTCCACGAGCTCGCGGGCGGCGCTCGCCACGCGGTCCAGACGGCCCGCGTCGAGGTCCATGAGACACAGCGTCGCGTCGCGCAGGGCGGGGAAGCTGAGCAGGTCTCCGATGAGGCGGAACGGGAAGACGAAGCCGCCGGCACCGACGATGGTGATCTTCGGGGAATGAGCCATGCAGCGACGCTAGGCCCGAGGATGGCGGTCGATCCTCCGGATCGGTCGCCCCGTTTTCCGGGATCCTTCGATCGACCTAGGCTCGCCCCGTGACACTCCGCGCCGACGACGTCCGCCTCGAGGAGGCCGCGCTCTGGGTGCGGCACGGCGCCCCGCCGGTGATGGAGCACCCGCACCGGCACGACGACCTGGAGCTCAACCTCGTCCACTCGGGCCGGCTCGAGTACCTCTTCGGCGGCTCGACGCTGCGGGTCGGGGCCGGCGAGGTCGCCCTCTTCTGGGGCGGCACCCCGCACCAGCTCGTGGACCCGGGGCAGGTGCCGACGGCGGTGTCGTGGGTGCACGTCCCCCTCACGGAGGTGCTGGGCTGGGCGCTGCCGACCGAGCACGTCGCCGTGCTGCTGCGGGCCCGGCCCGTCGTCGTGCCGGCCGCGGACCTCGCCCGCGACGTCGACGCGATGTTCGCCACCTGGCGCCGGGACGTCACGGCCGGCGGCGACACCACCGTCGTGATGCTCGAGGTCCAGGCGTTCGTCCGGCGCCTGCTGGGCTCCGACGCCGCCGCGACGCACCCCGGCGGCGGGCCGGACGCGCAGGACGGCGCCGGGGACTCCGGCCCGGCGGCCCGGGCCGCCGCGATGGCCCAGTTCGTCGCGGAGCACTACCGCTCCGCGATCTCGCCCTCCGACGTGGCACGCGCCGTGCACCTGAGCCCGAGCCACGCGATGACGCTGTTCAAGCGGGTCGTGGGCACCACCCTCGGCACGTACATCGCGCGGTGCCGGGTGGCGGAGGCGCAGCGCCTGCTCATCACGACGGACGCCACGACGGTGGAGGTCGGGCACGCGGCAGGGTTCACGTCGCAGAGCAGCTTCTACGACACGTTCCGCCAGATCTGCGGGTGCGCTCCGGGCGACTACCGCCGCGCCCTGCGCTGAGCGGGCCCGGGGCGTCCACGCGCAACGCTCAGGCGACCTCGAACCCCGCGGCGCGCAGCCGGTCCACGACGGCGGCGCAGTGCTCGTGGCCCTTGGTCTCGAGCTGCACGTTCACGAGCACCTGCGACACGGTGAGCGACGTGTCGGTGCGGGTGTGCTCCACCTGCACGATGCTGGCGCCCGCGGCGGCGATGACGTCCAGCAGGCCCGCGAGGGAGCCCGGCCTGTCGTCGATGCACACGCGCAGCTGCAGGTACCGGCCGGCCGCCACGAGGCCGTGCTGGACGACGCGCAGCAGCAGCAGCGGGTCGATGTTGCCGCCCGTGAGGACGGGGACGATGGTGCCGGGCAGGGAGCCCGGCTCGGCGGCGAGGACGGCCGCCACGCCCGCGGCGCCGGACGGCTCGACGATCAGCTTGCCCCGCTCGGCCACGAGCAGCAGCGCGCGCGACATCTCCTCCTCGGAGACGGTGCGCACCTCCACGCCGAGGCGCTGCAGCACCTCGAAGGGCACGTCGCCCGGCGTGCCGATGGCGATGCCGTCCGCCATCGTCGCCCCGAGGGACAGCGGCACCGGGCGGCCCGCGGCGAGCGACTCCGGGTAGGCGGCGGCCGTCTCGGCCTGCACGCCCACGACCTTCACGTGCGGGGCGGCCTCCGCGAGCACCGTCGCGATACCGGCCACGAGGCCGCCGCCGCCCAGCGGCACGACGACCGTGCCGACGTCGGGCACCTGCTCGAGGATCTCGAGGGCCACCGTGCCCTGGCCCGTCACGACGTCCAGGTGGTCGAACGGGTGGATGAGGGTGCGGCCGGACCGGGCCGCCTCCGCGCGCGCCGCTACCAGCGCCTCGTCGACGCTCTCGCCGACCTGGCGCACCTCGGCGCCGTAGCCGCGCGTGGCGGCGAGCTTGGGCACCGACGCGTCGACGGGCATGTAGACGATGGCGTGGATGCCGAGCATCTGGGCCGCGAGCGCGACGCCCTGCGCGTGGTTGCCGGCGCTGGCCGCGACGACGCCGCGCGCCTTCTCCTCGTCCGACATCCGGCTCAGGCGCGTGTACGCGCCGCGGATCTTGAACGAGCCGGCCCGCTGCAGGTTCTCGCACTTGAGGACGACGGGCGCGCCCGCGGCCTCGCTCATCGCGCGGAACGCCTGCACCGGCGTGCGGGTGATGACGCCGTCGAGCAGCGCCGCGGCGGTGCGGACGTCGTCGAGGGTCACACGGTCGATCGGGGGGTGTGCTGCCACTTACCTGTTCTCTCCTGCCGGGCCCGCGTCGGAGGCGGGCGAGGCAGGAGCGTCGGGCAGGTCGATGGTGCTGTCCGACGCGCCGCCCGTGGCCGCCGCCTCCTGCGACGACCCCCGTCCCGACCAGAGCAGGGTACCGGGGAGCTGAGGTCGTCGACGCAACAACGGCACATGGTCCTCGTGGCCCAGCTCGGGGAACTTGTCGTGCCCGTGCAGGTAGAGCAGCACGGTGTTGAGCACGGCCGCGAGCGGGACGGCGAACAGGGCGCCGACGATGCCGGCGGCCAGGCTCCCGGCCGCCACCACGAGCACCACGGCCACCGGGTGCAGGGACACCGCGTGGCCCATGAGGAAGGGCTGCAGGATGTGGCTCTCGGCCTGCTGCACCAGCAGCACGATGCCGAGCATGATGAGCGCCGCGATCCACCCGTTGGCGACCAGGACCACGGCGGTGGCGATGGCGCCGGTGACGATCGCGCCGATGATCGGCACGAACGAGCCGATGAAGACCAGGATGCCGATCGGCAGGGCGAGGGCCGGGACGAAGAACGCCGACCCGATGCCGATGCCGACGGCGTCGACGAACGCCACGAGGATCTGGGTGCGCACGTACGCGGACAGGGTGACCAGGCCGCGGCGGCCGGCCTGGTGCACGGGCTCGCGGGCCCGCATCGGCAGCAGGTTGACCAGCCACGTCCAGATGGTGCGCCCGTCGAGCAGGAAGAAGATCGTGCAGAACAGGGCGATCAGCGCGCCCACGAGGACGTGCCCCACGGTGGTCGCGGCGCCGAGCGCGCCCGAGACCAGGCCGGAGCTCTCGACGATCGAGCTCTGCAGCTGCTGGCCGTACTCGGACAGCTGCTTCGAGTCGAGCTGCAGCGGGCCCTCGGCGAGCCACGTCGTGAACTGCTTGAACCCGGCGACCGCCTGGTCGGCCAGATCCTGGAACCCCCCGACGATCGACGTCCCCGCCAGCGTGATCAGGGCCCCGACCAGCACGATCAGGCCGACGATCGAGATCGCCGTCGCGAGCCCCCTGCGAAGCCCCCACCGCTCGAGGGCCCGGCGCACCGGGGCGAGCAGGATCGTCAGGAGCAGGGCGATGGCGACCGGCACGACGATCGTCTTCAGCGTCGCCAGCAGCCACAGGAAGGCGGCGACCGCGGCGGCGATCAGGAGGATGCGCCACGACCACGAGGCCGCGGCACGGATGCTCAGCGGGACGGCGTCCGCGCCGGAGGGGGAGGTGCGTTCCGAGCTCACGGGCAAACCCTAGGTGGCGCGCGGGCCCGTCGCGCGAGGGCGCCCCCGCACGGCCCCGGCCCGGGCCTCGATCTTCACAGCGCGTCCACAGGTCAGGCCTTCGGGCGGCGCTTCTGCGGGTAGAGGGTCTCGCCGCGCTCGAGCATCGCGACGTACTTCGCGACGTTGCGCTCGCGCGCCTCCGCCGTCCTGAGGGCGCCCAGGCGGTGCAGGATCGCGTACCGGTTCTGCGCCGTGAGCACCTCGAACATCGCCGCCGCCGCAGGGCTGGCCGCGATCGCCGCACCGAGGTCGTCCGGCACCTCGGCGCGCGCGGAGCCGTGGTAGGCAGCCTCCCAGCGTCCGTCCGCCTTCGCCGCGTCGATCTCCGCCCGGCCGCGCGGACGCATCCGCCCCTCCTCGGCGAGGCGGGCGACGATCTCCTGGTTGCGGACCGACCACCGGCTGCGCGGCCGCCGCGGGCAGAACCGCTGCAGCATCGAGTCGGCGCCCAGGCTGCGCATCTGCGCGTCGATCCAGCCGCTGCACAGCGCCTCCTCCAGCGCGGTGGCGTGGGTGAGCGTCGTGGGCGACGGGCGGCCCTTCTTCGCGAGCACCAGCCACACGCCGTCGGGGCAGGAGCCCTCGTGCTCGTCGAGCCACGCGCGCCACCCGGCCGGGTCTGGCAGCAGGAGCTGGTCGGGCAGGTCCGCGGGCCGGTCCGTGGTCATCGCTTCGTCTCCTCGGGGACGGGTCGGGCGTCGCCCATCCTGCCGCCCCCGGGGGTCGCGGCCGCCCCGGCTCGCCGCCCCCGGCCGCGCGCGTCCCGTCAGGCGGGGCGGGGGTCGCCGTCGGCGTCCTTGACCAGGCGGTCGCCCACCTCCACCTGCCGCCACAGGTCCTTGCCCACGCGGACGGTGGTGGACGTGCCGTCGTCGAGCTCCAGCTCGAGGCGGCGGTAGAGGTTGGACCCGTCGAGCAGCCCGCGCGACTTCTTGCGGACCGTGCCGCTCCAGCCGTCGTCCGTCATGGCCTCTCCTTCGTGTCGGTGGTCAGCCCGTAACTTATCACCGATAAGTTTGCCGGGCCCGCCCCGCCGGTGGGCGGTACGGTGACGCCGTGCCCCCACGACCGCCCCTGCTCGACCGCCGCGCCATCGTCGCCGCGACGCTCGAGGTGCTCGACGAGCGCGGCCTCGACGGCCTCTCGCTGCACGCGGTGGCCGCCCGCCTCGGGGTGCGGCAGCCCGCGCTCTACCACCACTTCCGCAACAAGGCGGAGGTCCTCGCGGCCGCCGCCGCGGAGGTGCTCGACCGGTGGCACACGGAGCGCCTCCCGGAACCGGACGAGGACTGGCGGGCCTTCCTCGCCCGCAACGCGCACAGCCTGCGGCGGGCGATGCTCGCCGTCCGCGACGGCGCGCGGCTCGTCGCGTCGACCGGGCCCCGCGCCCCCAACCCCGCCAACGCGCTCGCCCAGGTGGAGCTGCTCGAGCGGCACGGCTTCGCCGGCGTCGACGCCGTCCTCGCGTACATCGCCGTCTCCCGGTACACCATCGGCGCGACCCTCGAGGAGCAGGCCACTCCCGACCGCACGGCGATCGTGCCCGGCCAGGACCTCCCGGCCGGCGCCGACCGGTTGGCCCGCCTGGGCGCGCAGGTGGCCGCGATCGGGGCGGACCGCGAGTTCGCCGCCGGCCTCGACGCGCTCGTCGCCGGGCTCGCCCCCACGGCCGGCGCCGGAGGGAACACTCGCCCCCCGGACGTCGTTGCGCCTACCGGGACCTCTGCGTCCCGACCCTGAAGGGCAATGAAGGTCAATGGAGGTAACGCGATGAACTCGATCTTCGACCAGCTGCTCGGCCGCTCCGGCAAGAGCACGATGGTGGCGCCGGAGGACGCGCTGCCCGGGCGCGAGTCGCCCGTGCTGCCCGCCGCCCGCCCGCACACGGTGCTCGGCACCTCGATCGTCGGCCCGTGGCCCGAGGGCACGCGCGTGCTGTACCTGGCGATGGGCTGTTTCTGGGGCGCCGAGGAGATCTACTGGCAGGTGCCCGGCGTGGTGAGCACGGCCGTCGGGTACATGGGCGGCACCACGCCCAACCCGACGTACGAGGAGGTGTGCACGGCGCGCACCGGGCACGCCGAGACCGCGCTCGTCGCCTACGACCCGACGAAGGTTTCCGAGGCCGAGCTGCTCAAGATCTTCTGGGAGCGGCACGACCCGACGCAGGGCTTCCGGCAGGGCAACGACGTCGGCACCCAGTACCGCTCGGCGGTCTACTGGACCACCCCGGAGCAGGAGAAGGCCGTCCGCGAGACCGCCGAGATCTACTCCGCCGTCCTCGCCGCCAAGGGCTACGACCCGATCACCACCGAGCTGCGCCCGGCCGTCGAGGCCGGCCCGTTCTATTACGCGGAGGACTACCACCAGGAGTACCTGTCCGACGCGAAGAACCCGCACGGCTACCGCTGCCACGCGACCACCGGCGTCCCCTACCCCGACGCCGCCTGACGCAGGCAGCCCGCACGGCCCGCCCCCGCACCGGGGGCGGGCCGTCCGCGTCCCCGGCCGGTCAGGCGAACACGTCGAGCAGGCGGCGGCAGCGCACCGGGTCCTCGGTGAGCCCGCGCGCCAGCCCCCACAGCAGGTAGGACGTCGCGCGGAGCACCACCCAGGCGCGCGCCCGGTCGCGCGGCACCCCGGCGGCGCGGACGAACGCGTCGAAGGCGGCGACGACTGCCGCCTCGGTGGGCAGCTCGTCGAGGCGCGTCCACAGCACGCGGCCGAGGTCGGCCTCCGGGTCCCCGCGCCAGAGGACGGGGTCGACGACGAGCCAGGGCGCGCGCGTGCCCGCCAGCACCTGCTCGTGGTGCAGGTCGCCGTCGACGGCGAGGTCCGACGCCGGCGCGGCGGCACGCTCCCCGGCGAGGCCGAGCGCGACGTCGAGCTGCGGCGCCGGCAGCGGCTCGCCCAGCGCCGACCACTCCCGCGGGAACGACTCCGTCAGTCCTGCGGCGATCCCCGCCGTCGACGGCGCGTCGTCGGGGGCGGGCACAGCGAGAGTCCGCGTGAGCCCCGCGAGCACCTCGATCGCGGCGTCCAGGGGCACGTCCGCCAGCGACCGGCCGCCGTCCAGCCGCTCCAGGAGCGTCGCGCCCTCCTCCTCGTCGGCGTCGACGAGCAGCACCGTGCCTCGGCCCGCCCACACCCGCAGCGCCCGCACCTCCGCCGCGACGTCGTCCCCCGTCGGTGTGAGCCGCAGGGCCAGCCGCTCGTCGCCCCGGCGCACCGGCACGACCAGCGCGTTCGAGCCGTGCGCCGGCTCCCCGTCGACGGCGAGGCCCCAAGCCGCGCACCGCGCGGCCACCCGCGAGGGCAGGTCGTCCAGCCAGTCGCGACCGGCGTCGTCGTGCCACCAGCGCGGCATCGCGCGGAACGAGGACGGCACCGTGATCACGCCGCCACCCTAGGGGCCGCGCCGGGCGACGGGTGTGGAATAGGGGCATGAGCGACCACCCCACCCCGCCCGAGGTCCCCACCCGCACGGCCGCCGACGGCACCACGATCCCGGCAGTCGGCTTCGGCACCTACAAGCTCAAGGGCTCGGCCGGCGCCGACACGATCGCCCGCGCGATCGACGCGGGCTACCGCCTGATCGACTCCGCGTTCAGCTACGAGAACGAGGGCGCCGTGGGCCGCGCCGTGCGCGCCGCGTCCGTCCCGCGCGACGAGCTGCTCGTCACCTCCAAGCTGCCCGGCCGCCGGCACGCCTACGACGAGGCCGTCGCCACCGTCGAGGAGTCCGTGCTGCGCACCGGCCTCGACCACCTCGACCTGTACCTCATCCACTGGCCCAACCCGCGGGTCGGGAAGTACGTCGAGGCGTACCAGGCGCTCGTCGACTGCCGCGAGCGCGGTCTGGTCCGGCACGTCGGGGTGTCGAACTTCCTGCCCGAGCACCTCGACGCCGTCATCGAGGCCACCGGCGTGACCCCGGTCGTGAACCAGGTCGAGCTGCACCCGTACTTCCCGCAGGCCGAGCAGCGCGCCGCCGACGCCGCGCGCGGCGTCGTCACCGAGGCGTGGAGCCCCATCGGGCGGGCGAACGCGCTGCTGAACGACCCCGTCGTCACCGCCGTGGCGGCCGCGCACGGCGTCTCCCCCGCCCGCGCGATCCTGCGCTGGCACGTGCAGCTCGGCGTCGTGCCGATCCCCAAGGCGTCGAGCCCGGAGCGCCAGGCCGACAACCTCGACCTGTTCTCCTTCGAGCTCACCGCCGACGAGATGGACCGGATCACCGGCCTCGGCCGCCCCGACGGCCGCACCAACGACCAGGACCCGGCGGTCTACGAGGAGCTCTGAGCCTCCCCCGCGGGGCGGGCCGCGCGCCCGTCCCGCGGGCCGAACGCGGCCAGCGCGTCGGCGTCGCTCGCCGCCGACCGCAGGTACTCGTCCGCCCACGCGCGGGCACCGGGGAAGGCCGACCCGGCGACCACGGCCTCCACCGCTGCGTCGACGTCCACCTGCGTGTGCCGCAGCTCGACCTGGCCGTCGCGCAGCAGCGCCCACGACCCGCCCGCGCGGCCGTACGGCATCCCGACGCTGCCCGGGTTCACCACCAGCCGCCGGTCCACGAGCCGCACGAACGGCATGTGCGTGTGCCCGCACAGCACGGTGGTGACGTCGCCGTCGAGCCCGCCCAGCACGTCGGCCCAGCGCTCGAGCGACGAGTCGACGAGCACCACCTCCTCGTCGTCCCGCGGCGTCCCGTGGCACGCGACCACCCGGCCGAACCCGCGCACGCGCAGCTCGACGGGGTGCGGCAGCCCGGCCAGGAGGTCGACGTCGGCGGGCCGCAGCTGCGCCGCCGCCCACGGGGTGACGGCGTCGGGCACCGGCCCGCTCCCGTCGCGGGCGTGCGCCACGAGCTCGCGGTCGGCGTTGCCCCGCACCAGCACGGCCCGGTCGCCCAGGGCGCGCAGCCGGTCGAGCACCTCCGCGGGCTGCGGGCCGGCGGCGTGGTCGCCGGTGACGACGACGGCGTCCGCCGCCCGCACGTCCGGCTCGGCAAGCACCGCCTCCAGCACGGGCAGCACGCCGTGCACGTCCGAGAGCACCGCGACCGTGCCCAGCTCGCCCTGGTCCTCGTCCCCGTCGGCCCGCATCGCCCCACGCTCGCAGCCGGCGCGCGGCGGCGCACGCGGTGCCGCCCAGGGCTGCGCGGCGACGCCGGCGCCGCGACAGCGTCGGATGCGGGTGCGACGATCGTCGGGTGCTGCTCGCCGACCTGGTCGCCACGCACTCCGCCGTCGCCGCGACGCGATCGCGGCTGCGCAAGCGCGAGCTCCTCGCGGACGCGCTGCGCGCGGCCGACGCGGGCGACGAGGTCGAGGTCGTCGCGGCGTTCCTCTCGGGGCGACCCCGGCAGCGCCGCACCGGCCTGGGCTGGCGTTCGCTGGCCTCCCTGCCGTCGCCGGCGGCCGAGCCGTCGCTCGGCCCCCTCGACGTCGACGCCGCCCTCGACCACCTCGAGCACCTGGCGGGTGCCGGCTCGCAGGCCGCCCGCCGGGCCGCGGTCGACGACCTGTTCGGCCGCGCGACCGAGGCCGAGCAGGACTTCGTCCGCCGCCTGGTGGTCGGCGAGCTGCGCCAGGGCGCGCTCGACTCGCTGCTGCTCGACGCGATCGCGGCCGCGGCCGACGTCCCGCTGCCGGACGTGCGGCGCGCCGCGATGTTCAGCGCCCTCACCGGGCCGATCGCCCGCGCCGCGCTCGACGGCGGCGCCCCCGCCCTGCAGGCGTTCCGCCTCGAGCCCGGCCGCCCGGTGCGGCCGATGCTCGCGGCGTCCGCGCCCGACGTCGCCGCCGCCCTGGAACGCTTCGAGGGCGCCGCCGTCGCCGCCGACACCAAGCTCGACGGCATCCGCGTGCAGGTGCACCGCCGCGGGGACGACGTCGTCGTGTTCACCCGGTCGCTCGACGACGTCACGGAGCGCCTGCCCGAGGTCGTGGCCGTGGCGCGGTCGCTCGACGTGCGGACCGTGGTGCTCGACGGCGAGGCCATCGCCCTCGACGACGCCGGCCGGCCGCGCCCGTTCCAGGAGACCGCGGCCCGCACCGGCAGCCACGACGCCGAGGCCGGCAGCGCCGCCGTGCCGCTCAGCGTGCGCTTCTTCGACGTGCTGCACCACGACGGCACCGACCTCATCGACGCGCCCGCCGCCGAACGGCTCGCCGTCCTCGACCGGGTCCTGCCGCCCGAGGTGGTGGTGCCGCGCCTGGTGTCCGCCGACGTCGGCGAGGTCGAACGGTTCTTCGCCGACACCGTCGCCGCCGGCCAGGAGGGCCTCGTCCTCAAGGACCTCGGCGCCCCCTACGCGGCGGGGCGCCGCGGCGCCGGCTGGGTCAAGGTCAAGCCGCGGCACACCCTCGACCTCGTCGTGCTCGCCGTCGAGTGGGGCTCCGGCCGCCGGAAGGGCTGGCTGTCGAACATCCACCTCGGCGCCCGCGACCCCGCCACCGGCGGCTTCGTCATGCTCGGCAAGACCTTCAAGGGCATGACCGACCAGATGCTCGCCTGGCAGACGGAGCGGTTCACCGAGCTCGCGACGTCTCCCGCCGACGGGTCGGAGTACGTCGTGCAGGTGCGGCCCGAGCAGGTGGTGGAGATCGCCTTCGACGGCGTCCAGCGCTCCACCCGTTACCCGGGCGGCATGGCCCTGCGGTTCGCGCGCGTCGTCCGCTACCGGGACGACAAGACCGCCGCCGAGGCGGACACGGTGGACACCGTGCGCGCTCTGGCGGCGGTCTCGGCCGGCTGAGCCGGCGGTCGTCGGCGGGCGGGCGTCAGCTCGCGCGGCGCTGGCGGACCCAGATCAGCGCGCCCGCGCCCGCGCCGAGCAGCGCGACCGCGGCCATCGCGAAGCCGAGCACCTGCGCGCCCGTGACGGGCAGCGAGTCCGGCGCCGCGACGGCCGCCGACTGCTCCTGCGCGCTCCCGACCGTCCCGTCGCCCGTGCTCACCTCGTCCACGACGGTCGCCGCGTCCTCGTAGTCCGCGCCGCCCATGCCCGGGGTCGAGCCGTCGGTCGGCGCCTTGGGGAGCGTGGACGGCTCGTCCGACGGCGTGGGCTCGGCCGGGGTCTCGTCGACCGGCGTGCCGGGCTGCTCGGGCGTGCCCGGCTCCTCCGGGGTACCGGGGTTCTCCGGCTGCTCCGGCGTGCCCGGCTCCTCCGGGGTGCCCGGGTTCTCCGGCTGCTCCGGCGTGCCCGGCTCCTCCGGGGTGCCAGGGTTCTCCGGCGGCGTCGTCTCCTCGCCCGTGGGCGGGGTCGTCTCCCCGGGCTTCGGCGCGTCCACGTACGCCACGGCGTAGTGGCTGATGCCGCGGCAGATGTTCTTCCCGCCCCGGTTCGTGGTCGGGTAGGCGATGACCAGCTCGGCGACCGGCATGTCGAGGGTGACGATCTTCGGGCCCTCGCCCTGGTTCGCCGAGCCCGACTTGATGCAGTACGCCGAGATGAGCTTGCCCTCGGGGGCCACGAGCTTCACCGTCTCCGGGTCACCGGTCGTGTCCTTCTTCGGCTCGTCCATGTTCGGGCAGACGTCGCCGTCCCAGGAGCGGGTGCTCTCGGGCCAGCTGTACGTCCTGCCGTCGTACGCCGCCGAGCCGCCGTCCCAGCGCGCGCCGGTGCGCGAGTCGCCCGGACCCTGCCACTGCCCCGGCGGCGAGGCCGACGCCGGGCCGGCGACCGCGAGAGAGGCGAGCAAGAGGAGCGATGCTCCGAGGACGGCGGGTAGGCGCACGAAGACTCCAGGGGCAGGCGGGATCGACCGCATCAGCAGGTGGTGCGGCCTCCGGCCGCGCCGGAATGCTAGCGAGTCCGATCTGCCCGGGGAAGGGTGAAATTTCCGGACGAGTCGCCCACGACGACCGGGCGGCCGTCAGCGCTTCCCGCGGCCTCCACGCGGACGTCCGCGGCCCGGCTTCCCCCCGCCGCGCGGGCGTCGCGCCCCGGGCTGGCCGCCCCCGCGCGAGTCGCCGCGACCCCCCTCGCGCCGCCCGGCCGCACGCCGTGCGTCCGCGGCGTCGCGGGCCGGCTCGGCCGCCTCCGCGCGCTCGCGACCGGCCCGCCCCCGCGAGCTGTTCACGGTGCGGCCGCGCACGATGCCGATCATCTCCTCGACGAGCTCACGCTCGTCGTCGGACAGCCCGTCGACCAGCCACGCGAGGCCCACGGGGGCGTCGGGGCCGCCGTCGAGCACCCGGTACGTGACGTCCTTGCGCCGGTGCAGGCGAGCCAGCGACATCGGCACGACGGTGACGCCGACGCCCGTCGCCACCAGGGCGATCACGTCCGCCGCGGTGCCGGGCCGCTCCGGCTCGACGACGCCGCCCGCGCCGTCGTCGTACGGCTCCGGCCTGCGGCCGGGCGTCGCGGCGTCGCCCGGGTAGAGGACGTCGTCGGCGGCCAGCCACACCACGTCGTCGGCGAGGTCGTCCGCCGTCACGACCTCCTCCTCCTCGGTGGCGGCGAGCAGGTGGTCGCGCGACACGACCGCGACGGGCAGCTCCGTGTACAGGGGGATGGCGTGCAGCACGTCGCCGTCCACCGGCAGGCGCAGGACGGCGGCGTCCACGCGCCGCTCGGCCAGCGCGGCGGGCGCGTCGGCGGCCCCGACCTGCACCAGCTCCAGGCGGACGTCGGGGAGCCGGTCGCGCCAGGTACCGGCCCAGCGGCCCGGCGTCGCGCCCGGCACGTACCCGAGCCGGAACGTCGGGCGCCCGTCGTCGGGCTGCTCCCCGGGGGCGTCGTCCGCGGGGTCGTCGAGGGCATCGCCCGGCTGGGAGGTCACGGGTCCAGGCTACGTGGGCGTGCCGTGCCGTCCGCCGCGACTACGCTGGGGCCATGGCCGGAACCCCCTTCTCCCAGCAGGTCCTCAAGCCGACGAACGCGGCGAAGAAGCTCGGGGTGTACCTGCCCGCCACGCCGCCCGAGTTCCAGGAGCACGGCATCACGCGCGCCGAGCTCGAGGAGCTCGAGAAGAACCCCCCGCAGTGGCTCGACGACCTGCGCCGTCAGGGCCCGCACCCGCGGCCCGTCGTCGCGGGGCGGCTCGGCGTCTCGATCGCCGGTCTCGCGCGCGGCGGCATCACCGAGCCGCTGACCACCGAGCAGATCGACGAGCTGCGGCAGGACCCGCCGGCCTGGCTCGTCTCCGAGCGCGAGACCGCGGCGAAGGTGCGCGAGGAGGAGGACCGCGTCGCGGCCGAGGCCGCCAAGAAGGCCGAGAAGGCCGCCCGCGCGGAGCGCCGCTCCCGCTGAGCTCCCCTCCCGATCGGTTCGGTTCGGCAGGCGGTCGATCACGTCGGCAGGCGGACGTGCCGACGCGATCGACGAGCTGCCGAACCGATCGGCTCAACGGCCCGGCTGGACCCGGTCCGTGTGGCCCAGGGAGAGATCCGGCGCGACGGCGTCGCGGATCGCCTTCTTGAGCGGCGGGATCTCCGGGAACCCGCCCTCGACGGCGCGGTCCCACAGCAGCACCACGGGACGACCGTCACCCGGCTCGAGCTCGACGCGGAACACCCCGCCCGTGCCCGGCACGATGGCCACCTCCGCGAGGCGGGTGCGGAACGTCTGCAGCAGCTCCTGCGCCACCCACGCCGCGCGCATCAGCCACCGGCACTGCGTGCAGTAGGTGATCGACACCCGCGCGGTCGACGTCGGCTCCGGCGCGTCAGGGGCTTCGCTCATGGCGCCAGGGTAGGGCGCCGCCGGGCCGCCCAGGCCGCCCGGTCCGCAGGACGAGGTCCGGTCGGGGACACTGGACGGGTGCACCACTCCCCCGCGCCCGACGACACGCCCGTCACCACCGACCCGACCTCGCGGCTCGCCACCGTCCTCGCGTCCCTCACCCCGTGGCCCGACGACGGCTCCCGCGCCGACGGCCCCGTCGCCGTCGACGCCACCGACCGGCTGCTGCTCGACGAGGCCGCGCCCCTGCTCGCGGAAGCCGGGCCCGGCGACGTGGTGGTCCTCGGCGACCGGTTCGGCGCGCTGACCCTCGGCGCCGCGACCCTGGGCGCCCCGGACGTACGGTCGTGCACGGACACCGTCACCGCCGAGGCGGCGCTGGAGCGGAACCTGGCCGGCGCGGGCGTCCTGGACCTCGTGCGCGGGGACCGGCCCTCCGTGGAGATCGACCTCCGCGACCGGGTCGACGAGCACCTGCTGGGCGGCGCCCGCGTGGTGCTGCTGCAGCTCCCGCCGTCGCTCGCGGAGCTCACCGAGATCGCCGAGGCGATCGCCCGGCACGCCGCCGAGGACGTCACCGTCCTCGCGGGCGGCCGGGTCAAGCACATGTCCCGCTCGATGAACGACGTGCTGGCCGCGTCGTTCGCCGACGTCCGCGCCAGCCTCGCGCGCCAGAAGTCCCGGGTGCTCGTCGCGTCGGGCGTGCGGCCCGAGGCGCGCGACGCCGAGCCCAGCTTCCCCGTCCGCGCCGTCCTGCGCGACGCCGAGCTGCTCACGGCCGCCTCCGCCGAGGGATCGGCGCCGGACGGGATCACCGTCGCCTCGCACGGCGGCACGTTCGCCGGCCCGTCGCTCGACCTGGGCACCCGCTTCCTGCTCACGACGGCGGCGAAGTGGCCCGCCGCGGACCGCGTGCACGACGCCCTCGACCTGGGCAGCGGCACCGGCCTGCTCGCCACCGTCCTCGCGCTCCGCTACCCCGAGGCGCGGGTGCTCGCGACGGACCGCTCCGCCGCGGCGGTCGCCTCGACGAGGGCCACGGCGGCGGCCAACGGCGTCGGCGAGCGCGTCGCCGTGCTGCGCGACGACGCGGGCGAGGACCTCGAGCCCGCGAGCCTCGACCTGATCCTGCTCAACCCGCCGTTCCACGACCGCGCCGCCGTGCGCACCGACGCCGCGCACCGGATGTTCCGCGCGGCCGGGCGCGCGCTGCGCCAGGGCGGCGAGCTGTGGTGCGTCTTCAACACCGCCCTGCACTACCGCCAGGCACTGACCCGCGACGTCGGGCCCACCGTGCACATCGAGCAGAACCCGAAGTTCACCGTCACCCGGTCCCGCCGCCGCTGACGCCCGCACCCCGGCCCCTAGGGTGAGGCCATGCCGCGCACCGTCACCCTCAACTACCCCGCGCCGATCGCCGTCGGGCACGCCGTCGAGATCACGGAGTTCACGGACACCCGGCCGGAGAAGAAGCGGCGGGGATTCGC
The DNA here is from genome assembly GCF_042799955.1 of Isoptericola sp. NPDC057653. Taxonomy (NCBI): domain Bacteria; kingdom Bacillati; phylum Actinomycetota; class Actinomycetes; order Micrococcales; family Promicromonosporaceae; genus Isoptericola; species Isoptericola sp. NPDC057653. The sequence continues at coordinate 87,286 of NZ_JBHVHP010000004.1, read as the reverse complement.
GGGCGCGGAGCCGTCGTCGCACCCCGTGGTGGTCGACCTCGACACCGGGATCCGCTACATGAACCACGTCCACGCGTCGGCCGGCGGCAACGGAGGCAACAGCTTCACGCCGAACCGCTACCCCCTCGACCCGCGCCCGGACCTGCCGGTCGCGGCGACCTGGCGGGGCCGCGTCACGGCCTGCACGCTCGTGATGGTCGAGGGCCTGGAGAACCAGCACACGACCCTGCTGGTCGAGCCCGCCGAGGGCTGACCGGCGGCGGTCGCCGCACGACGAGGGGCCGCCACCCGGACGGGTGACGGCCCCTCGTCAGGAGCGGTGCGAGGTCAGCGCACGCCGACGACGTCGACGACGAAGACGAGCGTCGCGCCGCCGGGGATGCCGGCCTGCGGCACGCCGCGCTGGCCGTAGCCGTGCTCGGCCGGGATGGACAGCAGGACGCGGTCGCCGACGTTGCGGCCGACGAGGCCCTTGTCCCAGCCGCCGATGACGGCGCCGACGCCGATCGGGAAGTCGATGGTCTGGCCGCGGTCGTAGGAGTTGTCGAACACCCCGCCGCCCCAGGTCTGGCCGAGGTAGTTCACGACGATGGTGCGGCCGGCGTCGACCACCGGGCCGGCGCCCTCGGTGAGCACCTGCACCTGCAGGCCGGCGGGCGCGTCGCCCTCGGGGAACGTGATCTGGGGCTTGTCGCCGAAGCCGCCGGTGGCGGTGGGGAGCGTGGTCACAGGGGTACCTCGTCTTCGTCCGGGAGCCGCGGGGCGGGGCCCGCGCGGCAGTGCGTCGTCCAGCCTACGACGCGGACGCCATCGACGACCCGGCGGCGTCGTGCAGCGCCGCGAGCGCCGCCCGCACCGGCGGGGTGTCGGCGACGGCGTCCTGGACGAGCGCGTAGATGGACCGCACCGGCACGGGCCGCACCACGGGGACGGCGACGGTGCCGGCGGCGGGCTTCGCGGAGCCGAGCGCGGGGAGCACGGTGATGCCGATGCCGGCGGCGACGAACGCGAGCGCCGTCGGGTAGTCGTGCGCCTCGACGGCGAAGGCGGGGCTGAACCCGGCCGCGCGGCACGCCTCGAGCAGGTTGCGGCGGCACCACCCGCGGGCGAAGTCGTTGTCGATCCACCGGTCGCCGACCAGCTCGGCCAGCTCGATCTCGTCCCGGCCGGCCAGCGGGTGGTCGTCGCGGACGACGGCGACGTAGGGGTCGTCGAGCAGGTGGTGGGCGGTGGTGCCCGCGGCGGGCCGGAAGTCGGGCTGCGCGACGGCGAGCTGCACGTCGGCGCGCCGGGACGGGTCGGACGGGATCTCCTCGGTGAGCTCGAGGTCGAGCCGCACGCCCGGGAAGCCCTCGGTGAGCGTGCTGACGACGGCGGGCAGCCAGGCGGAGCCGACCGACGCGAAGTACGCGATCGACAGGCTGCCGGACCGGCCGGAGCGCAGGTCGGCCACGAACGTCTCCACCTCCCCCAGCCGGGCGAGCAGGCCGTCGGCCTGGGCGGCGAGCGCCTGGCCCGCCGCCGTGGGCCGGACGCCCCGGCCGTGGCGCGCGAGCAGCTGCAGGCCGGTCTCGCGCTGCAGCGCGGCGACGTGCTGGCTCACGGCCGACGGCGTGTAGCCGAGGTTGCCGGCCGCCGCGGCGACGGAGCCGCTGGCGACCACGGAACGGAAGACGCGGAGGCGGTGGACGTCGAGCATGTCGTGACCCTACAGCGAGACTGAAGTATTCGGTAGATATCTGAACTGGTGCTGATGGGTCGTGGCAGGGCAGGATCGGCGCATGGCCACGAGGACCCCCGACGTCACGCGCGTCGCCGCCCCCGCCCGCCCGGCCCCGCTCGGCGCGCTCACCGCGACGGCGATGGCCGTCACCGTGGTGCTGTGGGCGTCCGCGTTCGTCGGCGTGCGCGCCGTCGGCCACGACCTCGACGCCGGGGCGCTCACGCTCGGCCGGGTCGCCGTCGGCACCGCCGCGCTGTCCGTGATCCTCGGCGTCGCGCGCCTGCGCCGCCGCACCCCCGTGCGCCTCCCCCGCGGCCGGCTGCTGGTCCTCGTGCTGGCGTGGGGCGTCGCGTGGTTCGGCGCCTACAACCTCACGCTCAACGCGGCCGAGCAGCACCTCGACGCCGGCACCACCGCGCTGCTGGTCAACATCGCGCCGATGCTGGTCGCCGTGCTGGCGGGGGTGCTGCTGCGCGAGGGCTTCCCGCGGCGGCTGCTGGCCGGCATCGCCGTCGCGTTCACCGGCGTGGTCGTCATCGCCGTCGCGACGACGTCGGGCCGCTTCGACGTCGCGGGCGTCGTGCTCGGCCTCGCCTCCGCCGTCCTCTACGCGGGCGCCGCCACGCTGCAGAAGCGCCTGCTCCCCCAGGTCGACGCGCTCACCATGACCTGGCTCGGGTGCCTCGCGGGCACGGTCGCGGCGCTGCCGTTCCTCCCGGCGCTCGTCACGCAGGCCGCGGCCGCGCCGACGTCGTCCCTGCTCGGCGTCGTCTACCTCGGGATCTTCCCGACGGCGATCGCGTTCACCACCTGGGCCTACGCGCTCGCCCGCGTGAGCGCCGGCCGGGCGGCCGCCTCCACCTACGCGGTGCCGCCGCTCGTGGTGCTCCTGTCGTGGGCGCTGCTCGACGAGGTCCCCGCACCCGTCGTCCTGCTGGGCGGCGTGCTCGCGCTGGCCGGCGTCGCCGTCGCCACCCTCCCCCGCCGACCTGCCCGGGCGGCCCGGGGGTCGAGCCCGACCTGACAGGTCGTCGGTCAGAGGCCGGCGGCCTTGCGCTCCAGCACGCCGCGCTCGCGGGCGTTGCCGCACAGGCGGGCGGCGAGCTCGAGCTCCTCGCGGGCCTCGTCGCGGCGGCCCAGCCGCGCCAGCAGCTCCCCGCGCACCGACGGCATCAGGTAGGAGCCGGACAGCACCTCGCGGGCCACGAGGTCGTCGACCATGGCGAGCCCCGCGGCCGGCCCGGACGCCATCGCGACCGCGACCGCCCGGTTGAGCTCGACGACGGGCGACGGCGCCACGCGGCCCAGCGCCTCGTAGAGCAGCACGATCCGCTCCCAGTCGGTGGTCGCCACGGAGCGGGCCGTGTCGTGCTGCTCGGCGATCGCCGCCTGCAGCCCGTACGGGCCGAGGCCACGCCCCACGGCGACCGCCCGCGCGAGCGCGTCCCGCCCTCGGCCGACCGCCGACCGGTCCCACCGCCGTCGATCCTGGTCCTCCAGCAGCACCGGCTCCCCGTCGGGGCCGGTCCGGGCGGGGAACCGCGCCGCGGTGAGCTCGAGGAGCGCGAGCAGCCCGTGCGCCTCCGGCTCGTCGGGGACGAGGCGCGTCAGCACGCGTGCCAGCCGCACCGCCTCGTAGGCCAGGTCGGGGCGCATCCAGTCGTCGCCCGCGGACGCCGTCGAGCCCTCCGAGAAGATGAGGTAGAGGACGTTGAGCACCGAGCCGAGCCGCTCGGGCCGGTCCGCGGCGGTGGGCACCTCGAACGGCACGCGCGCGGCGGCCAGCGTCTTCTTCGCCCGCGTGATGCGCGCCTGCACGGTCGGCACCGGCAGCAGGAACGCCCGGGCGATCTCCTCGCTGGTCAGGCCGCCCACGACCCGCAGCGTCAGCGCGACGCGCGCCTCCTTGGCGAGCACCGGGTGGCAGGAGACGAACAGCAGAGCGAGCCGGTCGTCGTCGATGCGGTCCGGGTCCCACAGGAGGTCGTCGCCCACCTCGACCGCCGTGCCGGACCCGCCGGTCACCACGCCACCCTCCCCGAGGTCGCGGGCGAGCGCCGCGTACCGCTCGTCGCGCCCGGCCCGGCGGCGGAAGGCGTCGATGGCGCGACGGCGGCCGGTGGCCAACAACCACGCCGTCGGGTCTCGCGGCACGCCGTCCCGCGGCCAGGCCACCAGCGCCTCCGCGAGCGCCTCGGACGCGACGTCCTCGGCGAGCGCGAAGTCGTTCGTGTACCGGGCGAGCGCGCCGACGATCCTGCTGGACTCGATGCGCCACACCGCCTCGACGGCGCGACGGGAGGCCGCGCCGTCGTCGGCGCGGCCCCCGTCCCCGGTCGACGGCGAGGTCGACGGCGAGGTCACCGGCGAGGTCACCGGCCCTGCTGGGCCTGCTCGGCCTGCTGCTCGCGCCAGCCCTTCTCCTTCTCGATCCACTCGTTGTCCTGCGGGAAGTCCTCGACCGCGTTCACGCGGCGCACCTCGAGCTTGGTGCCCGCACCGCTCAGCGGCGCCCGCTTGGCCCACTCGATCGCCTCCTCCTTGGAGGCGACGTCGACGATCCAGAAGCCGTTGAACAGCTCCTTCGTCTCGCCGTAGGGGCCGTCGGTCACGACGGGCGTGTCGGTGGTGAAGTCGACGACGGCGCCCTCCGACGCGTCGGCCAGGCCCTCGCCGGCGGCGAGCACACCCGCGTCCATCATCGACTCGTTGTAGCGGCCCATCGCCGCGATGACCTCGGTGAAGTCGAGCTCCTCGTAGGCAGCCTGGCCCTCGTCGGTCCCGCGCATGATCAGCATGTACTTCGGCATCGTCATCACTCCGTTCGGTCGTGGGGGGTGTCGGCGGATCGCCGGCTCAGAGCTGGTGGGTGCGCTCGCGCCAGGCGCGCTCCCGGCGCACCCACTCGTTGTCCTGCGGGAACTCGTCGATCGACGGGACGCGGCGGATCTCGGCCTTCACCCCCGGCCCGGCGAGCGGCGCCTTCCGCGCCCAGGCGACGGCGTCGTCGATCGTGTCGACCTGGAGGATCCAGTAGCCGTTGAACAGCTCCTTGGTCTCGCCGTACGGCCCGTCGGTCACCACCACCTCGTCGCCCGAGTAGTCGACGACGACGCCCTTCTCCGGCGCGTCGAGCCCCTCGGCGGCCACCAGCACACCCGCGTCGATCAGCGAGTCGTTGTAGCGGCCCATCCGCTCGAGCATGTCGTCGAAGCTGAGGCCGGACTCCTCGAACGCGCGCTGCGACGCGTCGTCGGCCCGCATGATCAGCATGTACTTGGCCATCGTGGTGCTCCCTGTCGTGATCGCGGCCACCCTCCTGGCGACCCTCTCATCCCCAGGTCGAACGGGGAACGACGGGATCGACACGGGCGCAGAACTTTTTTCGACGAACCTCTTGCGCCGTTCGGCTAATGGGATTAGCTTTGCGGCTATGGACATCAACCCGACCGCGTCGCTCCGGTACCTCGGCCGCCCCGAGGGGCGCATCGCCTACACGGACGCGGGCACCGGCCCGCTCGTGGTCGCGGTGCCCGGCATGGGCGACCTCCGCTCCACGTACGACGACCTCGTCCCCGCGCTCGTCGCCGCCGGCCACCGTGTCGTCGTCGCCGACCTGCGCGGCCACGGCGACTCCGACACCACCTTCCGCACGCACGGGGACGTCGCCACCGGCACCGACCTCGTGGCCCTCGTCGAGCACCTCGACGCCGGGCCCGCGGTGCTGGTCGGCAGCTCGATGGGCGGCTCCGCCGCCGTCTGGGCCGCGGCGCAGCGCCCCGAGCTGGTGCGCGGGCTCGTGCTCCTCGCCCCCCACCTGCGCGAGACCGCCTCGCCCGCCCAGGCCCGGACCTACCGCCTGCTGTACCGCGCGCTGTTCGTCCGCCCGTGGGGCGCCGCGGCGTGGGCCTCCCTGTACACCTCGATGTTCGCGAAGGGCCGCAAGTCCCCCCGGCACGCGGAGCACGTCGCGGGGATCCGCCGCAGCATGTCCGACCCGGCGCACCTGCGCTCCTTCCGCGACCTGGCCGTCGCGCTCGACCACTCCGTCATCGAGCCGCTGGTCCCCTCGGTCGAGGCGCCGTCGCTCGTCGTCGTCGGCGAGCTCGACCCCGACTACAAGGACGCCGGCGCCGAGCTCGGGCGCATGCGTGACGCGCTCGGCGGCGACCAGCTCCTCGTGCCCGGCGTCGGCCACTACCCGCAGCACCAGGCGCCCGAGGTCGTGACCCCGGCCGTCGTCGAGTTCCTCGCGGGCCTGCCCGCCGCCCGGCACGACGACGAGCGCGACGGCGCCGACGAGCGGGGTGCCCGTGCCTAGGGCGGGCCTGTCCCGCGACGCCGTCGTGCGCATCGCGCTCGAGCAGGTGGACGCCGGCGGGCCGACGGGGCTCGCCGACCTCACGCTCGCGAAGGTCGCCGCGTCCGCCGGGGTCGCCACCCCGAGCCTGTACAAGCACGTCGGCTCCCTGGCCGCGCTGCGCCGGCACGTGGCGCTCGTCGCGCTGGAGGAGATGACCACGACCTCCGCCGCCGCGACCGTCGGCCGCGCCGGCCCGGACGCCCTGCGCTCCCTCGCCCGGGCCTGGCGCGGCTACGCCCTCGCGCACCCGGGCCGGTACGCGGCCACCCAGCTCGCGCCGGACCCCGACCCCGACGTCGCCGAGGACGCCGAGCACCGCGCCGCGGCGACCCGCGTCGTCGCCCTCGTCGGGGCGGTGCTGCACGGCTTCGGGCTCCCCGACGACCGCACCATCGACGCGGTGCGCGCCGTGCGCGCGGGAGTGCACGGCTTCATCACCCTCGAGCTGGGCGGCGGGTTCCGCCTCCCGGAGGACCTCGACCGCAGCTTCGACGCCGTCGTCGACATGCTCGTCGCCGGCGTCACCGCCCTCGCCGACGCGCCGCCGTCGGCCGCCCCGAAGGAGCAGCCATGACCGCCGCACCGCACCCGGCCCCCGCCCGCACCACGCCGTCCACTCCGTCCGCGCCGTCCACTCCGTCCACGCCGCCCGACGCCGCGCTGTCCCCCGCGGTGGCGCGCTGGACCGTGGCCGGCGCGGTCGCCGCGGGCGCGCTCCTGCTGCTCTTCCCCGCCCTGCGGCCCTGGCCGGACGAGTCCGTGCCGACCCTCGCCCTCGCCGCCGGCTTCGCGTCCGACCGCTGGGTGGTCGCCCACCTGTGCGGGATCGCCGGGCTCGGGCTGCTCGCGCCGACGCTCCTCGGGGTGCGGTCGCTGCTGCGCGGGCGGCCCGGCGCCCGGGCGGCCACGGCCGCGGTCGTGACCGCGTGGGCCGGCGCCGGGCTCAGCGCCCTGTACTTCGGCGCCGAGATCTTCGGCATCCGCACCCTCGCCCAGGCCGCGCTGCGGACGGGCGACACCGCCCTCCTCGCCGACGTCGACGTGCTGCGGGAGCAGCCCGCCGCCATGACCCTCTTCGGCCTCGGCCTGGCCCTGGTCGCCGCGGGCGGCGTGCTCGCCGCCGTCGCCCTGTGGCGCGGCGGCGCGGCCCCGCGCTGGTCGGGGGTGGTCCTCGCCGGCGGCCTGGTGCTCTACCTGCCCCAGTTCTTCGGCACCCCCGCCGTGCGCGTCGGGCACGGCGCGCTCATGGCCGTCGGCCTGGGCCTCGTCGCCTGGGCCGCGCACCGCCTGGCCGCCCGCGACTGATCGGGGCGGCGGCGAACGGCGACGAACGGCGACGGCCGGCCACCCCCGCGGGGTGGCCGGCCGTCGCCGTGACGGGTCGAGCGTCAGTCGCCGCTCTGGAAGATCGCCAGCAGGCGCAGGAACTCCAGGTACAGCCAGATCAGCGTGACCAGCAGGCCGAACGCTGCGGACCACGCGAACTTGGCCGGGACACCCTGCTCCACGCCGCGCTTGATCGAGTCGAAGTCGACGATCAGCGACGCGGCGGCGAGGCCGACCGCGACGAGGCCGATGATGATTCCCAGCGTGCCGCCCCGCATGCCCCAGCCATCCAGGACGCCCGTCCAGACGAGCACCACGTTGACGAGCGAGAAGACCAGGTAGCCCACCATCGCGATGAGGAGCCAGCGCGTGAACTTCGGCGTGACGCGGACCTTGCCGGAGCGGAACAGCAGGAGAGCAGCACCGAAGGTGCAGATCGTGGCGAGCACGGCCTGACCGACCACGCCGTCGTAGAACGACTCGTAGTAGGCCGAGATGCCACCGAGGAACACGCCCTGCGCCACCGTGTACAGCATGATCAGCACGGGGCTGGGGTTGCGCTTGAACGCGTTCACCAGGCCGAGCACGAGACCGACGACCATGCCGACAGGCCACAGGTTCGGGTTCAGCGTCCAGGTGGCTGCCGCGACGACGACGAGCAGCGCGAGCAGCCCGCCCGTCTTGATCACGACGTCGTCGTAGGTGAGACGCTTGGTGTCGGCCGTCGTCGCCGAGGGCGCCTGGTACATGTTCTCGAGCGACGCCGCGTCAGCGGCCTGCGCACCGGTCGTGCCCGCGGAACCGGCACCGTAGGCGACCTGCCCGTACTGCGGCTGGGCCGTCGCGGTGCCCCCGGGCCGGGCCCCCTGGCGCGCGCCGTTGCGGCGGGGCTCGCCGAAGACGTCGCTGTTCGAGAAGACGGGGTTGCTCATGAACTCCTCCTGGTCGCGGCTGCCGGGTGCCCGACGACGGGTCGTCGCGCGCGCAGTGCCGGGTCGCTGGCCGTGCGACTCATCGTAGGCAACGCGCGGCGTCGCCGAGACGTTCCCGGGTCAGCGACCCTGTCCGAGGACGCCCCGCGCGGCCTCGGCGGTCGCCTCGTCGCAGCCGAACACCCCGGTTCCCGTCACGGGGTGCGGCTGCCCGTGGTCGCCCCCGAAGACGCCGCCCGCCTCGGCGACGATCAGCGACAGCGGCGCGTAGTCCCACACCTTGCCGCCCACCTGGACCGCGAGGTCGAGCTCGCCCGCCGCGACGAGCAGGGCCCCGTGCACGCGCCAGTCCACGGGCTCGACCGCCGCGACCAGCCGGTCCACCTCGGGCCGGAACCGCTCCGGCACCATCGCGACCGGGGGCAGCACCGCGGTCCGGGACGCGCGGTCGGACGCCGGCGGCGGACCGACCCGCAGGGGCCGCGCGCCGGTGACGCCGCCCTCGACGACGTCCGCGACGTACGCCCCCCGACCCCGTGCCGCGTACCAGACCTGTCCCTGCGCGGGCACGATCGCGACGCCGACGGTCACCTCCCCGTCCTCCTCGAGCGCGATCAGGGTCTGCCACCGGTCGTCGCCCACGAGGGTCCCGTCGATGCCGTCGAGGATCCACCGGCGCCGCCCGCCGCCGAGCTCCCCCGTCTCCTCGCCGAGGAAGGCGTCGTCGGGCCGCGCCGCGAGCAGCACGCCGCGCACCTGCTCCTCGACCGCGAGGTCGGCCTCGGTCACGACGGACCCGTCGAGCTTGTGCTCGCGCGCGAGCTCCTGCACGTGCGCGAAGTACCGGAGCCCCAGGTCGGCGCCGGAGAGCGCCGCCCGCAGAGCCAGGTCGAGGTCGTCCGACGGCGGGCTGGGGCGCGGTCCGGGAGGCACGGCCGCATCATGCCGCACCCGCCCGAATCACCCGCTCCCTGCCCGTGCCGCGGCCGTGACCGGCACGTAGGCTCGGGAAGGACCCGTGACCCACGACGACGGCACCCGAGACGACGATCCAGGGGCGACATGATCGAGGCACACGGCCTGACCAAGCGATACGGACCCAAGCTCGCGGTGGACGACGTGACGTTCACCGTGCAGCCGGGCACCGTGACGGGCTTCCTCGGGCCGAACGGCGCCGGCAAGTCCACCACGATGCGCATGATCATGGGCCTCGACCGGCCCACCGCGGGGACGGTCACCGTCAACGGCCGCCCGTACGCGCAGCACGCCGAGCCGCTGGCCGAGGTGGGCGCGCTGCTGGAGGCCAAGGCCGCGCACCCGGGCCGGACGGCGCGCCAGCACCTGCTGGCCCTGGCCGCCACGCACGGGATCGGCCCGGCGCGGGTGGACGAGGTCATCGAGCTCACCGGCCTCACGACGGTGGCCCGCAAGCGCGTGGGCGGTTTCTCGCTCGGCATGGGCCAGCGCCTCGGCATCGCCGTCGCGCTGCTCGGCGACCCGCGCACCCTGATCCTCGACGAGCCGGTGAACGGCCTCGACCCCGAGGGCGTGCTGTGGGTGCGCAACCTGGCCCGGTACCTGGCGTCGGAGGGCCGCACGGTCTTCCTGTCCAGCCACCTCATGAGCGAGGTGGCGCTGACGGCCGACCACGTGATCGTCATCGGCAAGGGCCGCATCCTCGCGGACACCCCGGTGCAGGACCTCGTCGACGGCGCGTCCCGCCGCACGGTGCGCGTCCGCTCCCCGCGGGCCGCCGACCTCGCCGACGCGCTGCGGCGCGAGGGCGGCGACGTCGCGCCGGGCGACGACGGTGCCTTCGAGGTCTCCGGCCTCGACGCCGCCCGGGTGGGCGAGCTGGCCGCCGCGGGCGGCGTCGTGCTGCACGAGCTGACGCCGGTGTCCTCCACGCTCGAGGAGGCCTACCTCGAGCTGACCGCCGACTCGGTCGAGTACCAGACGGAGTCCCCGGGCGGTCCCCCGACCTCGGACGGAGCGCCCCGATGAGCACCGCCACCGCGCCGGCCCGCGACACCGCGCCCGCCGTCGTCGTCCACCGCGTCACGTTCGGCCGCGTGCTGCGCGGCGAGTGGATCAAGTTCCGCACGCTGCGCTCCACGGTGTGGACCGTGGTGGTCACCGCCGTCGTCATGGTGGGGCTCGCGCTGATGATGGCCGCGATCATGCGCGTGGCGGCCCAGACGCCCGAGATGTCGGAGGGGATGTCCCAGGACCCGGGCCTGCAGGCGATCGGGCTCACCGGCACGACGATCGTGACGTTCGGCTACTCGTTCGGCGCCCTCGCCGTGGGCGTGCTGGCCACGCTCATCGTCACCAGCGAGTACTCCACGGGCACCGTGCGGTCCACGTTCGCGGCCGTGCCGCGCCGCCTTCCCGTGCTGTGGGCCAAGCTGGTCGTCATCGTGCTCACCACCGCCGTCGTGGTGACCGTCGCCCTCGCGATCGCGTACTTCTCCACGGCGCCGCTGCTCGAGGACGCCGGGATGAGCGTGGACCTGTCCGACGGCGAGCAGGTACGGGCGCTGGCCGGCTGCGTGCTCTACCTCGCCACCGTGGCGGCGTTCTCCCTGGCCGTCGGCACCCTCATGCGGCACAGCGCGGGCGCCATCTTCACGATCGTCGCGATCTTCTTCGTGGTGCCGCTGATCTTCAACATCGTGGTCCAGGCCTCCGACGCGGCGTGGACCGACTGGGTCAACAAGCTGCTGCCGAGCGTCGCCGGCGAGCGGGTCATCTCCCGCGGCGCCCCGACGGACGTCCTGCTGGACCCGTGGGTCGGCTACGCCGTCCTCGCGGGGTACACCGTGGTGCTGCTGGTGGCCGCGGCGATCACGCTCAGGCGCCGCGACGCATGACCCTGCCGCCCCCGTCGTGGGGGGGGGGGGGGGGGGGCCGGCCCCCCCCCCCCCCCCCCGGGGGGGGGGGGGGGGGGGGGGGGGGGCCGGGCGGGGGGGGGGGGGGGGCGGGCCGGGGGGGGGGCCCCGGGCCCCAGGCGGGGGCCCGGGCCGGGCGCCCG
>NZ_JBHVHP010000004.1:52794-75898 GCF_042799955.1 Isoptericola sp. NPDC057653 | reverse complement strand
GGGTGGCAGCTGGGCGTGTGGGCGCGGGGCCCAGCGCCTCCCCCCCCCGCGCCCCCCCCCGCCTCCCCCCCGCGCCCGTGGGGGGGGGGGGGGCGCCCCCCCCCCCCCCCCCCCCGCGTCCGGGAGGGTCAGGCGGGCTCGGTGCCGGCCGCACCGGCGTCGTCCGCCGCGCGGCGGGCGACGGCGGCGGCCTCCTCGGCCTTCTCCGCCTTGTCGGCCGCGCGGGCGGCGGCCTTCTCCGCCTTGCGCAGCGCGCGGGAGTCGCGCTTGACCCCGCGCCGCTCCTTGCGCCGCTCGATGAGCGTGTAGATCACCGGCACGACGAACAGCGTCAGCAGGGTGGAGGACACCAGACCGCCGATCACCACCAGCGCGAGCGGCTGGCTGATGAACGAGCCGCCGCCGGTGATCCCGACCGCCATCGGCGTGAGCGCGAAGATCGTGGCCAGGGCCGTCATGACGATCGGCCGCAGACGCTTGCGGGCGCCCTCGCGCACGGCCTCGTCCAGCGTCTTCCCGCGCTCGCGGTACTGGTTGATGAGGTCGATGAGCACGATGGCGTTCGAGACCACGATGCCGATGAGCATGAGCACGCCGATGAGGGCGGGCACGCCCAGCGGCGTGTTCGTGGCCAGCAGCGCCAGCAGCGCGCCGGTGGCCGCGAACGGCACCGACACCAGCAGGATGAGCGGCTGCACCAGCGACCCGAAGGTCGCGACCATCACCAGGTAGACGATCGCGATCGCCGCGACGAGCGCCAGCCCGAGGTCGGCGAAGGCGTCCGCCTGGTCGGCGGCGACGCCGCCCACCTCGACGGTCGCGCCGGCCGGCAGGTCCAGGGCGTCCGTGGCCGCGGTCACGTCGGCGCTCAGCGTGCCGACGTCCTGCGTCTCGGGCGTGACGGACACGGTCGCGGAGCGCTCCCCGTCGGTGCGGGAGATCGACGTGGGCACGTCGACCCGCTCGACGGTCGCGACGTCGGTGAGCGGCACCGTGCCGGTGGCCGTCGGGAGCTCGAGGTCCTCGATCTCCGCCTGCGTGGCCGGGGCGTCGCCCGACTTCACGACGACGTCGGTCGGGCCGTCGCCGAGGTCGACCTCGCCCACGGTCTGCTCAGGGTCCATCGCCCCCGCGACGATGCCGGACACCTGGGTCTCGGTGAGTCCCAGCGCGGCCGCCTCGTCGCGGTCGACGTCCACCTGCACCACCTGCTGCGCGGCGGAGAGGTTGTTGCTCACCTCGGCCACGCCGTCCAGGCCGGACACCGCGTCGGTGACCTGCTGCGCCGCGTCCTGGAGGTTGCCCTCGTCGTGCGAGCGCACCACGAGGTCCACGGTGCTGGAGCCGAAGCCGGAGTCGCCGCCGGAGACGCTGACCCCGGTCGTGACGCCCTCGGCGAGCGGCTCGACGGCCGAGCGGATCTCGTCCTGGGCGGCGACGGCGTCGGCGTCCGGGTCGAGCGTGATCGCGAACGTGGCCTTCGGGGCCGAGCCGCCGCCCATGAACGCGGCCTGCGCGGCGTCGCCCGTGCCGACCGTGGTCTGCACGCTCTGCACCGCGTCGACGCCGTCGAGGGCGGCCTCGACGTCCTGCGCCGCGGCGTCCTGCGAGTCGAGCGACGCGCCGGGCTCGAACGTCTGCGTCACCGTGACGGTGTCCTGGCCCGAGTCGCCGATGAAGTTCGTCTCCAGGCGCGGCACCATCGCGAGCGTGCCGCCGAGGACGACGACCGCGATCACGAGCGTCACCCACGGGTGGCGCAGCGCGCCGCCGAGGCTCGGCACGTACGCCCGCTGCCACAGGCCGCGGCGTTCCTTGGCCTCGGCGGCCTCGCGCACGCGCTCGGCCTCCTCGGGCGAGGCGGGCACGGCGGGCGTCTTGACGAACCAGTACGCCAGGACGGGGACGATCGTCAGGGCCACGACCAGCGACGAGAGCATCGCGATGGTGACCGTCATGGCGAACGGGCGGAACAGCTCGCCCACCATTCCGCTGACGAATGCGATCGGCGCGAACACCGCGACGGTGCAGATGGTCGACGCCGCGATGGCGCCGCCCACCTCGCGCACCGCGGTGAGGATGGCGGCCTTCTTCTCCTCGCCGTACGACAGGTGTCTCTTGATGTTCTCGATGACGACGATCGCGTCGTCCACGACGCGGCCGATCGAGATGGTCAGGGCGCCCAGCGTGAGGATGTTGAGCGTGTAGCCCGTGAGGTTCATGACCACGAACGTGGCCGCGAGCGACAGCGGGATCGACACGGCCGACACCAGCGTGGACCGTACCGACATGAGGAAGACGAGGATCACGAGGACGGCGAACACGAGGCCCAGCCCGCCCTCGGTCGCGAGCCCGTGGATGGACTCCTCGATGAACGGTGCCTGGTCGAAGACGACCGCCGTGGTGACGCCCGCGTCCGCGAGCTCCGGCTTCAGGTCGTCCAGCGCGTCCTGGATGGCGTGGGAGACGTCGACGGTGTTGCCGTCCGGCGTCTTGGTGATGGCGATGCCCAGCGACGGCTCGCCGTCGAGGCGGGAGTGGGAGGTGGCGTCGACCGGGACCACCTTGACCGTGGCGACGTCGGAGAGCACGACGGGCTGCGGCGCCTGCGGCGTCCGGCTGGCGGCCGGGTCGGTCTGGCCGGTGGCGTCGGCCGCCGGCGGGGCGCCCGTGCCGTCGCCGGTCTCGCCCGTGGTGCCGCCCGTGGCGTCGCCGGTGCTCGACGCGCCGGCCGCGGCCGCGGCGTCGGGGGTCACGACCAGCGGCAGCGCCTTGAGCTCCTTGACGCTGTCGATGCTGGAGCCCGCCTGCACGGAGTAGGTGACGTCGTCGTCGGTGATGGTGCCCGCGGGCAGCACGACGCCGTTGTCCTTGAGCACGGACGCCACGTCGTCGGTGGTGAGGCCGGCCTTGGCCAGCTTCTTCGTGTCCACGTCGACGAGCACCTGGTCGGTCTCGCCGCCGGTCACGGCCACGGAGCGCACGTCGTCGACGTCCTCCAGGGCCGGCACGACGACCGTCTCCACGGTGTCCGCCAGCGCGGCGGCGTCCACGGAGCCGTCGGCACCCGCGGCGGCGAGCTGGATCACCGGCAGGTCGTCGAGCGACCCGGTGATCACCTGCGGCTCGACGTCCTCCGGCAGCTGCGACTGGGTGCGCGTGATCGCGGTCTGCAGGCGCTGCGTGGCGGCGTCCATGTCGGTGCCGTAGGTGAACTGCACCGTCGTGACGGAGCTGCCCGTCGACGCCGTCGAGCCGATCGACTCGATCCCCTCGACGGACTGCGCGGCGGCCTCGAGCGGCTCGGTGACGCGCTCCTCGACCACCTGGGGCGACGCGCCGGGGTACACGGCGACGACGGCTCCGGCGGGGAGCTCGAGGGACGGGATGAGCTCCTGCTTGAGGGAGCCCAGGCTCAGCACCCCGAAGACGAGGATCGCGACGGTCGCGAGGGCGACGACGGCGCGGTTCGCCAGGGACAGGCGGGCAAGTCGGAACACGCTCACTCCAGACGGGCGGTCGGCAGGTCGGGCACGACTCCGCTGTCGTGACGCACGGGCTGAACGGACGATACGCGCCCATGGTTCCCCGGGGCATCGTCCGAAAGTCGGACAGGCGCCGGGCAGAGGATCCGCCCGGCGCCTGTCCTGGTGTCCTGCGCGGCCCGGGGCCGCGACGTCACCGTGCGGAGGTCACAGTTCCGACATGGCCTCCTCGGGCGTGCCCTCGACGGCGGCCGCCGCCTTGTTCCAGCGCGACCACAGGACGCGCTCGCCGAGCTGGCCGGCCATCTTGTGCGCCGTGAGCAGGAAGACGACCACGCCGACGGCGAGCACCCCGACTCCCACCCAGTACGGGGCGGAGGCGCCCACGGGGTGCAGCAGCCCGGCGATCACCGGGGCCGGGGCGGCGAAGCCCCAGCGCACGAGGTTGAACGCGCCGGTCGTGACGCGGCGGTCCGGGTCGCCGAGCGCGAGGGACAGGTCGGTGAGGATCGCGTTGGCGATGCCCATGAACACGCCCGCGACGACGAGGACGACGATCGACGCCGCCGTCGGGAGGCCGAGGGCCAGCAGCAGCGTCATGACGAGGACGCCCGCGACGGCGATGCCGAGGGTCTGCACGGCGCCGATCGTGTGGGCCAGCTTGTGCCCGACGACGAGGATGCCGAACGCGAGGCCCAGGCCCCACGCGGTGAAGACGAGACCCAGCGGGATGACGTCGAGCCCGAGGAAGATCGGCGTGTAGCCGAGGATGATGAAGAAGACGAAGTTGTACGTGGCGGTGACGACGGCGAGCGCGAGGAACGCGGGCTTGCGGAACAGCGAGAAGACCTGGCCCACGTGGAGCGGCGCCGGCTTCTCGGCCGGGTCCTTGAGCTTCGTGATCGACATCGCGAGCGCGACGATCATGAACAGGCCGCAGGCGAAGAACGGCACGCGCCAGCTGATGCTGCCGAGGAGGCCGCCGATGAGCGGGCCGACGGCGAACCCGAGGCCCACGCAGGTCTCGAAGATGCCGACCACCCACTCGCGGTCGTTGGCGAGCGAGACCAGCAGCACCATCGCGGTGGCGAAGAACATCGCGTTGCCGAGGCCCCAGAGGCCGCGCAGCGCGGCGAGCTGGCCGATGGACGTGCTCAGCGCGGCGAGGATCGCGGCGATCGCGACGAGGGTGACCCCCGCGCCGAGGATCTTCTTGTACCCGAACTTCCCCGTGGCCAGCACGGCCGGGATCATGCCGATCGCCATGACGGCGATGTACGCCGTGAACAGCAGCTCGATCTGCCACGTCGTGGCGCCGATGGCCTCCCCGATGACCGGGAGGATCGGGTCGACGACGGCGATGCCGGCGATCGCGAAGAACGCGGTCAGCGCGGTCGCGTAGATCGCGGTCTTGTTCGGTTCGTTGCGTGTGCCTGCCACGGACTCCTCGCTCCTGCCCCACGGACGCCCCGCGGGCCTCGTCTCCTGGTGCGGCGCCGTCATGGTCGCCGGTCGGCGCCTCCGGGGCGCCGAGATACCTGCATCATGCAGGCAATTACCTGTAGGATACACCTATGACCGCTTCCCTGGGAAACAGTTCGACGGACGGGCACCACGATGCGGACCCGGACGACGCCACCGGCGAGGTGATCGCGCGCGTGGAGCTCGGCCTCGCCCAGCTGCTTCGCCGGGCCGAGCGGACCACCGCCGCCACGACCGTCCGCACCGGGGGCCACGACCTCGACCGGTCCGGCTACCTCCTGTTGCACGCCCTGCGCGACGGCGGCCCGCAGCACGTGCGCACCCTGGCCGACCGGCTCGGCATCGACGCGTCCACCGCGACCCGTCAGGTGGCGGCTCTCGAACGGGCCGGACACGTGGTGCGCAGCCGTGACACCGAGGACCGCCGCGCCGTCGTCGTCACCGCGACCCCCAGCGGGCGTCGCGCCCTCGACGCGCAGCGCCGCCGCCGGGCCATCACGTACTCCACCGTCCTCGAGAGCTGGCCGGCCGAGGACCGCACCCTGCTCGCCGAGCTCGTCGAGCGCCTCAACGCCGACCTCGACGCGTACAAGCGGGACACGCCCCCGGCCTGACCTGCACCACCCGCCCTCTCCGTCGCCACGGGCAACGACTGTCACGGTCGCGCCCCCTGTCGCTCCTGGCTACCGTCGGGAACGTTGCCCGCGGCACAGCCGCCCCGGGGGACGCACCGACAGCCGCCCCGTCCCGCGTCGAAGGAGAGCGTCGTGAGCACCCCCGCCATCGAGGTCGACGAGCGAGGCCGCACGGCCGCGCACCGCAGCCGGCTGCGGCGGGTGATCGCCGCCTCCGTCGCCTCCGCGCTCGCCCTCGCGGCGTCGCTGGTGCTGATCCCTGGCCCCGAGGGCGAGTCCGCGCCGCGGTTCAACGTGCAGTGCGACGTCCTCGTCGACGGCATCGAGGGCATCGCCGACGCCGCCGAGCTGCCCGGCGGGGGCCTGCCCGACGCCTACGAAGACACCATCGACGACTACGAGTTCGACAGCCCTGGCGAAAAGCTGCGTCCCCTCGAGAAGCCCACCCAAGCGGACCTCGACGCCCTCACGGGGAGCTACGAGGACTACCCGCCCGGGACCAAGGACCACATGCTGCGCCGCTGGAAGGTCTACGAGGGGGACTACACGTGGGAGCGGTGGCGCAACACCTACATCCCTGCGATCTCCAACGACTACCGAGGCGACGGCTTCCAGAAGAACGTCGCCAAGCGCCTCAAGCTGGGAGGCGCGGACTGGATGTGCGAGGACGACAAGCTCTGGCAGGAGGAGAAGCTCGACACGCGCCGCCGGTACGACTCCGTGAACCGCACGCTCAAGATCGCCTACGAGCTCAAGTCCGGTGACTCGTCGCTCAAGATGGACCAGCTGCGCGCCGACCAGGCGCTGCGCGCCAAGGGTTGGCGGGTCGTCTACATCTTCAGCCAGGATCCGAAGCCGGGTCAGGTCAAGCTGCTGAAGCAGTTCGGCGTCGAGCACGCGAAGCTCCACTCGACGGGCGTGCCGAAGACCCCGCCCGCTCCGTCGGGCGACGCGATGGACCCCCGGTGCGGGGGGACCGCCGCGCGTGTCACGACCCTGTCCTCGACGTGCCCCCGGCGGTCGACCGCCGGCCCCGCGAAGCAGCTCGCGAACGAGTCGGGGCGCAACGCCGCGAGCGCACGTGAAGCCCAACGGATCCGTGCCGACATCGAGCAGGACAACCGCCGACCCGGCTTCGGTTCCCGCCGACCGGGCGGCGTCGACTGGCGGTCGCTGGAGCTTCGCTACGTGTCCGACGACCCGAGGGCCGACGACTACAGCTACGCGTTCTCGGCGGACGAGCTGCCCGACGACGGCGAGGCGGAGCCGGGCTATGGCGGCGAGGCCGCGCTCGACCTCTCCTCCGACGCCCTCATGACCTGGCTCGCGCTCGACCCGAGCCAGTTCTGGGTCAACCTCAACCCGGACACGCCCGAGACGATCATCGACGAGCAGTTCGCCACCACCGACGCGGGGCGCGTGCTGCTCGAGGCCGATCTCGCGATGAAGAAGACCCTGACCGAGATCATGCGGCCGGAGACCCCGACGGGGCAGGAGTTCTGGGACACCGTCGAACGCACCGACGACGGGCTCATCTGCTGGGACTGGACCCGCGCCTGGATCGAGCCCCAGCCGGCCAAGGTCCGCGCCGACGGCGACCAGCTCTACATCCTCGACGCCCCGCTGCGGGTCCAGGTCGAGCCGATGGACATCGACTGGACGCCGCCCGACGTCGACGACCCCTGCGCGGACGCCCCCGCCGACCTCGTGAAGGCGAACACCGAGTACTACGCGGAGTACTTCGGCCCCCTGCTCGAGGAGCATGTCAACGCGGACCCCGAGTACGCCGACATGCGCCGGGTCTACACCACCCGGGTGGCCGCCGAGTGGATCAAGGACCGCGACGCGAAGCGTCCCGGCGCCTTCCACGACGTCATCGGCTCCGGCGACGTCAGCGACTGGCCCGCTCGCACACCCTGGGACCCGCAGGTGATCTTCGACGAGCTCATGGTGCTCCTGCAGACCCCCCAGTTCCGCTACGAGTACCAGCACGGCGAGATGGACATGTGGGTCGAGGTGTTCGGGGGGATTGAGCTGCCCGACGCGCCCCGCGCCCAGACCCCGAAGGCGGAGTTCGACCGCGACCACCCGCGGCTACCCCGCACCGTCCACAGCTCCCGGTTCGAGGCGGCCAGCCTCCCGCCCGAGGTGGCCGCCCAGGGGGACGTGAGCACCCTCGCCGAGGAGACCGGCACGGCATGGCTGGGAGGCGGGACGTTCGCGGAACCCGACGAGCCCGACCCGACCGACCCGCCCGACGGCCCGGACCCGACGGAGCCGCCCGATCCGACCACGCCGCCCGGAGGCGGCAACGGCAGCGGCGGCGGCAACGGGGGCGACGGGCCCGGCAGCGACGACGGCGGCGGGACGTCCGGCCGAGGCGACGGCCCCGGCCAGGACCTCCCCGAGCCGCCGCAGGCCGACCCGCCGCAGGGTGAGCAGGCCCCGCAGCCCGGCGAGCTGGCGAGCACCGGCTTCGCCCAGGGCTGGCTGGTCCCGGCCGCGATCGTCCTCGTGCTCGCGGGGCTCGTCCTCGTGGGCGTGCGGCGACGCTGGTTCCCGCGGCCCTGACCCCCGCGACGTGCATCGAGCGTGCTGACTTGATCCTCGAACGGCCCGTTTGAGGATCAAGTCAGCACGCTCGACGTCTCGGGGCGGACGACGATCTGCCATCGGCAGATGCGCTCCCGGCAGAGAACCCTCCCGCGCCGGCGGGGCGCGGGGGACGGTGGGCCCATGAGCACACCAGTCATGAGCACCCCGTCCCCGCCCCCGCCCGCCTTCGACGACCAGCTCACCGCCCGCCTGCTGCACCAGCGCATCGTGGTGATCGGCACGGAGATCGACGACGCCGTCGCGAACCGCGTCTGCGCGCAGCTCCTGCTCCTGTCGGCCGAGGACGCGCGGTCCGACGTCGCCCTCTACGTCAACTCCCCCGGCGGATCCATCAGCGCCGGCCTCGCGATCTACGACACGATGCGGCTGCTGCCCAACGATGTCGTCACCGTCTGCTTCGGCTTCGCCGCGAGCATGGGGCAGTTCCTGCTCACCACCGGCACCAAGGGCAAGCGCTACGCCCTGCCGCACGCCCGCGTGATGATGCACCAGCCGTCCGGCGGCATCGGAGGCACCGCCGTCGACATCGCCATCCAGGCGGAGAACCTCGAGCACACCAAGCGCGTCATGCACGAGCTCATCGCCGAGCACACCGGCCGCACGGTGGAGCAGATCGCCGCCGACAGCGACCGCGACCGCTGGTTCACCGCCTCCGAGGCGGTGGAGTACGGCATGGTCGACCGCATCGTCGAGCACGTCGACGACGTGCGCCCCACGGCCTCCGGCCGGAAGGCGGGCCTGTGATGAGCGGCTACACGATCCCGAACGTCGTCGAGCGCACGCCCCTGGGAGAGCGCTACTCCGACGTCTTCAGCCGGCTGCTGCGCGACCGCATCATCTTCCTCGGCACGGAGATCGACGACGGCGTGGCCAACGTCGTGATGGCGCAGCTGCTGCACCTGGAGTCCGAGGCGCCCGACCAGGAGATCGGGCTGTACATCAACTCCCCCGGCGGCTCCGCCACGGCCATGACGGCCATCTACGACACCATGCAGTACGTGCGCTGCGACGTCGCCACCACCTGCATGGGGCAGGCCGCGTCCGCCGCCGCCGTGCTCCTGGCTGCGGGGACGCCCGGCCACCGGACCGTGCTGGAGCACTCGCGCGTGCTGCTGCACCAGCCGTCCGGCCAGGGCCAGGGCACCGTGTCCGACCTCGCCATCCAGGCCCGCGAGGTGCTGCGCCTGCGCGCGGAGACGGAGGAGCTGCTCGCCCGGCACACCGGCCAGACCGTCGAGCGGCTGCGCACCGACACCGACCGCGACCTCATCCTGTCCGCCCACGAGGCCGTCGAGTACGGCGTCGCGGACGCCGTCGTCACCTCGCGCAAGGTGCCGGCGCGCGCCGCGGCCTAGCGACGGCCGGCCGCGTCGAGGCGTCGGGCCGTCGACGTCACGACGCGGCCGGTCGTCCCCCGAAGCTCCAGTCGTGGACCTCGACCGCCGCGTAGTCGTCCGCGACCAGCGCCCGCCGCGCCTCGGCGGCGTCGGCGGCCTCGACCAGCGCGGCCGCACCGACGACCGTGGCGCCGTCGTCGGACAGGAGCGGCCCCATCGCGACGAGTCCCGCGGCGAGGCCCCCCTGCCCGGCCGGGATGCCCGGCCCGCCCGTGCCCCGCCAGCCCAGGCCGAGGACCAGGTACCGGGGGCCGCCCTCGGGGCCGCCCGCGTACTCCCCCATGGTGCGCCCGACCAGGTTGCGCCACCGGCGCAGCAGCACGTCCCGGTACGCGCCGGCCTGGTAGTTGGGCTCTTCGAACGCGAACGCCCGGGCGGCCTCGGGCCCGGGCAGGTCGACGACGTGCACGCTGCCGGTCAGCGTCTCGCCGCCGTC
The DNA here is from genome assembly GCF_042799955.1 of Isoptericola sp. NPDC057653. Taxonomy (NCBI): domain Bacteria; kingdom Bacillati; phylum Actinomycetota; class Actinomycetes; order Micrococcales; family Promicromonosporaceae; genus Isoptericola; species Isoptericola sp. NPDC057653. The sequence goes on along the minus strand of NZ_JBHVHP010000004.1, from coordinate 65,847 downwards.
CGTCGTCGTCGGGCCGCGGGCGATCATCCCGTCCGCGAACCGGTCCATGTAGGCCAGGTGCTCGTCGTTGAGCGCCTCGCGCAGCGCGGTCGACCCGGCACGGTCCCGGTGGTAGCAGAAGAACTCCATGCCGCCCGACGGTAGCGCTAGGCGGCGAGAGCGACGACGTCCGACGTCGTCCTGGAGCGCACGTGCCGGGACGACGACGGCGAGCGGTCGCGCATCGAGGTGAGCACCCGCACGCGCTCCTGCTGCTCGGCGCTGGCGGCGAGCGCGTCGTGGGCCTGGGCGACCAGGTCGACGAGGCGGATGCCGAGCGCGGCGCAGACCGCGGCCAGCACCTCGGAGGACGCCTCCTTGCGGCCGCGCTCCACCTCGGACAGGTACGCGGTGGACATGCGCGCCGCGCCGGCCACCTCCTGGAGGGTGCGGCCCTGGCGCAGCCGGGCCCGGCGCAGGATGCCGCCGACCAGATGGCGTAGCAGGGGCTCGCGCACGTGCTCCGCCTCGCCCACCGTGCCGACCCGCATGTCCGCCGTCATGCCGACGACGCTACCCGCGCCCGGCGCCCGACGGCTCCGCGAGCGGCGCGACGGGCGGGCGTTCTGCTGACGGCAGAAGGCGGCGGGCGGCCCGCGTGCTGCCGAACAGGACCCCGCCGACGACGAGCACGGCGCCGAGGCCCTCGCCGAGCGTCACGCGCTCGCCGAGCAGCACCCAGGCCGCCGACATCCCGACCACGGGCACGAGCATCGAGAACGGGGCGACCACGCCCGCCGGGTGCCGGGTCATGAGCCAGGTCCACACGCCGGAGCCGAGCACCGTCGCGACGAGCACCGTGTACAGGAGGCCGACGACGGCGCCCACGGCCCCCGGGTCGTCCCACGACGTGAGGGAGTGCGCGATCTCGCCCGGCCCCTCGACCAGCAGCGACAGGGCGAGCATCGGGAGCGGCGGCACGACCGACATCCACAGGGTGAGGCGCAGCGGGCTCTGCGGCTTCGCCTGCCGGTTGCAGATGTTGCCGATCGCCCAGCCGAACGCGCCGGCCAGCGTGAGCAGGAAGGGCACGACGGTGGCGGTCGCGGCCTGCTGCCACGCGACCAGGGTGAGGCCGCCCACGGCCACGAGGATGCCGAGCACCTGGCGGCCGCTCACCCGCTCGCGCAGGAACGTCGCGCCGAGCAGCACGGTGAACGGGCCGGACATCTGCAGCACGAGCGACGCGAGGCCGGCGGGCATCCCGGCCGCCATGCCCCAGTACAGGAAGAGGAACTGCAGCGCGCCGAACCCGAGCCCGTAGCCGACGACCCAGCGCACCGGGACGTCCGGCCAGGGCACCAGGAACACGGTGGGCAGCGCGATGAGCGCGAACCGCAGCGCGACGAGGAACATCGGCGGGAAGTGCTGCAGCGACGCGTCGATCGCGATGAAGTTCAGGCCCCACATGAGGGCGACGAGGACGGCGAGCAGCCGGTGGCGGGCGGGCATGCGCCCAGCCTCGCCCGGGTGACGTTGAAGGACAAGCGAAAGTTGCTTCACGCTGTCTGTAGTCTGCCTTCATGGACGTCCGGCACCTGGAGCTGCTGCGCGAGCTCGCCGAGCGGGGCAGCGTCACCGCGGTGGCCCGCGCCACCCACCGCACGCCGTCCGCCGTGTCCCAGCAGCTGCGCACCGCCCAGCGCGAGCTGCGCACCCCGCTCGTCGAGCCCTCCGGCCGAGGGCTCCGCCTCACCGAGGCGGGCCGGCTGCTCGCCGAGGGCGGGGCCTCCGTCGCCGCCACCCTCGCGCAGGTGCAGGCCCGCTGGGACGAGTACCAGGGCGAGCCGTCGGGCACGGTCACCGTGGCGGCGCTGGCCAGCGCCGCCACGTTCCTGCTCCCCCGCGTCATGGCCGACCTCGAGGGCACGGCCATCACGCTGCGCTGCGTCGACGTCGACATCGCAGAGGCCGAGTACGGCCCGCTCACCGCCGACCACGACGTCGTCGTCGCGCACTCCCTCACCAGCGTCCGGCCGGCCGGCGCGGACGGCCTCACCGTGGTGCCGCTCGCGCGCGAGCCCCTCGACATCGCGATGGCCACCGGGCACCCGCTCGCCCGCCTGCCGCACGTGCGCCCCCAGGACCTCGTCGACCAGGACTGGATCGGCGTGCCCCTCGGCTACCCCTTCGACAGCGTGCGCCTCGCCGTCGAGCAGGCCACCGGCGCCGAGCTGCGCGTCACGCAGCGGCTGCGCGACAACCGCCTCATCGAGGCGCTCGTCGCCTCCGGCCGCCAGGTCGCCGTGCTGCCGCGCTTCACCACGCCCACCGGCGCCGGCCTCGTGCTGCGCGAGCTGGCCGGCATCGCCTCCGCCCGGCACGTCTCCGCCGTGCTGCGCCCGGACCACGCCGAGCGCCTCGCCGTGCGCCGCGTCGTCGACGCGTTCCGGCGGGCCGGCGCCGACGTCGCGACGGCCATGACCGGCGACGCCGCCCTTTGAATCCGGCGACGCCGCCTGCGCGGCGGCTCAGAGCCCGACGGAGTCCGCCCCGTGCTCGGCCTGCTTCGCCGTGAACCCGTCGAACTCGAGCTGGTCGACGAGTCCCGAGCGCGAGAACGACTGCGTGTCCATGTAGTTCTTGGCAGCGATCTCGGCCTGCTCGTCCCAGTCGACGTCGACGTGCGCCACGGCGTACTTCGCGTCGGCCTTCGAGTAGCCCTCGAACTCCAGCTGGTCCATGAGCCCGGACTTCGAGAAGCCGCCCATCTCGAGGTAGCTCTGAGCGCTCGCCACCGCGTTCGCCTGCGCCACCGTCGCGTCGTCGTCCTCAGCGTCGGACTCCTGGGCGTCCTCCGCCGGCGACTCCTTCGCCGCCGGCTCCGAGACCACGGCGTCGGCGGTCTCCGCCGAACCACCGTCGTCCGCGGACCCGCATCCGGCGACCAGCCCCGCCACCGCGATCGTGACAGCCGCTCCGAGCGACTGCGTCCTTGTCGGGAACATCAGTCCACCCCTTCCGAGTGGGTCTGTTCCTCGGATCGTGACACTTGCCCGGCGAAACCGCCTGTTGCGAAGCGTGACGCGACGACGCGCCCCTGAGACCGCGGGATGTGGACGTGGCGCCCGCATCCGACGACGACGCAGGTCAACGGTGCCCCCGCCCGGGTTCGAACCGGGACTGTGCCGGGTTTAAGCCGGCCGCCTCTGCCAATTGGGCTACGGGGGCGAGAACGACGGAACGGGCGCCCGGCCGACCTGCGAGAGGTCGGCCCGACGCCCGTTCACCGTACCGGGGAAGGTCAGCCCTTCTCGGCGCGCGCGGCCGACGACTCGGCCTTCTGCTCCACCTTCTGGCCCGGCTGCTTCGGCGGCACGGACGCCTTGCGGAACTCGTCGCGCGGGTCGTGCAGCGAGCCGAGGGAGACGATCTCGCGGCCCATGAGGAACTGGCCGATCCAGCCGATGAGGATGCGGATCTTGCGGTTGCCGGTCGGCATCGCCATGACGTGGTAGCCGCGGTGCGCGAGCCACGCGAGCGGGCCGCGCAGCTTGAGGAAGCCGAACAGCTCCGCGACGCCCTTGTACAGACCGAGCGAGGCGACGACGCCGACGCTCTTGTGCGCGTAGTCCTCGGGCTGCTCGCCCTTGAGGACGGCGACCATGTTGTCGGCGAGCTTCGTGGCCTCGCGGATCGCGTGCTGCGCGTTCGGCGGGCAGAACTGGCCCGGGTTCAGGACGTCGGGCACGGCGGCGCAGTCACCCGCGGACCACGCGTCGGGGACGACCTCGCCGTCCTCGGTCGCGACCTGCAGCGTCGGCTTGACGATGACGCGGCCCAGCTTGTCGAACGGGAGGTCCGAGTCCTCCTTGATGACCGGGTTCGCCTTGACGCCCGCGGTCCACACGATCGTCTCGGTGTCGAACTCGACGCCCGTCGAGGTGACGACGTGGCCGTCCACGCACGACGACAGGAACGTGCTCAGGTGGAACTCGATGCCGCGCTTCTTCATCTCGTCGAGCGCCCACAGGCCCATCGGCTCGGAGACCTCGGGGAGGATGCGGTTCGAGCCCTCGATCATGACGAAGCGCAGGTCGTCGACGTCGATCGTCGGGTAGTTGCGGGTGGCGTAGCGCGCCATGTCCTCGATCTCGGCGAGGGCCTCGATGCCCGCGAAGCCGCCGCCGACGAACGTGAACGTGAGCATGCGCTTGCGCGCCTCCGCGTCCCACGTGGAGGACGCGACGTCCATGCGGTTGAGCACGTGGTTGCGGACCGCGATGGCCTCCTCCACGTTCTTGAAGCCGATCGCGTTCTCCGCGAGGCCCGGGATGGGCAGCGTGCGGGAGACGGAGCCGAGGCCGACGACGAGCTGGTCGTAGGAGACCTCGTAGTCCGGCCCCTCCTCGGGGTGGATCGTGACCTTGTGGTCGCCGTGGTCGATGCGGGTGACCTTGCCCTGCAGCACGTCGATGCCCTTGAGCGCCTTGCGGTGCGGGGCCACGACGTCGCGGGCGTCGATCGAGCCGGCGCCCGCCTCGGGCAGGAAGGGCGCGTACGTCATGTACGGACGCGGGTCGACGACGACGATCGCCGCGTCCTTCTTCCCGAGCTTGCGGCGCAGACGACGCGCCGCGTAGAGGCCGACGGAACCACCGCCGAGGACGACGATGCGGGGAACCTTACGGGGCCGCGGCGCCGCTGCGGGCGCGTCCTGGACAGAGGTGTCCGACGACAGAACGTTCTGAGGCATGAACACCATTCTACGACCGCCCCGGAGCCCTGCAGTCGAGGCGTCCACGGTGCGACCCCCGGCCGCCGCCGGCGGGGCGGCCACCGCGCCACCCCGCGGCGCCGTCGCAGGTCAGCGCCCCGCGGCCACGGTCGACGACGTGCGGGCGTCCGTCGCCGCACCCGCGGACGAGGACTCCCTGGCGCCCTTCGACCCTGTGCCGGTGCCGGTGCCCGACGACGGCGCGTCCGTCGCGGGGGCGCCGCCCTTCTGCTCCGGCTGGTCCTGCGCCGCGCCCTCGGCTTCGTCCGCCCCGTCCTCGGCGGCGGGGTCACCGACCGACGTGGGGGCCTGAAGGAACGGCCACGGCATGTCCTGCGGCTGCACTCCGACCGGCGGCTCGAACGCGTCCGCGTCGTCCGACCACTCCATCTCGGAGTCGGGCACGGCGCGCATCGGATAGACGTTCCAGCGCTGCCGGCCGTCCTCCGCCGTCGCAGGGCGGAAGTACCAGGATCCGGGGACGTCCGGCACAGTCCACGTCTGGTCGACGCCGCCGCTCGGCACGGTGCGCACCGGACGACCGCGGTCGTCGAAGACCTGCACGTCGCGCAGCGGCTTCCCCTGCGCGTCATAGACGAACAGGTTCGCCACCTGCCGCCCTTCCACCCAGACGCCGTCGTCACCCGTGTACCCGTCCCCGTAGGACACGGTGTCGGCTCCGTAGGAGTAGCCGTCGGCCGCTGCGTTCGCGTCGTCCTGCGTGCCGAAGACGCTCTGGTCGTGGGTCGCGCTGGCCACCGCCGGGACGGCCAGCACGGCGACGACGGACGCCGCGACGGTGAGCCGGTGCTGCCACCGGCCGGGCAACCACCGACCGCGCGCCCACTGCACGCTCACGAGGGCGCTCCCGGCCATGATCATCAGCTCGCCGAAGTTCCCCGGGACGAGCGACGGGCTCCCGTCGGTGGACCACGTGAACCAGGCGACCAGCAGCGCGCCGACGACCCACCCGCGCGCCACCCACCAGGCGGGACGCAGCTCGCGCCCGAGCACGCGCAGCCGTTCCCACTGGGGCGTGCTGGTCACGGGATGCCACGCGCGGCGCCAGCGGTCGGCGAGCAGCGCCCGCCGTGCGGCGAAGGAACGCCTCCCAGCACGCCCCGCCGCGGCGGGGAGGGCAGCGGGCAGGCCCGCGGCGGCACGCAGCTCGGCCGCGTACGCCTGCGCCGGCCCGAAGTGGGCGGCGAGGTCGAGCGCGACGTCGTCACCGGAATCCGAGCCCGCGAGGGCCAGCGGCGCCGCAGCATCGCTGAACGCCTCGGCGAGGTCGGCCTCGAGCCCGTCGGTCAGCTCGTCGACGACCTCCGGGCCGAGGTCGGCGAGCTGCAGCCGGATCGCCTGCGCGTACCCACGGGCGTGCGCGCCGAGCACGGTGCCGAGCAGGGGGCGGGCGTCGTCGCCGGACCCCACGGTGTCGTCGATCGTCATCAGGCTGCCTCGTCCCTGTTCCCGAGGAGGCCGCCGACGGTGCCGGCGAACTCCTGCCACTCCTTGCGCTGGATGGCAAGCATCTGCCGCCCGTGGGCGGTGATGCCGTAGTACTTGCGGTGCGGTCCGGACTCCGACGGCACGACGTAGCTGGTCAGCGCCCCCGCGGCGTACAGCCGCCGGAGGGTGCCGTAGACCGACGCGTCGCCCACGTCGTCGAGCCCCTGGGCGCGCAGGCGCCGCACCACGTCGTACCCGTACCCGTCCTCGCTCTCGACCACGGCGAGGACCGCCGCGTCGAGCACCCCCTTGAGCAGCTGCGTCGTGTCCATCGACCCTCTCCTCCCGACTGCTTCGCGACAGACACTAGTGCGGTATGCGCATTAGTGGACGGAGGACGCACCGTCGTGTCGCGGACGAGGGGCCGTCGCCGACCAGGTGGTTGCCGCCGGTATGGGCGCGTCGGCTCCCTCATACCGGTGGCAACCGCCTGGTCGGCGGGGACAGGGAGGTCAGGCGAGCGAGAGGGCGATGCCGTCGAGGATGTCGCTCTCGCTGGTCACGACGTCGGTCAGCGTGCCGCCCGCGGCGGCGACGTCGTCGCGCACGCGGCGCACGACCTCCGACCAGACCAGCGCGCCGGCGCCGATGACGTCCGCGCGGCCGGGGTGCATGAAGCCGAGCGCGAGGCGCTCGGCGCGGCTGCGGTGCAGCAGGTCGTCGCAGGCGGCGAGCACCTGGTCGACGCCGAGGACGGCGCCGTGCACGCGCTCGCGCCGGTACTCCGGCAGCTCGAGGGCGTGCGCGGTGACGGAGGTGACCGAGCCGGCGAGGCCGACCAGCGTGGTGGTGCGGCCGAACGGGACCGTCCGCGCGGCCTCGTCGAGCGCGGCGCGCACGTCGGCCCGCGCGGCGTCCACCTCGCCCGGCGTGGGCGGGTCGGAGTGCAGGTGCCGCTCCGTCATGCGCACCGAGCCGACGTCCATGGACAGCGCCGCCTCCGGCGTCGTCGTGCCGAGCACCAGCTCGGTCGAGCCGCCGCCGAGGTCCACGACGAGGTACGGGCCGGGGTGGTCGCCGGACACGCCCGCCGTCGCGCCGCGGAACGACAGCTCCGCCTCCTCGCGCCCCGAGGCCACCTCGGGGTCGACGCCGAGGGCCGCGCGCACGCCGTCGAAGAACTCCTGCCGGTTGCGCGCGTCGCGCGTGGCCGACGTGGCGACGAAGCGGACCCGCGTGGCGCCCGTGTCCGCGATCACCGCGGCGTAGTCGCGCGACGCCTCGAGCGTGCGCGCCAGCGCCTCGGGGGCGAGCTCGCCGGTGCGGTCGACGCCCTGACCGAGGCGCACGATGCGCAGCTGACGGTCGACCTCGGTGAGGGTGCCGTCGGGGGCGACGTCGGCGACGAGGAGGCGGATCGAGTTGGTGCCGCAGTCGATGGCGGCGACCCGGGTGGTCGTGGAGCGTTCGGTCACGGGCGACACCTTCTCATTCACCACCGACGCCGCGCCTGCCGGTGCGCGGCCCGTGTGACGAAGGCCCGTCAGCAGGAGCAGCGGTCCGGGCGCCACTGGTCGCGGACCAGGGCGAGGGCCTCGTCGCCGAGCGGGTTGACGCCCGGGCCGGCGGCCAGGGCATGGCCCATCAGCACGTGGATGCACTTGACGCGCGTGGGCATCCCGCCCGCCGAGATGCCCTCGATCTCCTCGACCCGGCCGAGCTCCGCGCGCTGCGCGAGGTAGTGCTCGTGCGCGCGCCGGTAGGCGGCCGCGAGCTCCTCGTCCTCGCCGAGACGCTCGGTCATCTCCTTCATCACGCCGTCCGCCTCCAGCCGCGACGCGGCCGCGACGGCGCCCGGGTGGGTGAGGTAGTAGGTCGTGGGGAACGGCGTGCCGTCGGGCAGGCGCGGCGCGGTCCGCACGACCAGCGGGCGGCCGCACACGCACCGCGCTGCGATGCCGACGACGCCGCGCGGCGTGCGCCCGAGCTGCTCGGCGAGCACCTCGAGGTCACGGTCGGTGACGGCGGCCTGGTCGGTGGCGAGCCGTTCGTCGGTGGGCGTTGCGGGCTGGTCGGTCACGGTGTCCTCGGTGGCGTTCGCGGGCGGGGCAGCCCTCATTCTCTCCCGGGACCGGGGATGCCGTGGCGCCGGCGGCTCACCACTCGGCCACCGAGCCGTCGGCGTGCCGCCACACGGGGTTGCGCCACCGGTGCCCGACGGCCGCGCGCTCGCGCACGTAGTCCTCGTCCACCTCGATGCCCAGGCCGGGGCCGCGCGGGATCTCGACCATCCCGTCGGCGTACGCGAACACGGACGGGTCGACCACGTAGTCGAGCAGGTCGTTGCCGGTGTTGTAGTGGATGCCGAGGCTCTGCTCCTGGATGACCGCGTTGTACGCGACGGCGTCGAGCTGCAGGCACGCGGCGAGCGCGACCGGGCCCAGCGGGCAGTGGGGGGCCACGGCGATGTCGTACGCCTCCGCCATCGCCGCGATCTTGCGGACCTCGGTGATGCCGCCGGCGTGCGACAGATCGGGCTGGATCACGTCGACGACGCCCGAGGTGATGACGTCCTTGAAGTCCCACCGCGAGTAGAGCCGCTCCCCCAGCGCGATCGGGGTGGTCGACGCGCGCAGCACGTCCGCGATCCCGTCCACGTGCTCCGACAGCACCGGCTCCTCGACGAACATCAGGTGGTAGGGCGCCAGCGCCTCCAGCAGGACGCGCGCCATCGGGCGGTGCACGCGGCCGTGCAGGTCGACGCCGATGCCGACGTCGGGCCCGACGGCCTCGCGCACGGCCGCGACGTTCGCCACCACCCGCTCGACCTTGTCGCGGGTGTCGAGGTACTGGAGCTCCTCCGGCCCGTTCATCTTCACCGCGGTGAACCCGCGGGCCACGGCCTCGCGGGCCGCCTCCGCCGTGGCCGCGGGGCGGTCGCCGCCGATCCACGAGTAGACCTTGATCCGGTCGCGCACGCGCCCGCCCAGCAGCTCGTGCACGGGGGCGTCGTGCGCCTTGCCGGTGATGTCCCACAGCGCCTGGTCGATGCCCGCGAGCGCGCTCATGTGGATGCCGCCGCCGCGGTAGAAGCCGCCCCGGTACAGCACGGTCCAGTGCTCCTCGACGCGGCGCGGGTCCTTGCCGACCAGGTAGTCCGCCAGCTCCTCGACGGCGGCCGCGACGGTCGCCGCGCGGCCCTCGAGGACGGGCTCGCCCCAGCCGACGATCCCCGCGTCCGTCTCGATCTTGAGGAGCAGCCAGCGGGGCGGGACGGCGTACGTCGTCAGCGACGTGATCTTCACGGGTTCCTCCACTCGTGCACGAGCGCGGCGGCCCGCGCTCCGACCTCGGCCGCGGCGTCTCCGGGCCGGTACAGGGACGTGCCGACGCCCGCGCCGTCCGCGCCGGCGCGGGCCCACGCGGCCAGCGTCGTCAGGTCGACGCCGCCGACCGGCACGAGGCGCGTGCCCGCGGGCAGCACGCTCGCCCACGCGCGCAGCCCGGGTACGCCGACGGCGGTGGCCGGGAAGACCTTCACGCCCGTGGCCCCGGCGTCCAGCGCGGCGAACGCCTCGGTGGGCGTCGCCGCCCCCGGGTAGCTCTCCAGGCCGAGCCGGACGGTCTCGGCGACGACGTCGGGCCGGGTGTTCGGGGACACGACGAGCGAGGCCCCGGCGTCGGCGGCGCGCCGCACGTCGTCGGGGGTGAGGACGGTCCCCGCGCCCACCCGGGCGTCGGGGCCGGCCGCGGCGCGCACGCGCCGCACCGACTCCAGCGGGTCCGGCGAGTTGAGCGGCACCTCGACGGCGTCGAAGCCCGCCCCCAGGGCGGCGAGGGCCACGGCCGCCGCCTCCGCGGGCGTGACCCCGCGCAGGATGGCGACCAGGCCGGTGGCGGGCGGTGTCATGGGCGGACCTCCGTGGTCGGCGTCGCGGCGGGCGTGGTGGCAGGTGCTGCGGTGCGCGGCGCGGCGGTCGCGGCGACGAGGCCGGCGCCCGCGGCGACGCGCCACAGGCCGCGGCGGGCCAGGTCGTCACCCAGGGGGCGCGCGGCCGCGCCGTGCCGGACCAGCGCGCGCCGGTACCGCAGGGCGAGGGCGCCCTCTCCCCCGACCGCGACCTCGCTGGCGGGGGCCGAGCGCAGCGCGTGCCGCACCTCCGAGCCCACGAGCAGGCCGGAGACGTAGTCGGCCACGTCGCCCGGCGCGAGGCGGCCCGCCTGCGCCAGCGTGCGGCCCGTGAAGAGCAGCGTCAGCAGGCCCCGGTCGTCGCCGTGCTCGGCCTCGGCGTCGAGGCCGCGGTCGAAGGCGGGCGACGGCTCCGGCCCCGGACCGCCGTCGGCCAGCCGGGCGAGGACGCTGTCGCGCAGCAGGAGGGCGAACACCTCGCCCGTCATGGCGGTGGAGAAGCCGGCGACGCGGCCGCCGTCCAGCCGCACCCACTTCGCGTGCGTGCCGGGCAGCACCACCTGCGCGGGGAGGGCGGCGCCGTCCGGCGACGCCGCGAGCGCGCCCAGGAGCTGCACCTCCTCGCCCCGCAGCACGTCCGGGTCCGGGCCTGGTCCGCGACGCCCCGGCACGCGTAGCCCGGGCACGAGGTGCACGACGCCGCCCGCCGCGGGTGCGTCGGTGGGCGCGGCCGTCAGGTGGTGGGCCAGCCGGTCGAGGCCGACGGGCACGTCGAGGTAGCCGGCGTCCGCCCAGCCGTGGTCGCTGCCCGCCATGCCCGCGACCACCACGGGCAGCCCGGGGCGGCGGGCGAGCCAGGCCCCGCACCGCGCGACGAAGGTCCGCGCGAACGCGGCGGAGCGGTCGGCGGCCGTGGCCGCGCCCGCGGAGGTGCGCAGCGAGCCGTCGGCCGAGCGGACCTCGTCGAGCACGCCGCCGGCGTCGTCCAGGAGCCAGGCGCGGAAGGCCGACGTGCCCCAGTCGACGGCGACCAGCGCGGCGTCGCGGCGGGGGGCGGTATCGGGCATGGCCGGGACGCTAGGTCCGCCGCCGCGGAACCGGGCAGCTTTCCCGATAATCGGGATAGCCTCGCCCCGTGACGACGCGACCGGTGCCCGCCCCGCCAGGCACGCAGACCCTGGCGCGCGGGCTGGCCGTCGTCGACGCCGTCGCCCGGGGGCACGACCGGCTCCGTGACGTGGTCGCCGAGACCGGCGTCGGGCGCAGCACCACCCACCGGCTGCTGCAGCTGCTGGTCGCGGCCGGGTACCTGCGGCGGCTCGACGACCGGTACGCGCTCGGCCCCGCGCTCATCGAGCTGGGCTACCAGGCGCTCCAGGAGAACCCCGTCGCGGCGGTCGCCGCCGCGCCCCTGCGCGCGCTGCACGCGCGGGTGTCCGACACCGTGCACCTCGCCGTCGAGGACCGCGGGCAGGTGCTCTACCTCGACAAGATCCCCGGCACCCGCGGGGAGCCGACGCGCTCCCGGACCGGCCACCGGATGCCCCTGACCCGCACCGGGATCGGCAAGGCGCTGCTGCTCGACCGGCCCGACCGCTGGCGCGGCCAGTTCCTCGCGGAGCGCCGGGTGGGCGCCACCGCCGGCGAGCCGGAGGCGGAGATCCTCACCGCCGACCAGTTCGTCGCCGTCATGACGGCGTCCGCGCGCCGCGGCGTCGCGCTCGACCTGGAGGAGAACGAGCCCGGCGTGCTGTGCGTCGCCGCCCCGGTGCGCGACGCGGGCGGCGCCATCGTGGCCGCGATCAGCGTCTCCGCGCGGCGCCCGGCCATGCCGCCGGCGCGGGTCGAGGCGCTCGCGCCCGTGGTGCTCGACGCCGCCGCGAGCATCGGCGCCGGGCTCGGGTTCGACCCCGCCCGCTGACGGTCCGGGTCAGCCGTCCCCGGACGACGACGGGCTCGGCGTGCTCTCCGGCGTCCCGCCGGCGCCCTCGCCCGTACCCGCCGGCCCGTCGGCGACCTGCACCGACTCCCACACCGACTGGTACCAGGGCACGGTCGGGCCGCGCGTCGTGCCGACCGGCCCGGAGCTCACGGCCTCGCCGGTCACGGGGTCGACGTCGTCGCCGCCCGCCGCGTCCGGGTCCACCACGCGCCACACCTTGTCCGACGGCATGACGAAGCTGAGCCGCGACCGCGCCTGCTCCTCGACGTACGACCGGTCGTCCCAGCGGCCGAGCTCCACCTCCAGGCGGTCCCGCTCGGCCTGGTTCGACGAGAGCTCCGTGCGCAGCCGGTCCAGCTCGTGCGACTGCTGCACCGCGCCCCGCACCGTCGGCAGCAGCAGCACCACCGCGAGGAGCACCACCACCGACAGCACGATGAGCCGGACGGTGAGCACCTCGGGCAGCACCAGCCCGTAGCGGCTGCGGCGCCGGTCCTCGCGCGCCGGGCCCGCCGGGCGGCGCGAGCCCCTCCGGCCCGCCGAGCCCTTCGCCGTCGTCCGCCCCGTGCCCGACGCCTTCGTGCCGGCCTTCGACCCGGACCTGGACCCCGCGCCCTTCGCCCCGCCCTTCGCCCCGGCCTTCGCTCCCGACGACTTCGAGGCCGACGACTTCGAGGCCGACGACTGGGTTCGGGCCGACGGCGGCGCGCCGACCGAGCCGTTCGCCGTCGTCGTGGGCCGCGCGGAGCCGCGCGCGCCCGAGGGCCGCGACGCCGGGCGGCGGGCGGCGGGAGAGGTCGGGCGACGTGCAGGCACGCCCCGATTCTGCCGATCCGCACCGCCGCGACCGGGGACCGTCGTCGGCGCGCCCGCCAGCTCCGGGATCGAGCGTGGGGGGGTTTTACCCGAACGGGCCGGGTGAGGGTGAAATGAGCACCCGCGGTGCGGGGGGGGGGGGGGCCCCGGGTCATATTAACAAAAGAGGCAGCCGCCGGG
>NZ_JBHVHP010000004.1:0-52784 GCF_042799955.1 Isoptericola sp. NPDC057653 | reverse complement strand
CGCCGCGGCGCGCCCGGGGCCCGGGGGGGGCGCGCCCGCCCGGGCCGGTCTCGCGGTTGCTGATTTTATCCTCGACGGGCTCGCTTGAGGATCAAGTCAGCACGCTCGATGCGGACGGCGGGACGACGACGGCCGGCCGCCCCGTGGGGGCGACCGGCCGACGGTCAGGTCCTGCGAGCCTCCGGGGTGTCAGCCCTGGAAGCGCGGGAAGGCGGAACGGCCGGCGTAACGACCGGCGTCGTCCAGCGCCTCCTCGATGCGCAGGAGCTGGTTGTACTTGTTGATGCGCTCGCCGCGGGCCGGGGCACCGGTCTTGATCTGGCCGGCGTTGGTGGCCACGGACAGGTCCGCGATCGTGGTGTCCTCGGTCTCGCCGGAGCGGTGCGAGGTCATCGTGGTGAAGCCGTTGCGCTGCGCGAGCGTGACGGCGTCGAGCGTCTCGGTGAGCGTGCCGATCTGGTTGAGCTTGACCAGCAGCGAGTTGGCGGCCTTCTCCTCGATGCCGCGGGCGAGGCGCTCCGGGTTGGTGACGAACAGGTCGTCGCCGACGACCTGCACCTTGTCGCCGACCTCGGCCACGAACTGGGTCCAGGCGCCCCACTCGTCCTCGGACAGCGGGTCCTCGATGGAGACGATCGGGTAGTTCGCGACCATGCTCTCGTAGAGCTTGATCATGTCCTCGGTCGAGTGCACCTCGCCGTTCTTGAAGTGGTACGCGCCGTCCTTGAAGAACTCGGTGGCGGCGACGTCCATCGCGATCGCGACGTCGGAGCCCGGCGCGAAGCCGGCCTTCTCGATCGCCTCGACGATGAGGTCCAGGGCGGCGACGTTCGACGGCAGGTCGGGGGCGAAGCCGCCCTCGTCGCCGAGGCCCGTGGAGAAGCCCTTGCCCTTCAGCACGCTCTTGAGCGCGTGGTAGACCTCGGCGCCGGTGCGCAGGGCCTCCTTGAAGGTCGGCGCGCCGATCGGCGCGATCATGAACTCCTGGAAGTCCACGGTCGAGTCGGCGTGCGACCCGCCGTTGACGATGTTCATCATCGGCACCGGCAGGACGTGCGCGTTGGGACCGCCGACGTAGCGGAACAGGTCGAGGCCGGCCGACTTCGCGGCCGCCTTCGTGACCGCGAGCGAGACGCCGAGGATCGCGTTGGCGCCCAGCTTGCCCTTGTTCGGGGTGCCGTCCAGCTCGATCAGGGTCTGGTCGATGATGCGCTGCTCCTCGGCGTCGTAGCCGATGAGCTCGGGGGCGATGTCGTCGATGACGGCGTTGACCGCACCCTCGACACCCTTGCCCAGGTAGCGCCCCTTGTCGCCGTCACGACGCTCGACGGCCTCGAAGGCGCCGGTCGAGGCGCCCGACGGGACGGCCGCACGGGCGAACGTGCCGTCGTCCAGCGCGATCTCCACCTCGACGGTGGGGTTGCCGCGCGAGTCGAGGATCTCGCGTGCTCCAACGGCTTCGATGCTTGCCACGGGCTGCTCCTTCAGACGGGGCTCGCAGGCGACCGCGCGGCAAGGCCCAGGCGAAGGTGCCCGGGGCCGCTGACGCCCGCGACGGTGCTGGGTTGACGCCCCCAGCCTAGACCGGCCCTCCACCCCGGGCGCCCCCGACCACGGAGCGGTCACCCCCGCTAGCGTGGGAGGGTGCACGGCATGTGGGACTTCCTCGGTTCCTACTGGTGGCTGGTCTTCCCGTTGAGCGGCATCGTCGGCGGGTGGATCCGCGGTGCCCAGGTGTGGGACGAGCGGCGACGGCGCGACAAGATCGAGATGTACCGCCTCAAGCACGCCGGCGAGCAGGCCGCGCAGGCCGACGACGAGGCGCTCTCCCGCGAGATCGAGCGCACCGTGGCCGCGCACGACGAGACCCAGCACCGCTGGCTGGAGTACGAGCTCGACGCCGTGAAGGCCGTCGAGTACCCGCTGATGTCCGACATGCGCGAGCAGGTCACCGTGGACTTCCACCGCGCGCGGCGGGAGGCGGAGGACCTGCGTCCCGAGAACCTGGACGCGCTGCGCGACCGGCGCCGCCTGGACCGGTACCGCGACGCGGTGCGCGAGATGCAGGTGCGGTTCGACATCGCCGAGCGGGAGGCACGACGCCGACGGGCGTCGGACTTCTCGCCGGCGGAGCGCCAGGCCCTCGACCGCGCCAAGAAGCTCCTCGCGCTGGCCGACGACGAGGGCTCCTCGCAGGCGGAGCGGCAGTCGGCCTACCGGCGCGCGACGAAGGAGCTCGAGGGCATCCTCGCCCTGCCGGACGCGGCCACCGACGCCCTCGAACGACGCATCGCCGGCCAGCTCGGCCGGGCCACGGGCGACGGCGGTCCCGCCTGACCCGGGGTCACGGGTCGGCGGGCAGCTTCAGCCGCGCCTCGCGACGCACCGGTGCCGGGAGCGCGTCGCCCATCCGGTCGAGGAACGCGCGCACGGCCGCAGGGTCGGCGGCGCCGGCGTGCTTGAGCGCGATGCCGACGGGCCGGCGGACCACCGGGTCCGGGTCGGTGTGCAGGAGCTCGACGAGGCGGAGCAGGTCCGCGATGCCGTCCGGGTGCGGCGGCCGGGTGAACGCCAGCGGCGCGGTGAGCGCCGTGCGGCGGCGCAGCGGGTCGTCCGAGCGCGCCAGCTCGAACAGCGGCTCCCGCGAGCGGTCCCGCAGGTAGACCCCGACGACCCGCGGCGCCGCCCGGTCCACCATGTCCCACGTGTCGATGCGGTCGTGGCGGTCGAGGTAGACGCGGTAGCGCGGCTCCCGCTCGGCGTCCGTGACCCGCCGCCGCACCGCGAAGTCCAGCACGCAGAAGGCGGCGAGCCGCGGCTCGTACGCGGGCTCGTCGAGCAGCCGGTGCACCTCGTCGAGCGGCATCGCGGCGTACCGCTTCGCCACGTCGAAGAGCGTGCCCATCCGCACGCCCAGCACCTCGCCCGGCCCCGCGTAGTGCCGGTTCGGGTGCGCCGCCGGGTCCGCGACCGCGCGCAGGTCCGCGACGACGGCGTCCGCGGTGAGCTCCACGACGTCCACGCTACGCGCGGCCGGACGGGTCGGCGTCCGCGGCCGGGCGCCCTCGGGTCACACCGTCGCGACGAGGCGGGCCAGGCAGGCGCGGGCCGGCGGGCCCCAGGTGGCCTTGCCGCCCGGACGGCCGTGCACGCCCGCCTCGCCGACGAGCAGGCCGCCCAGCGCGGCGGCCGCCGCCCACCCGCGGGCGCGGCGACGGGTGGCCTCGTCGGCTCCGGGCCGGTAGGCGGCGTAGAACGCGCCCTCCGTGCCGGCGGGCAGCAGCCGCCACACGGCGGAGAGGTCGTAGGCCGGGTCGCCCGCGCAGAGGTCGCCGAAGTCGACGACGCCGCACAGGCCGCCGTCCGCGGTGACGACGTTGGCCGGGTGCAGGTCGGCGTGCAGCCACACCGGCGGGCCGTCCCACGCCGGAGCGGCGAGCGCGTCCTGCCAGACGGCGCGCACGGCCTCCGGGTCGGTGACCAGCCCGCGCTCGACCGTCTCCGCGAGCCCCTGCTCGAACCCGTCGGTGTGCTCCGCCAGGGGGCCGCCGCGGCCGCGGCCCGCGGGCGCGCCGTCGGGGGCGGGCCGGTGCAGCGCGGACAGGAACCCGGCCAGGTCGCCGGCCGCCTCCGGGGCGGTGAGGGGTGCGCGGTCGGCGGGCTCGCCGGGCACCCACGTCGTGACGATCCACGGCCGTCCGAACAGCGCGCCGGGCTCGCCGAGCCGCTGCGGCACGGGGACCGGCAGCGGCAGGAGCGGCGCGAGGCCGGGCAGCCAGGCGTGCTCCTTGCGCAGCAGCGCGTCGGCGCTGTCCGTCGCCCACGGGAGCCGGACGGCGAGGTCGTCGCCCAGGCGCCAGAGCTGGTTGTCCCACCCGCGGGCGCCGAGGCGCAGCGGGAGGTCGGCGAGGTCCGGGTGCTGCTCGCGCAGCAGGTCGCGGACGAGGTCGGCGGTGATCTCGACGTCGGTGGTGGTCACGACGCGCCACGCTAGCGGGGCGCCCCGCGCGCCGGGCCTTCCGCGCCCGCACGTTCACCGCACCGGCACGACGTCGGCACGCGCTACCCGTGCTCGTAGGGTCGGTCAGTGCCCGGGCTGCGCCGCGGCCGGCAGGTCGGGCGGCCCGGAGCCGTCGTCCGCGGGGGCCTCGTCCTCGGGGAGGGGCGGCCGCGCCACCAGCTCCAGCAGGGCGATGAGGACGCCGGCCACCAGGGCCGTGCCGATGATGAGCCCCGGCGTGGGGCTGCCCGCGAGCAGCAGCACCAGCGCGGCGACGACGATGATCACCACGCGGACCAGGGTGCGGTACCGGCCCAGCCACGTGCCCACCGGCCCGGTCGACACGCCGCGCCCCTCGCCGTAGTCCCGCACCCACGCGAACCCGCGCCCGGCGCCCGCGCGCAGGGAGCGGGCCGACGCGCTGCTCCCGCCCAGGTAGGCGACGAGCGCGACCACCAGGCCGAGCACGCCCACCGTGCGCAGCGCGACGCGCAGGAACGACACGACCTGGTCGAACAGCACCTCGGCGGCGTCCAGCCGCAGCACCACGTCCTTGAGCGCGTCGATGTACAGCCCCCGCGCGATCGCGAGCCCGACGGCGAGCAGCACCATCGCGGCCGCGAGCGACAGCCCGGCCACCACGAGGGTGCGCGACTTGTGCCGCGCGACGAGCACGCCGGCCGCCAGCAGGGCGAGCGAGATCCACGGCAGCCACGTGCCCAGCGCCACGAGCTGGGCGTACCGGTTCTGCACCTGCACCAGCTGCGACGTCTGCATGAGGGTGAACGTGGCGTTCACCTCCGGGATCCTCGCCGCGATCCCGAGCCCCCGGTCCACCAGGCGCTGCTTGAGCAGGTCGATCATGCCGGAGAGCTGGATGGTGAGCTGGCCGTCCTGACCGATCTGCAGCAGCTCGCCGCCCTCGCCCTTCATCGTCGCGACGAGCTGCTGGTGCGCCACCCGGTTGGCCTGCACCCAGGCGTCCTGGAACGCGTCGCTGGTCACGACGCCGTCGGCCGCGCGGCGCACGAACGACTCGACGCCGCTGGTGAGCGGCCCCTCGAGCTGGGTGAGCGCGTCCGTGGCGCGCGGCCCGACGCCCTGCTGCTCCAGCCCGTCGACCACGGTGCCGAGGATGGCCTGGACGTCGATCTGCTGCATCACCACGTCGGTGAGCCGCCCGGCGACGGCGCCCTGGATCGCGGGGTCCGACGCGAGCGGGCCCACCGTGGCGACGTACCGGTCCGTGTCGGTGAGCGTGCGCTCCGCCCACGCGGCCACCACCGCGACGGGCGCGAGCAGCGCGCCGAGGACGACCAGCACGACGGCGGCCGCCGCACGACCCCGGTGGCGCGGCTCCCGCCGGGCGGGCGGGGGCGCGGCCACGACGACCGGCGGGCCGCCGGCGGCCAGCCGCGCGCGCAGCTCGGCGTTCTCCCGTTCGAGCGCGGCCAGGCGCGCCGCCTGGTCCTCCGGCAGCCCGGCGCCCGTCCCGTCGGTCGTCCCGCTCATGGTGGCCTCCGTCCGTCGCCCGTCGCCGGGGCCCCGCGCCGGGACGGCGCGGGCGGGCCCCGCACGGCGCCCCCTCCGGCTCATGCTAGGGACGCGTGGCCGTTCCCACCTGCCGAAACGAGGTGAAAGCGGGGCGGGCGCTCAGTTCCGCGCGGTGCGCCGGTCGTCCCCTGCATGACCACCGCTCCGGCGGCCGGCCCGGCACCGCTGCCCGGCCCCGCGCACCTGCCCGACCTCGCCCGCACGCTCGTCGCCGAGCCGCACGTCGCGCACCTCGCGACGCTGCTGCCGGACGGGTCGCCGCACAGCGTGCCCCTGTGGGTGGGGTGGGAGGGCGACCGGCTGGCCTTCCTCACCGGGCCCCGGTCGCAGAAGGGTCGCAACGTGGACCGCGACCCGCGCGTCGCGGTCTCCGTCACGCACACCGAGCGGTCGTGGGAGATGGCGATGCTGCGCGGCCACGTGGTCCGGGTGCTGCTCGGCGACGCGGGCTGGGCGGCCGTGGACCGCCTCGCCCGCGCGTACACCGGCGCCGACTACCCGCGCGGCGAGGAGCGGATCGTCTACCTGGTCGACGTCGACCGGGCGACCGCGCAGTCGTTCGGCTGACCCCCGCCGTCGGCCCCTGTCGTTCCTCCCGCCGGCCCGCCCGTCAGCGCGCGGCCGTGCCCACGCTCGCGGCGGCGGAGACCTCCCCGAGGACCACGGCGTCGATGAGCTGGCGCGCCCACGCGAGCACCTCCGCGCCGCGCAGGGGCCGGCCGCCGATGCGCGCCGTCGTCGGGAAGGGCACGAGGACCGCGCGGATGGCCGGCTTGAGGATCGTGCCCGGGTACAGCCGCTTGAGGCGCAGCTGCGCGGACTCCGCGAGCTCCACCGGCGCGAACCGGATGAACTTGCCCTGCGCGGTGACGTCGGTGAGCCCGGCGCGGCGCGCGTGGTTGCGGAAGTCCGCCACGTCGAACAGGGCGGAGGCGACCTCGGGCAGGGTGCCGTAGCGGTCCACGAGCTCGGCGCGCACCTCGGCGAGGGCGGGCCCGTCCTGCGCGGCGGCGATCTTCCGGTACGCCTCGAGGCGCAGCCGCTCCGTGGCGATGTACGACTCGGGCAGGTGCGCGTCCACGGGCAGCTCGATGGTGACGTCGGGCTGCTCCTCCTCCCCGTCGCCGCGGAAGGCGGCCACGGCCTCGCCCACCATCCGCACGTACAGGTCGAAGCCCACGCCCGCGATGTGGCCCGACTGCTCGCCGCCCAGCAGGTTGCCGGCGCCGCGGATCTCCAGGTCCTTCATCGCGATCTGCATGCCCGCGCCGAGGTCGGTGTGCGCCGCCATGGTCGACAGCCGGTCGTGCGCGGTGTCCGTCAGCGGCCGCTCCGGCGGGTACAGGAAGTAGGCGTACGCGCGCTCGCGGCCACGGCCCACGCGGCCGCGCAGCTGGTGCAGCTGCGACAGCCCGAGCACGTCCGCCCGCTCCAGGATCAGGGTGTTGGCGTTGGAGATGTCCAGGCCGGTCTCGATGATCGTGGTGCAGACCAGCACGTCCAGCTCCTTCTCCCAGAAGGCGCGGATCACCTGGTCCAGCTGGTGCTCGCTCATCTTGCCGTGCGCCACGCCGATCCGGGCCTCGGGCACGAGCTCCGCGAGGCGCGACGCCGTCTTCTGGATGGTCTCCACCTTGTTGTGCACGTAGAAGACCTGGCCCTCGCGCAGCAGCTCGCGCCGGGTCGCCGCCGCGATCTGCTTCTCCTCGTAGGCGCCCACGTAGGTGAGCACGGGGTGGCGCTCCTCGGGCGGGGTGGCGAGCGTCGACATCTCGCGGATGCCCGTCACGGCCATCTCCAGCGTGCGCGGGATCGGCGTCGCGGACATGGCCAGCACGTCCACGTTGGTGCGCAGCTGCTTGAGCGTCTCCTTGTGCTCGACGCCGAACCGCTGCTCCTCGTCGACGATCACCAGCCCGAGGTCCTTGAACCGCACCGAGCCGGTGAGCAGGCGGTGGGTGCCGATGACGATGTCGACGGTGCCCTTGCCGAGCCCCTCGACCGTCTCCGCCGACTCCTTGTCCGACTGGAAGCGGGACAGCGCGCGCACCGTCACGGGGAACCCGGCGTACCGCTCGGAGAACGTGTCGAAGTGCTGCTGCACCAGCAGCGTCGTCGGGACGAGGACGGCCACCTGCTTGCCGTCCTGCACCGCCTTGAACGCGGCGCGGATGGCGATCTCCGTCTTGCCGTAGCCGACGTCGCCGCAGATCAGGCGGTCCATCGGCACCGCCTTCTCCATGTCGGCCTTGACCTCGTCGATGGTCACGAGCTGGTCGGGCGTCTCGACGTAGGCGAACGCGTCCTCGAGCTCGCGCTGCCACGGCGTGTCCGGGCCGAACGCGTGGCCCTGCGTGGCCATGCGGGCCGAGTAGAGGCGGATGAGCTCGCCCGCGATCTCGCGCACGTGCTTGCGGGCGCGCGCCTTGGTGTTCTTCCAGTCCGCGCCGCCCATCTTCGACAGCGACGGCGACTCGCCGCCCGTGTACTTGGTGACCTGGTCGAGCTGGTCCATCGGCACGAACAGGCGGTCCCCCGGCTGGCCCCGCTTGGACGACGCGTACTCGATGACGAGGTACTCGCGCGTCGCCGCGTTGGCCCCCGCGCCGAGCGTGCGCTGCACCATCTCGACGAACCGGCCCACGCCGTGCTGCTCGTGCACCACGAAGTCGCCGGCGCGCAGCTGCAGCGGGTCGACGACGTTGCGCCGCCGGCTCGGCATCCTGCGCATGTCGCGCGTCGTGGAGCCCTGGCGACCGGTGAGGTCGGACTCGCTGAACACCGCGAGCCTCAGGTCCGTGGCCACGAAGCCCTTGCCGACCAGCGCGGGCGCGACGAGCACGACCCCGCCCTCGGGCTCCTCCCCCAGCGCCGTGACGAGCCGCGCCGCCGTGTCCGCCGCGGAGAGCTGCTCGACCATGCGCTTCGCGGGGCCGTGGCCCTCCGTGGTGAGCAGCAGCCGCCAGCCCGCGCGCTGCAGCGTCTGCACGTCGTCGAGCGCGCGCTGCAGGTCGCCGCGGTAGGACTCGACGTCGCGCGCGGCCACGGTGAAGGTCGTGACGCCGTCCACCTCGGACGTCGGCGCGACGGCGCTGCCCGCGAGCTCGTCCTCGGTCCCGTCGGACCCGTCCGTGGTGGGCGCGTCGAGGCCGAACGACGACAGCGTCCACCAGCCCAGGCCGCGACGGGCCGCGACGTCCCGCACCTCGGTGAACGTCTCGAACGACGCCGCCGACAGGTCGATGGGCGCCGCTCCCCCGGCGACGGCCCCCGTCCAGGCCGCGGCGAGGAACTCCTCGGTCGTCGCGACCAGATCATGGGCGCGCCTGCGCACGCGCTCGGGCTCGTCGATGACGAGCAGCGCGTCGTCGGGCACCAGCTCGAGCACGGGCACCATGCGGTCCACGAGCACGGGAGCGAGGGACTCCATGCCCTCGACGGCGACGCCGGCCGCGAGCTTGTCGAGCATCTCGATCGCGCCGGGCAGGCGCTCGACCAGGCCCGCCGCGCGCTGCCGCACCACGTCGGTCAGCAGGATCTCGCGGCACGGCGGCGCCCACAGGCCCTGCTCCGCGATCTCGAGCGAGCGCTGGTCGGCGACGGCGAACCAGCGGATCTCCGTCACCTCGTCGCCCCAGAACTCGATGCGCAGCGGGTGGTCCTCGGTGGGCGGGAAGACGTCGAGGATGCCGCCGCGCACCGCGAACTCGCCGCGGCGCTCCACCATGTCCACGCGGGAGTAGGCCGCGCCGACGAGGCGGTCCGACACGTCCGTGAGGTCCGCCGTCGTCCCCGTGTGCAGCTCGACCGGCTCCAGCTCGCCGAGGCCCTCGACCACCGGCTGCAGCAGCGCCCGGGCCGGCATGACGAGCAGCCGGATCGGCCCGGTCGGGCCGGTCTCCGGCGCCGGGTGCGCCAGCCGGCGGAACACCGCGAGCCGCTTCGCGACCGTGTCCGCGCGGGGCGAGAGCCGCTCGTGCGGCAGCGTCTCCCAGGCGGGCAGGACGGCGACCTCGTCCGCCCGCTCGTCCGGCAGGTACGCGCGCACGGACGCGGCGAGCTCGTCGGCCTCGCGGCCCGTCGCCGTGACGACCACCAGCGGGCGCCGCTCGGCCGCCGCGGCCAGCAGCGGCGCGCGCACGCCCACCGGCCCCACGACGTCGGCGAAGCCCCGCGCCCGGACGTGCTCCAGCGCGGCGGCGGCGCCGGGGTCGGCGAGGAGGGCGGGGACGATGCCGGTGAGGTTCATGCGAGGTCCTTCTGGTGCGACGCGGTCGGGGCGCTGGTCGGTCGGGGCGCTGAGGTGTCGGAGCGCTGGTGTGTCGGAGCTCGATGCGGGCACGACGACAGGCCCAGCTCTCCCCGGGACGCACGGGGTTCCCGGGGACGGCGGAGGCGTGGGGCGTCTCCGTCGTCGGGCCGTGGAACCGTGCGATCGGCGGGGTGCCGGGCGTGCCGAACCAGCCTACGCCGCGCCTCCGACGCCGCCCTCCCGGGACGCCGAACAGGCGGTTGCGCACCTTCCGAGGCCTCGGAAGGTGCGCAACCGCCTGGTCGGCGACGGGCCGGACGGCGGGGGGTCAGCGGCCCGGGAGCTGGCCGCTCAGGTCCTCGGGGAGCTGGTCGCGGATGCCGTCCGGGAGGCTGCCCAGGAGGTCCTCGCAGGAGGTGGGGTCGCCCGCCTGGCACTGGCCGCCCAGCTCCTGCAGGCGGTCGGCGTCGCCGAGGGTCCCGGCGAGGTCCCGGAGGTCGTCGAAGGACATGCCGCTCGAGAGGCCGCCCAGCAGCAGGTCGGGGACGGACAGGTCGGTCTGCGTGAGGTCCTCGGCCTGCGCCAGGGCCTGCTCGATGTCGTCGCCGTACGTGTTCCACAGCATCAGGCCCGCGATCACGACGATCGCCGTGAACACCACCTGGATCGAGCCGAACGTCAGCCCCGTGGCCGCCATGCCGCGGCCGCCCGTGCCGCGCCGGCGCGTGCGGTCCAGGCCCACGCCGCCCAGCACGATCGCGACCACGCCCAGCAGCGGCACCACGAACCCGAAGATCCCGGTGACCAGGGCCGCCACCGCCGACGGCTCCGTGCCGCGCCGCTGCGGGGGCCGGGCCGCGTGCGCGGGGGCGGCCGGAGCGGGAGCCGGCGCCGCGGCCCACGGCGAGGGCGGCGCGGCCGACGGCGCCGGGCGCTGCGCCGGAGCCGGTGCGGGAGCGGGGGCCGCCGCCTGGGGGGCGGCCCCGGGGGCCGGGCGCGAGCCCACCGGCCGGGACGACGCAGTCCGCAGCGGCGGAGCCGGCAGCGGGGTCGTGCCCGCCGTCTGCGGGGCCAGCATCTGCGTCCGGTCGAGCGGCTGCGCCGCGAACACCTCGGTCCGGTCCGCGGCCTGCGGGGCCAGCGCCTGCGTCGCGTCGGCGCCCTGCGCCCCGAGGACCTGCGTCGCGTCGGCGCCCTGCGCCGCGAAGACCTGCGTCGCGTCGGCGCCCTGCGCCCCGAGGACCTGGGCCGCGAAGACCTGCGTCCTCTCGGCGCCCTGCGCCGCGAAGACCTCCGTCCGGTCCGCGCCGTACGGCGGGAGCACCTGGGTGCCGGCGCCCTCGGGCGGCGGCGCCGGGACCGGCACGACCTGGGTGCCGTCCTCGCGCGGCGGGATCGCCCGGGTGGGCGGGGTGTCGTGGGCGTCGTACCCGCGCGGGTGGCTCATGGTCCTCCAGGTCGGTGCGGCGTCGGCCGGTTCCGGACGGCCGGTGCCCACGCCGTCGCGCACGGTGGTGCGTCGTCGCGCCGGGCGCCGTCCGACCCGCGATGCTACCCACCCGACGGCCCCCGGCGGCAGGCCCGACGGGACTCCACGCAGGACCTTCGCAACCGCCGGGGCGCGCTACCGCACCAGCAGGAGCGCGGACGAGTCGAACGACGTCCTGAAGTCCTCCGGGTCGATGTTGGACACGAACGCCACCGCGAACACGATGAACAGGATCCACGCGACGATCCCGATCGCGCCCAGCACGATGCCGGCGATCGCCATCCCCTTGCCCTGCTGCCCCGTGCGCGAGATCCGCGAGAGGCTGATGATGCCCAGCACCACCGGCACGACCGCCAGGCCGAGGATGCCCGTGACCAGCGCCGCGATCGACCACCCGTCCGTGCCCGCCGACGGCGCGTAGGGCTGCTGCCCGTACGGCTGGGCGTACGGCTGCTGCGGGTACCCGGGCGGCTGCTGGCCGTACGGCTGCTGCTGGCCGTAGGGCTGCTGCGCGTACTGCTGCGACGGGTCGCCGTACGCCGGCACGCCGCCCGGCTGCGGCTCCGGTCCCGGCTGCTGGCCCGCGCCCGGCTGCGGGTAGCCCGGCGGCTGCTGGTAGGGGTCCGGCGGGGGCGCGCCCTGGTCCGGGTGCTGCGCGGACGGGTACTCGTGGGCCGCGTCCGGCTGCGGCGCCCCCGGCTGCGGCGGCTGGGGCTCCGCCGGCTGCTCCGGCCGCGGTGCGTACGGGTCTGGCTGGTTGCCGTCGTCCTGGCTCATGACCGTTCCTCCTCGTCGACGCCGCGCGACGGGCGCGCCCGACCGCGTCCTGCTCCTCCCACTATGCAGGAGGGCGCACGCCTCGCGCCGCACGTCGCGGCAGGTCGTGGCGCGACCTGCGCCACGGTTCACCCCGTCGTTCACCCCGGCGGCGCTCCTCACGCGCCGCTCCGGCTGCCATGCTGGGACGCGGCGGGCCGAGCCAGGGACCCGGCCCGCCACCGTCTGCCGGACCGGGGAGGCCACGTGCGCGTCATCGTCGTCGGGGGCGGGATCATCGGGCTCGCGACGGCGGCACGCCTCGCCGGCCGCGGCGACGAGGTCACGGTGCTGGAGAAGGAGCACGAGCTCGCCTGCCACCAGACCGGCCGCAACTCCGGCGTCATCCACTCCGGCCTCTACTACGCGCCCGGCAGCCTCAAGGCCCGGCTCGGCGTCGCCGGCGCCGCCTCCATGACGCGCTTCGCCGCCGAGCACGGCGTGCCCGTGGCCACCACGGGCAAGCTCGTCGTCGCCACCGACGCCGGCGAGCGCGACCGGCTGCACGCGCTGGCCGAGCGCGGCGCGGCCAACGGGGTCCCGGTCCGCGAGCTCGACCCCGTCGAGGCGCGCGAGCACGAGCCCGACATCGCCTGCGTCGGCGCCCTGCGCGTGGAGACGACCGGCGTCGTCGACTACCGCGAGGTCTGCGCCGTCCTCGCCCGGCAGGTGCGCGACGCCGGCGGCACCGTGCTGCTCGGCCGCGCGCTGCACGCGGCCGAGGTGGTGGGCACGCACGTGCGCCTCGACGTCGACGTGGTCCGCAGCCACCAGCGGCACGAACTCGCCGCCGACGCCCTCGTCGTGTGCGGCGGCCTGCACGCCGACCGGCTGGCCCTGGCGTGCGGCGTCGACCCCGGCGCGCGCATCGTGCCGTTCCGCGGCGAGTACTTCGACCTCGCCCCCCGGGCGGCCGACCGCGTGCGCGGCCTCGTCTACCCGGTGCCCGACCCCCGGTTCCCGTTCCTCGGCGTGCACCTCACGCGCGGCGTGCACGGCGACGTGCACGCCGGCCCCAACGCCGTCCTCGCCCTCGCGCGCGAGGGCTACCGGCGCCGCGACGTCGCGTGGCGCGACGTCGCCGACGCGGCGTCCTGGCCCGGGCTGTGGCGGCTGGCGGGGCGCAACCTCGTGCCCGGCGCCGCCGAGGTGGCCCGCTCGATGTCCCGCACGCTGTTCGCCGCGTCCGTGGCGCGGCTGCTTCCCGGTACCACCGCCGACGACCTGCACTCCGCCCCCGCCGGCGTGCGCGCCCAGGCCCTGCACCGCGACGGATCCCTCGTCGACGACTTCCTGATCCGCACCGCCCCGCGGCAGGTGCACGTCATCAACGCTCCGTCGCCCGCCGCCACCGCGTCGCTGGAGATCGCGCGGCACGTGGAGGCCGAGCTGGACCGGACGATGGCGAACGCCTCGTGAGCGGTGCCGGGCAGCACGGACCGTGACCGTGGCTCGACGGTCCCGGGTTCCCCTGCGGCGGTTCACACTCGGCGCCGCGCTGGCGGCCTCCGCCGTGTCGGCCGCCCTGTGCGCCGCGCTCTTCGTGACGGCGGTGCTCACCGCGCCGGGGCAGCAGGTTGACGTCGCCGGCCTCGCCCTGCTCGCCGCGCCCGAGCCGGCGGCCGCGGGCGTCGCCCGGCTCGTGCGGGCGCTCCTGCCGGGGCTCGTGGCCTGCGGCCTGGTGGGGGCGCTCGTGTCCGCCGCGCGGCGGGAACCCCGTCCGGTGCTGGCCGCCGCCGCGAGCCTGCCGCTCGTCGCCCTGGCGCTGGCGACCGCGCTGCGGGACCTCGTCCTGACCCGGCCCTACCTCGGGGCCAACGGATACCTGGAGAACACGTTCCCGAGCGCCCACACGGCCACCCTCGCGGCCGCGTGCGTCGCGGTCGCGATCCTGCTGCGGGACCGCGCCCGCCCCTGGCAGACGGCGGCGCTCGCCTCCTGCGTCCTGCTCACCGCGTGGGCGAACGTCGCGTCGTCCGCCCACCGGCCGTCCGACGTCCTGGGCGGGATCCTCCTCGCGGGCGTGCTCGCGCCGTGGGTGGTCCTGCTCGCCCACCGTCTCCCGCCGGCCTCCCCTCAGCCCCTCCCGGAGTCCACGAACCGGAAGTAGTCGTCCCGGGCGCGCGCGTCGGGGACGTCGAGGCGCAGCGCCTTCTCGCCGGCGTCCGTGTCACCCCGACGGAGCGCGCGCTCGATGCGGCGGTGGGCGAGGACGCCCCCCACGAAGGCCGTCACCGTGCCCCAACCGCCCGGTCGCGCGCTCGCGTAGAGGCGCCCGCCGCGGTGCGGGTCCCCCGGCAGGTCCGGGAAGCCGTGGCGCCGGTCCAGCGCGGCCGCCGAGCTCCGCCAGGCACGCGGCGCCCGCAGCCCGGTCCCGCCGAGGTCGCCGAGGACGCGCGCCGCCCGGTCGACGACGAGCCCGACGGGCGCCTCGAGGCGCATGCTGCGGGCCCGCGACCCGATCTCGTCGCGCGTCCCGTCGCACGCCGCGACGGCCTGGGCCACGTCCACCAGCCACATGAGGCGGCCCGCCCCGGCCTGCGCGGCGTGGAAGGCCAGGACCAGCACCGTGTCGACGGCGTCGAAGGTGGGGACGGCACGGCCGCCGCCCGCCGCCACGGTCCGACGCCGCCCGATCATCCCGGCGGGGTCCGTCCGGAAGCTGCGTCGGACGTCGTGCGGGACCGCGATGTCCCAGTGGAGGTCGACATGGACGCCCAGCGGTCCCCGCATCGCGTACTCCGCCCGGCGGTCCGACGCCATGAGCGGCCAGTTGCGGTCGACGCCCGAGCACCCGGCGTCCTCCAGCGCCTCGACCGCCTGACGGAACGCCGCCCGCGGGACGTACAGGTCGAGGTCGTAGTACTCGCGCATGTCCGGCGCCGCCCAGAGCGCAGCAGCCGCAGGGCCCTTGGCGACCGCCCACGGCACCCCGGCGCGGTCGAGCGCGGCACCCAGCGAGGTGAGCTCCGCGAGCGCCCCCAGGTGCCGCACGACCTGCTCGTCACGGGCGCGACGCAGCGGCGCGCGCCAGGGTTCGGGACAGTCCGGCCTGTCCGCGACCCGCTTCGCGACCGCCGGCAGCACGCGGTGGTCCTGCGCGGCGTCGGCCAGCAGCTCCAGCGAGACGCCGTCGAGCGGGGTGGGCGGGGCCTGTCCGGCGGGCGTCACGGAGTCGATCAGCAGCTGCGCCACCGGCCGGCGCGCCGTCGTCCGTGCCCCCATCCCGGCAGGATAGGTACGGAACGGCGACCGCGGCTGCGCGGCAGCGGGCGAATTCTCGCCGGGACCGGCCCCCAGCACCCCTCGCACGGCTAGCGTGTGTGGGGCCGGGCCGGGCCCCGGCAGAGGACGGAGCGGTCGGTGGCGGACATCGCGACGGGCGGAGCGCCCGAGCACGACGAGCGGCGGGGTCGCCGCCTGCTGCGCCTGCTCGGCGGGTCGCTGCGCGTCTCGTGGCAGGCGAGCCGCCCGCTTTTCGTCGCCATGCTGGTGCTGCAGGTCCTCGTCGCGGCCGCGTTGGCGGGACAGGTGCTGGTGGTCGCCGCTCTGCTCGACTCCCTCCTCGGGCTCACCGACGGGTCGGCGGCGCTCGTGTCCGTCACGGGACCGGTGCTCGCCCTCGCCGGGCTCACAGCCCTCGCGACCGTGGCCGGCGGGCTCCAGGGGTCCGTCCGCCGGGTG
Organism: Isoptericola sp. NPDC057653; assembly: GCF_042799955.1. NCBI lineage: Bacteria > Bacillati > Actinomycetota > Actinomycetes > Micrococcales > Promicromonosporaceae > Isoptericola > Isoptericola sp. NPDC057653. The sequence goes on along the minus strand of NZ_JBHVHP010000004.1, from coordinate 36,989 downwards.
CTCGGCGAGCACGTCGCGCGCCTGATGGCCGAGGAGGTGCAGGCCGTCTCGACGAGCGTGCCGCTCGAGCACTTCGAGTCCGCCGCGTTCTACGACCGCCTCCAGCGGGTCCGGGTCAACGCGCTGTCGCGCCCGTTCCAGGTCACCCAGGGGATGTTCGACCTGGTCGGGTCGTCGATCGCGACCGTGGGCGTCGGGGCCGCGCTCATGGCCCTGCACCCGGTGCTGCTCCCGCTGCTCGCGGTCGGTGGGCTCCCCCTGTTGGTCACGGGCCGCCGCGAGGGCAGGCTGGAGTTCGCGTTCAAGGTGGCGCAGACGACCAACGAGCGCGAGCGCATCTACACCAACTACGTGCAGAGCAGCCGCGACGAGGCCAAGGAGATCCGGGCGTTCCAGTCGGCCGGGTGGCTCCAGGCGCGCTACCGCGAGCTGTACCGGACCTACCTCGCCGACCTCGCCCGCCACGTCCGGCGCCGGGCGCTGACGAACGGCGTGGGCAACCTCGCGGCCGCCGTGGTGCTCGCGGCCGTGCTCCTGGTGCTCGCGCTGCTCATCACCCGCGGCGCCGTCTCGTTCTCCGAGGCGGGTGCGGCCGTCGTCGCCGTCCGGATGCTGCAGGGTCAGATCCAGGGCATCTTCGGCGGCGTCCAGCAGATCTTCGAGTCCGGCCTGTTCCTCGACGACGTGCACACGTTCCTCGAGGAGGGGCGGGCCGCGGCGGCCGCCGCCGACGGCGCCGAGGACCCGCCCGACGGGTTCCCCGGGGTCTTCGCCCGCGACGTCTCGTTCACCTACCCCGGCTCCGAGCGGCCCGCGCTGCGCCACGTCGACCTCGCGCTGCGCCCCGGGGAGGTCGTCGCCCTCGTCGGGACGAACGGCTCCGGCAAGACGACCCTGGCCAAGCTGCTCGCCGGCCTCTACGCGCCGACGTCGGGCGAGGTGCTGTGGGGCGATCGGCCGCTTGCCTCGTTGCGCGCCTCCGCGGTGCGGACGCAGGTCGCCGTGATCTTCCAGGACTTCGTCCACTACGCCTACACGGCCTCGTGGAACATCGCGCTGGGGCGCCCGGAGGCCCCCGTCGACCACGAGCGCGTCCGGCGCTCCGCCCGGGTCGCGGGCGTCGACGCGGCGCTCTCCGGGCTGCCCGACGGCTACGAGTCCCGGCTGTCGCGGATGTTCCCCGGCGGCACCGAGCTGTCGGGTGGCCAGTGGCAACGGGTCGCGATCGCTCGCGCGTTCTACCGGGACGCGGCGCTCGTCATCCTGGACGAGCCGACCGCCGCGATGGACCCGCTGGCGGAGCACGACCTGTTCGCGTCGTTGCGCGCCACCCTCGACGGCCGGACGGCGCTCTTCGTGTCGCACCGCTTCTCCACGGTCCGGTCGGCGGACCGCATCGTCGTCCTCGACGACGGCGCGGTCGTCGAGGAGGGCTCGCACGACGAGCTGATGGAGCTCGACGGCGCCTACGCGGAGATGTTCACGGTCCAGGCCCGGTCCTACCTGGACGGCGCCTCCGCGCCGACCAACGGGCGCTCCGAGGCGGCGGCGACCGACCGTCCGATCTGAGCGCCGAGGGACGGGTGGAACGGCGGCCCCCACGGCACGTCGGCGACCAGCACCGGCACCGACCGCGCGATCTCGGCGAGGTGGCGCAGGTGGACGCCCTGCACACGCTCGTCCACCCAGCCGTGCAGGCGCGGGTAGTGCAGGAGCTCGAAGAGGGCCGCCGTGCCCGTGCGCCGGCGCACCACCAGCTCGCCGCCCTCGCGGTCCGGCTGCGGCACCACGACCGCCCGGAGCGGGCGCCGGTCCCGAGCTCCCGCCCCGAGCTGCAGCACGTGGCGGGCGTCGGCGCTCACGCGCCGCCCGGGCGCCCGCCCGGCGAACCGGTCGACCAGGGTGTCGGCCCCCTTGCGCAGCCGCACCTCGGTGGCGCCCAGCCGTGCCGCGAAGCCGTCGTCGGTGCGGTCCAGGCGCAGCACGTCGTCCGTCACGAGCGCGGCCCCCTCCGCGCACATCAGGGTGGCCATCGTCGACTTGCCCATCCCCGAGTACCCGACGAACGCGATCACGCCGTCGTCGTCCTCGACCGCGCTCGCATGCAGGACCGCCTCGCCCCTCAGGTAGAGCTGGAACGCGAGCATCCCGCCGGTGGTGAGCACCCGGCTGAGACCCGGGTCGACGCCGTCGGCCTCCCGCAGCACGACGTGCCGCAGGTCGGCCGAGACCTCGAAGTCGCACGCGTCGTGGAAACGCAGGAGGAAGCCCTCCGCGCCGAGGTCCCAGGCCGAGTACCAGGGGTCCCCGGCGACCGCGTGGCGGAGGACCGGTCGCCCGCCCGGCTCCGTCCGCTGTGCCGTGCCCGGCCCGGTGACGACCGTGACGTCGGCCGGGCCGCGGTCGTCGTGCGCCCGGTCCTGGTGCAGGTCGAACGGCGCCTCGACGACGAGGCCGTACAGCAGCTGGCGGTCCACGCTCTCACGCTCCTTGGGTACGGACGACGAGCGGCCGGAATCCCGCTCCCCGGTCCAGGTCGAGGTCCCGGTCGTCGATCCGCAGCCAGGCGTGCGCGCGCACGACGCCGTCGGACTTGGCCACCCCGAGCACGAGGGCGGGTCGATGGCGGCGCAGCACCTGGCCCGCGAGGACCGACGAGCGCAGGCAGGTCCCGTTGACGCCGGAGAGCCGCAGCACCCGTCGCAGCACGCGCAGGTCCTGTACCTCCCGGTCGTCCAGCGCGGCGAGGTCGAGGTTCCCGGCGGCAGGGGCCGGCGAGGAGAGCAGCGCGAGACCGTAGCGGTCGGCGAGCCTCGGCAGGCCCCAGCGCCGCAGCCGGCCCTCGAGCAGGAGGAGCGCTCCGACGAACCGCACCGCGCGGGGGACCGCACGGAGCCGGCGCACGGACGACGCGACGGTCATCGGACCACCTCGGCGCCCGCGGACGCGAGCCAGGCCTGCTGCAGCAGGAGGCTGGTCGGGCCGGGCGGGTAGCCCGAGAGCCAGGCCGTGCGCAGGCGGTCCACGTCGACCAGCTCGGGGTCCACGCCGGTGCCGTCCCACCGGGCGGCGAAGTCACGCGTCGCGGAGCCCAGGTACGCGCGGTTGAAGGACGCCTTGCTCGACCGGGCGCACACCGCGCCGGGGAGCAGGGAGCCGAAGACGGCCCGCATCCCCGCGGTCCGGTCGGCGAAGCCCCCGGGGTACCGGGCGCCGAGCGACCGCAGGAACCCGTCGTCCAGCAGCGGGTGGGCGAGCGCTACGTCGTGCTCGGCGGCCACCAGACCATAGGTGTCGAGGAAGACGCGGCTCGCCCGGCGACGCCGCAGCCACAGGAGCCCTCGGGCGTAGCCGAGCGGCTCGCTCGCGCCGTCCCGCGCGACCGCGTCCGCGAGCCGGGCCCGGGCCTCGTCGGTCAGCCACGCCAGGGCCTGCGTGCTGCGCGCCGACCCCGCGCGTTCCCGGCGGCGGCGCACGGGTCGGGGCAGCAGCGACGCGAGCGCCGCCCGGCGCGGGGTGCCCGTGCGCCCGCGCCCGCGCGCGACCTGCAGGAGGGCGCGGGACCTGCGGTCGCCGAAGACCTCGTCGCCGCCCTCGCCCGTGAGCACGGCGCGCCCCCGCAGCTCGCGCAGCATCGCGTCCTTCACGTGCATCGTCGCCGGGAAGAGCAGGCCCCGGCGACGGAGGCTGTCGCGGGCACCGGCACCGAGGAGGTCGTTCTCGTCGTCGACGGTGATCCGCCACCAGGTCGCCAGGCCGAGGTGGGCGACCACGGACTCCTGCCAGGCGGACTCGTCGGCCTCCGCGAGGCCGGGGTAACGGAACGTCACGGGCACGGGGTCCGGGACACCGTCCTCGCGGGCGACGGCGGTCGCGACGGCGAGCACCGCGGACGAGTCGCGGCCGCCCGAGAAGGTGACGGCGACGGGGCGGCCGGCCGTGGCGCGGCGGACCGCGCGCTTGATCGCGTCGAGCGGGTCCGACACCGCGTGGGAAGGCGCGCCCGCGTCGACGAGCCCGGGCAGCCAGCAGGCGGCCGTCTCGAACGCCGTGGGGCGGTAGTAGGGCGTCATCGTCGATCCTGCGCTGCGAGGAGGACGACCGGGTGCCGTCCGCTCCGGCGTCGGAGCGGACGGCACCCGGCCTGGGGTGGAGGTCAGGACGCCTTGCCCTTGTGGAACAGGTCGCCGTCGTAGTCGAAGGCGAACTGCTGCTCGAGCGTGACGTCCTTGACCGAGCCCACCTCGGTGATGCGCGGTGACTCGTACATGGGAGTCTCCCCTCTCCTCGTTCCTGCTGGACGCGCCCAACGTCGCGCCGTGGGCTGCCCCGGTCAAGGACTTCCGGACGATGTCACCCCGCCCCGGGACGCCTTTCACCCTGCGTCGGGTGAAACCTGCCCCGTGCCCCGCCAGGAGCCCGGGAACGGCCTATTCTCGGGGCGGTACGCCCGGTCACCGGCCGCCCCGAGGCCGGCGAGGGCACGACGACGGGCACGACGAGAGGCACGGCGATGAGGCTTCGTGAGGACGGCGTCACCTGGCAGGAGATCGACGGCGAGCTGGTGATCCTGGACCTCTCCTCGTCCACCTACCTCACGACCAACGGCTCCGGGGCCTTCGCGGCGAAGCTGCTGCAGGAGGACCGCACCACCGACGACCTCGCCGGCGCCCTCGTCGCCGAGTACGGGATCTCCGCCGACCTCGCGCAGCACGACGCCGAGGCGTTCGTGGAGGCACTCCGGGAGCGGGGCCTGCTGGTCGAGGACTGAGACCGGCGCCGGGCGCGGCTCAGGCCGCCCCGAGGACCGCCAGGTCGTGCCGCACCATGCGGCCCACGATCTCCTCGAACGGGAGGGTGCCGCCCCAGCCGAGCACGTCGCGCGCCCTGCGCGGGTCGCCGACCTGCTCGGCGGGGTCGACGGGGCGCACGAACCGCGGGTCGACCTCGACGTGGGCCGCCCAGTCGTCGATCCCGGCGGCGGCGAACGCCGCGGCGACGAACTCCGCGACCGAGCGGGTCCGCCCGGACGCGACCACGAAGTCGCCCGACTCCGGGTGGCGGGCGGCACGCACCATCGCGTCCACGTAGTCCGGGGCCCACCCCCAGTCGCGGCGGGCGTCGAGGTTGCCGAGCGCGAGCGTGCCCGCGCCGTCGCGCGCGATCCGGGCCGCGGCCACGGAGATCTTGCGGGTCACGAAGGTCTCGGGGCGGCGGGGCGACTCGTGGTTGTACAGGACGCAGGCGGAGACGCCCAGCCCGCGCGCCCGGTACACCGCGGCCATCTGGTGCGCGTACGCCTTCGCGACGCCGTAGGGCGACGTCGGGCGCAGGGCCGTGCCCTCGTCCTGCGGGCTGCGGTCGGGACTGCCGTAGATCTCCGCGCTGGAGGCCTGGAGCACCCGGACGGGCCTGCCGGTCTCCTCCTGGAGCCGCCAGGCCGCGTCGTAGAGACCCACGGCCCCCAGGCCCGACACCGCGCCCGTCTCCACGGGACGCTCCCAGGACGCCGCGACGGAGCTGATCCCACCCAGGTTGTAGATCTCGTCCGGCCGGGTCTCGCGGACGAGCTCGGCGACGGCGACCGTGTCGGCGAGGTCGCCCGCGTGCAGGTGGAGCCCCGCGGGCAGGACGTCCAGCCGGTCGGGGGTGCGCACCAGGCCGTGCACCTGGACCCCTTCGCCGAGGAGCCGCTCCGCGAGGTACGAGCCGTCTTGGCCCGCGACCCCCGTGACGAGCGCGACCGTCACCGGCGCATCCCGGCGAGCTCCGCCTGCTCCTCGAGGTCGTTCTCGACCATCATCGCGACGAGACGCTCGAAGCCGACCTGCGGGACCCACCCCAGCACGTCCCTCGCCCTCGACGGGTCGCCGATGAGGAGGTCGACCTCGGCCGGGCGCATGAAGCGCGGGTCCTGCTCCACGTACCCCGACCAGTCCTCGACGCCGACGCACCCGAACGCGACGTCGAGCAGGTCCCGGATGGAGTGCGTCTGCCCGGTCGCGACCACGTAGTCGCCCGGCTCCGGCTGCTGGAGCATCCGCCACATCGCCTCGACGTAGTCGCCGGCGAACCCCCAGTCGCGACGGGCGTCCAGGTTGCCCAGCGTGAGCGAGTCCTGCAGGCCGAGTTTGATCCGCGCCACCGCCTGCGACACCTTGCGGGTGACGAACTCCGGCCCGCGCCGCGGCGACTCGTGGTTGAACAGGATGCCGCTCGACGCGTGCATCCCGTACGACTCGCGGTAGTTGATCGTCATGTAGTGCCCGAAGACCTTCGCGACGCCGTACGGCGACCGCGGCCACAGCAGCGTGGACTCGCGCTGCGGCACCTCCTGCACCTTGCCGAACATCTCCGAGCTCGACGCCTGGTAGAACCGCACGCTGCGGGGATCGTCCCCGGCGTGCAGGCGCACCGCCTCGAGCATGTTCAGGACGCCCTTGCCGGTCACCTCGCTGGTGAGCGTCGCGTTCTCCCACGAGTACGCGACGTACGAGATCGCGCCGAGGTTGTACACCTCGTCGGGCTGCGACGCCGCGAGGGCCCGCAGGAGGGACGAGAGGTCGGTCAGGTCGCCCGCGACGAGGCGCACGTCCGGCACGGTGCGCCGCACCAGGTCGAGCTTCGGGTTGTTCTGCCCGCGGATCAGCCCCCAGACCTCGTACCCCTTCGAGAGGAGCAGCTCGGACAGGTAGAGGCCGTCCTGGCCGGTGATTCCGGTGATGAGTGCTCGAGGCATGTCGTTAACCGTTCTGTGAGCGCTGAGCCAGCGCCGTCCCCCGGCGGCACTCCCCTTCTGGGACGTCACCACGCTAGACACGAAGCGGCGCGATCCGGCCGTCGGCAACGGGTGAACAGGGCCCAGGCCGGGGTGAATCTGCGACGGTGCCGCCTCCGGTCGCCGAACTTCATCCGCCCTCGGACTCGACCGGGCGGCCCGCCGGAGCGAACCATCGAAGGCATGTCACGCCCGGATCGCGGACGGCGCGACCACGCCGTGCGGGCCTCCGTCCTCGCCCTGTGCTTCGCCGTCCTCTACGTCGGCGGGGTGGTCGCCCCGTGGGGTCAGTGGGCCGACGCCGTGCTGTTCAGCCTGCTGACCGGTGCGGGCGCGGGCGTGCGCGGGGTCGCCGGCGTCCTGCGCGAGGGCCTGGTGGTCGTGCTCGGCACCACCGCGGCCGTGGTCGGGCTGCTCGCCCTGCGCGGGCGCCGCCGCGGCGCGGTGGTCGCGTGGGCAGCGGTCGTCGTCGCCTCGGTGACGCTCAGCTCCGTCCTGCGCGACATGGTGCTGACCCGGCCGGTCCACGACGAGGTCTTCGGCTACGCCTACAACACGTTCCCGAGCACGCACGTGACCGTGACGACGACGCTCGGGCTGGCCGTCGTGGCCCTGTGGCCCTCCCGCGACGGGTATGCGCGGGTCGTGGTGCGGGAGGCCGTGCTCGTCGCCGTCGTCCTCGCGTGCCTGGTCAACGTCGTGACGTTCGCCCACCGCCCCGCGGACGTGCTCGGTGCGCTCCTCCTCGCCGGGTGCCTGGCGTCCGTGGCCGGCACGATCCACCCGGCCGGCGTTTCACCCCTGCCCCCCGGCAAGTTCACCCAGGTCACGCCCCTGCCCGCGCCACGTGCGGCATAGCGTCGCCGTATGACGACACGACGACGCCGTGCCGCACGGCTCCTGGCCCCCGCTCTCGCGCTGACCGCGGGCTCGATCGCGCCGGCGGCCGCCGACGCCGCGGAACCCGCCTCGCGCACGTCGTCGCATGCCGTCACCTGGACCTGCACCGGAGAGCCGTGCCCGTGGGGCGGCTCCACGTCGGGCAACGCCGCGGTGTGGCCGGAGGGCTCCGGCGCGCTGTCGGAGCGGTACGGGTACACGACGTCGGGGGCCATCTATCTGCCCGGCGACGCCGCCGAGGGCGCGACGATCACCGTGCTCGAGGGCTCCGCGGGTGTCTGGGCCGGCCCGCTCGACAGCCCGCACCGGTCCCTCCGCTCGCTGTCCGCCGGCGACTCGTTCACGGTGGGCGACCTGGCCGCCGGTGAGGTGCTCTCCCTCCAGAACGACGACGGCGGGTTCGCGTACACCTTCGACCCGGCCGACGAGACGGCGCCGGAACCGACGCCGACCCCGACGCCGACGCCCACACCCACACCGACGCCCACACCGACGCCGACGCCCACACCGACGCCCACCGGCGACGCCGGCGCCGCGTCGCGCACCGTCACGTGGAACTGCACCGGCGACCCGTGCCCGTGGGGGCAGTCGACGTCGGGCAACGCCGTCGCCTGGCCCGAGACCTCCGGCGCCCTCACCCAGCGCCACGGGTACACCACCACCGAGGCCGTCTACCTGCCCGCCGCCGCGGCCAACGGCGACACCATCGCCGTCGTCACCGGCTCCGCGACCCTCTACGCCGGCACCCCCACCGGGTCCCACCGCGCCCTCGCCCGACTGTCCGCCGGCGAACAGCACACCGTCACCGGCCTCGCGTCCGGAGAGGTCCTCTCCGTCCAGAACGACGACGCCTCCTTCACCTACCTCCACACCCCCGGCGACGCCACCACGCCCGACCCCGAGCCCACGCCCACCCCCACACCGACGCCCACACCGACGCCCACACCGACGCCCACGCCGACGCCCACCGGCGACGCCGGCGCCGCGTCGCGCACCGTCACGTGGAACTGCACCGGCGACCCGTGCCCGTGGGGGCAGTCGACGTCGGGCAACGCCGTCGCCTGGCCCGAGACCTCCGGCGCCCTCACCCAGCGCCACGGGTACACCACCACCGAGGCCGTCTACCTGCCCGCCGCCGCGGCCAACGGCGACACCATCGCCGTCGTCACCGGCTCCGCGACCCTCTACGCCGGCACCCCCACCGGGTCCCACCGCGCCCTCGCCCGACTGTCCGCCGGCGAACAGCACACCGTCACCGGCCTCGTGTCCGGAGAGGTCCTCTCCGTCCAGAACGACGACGCCTCCTTCACCTACCTCCACACCCCAGGCGACGCCACCACGCCCGACCCCGAGCCCACGCCTACGCCCACACCGACGCCCACGCTGCCGGGCGACGCGGTCGTCATGGAGTCGACCCTGGCGCTCTGGCACTGCGACGCGTACGAGACGTGCGCCGACGACGGCTGGACGCCCTGGGTAGGCGGGGCCCTCGCGTGGCCCGAGGAGGTGGCCTACTCCACGAACGCACGCGAGGGCTCGAACTCGCGCACGGTCCGCGATCTCGACGGCGGCACGATCCACCCGTACATGGGGGCCTGGGCGAACGGCTGCCAGATCTACGTCCTCGAAGGGGACGTGCTCGTCATCGAGTGGGAGCGCGGCACCGACACCTGGCGGCCCACGTACCTCTCCCCCGGCGACGTCTACACGATCGAGCTGGTGGGCGACGAGGACGGCGCCATGATCGAGACGCCGGACACGCCGACGTCGTTCAAGGTCGCGCTGACCGGCTGCACCCCGCAGCCCCTGCCGTGACGAGGGCGACCGGTCGGACGACGCCTCCGACCCCGGTGTGGGGTCAGGCCTCGCCGCGGTACAGCGCCTCGTAGCGGTCGACGACCGCGTCCAGCGTGAACTCCTGGACCCGCTCGAGGGCCGACCGGGCGAGCGCGTCCCGGCGGGGGTCGTCGGCGAGCAGCTCGGCCAGGGCCGTCCCGACACCCTCCAGCGGGGTCACGACCGCGGTGCGGCCGCCGTCGGTCACGTACATCGCCCCGGGGTTGGGCGTCGCGACCACGGGGAGCCCGGACGCCATCGCCTCGACGTACGGGATGCCGAAGCCCTCGTAGTCGCTCGGCAGGCAGAACGCCCACGCCTGCTGGAACGCGAGCGCCAGCTCGTCGTCCGACAGCCTGCCCAGCTCGCGGACCCCGGGGCCGGCGTCGTCGGGCACGTCCCGGCTGACCATCCACAGCTCCGCGTCGGGGTGCTTCGGCAGCACGGTCTCCTGGAACTGGCGCGCCAGCTCCGCGCCGCGCTTGCGGCCGCGCCAGTACCCGACGAAGAGCACCACCGGATGGTCGGCGCGGCGCGACGGGTCGGGGCGGAAGCGCCGCACGTCGGTGCCGCAGGGGACGACGTCACGCACCCACGGGTACCAGCGGCGCGTCTCGGGCGAGATGACGACGGTGTGGTCGGCGACCAGCGACGCGAGCACCTCGGACAGGCCGAGGAGCACCATCCGTGCCTTCTCCTTGACGCCCTTGATGGTGCGCGCCTCCTCGAAGCACGACCCGGCGAGGGTCCGCACGTGCCGGGGCACGCGCCGGCGCCACAGCCAGTAGTCGTCGCCCCACGCGTGCAGCACGTCGAAGGAGGAGAGGTCCACGCGGCGCAGCGCGAGCGCGAACCGGAAGGTGCGGAGCGAGCCCGTCATGCGCACGTGCCGGTGGCCGTACACCGCCCCCGCCACCGGCGGGCAGTCGCTGAGGACGGTGACGTCGTGGCCCCGGCGCGCGAGCTCGGTGGCGAGCTCGTGCACCTGGTAGCCGATGCCCTGCTTGCTGGTGCTCGGCAGGTAGTACGAGATGATCGCGATCCGCAGCGGCCGTACGGCGGCGGACGTCATCGCAGGCCGTCCCGGAGGGCCTCGAGCCAACCGCGGCCGTGCCGCAGGTCGGGCTCGAGGTGGTTGCCCTCCGCCCACTCGTTCCACGACTTGACCCACAGCAGGCGCTCGTCGGCCGGGCGGTGCGCGACGGAGGCGACCGCCTGCCGCACGTTCTCGCCGAACTTCTCCGGGGTCGCGCCGTGCAGCACCACGCCCCCGCGTCCGGAGCGCGGCGTGTTGTCCCAGTTGGGGTACACGCACGGCTGGACCAGGTCGCCGGTGCGGTTCTGCCCCGCCCAGTCCGTGGAGTAGGGGAAGACCTCGGGCCCGCCGGCCAGCCGGCGCAGGGCGCGCATCCGCAGCATCTCCGCGCGGGACGTCCCGGCCGGCATCCGCATGTACACGCCGGTGTCGAACCCGTCCTCCTTGACCCGGTCGTAGCGCGGTCCGCCGCCGAGGAGGTCGCTCATCTCGGCCACGAGGTACAGGCCCTCCAGACCCGCCCTGCGGGCGAGCCCCTGCCAGAGGTCGACGAAGACGGCGGCGTCGGGCAGCTCCTCCGGGCGGAAGACGTAGAAGACGGGCCGCCCGCCGACGCGCAGGTAGCGGGGGTCGCGGAACGCCGGCAGGACGGCCTCGAAGTGGGCGGTGTAGTCCTCGACGCCCGGGTAGTGCTGCTGGACGAGGATGCGGTCGGCTTCGCCGTGCCAGATGCCGCTCCAGGTCTGGTTGGCCCACGCCAGGCAGAACGACACGTCGGGCGCCCCGGACGCGAGCACCTCCGCGAACGGGCGCTCCAGGATCCGCCGCCCGTTGCCGAACCAGTAGTGCCAGTACGCGAACGCCTCCACCCCGTACTGCGCGGCCAGCTCCGACTGCGCCGCCCGCGCCTCGGGCAGCCGCAGGTCGTAGAACCCGAGGTCCGCGGGCACCAACGGCTGGCGGTGCCCCGGGTAGAGGCGCCGGGCGCGTGCCACGTTGGTCCACTCGGTGAACCCCGGACCCCACCATGCGTCGTTCTCCGGGATCGGGTGGAACTGCGGCAGGTAGAACGCGACAGCTCTGGCTTCCATCCCCTCGCCCCTCTCGTTCGAGCTCATGCCCGGCTCGCGGAGACGACCCGGAGCATCGGTGCGGCGACCCGCCGCAGCCGTGCCGGCACGGACCGGGTGACGGCCTCGGCGTCCGCGGGGGTGAGCCCGGTCCGGGCGAGCCGCACCGCCCCCACGAAGAGCCCGAGCCCGAGCACGCCGGCGAGCACCGCCGACGGCACCGGCGGCGCCCCGATGCGGTCGATCCCCCACCAGGTCACCACCGACACCGCGGCGCCCAGCAGGAACGGCAGCACCGTGCCGAGGGTGCGCCCCGCCGACAGCCCCAGCGACCGCACCTCGAGGGTGAGCAGGCCGGCGAACAGGACCACGGCCGCCGTCGCGTTCCCGAGCACGGCGGCCCACACCCCGAGCGGACGGACCAGAGCCACCGTGAGCCCGACGTCGACGACCAGGCACGCCAGGTTCATCCACAGCAGCCAGGTGCCCTTGAGACGTGCCATGAGGAACGCCTTCAGCGGGCCCGCCATCACCAGGAGCCCCCCGGCGATGCTCAGGACGACGAGCACGGGCGGCACCGACGCGAACTCGGGACCGTAGATCGTGGGCACCAGCAGCGCGAACGCTGGCGTCGCGGCGGCGACGACCGCGGCCGTGGCGGTCGACGACGCGCGCAGCGTCCGGCCCAGCGCGCGGCCCACCGCCTCGACGTCGACCTCGCGGAGCCCGGAGATCGCCGGGACCAGCGGGCCCAGCAGCGACTGCGCCGGCGCGAAGAGGTGGACGCCGAGGCCGAAGGCGAGGGCGAAGACACCCGCCGCGGCGGGCTCCGACATCCAGGTCAGCACCAACACCTCGCTGCGCGAGGAGACGAAAGCCTCCAGCATCCCGGCGGCGCCGGCGGGCACGGCAAACTTCCAGAAGCCCGGGGGGAACCGGCGGAAGCGGGGGCGCAGCAGCGCACGGCGGTACATCGGCGCCACGAAGCACATGTACGCGATCGCGCCGAGGCCCACGGCGACGAGACGCACCGCCCAGATCGAGTCCGCGGTGCCGACGGTGGCCGCGACGATCACCACCATGACCTGGGTGACCAGGTTGACGATCATGGTGGCCTGCGCGCTCTGCGCCGTCTTGTTCTCGATGGCGAGCGCGTCCGACGGGCCTCCCGAGGCGCACGGGATCACGACGCCGAACACGAGCGCGATCGCCAGGAGGACCGGGTCGACATCGACGAGCAACAGCACGGCGAGCGACAACACAGGGATGCCCACCAGCACCCGGTACCCCTGGGCGGCGGTGAGCATGCGCTTCACCTCGTCGTACCGCCCGGCGGCGTGCGCCTTCGACCCGAACTGGACCACACCCGTGCCCACGCCGAACTCGACCGCCGACCCGACGAGCGCGAGGACCGTCGACAGGTACGCGAGCCGCCCATAGTCCACGACGCCCAGCACCCGGGCGATGACGATGTTGACGACGAAGGCCAGCGGCAGGGAGACCACGACGTGGACGAGCGTCCACATCGCTCCCCGGATGGCCCGGTCCTGCAGCTCCCCGCGCGACAGGGCCCGCGGGTCGTCCAGCGCGGGCACCGCCGTCGCGCCCGCCCCCGGGGGCGCGCTCGCGACCGTGGTCGGCCGGTCGGCAGCGCCCGGCGGCGCCTTCTCTGTCGTCACAGGGACATCGTTCCCTCGCGGACCCGTCGTTTCCGAGGGCCGGGGGCCGAATTCAGCCGGTGCTCCCTCCGGTTTCACCCCCCTGCCCCGTGGCCGGCTCCGTAGTCTCGACAGCATGAGCGTTCCGGTCGCGGCGGGCAGTCATCTGCACGTGATCACGCCCGGCGACCACTTCTCGCCCGGCACGGGCAGCGCCGTTCCGACGGTCGTGCACGGCCTCGCGGCCGCTACCCCGCCGGGGCACCCGCGGACCCGCGTCGCGGTCGCGCACGGGACCTACCCGGATCACTATCCCTCCGCGGACGTGGTCGGCTACGACGCGGCGCCCGGCCGGCCCGGGGACAGGCTCCTCGATGGCGCTGCCGCCGTCCTTGGCCTCCCGCGGCCCGGGGCGCGCCGGTCCCTGCGTCCCACCGTCCGCGACCAGGGGTCGTGGGCGCCGTCGGTGGTGGTCGCGCACAACGCGCCGCAGCTGGCGAGGCTGGTCGACACCCGGCGCCACGCCCCGGTGGTGTGGTTCCACAACGAGCTGCTGCGCACGTACTCGTCCCGCGCGGCGGGGAACACCCTCGCCCCCGCGGCCGCCCTCGTGTGCGTGAGCGACTTCCTCGCGGAGCGCACTGCCGCGCGCCTCCCGGTCACGCTGCACGGCCGGCTGACGACCGTGCCCAACGGCGTCGACACGACGTCCTTCAGCCCGGACGGGCACGAGCCCGGGGAGGTCCTCAGTGTCGTGTTCGTAGGCCGGATGGTGCGCGAGAAGGGGCCCGATCTCCTCCTGGACGCGCTCGCCCGGCTGGACCGGGCCGACCTCCGGGCTACCCTCGTCGGGACGCCGCACTTCGCCCCCGACGCTCCCCTGTCGCCCTACGAGCAGGGGCTCCGTCGGCTCGCGGCGCCGCTGGGCGACCGCGTCACCTGGCTCCCCTTCAGGCCACGGGAGCAGGTGGCCGCGATCCTGCGGGCGGCCGACGTCGTGGTGGTCCCGTCGCGATGGGACGAGCCCTTCGCCCTCACCGTGCTCGAAGGGATGGCGTCCGGCGCCGCGGTGGTCGCCGCCGACGTCGGCGGGATCCCCGAGGCCGCGGGAGACGCGGGGCTCCTCGTTCCCCCGACCGCGCCGTCGTTCGCGGACGCGCTCGGAGCGCTCGCCGACGACCGCGGACTGCTCGCCGCCCGCCGTGCTGCCGCACGCGAGCACGCCGTCGCCCACGACTGGGCCGTCTCACGACGCAGGTTCGACGCCGAGCTCGCGCGGCTCGGGATCACCGCGCGTGACGTCGGCGCGGCGCACCGGGGCGTGAGCCGATGACCCCGAGCGTCTCCGTCGTCCTGGCCACCAACCGTGGGGCCGACAACCCGTTCCTCGCCGAGGCCCTCCAGTCGCTCGCCGCCCAGACGCTGCGCCCGGTGGAGTTCGTCGTGGTCGACGACGGCAGCCCGGTCCCCCTCGACGTCGACGACCTCCCCGTGGGCCTCCCGCCGACGCGCATCGTCCGGTCGCGCCCCTCGGGGCCGTCGGTGGCGCGCAACACCGGCGCCGCAGCGACCTCCGGCGACCTCCTCGCCTTCCTCGACGACGACGACGTGTGGGACCCGGCGAGGCTCGCCACCCACGCCGCGGCCATGACGGACCCCGGCGTGGCGATCACCTACTCGGGGATGGACAGCATCGACGCGGACGGGGCCCTCGTCGCCCCCGCCGACCAGGTGCCCGTACGGGACGTCGAGGACGTCTACCGGCGGGTCACCGGCATCTTGCTGGGGAACCTCGTCGTGCGTGCCGACGCGTTCCGCGCGGTCGGCGGCTTCGACCCCACGCTCCGGTGCGCCGAGGACCTCGACCTCGTGCTGAAGCTCGCCCTGCGGGGCCGCACCATCATGGTGGGCGACCGGAGCCTCGTCTCCTACCGCACCCACGGCCACAACGCGACGCGCAGGCACCGGGTCCTGGCGGACAGCATCCGGCACGTGCTGCGGTCCCACCGGAGGGCCGCCGTGGAGCGCGGTGACACCCGCCTCGCCTCCGCGCTCCGGGAAGGCCTCGCCTCGAACGACCGGTTCGCGGCGTGGAGCGCGGTGCGGGCGGCACGGTCGCTGGCCCGGGACAGGGCGTACGGCGACGCGGCGTCGGAGCTGCTGTGGGCGGCACGGTTCGCCCCGCTCGCCCCCGTGAGCGTGCTCCGCCGGGCCGTGCCTCAGAAGGGCAGGTCGGTGCCGACCACGAGCAGCCAGTCGCCCGCGCCGGCCGCGTTCGCGCCCGGGGTGCGCAGCTCGCGGGTCAGCGGGACCGGCATCGCCGTCCCCGTCGATGGATCCACCCACACGGCGGACGCCGCCGGGTCCACCCTCGACAGGTCGAGCGAGACGGCGCGCCCGGACGGCACGTAGACCAGCGCCAGGCTCCCGTCCGGGGCGACCGACGCCGTGGCCAGGTCGGCGCCGAGCACGTCCTGCCCGTCGATCGCGGACCCGACGCCGTCGGTGAGGAAGCCGTCGCTCGGCGCCAGCGTCCACCACCGCAGCGAGGCGATCACGTCCCGGATCCGGGAGACCTGCGTGGCCCCCTCGGAGCGCAGGCGAGTCTGCCACCCGGGCAGGAACTCCCAGTCGTCCGTGCCGAAGACCTCGCCGGGAGACCCGGACGTGATCGCCCAGAGGACCTGGCGGCGGAGCGTCTCGGTCGTGGTCGTCGGACCGCCCGTGTTGTTCTCCCCCTCGTAGTTCGCCTCGCCCAGCAGCGCCGGACGGTGCGGGCGCGTGTCGTAGGCGGCGCGCACCGCGAGCGACGTCGGCCCGTAGGTGTAGACGAAGTTCCAGTCGACCTCGCCCTTCCAGCGCTGGTCGTCGGCGGCCGACGGTGCCGACCAGAGCTGCACGGAGAACGGCCGACCGTCGCCGGTCGAGCGGATGCCGTCCCGGAGCGCCCCGAGGCAGGCGTCGGTCGCGGCGGAGGGAGAGTAGTCGCCGCCCGACATCCACAGCACCGGCAGGTCCTTCGCCCACCGCGCGACCCGCGCACCGAAGGCGCGGCACGTCGCCGGCGGCACCCCGGCGAACTCGTGCTCCAGCGTCCACGAGTCCACCGGGTACAGCAGCGTGGTGATGCCCAGCTCCCCGGCGCGGCGCAGCACCTCGTGCGCGCGGTCGAAGTACGCGTCGTCCCACCGCAGCACGTCGCCGCCGACGAAGGGTCGCAGCCCGTCGACCGTCGTCCCGTCGTCGGACGGCGCCCCGTTGGCGACCGCCCCGACGAGAGACACCAGGACGGCGTTGAAGCCCTGCTCCGAGCGGGCGGTCAGGTATTCCTCCGCCTCCGGGGGTCGCAGGTCCGTGAGCAGCGACCACGGTGCGTCGCCCCGCACCAGCACGGGCGCGCCGTCCTGGTCCACGAAGGTGCGCCCGTCGGCGGAGATCCCGGTGATCCACCGGGGGTCGCCGTCGAGGGCCGGCTCCCGCGACGAGGGCGTCACAGCACGCACAGGCGCGTCCGCCGCCGGGGGCTGCTCGTGCCAGTCCGGGGACGAGAACGGCCCGAGGTCGAGCACGCGGAGGGCAGCCATCGCGCCCAGCACGAGCACCAGCACGCCACCGACGACCCCGAGCACGCGCGCACGGCCACGCCGCCGCGACTCAGGTGCGCGACGCATCGGCGTCCCTGGCCGGTGCGGCACGGAGCAGGTTCCGCTTCACGTCGTACCCCAGCGAGCGCAGGCCTGGCGCGGTCCACCGGCGGGCTACCGCCCCCACGGCCCGCACCCGCTCGGCCACCGGGACCGGGGCGAGCAGGGCCTCCGCGAGGACCCGGCCGTGCAGGTACCACTGGGGGAACGCCAGCGGACGGCGGAAGTCCGGACGATAGGTCTGCGTCTGGAGCACCGGGTCCGAGGTCTGCAGGTTCGACATCTGTCCCGGGTGCCGCCGCGCCACGAAACCGACGTCGGGCACCTGGACCCACGGGGACCGCATGGCCATCGCCACTGCAAGGGCGAAGTCGCCGCCCCAGAAATCCGGGAGGCCACCGCGGTCGCGCAGTGCGGTGGTCCGGAAGACACCACCGAAGCCGATCGCCTGCCACACCTGTCGCTCGAAGAAGAGGCTCACCCGGTCCGCCGGTCCCGGTGAGAGGAAGTCGAGGCCCTCGTCGTCCAGCGTCCCGACGACGCGGTCGTCCGGGTCGGAGAGCTCCACCCGGGAGAAGGCGATCGTGGCCTCGGGGTGGGAATCGAGAGCCTCCACGCACGCGACCAGATGGTTCGGGCGGACCACGTCGTCCGCCGAATTCCACATGAAGTACGGCGCACGGGCCCGGTCGAGGAGACGGTTCCAGTTCCACGGGATACCCCGGTTCGTGGTCGCGCCCAGGTAGGTGAAACGCGGGTCGTCGGCCGTGAAGCGCTCGGCGATCGCCCGCGTACCGTCCGCCGACGCGTTGTCGGCGACGAGGACCTCCACGTCGTCCAGATCCTGCTCCTGCAGCGCTCGGAGGGTGCGCTCGAGGAAGGCTTCCCCGTTGCGCACCGGCACCCCGATCGTCACCCGAGGGCCGCTCACCAGCGCACCACCGCCTTCCGCACGACGAACGCCTCGGCGTATCGCTCCCGGCACTCCATACCGCGCAGCCGCATCAGCCCGAGGAACACCTCGTCGTCCCACCAGTCGTGGCCGCGCTGGGACGCGTAGTGCCGGTGGAGCAGCTCGACCTTGCGGCGGGCGTCCGCCTCGGGGACGGGGACGTACGTCGTGGGCCGTCCCATGTCCCCGTCCCACTTCGGGATCTCGTAGTGGAGGACGAGGGCGTCGCGCCACACGGTCGGAGCGAGCTCTCCGACCAGCCGGTGGTCCTGGTGGGCGTCGTCGGGGCGCGGCGCCATCACCACGTGGGGGTCCGGCAGGCGCTCGGCGTGCTCGTGGAGTGCACGCTTCACGGCGCCCCAGTGCTCCGGCAGCCGGCCGTCGGGCAGCCGTGCGAATTCCGAGGAGACCCCGGGGACGAAGGCCTCGGCCGACCTCACCGCCTCCGCCTCGCGCTCGTCGTCCCCCGTGAGCGTGAGGAACGAGACCTTGGCCCCACCGCGCGCGTCGAGGGCGAGCAGCGTCCCCCCGCAGGCGATCTCGACGTCGTCGGGATGCGCGGCCAGGGCGACCACGCGCAGCTCGTCGTCGCCGGC
The DNA here is from genome assembly GCF_042799955.1 of Isoptericola sp. NPDC057653. Classification (NCBI taxonomy): domain Bacteria; kingdom Bacillati; phylum Actinomycetota; class Actinomycetes; order Micrococcales; family Promicromonosporaceae; genus Isoptericola; species Isoptericola sp. NPDC057653. Next base: position 18,519 of record NZ_JBHVHP010000004.1, on the reverse strand, counting down.
CAGCAACGGCATCATGGGACGACCTCCCCCAGGACACGCCCACCCAGCGGCTCCGCTGTCGTCGCCGAATGCGCCGTCGTCGCCGGAAGGACAGGGCTCAGCCCCAGCAGTCGTGCCACCTGGCGTGCCTGGGTGGCGAGCTCGGACCGTGCCTCCTGAAGCGCACGACCCGAGCTTTCGTCGGGAGCGTCGGTCGCGGCCGCCGCAGCGACCACCTGACGAGCGACGAGCTCCGGGTCGAAGTCGTCGACGGCGTGTGCACGGAGAGGATCCCCGAACCGCTGCAGCAGCCATCGCTGCTTGGGTCCGTAACCGAGGGACACCGCCGGGATCCCGCAGCGGACCGCGGCCACCAGGTTGTGATAGCGCACCGCGACCATGGCCCGGCTTCCCCGTAGCACCCGCTCCAGGCCGGCGAAGGACTCCGCCGAGGCGAGCACAACGTGAGTGGGGTCGGCGACGACCTCCTCGACCGCTCGCGCCGTCGGCGCGTCGGCGGCGTCCCCACCGACAAGCACGACGTCCATCCCCTGGGCGACGACGGAACGGACCAGCCGCGCCGTCCGGGACAGGTACTCGTCCTGGCCCTCGGCGGGGGCGCACCAGTCGAAACGCACGACTCCCACGGCCACGCGCGGCCGCTCGGAGACAGCCTCGTCCGGCGAGGGTAGAGGCAACGCGAACGCGAGGTCCGGCACGACCCGGGGTCGCGGCGCACCGCTGTCGGCGACGACGTCCGCCGACCCCTCGTCGCGGGTCGTCACCGATGTCGCGGTCCGGAGCACGACCCGGAGCAGGGCCCGCGTGACCGGCCCGCCCAGCCCGTCGGCGCCCACGGACAGCAGCACGAAGGGTCGCCGTCGGAGGCGGGCCACGATCCCGTAGCAGGCGAGCGTGAATGGCGGCCCCCACGGGTGCACCGCGTGCCCCTCCAGGATCCCGGTACCAGGAACCAGGACGGCGTCGAGGCGCCCCACGACCCGCCACGCCTGGCGCAGGTCGGCGAACTTGCCGAGGGCGCCGCGCCAGCCGCCGCGGGGCGCGGACGGTGACGACAGCGGCCACGCCGGGAGACCGCGCTCCCTCCGGGCGACGTCGGGCGCATCGGTGAGGACGACGGGGTCAGTGCCGCCGTGGTCACGAAGGAGGCTGAGCGCGGCGTCCAGCGACGCCTCGTTGCCGAAGTTCCGGTAGCCGAACTGCCCGACCAGGCCGACGCGCACTGCGCTCTCACGCCGTCGCACGGGCCCGCCCCACCACGTCGCCAACCTCGACCTCCGGCACGCGACGCACGCCGGGACGGCCGGCGCGGTCCCACACCGCCCACGGCCGGTCGCCCACGCGGTTCATCTCCTCCAGCGCGGACCGCTCCTTGAGCGTGTCCATCGGGGCCCAGAACCCGGTGTGCGGGTGCACGCGGAACCGGCCGTCGCGGGCGGCGCGGACGCAGGCGTCCATGACGAGGTCCTCGCCCTCGTTCAGGTAGTCGAAGATGCCCTGGCGCAGCACGAAGTAGCCGCCGTTGATGCACATGGTCATGTCGGCCACGGGCTCCAGGTCGCGCATGGTGCCGTCCGGGTCGTAGCGCACCACGTGGAACGAGTCCTGCGGCGGCACGGCCATCAGCGAGCCGACGGCGTCCGTGGCCAGGAAGTCGTCGACGATCCTGTCCATCGGCGCGTCGGTGAGCACGTCCCCGTAGTTGGCGAGGAAGACCTCGTCGTCGTCGAGGTAGCGGCGCACCCGGCGCAGGCGCTCGCCGATCGCGGTGTCCATGCCGGTGTCGACGAAGGTGATGCGCCACTCGCTGATGTCGCTGCTCAGCAGCTCGACCTGCTCGCCGCCCTTGGTGAGGACGAAGTCGTTGGAGTGCGTCTCCTGGTAGGTCAGGAAGTAGTCCTTCACGGCGTTCGCGCCGTACCCGAGAGCGAGGACGAACTCCGTGTGCCCGAAGTGCGCGTAGTACTTCATGATGTGCCACAGGACGGGCCGCGACCCGATCGGCATCATCGGCTTGGGCAGCGAGTCCGGGCCGGAGCGCATCCGCATCCCCAGCCCGCCGCAGAACAGCACGACCTTCATGACGCACCTCCCGGCGTCGAACCTTCGTCCTCGTGGCGCACCCGGCGCGGCGCGGCCCTGTCCCGCAGCGCGGGCGCCACCGGGCGCCCGGCGACGAACCCGTCCGTGGAGCCCGCGTCGAGCGCGGCGGCGTAGACCGGCAGCGCCCCCGCGACCGCCTCGACCGTGCGGTCGACGTCCACGTCGGTGTGCGCGGCGGAGATGACGAACGACTGCGCGAGCACGCCGCGGCGCAGCAGCTCGGCGAGGAACAGCGTGCGGTACGCCTGCGACGGCCTCCCGCCGGGGTCGCGCGTGCCGAAGACCAGGCACGCCGGGTGGCCCGAGACCGTGACCTGGCCCGTGAGCCCCGCGGCGTCGACCACCTCCTGCACGCCCGCGCGCAGCCGCTCGCCCTGCGTGGCGAGGACGGCGGGGACGTCCCGCGCGGCGTACTCCTGGTGCACGGCCAGCCACGCGGCCAGCCCCGCCGTCTCCGCGCCGTGGGTCGTGGACAGCAGGAAGACGCGGCGCTGGTCGGTCGCGAGGCCGCCGAGCTCCATGAGCTCGCGCCGGCCCGCGAGCGCCGAGACGGCGAACCCGTTGCCGAGCGCCTTGCCCCACGTCGACAGGTCCGGCACCACGCCGAACACCGACTGCGCACCGCCGGCCGACCAGCGCATCCCGGTGATGATCTCGTCGAAGACCAGCAGCACGCCCTCGCGGTCGCACAGGGCGCGCAGCCCCTCCAGGTAGCCGGGCGGCGGGCTCGCGTGCGCGGTGGCGGCCTCCAGCACGAGCGCGGCCACGCGGCCCGGGTGCAGGGCCAGCAGCGCCTCGGCCGCGGCCAGGTCCCCGTACGGGAAGCTCACGGTGAGGTCGGCGACGGCCGTCGGGATGCCCGCGTCCATCGGCGTCGTGCCGATGAACCAGTCGTCCGTGGAGAAGAAGGGGTGGTCGGCGCACACGGCCACCAGGTCGCGGCCCGTGGCCGCGCGGGCCAGCCGCACCGCCGCGGTGGTGACGTCGGAGCCGTTCTTCGCGAACTTCACCATGTCGGCGCCGGACACCTGGGCGCAGAACGCCTCGGCGGCGTCGAGCTCCCACGTGCTGGGCCGCGAGAAGCTCACGCCGTCCGCGATCGCCCCCGCGACGGCGTCGACCACCGGCCGGAACCCGTGGCCGAGGGTGACGGAGCGCAGCCCCATGCCGTACTCGACGTACTCGTTCCCGTCCACGTCCCAGACGTGCGCGCCCGCACCCCGCGCCAGCACGGGCGCCATGCCCTCCGGGTACTGGTCCGCGCCGCGCGCGTACGTGTGCGCGCCGCCGGGCACCAGCCGGTGCAGGCGCGCCTGGGCCGCCGTCGAGCGGTCGAACGACGGGCCCGCGACGGCCGCGCCGCGAGGCCGCGGCGTGTGCTGCGCCAGCTGCGTCATGGTGTCCCCCAGCGAGGCGGATCGGGCGGTGGGTCGTGGAGCCTGGTGGGGCCGGCAGGGGCCGGCCCCGCCGCCAGTCTGCGGCGCCGTACCAGACGGTTGAAGGGGCCGCGGGCCTTTTCATCCGGTGCCCGTACCGAGTTCACCCGACCTGCCGGGCGCCCGATTCGTACGGTGGTGCCATGCAGGTGCTGACCACCACTCTCGACGGCGTGCTGCTGCTCGCGCCCACCCCGCACCGGGACGACCGCGGCCTGTTCACCCGGACCTTCGACGCCGACGTCGCCGCCCGGGCGGGCCTCGACCCGGCGGCGTTCGTGCAGGACAGCCAGTCGCGGTCGCGACGCGGCGTCGTGCGCGGGCTGCACGGCCGCGTCGGGGGCGGCGAGGCCAAGCTGGTCCGGGTGGCGCACGGTGCCGTGCACGACGTGGTCGTCGACGCGCGGCCGGGCTCTCCCACCTTCGGGCGGTCCGAGGCCTTCCTCCTCGACGACGTCGACTTCCGGGTCCTGTTCGTGCCCCGCGGGTGCCTGCACGGCCACCAGACCCTCACCGAGACCGCCGACGTCTGCTACCGCATCGACGCCGAGCACGACCCCTCCGAGGACGTCGCCGTGCACCACCTCGACCCCGCCCTCGGCGTCGAGTGGCCCGTGCCCGTCACCCTCGTCAGCGACCGCGACGCCGCCGCCGGGTCCTGGACCGCGCTCGTTGCGCGGCTCACCGCAGGCGACCACCGTCCCGGCTGAGCGGCTCGACCTCGACGAGCTCCGGCTCGGCGACGACCCAGCGCCCGCCGAACGCCTCCACCTCCGGGTGCGCCGAGCGGACCTCGTCGAGGAGGTCCGGCACCAGCAGCAGCACCCGGTCCGGCCGGACCTCGGCGAAGAGGTCCGGCCCGAGCACCGGCACGCGCGGGCCGGGACCGCCCGGCATCGCCCGGCCCTGCTTCGCCGGCGACGCGTCCACGACCGCCAGCACGTCGTCGGCGGTCACGCCCGCGAGCGCGAACAGCGCGACGGCGCGCGACGCCGCGCCGTACGCCACGACGCTCCCGGTGCGCACGTCGAGCCAGTGCCGCAGCTCGGACGCCGAGCGGGCCACCTGGCGCTGGAGCTCCTGCACCGAGGACGGCTCGGTGGTGCCGGCGGCGGCCTCCACGACCAGCTCCGCGGCGACGAGCCCGGCGGCCGACTCCGCCCCCGCGAGCGCCGGGCGCGACCCCTCGCGCGCCAGCGCGACCAGCCGGGTGCCGCCGTACAGCGGGTACCGCCAGAGCCCCACGGGGACGAGGCCCACGGCGCGAGCCGCCTCCACGAGGACGGTCAGGGAGTAGTAGGCGAAGTGGCCGTGGCGCAGGGCGTTCCACATGCCGTCGCGCACGATGACCGACAGCGGGTGCACGTGCAGCGCCAGCACTCCGTCGGGGGCGAGCGCGTCGACCCGCAGGTCCCACGCGGCGCGCTGGTCGGGCTCGTGCATGAGGCCCAGCGAGTCGATGACGAGGTCGGCGGCGATCCCCGGCACCGTGCCGGGCCCGTCCAGCAGGACGGCGTCGGGCACGATCTCCGGCAGGTGCTCCAGCCACGAGCCGCCGTGCGGGCTGCGCATCTCGCCCACCCACGCGCCGGGGTGGAGCAGGCCGGCGGCGAGGAGGTCCGCGACGCCCGAGCGTGCCTGCGCGACCAGCGCGGCGGGCTCCACGCCCCGCGGCTCCTCGGGTCCGGTCGGGTCGTGCTCGAGCTGGGCGAGCCGGCACCGGTCGCACATCACCATGCGCAGCGGGTGCACCGGGTCGGGCGACGGGTCCTCGGGCTCCGGGAACAGGTCGGCTGCCGGCTGGGCGCCCAGGTCGAGCACGACCGTGGCGCGGTCGGACCGGCACCACCGGCAGCGCCACTCGGGCACGACGGTGCTCACGTGCCCGGCTCGAAGACCTCGAGGCGCGGCAGGAACGTCACCAGCCTGCCGCCCCAGTCGGCGACGTGGGCGAGCTGGGCGGAGATCTCCCGGCGCAGGTTCCACGGCATGACGACGACGTAGTCCGGGCGGGCGGCGTCGAGCGCCTCGGGCGCGTGGATGGGGATGTGCATGCCCGGTGTGAACCGCCCGTGCTTGTACGGGTTGCGGTCGACGGCGAACTCGACGAGGTCCGACCGGATACCGCAGTGGTTGAGCAGCGTGTTCCCCTTGCCGGGCGCCCCGTACGCGACCACCCGCTTGCCCTCACGGCGCGCGGTGAGCAGGAAGCGCAGCACGTCGTCGCGGACGGCGGCGACCTGCTCGGCGAACCCGGCGTGCCCGTCCACGGTGTGCAGCCCCGCCGCGGCCTCGGCGGCGAGCACGCGTGCGACGGCGTCCGACGGCTCCGGAGGCGCCCCTGCGGGCGTCGGCGTCGACCACGTGCGCAGCGACCCGCCGTGGCTGGGCAGCTCGTCGACGTCCACCACGGTGAGCCCCGCGGCGGCGAGGACGCGCTGCGTGGTCAGCAGCGACAGGTAGCTGTAGTGCTCGTGGTAGATGGTGTCGTACTCGTTGCCCTCGACCAGCCGGAGCAGGTGCGGGATCTCGATGCTCACCAGGCCGTCGTCGGCGACGAGCTGCCGCAGCCCGCGGGAGAAGTCGAGGATGTCGGGCACGTGCGCGAACACGTTGTTGGCGACGACGAGGTCGGCGGGGCCGTGCTCGTCGCGCACGCGGCGCCCGGTCTCGTCGCCGAGGAACTCGACCACGGTGGGGACGCCGCGCTCGACGGCGGCGGCGGCCACGTTGCCCGACGGTTCGATCCCGAGGCAGCGGATCCCGCGGTCGACGACGTGCTGCAGCAGGTAGCCGTCGTTGCTCGCGACCTCGACGACGAACGACCGGTCGGGGGTGAGCCCGAGCCGTTCGACGGCGCCGTCGACGTAGCGGCGTGCGTGCTCCACCCACGACGCGGAGTAGGAGGAGAAGTAGGCGTAGTCGTCGAAGATGTCCTCGGCCGGCACGTAGGCGGGCAGCTGGACCAGCAGGCACTGCTCGCAGACCCGCACGTGCAGGGGGTAGAACACCTCGGGCCCGTCGACCTGCTCGGCGGTCGGGTAGCTCTCGCACGGCGGGGACATCCCGAGGTCCACGAACGTGCGCGTCAGGGGCGCGCCGCACAGGCGGCACGACGGCGCGGGCGGGGTGGACCCGTCCGGCGCCGGGGCGGCGTGCCGCGCCGCCGACACGGCGGTCATGCCGGCACCGCCGTGGTCCGCAGGTTCTCGAGGTCGAGGGCGCCGCTGGCGGCGAGCTCGCTCACCCGGTGCAGGCGGACGAAGCGCGGGCCCTCGAAGTCGTCGGCCGTGAGGCCGAACCGGTGCGCGTCCTCCCAGATCTGCCGGATCCCGTCGGGCACCGTCCAGCGGGGCGCGGCGGCGGGCAGCTCGGTGCGGATGCGGGTGAAGTCCACCTTGTAGTTGCGGGCGTCGGCGCCCGCGCCGGCGGCGAAGGTCACGGGCGCCCCGGTGATCTCACTGACCTGCTCGGCGACGGTCCGGATCTGGACGACGTCCTCGTCCCGGCCGACGTTGAAGGCCCGGTCGTGCACGACCTCGCGGGGCGCCTCCATCGCGGCGAGGAAGGCCCGCGCGATGTCCTCGACGTGCACGAGGGGCCGCCACGGCGTCCCGTCGGACGCGAGCCGCACCTCGCCGCGGGTGTACGCGGTGCCGGTGAGGTTGTTGACGACGATGTCGGCGCGCAGCCGGGGCGACGAGCCGTACGCGGTCGCGTTCCGCAGGAACGTGGGCGAGAAGTCGTCGTCCGCGAGGCCCGAGAGGGCGCGCTCGGCCTGGATCTTCGACTCCCCGTAGGGCGTCACCGGGTGGAACTCGGCGCCCTCGTCGACGGGTGCGTCGCCCGCCGCCCCGTACAGGGAGCACGAGGAGGAGAACAGGAACCGCGGCACGCCCGCCGCGCGCGCCGCCCGCGCCATGCGCACGGCCCCGTCGGTGTTGACGGAGAACGTGGCCTGCGGGTTGAGGTGCCCGAGCGGGTCGTTGGAGATGGCGGCGAGGTGGACGACGGCGTCGAAGCCGACGAGGTCCTCGGGCCGCGCGTCGCGGACGTCCCCGGTGCGCTGCTCGTACCCCGTCACGGGTGGGCCGAAGTCGCAGCCGTCGTACCAGCCGGCGTCGAGCCCGACCACCTCGTGGCCCGCCGCCTGCAGGAACGGCACGAGGACCGCACCGACATAGCCCCGGTCACCATCGACGAGCACTCGCATCGTCGTCCCCCGTCGTCGTCGTCCGGCCGGTCGTCGGGGCAGGGTGGCCCCGGACCGGTGGCATCTCAGCCGCCTCGACGCTAACCAGCACCGCGCGTCCCGCGTGAGGGTTGCCCGGGGTGAAATGGCCCGTGACCCGGGTGATTCCGGGCCCCTGGCGTTCCGCGCTCGTGGTCCGGCGGCGAGGATCGGGAGCCATGAAGGTCCTGCGTGTCTCCCACAGCGCCGTCGTGGACGCCTGGCGCGAGCGGGAGCGCGAGCTGCGCCGCAGCGGCGACACCGTCCGGGTGCTCACCGCGGCCGTGTGGGACGAGGGCGGGCGCGACGTCCGGCCCGCGCCGCGGGCGGGCGAGGAGCTCGAGACCGCGGCCACGCTGGGCCGCCACCCCGCCCTGTTCCTCTACGACCCGCGCGTGCTGTGGCGGCTGTTCGGCGAGCGGTGGGACGTGCTCGACATCCACGAGGAGCCCGTCGCCCTCGCCACCGCGGAGGTCCTGGCGGTCCGTGCCGTGCGCCGCCTCGTCGACACGCTCCGCGGCCGCCGCCCGGGCCGCCTCGCGCCCTTCCTGCTCTACTCGGCGCAGAACCTGCTCAAGCGCTACCCCCTGCCGTTCCGGGCCCTCGAGAGCGCCGCCCTCCGCCGCGCGGCCGCGGTGGTCACGTGCAACCACGACGCCGCGCGCATCGTGCGCTACAAGGGCGCGCAGGGCCTCGTCACCCGGATCCCGCTGGGGGTGGACACCCGGCTCTTCAGCCCGTCGGCCGCCCCCGCCGAGCGACGTCCCGGCGGCCGGGTGCGCGTCGGGTACGCCGGGCGGCTGACCGCGCAGAAGGGGGTCGACGTCCTGCTGGCCGCCGTGGCGGACGACCCCGGCCTGGAGCTGGTCGTCGCCGGGGCGGGGCCGGAGGAGGCCCGCCTGCGGCGCCTGGGCGCGCCGCTCGCCGGCCGCGCCGTCTTCCTCGGCCCGCTCGACACCGAGGAGCTGCCGGCGTTCTACCGCGGGCTCGACGTCCTCGTCGTGCCGTCGCGGGACACCCCCGGGCTCGCCGAGCAGTTCGGGCGGGTCGTCGTCGAGGCGATGGCGTGCGGCACCCCGGTCGTGGCGACCCGGGTCGGCTCGGTCCCCGACCTCGTCGCGGGTGCCGGTGTGCTCGTGGCGCCCGGCGACCCGGACGCGCTGCGGGACGGCATCCACCAGGCGACGCGGCCGGGAACGGCGCGCGTGCTCCGCCAGGCGGGGCTCGACCGCGCCCGCGAGTGCTCGTGGCCGGAGGTCGCCCGGCAGTACCGCGCGGTCTACGAAGCGGTGCGCGGCGAGCCCGCCGCGGCCGCGGCGGTCGTCCCGGCCGCGCCGGTCGCGCCGGTCGCGTCCGGGGGGACGACCCACCGGCCCCGGGTCGAGGTGGTCGTGGTCGCCTACGGCCGGCCGGAGCTGCTGCGGACCGCGCTCGAGCCCCTGGCCGGGGCCTACCCCCTGACGGTCGTGGACAACTCGTCCGACCCGCGGCACCGCGCGATCACCGAGGCCTGCGAGGGCGCGTACCACGACCCGGGGCGGAACCTCGGGTTCGCGGCCGCCGTCAACCTCGCCCTCGCGCACCGCCAGGACCCGGGCGCCGACCTGTTCCTGCTCAACCCGGACGCCGTCGTCGGCCCGGACACCGTGACCGCGCTCCACACCGCCCTGCACGCGGACCCGGGCCTGGCGAGTGTCGGCCCGGCGCAGGTCGACTCCGCCGGGACCCCCGGCCGCGTCGCGTGGCCGTTCCCCTCCCCCGCCCGGGCGTGGCTGGAGGCCGCGGGGCTCGGGCGGCTCCGACTCCCGCGGGAGCGCACCTTCGTCATCGGCTCGGCCCTGCTGGTGCGGGCGTCGGCGCTGCGCAGCGTGGGCGTGCTCGACGAGCGCTTCTTCCTCTACGCCGAGGAGACCGACTGGGCGTACCGCGCGGACCGGCAGGGATGGCGGCACGCCGTCGTCCCGACGGCGGAGGTCGTCCACGAGGGCGCGGGGACCGGGGGCGACGACCGGGTCCGCGAGCTGCACTTCCACGCCTCGCAGGAGCGCTACCTCCGCAAGCACTACGGCACCGCCGGCTGGGCGGCCGCCCGCGCCGCGCTCGTCGCCGGAGCCGCGGTGCGGTCGGCGGCGCTGCGCGGCACCCGCCGCGCGGGTGCGCAGCGCCGGCTGCGCGCCTATCTCGCCGGCCCCGCCCTGCTGGAGGACGCCGAGGTGACGGCCCCGTGAGCGGCGTCGGCCCCCGCGTCGACCTGCGCGCGGCGACAGGCTCGGTCACCTGGACGGCCGTCGCCGCCGTCGCCGTCCTGGCCGTCACCTACGTCATCGCGCACGACGTCACCCTCGGCGCGGCCGCGGCCGCCGTCGTGCTCGTCGTGGGCGTGACCGTCTACGACCCGTCGCTGGTCCCGGTCGTCGCGATGCCGACCTTCGTGGTCGCCGCACGGGTGGGCGGCGACGCCCTCAACATGTCGCTGGGCGACGTGACGCTGTTCGCCACGTTCTGGGTCGCCGTCCTGTTCTCCCCGCGCCCCTTCACACCGGCGCTGCGCTCCATGCTGTGGCTCTCGGCCGTCTACCAGCTCGCCACGCTCTTCGCCGTGGTCGCGACGCCGTTCCTGCAGAACGGCGTGGAGTGGTTCCACGCGTGGCTCCTCGTGGGCGGTGCCCTGGTGGTCGGCTGGGCGGTGGGCCGGTCCGGTCGGGCGACGCTCGGGCTGACGCTCCTCACGCTCCTGGTGCTCGTCATCGCGCTGAACGCGTGCGCCGTCGGGGCGGTCCAGCTCGCGCAGGGCAACCTGTCCCCCGTCTACCCGAGCTGGCCCTTCGCGCTGCACAAGAACCTCGCCGGGCCGCTGTTCATGTCCGTCGCTCTGCTCGCCTTCGTCCGCCAGCCGTGGCTGCACTGGCCCGCGTGGTTCCGCATCCCCGCGTTCTACGTGCTGGTCCTCGGCATGATGGCCGTCCAGTCCCGGCAGGCGATCGTCGGCCTCGGCGTCGGGCTCATCGTGCTCGCCCTGCGCCCGGGCCACGGCCGCAGGATCGCACCGGTCCTCATGCTGCTGACGATGGTCCCCGCCGCAGTCTTCGTGGCCGGGCGCGTCCAGGACGACCTCTCCGGCACCGACCCGTTCAACTCGACCGCGTTCCGCGCCGCGGGCATCGAGGGCGGCTTCGCCGTCTGGCGGGAGCACCCGTGGTTCGGGGCCGGCCTGCGCTGGTGGACGGTGGGCCCCGAGCCCGGCTTCCAGCCGCCGAACGCGGTGGCCGAGGTGCTCTCGTCCGTCGGGGTCGTCGGGCTGGCAGGGTTCGCCGTCCTCATGCTCGGCACCCTCGGGGTGGCCTGGCGGATGGACCGGCGGTACGGGACCCTCGCCGTGGCCCTGCTCGCGTCCCGCCTCGTGGCCAGCCAGTTCGACCAGTTCTGGGTGGCGATCATCGTGTCGCTGCCGTTCGTGCTCGTCGGCGTCTGCCTGGGCGCGGAGGGGTTCGACAAGGCTCCGGGCGCGCCGCCGCCCACGGCGCTGCGCCGTGCCGCCCGTGCGTCCGGCCGCGGCACGGAGCCGCGCACCCCGGCCCCGGTGGGGACGCCGTGAGGATCGCCCACGTCGTCGTCACCGACGCGTACGCCGGGGTCGAGGCGCACGTCGCGCGCCTCGCGCTCGCGCAGGCCCGGGCGGGCCACGACGTCACCGTGGTGGGCGGCGCCGCCGGCCCGATGCGCGCCGTCGTCGGCGACGCGGTCCGGCTGCTGCCCGGGTCGACCGTGGCCCGGGCCCGCCGGTCCGTCGGCGCCGTCCCCCGCCCCGACGTCGTCCACGCGCACATGACGGCGGCCGAGGTCGCCGCCTGCCTCGACGCCCGGGTGCTCACGCGCCGGGTCCCGCTGGTCGTGACCCGGCACTTCGCCCTGGCGCGCGGGCGCAGCCTGGGCGGCCGGGCCGCCGCGCACCTCGTCCGGCGCACCGTGGCGGCCCAGATCGCGATCAGCCGCTACGTGCAGGACCGGATCGACGGGCCGAGCGAGGTCGTCGTCGCCGGCGTGGACCGGCGGCCGCCGCCGCGCGGCGCGGCGCTGCGGTCGCCCGTGGTGCTCGTCGCGTCGCGGCTGGAGCCGGAGAAGCACGTGGACGCCGGTGTGCGTGCCTTCGCCGCCTCGGGCCTCGCGGGCCGCGGCTGGCGTCTGCAGGTCGCGGGCGGTGGCTCCCTCGAGGTCGCGACCAAGGAGCTCGTCGGGGAGCTCGGGCTGGACGGCGCCGTGGACCTCCTCGGGCACCGCGACGACGTCCCGGCGCTCCTCGCCGACGCCTCGGTCTTCCTGGCCCCCACACCGGGGGACGGCTTCGGGCTCAGCGTGCTGGAGGCGATGGCGAGCGGCACCCCGGTCGTCGCCGACGGGTCGGGCGGCCACGTCGAGTCCCTGGGGCCCGCGGGCGGGCCGGGCCTGTACGCCACCGGCGACGTCGTCGACGCCGGGGAGCGCCTCGCGCGTCTCGCCGCCGACCCTCGCCTGCGCGACCGGTACGGCGCCGCGCTGCAGTCCCGGCAGCAGGCGGAGTTCTCCCTCGCGCACCAGGCCGAGGCCACCGAGCGGGTGTACCGGAGCGTGCTGTCATGAGCCCCGCGCCGGGCGACGGGCCCGACCTGGTCGTCATGTCGCTGGAGCCGTGGGACGAGGTCTGGCGCCGCAACCAGCACCTCGTCGCCGGGCTCCTGCGGGAGCGGCCCACCCTGCGCGTCCTCTTCGTCGAACCGGTGAGCGACCCGCTGCACGCCCTCTCGCGGGGCGGGTGGCCGCGGCGCGGCCGCGGGCTGCGGCCCGCGCCGCCGGTGGACGGCGTCGGGCCGCGGCGGCTGTGGCTGCTCCAGCCCACCAAGCTCCTGCCGCGCCGCGTCGACGGGGGCGGCGACGCCCGGCGGGCCGCCGGCGTCGTCCGCGCCGCCCGCCGCCTGGGACTCGCCCGCCCGGTGCTGTGGGTCAACGACCCCTACGGCGCCACCCTCGCCCGACGCAGCCGCTGGCCCGCCCTCTACGACGTGACCGACGACTGGACGGCCGCGACCCGCGGCGCCGCGGAGTCGCGCCGGGTCGCCGACGGCGACCGCTACCTCGTGGAGCACGCCGCGGCCGTCACCGTCTGCTCGCCCGCCCTCGCCGCGCGCAAGGCCGACGCCCGCTCGCTGGTGCTCGTCACCAACGGCGTCGACCTCGAGCGCTACCGGCGCCCCGCGGCCCGGCCGCACGACCTCCCGGACGGCCCGACGGCGGTCTACGTCGGCACGCTGCACACCGACCGCCTCGACGTCGCGCTGTGCGAGGCCACCGCCCGCGCGCTCGGCGGCGACGGCACCCTGGTGCTGGTCGGCCCCGTCGCGCTCGAGCGGCCCGCCGCCGACCGCCTCCGCCGCGCGGGCGTCGTGCTCCTCGGCGCCCGGGCCTTCGACACCGTGCCGGCCTACCTGCGGCACGCGGACGCCCTCGTCGTGCCCCACGTCGTCGACGAGTTCACGGACAGCCTCGACCCGCTCAAGCTGTACGAGTACCGCGCGGTGGGGCGGCCGGTCGTCTCGACCCCCGTCGCAGGCTTCCGCGACACGGCCGACCCGCACGTCGTGGTCGCGCCGGCGGAGCGGTTCGCCGGCGCCGTGCGTGACGCCGTCCTGTCGCGCTCCGCCGAGTCCGACGCGCCCACCGCGCCCGACGGGCCGGCCGAGCCGATCCCCACCTGGGAGCGTCAGGTCGCGCTCATGCGGGACGTGGTCGACGCCGTCGGCGCGGGGCGGCGGCCCGCTCCCACACCGCCGTGACCGCGCGGGCGGTCTCGCGCGCCGGGAATCGTCGGGTCGTGTCGTCGTACGCCGCCCGCGCCCGCTGCTGGGCGGCACCCGGGTCGTCGAGCACGGCCAGGACCCCCGCCGCGAGCGCGGCCGCGTCGCCCGGCGCGACGAGCACGCCCAGGTCCCGGCCCTGCGGGCGCAGGATCTCCGGGACGCCGCCCGCGTCCGTCGCCACCACGGGGACGCCGCGCACCGCCGCCTCCACGACCACCTGGCCGAACGGCTCGGGGACGGGCGAGGCGTGGACGCACACGGAGAGGCGGTCGATCTCCGCGGCCGGGGCGTCGCTGAACCCGACGACCTCCACGACGCCGCGCAGCCCGAGGCGGCCGATCTCGTTCGCGACGGCGTCCGCGTAGCCGTCGGCGCCGAAGAGGGCGCCCCCGACGAGGCGGAAGCGGGCGTCGGGATGCCGGTCCAGCACCGCCGGCGCGGCCCGGACCAGCTCCAGCTGGCCCTTGGTGGGGCTGAGCCGGCCCACCAGCCCGACGACCTTGCGGTCGGGGACGACGCGTGCCTCGAAGGACGGCAGCGCCTGGTCCGGTGCGAATCCGGGGTGCACCACGGTGAGGTCCCGCACCCCGGGGAGCGTCCGTGCCGTGGCGCGCGAGTTCGCGACCACCGCCCGCGGGCCGCGCCGCGCGAGCGCGCGCAGCACGCGGACGGCCGCCGCGGGCAGGTAGTCCGTGGCGATCCGGTCGTGCACGCTCCACACCACCGGGACCCGGCACCACCGCGCGGCCAGCAGCCCGACGACGTCGGCCCGCAGCGAGTTGGTGTGCACCACGTCCGCGCCGGACCCTCGGAGCAGGCCCGCCACCCGGACCACGAGGCGGGCGGCGTCGCCCGCCGCGAGGAGCGCGCGCCACGAGCCCGCGAGCGCGTGCCGGTCCATCCCCCGGGTGCGAGGGCCGGCCGGCACGACCACGGTCGGCACGCCGGCCGCCCGCAGCCGGGCCACGAGCGGGCCGTCGTCGAGCAGGACCGCCCGGAGCTCCACGCGCCCCGGGTCGAGCTCCGTCGCGAGCCGCAGCAGGGCCAGCTCGCCGCCGCCCAGCGACGCCGTGTGGTCGACGACCACCACCCGCAGCGGCCCGGGTCGTGCGCCGCGGCGGCGACGGCCGGTCACGACCGGCGCGCGGTCCGCAGGAGCCGACCGATCGTGGGGGCCACGTCCGCCGGCGTCGGGTCGGACCCGGTGTCCGCGTCCGCCGTCGTCTTGCCCGGGCCGGCGCCGGTGGGCGGGAAGGTCGGGGGCCGGCGGGAGTGTCCCGCGTGCCCCCCGTGCCCGGCCGGCCGGTGCGTCGCGGCTGGTCGGGGCGGCCCGCCCGCCTCCGGCGCCGCTGCGTCGTCATCGGGCGCCTGTACGGGCGCCTGTACGGGCGGCGCGCCCGTCGGCGACGACTGATCGGACGACGTCTCCTCGGGCTCGGGCGCCACGGCGGCAGCCTCCGCGTCGACGGGGTCGCCGTACGTCGAGGCGTAGACCATCCTGCTGTCGCCCTTCACCCCGGCGAGCGCGACGCCGGTCAGCGGCACCCCGTTGATCCGCAGGCGCTCGGCGGCCTCGGCCAGGACGCTCCGGGCGGTGCGGCCCGCCGTCGCGACGAGCACGACGCAGTCCGCGAAGGCACCGAGGATCGTCGCGTCGGCGGCGGCCAGCACGGGCGGCGCGTCGATGACGAGCACCTCGCCGGCGTCGCGCGCCGCCTCGATCGTCGCCCGGACCCGGTCGGTCGCCAGGAAGTCGGCGGGGTCCATCGTCGGGTCGTGGAGCGCGAGGAACCGGAGGTTCGGCACCTGGGTGGGTCGCATCCCGTCGGGGTCGGTGCCCGGCCCGTTCGGCCGCGGCAGCAGGTTCTCCATGTCCGGCCTGCGCAGGTCGCCCGACACCGCGACCGTGCTGCGCCCGCTCATGGCCCAGGACGCCGCGAGGTTCGCCGCGATGAACGAGCGGGGGGCGTGCGGGTCCGTGGCCGTCACCACGACGACGGCGTGCTCCACGTCCTGCATCGCCACGTGCAGCGCGGTGCGCAGCTCCCGGATCGACTCGGTGAACGGGGACGCGACCCTGCTCGAGATCGGCAGGACGGGCGTGCGCCGGTAGGACTTGGCGGCGCGCGTCACCCCGTACAGCTCCGCGATCACCGGGACCCCGGCCGCCGCCGCAGCGTCGGGCCGGGCCCGGACCCGCGAGTCGAGGGCACGCCGCGCCAGGGCGAGGCCCACGCCGACCGCGAGCCCCGCGAGCGCCCCCAGGAGGACGATGCTCGCCCGCGGCAGCCCGACGACCACCGCCGACGACCCGGTCGCGGGCGTCAGCACCTGCGCGGGCGTCACGATCGACTCGAGCGTGCTCCGGCTCGCGGAGAGCGTCTGGTACTGGTCGATGATCGTGGAGCGCTCCGCACCGGCCAGGGGGTCCTTCGGCGAGTCCGCCACCTGCTTGTCGACGGCGCCGAGCTGGTCGCGCAGCGCGTCGCGCCGGGCGTCGAGCTCCGCGATCTGGTCGTCGATGACGCCCGGCAGGCTCCCGACGTACGCGGAGGCGACCGCGTTCGCCAGCTCGACCGCGCTCTCCGGCGTGCTGGCCGTGGTGGTGACGGTCATGATCTGGCTGCCCGCGTCGTACTGGCCGGACACCTGTCCCGCGAGGGCCTTGGGGTCGGCGCCGCCACCCACCGCCTTGGCGACCGACCTGAGGACGCCCGGCGCCTCGACCAGCCGGGGGTCGGTGTCGACCGTGGTGGTGGTGGCGGTGGAGGCGGTGTCCCCGCCCAGGTCGACCGCGTTGATCTGGACCGAGGCGGTCGCCTCGTACAGTTCCGGCTTCCGGTCGGCGTACACCACCGCGGCGGCGAGGGCGAGCACGACGGAGGCGACGACGAGGTACTTGCCCGCCCACATCACCCGCAGGAACTCCCGGACGGTCATCGGACCCCGACCTCTCCGCGCGTGCCCGGCGCCCGGGCCACCGCGACCTCCTGCGCCACCACGGCCTGGAGCCGGGCGACGAACGCGTCGCGGGAGAACCCCTTGACGTGAACTCCGATGGCCTCCTGGTCCCAGGAGCGCCTCAGCGCCGCCTCGATCCCCTCGGCGACCTGCGCGGCCTCCGGGCGCTCCACGTACAGCCCCGTCACGCCGTCGACCACCGTGTCGAGATAGCCGCCCCTGCCGAGCGTCACCGCCGGGACGCCGAACGCCGCCGCCTCCAGGGGCGTGAGGCCGTAGTCCTCGTACGACGTGGCCACCAGCAGCGAGGCGTTGCCGTAGAGCCAGCGCAGCTGCGCGTCGTCGACCTTGCCGACGAGCCGCACGCCGTCCTCCCGCCCGGCGGCGGGCGTCCCGGGCGCGACGAGGGCGTCGCCGGCCAGCCGCTCGAGCCGCTCGCGGTCCGGGCCGACCCCGACCACGACGAGGGGCAGCCGCAGCCGGCGTGCGGCCGCGACGACGACGTCGACGTTCTTGTACGGCAGCAGCCGGGCGACGCAGAGCAGGTAGCCGGGAGCCACGCCGGGCACCGGGGACGCGGGGCCCTCCGGCTCCATCGCCGGCGGGGGCGGCACGACCTCGGCGTCGATGCCGTAGGCCTCGCGGACGGCGTCCCGGGCGACCGTCGAGACGGCCAGGTAGACGTCGGCCCGTGCGGCGGCGGCCGTGTCCGAGGCCCGCAGCCCGGGGCCGAGGAGGTCGAGCGCCGCCCCGGCGAGCCCCGTGCGCCACCGGTCCTTCCAGGCACGGCCGGAGGCCCCGGAGAGGTAGCGGTCGCGCTGGTAGAGCCAGCGGGCGGGGGCATAGCAGTACACCACCGTGCGGCGGGCGCCGCGGTAGCGGTGCGCCCAGCCGCTGGAGCTGGCGAGGAGCACGTCGGCGTCCACGGCCTGGCTCTCGACCGCGCCGCGGAGCAGCGGCAGGGCCAACCGGTGGTTGCGCCGCAGCAGCCCGACCCGGTCGAGCCGCGAGGGTCGCACGTCCAAGTCCGCGAACTCGGGATACGTCCCGTCGGGGTGGTACAGCGTCGTGTAGAGCGGCGACGACGGGAAGGCCTGGGCCATCGTCAGCGCCACCCGCTCGGCGCCCCCGCGCTGCGTCAGGTAGTCGTGCGCCAGTGCCACCGTCGGGCCCATGGTTCCTCCTCGTGCGGACGGTCGAGACCGCCCGTCGAGCGTAAGGAGACCGGAGCACGGAATGGGCCCGGGCGGGGCCATTCCACCCGGGTGAACTGGCCGGTCAGGACCCCCTCAGACCTTCGTGTGGAACTTCCCCTGGGCCGCGAGCAGCCCCTCGGCCAGCACCATCTCCACGGCGTCGGCGGCGTCGTCGACGAGGATGGGGAGGTCCTTGCGCTCGGTGCCGGAGAAGTCCTTGAGGACGTGGTCGGCGGTGTCCATGCGGCCCGGGGGGCGGCCGACGCCGACGCGCACGCGCACGTAGTCCTTGGTGCCGAGCGCCTTGGTGATGTCGCGCAGCCCGTTGTGGCCGCCCTCGCCGCCGCCGGACTTGAGCTTGATGGTGTCGAACGGGATGTCGACCTCGTCGTGCACGACGACCACCTGCGCGGGGTCCACGCCGTAGTACTTGGCCAGCCCGGCGACGGGGCCGCCGGACGTGTTCATGTACGTCGTGGGCTTGGCGAGCACGACGCGCGGGCCGGGGCGCCCGCCGGGCAGCACGCCGAGGCGGGTCTCGGCGACGACGGCCTGCGCGCGGGCGTGCCGCGAGAACCGGGCACCGGTGCGCTCGGCGAGCAGGTCGAGCACCATCTGCCCGACGTTGTGCCGGTTGCCGGCGTACTTCGGGCCGGGGTTGCCGAGCCCGACGACGAGCCAGGGGGTGTCGGTCATGCCAGTCCTCTCAACGCGCTGTGGGCGCGAGCTCGGCGCCGTCCCTCGAGGGACGGCGCCGAGCT
>NZ_JBHVHP010000003.1:257460-550740 GCF_042799955.1 Isoptericola sp. NPDC057653 | reverse complement strand
GGAAGCTTAGCCCTTCAGCGCCGATGGTACTGCCCTCGAGAGGGGGTGGGAGAGTAGGACGCCGCCGGACACCCATTCACGAAAGGCCCACCCCCAGGGGGTGGGCCTTTCGCATACCCCGAACATAGTCGAGGCCACGGCACGACAGACCATGAGCCGGCCCAACCGTCGGCACCTGGCACCTGACGGCTGATCGCGACGGTTGATCGCACCTGCCATCCCCACCCGCTCAGGCAGAGGCTCCGGCAGGCGGGGACGCGGGCGTCGCGCGAGTCCAGGTGCTCCGGTACGAGCGCCGGCAGCCGGGGTTGCGGGCGTCGCGCGGGTCGAGGTGCCGCGGCGGGGCCCGGGACCGCGGACACGCGCGCCGCCGTTGACCGTCCCCGCCGCTGACCGTCCCCGCCGTCGACCGTCGCTGCGGTGCCACGCGCACCCCGCCCGGTGCGGTCCCGCACGAGCGGCTCCCCCGGGCAGAGGGGATCGAGGGCGGCCTCCGAGCGTTCGCGTGACCACGATGACCGCGCTGTCATCGGTCGGCGCGCGGGCCCGATAGGCTCGACCGGTGACCGGATCTCCAGTTCTCCCTGCCAGCGGTCCCGACGCCTCGTGGCGGGCCGACCACTTCCTCAGCCTGTTGGACTTCGCGCGCCCCTCGCTCGGCGTGGACGGCACGGCGGGGTGGCTCGACGACGACGGCGCGGTGGACGCCAGTCAGCCCGCGCACCTGTGGATCACGTGCCGGATGACCCACACGTTCGGGCTCGGGCACCTGCTCGGGGTCGAGGGTGCCGAGGGGCTCCTGCGCCGCGGCCTGGACGGCGTCGCCGTGTCCTTGGC
This sequence comes from Isoptericola sp. NPDC057653, assembly GCF_042799955.1. Taxonomy (NCBI): domain Bacteria; kingdom Bacillati; phylum Actinomycetota; class Actinomycetes; order Micrococcales; family Promicromonosporaceae; genus Isoptericola; species Isoptericola sp. NPDC057653. The sequence continues at coordinate 549,903 of NZ_JBHVHP010000003.1, read as the reverse complement.
GGACGGGGAGCACGGTGGTTGGCTCGCGTCGCGCGGGCCCGGCGCGGGTGAGGTGAACGGGCTCAAGCAGGCCTACGGGCACGCGTTCGTCGTCCTCGCGGGCTCCACGGGCGTCGTCGCCGGCGCCCCGGGCGCGGAGGCGCTGCTGGAGTCGGCGCTGGGCGTGCTCGACGAGCGCTTCTGGGAGGCCGGGCACCGGCTCCACCTGGACGAGCGGTCGCGCGACTGGTCCGTCGTCGACCCGTACCGCGGCGTGAATGCCAACATGCACGGCGTGGAGGCGCTCCTCGCGGCGCACGACGCCACGGGCGAGCGGCGCTGGCTCGACCGCGCGGCGGTCGTGGCCGACCGCGTCATCTCCTGGGCCGGCGACAACGCCTGGCGGATCCCCGAGCACTTCGACTCGGCGTGGGTGCCGCAGCTCGAGTACAACGCGGACCGGCCGCACGACCCGTTCAAGCCCTACGGGGCGACGCCCGGCCACGGCCTCGAGTGGGCGCGCCTGCTGCTGCAGGTCGACGTCGCGGGTGACACCGTCGGGCAGCGCACCGACGCGGCACGGCGGCTGTTCGACCGCGCCGTCGAGGACGGCTGGGACGGGCCGCAGGGCGGCTTCGTCTACACGACGGACTGGTCGGGGACCCCCGTCGAGGCGCGCCGCTTCCACTGGGTGGCCGCGGAGGCCGCCGCCGCGGCGGACGTGCTGCACCGCACGACGGGGGAGGGCCGCTACGCCGAGCTCGCGGACGGCTGGTGGCGCTGGATCGACGACCACCTGGTGGACCACGAGCGCGGCTCCTGGTTCCACGAGCTCGACACCGACAATGTGCCCTCCGGGCGCACCTGGGTCGGGAAGCCCGACGTCTACCACGCGGCACAGGCCGTCATCCTTCCGAGCCTCCCGCTCAGCGGCTCCTTCGCGCGGTCGGCGCAGGCCGCCGGCCGCCTGCTCGAGGGCGCGCAGCTCGCCGGGTCGACGGGGACGCGCGACCGATGAGGATCTCGGCGAAGGCGGACTACGCCGTCCGCGCGGCCGCCGAGCTGGCCGCGGCGGAGGACGGCGGGCCGGTGCCCGCCGAGTCGCTCGCCCGCGCCCAGGGGGTCCCGCACCGGTTCCTCGAGGCGATCCTCAGCGACCTCCGGCGCGAAGGCATCGTGGCGAGCCGCCGTGGCGCGGGCGGCGGGTACGTCCTCGCGCGCCCGGCCAGCCGGGTCACCGTCGCCGACGTGGTCCGCGCCGTCGACGGACCGCTCGTCTTCGTCCGTGACGCGCGGCCGTCGGACCTCGAGTACACCGGCGCGGCGGCGTCTCTGCTGCACGTGTGGGTGGCGCTCCGGGTCAACGTGCGCGCCGTGCTCGAACAGGTGAGCCTCGCCGACCTCGCCGCCGGGAACGTGCCGGACGCCGTCCGCCGGCTCACCGACGACGAGTCCGCCTGGCACAGCCCGTGACCTGCCCGCGAGCCTGACGGCCGCCGCGGTCGGAGGAGGCCGGGCGCGCGAGCGCTCCGGCCGCGCCCGCGCGCGGCGTGGCGACCACCGGTCGACGACGTCTCACCATGCGATCGGGCGCCTGATACCGTTGAATCCGATAGGTCCGATCGGGTAACTTCTATCTGTTGCGGCAGAACGGCTGCCGCCCCGACGGAGGGAACCCCCCGTGCGGACTCTCGTCCTCCTCGCCCTCGTGGGCCTCGGAGCGCAGCTCGTCGACGGCAGCCTGGGTATGGCCTACGGCGTGACCTCGACGACCCTGCTGCTCGCGATCGGCACGAACCCCGCAGCGGCGTCCGCGACCGTCCACCTCGCGGAGGTCGGCACCACCCTCGCGTCGGGCGTCTCCCACTGGCGGTTCGGCAACGTGGACTGGAAGGTCGTCCTGAGGATCGGCATCCCCGGTGCTGTCGGGGCGTTCGCCGGCGCGACGTTCCTCTCGTGGCTCTCGACCGAGATCGCCAAGCCGCTGATGTCCATCCTGCTGCTCGGCCTCGGCCTGTACGTGCTGCTCCGGTTCACGCTGCGCGGGCTGCGCACCGACCGCCTGGGCCAGCCGCTCCGCAAGCGTTTCCTCACCCCGCTGGGCCTCGTGGCCGGCTTCATGGACGCCACGGGCGGCGGCGGCTGGGGCCCGGTCGGCACCCCCGCGATCCTGGCGAGCGGCCGGATGGAGCCGCGCAAGGTGATCGGCTCGATCGACACCAGCGAGTTCTTCGTGGCCGTGGCCGCGAGCCTCGGGTTCCTGTTCGGCCTCGGGACCGCCGGCATCAACCCGTCCTGGGCCCTGGCGCTGCTGATCGGTGGCCTCATCGCCGCCCCGATCGCCGCGTGGCTGGTGCGCCTCGTGCCCCCGCGGGTCCTCGGCTCCGCCGTCGGCGGCATCATCGTGCTCACCAACGTGCGCACCCTGCTGAGCCTCGACGAGTTCCCCGTGGCCCCGGGCGTGCGCTCGCTCGTCCTGGGGATCATCGCGGTGGGCTGGGCCGCCGCCGTCGTCTACTCGCTGCGCCAGCACCGCAAGGCGCTCGCGGAGGAGAAGGCGGAGGGCGAGGTGGCGGCCGTGGCGGCCCCCGCGCCGACGCCCGCCGTCTGATCCAGCCCCGCCGGCGGCCCGCGGACGACGCGCCCGCCGGCCGAGGCGTCGCACGACCGACGACCCCGTGGTCGCGCCCCCGAAGCACCGGGGGGTCGCGACCACGGGGTCGAGTGCTCCGCGCGACGGGCGCCGGCGCACACCGTTGCCACGGGTCCGCATTTTCCCCCGCGCGAGCCCCTCCACGGGGTGGCGCCGACGCCTCGTCCCGGTACCGTGTGAAGCCAAGAGATCTGCCTGGCAGACCCAGCTGCACCGCACTGGGAGGTGAGCCATGTCGATACCCGGCACTCCGAACGACCACCAGCGCCGCGAGCTCGTCGCTCTCGCGGAGCTGCTCGGCGCCGGTAGCCAGCTGCTCGTGGGCCAGTACCGCGTCGAGGTCGCCACGGGCTCGTGGTGGTGGTCGGACGAGGTCTATCGGATCTTCGGGCGGGAGCCCGGGGCCATCGAGCCCGGTCCGGAGGTGCTCCGCGCCCACCTGCACCCCGACGACCGCGAGCGGCTCTCCCGCACCGCGACGGTGGCGCTCGGGACCGGGCGCCCGTTCGCCGGCGGGCACCGCGTGGTGGACGACCACGGGCGCACGCACTCGGTGGTGGTGACCGGGCAGGCCCGGCACGGCGCCGACGGCGCGTCGTCGCAGCTGGTCGGCTACGTCATCGACACCAGCCCCGTGGTGCGCGACGCGCTGGAGCGCGAGGCCCACCGCGCCGTCTCGCGGGCGTTCGTCGCCGCCGCCGCGTCGGAGCAGGCGAAGGGCGCGATCATGGCGGTCTGCGGCGTGGACGAGTCGGTGGCCACGGAGGTGCTCACCGACGTCGGCGCCCAGGTGGGCGTCTCCGCCCAGTCCGCGGGCGAGCAGGTGATGAAGGAGCTCTCGCGGCCCGTCGGCGACCGCGACACGGCGCTCACCGCCGCGGAGGTCGTCCGGGGGGCGCCGCCCGCGAAGGACGCGGCCGACCGGCTGAGCCACGCGCTCGCCGCCGTGCGGCCGGTGGACCGGCCCCACGGCCACGACGCGCAGCTCGCGCGCCGTCGGCCCCGCGCGAGCCGCTGACCCTCACGCTCGGCACGCGCGGCTCCGGACGGGCGACGGCCCGGGCTCGCGCGGTGCGGGCCCGGGCCGTCGGCGCTCAGTGGCTGGGGATGAAGCGGGCGGCCGCGCGCACGGCCCCCCGGCGTGCGAGCCGCTTCGCGAGGACGGCGACGCCCCCGGAGACGGCCGCGAAGGTCACGGCCTGGATGATGGAGATCTCGTCGTCGTCCACGTTGGTGGGGGCGACGTTGCCCGTCGCCTTCTCCCACACCACCCCGATCAGCTTCTGTGCGACCCATCCGGCGGCGATCGTCAGCACCACCGTGCCGACCTTCACGCCCAGCGGCTGCTCGGTGTCCGTCACGTGCTCTCCCTCGGTCGGTCCCCGGCGTGGCCGGTGCGTCGTCGTACGGTGCCCGCGGGCGTCGTGGCACGTCAGGCATGTCACACCAGGGCCCCGCGGACGGGACCACGGTAGCGCGGCGCCGGTGTGTAGGCTCGTGGTGATACGACAGGGGAGCGCCCACCGGCGCTGAGAGTGCGGAACGCCGCAGACCCTCGAACCTGACCCGGTTAGGACCGGTGGAGGAAGTCGGGAATCTCGTTCCCTGCGGGACGGCCGCACCACAACGGTGCCGGGTGCCCGCAGGACCCCCTTCTCGCACTCTGAGGAGGACAGCATGACCCACAGGACCTCGCGGCCCCGGACCACGACGGCCGCGGCGGGCGTCGCCGTCGTCGCCCTGCTGCCGCTGCTGGCGGCGTGCGGCGGCGGGAGCGGGCCGGACGACGCGGCGAGCGCGTCGGACACCCTCACGCTCGTCACGCACGACTCGTTCGCCGTCTCCGACGACGTGCTGGCCGCGTTCGAGAAGGAGTCCGGCCTCACCGTGAAGCAGGTGGCCCCGGGCGACGCCGGCACGCTGGTGAACCAGCTCGTGCTCACCAAGGACGCGCCGCTGGGCGACGTCGTCTTCGGCGTGGACAACACCTACGCGTCGCGGGCCGTCGACGCGGGTGTCTTCCAGAAGTACCAGCCGGCCGACCTGGACCCGCGGGTCGCGGCGTACGCGCCGGACGACCTCGCGGGCACGCTGACGCCCGTCGACGTGGGCGACGTCTGCATGAACCTCGACGACGGCTGGTTCGAGAAGAACGACGTCACGCCGCCGGCCACGCTGGAGGACCTCGCGAAGCCGGCGTACCAGGACCTGACCGTCGTCACGAACCCCGCGACGTCGTCGCCGGGCCTCGCGTTCCTGCTCGCCACGATCGGCGCGTTCGGCGCCGACGGCTGGCAGGGCTACTGGTCCGACCTGCGCGCCAACGGCGTCAAGGTGGCCGAGTCGTGGGAGGACGCGTACTACGTGGACTTCTCCGGCGCGGGCGAGGGCGGCGAGCGCCCGATCGCGCTGTCGTACGCGACGTCCCCCGCGTTCACCGTGACCGACGACGGGAAGTCGTCGACCACGAGCGCGATGCTCGGCACGTGCTTCCGGCAGGTCGAGTACGCGGGGGTGCTCACGGGCGCCGCGAACCCCGAGGGCGCCGAGAAGCTCGTCGACTTCCTCACCTCCGAGGCGTTCCAGGCGGACGTGCCCGGGCAGATGTACATGTACCCGGCCGACCCGGGTGTCGAGCTGCCCGCCGACTGGCAGCAGTTCGCACCCCTGGCCGACAAGCCGTTCGAGGTGGCGCCCGCCGACGTGGCCGCGCACCGTGACGAGTGGATCGAGCAGTGGACGGCGACGGTCGTCGACTGATGCGCCGCACCGGCGTCCCGGCCGCGCGGGTCACCCGGTCGGCGCGGTGGCGCGCGGACCGCTGGGGCGCCTGGCTCGGCTGGGGCGCCGCCGTCGTGCTCCCGCTGGGGTTCCTCGCGGTCTTCTTCGCGTGGCCCGTGGTGTCGCTCGTCCTGCAGGGGTTCTTCACCGAGACCGCGGCGGGTCGCGCGCTCGACCTGTCCGGCTTCGCCGAGGTGCTGTCGCAGCCGCGCACGTGGCGGATCGTCGGCCAGACGCTGGCGCAGGCCGTCACGGGCACGGTGCTGTCCGTGCTGCTGGGCCTGCCGGGCGCGTACGTGCTGTACCGGTGCCGCTTCCCGGGGCGCACGCTCGTGCGCGGCCTGGTCACCGTGCCGTTCGTGCTGCCCAGCGTGGTCGTCGGCGTCGCGTTCCGCGCCCTGTTCGCCCCCGGCGGCCCGCTCGGCTGGGCGCACCTGGAGGAGAGCTTCGCCGGCATCGTGCTGGCGCTCGTCTTCTTCAACTACGCCGTCGTGGTGCGCACCGTGGGCGGCATGTGGGAGCGCCTGGACCCGCGCGCCGAGCAGGCGGCGCGAGCCCTCGGCGCCACGCCCTGGCGCGCCTTCCGCACGGTGACGCTGCCCGCCCTCGGGCCGGCGATCGCCTCGGCCGCCGCGGTGGTGTTCCTGTTCTGCGCGACGGCGTTCGGCGTCGTGCTCGTCCTCGGCGGGCTGCGCTACGGCACCATCGAGACGGAGATCTGGATCCGCACCACCCAGTTCCTCGACCTGCGCTCCGCGGCGGTGCTCTCGGTGCTCCAGCTCGTCGTGGTGGGGGCCGCCCTGGCGGTCAGCTCCCGGGCCCGGTCCCGCCGGGAGCGCGCGCTGCACCTCACCAGCGACCGGGTCGCCGCGCACCGGCTGCGGCTGCGCGCGGGCGCCGACGGCGCGGACATCGTGCCCGCCCTCGTCACGCTCGTCGTCGTGGCGGGCCTGCTCGTGCTCCCGATGGCCGGCCTCGTCACCCGGTCCCTGCACGCCCCCGACGGGTCGTGGAGCCTCGCCAACTACGCGGCGCTCGGCACCACCGGCGGGCGTAACGCGCTCACGGTCACGGTGTGGGAGGCGCTCGCGAACTCGCTGCGCACCGCCGCCTGGGCCGCGGCCATCGCCGTCGTCGTCGGCGGGCTCGTGGCCCTCGTCGTGTCCCGGCGCCCGCGCCGGGCCGGCCTGCGGCGGGCGGTCGGGGTGCTCGACGCCGCGTTCATGCTGCCGCTCGGCGTGTCCGCGGTGACCGTCGGGTTCGGCTTCCTCATCACCCTGGACCGGCCGCTCGGGCTCGACGTCGACCTGCGCACCTCCGGCGCCCTGGTGCCGATCGCGCAGGCCGTCGTGGCGATCCCGCTGGTCGTGCGGACGATGCTGCCCGTGCTGCGGGCCATCGACCCGCGCCTGCGCGAGGCGGCCGCCACCCTGGGCGCGGCGCCCGGGCGGGTGCTGCGGTCCGTCGACGGGCCGCTGGGCGCGCGGTCGCTCGGGCTCGCCGTCGGGTTCGCCTTCGCCGTCTCGCTGGGGGAGTTCGGCGCGACGTCGTTCCTCGCCCGCCCCGAGACGGCGACGCTGCCGGTGGTGATCTTCCGGCTGATCGGGCGGCCCGGGGCCGAGAACTACGGCATGGCGCTCGCGGCGTCCGTGGTGCTGGCCGTGCTCACCGCGACCGTCATGATGGTGGCCGAGCGCCTGCGGGGCGACCGGCCGGGAGGGGAGTTCTGATGGGGCACGACCGCCAGGGGGGCCTCGCCGTCACGGGTGCCGTCGTCCGGTACGGGGCCACGCGCCGCCGGCCGGGTTCGGTCGCCGTCGACGGGGTGTCGCTCGACGTCGCGGCCGGCGAGATCGTGGCGCTGCTGGGGCCGAGCGGCTGCGGCAAGTCGTCACTGCTGCGCGCCGTCGCGGGGCTGGAGCCGCTCGCGGGCGGCAGCGTCGCCTTCGACGGCACGGACCTCGCGGGCGTGCCCGTGCACCGCCGCGGCTTCGGCCTGCTCTTCCAGGACGGGCAGCTCTTCCCGCACCGGGACGCCGGGCGCAACGTGGCCTACGGCCTCGAGACGCAGGGCCTGCCGCGGGCGGAGCGCGCCGCCCGGGTGGCCGAGCTGCTCGCCGACGTCGGCCTCGTCGGCTACGAGCGGCGGTCCGTCGCGACGCTGTCCGGCGGGGAGAAGCAGCGCGTCGCGCTGGCCCGAGCCCTCGCCCCGCGCCCGCGCCTGCTGCTGCTCGACGAGCCGCTGTCCGCCCTGGACCGCCGGCTGCGCGAGCGCCTCGCCGTCGACGTCCGCGACACCCTGAAGGCGACCGGCACCACCGCCGTGTTCGTCACGCACGACCACGACGAGGCGTTCACCGTCGCCGACCGCGTGGCCGTCATGGACGCCGGCCGGCTGCTCCAGGTGGACGCCCCGGACGTGCTCCTGCGCGCGCCCGCCGGCCCGCGCGTGGCCGAGTTCCTCGGCCTGTCCCCGGGCGACGACCCGGACCCCCGCGACTCCCCGGACGCGTCCGGAGCGTCCGGTGCAAGGACCGCCGCCATGACGACATCATCGAGGCATGACGCGGTCTGACGGCCGGAGGCGGCGGCTCGCCGCCGCGGCGTGGGGCGTGCCGTGCCTCGCGCTGCTGGGCGCGTGCGGCCCGGGGAACGGCGAGGACGCCTTCGCCGCCCGCGAGCCGCTCCCGACGTGCGGGGAGGTGACCGCGCGCCCGGACCTCGGAGAGGGCGAGCCGACGACGGAGCTGGCCGAGGCGTTCGCCTGCCTCGATGCGGCGTCGGCGCGAGGGGACGGCGCCGAGCTCATCGTGCGGTCTCGGACGATCGAGGGGGACCCGATCGTCGAGTACCACCGCGTCGGGCCGGGGATCGACGGGCTCGAGGTCTACGTCGACGGCACGCAGGACGCATTCGGTGACCGGACCTGGACCTACCGGTCGTGCCCGGAGACGGTGACGGCGGCGGACCCGCTCGGCTGCCCGGGCGAGGAGGCGCCCGCCGGCGGTTGAGCCCTACGCCTCGCCGGCGTCGTGCACGAGGAGGGCGACCTGGGTGCGGTTCTCCAGCCCGAGCTTCTCCAGCACGCTCGACACGTGCGCCTTCACCGTGGGGACGCTGAGGTACAGGCGCGCCGCGATGTCGGCGTTCGACGCGCCGCGGCCCAGCTCGACGGCGACGTCCCGCTCGCGGGCGGTGAGCGCGTCCAGGGCGGCGCGGGCACGGTCGCGCGCGCCGTCCGACCCGGCGACAGCCTCCATGAGCCGCCGCGCGACGTCCGGCGCCAGGACCGGCTCGCCCGCCGCGGCCGCACGCACGGCCGCGGCGATGCGGGCGGGCGGCATGTCCTTGAGCAGGTAGCCCGCGGCCCCGGCGCGCAGCGCGCCGCCGACCTCCTCCGCCGTGTCGAACGTGGTCAGCACGACGACGGCCGGCGGCGCCGGGCGCGCCCGCACCCGCCGGGTCGCGGTGACGCCGTCGACGCCCGGCATGCGCAGGTCCATGAGGACGACGTCGGCCGGGTGCGCGTCCAGGACGCCCGGCACGTCGGCCCCGTCGGCGGCCTCCGCCACCACGCGCATCCCGTGCGCGCCGTCGAGCATGAGCCGCAGGCCCGCCCGCACCAGAGGGTCGTCGTCGACGAGCACGAGGCGTACGACCGTCCCCGGGTCGTCGGCGCCGGCGGGGTCGGTGTCGGGGAGCGTCGTCACGCGTCCCACGGTAGCCACGCCTCCACCGCGAAGCCGCGCGACCCGTCGGGCGCGCCGTCCGGGCCCGCCGAGAGCGTGCCGCCCAGCAGCGTGGCCCGCTCGCGCAGCCCGACCAGCCCCGTCCCGGTCCCCACGCCGGCGGGGGGCGTGCTGCCCGGGGCGGCACCGTCGTCGGCCACGCGGACCCGGACCTCGCCGGCTGCGGTCGCGACCGTCACCCGCACCGCCGAGCCGGGGGCGTGCCGGCGGGCGTTCGTGAGGCCCTCCTGCACGACGCGGAACACGGCCGTCGCGACGGCGGCGGGCGGTACGTCGTCACCCGTGCGCTCGAAGGCGACCGTGGTGCCGGCGGCGCGCGAGTCGTCGACCAGGCGGCGCACGTCGTCGAGGCCGGGCACCGGGCCGAGGTCGTCGGGGCCGGCCCGCAGCAGCCGGATCACCTGGCGCAGGTCCTCCAGGGCGTCGCTCACGCCGGCCCGCACCCGGCCCGCGGCCGCCGCGAGCTGCGCCGGGTCGGCGTCGGGCCGGTACTCCATCGCGCCGGCCGTGGCGGCCAGGAGCGACAGGCGGTGCGCGAGCGTGTCGTGCATCTCGCGGGCGATGCGGGTGCGCTCCGCGGTCCGCGCCTCGGCGACGCGCTGCTCCTGCGCCGCCTCGGCCCGGCGCGCGCGGTCGCGCAGCGACCACAGCACGAGGGCGCGCTCGCGCCCGTACGCGCCCCAGCCGAAGAGCGCGGCGTGCACCGCGACGTCGCACAGGAGCCACCAGCCCAGGGGCAGGCCCACCGGCCGCCACAGCGCCTGGACGGCGTGCCCCAGCACCCCCGCGCCGGCGACCCATGCCGCGGTGCGGACCGGGTACCAGCGCGCCACCTGCAACGTGGCGACGGTCGAGGCGGGCGTCGCCGCCCCCGAGATCGCGGCGAGGGCCGCGAGGGCGACCGCGGCCGCCACGCTGCGGCGCGTGAAGAGCAGCGGGACCAGCGCGACCGCCGCGACGCCGACGGCGACGTCCACGCCCGCGGGCACGAGGACGGAGATCGTCCCGGTGCCGCGCACCGGGGCCGCGCCCGCGACGGCGAACGTGGCGGCCGCCGTCAGCGCGGCGACGAGCGCCCATGCCGCCACGAGGATCCCGCGCGGCGCGGGGGGCGGGCCCTGGTCGGTCGGGGCCCACGGGTCGTACTCCGACCAGCCGCCGGGACGGGCCTCGGCGGGGTTCGGGGTGGTGCCGGTGGTGGTCATGACCGGGACGCTACGGCGGACCTCCCACGGGCGACACCGACGAAAGTCGGGGGTGCTCCCGCCTGGCGGCGCGCCGACGACCGACCACGGCAGGGCGCGCACCGGGTGGCCCGCGCGGGACCGTCGTCCCGTCGGCAGGGCGCCGGCGCCGAAGGAGGGGACGACATGGACGGGACGCAGAGCACGACGGACGGCACCGGCACCGCGGCGCAGGGCCGGGCGCCCGGCGGCCCGGCGGGGCGCTCCTGGCGCGACCGGGCCTGGTGGAACCGTCCGCGGTCGGTAGTGGTGGGCGCGGTGCTGGCCGGGGCGGTGGTCTTCCTCGTCGGGACGCTGGCCGGCGTCGACCCGCAGGTGCGGGCCGGCACGGGCACCCTCGAGGTCACGATCTCCCTGGTCATCGCGACGAGCCTCACCGCGGCGCTCGGCGGGTGGGGGGTCCGCGCGCTCCTGCTCCGCCGCCCCGGCGGCGGCCGCACGGCGTGGCTGGTGCTGAGCGGCACGGTCCTGCTGGTCTCCCTGCTGGGCCCGCTGGGGGCGGCGAACGCCGGCGCGGTCGTGCTGCTCCAGCTGGAGCACCTCGCCGTGGGCGGCGTGATCATGCTGGGCCTCAGCGGGGCGGAGCCTCGGGAAGCAGGGGCCCGAAAGCCTGCCGCGCCGCGAGCATGAGCACGAGGAGCGGCTCGCGGCGCAGCTCGAACGCGGGCCGGTCGACCAGCCCGCGCTCCGCGCGACGGTGCAGCATGGCGAGCTCGGTGGCCGCCTGCTGGTAGTCGCGCAGGGCGCGGGCGGGGCCGTTCCCGCCCGCGGCACGCACCCGGTCGCGCGCCCGCCGCCGGGCGGGCAGCGACACGAGCATGGCGACGTCCTGCCCGGTCACGACGCCCGCCGCCCGGTACGGCGGCAGGTACCGGCCGATCGACGCGACGGTGCGGACCCGGTCGGCGCGCACGACGACGAGCAGGCCCGCCAGGACGCCGAGGCCCACGACGTAGACGGCGACCGTGGCGCCGGTGCCGAGGGTCGCGGCCCCGTTCCACAGCGCGTGGTACGTGACGGCGCCGAGCAGGCCGAGCAGCACGGGGACCGCCCGGCGCAGGCCGGGGGCGGCGAGGGCCGCCGCCGCGACGCCGATGCCGGTCAGGGACGAGCACAGCGGGTGCACCAGCGGCGTCGCGATCCCGCGGGCGACGAACGTCGCGGCCAGGGCGTCGGGGCCGGCGACCGTGTAGTAGTGGATGTTCTCCACGGTGGCGAAGCCGAGGCCCACCATCGAGCCGTAGATGATGCCGTCGGTCGGCCCGTCGATCTCGTGCCGCCGGAACCAGAGCATCCCCACCAGCACGAGGCCCTTGAGCGTCTCCTCGACGAGCGGGGCCCCGAGCACCGCCGTCACGACGAACCCCTCCTCCTGGCCCAGCAGCGGCGCCCACAGCAGCGTGAGGCCGGCCGTGTTGAGCACCATCGCCAGCAGCACCGCGACGCCCGCGCCCCACAGGAACGCCAGCACGAGGGCGTCGGGCGGCTCCGGCTCGAGGCGGTCGAGGGAGAGGACGCCCGCGAGCAGCAGGGGCAGCGGCAGCAGGGCGAGCAGCAGCCCCTGCGCGAAGGTCGGTCCCTCGCCGGCCGTCACCGCGAGCACCACCAGCAGGCAGAGCGACGACACCGCGATCACGACGAGGGCGCCCACCGGCGGGCGACCGGGCCGCCGACCGGCGAGGATGGCCTTCGGGTCGAGGGCTGCCATGGGCCTCGATCCTAGAACCCGCACCAGGAGGTCGTGTCGTGACCACGGTCGTGTCCACGCTGTTCATCTCGCTCGACGGGGTCGCGGAGATCGACCCCGCCTGGCACTTCCCCTACTACGACGACCGGATGGCGCTCGCCGTCGACGACGACTACCAGGGCACCGACGTGCTGCTGGTCGGCCGCGTCACCTACGACAGCTTCGCGGGTGCGTGGCCCGAGCGGGAGCTGGCGGGCGAGGTCGACGCGCCGTTCGCCAAGCGTCTCGGCGACATGCGGAAGGTGGTCGCCACGCGCGGCGACGCCGACCTCGGCTGGCGGAACGTGGAGCGGCTCGACGGCGACCTGCCGGCCGCGGTCGAGGCGTTGAAGGGCGAGGACGGCGTCGAGAAGATCCTGGTGCCGGGCTCGCTGTCGATCGTGCGGCAGCTCCTCGCGGCAGGCCTGCTCGACGAGCTCCGGCTGCTGGTGCACCCCGTGGCCGCCCGGCACGGCGAGCGGCTCTTCGACGAGGGCGAGCCGATCTACCCGCTCACGCTGCTGCGCTCCGAGGCGCTGCCGACCGGCGTCGTGCGGCTGATCTACGCGCCCAGCGCGCTGCCGAACCACGCCGGCTACGAGGACGTCAAGGACAAGGTGCCGAGCGGCGACTGACCCGACGGCGCGCCGAGGCGCACGATCACGACGGCGACGTCGTCCTCGCGTCCTGCATCGTCGAAGGCGTCGACGAGCCGGTCGCAGGCCTCCGCCGGGGCCAGCCCTGCCAGGGGCGCCGCGGCGGTCACGAGCTCCCCGACGCCCTGGCGCAGGGTGCGGTCGCGCCGCTCGACGAGGCCGTCGGTGACGAGGACGAGGAGGTCGCCGGGCCCCAGGCGGTCCCGGCGCACGGGGCGCGCCGGGGGGCCCGTCAGCCCGAGGAGGCGCGCGCCCGACTTCTCGGCGACCACCGCGCCGTCGGTCCGGACGAGGAGCGGCGGGAGGTGGCCGGCGTCGGTCATCTCCGTCGTGCCGTCGACGGGGTCGACGACGCACACGCAGACGGTGACGAGCTCCGGGTGGTCCTGCTGGAGCGAGTCGTTGAGCAGGTCGAGCGCCTGCGCCGCGTCGTGCCCCTCCCGGAGGTAGGCGCGCAGCGTGAGGCGCACCTCGGCCATCACCGTGGCCGCGCGCAGCGAGTGGCCCTGCACGTCGCCGATCACCACGGCGACCCTGCCGTCGGGCAGGTCGAACGCGTCGTAGAAGTCGCCGCCGACGTCGAGCCGGGCGTCGGACGCCTCGTAGCGCGCCGCGATCTCCAGGCCGCCGCGCACCGCGAGGTCGGCCGGCAGCAGGCGGCGCTGCAGCGCCATCGCGATGCGGTGCTCCTCCGCGAAGGTCCGGAGGTTCGCGAGGGCCACCGTGATGGCCTCCGTGAACCGCGCGGCGACCTCGCGCTCCTCCGCCGAGGGACCGTGGCCGGTGTCGTCGACCTGGAGCGCCAGGCCGCCCACGAGCGCGCCCTCGGCGTCGCGGAGCCACACGGTCCACCACGCCGACCGCGGCACCCCGGCCGCGGCGAGGAGCGGCCGCCAGTGCTCGGGCACCTCGTCCGCCCCGAACCGCGCCGAGCTCGCCGGGCCCGGCGGCAGCACCGGGACGCTCCCGCGGCCGCGGACCAGCGGCGCGTCCCCGGCGGCGGCGACGGCCCGGACCACCGTCTGCGGGTCGACGACGACCATCGCGACCGCCGCCCGCCCCAGGACGTCGCGCGCCCCCCGGGCCACGAGGTCGGCGACGAGCTCCTGGGTGCGTGCCTGGTGCAGGGGGGCGAGGGCGTCCGCGAGGGCCCCGAGGCGCTGGGCCGTGCGCCCGGCGCCCCGCTGGGCGGCGTGGGAGCGGCACAGCGCGCTCACGGTCGCGAGGAACTCGTCCCGGTCGAGCGGCTCGGGCAGGTACGCGTCGGCGCCCCCCTCGAGCCCGGCGGTCCGCGCGGCCGCGTCGATCGAGGTGGCGGAGACGTGCAGCACCGGCACGTGCGCGGTGCCCGCGTCCGCCTTGATGCGCCGGCAGACCTCCGACCCCGTCATGTCGGGGAGGTTGACGTCGAGCACGACCGCGTCGGTGGAGGCCCGCGCGAGCGCCAGGGCCTCGGTGCCGGTCGCGGCCTCGACGACGTCGAAGCCGGCGTCGCGCAGCCACGTCGCCATGACGTAGCGGTGCGCGCGGGTGTCGTCGACGACGAGGACGCTCCGGGCGGTCCCGGGGCTCGTCACGAGTCCTGCCCCTCGGCGCGCAGCGCCCGGACGAGCACGTCCTGGGTGAGACCCGACTTCGGCAGGAAGGCGGCCGGGCGCTCGATGCCGCCCTGCTCGGGAGCGGAGCCGCTCGACATGAGCACGACGGTGAGCCGGGGATGTTCCGCCCGCAGCCGCTCGAGGAGCTGCACCCCGTCGATGCCGGGGAGGCGCACGTCGACGACGGCGGCGTCCGCGGCGGCGTCCCGCAGCAGGGCCAGCGCGTGCTGGCCGTCGTGGGCGACGCTCACCCGCGCGGCGTTCTCGCGGAGCAACCCGGCCACGTAGCCGCCGAACGCGCGGTCGTCGTCGACGACCATCACGTGGCCCAGGTCGAGGCCCCGCGCCTCGTCGGTCGCGGGCGCCGGGGCGGGCGGTCGTGGGGCGGACGCCGTGACGGGGACGGGCGGCGCGGACGGCAGCGCCACCGTGAAGCTGCTGCCGACGTCGGGCTCGGAGCGGGCGGTGAGCGTGCCGCCCAGGGCCTCGGAGGTGCGTCGCGCGTACGGCAGCCCCAGCCCCGTCCCGCGGACCGTCGGCTGGAGCCGGTTGGGGACCTGGACGAACTCCTCGAACACCGCGTCCAGGTGCTCGGGGCCGATGCCGAGACCCGTGTCCTCCACGGTGAACCGGACGGTCCCGTCGGCGGCGCTCGCGTCGAGCCGGACGGCGCCCCGCTCCGTGAACTTCACGGCGTTGGTCAGGAGGTTGCGCAGCACGCGGGCGACCAACCGCCGGTCGCTCACCAGGGACACGTCGGGGGCGCACACGACCACGAGGTCCACGCCGTCGCGGACGAGGGGGAGCGTCGTGCCGCGCAGCTCCTCGAAGAGCTCGGGCACGTCGATGGGCGCCAGGGCGACGTCCTCGTGGCCCGCCTCGGCGCGGGCGAGGTCGAGGAGCTCGTCCACGAGGGTGAGCAGCGTGGTGGCGCTCTCCCGCACGAAGTCGACCTGCTCGGCCTGCGCGGCGGCGAGGGACGACGACTCGAGCAGCGACGAGAGCCCGATGATCGAGTTCACCGGGCTCCGCAGCTCGTGGCTGACGTTGCGCAGGAACCGCGACTTCGCCTCGTTCGCCGCCGCGAGCTCCCGACCCCGCTCGTCGAGCTCGGCGTACAGCGCGACGACGCCCGTGTTCGTCTCCTCCAGCTCCGCGGAGAGCTGGTGGTACATCGCGAGGACGCCGCGGTTGGTCTCCTCCAGCTCGGAGTTGAGGCGGCGGAGCTCCTCCTTCTGCGCGAGGAGCTCGTCGTGGGTGCGCAGCAGCTCCGCGTTCTGCACCCGGAGCTCGTCGAGGGCGTCCGCCCCGTACCCCATCGTGACCGACCGGCCGAGGGCGTCGAGCGTGGCGGCGTCGGTCTGCGCGGACGCCCCGAGCCGCACGGTGAGCGTGACGTGCCGGCCGTCGACCGCGCGCGAGACCTCGTCCACCAGCCGCCGCGCCGCGGGGACGCCGCCGTCCGCGGCGAGCCCGGAGTCCTGCAGGGCGGCGGCGGACGCGACGTCCGCCCGCAGCCGGGCGCCGCCGACGCCCCGGTCGAGGTCGATCGTGACCTCCGCGGGTCCGAGGGCGATCGCGGCGCGCCCCACCTCGGAGAGCGCGGTGGCGACCCGGACCTGCGCGTGCAGGTCGAGGCCCAGGGTCCGGGCGATCTCCCGGCCCGCACGGCGCAGCGCGAGCAGGTCGGTGTCCGACTCGAGGCGGGTCGCCAGCAGGGGCGTCGCACGGGCCGGCATCAGGGCCTCGCCCCGACGGGCGCGACGACGACGCACGCGTCGTCCCGGCGCACCGCGAAGTCCCGCATCAGCAGGCCCGCGACGACGAGCGGCCCGGCGTCGGCGACCCGCGGGTAGCCCCCGATCCCCGTGCGGTCCGTCAGCCCGTCCGAGTGCATGAGCAGGAGGTCGCCCGCGTCGAGCGGCAGGGTGGTCTCGCGGACGGTGCGGGTGTGCGTCCCGGCGATCCCGGGCTGGCTCAGCAGGCTGCGGGGCCGGCCGGCGCCCTGCACCGACCCGACGATGTTGCCGAGGCCGGCGTACCGCAGCGTGCCGCCCTCCGCGCGAGCCACGGCGACGGCCGCGCCCCGGGTGCCGCCGAGGGCCGCGTGCACGCGCCCCAGCAGCGCCGACGGGCCCGCGTCCGGCCCGTCGAGGAAGGCCCGGACGGCGGCCTGCGACGCGGCGGCGGCCAGCGGGCCGTGCCCGAGCCCGTCGGCGACGAGGACGGTCGTCGCCCCCGCGTCGTGCCGGATCGCGTGGGCGTCGCCGCTGACCGGCTGCCCGGTCATGGCGCGGACGAGCCCGGCGGGCTCGGCGGGGTCCGGCCGGGCGCCGGGAGAGGCGAAGGTCGCCGCGACCACCGTGCCCTGGCCCGGCGACGACCAGGCGTCCCACGTGGTCGTGAGCCGCGGCAGCGTCCCCAGCCCGATGCCGAGCGTGCCGCGCGACGAGACGCCGTCCCGCATCGCGGCGCCGAGGTCGCGCATGCCCGGCCCCGCGTCGACGGCGAGCACCTCGAGCGCCGCGTGGCCGTCCCAGCGCCGGACGCGCAGCAGCACGGAGCCCGAGCCCGCGTGGCGCGACTGGTTCGTCGCGAGCTCCGACACGACGAGACCGGCCTCCGCGGCCCGGGCGTCGCCGAGCCCCAGCCGGGTGGCCGCCGTCGTCGCCGCGCGGCGCACCGCTCCCACCGCCGACGCGTGGTCGACGGTGTGCCAGACGCCGGCCTCGGAGGCGATCGTCGTCGCGTCCGTCGCGGCACTTCCGGGCCCCGACGTCATCGCGACCAGGTCGCGATCTCGACCCGTGTCCCGGCGCCCGGGCGGGTGTCGATCGAGAAGTGCTCGACCAGCCGGCGGGAGCCGGACAGGCCGAGACCCAGCCCGCTCCCGCTCGTCCAGCCGTCGGTGAGCGCCAGGTCGAGGTCGGGGATCCCCGGCCCCTCGTCGGAGAACACCGCGCGGACGCCGGAGCGCCCGCCGTCGGCGAGGAGCTCGACCTCGACCTCGCCGCCGCCCCCGTACACGAGCGTGTTCCGGGCGAGCTCGCTCGCCGCCGTCACCAGCTTGGTCTGGTCGACGAGCGACAGCCGCGCCTGCTGGGCGACGGCACGGACCAGCTGCCGCACGCGGACGACGTCGGCGTCCGCCCGCACCGCCAGGGTCTCCACGGTCGAGACCGCGGGGGCCGTCGTCATCTCGCCTCGCGCTCGGCGGCGGCGAGCAGGATGTCCTCTGCCGACTCCTCCTCGGGCGCGAGCAGGGCGAGTCCACGCTCGACGTCGAGCGCCGTGCGCACCCCCCCGAGGGAGAGGCCCAGCTCGACCATGGTGATCGCCACGGCGGGACGCATGCCGACGACCACCGTGCGGGCGTCGAGCACGCGCGAGATCGCCGCCACGGCCGCCAGCATGCGGCCGATGAAGCTGTCCACGATCTCCAGGCCGGAGATGTCGATGACCACGCCCCGCGCCCCGGTCCGCGTGATGCGGTCGGCCAGGTCCTGCTGCAGGGCGAGCGCCGTGTCGTCCTGGAGGTCGACCTGGATCGAGACCAGCAGCGTCGACCCGATCTTGAGGATGGGGACCGCGTCGCTCACGCGAGCACCCCGGCGGGGGAGCGGCGACCCTCCCGCAGCGCGTCCACGAGGGCGTCCGCCAGGGTGGCGCGCGTACGGATGTCCCCGAACTCGATGCCGAGGGCCACGATCGTCTGCGCGATCTGGGGCCGGATGCCGCTGATCGTGCACTCCGCGCCCATGAGCCGGGCCGCGACCACGGTCTTCAGGAGGTGCTGCGCGACCTGCGTGTCGACGGCCGGGACGCCCGTGATGTCGATGATGGCCTGCGTGCTGCCGGTCTCCACGAGGGAGTTGAGCAGCTTCTCCATGACGACCTGGGTGCGCGCCGAGTCGAGCGTGCCGACGAGCGGGACCGCGACGATGCCCTCCCACAGCTTCACCACGGGCGTCGAGAGCTCGAGGAGCTGCTCGGCCTGCTCGCTGATGATCGCCTCGCGCGCCGCCGCGAACGTCTCGAACGTGAACAGCCCGAGCTCGTCGACCAGGCGCAGGAGCGGCAGGAGGTCGGTGGAGCCGCCGGAGCCGTCCGCCAGGGCGTACAGGCCCTCCTTGAGGGCGAAGACGCCGACGGCGGTCTCCCGGGGCGTGAAGCCGAGCCGGGCACGGGCCGCGGAGACGTCCGACAGGATGCCGCGCAGCTGGTCGAAGGCCTCGGCCCCGACCGTCGTGGCGCCGGCGCGGAGGCCGTCGACGAGGGCGTCGAAGATGTCCGACTGCTCTCGCTCGAGCTCGCCGCGCGTCGTGCGTCCGCGCAGCTCGTGCGCGGCGGCGTCCAGCCAGGCGGAACGGACGGTCTCCGCGCGGTCGGTGAGGGACTGTGCCAGGTCGGCGGGCGCGAGAGTGGGCATCGCGGATCCTCCCGGAGGTGCAGGGGGGTGGCGGCCGGCTGCTCGACCGCGGATCAGTGTACGCAGCGGCGGGCGGGGTGCCGCACCGTGCACGGCACCCCGCCCGCCCCCTGCCGGGATTTCACCCGCCCGCGACGTGGCTCAGGCGCGGTGCTCGCGGTAGTAGCGGATCAGCGCCTGGGTGGAGGAGTCCTGCGCGGCGAGGGCGGCGTCGTCGCCGGAGACCGCCGGCGCGATCTCGAGGGCGAGCTTCTTGCCCAGCTCCACGCCCCACTGGTCGAAGCTGTCGATGCCCCACACGACGCCCTGGACGAACGTGATGTGCTCGTACAGGGCCACGAGCTGGCCCAGCACCGACGGCGTGAGCGACGGCGCGACGATCGACGTCGTGGGCCGGTTGCCGGAGAAGACGCGCGCGGCGACGATCTCCTCGGGCGTGCCCTCGGCGCGCACCTCGTCCGCCGTCTTGCCGAAGGCCAGGGCCTTGGTCTGGGCGAAGAAGTTCGCGAGGAACAGCTCGTGCACGTCGGCGCCCGGCGCCACGGCCTTGCCGTCGCCCTCGGCGTCCGCCAGCGGGTAGGCGGGGGTCGCGACGGCGATGAAGTCGGCGGGGATGAGGCGCGTGCCCTGGTGGATGAGCTGGTAGAACGCGTGCTGCCCGTTGGTGCCCGGCTCGCCCCAGAAGACCTCGCCCGTCTGCGTCGTGACCGGGGAACCGTCCGAGCGCACGGACTTGCCGTTCGACTCCATCGTGAGCTGCTGCAGGTAGGCCGGGAACCGGTGCAGCTGCTGGGCGTAGGGCAGCACGGCGTGCGTGTGCGCGCCGAGGAAGTTGCCGTACCAGACGTTCATCATCCCCATGAGGACGGGGACGTTGGCCTCGAACGGCGTGCTGCGGAAGTGCTCGTCGACGGTGCGGAAGCCCGCGAGGAGGTCGCGGAAGACGTCGGGGCCGAACGCGATCGCGAGCGACGTGCCGATCGCGGAGTCCACGGAGTAGCGGCCGCCCACCCAGTCCCAGAAGCCGAAGGCGTTGGCCGGGTCGATGCCGAAGGCCGCGACCTTGTCGAGCGCGGTGGAGACGGCGACGAAGTGCTTCCCGACGGCGGCCTGGCGGGCCTCGTCCGTGTCCTCGATGGCGCCCGCCGCGACCAGGCCCTCCCAGAGCCAGGCGCGGGCGAGGCGTGCGTTGGTGAGCGTCTCGAGGGTGCCGAACGTCTTCGAGGCCACGATGAACAGCGTGGTCTCCGGGTCGAGGTCGGCCGTCTTCTGCGCGACGTCCGTCGGGTCGATGTTCGACACGAAGCGGGCCTCGAGGTCCGCGCGGCCGTACGGCTTGAGCGCCTCGTAGACCATGACCGGCCCGAGGTCGGAGCCGCCGATGCCGATGTTCACCACCGTGCGCACCGGCTTGCCGGTCACGCCCGTCCACGACCCGTCGCGGACCTGGTCGGCGAACGCGCCGAGCTTGTCGAGCTCGGCCTGCACGTCGGCGTCCACGTCCTGCCCGTCGACCACCAGCCGCGGCTGCGTGCCCGGCGCGCGGCGCAGCGCCGTGTGCAGCACCGCACGGTCCTCGGTGACGTTGATGTGCTCGCCGGTGAACATCGCCTCGATGCGCTCCGGCAGGTGCACCTCGTGGGCGAGCCGGACCAGCAGGTCCAGGGTCTCGTCCGTCGCGAGGTTCTTCGACAGGTCGACGTGCAGGTCGCCCGCGACGTGGGTCATGCGCTCGGCGCGGCCCGGGTCGTCGGCGAACCAGCCGCGCAGGTCGCCCCGGAACTCCTGGTAGTGGGCGTAGAGGTCGCCCCAGGAGGTCGTGGTGGTGGGATCGACGGGGGAGGAGGTCATGGGCTCAACGGTACTGACCTCCCCGGCGGCCAGCCACGGCGACCGCCTGTCGGCCGCGCCCCGGGGGCGGCGCCGCTTGGAACGGTTCAGGAGTCCACCCGCCGCAGCGGTTGCGCGGCCCGCGCGCGCTGCCAGGATGACGACCAGCCGGGAACGGGCCCGGCCTGGCGTAGGAGAGGGACGCATGGCGAATTTCACGGTCTGGAAGTTCGACGACCCGGACGGCGCCGACCGCGCCTTCAAGGCCCTCAAGGGCGGCGAGGCCGACGGCCTCGTGAAGGTCGTCGACCACGCGGTGGTGACCTGGCCGGAGGGTGCGGCGAAGCCGGACACCCACGGCTCGCACGACGACACCGCCAAGGCCACCGGCTGGGGCGCCGTCTGGGGCCTCCTGCTCGGCGCGCTGTTCTTCCTGCCGGTCCTGGGCGCCGCTGCGGGCGCCGTGATCGCCGGCATCACCCGGTCGCTGTCCGACGTGGGCATCACCGGCAAGGACCTTGAGACGATGAAGAAGGAGATCGTGCCCGGCACGTCGGCGCTGTTCGTCGTGACCGAGCCGATCGACCCCGACCGCCTGGGGGAGCGCCTGCACGGCATCAATGCGACCCTGGTCAGCACCAACCTCACGGACGAGGAGCGCAGGATCCTGCTGGAGTCCTTCGGCCAGTGAGGCCCGGCCGGCCCTCGCGCCGCCCGGCCGACGAGCCCGCCGCGCCCCTCGGGGTCGGCGGGCTCGCCCGCGTCAGGCGGGCTGCCAGCGGTTGCCCCACCGGCGGGTGAGCACGGCGCCGAAGGTGTCCGCCAGCGCGTCGACCCGGTCGTGCACGGCGTCCGCCACGCGGTGCGCGGCCGCGTCGTCGTCGGCCGTGAAGCGCACCGTCACGCGCGCCCGCCCGCGCACGACCCCGACGTCGAACGCCTCGACGGTCACGAGGTCGCGGGCCGCGCCGGCCGCGGCCGGCAGCACGTCGGCAGGGTCGACGCCCGGTTGCAGGAGGCCGACGCCGAGCGTCACGCGGTAGGAGGGCACGCGGCGATCCTGCCACCCGGGGACGACGGCGGACCTCCCGGCCACCCCGCGTCGCGACCCGTCCGACGCGCACCGTCCCGTCACAGGTCGCCCCGGTCGCCGACACGCCCGCCCCCGTAGACTCGCCGCCGTGACTGCCGACCCGTCGACCTCACCCTCCCCCGCGCCGGTCCCCGGCCCGGCGACCGGCCCCCGGGCCGTCGCCCTCGAGATCGCCGTGCAGGACGTGGCCGGCGCGCGCGTCGCCGCCGCGGGCGGGGCCGACCGGCTCGAGCTGTGCGCGGCGCTCGCGGGCACCGGCGGCCTCACCCCGTCCACGGGGATGGTCGCCGCCGTCGCCGACGCGCTGCGCGGCACCGGCGTGGGCGTGCACGTGCTCGTGCGGCCCCGCGCCGGCGGGTTCGTCTTCTCGGCCGAGGAGACCGACGTCCAGGTGCGCGACGTGCGCTCCGTGCTCGACGCCGGCGCCGACGGCGTCGTCGTCGGCGCGATGACCCCGGCCGGCGAGGTCGACTCCGCGGCGCTCGCGGCGTTCGTCGCCGCGGCCGGCGACGCCGAGGTGACCTTCCACCGCGCGATCGACCAGGTCGCGCGGCCCGTCGACGTGCTGGAGGTGCTCGCGTCCGCCGGCGTGCGGCGCGTGCTGACCTCGGGCGGGGCGCCGCGCGCGGGAGAGGGCCTGGACGCGCTCGCCGCCCTCGCCGGCCGCGGCCGCGAGCTCGGCGTCGAGATCATGGCCGGCGGCGGCGTCCGGGTCGAGGACCTGCCCGCCCTCGTCGCGGCCGGCGTGCACGCCGTCCACCTCTCCGCGCGTCGCACCGTGGTCGCCGACGGCGGCCCCGGCGGCGGCGGAGCCAGCGGCTACGACGTCACCGACCCCGACGTGGTCGCCGCGACCCGTGCCGCCCTCGACGCCGGGACCGCCCCGTGAGCGGCGCCGTCCAGGCCCTGGCCGTCGCGGCGACGACCGACCCCGCCCAGGGGTACGACGGCTTCATCGGCTGGGTGCTCGGCCTGATGACCACGCTCGGCGAGGTCGGCGTCGGCGCCGCCGTCCTGCTCGAGACGTTCATCCCGCCCATCCCGTCCGAGGCCGTGCTGCCCGCCGCCGGCTTCCTCGCCTACGACGGCCAGATGAACGCCTGGCTCGCCATCGCCGCGGCGACCGCGGGCGCCGTCGTCGGCGCCTGGATCTGGTGGGGCCTGGGGCTCGCGCTGGGCCGCCACCGCACCCGCGCCATCGTCGACGCCATCCCCCTGATGGACGGGACCGACTTCGACAAGGCCGAGGCGTTCTTCGCCAGGTGGGGCCGCATCGCCGTGCTCGCCGGCCGCTGCGTGCCGCTGGTGCGCAGCTTCATCTCCATCCCCGCCGGCATCGAGCGCATGCCGTTCTGGTCGTTCACGCTCTACACCGCCATCGGCTCCGGCGTCTGGAACGCCATCTGGGTGGGCCTGGGCTACGCCTTCGGCCCCGCCATCGAGCCCGTGCTGGAGCAGTGGAGCGGCATCATCTCCAACGCCGTGCTCGTGGTCATCGGGCTGCTCGTGCTGTGGTTCGTCGTGGTGCGGCTGCGGCAGCGCTACCTCGCCCGCCGCGGCCCGCGCGAGCCCGAGCGCCGGCACGGTCGCACGCGCTGACGCAGCGTCCTACGCTCCCGTCATGCGGAGCACCGGTGCGCGCGTGGTGGGCGGCGTCCTCGGACTGACGGCGCTGCTGGCCGGCTGCGAGCTCCTCGACGACGACGCCCTGGACGACGAGGCCGTCGGCTTCGGCACGCCGCAGGTCGGGGCCCTCGACGAGCCCGAGCTGCGCCCGCACTTCCAGGCGGACCCTGTGCCGCTCGACGGCGAGCTGCGTGCGCCGGAGGACGGGTGCCTGGTCGCCGCGATCGACGGCGTCGAGCACGTGGTGTTCTGGCCGGACGGGACGGAGGCCGTCGACAGCGCCGAGCCCGTCGGCCGCTACGTCGTCACCCTGCCCGACGGGACGGTGCTCGAGGCCGACGCCACCGGCGGCGCCCGGTTCTCCGCGGCCGGCGTCGTGGCCGACGCCGGCGGTGTGGTCGCCGTCGACCCCGAGCATCCCGACGGCGGCTACGCCCGCAGCTACCTCTCGTTCTGCGGCGTCGACGCGCCGCCGGTGATGTTCCCGGACGCCGCGACGTTCGTCGTCCGCTGACCTACCTCGGCACGATCGGGACTAGCTCGGCGGGGGCGCCGTCGAGGAGCGGACGACGAGGGACGTGGGCAGGCGCAGGTGGCGCTCGCGGGCGGTGCCCTCCAGGAGGTCGAGGACGAGGCGCAGGGCCTCGGCACCCATGCGGTGCATGGGCTGCGCGACGGTGGTGAGCGGGGGAGTGCTGCCCCAGGACTCGGGGACGTTGTCGAAGCCGACGACGGACAGGTCGTCGGGGACGCGCAGGCCCAGCTCCTGGGCGACCTCGAGCACGCGGATGGCGGACAGGTCGTTGGCGGCGAACACGGCGGTGGGCCGGTCGGGGCGGTCGAGCAGGGAGCGGACGGGCGCGTCGGCGAGGTCCGGGCGGTAGCCGCCGACCTTGACGAGCAGCGGGTCGACCGGGATGCCCGCGGCATCCAGGGCCTGCCGGTAGCCGAGCTCGCGCAGGCGGGCGGACTCCAGGTCCGGGCGGCCGCCCAGGTGGGCGATGCGCCGGTGCCCGAGGGCGATGAGGTGCTCGACGGCCTCGCGGGCGCCGGTCGTGTTGTCGGAGTCGACGGTGGGGGTGCCCTCCGGCCCGGTGTGCGGGTCGACCGCGACGACGGGGACGGGGGAGTCGGGCGACATCACCATCGTGGGCGTCACGACGATCGCCGCGTCCACGAGCGTCCCGGCGAGCCGGGACAGCGACCGCCGCTCCCAGCCGGCCTGCGCGCCGCCGTCGGTGCGGCCGGCGTAGGCGAGGAGCTCGTACCCGGTGCCGTCGACGGCGGCGGAGATGCCCTTGAGCAGCTCGGTGGAGTACGGCTCGAACTCGGCGACGAGGACGCCGATGACGTTGGTGCTGGTGCGGCGCAGGCTGCGCGCCACCAGGGAGGACTCGTAGCCGAGGTCCTCGACGACGGCCAGCACCCGCTCCGAGGTGGCCGCCGCGACGCCGTACCGGCTGTTCACCACCTTCGACACGGTGGCCACCGAGACGCCGGCGACGCGCGCCACGTCGGAGATGGTGACGCGACCCGGTGCGGGGGCGGGGACACCCGCGGCGGGCGGGTCGGCGGCGGTGCTCACGAGTCGACAGTATGCGGCACGGGCGCGCCCGTCACGCGGCTCGCCCGCCGTCTGGAGGGCGAAGGGGTGAGGTTTCGAAATCGTTATCGACAACGATTGACGAATCGGCCGGGCGCCTGCCACTCTCGTGCTCAGGCACTCACCACCTCGCGGCAGCGCCGCTGCCGTGCCCGTCGACGAAGACAAGGGATCGATGATGACGAGGACGAGGATCATGCGCGGCGCCACCGCGGTCGCGCTCGGGACCACCGTGGCGCTCCTGGGCGCCGCCTGCGCGGGCCAGGGCAGCGGCTCCCAGGGCGGCGACGACGGCGGCAGCACGGCCGACGCCAGCACGATCACGTGGTGGCACAACTCGAACACCGGCGAGGGCAAGGAGTACTACGACAAGGTCGCCGCCGACTTCGAGAAGGACCACCCCGGCACGACCGTCAAGGTCAGCGCCATGCAGCACGAGGACATGCTGACCAAGCTCGACGCCGCCTTCCAGGCCGGCGACGCCCCCGACGTGTTCATGGAGCGCGGCGGCGGCGAGCTCGCCTCCCACGTCGAGGCCGGCCTGCTCAAGGACATCTCCGAGCCCGCCGCCGACACGATCAGCACCATCGAGCCGTACATGTCCGGCTTCCAGGTGGACGGCGCGTCCTACGCGCTGCCGTTCTCCATCGGCGTCGTCGGCTTCTGGTACAACAAGTCGCTCTTCGACAAGGCGGGGATCACCGAGACCCCCACCACGATGGACGAGCTGTACGCCGACTTCGACAAGCTGAAGGCCGCGGACGTCACGCCCGTGTCCGTGGGCGCCGGCGACAAGTGGCCGGCCGCGCACTACTGGTACTACAACGTGATCCGGCAGTGCTCCGCGGACACGCTCGACGCGGCGATCAAGGACGTCGACTACTCCGACCCGTGCTTCGTCAAGGCCGGCGACACCCTCGACGAGCTCATCGCCACCCAGCCCTTCAACAAGGGCTTCCTCACCACCCCGGCGCAGTCCGGCCCGACGTCGGCGTCCGGCCTGCTCGCCACCGGCAAGGTCGCGATGGAGCTGGCCGGCCACTGGGAGCCCGGCGTCATGCAGGGCCTCACCGAGGACGGCAACGGCCTCGGCGACGACACGGGCTGGTTCCCGTACCCGTCCATCGAGGGCCAGCAGGGCACCGACGGCGCCCAGATGGGCGGCGGCGACGCGTGGGCCGTGTCGAAGGACGCGCCGGACGTGGCGGTCGACTTCGCGCAGTACCTGCTGAGCGACGAGGTGCAGAAGGGCTTCGCCGAGCTCGACATGGGCCTGCCGACCAACCCGACGGCGTCGTCGTCGGTCTCCGACCCGGCGCTCGCCGAGCTCCTCGACGTGCGCGACAACGCCCCGTCGATCCAGCTCTACCTGGACACGCTGCTCGGCACCTCCGTGGGCGGCGCGATGAACGACGAGATCGCCCTGCAGTTCGCCGGCAAGGCGACCCCGCAGGACGTCGTCGACGCGGTGCAGTCCGCGGCCGAAGCGGACCAGTGACCGGCCGATGACGGACACCGTCCTCCGGTCCGCCGACCGTGCCTCCGCACGGTCGGCGGACCGCCGTCCGCACGGGCACCGCAGCACGGCCGCGGTGTGGCGCAAGCGGGCGGAGATCGCCCTCTTCGTGACGCCGGCCCTCGCGCTCCTGGTGGCCTTCGTGGTGGTCCCGATCGCCACGGCCGTGCAGATGTCGCTGTACAGGTGGAAGGGCTTCGGCCCGATGGTCGACTTCGTCGGCCTGCGCAACTACGTCTCGGTGCTGACCAACGAGGTCTTCACGGACGCCGTCGTGCACAACCTCGTCATCGTGGTGGGCTCGATCCTGCTGCAGCTTCCCCTCGGCCTCGCGATCGCGCTGCTGCTCAACCGCAAGATGTGGGGCCAGGGCCTGCTGCGCACCATCATCTTCGTCCCGTTCGTGCTGGCGGAGGTCATCGCGGGCGTCGTCTGGTTCCAGCTGCTGCAGCCGGAGTACGGCGTCATCGACACGATGCTCGCGGCCGTCGGGCTGCACGGGCCGGAGCAGGGCTTCCTCGGCACCCCCGAGTACGCCCTGTGGACCGTGCTCGTCGTGCTCACCTGGAAGTACCTGGGCCTGGCCGTGATCCTCTTCCTCGCCGGCCTGCAGGGCGTGCCCGAGGAGCTGTACGAGGCCGCCCAGCTCGACGGCGCCACCTGGTGGCAGGTGCAGCGCCGCATCACCATCCCCCTGCTCGGGCCGACCATGCGCACGTGGGGGTTCCTGTCGATGATCGGCTCGCTGCAGCTCTTCGACATGGTGTGGATCCTCACCGGCGGCGGCCCCGCCAACGCGACCACCACGATGGCCACGTTCCTGGTCAACGAGGGCACCAAGCGGCAGAACTTCGGCATCGCCGGCGCCGCCTCGGTGGTGCTGTTCGTCGTCGCCCTGGTGCTCGCCCTCGCCTACCAGCGCTTCGTGCTGCGCCGTGACACCCAGGAGGCCGACCGATGAGCCGCAGACGCGCCGGCGGCGGCAACGTCCTCGTCTACGCGATCGCCCTCGTGGTGGTGGCCGTGACCCTCGGCCCCGTGCTCTACGGGGTGCTCGGCGGGTTCCGCACCAACGCGCAGATCGCCGAGGACCCGGCCGCGATGCCCAGCCCCTGGGTGCTGTCCAACTACGCGAAGGTGCTCGCGCCCGGGTCGCCGTTCTGGGGCTACTTCCTCAACTCGACGATCATCGCCGTGCTCACCACCGCCGTCGTGGTCGTGTTCGGCGTGATGGCCGCGTACCCGCTGGCGCGCTACCGGTTCAAGGGGCGCGAGGCGCTGTTCCTGGTGTTCGTCATCGGGCTGCTGTTCCCCGCCACGGTGGCGATCATCCCGCTGTTCATCCTCGTGACGCAGAACTACCAGATGGGCAACACCTGGTGGGGCGTCGCGCTGCCGCAGGCGGCGTTCGCGCTGCCCATGACGGTCGTGATCCTGCGCCCGTTCCTCATGGCGCTGCCCGCCGAGCTCGAGGAGGCGGCGCAGCTCGACGGCGCCAGCCGGATCGGGTTCTTCTGGCGGATCCTCGTGCCCCTGTCGGGGCCCGGGATGGTGACCGTCGGCGTGCTCGCGTTCGTCGGGTCCTGGAACGCCTACCTCCTGCCGCTGCTCCTGCTGCAGGGCGACATGCGGACGCTGCCCCTCGGCGTCGCCGACTTCTCCTCGGAGCACTCGGCCGACACCGCGGGAGTGTTCGCCTTCACGACGCTGGCGATGATCCCTGCGCTGGTGTTCTTCCTCGCGATGCAGAAGCGCATCGTGAACGGCCTGCAGGGAGCCGTGAAGGGATGACCGAAGGAGAGCACGTGACCCACGCCCCCGCGACGCCCGCGCCCGCCGCGCAGCCCCCGCTGCCCGCGACGCCCGTCGTGACCGAGCGCGTCCGCGCGCTGCACGCCCGGATGACGCTCGAGGAGAAGCTCGCGCAGCTCGTCGGGTACTGGCTCGACCAGGGCGGCGAGGTGGTGGCACCGATGCAGGGGGAGATGGCGGCCGGCGACGGCGGCCGGCTCGAGGAGATCACCCGCCACGGCATCGGCCACTACACCCGCGTGTACGGCACCCGGCCGGTGGACCCGGCCGAGCGGGCCGCCTGGCTGTGGGCGGAGCAGCAGCGCCTGCGCCGCGAGACCCGGCTCGGCATCCCCGCCCTCGTGCACGAGGAGTGCCTCACCGGCCTGTCCGCGTGGAAGGCCGCGACGTTCCCGACCCCGCTGGCGTGGGGCGCGTCGTTCGACCCGGAGCTCGTGGCCGAGATGGGCCGCGTCATCGGCGCCTCGATGCGCGAGCTGGGCGTGCACCAGGGGCTCGCCCCCGTGCTCGACGTCGTCCGCGACCCCCGCTGGGGCCGCGTCGACGAGTGCATCGGCGAGGACCCGTACCTCGTCGGCACGGTCGGCACCGCCTACGTGCGCGGCCTGCAGGACGCCGGCGTGCACGCCACGCTCAAGCACTTCGTCGGGTACTCCGGCTCCCGCGCCGGGCGCAACCACGCGCCCGTCTCGGCGGGCCCCCGCGAGATGGCCGACGTCTACCTGCCGCCGTTCGAGATGGCGGTGCGCGACGGCGGCGTGCGGTCCGTCATGGCGTCGTACGTCGACGTCGACGGCGTGCCGATGCACGCCAGCGCGGAGCACCTCACGGAGATCCTGCGCGAGCGGTGGGGCTTCGACGGCACCGTCGTCGCCGACTACTTCGGCGTCGCCTTCCTCGAGGTGATGCACCGCGTGGCCGCCGACCGTGGCGAGGCCGCCGCCCAGGCGCTCGAGGCCGGCCTCGACATCGAGCTGCCGTCGGGCGACGCGTACCTCGAGCCGCTCGCCGAGCTCGTCCGCGCGGGCGGGCTCGACGAGCGGTACGTGGACCGCGCCGTGCTGCGCGCCCTCGCGCAGAAGGAGGAGCTCGGGCTGCTCGACGAGGACGCCTTCGCCGGCGA
Organism: Isoptericola sp. NPDC057653; assembly: GCF_042799955.1. NCBI lineage: Bacteria > Bacillati > Actinomycetota > Actinomycetes > Micrococcales > Promicromonosporaceae > Isoptericola > Isoptericola sp. NPDC057653. The sequence continues at coordinate 520,485 of NZ_JBHVHP010000003.1, read as the reverse complement.
GCCGCCGGCGGTCGTCGACCTCGACTCGCCCGCGCACCGCGACGTGGCCCGCCGCCTCGCCGAGGAGTCGCTCGTCCTGCTCACCAACGACGGCGTGCTGCCCCTGAAGGGATGGAGCGCCGCGCCCGCGCGCGTCGCCGTCGTCGGCCCCAACGCGCACCGCAGCGACGCCCTCATGGGCTGCTACTCGTTCGCCAACCACGTGCTGGCGCACCACTCCGAGGTGCCGAAGGGCTTCCACATCCCCACCGTCTTCGAGGCGGTCGGGGGCGCATTCCGCTCCGCGGGGCTGCCCCAGCCGGAGCTGGTGCACGCCGCCGGCTGCGACGTCGAGGGCGAGGACACGTCCGGCTTCGCGGAGGCCGTCGCGGCCGCCGCGTCCTCGGACGTGGCCGTCGTCGTGGTGGGCGACCACGCGGGCCTCTTCGGCCGCGGCACCGTGGGCGAGGGCAACGACGCGGAGTCGCTGGAGCTGCCCGGCGTGCAGCGGGGCCTCGTCGAGGCCGTGCTGGCCACCGGCACCCCCGTCGTCACGGTGGTGCTCAGCGGCCGCCCGTACGCGATCGACTGGGCGCTCGACGTCGCCGGGGACGACGACGACCGCCGTCCCGGCGCCGTGCTGCAGGCCTTCTTCCCGGGGGAGGAGGGCGGCACGGCCGTCGCCGCCGTGATCGCGGGCGCCGTCAACCCGTCCGGCCGCCTGCCCGTCTCGCTGCCCCGGTCGGCGGGCGCGCAGCCCTACTCCTACCTGCACCCCGTGCTGGGCGGGCCGTCCGACGTCACGTCCACCGACTCGACGCCGCTGCGGCCGTTCGGGTTCGGCCTGTCGTACACGTCGTTCGCGTACACCGACCTGGACGTCGACGCCGAGGTGGCCGCGGGCGGCGACTTCGCGGCCGCCGTGCGCGTCACGAACACGGGGACGGTCGCCGGGTCGGACGTCGTGCAGCTCTACGGGCGCGACGTGCACGGGTCGGTCACCCGGCCCGTGGCGCAGCTCCTCGCCTACCACCGGGTGGCGCTGGAGCCGGGGGAGTCGGCGGTCGTGCGGTTCGACGTCCCCACGACGCGGCTCGCGTTCGCCGACCGCCGCCTCGTGCGCGTCGTCGAGCCCGGCGACGTCGAGGTGTGGGTCGGGTCGCACGTGGCCGCCACGCCCGACGCCGACGCCGAGGACGTGCAGCACGCGACCGGCGGCGCCATCACCAGCTCGCGCCGCTCGGAGAAGCGGGACCTGCCGGGCACCGCGACGCCCCGCGCCACGCTGCTCGTCACGGGCGAGACGTACGCGGTGACCGTCGCCGACCGCCGGGTGGTGACGTCCACGCTCGCGTGACGTCGCCCGACGTGCCGCGCAGGGTGGCCGTGCCCCGGTGAGGATGGGGCATGGCCACCCTGCTGCACGTCGTCCGGTCCGCCGTCGCGCCCGTGACGCGCACGCGCGCCTTCCGGGCGGTGGCGCCGCGGGCGCTGCCGCCCGTCGAGCGGGCGCTGGCGCGGCTCACCCGCGGGCGGTTCCAGCTCAGCGCGGTGCTGGTGCCGTCGCTCGTGCTGCACACGACCGGGGCGCGGTCGGGGGAGCCCCGCGACACCTACCTCATGTACACGCCGCTGGGCGCGGGGCGGCTCGTGGTGGCGGGCACGTCGTTCGCGCGCGACCGGCACCCGGCCTGGACGTACAACCTGCTCGCCCACCCGGACGCGGCGGTGAGCATCCGCGGCCGGCGCTACCCGGTGCGGGCCACGCTGGTCGAGGACGACGCGGAACGGGACGCCGTGTGGGAGCGCATCGAGGCGCAGTGGCCGGGCTACCGCGCGTACGAGCGGGACTCCGGGCGGGTGGTGCGCCTGTTCCGGCTCGAGCGCGCCGGTCGCCCGGTCTGACGGCGACGAGCGACGGGGGACGGGGCGTGTCCGGGACGCACTTCGAGCAGATGGCGGACGCCTACGCGGCCGCCCGGCCGCCGTACTCCGCCGCGCTGTACGACGCGCTCGTCGCCGAGGGGGCCGCCGGGCCGGGCGTCCGCGCGCTCGAGGCGGGTGCCGGGTCGGGGCTCGCCACCGCGGAGCTGGTCCGCCGGGGGACGGACATCGTCGCGCTCGAGCCCGGCGCCAGGCTCGCCGCGCTCCTGCGCGAGGCGGTGCCCGGCACGGAGGTGCTGGTGTCCCGGCTGGAGGACGCCGTCTTCCCGCGGGCAGGGTTCGACGCCGTCGTGGCGGCCACCGCGATGCACTGGGTGGACCTCGACGCGGTGCTGCCGAGGCTGCACGACGCGCTGCGCCCGGGCGGTCGCCTCGCCGTCTGGCGCAACGTCTTCGGCGACGACGCCGTGCGGACCGCCTTCCGGGACCGTGTGGGCGAGATCGTCGCCCGGCGCCGTGGCCCCGACGACGCCCCCGCCCGCGAGGCGCGCCCCACGATGGCGGAGCTCGGTGCCGGCGGCTGGTTCGAGCCGGTCCGCACCGAGCGGTGGCGGTGGTCGGTCGAGCTCACCGGGGACCAGGTGCGCCGCCTCTTCCGCACCTTCAGCGACTGGACCGCGGACGAGGCCGAGGAGGCGGGCGCCGCGGCGGACGAGCTCGGGGGACGCGTCACCGAGCACTACCGGTCGGTGCTGCACCTCCTGCGCCGCCGAGACCGGTGACCACCGCGTGCACCGTCGCGGCGACGAGGCCGCGGTCCAGGGGCTCGTCGTCGGACGCCCGGTGCATGGGCCAGCCCTCGATCAGCGCGTCGAGGGCGCGGCACACCGGCTCGGCGAAGTGCAGGCCGAGGCTCGCGCGGCTGCGCAGCAGCCAGGCGCGCATCGTCGCGGCCACGGCCGGGTGGTGGTTGGCGTACGCGTACATCTCGAACAGGAGCGTCACCTCGCGGGCCGTGGCGTAGGCGGGCCCGCAGACGAGCTCGACGACGGCGGCCTCCGCCTCGGCGGGCGTCGCGGCGTCGGCGAGGGCTCGGTGGTACTGGACCGACATCGTGTCGGCCAGGCGCGCGAACGCCTGGGCGAGCAGGTCGTCCATGCCGTCGAAGTAGTAGGTGACGGACCCGAGCGGCACCTGCGCGCGGGCGGCGATCCGGCGGTGGGTGGTGCGGTGCACGCCGACGTCGCCGACGACGTCCAGCGCGGCGTCGAGGATGCGGTCCCGCCGCCCGGGGTCGTTGGGGACCTCTCGCCGTGTGCCGCTCACGCGGCCATCCTCCCCGACATCGCCGCCCTCCCCAAGTGTGTACGCTTGTACAACTCGCCTTCGTGACCCGGGAGCCCCCCTCGTGACCGCCAGCCTCCGCGCGCGCCGCAACGCGCTGTACGCGCTCTTCTTCCTCAACGGCATCGCCATCTCCTCGTGGGTCACGCGCACCCCCGACGTGCGCGACCTCGTCGGCGCCACCACCGGGCAGATGGGGCTCATCCTGTTCGGCCTGTCCGTGGGGTCGATGATCGGCATCCTGGCCTCCGGCCCGCTCGTGGCGCGCTGGGGCACCCGGCCCGTCACGGCGGTGGGGGTCGGCGCGATGGCGGTCGGCGTCGGGGTGGTCGGCGTGGGCGCGGCGCTCGGCTCGGGCGCCGTGGTCGCCCTGGGGCTGGGCCTCGTCGGGTGCGGCATGGGCGGCGGCGAGATCGCGCTGAACGTCGAGGGCGCGGAGGTCGAGCGGCTCCTCGGCCGCTCCGCGCTGCCCGCCATGCACGGGTTCTTCAGCCTCGGCACCGTCGTGGGCGCCACCGTCGGGATGGTGCTCACGGCCGTCGCGTCCCCGGTCGTCGTGCACCTGCTGGCGGCCGCCGCGGTGATGCTCGCCGGGCTCGCGGTCGCGATCCGGCCGATCCCCGCGGGCGTCGGCCGGCGGGACCCCGCCGCGCGGCGCGCCGACGTCGTCGCCGGGCCGCCCGTGTGGAAGGACACCCGGCTGCTGCTCATCGGCGGCATCATCCTCGCGCTCGCGCTGGCCGAGGGCGCCGCCAACGACTGGCTGCCGCTCGTCATGGTCGACGGGCACGGATTCGACGCGGCCCTCGGGTCCGCCGTGTACGCCGTGTTCGCCGCCTCCATGACGCTCGGCCGGTTCGTGGGCGGGCGGTTCGTGGACCGGTTCGGGCGCGCGGCCGTGCTGTGCGCCAGCGCGGTCGTGGGGGCGGCCGGTCTCGCGCTCGTGATCTTCGCGGACCAGCAGTGGGTCGCGGCGGGCGCCGCCGTCCTGTGGGGGCTCGGCGCGTCGCTCGGCTTCCCCGTGGCGCTGTCGGCCGCGGGCGACTCCGGCCCGAACCCGGCCGCGCGGGTGTCCCTCGCCGCCACCCTCGGCTACGTCTCGTTCCTCGTGGGGCCGCCGGTGCTCGGCTTCCTCGGCGACCACTACGGCCTGCGTTCCGCGCTGATCGTCGTCCTCGTGCTGGTCGCCGCGGCCGCGTTCCTCGCGCCCGCGGCGGGGACCCCGCACCCGACGGCCGTCGTCGACCGGGACCTGCCCCGGGACCCGCGCGCCGTCGAGGCCGCGCTCCGCGCCGGCGGGGGCACGGACCGGCTGGTCGCGATGGTCCACGGGTCCGAGGCGTTCGCCGACGACGCCTACGTCCGGACCCTGCTCGCCGTCGTCCGCGACCCGCGCCAGGAGGACCTGCTGCGGCAGGAGGCCGTCACGACCGCGGCGCTCGCCGTCGCGCCCGGTGCCGGGGACCTGGAGGACGAGCTCGTCGACGCCCTGCTCGTCGCGGCGCACGACGACGACTGGTGGCCCACCCAGGTCGAGGCGCTCGACCGGCTGCGCGGGCGCGCCCTGCCGCCGTCCGCGGTCGCGCGGCTCGACGCCCTCGCCCGCGACGAGGCGACCTTCGAGCTGGTGCGCGACGCGGCGAGGGCGGCCCTGCCGACCGCGGAGGAACCGGCCTGACGTCCGTCGCCCTGCCGGTACGGCCCGCGCGCGAGAGGATCGACGTCGGAGCCGGGCACCGCGCCCGGGAGAGCGGCAGGAGGGCCGGCATGACCACCGACGGCGACATCCAGCAGACCATCGGCGACCTCATCGCCCGCGAGCGCGAGCTGCGCGCCCGGCTCGCGCAGGGGGAGATCGACGCGAGCACCGAGCACGAGGAGCTCGCCGCGACCGAGACCCGCCTCGACCAGTGCTGGGACCTGCTGCGGCAGCGGCAGGCGGCGCGCGAGTTCGGCGGCGACCCGGCGCAGGCGAAGGTCCGCCCGGCCGACGTCGTGGAGCACTACCGGGGGTAGCCGGGCGGCGTCAGCGCCCGACCATGCTCATGCCGGCGTCGTCGTAGCGGTTCCCCCGCACGCCGAGGCGGGTGGCGAGGGCGTCGAGCCCGGCGCGCTCGTCGGCCGACAGCGGCACCTCCGTGGCGGCGGCGTTCTCCTCGACGCGCTCGATGCGGCGGGTGCCCGGGATCGGCACGACCCAGGGCTGCTGGGCGAGGAGCCAGGCGAGCGCGATCTGGCCGGGGGTGGCGCCCTTGGCCGCGGCGAGCGCGCGCACGTGGTCGACCAGGGCCTGGTTCGCGGACCGGTTCTCCGCCGTGAACCGGGGGATGGTGCGGCGGATGTCCCCCTGGGCGAACGACGTGCCGGTGTCCACGGTGCCGGTGAGGAAGCCCTTGCCCAGCGGGCTGAACGGGACGAACCCGATGCCGAGCTCGGCGAGCGTGGCGAGCACCTCGGTCTCCGGGTCGCGGGTCCACAGGGAGTACTCGCTCTGCACGGCGGTCACGGGGTGCACGGCGTGCGCCCGGCGGATCGTCGCGGCGGACGCCTCGGAGAGCCCCAGGTGGCGCACCTTGCCCTCCGCGACCAGCTCGCCGACCGTGCCCGCGACGTCCTCGATCGGCACGTCCGGGTCCACGCGGTGCTGGTAGAACAGGTCGATCCGGTCGGTGCGCAGCCGCCGCAGCGAGGCGTCGGCGACGCGACGGATCTGCTCGGGCCGGCTGTCGAGGCCGGCCACGCGGCCGTCGCGGATGTCCCAGCCGAACTTGGTGGCGACCACCACCTGGTCGCGGACGGGCTCCAGGGCCTCGCCCACGAGCTCCTCGTTGACGTAGGGGCCGTACACCTCCGCGGTGTCGACGAACGTGACGCCGCGCTCGACGGCGCCGCGCAGCACGCCGATCATGTCGTCGCGGCTGCCCGGGTTGGGGCCGTAGCTCTGGGACATGCCCATGGCGCCGAGGCCGATCGCCGAGACGTCGAGGCCCTGTCCGAGGGTGCGGGTGTGCATGGGTGGCTCCTGATCTGCAGGTGGTCCGGTCGGTGGTCGGTGGGTCGGGACCCGGTCACGCGTCGGAGGCCGTCAGCCGCCCGGAGGCGACGGCGTCCAGGAAGGCGGCGTAGTCGCGGTCGTTCTGGTCCGCGTAGTCGGCGGCGAAGTCGGCGACCGCCACGTCGAAGCGGTCGCTGGCGCCGAGGTAGGCGGCGAGGGCGACGCGGTCGCCGGAGCGGGCGTGCGCCCGGGCCAGCGCGTCGCCGCAGAGCTGGGCGTAGGTGCGCGCCCCGGCGGCGCTCATCGCCTCCACGTCCACACCGCCCTTCCAGTCGTAGAGCTGGCGGAGGTAGTAGTCGCGGGCGACGCCGTCGACGCCCGCGACGCGCTGCCAGCCGAGGAAGACGTCGCCCGCCGCCTGCATGAGACGCTGCCCGCGTACCACCCGCTCGCCGTGGTTGTCGTACCGGCTCCGCGGCAGGAAGCGCTCCAGGACGGAGGCCTCCGCCTGCTTGGCCTGCAGCACCAGGGTGTCCGCGTCGTCGCGGCCGCGCAGCAGCACCACCCACGCGCGCGTCCCGACGCTGCCGACGCCGACCACCTTGCGGGCCATGTGCAGGTACGTGTACTCCGCCATCGGGTGGTGCTCCTGCTGGAGCGTCGGCAGGTAGGAGGAGATGAGGCCCCGCATCCAGTCCTCCGCCCGCTCGCGGTCGCGGGCGAGGGGGAACAGGTCCTCGATCGGCACGACGAGGGGCGGGCTGGCCGCGATGCGCAGCTCGCCGCCGGTGACCTCGACGAGCTTGGCCGTGGCGCGCGTGCTGTCCTTGGTCCGGGCCTTCGCGAGGTCCGCCTCCAGCCGTTCCACCTGCTTGCGGCCGACGCGCCTGGCCCGGTGCTCCGCCTCGACGTACGCCACGACGCGGTCCGTGTCGAGGCGGTCGTACCACCCCTCGAGCACGCCGGTGCCGGCCAGCTGCAGCATGCGCTCCCGGTAGGCCCGCACGGCGGCGAGGTCGATGTCGCGGCGCTCCGCGTCGCCGAACCCGCGGTGCCGGCCCGCCACCTCGACGCTGGCCGCCAGGCGCTTGACGTCCCACTCCCACGGGCCCGGGAGGGTCTCGTCGAAGTCGTTGATGTCGAACACCATGGCCCGCTCCGGCGTGCCGAAGACGCCGAAGTTCGACAGGTGCGCGTCGCCGCAGACCTGCGTGACGATCCCCGACACGGGGGTGCGCGCCAGGTCGGTGGCCATGAGCAGCGCGGCGCCGCGGTAGAACGTGAACGGCGAGACCATCATCCGCCGGTGCCGGATCGGCACGAGCTCCGGCACCCGCGTGGCCTCCTGCTCCTCGAGGAGCGCCACCGGGTCGGCGCGGTCGGGCGGGGGCGCCCACCCCGCGTGGGACGTCCGCGGGGTGCGGCGCCGGGCGGCCCTCCCGTGCTCGGCCCGGCGCGCGAAGTCGGTGGGCGGGGGCGGCGCGAGCTCCTCGGTCACGTCCTCACGGGTGCCCACGGGACCACCTCCCTGCCTCCTCGTCCGATCGTGGGCCTCGCCGCCGGGGGTCGCACCCGGGCGGCCGCGACCGGGGGGCGCACAGGTCAGCGCGGGTCCACGCGCAGGGTGGTCGAGGTGGCGGTCGCGCTGGTGATCGACCGCACGGCCGAGCCGTCGCCGTACTTGGCGTGGTAGGCGGCGTCGATCGCGTCGTCGTGGGTGTCGTCGCGGGTGAAGGTCACCTCGGCGCGCACGCCGCCGGCGTCGATCTCGCCGGTCCCGGTGCGCTGCACGCCCCGGTACCAGGCGCCCTCGGTCCCGCGCACGGAGCGCAGGTAGAGCGCGCCGTCGACGACGACGTGCCACACGATCCGGGGCGTGCGCAGCGTGCCGTCGGGGCGGTGCGCGGCGACGCGGAGCTCGCCGTCGCCGTCGATCGCCGCCAGGTCGGCGGGGTTCCAGTCGGTCATGACTCCTCCTCGGTGGTGGGCTCGGTGGTGGGCTCGGTGGTGGGCTCGGTGGTGGGCTCGGTGGTGGGCTCGGTGGTGGGCTCGGTGGTGGGCTCGGTGGTGGGCTCGGTGGTGGGCTCGGTCGTGGGCTCGGCAGGGGACGGCGCGACGCCGTCGAGGGCGCGCAGCGCGTTGAGGGTGCGCGGGTAGCCGACGACGGGCAGCAGGTGGGTGACGACCGCGACCAGCGTGGCGCGGTCGTTGCCGACGTTGAGGTTCGCGCGCACGTGCCCGGCCACCTGCGGGTCGGCGCCGCCGAGCGCGACGAGCAGCGCCAGGGTGACGAGCTCGCGGGTCGGCACGTCCAGGCCGCCGCGGGTGTAGTGGTCGCCGAAGCAGTGCGCCGCCAGGGCGCGCTGCACGTGCTGCTCGTCGGCGGGGGTGCTCGCGTGCATGGCGTCGACGGTGTCGCCGCCGACGATCCGCCGCTGCACGGCGAGGCCGTCGGCGGCCCGCGTCTCGGGGGTCACCGTGGCCTGCCCGGGCAGCGGCAGCTCGACGTCGTGGTCGGCGAGCAGCTCGTTCGCCACGACCAGCGCGTCGACAGCGCGACCGAGCCCCGCGTACGGGACCGCCTGGTAGAGGACCTCCTTCAGCTCGACCGGTGTGACGCCGGCGGCGAGGGCGTCGTCGAGCTCCACCCGCAGGACGGCGGTGCCGCCCGTCGCGACGACGGCGGCGACCCGGAGCAGGGCCCGGAGGCGGGGGGCGAGCGGTGCGTCGCGCTCGACGTCCTCGGCGAACCGGTCGGCGATCGCGACCAGCTCGGGGTCGGTGGCCGCGAGCGAGGTGTCGGCGAGGGGCACGGGTCAGGCCTCCGGGATCTCGCGACCGAAGGTCTCGAGGGTGACGACCTCGGGCTCGGGGCCGCCGCGGCGGCCGGTGTCCAGGGCGTCGATGGCGGCGAGCTCGGCGGCGGTGAGCTCGAAGTCGAGCACGTCGAAGTTCTCCGCGATGCGGTGCGGGGTGACGGACTTGGGGATCGCGGAGCGGCCCTGCTGCAGGTGCCAGCGCAGCATGACCTGCGCGGCGGACTTGTCGTGCGCCTCGCCGATGCCCAGGATGGTCGGGTCCTGCAGGGTGCTGGTGTGCTCGCCGTCGCGGTAGAAGGTGATGCCGCCGATGGGCGACCAGGCCTGGGTGAGGATGCCGTGCGCGGCGTCGGCGGCCAGGACGTCGGGCTGGCGGAAGTACGGGTGCACCTCGACCTGGTTGACGGCCGGCACCACGGACGTCTCGGCCAGCAGCCGGTCCAGGTGGTCGGGCATGAAGTTGCTGACGCCGATCGCGCGGACCCTGCCGTCGGCGAGGAGGGTCTCGAGGGCCTTGTAGGCGTCGACGGTGAGGTCGAACCGCGACGGCAGGGCCTGGTGCAGGATCAGCAGGTCGAGGGTGTCGACGCCCAGCTTGCCGGCGGACTTGTCGAACGCGTGCAGCGTGGCGTCGTAGCCGTAGTCGCTGATCCAGACCTTCGTCTCGAGGAAGACGTCGGACCGGTCGACACCGGAGCGGCGGAGCGCCTCGCCGACCTCGCGCTCGTTGCCGTACGCGGCGGCGGTGTCGATGTGCCGGTAACCGACGCGCAGCGCCTCGGCCGTCGCCGCGACCGTCTCGTCCGGCGGGGTCTGGAAGACGCCGTACCCGAGGGCGGGCAGGGTGACGCCGTTGTTCAGGGTGAGGGTGGGGACGGGGTTCGTCATGTCCTTCACGCTAGGCACGCGACGCCGGTCCTGGGAGACCCTGCTGGTACCCCGCTGGCCCGTCCCCCGCACGGTCATCGCCGCGCCCGCCGGGCGGCGGGCAGCACCAGGAGCGCCGCGGCGGCGAGGGCGCCCAGCAGCAGGACGGCGCCCGCGGTCATCGCCGCCGCGTACGTGCCGGTCAGGGCCAGCACGAGGCTCATGCCGAGCGCGCCACCGAGCTGGTGCACCGCGTTCACGACGCCCGACGCCGCACCGGCCTGCGACCTGTCGACGCCCGCGATGCCCGACGCCGTGAGGGGCCCGAAGGCCAGGCCCTGCCCGGCGCCGATCAGCATCATCGGCAGCGCGATGCCGACGGCGTACGAGGTGCCCGCGTCGAGGGTGCCCAGCCACGCCGTGCCCGCGACGGCGAGCACCAGCCCGGCCACGAGCAGCACCGCGCCGCTCGCCCGGCGCTGCAGGCGCGGCACGGCGAGCGCGACCACGAAGTTCACCGCCGTCATCGGGAAGTACGCGAACCCGGCCGCCAGGGCGGAGAACCCGCGCTCGTCCTGCAGGTACTGGCTGGTGAACAGGAAGAAGCCCATCATCGCGCCGATGAAGAGCAGGCGGGCCACGTAGGCGCCGACGCGCTCGCGGCTCGCGAACAGGCCGAGCGGCAGCACGGGCTGTGCCGCGCGGCGCTCGACGACCACGAGGGCGGCCAGGAGCGCGACGCCGAGCGCGAGCGCGGCGACCGTGGCGGGATCCGACCAGCCCTCGTCGCCGGCGCGGACGAAGCCGTACACCAGCGCCGCCGGGCCGAGCGTGGCCAGCAGCGCCCCCGGCACGTCGAAGCGGCCCGGGGACCGGGGCGTCTCCGGCAGCACCCGCAGCCCGGCGACCAGCATGACGACGCCGACCGGCAGGTTCACGAGGAAGCCCGCGCGCCAGGACACGAGGTCGGCGAGCAGGCCGCCCACGACGAGCCCGACGCTGGCGCCGATGCCCGCCACCGCGCCGTACGCGGCCGTGGCGCGGGTGCGCTCGGGTCCCTCGGGGAAGCTCGCCGTGAGCAGCGCCAGCGTCGACGGCGCGAGCACCGCCGCACCCACGCCCTGGAGGGCGCGGGCGCCGACCAGCCATCCGCCCGTGGGCGCGAGCCCGACGGCGACGGACGCCAGCGTGAACAGCGCGAGCCCCACGACGAACATGCGGCGGCGGCCGAGGACGTCGCCCGCGCGGGCGCCGAGCAGCAGCAGGCCGCCGAACGTCAGCAGGTAGGCGTCCTGCACCCAGGCGAGCGCCGTCGCGGACATGCCGAGCTCGGCGCGGATGTGGGGCAGACCGGTGATCACGATCGAGTTGTCGAGGATCACCATGAAGTAGCCGACCAGGATGATCGCGAGGACGGCGGCGGTGCCGCGGCGTGCGGCCGGCACGGGGGGAGGCGTCGCCGCGACGGGTGATGCGGCGGGAGCGAGGGGTGCGCTGGTCATGGCGTCCATCTGACGGCGGCGCGGGCCGGCGGGGGAGTCCCGGGCGTCCCCGGTCCTGCCAGTACCTCCCACGGCCGAGCGTGCCGACGTACCGTCGTGGGCATGGACCTGAAGGCGGAGACGCGCGAGTTCCTCGCCACGCGCCGGGCGCGGATCACCCCGGACAAGGCGGGCCTGCCGGCGTACGGCGGCAACCGGCGCGTGCCGGGGCTGCGGCGCGAGGAGGTGGCGATGCTCGCGGGCGTGAGCGTCGACTACTACACCCGGCTGGAGCGCGGGAACCTCGGCGGGGTGTCGGAGGAGGTGCTGGAGGCGCTCGCGGAGGCGTTGCAGCTCGACGAGGCGGAGCGGCTCCACCTGTTCGACCTCGCGCGCGCCGCGAACGCGTCCGGCGCCGCGCGGTCACGCGCCCGCCGGACACCGCCCGGCACCCTGCGCCCCGCCGTGCAGCGGATCCTCGACGCGATGGGCGACGTCCCCGCCTTCGTCCGCAACGGCCGGCTCGACGTGCTCGGCACCAACGTCCTGGGCCGCGCGCTGTACGCGCCGCTGTACGACTCGCCCGAGCAGGCCGCGGGCAAGCCGGTCAACAGCGCCCGGTTCCATTTCCTCGACCCCGGTGCCGCCGCCGCGTTCTTCGGTGAGAAGTCGCCGCGGATGGCGCACGACGCCGTCGCGATCCTGCGCGCCGAGGCGGGCAGGAACCCGTACGACAAGTCCCTCACCGCCCTGGTCGGGGAGCTCTCCACCCGCAGCGAGGACTTCCGCCGGCTGTGGGCCTCTCACGACGTGCGGCTGCACCGCACGGGCACCAAGGTGTTCCACCACCCGGCGGTCGGCCTGCTCGAGCTCGACTACGAGGCGCTCCTGCTGCCCGCCGACCCGGGCCTGCAGATGAACGTGTACACCGCGCAGCCCGGCTCGCCGTCGGAGGACGGGCTCAAGCTCCTGGCGTCGTGGGCGGCGACCACGCTCGCGGCGCCCACCTCCCCGGAAGGGATCACCGGACGATGAGGAAGCTCCCCCGCCCCGCCACCACCAAGAACCCGCCCGAGCAGTTCCGGGGCGACGTCTGGCTCGACCCGATCGCCGTCCCGCAGGAGGGCGACCAGCGGATGGTGGTGGCGCTCGTGCGGTTCGCGCCCGCGGCGCGCACGGCGTGGCACTCGCACGCCCGCGGGCAGACGCTGCACGTGGTGTCCGGGGTGGCGCTCGTCGGCACGCGCGACGGCGTCGTCGTGGAGGCCCGGCCGGGCGAGACGGTGTACTGCCCGCCGGGGGAGGAGCACTGGCACGGCGCGTCGCCGGACGACTTCATGGAGCACCTGGCGATGCTCGAGAACGCCGACGACCCCGCCGCCACGACCACCTGGCTGGAGCACGTCACGGACGAGCAGTACGACGCCGCGCCCTGGCTGGACGTCTGAGACCCGCTCAGATCAGCAGCGGCGCGATCCCGAAGCCGAGGGCGACGGCGGTCCCGACGGCCACCAGCCCCGGCACCATGAACGAGTGGTTGAACAGGTACTTCCCGATGCGGGTGGTGCCGGTGTCGTCGAGCTCGATCGCCGCGACCACGGTGGTGTAGGTCGGCAGCAGGAACAGCCCCGTGACGGCGGGGAACGACGCGACCATCGTCGTCGCGGCCACGCCCATGCCGGCCGCGACGGGCATCAGCGCGATCGTCGTCGCGGCCTGGGAGTAGAGCAGCGCGGAGGCCAGCAGCAGCACGACGGCGAGCATCCACGGGTACTGGCGGATGAGGTCGCCGCCCAGCTCCTCGATCTCGGCGGTGTGGCCCTGCACGAACGTGTTGCCCAGCCACGCGACGCCGATGATGCAGACGGCGGCGCTCATGCCCGAGCGGAACGTCTGCTGCGTGATGACCGTGCTCACGTCGATCTTGCAGAAGACGGCGATGAGCAGCCCCGCCAGCAGCATGAACGTCATGATGGCGCCGCTGCGGGTGATGGTCGGGTCCTCGATGAGGCCCACCGAGTCGGACACCGCGGTCGAGTACAGCACCACGACGAGCAGCGCGGCGGCGAAGATGACGAGCGACAGCAGAGCCCGCGGCTTGGCGACGAACTCGGTGCGCTCGCGGCGCTTCACGAGCCCCTTGGCGAGTCGCTCCTGGTAGACCGGGTCGTCCTGCAGCTCGACGCCCTGCCGGGACGCGACGACCGCCCCGACCATGCAGCCCACCAGCGTCGAGACGCCCGCCACGGTGAGCAGGGTGATGTAGTCGACGCCCAGCGGCTCCACGACGGCGGCCATCGCCACCACCGCCGCGGAGATGGGCGACGCCGCGATCGCCATCTGCGACGCGACCACCGCGATCGACAGCGGCCGTGACGGGCGCACGTTCGACTCCTTCGCCACCTCGGCGATCACCGGGAGGGTGGAGAAGGCGACCTGGCCCGTGCCGGCGAACACGGTCATGAAGTAGGTGACGAGCGGCGCGAGGAAGGTGATGTTGCGCGGGCGGGCGCGCAGCAGCACCTCCGTCTTCGCCACCAGGTAGTCGAGCCCGCCGGCGGCCTGCATCGCGGCGATGGCCGCGATGACGCACATGATGATGCCCAGCACGTCCCAGGGGACGCCGGTCGCGGGGTCGACCTCGAGGCCCAGCAGCCCGAGGACGATGACGCCGGCGCCGCCCGCCAGCCCGATCCCGATCCCGCCGATGCGCGCACCGATGAAGACGAAGACCAGGACGACGACGAACTGGACGACGATCACCGCGCGGCCTCACCCTCCTCGTCGGCCGCATGGTGCTCGTGCTCCGGGTCCGAGGGGGCGCCCGTGGCGTCGTCGGACTCCACGACGGTCGACGACCCGCCGTCCTCGCCGGGCGCAGGGATGCCGCGCTCGTCCGGCGCGTAGAAGCGGCCGGAGTAGCGCGGGTGCAGGAAGTTCTCCGTGGTGAGGATCGCGTCCACCTCCTCGGCCGTGAGCAGGCCGCGGGCGACGACGACGTCGCGCACGGAGCTGCCCGTGCGGGCGGCCTCCTTGCCGACCAGGTCGCCGTTGTGGTGGCCGATGACCTCGTTGAGATAGGTGACGATGCCGATCGAGCCGAGCACGTGCTGCCGCATGACCTCCGCGTTGGCGGTGATCCCGACGACGCACTTGGTGCGCAGCGCGTCGCAGGCGTTGGTCAGCAGGCGGATCGACTCGAACATCGACTCCGCGAGCACGGGCTCCATGACGTTGAGCTGCAGCTGCCCGGCCTCGGCGGCGTGCGTGATGGTGACGTCGTTGCCCATCACCTTGAAGCAGACCTGGTTGACCACCTCGGGGATCACCGGGTTCACCTTGGCGGGCATGATCGACGACCCGGCCTGCAGCTCGGGCAGGTTGATCTCGTTGAGCCCCGCGCGCGGCCCGGAGGACAGCAGGCGCAGGTCGTTGCAGATCTTCGACAGCTTGGCCGCGAGCCGCTTCACCGCGGAGTGCACGGCCAGGTACGCGCCGTTGTCGTAGGTGGCCTCGACCAGGTTCTCCGCGGGCACCGTGCCGAGCCCGCTGACCTCCGCGAGGCGTCGCGCCGCGACCTTGGGGTAGCCGGGCGGGGTGTTGAGGCCCGTGCCGATCGCCGTCGCGCCCAGGTTCACCTCGAGCAGCAGGTCGGCCGCGTTGCGCAGGCGCTTGACCTCCTCGGCGACGTTCACCGAGAAGCCGGCGAACTCCTGGCCCAGGCTCATGGGCACCGCGTCCTGGAGCTGGGTGCGGCCCATCTTGGGCAGGTCCGCGAACTCGGAGGCCTTCTCGTCGAACGCCCGCGACAGCCGCCGCACCGCCACCACGAGCGCCTCGGTCAGGGCGTGCACGGCCAAGCGGAAGCCGGTGGGGTAGGCGTCGTTGGTGGACTGCGACTTGTTGACGTGGTCGTTCGGGTTGATGACGTCGTAGCGGCCGCGGGGGAAGCCGGACAGCTCCAGCGCGAGGTTCGCGATCACCTCGTTGGTGTTCATGTTGACGCTGGTGCCGGCACCACCCTGGAACACGTCGATGGGGAACTGGTCGAGGCAGCGGCCCTTGACGAGCACCTCGTCGCACGCGCCGATGATGGCGTCCGCGATGTCCCGCTGGATGGCGCGCAGCTCGCGGTTCGCGAGCGCCGCCGCCTTCTTCACCATCACCATGCCGCGGATCATCTCCGGCACGTCGCTGATGGTGGTCCCGGAGATGGGGAAGTTCTCCATCGCCCGGACGGTGTGGATCCCGTAGTACGCCTGCGCAGGGACCTCTTTCGGTCCGAGCAGGTCTTCCTCGACGCGTACGCCGGCCTGGGGTGCGGCCGGGGTGCCTGCCATGGGTTCAGCCATGGGGCAGACGCTAGCAACGCCGGTACCCCGGCACCCGGCGAGGGCCCGAGTGCGTGCATCCGAGGTCGGGCGTGTCCTGGAAGGGCACGAGTCGTCAGGGGGCATCACCGGTGGTCGTCGCACGGCTGCCCGACGAACGAGGAGGAGCCCATGACGAGGTCCAACCCGATGGCCTGGCTGGGACGGCAGGCGCGCCGGGGCCTGACGGACCTGCCGCGCAACGTGCGGTGGGCGCTGGACGCGGGAGTGACGAACCCGGCCCGGTCGGCGGGCCGCACCGTCCAGTCCGCGGGCCGCACCGTCCAGGCAGCGGGGCAGCACGCGGCCACGTCGCTCGCCGAGGCCACCCCGTTCCCCCGGGACGGCGACCGCCGTCTCAACCGGGTGGACGCGGCGATGGAGCGGGCGCACGAGCTCGAGGTGCGCGCCCACGAGGAGGCCCGGAACGCGAAGGAGCAGGCGGACGCCGTCGCCGCCGCCGAGGCGGAGAGCGACCGCCAGGTCGCGGAGGCCCGGCAGGAGGGCGACCGCGAGGTGGACCGCGTGGTGGCCGAGGCGCAGCGCGAGGCCGACGAGTACGTGGCCGCGAAGCGGGAGCGGGCGCAGGAGATCACCGCGCGGCACGTCGAGGAGACGGAGGCCGAGACCGGGAAGCAGGTGGAGCAGGCCCGGGAACGGGCGGACAAGGCGCGAGCGTCGGCCGAGCAGGCGATCGAGCGCGCGCGAGAGCAGATGAGGCATGCGCGCGAGCTCGCCGAGGAGGCGGCGGACGACGCCCGGAGGGCTGCGGACGAGGCGCGTGCCCGCGCGGACCGGCTGGCGGGCGAGGCGGAGGACGAGGCGCAGCAGGCGCGCCGGAGGGTGGAGGAGGCCGACCGCCGGAAGCAGGAGACGGCTGCGGAAGCCCGCCAGCTCGGCGGGGACGCCGACACGGGCCCGATGGACCTCGACGACATGACCAAGGACCGGCTCCGCGCGCTGGGCACCGAGATGGGGCTCGACCTCCCGTCCTCGCTGCGCAAGCCGCAGATCGTCGCCGCGATCCGCAGGCACAAGGAAGAGGACAGGCGGAAGGCGGGAGCACGATCATGACGTGGTGGCGCAGGAAGGCGACCTTCGCCGACCGGGTCGCGGAGGCGCTCGGGCGCAGGCCGCGACGTTCTGGCGGCCCGGCGCTCCGAGGCGGTTTGGTCGCGCTCGGCGCGGCCGCGGGCGTGACGGCCGCGAGCGCGGCCGTGTCGGCCATCCGGTCCCGGCAGGACCGGTCGGGAGAGGAGGGCCAGGATGATCGGTCGTAGGACGGTCGGTCGTGCCCTGTTCTTCGGCCTGGGGTACGTCCTCGGCACGCGGGCCGGGCGAGAGCGGTACGCCCAGATCCAGGCGGGCGCCCGGGCCGTCATGGTCGGCCTGCGGTCCCGCCTCGACGGCGGCGACGGGGCAGACTCGCCGTCGGGGTCTCCGTCGTCGAGGCCGCCGCGTGGCGCGGCGGACCCGTACGACGACATCCGCCTCGGCGGGTAGGCGGCAGCGGCCATGATCATCAGGATCCAGCTCCTCGCACGGTTGCTGCGCATCCGGCTGCTCCGGGTGGAGGGCGTCGTCGCGATCAGCGACGACGTCCGCCCGGAGCAGCCCGGGGCGGGAACACCCCTCGTGGACGTCCGTGCGGACCGCGCGGCGGCGCTCGGCTCCGGGCGACCGCAGGTGCCCGTGTACGGCCGCGACCTCGCGGAGGCAGAGACCCTTCTGGCGCAGGTGTCGCCACCGGAGCGAAGGAGCAGGGAGTCGTCATGACCTACCAGATCGGCTACATCGTCGGGAGCCTCGCGAAGGCGTCCATCAACCGCACGCTGTCCCGGGCGCTCGTCCGGCTGGCGCCCGCGGACCTCGAGTTCACGGAGATCCCCATCGGGGACCTCCCGCTCTACAGCTGGGACTACGACACCGACTACCCGCCCGAGGGCCGGGCGTTCAAGGCGGCGGTGGAGGCGTCCGACGGGCTCCTGATCGTGTCACCGGAGTACAACCGGTCGATCCCGGGCGCCCTGAAGAACGCCATCGACTGGGGCTCGCGGCCCTGGGGCCAGAACTCGTTCGCGCGCAGGCCCGTCGGCATCATCGGGGCCTCGCCCGGCGGCATCGGCACCGCGGTGATGCAGTCGTCGATGCGCGGCGTCCTCAGCTTCCTCGACGCGCCGCAGCTCAACGCCCCGGAGGCCTACATCACCTACGTCGCCGACGACTTCGGCCCCGACGGCGAGGTGACGAACGAGAGCACCGCCGGCTTCCTGCGGCACTACATGGACGAGTACTGCGCGTTCGTGCAGCGCGTGCTCGCCGTGACCGCGCCGGGGCACATCGGCGACAGCGACCCGGCGTCGGCCAAGTAGGCGCGGACCCTGCGGACGGCCCCCCGGGCGAGGGGCGCGGCGTGAGAGGCTGACGACGTGCGCGTGGACGTGTGGTTGTGGGCGGTGCGGCTCTTCAAGAGCCGGTCGGCGTCGGCCGCCCTGCTGCGGTCGGGCCGCGTGCGGGTGAACGGCACGGTGGCCAAGCCCTCGACGCACGTGGCGGTGGGCGACACGGTCACCTGGCGCGACCCGTTGCGCGACCGCAAGGTCGTGGTCGTCGAGCTGCTGCCCAAGCGGGTGGGCGCGCCGCTGGCCGTCAAGGCCTACCGCGACGAGAGCCCGCCGGTGCCCACGCGCCAGGAGCGGGAGGCCGTCGGGGTCCGCGACCGCGGCGCCGGCCGCCCCACCAAGCGCGAGCGCCGCGACATCGACCGGCTGCGCGGCGCCCGGCGCGACTGACCGCCCGCGCCGGACGCCCGCTCAGGCCTGCCGGCCGACCGACCGCAGGTACTCCTCCCGGTGCAGCGGGTCGCCGTCCCGCCGCCGGCGGCGGGGGACCTCGCCCCGGACGGGGCGGTACCGCGCGAACCGCGACTCCAGCACGCCCTCGCCGCGCGTCGCGCCGGGGAGCTGCTGGTGCAGCCGGTGCAGGTGCGCCGCCGGCACCTCGCCCTCGACCACGACGCGCCGGCCGCGCGTGACGGTCGACAGGGGGACGGCGTCCTCCCGCGCGAGCAGCGGCAGCACCGCGGCGAGCGTGTCGGCCGGGGCGTCGAGCGTGAGCGTGTGCAGCGGCTCGAGCACCGTGGTCCCCGCGCGGCGCAGCGCCGCCATGAGCACCAGGGGCGTCAGCCGGCGGAAGTCGCTCGCCGAGCTCGACCAGATGCTCCAGCCGTAGGGCGGGGGCGGCACGTACCCGGACTCCGTCAGCACGACGGTGCAGTCGGTCACCTGCCACCCGGCGAGCCCCTGCCCGAGCGTCGCGACCACCGTCTCCTCGACCGCGCGACGGAACGCCAGGGTGAGCGAGCCGGGCTCGATGCCGAGCCGGAAGCGCACGCCGGAGCCCTCCGGCCCGGGCTCGACGCGCAGCCCGACGGTCGCGTTGAACGGGTTGCCGTCGGCGCCCATGCGCTCGGCCGCCTCGCCGACGCCGACGGGCCGTTCCACGTGGAACGTCGTCGTCTCGCGGAACGACACGGCGACGCCGAACTCCTCGGCGAGCGTCGCCCCGACCACCTCCTTCTGCACCTCGCCGTAGAGCGAGAGGGCCGCGTCGCCGGCGTCGTCGAGCCGGAGCCCGATGAGCGGGTCCTGCTCGGCGAGCTGCGTGAGCGCGGCGTGCAGGGCGGCCCGCTCCCCGGGCTCGTCGGCCACGACGACGGTCTCCAGGACCGGCGGCGAGAAGCGGAAGCCGTCGGTGCCGTGCGGCGCGCCGAGGTCGTCGCCGACGCGGACGCCGGCCAGGCCCCACACCTGCGCCACCTGCCCGGCGTGGGCCTCCGCGCGCTCCACGGCGGCACCGCGGTGCACGACGCGCACGGCGGTGACCTTGTCGTCGCCGACCCGGTCCCGCTCGCGCAGCGTCCCGGACCAGAGCCGCACGGAGGCGACACGCTCGCCGGCGGGTCCCCGCTCGACCTTGAACACCCGCCCCGAGAGCGGCCCGTCGGGGTCGCCGTCGGCGCTGGGCAGCAGCTCGGGCAGCGCCGCGAGCAGGTCGTCCACGCCCGCGCCGGTGACGGCGGAGCCGCCCAGCACCGCGTGCAGCAGCCCGCGGCGCGACAGCGCGGCCAGCGCCGCGCGGAGGCGGCCCTCGTCCACCGCCCCGGTGCGGACGTACTCCGCGAGGACGGCGTCGTCGTGGTCGGCCACCGCGTCGAGGGCCCGGTCGCCGTCGAGCCCCGCCCGCCACGTGGCGGCCCGCGTCCCGGCGCCCTCCGCCGCGCCGAGGGGCACGAACGGCAGGTCGTCGAGCGCCGCGTCGTCGAGCGCCAGGTCCGCGCGGGCGCCGGCCCGGTCGACCTTGTTGACGAACACGACGGTGGGGACGCCGGACCGGCGCAGGGCCCGCGCGAGGACGCGCGTCTGGGCCTGCACGCCCTCGACGGCGGAGACCACGAGGACGGCGCCGTCGAGGACGCCGAGGGCGCGCTCCACCTCGGCGACGAAGTCCGGGTGGCCGGGGGTGTCGATCAGGTTGACGGTGACGTCGCCGACGGCGAACGAGGCGACCGCGGAGCGGATCGTGATGCCCCGCCGCCGCTCGAGGTCGAGGGTGTCGGTCTGGGTGCTGCCCGCGTCGACGCTGCCGACGGCGTCGATCGCCCCGGCCGCGTGCAGCAGCCGTTCCGTGAGGCTGGTCTTACCCGCGTCGACGTGCGCGAGGATCCCGAGGTTGAGCGTGCGTGCCAAATGTCCTGTCCTTTGCGTGGGCCGTGACGTGCTCGTGGGGGGACACGACGGCTGCACGCATCGCAGGCTCCTTCGCTCGGGTCGATCGGACGGACGGCGCCCAGTCCACCAGCGTCGCGGTGCGCCGCCAAGGTGTTTTCGGGCCGAGCGAGTGTTTTCGGGCGATCGTGGGTGGATAGGGTCGCCGGATGACGACCGAGCAGACCGACAGGATCGCCGCCCTCCTGCGCGAGCACCCCGTCTGGGACGGGCACAACGACCTGCCGTGGGAGGCGCGCGACCAGGTCGCCTACGACTGGTCCCGGCTCGACCTGGAGGCCGGCACCGAGGGCCGCACCCACACGGACGTGCCGCGGCTGCGCGCCGGGGGAGTGGGGGCCCAGTTCTGGTCGGTCTACGTGCCCTCCAACCTGCCCGGCAGCGCCGCCGTGACCGCCACGCTGGAGCAGGTCGACGCCGTGCACCGGATGGTCGCGCGCTGGCCGGAGCACTTCCGGCTCGCGACCGGCGCCGACGACGTCGTGGCCGCCTGGGCCGAGGGCCGCGTCGCGTCGCTCATGGGGGCCGAGGGCGGGCAGTCGATCGACTCGTCGATGGGCGCCCTGCGCATGCTCTACGAGGTGGGCGTCCGGTACATGACGCTCACGCACAACCACCACAACCCCTGGGCGGAGTCCGCGACCGACGCGCCCCCCGCCGACGGCCGCTTCGCGGACGGCGGCCTCACCGCCTTCGGGCGCGAGGTGGTGCGCGAGATGAACCGCCTCGGGATGCTCGTCGACCTCTCGCACGTCTCCGCGGGCACGATGCGCGCCGCCCTCGACGTCTCCGAGGCGCCGGTGATCTTCTCGCACAGCTCGGCCCGCGCCGTCTGCGACGTGCCGCGGAACGTGCCCGACGACGTCCTCGCGCGCCTCGCCGCCAACGGGGGCGTGTGCATGGTGACGTTCGTGCCGAGCTTCGTCACCCCCGCGATCGGGGAGTGGCGGGCCGAGGCCGGCGAGGCCGCGAAGGCCGCGGGGATCGCGCCGAACGACTACGCCGAGTTCGACCGGTTCGCCACGGCCTGGGCCGAGACCCACCCCAAGCCCCCGACCACGCTGGCCGACGTCGTCGCGCACGTCGAGCACGTGCGCGAGGTCGCGGGCGCCCGGCACGTGGGCCTCGGCGGCGACTACGACGGCGCGGGCGGCTTCGCCGACGAGCTCCGCGACGTCTCCGGCTACCCGAACCTGTTCGCGGCCCTCGCCGATCGCGGCTGGTCGGACGCCGACCTCGCCGGCCTGGCCAGCGGCAACGTGCTGCGGGCGCTGCGCGAGGCCGAGGACGTCGCCGCCCGGCTGCAGACCGAGCGCGAGCCCAGCGTCGCCCGCATCGAGGACCTGGACGGCTGAGGACTGCCCCGACCGTCGCCCCTGACCACCGCCCCGCCGGGAGCCCCCGGGAGGGCTAGGTTGAGGCCATGACCGGCGCGCCCGTGCGGGTGTTCCTCGTCGACGACCACGAGGTGGTGCGTCGCGGCGTGGCCGACCTGCTCGGGATGGAGGGCGACCTCGAGGTCGTCGGCGTCGCCGGGACGGCGGCCGAGGCGCTCGCGCGCGTCCCGGCGCTGCGGCCGGACGTGGTCGTCCTCGACGTGCGGCTGCCCGACGGCGACGGCGTCAGCGTGTGCCGGGAGCTGCGCTCGCGCACCGACGTGGCGGTGCTGATGCTCACGTCGTTCGACGACGACGAGTCGCTGTTCGACGCGATCCTCGCAGGCGCCTCCGGGTACGTGCTCAAGCAGGTGCGGGGCACCGACCTCGTCGCCGGGATCCGCACGGTCGCGGCGGGCGGCTCCACGCTGGACCCGAAGGCCGCGGGCCGGCTCATGGAGCGGATGCGCCACCAGGGGGAGGACGACGACCCGCTCGCGGACCTCACGCCGCAGGAGCGCCGCATCCTGGGACTCGTGGGCGAGGGGCTGACGAACCGGCAGATCGGGGCGGAGCTGTTCCTGGCCGAGAAGACGGTGAAGAACTACGTGTCCAGCCTGCTCGGGAAGCTGGGCCTCGAGCGGCGGGTCCAGGCCGCGGTGCTGGCCGCGCGTCTCGAGCGGGCGGGTCGTCCGCTCGAGCCCGAACGGCCCCCGGCCGAGCACTGACCCCGCCGTCAGGGCTCCGTCGGCAAGGGGGCCAGCGGCACGCGCCAGCGCAGCGAGGTGCCGCCCGTGCGGCCGGGCAGCACCTCGAACGACCCGCCCAGCTCCGACGCCCGGCGCTCGAGGTTCGCCAGCCCGCTGCGGGGCGCGTCCGTGGCGATCCCGGTGCCGTCGTCCACCACCGTCAGCACCAGGTCGTCGCCCGCCCGCAGGCTCACGTGCACCTGCGTGGCCCGGGCGTGGCGGGCGGCGTTCGACAGGCTCTCGCGCAGCACCGCCACCAGGTGCGCCGTCGTCGTGGACGGGACCTGCGCGTCGATCGGCCCCTCGAACCGGACCGTCGGCGCGAAGCCCAGGGCGTGGGTCGCGGCCTCCGCCTCCGCGAGCAGGAGGGACCGCGTCGCGAGCCGGCGCGGGCCGGCGACGCCCGGGTCGCGCAGGCCGCGGATCGTGGTGCGGATCAGGTCGATCGTCTCGTCGATCTGGTCGATCGACTCCCCGACCCGGGCGGCGATCTCGCCCCGGCCCGCGGAGCCGAGGGGCCGCACGTCGGCGAGCCGCCGGTCCACGGCCTGCAGCGACAGGCCCGTCGCGTACAGCCGCTGGACGGCCAGGTCGTGCAGGTCGCGGGCGATCCGGTCGCGGTCGCGCACCACCGCCAGGCGGGCGGCGTCCGCGCGCCGCTCCGCGAGCTCCAGCGCGACGGTCGCCTGGTTCGCGAACGCGCCGAGGGCCTCGACGACCACCGTCGGGAAGGGCTCGGCGCCCCGGACCCGCGCGACGACCAGCACCCCGAGGACCCGCTGCCCGCGACCGACCAGCGGGAGCGCGGCGAGCGGGCCGAGCGTGCCCTCGGGGTGGAGCACCACCTCCGCCCGGTCGTCTGAGGTCGCGTCGGGCGAGACGATGACCCGGCGCTCCAGGAACGCCTTGGCCGTGAACGACCCGGGGTTGCGCATCAGGCGCCCGCGCAGCATGTCCGCCCGGATGCCGACCGCGGTCCGCACGACGAAGACCGGCTGCCCCGCGGTCCCCTCGTCGTCCTCGACCGGGACGGCGAGCCCCGCCGTGTCGGCCGCCGCCACGTCGATCGCCTCGGACGCGACCAGGTCCAGCACCGTGTCCGGGTCCTCGCCCGACAGCAGGCGCCGGGCGATCTCGTCGTCGGCGCGCGACCACCGCTCGCGCAGCCGGGTCTCCTCGTACAGCCGGGCGTTCTCGACGGCGAAGCTCGCCGCGGACGCGAACCCCTCCAGGAGGCGCTGGTCGTCGTCCGTGAACTCCCCGCCGCCCCGCTTCTCCGTGAGGTACAGGTTGCCGAACGGCGCCCCGTGCACCTGCAGCGGCACCCCCAGGAAGCTGCGCATCGGCGGGTGGTGGGGCGGGAAGCCGACCGACCGCTCGTCGGCGGCGATGTCCGGCAGGCGCAAGGGGTGCGGGTGCCGGATGAGCTCGCCCAGGAGCCCGTGCCCCGTGGGGAACGGGCCGACCGCACGGATCTCCGCCTCCGTCATGCCCGCCGTGATGAACCGCGCGATGCGCTGGTCGCCGCCGAGGACGCCGAGCGCGGCGTAGCGCGCGTCGACCACCGCGGCGGCCGCCTTCACCACCCGGTGCAGCGTCGTCTCCAGCTCCAGGCCCCGGCCCACGGAGACGACGGCGTCCAGCAGGACGTCCATGTCCCGGTCCCGGCGGCCCTGTCGCGGGCTCACCATTCCCACGGTAGTACGGATTGCCCGGGAATTCCGGGTGATCCCCGAAGGTCACGATCGGGACCTTCGGCCTGTGGGTGAAGGGCCCGCCGTCCCGGGCCCCGGGGCGTTCGGCTCTGCCGGGCGCGCACGCCGCCGTGGCGCACTGGTGGCGAACGGAGGTGGCCCATGAGCAGCAGTGTCGGTACGCCCGTCCGGGACGTCGTGGTGGGCGTCGACGGGTCGGAGGGCGGCTACCACGCGATGGCGTGGGCGGCCGGCGAGGCCGCGCGCCTGGCGGCACGGCTGGTCGTGCTGCACGCGTACGCCCTGCCGATGGGGGTGGGGGCGATCGCCGCGCCGGCCGGCCACCCGGACCCGCGGGCCGAGGCCGAGGTGCTCCTCGCGCGCGCCCGGGCCCGCTTCGACCGCACGACGCGGATCGGAGCGCTCGCGGCCGAGCCCACGGAGGTGGGCTACGCGACGGTGCGCGGCGACGCCAGCGCCGTCCTCGTGCACCACGCGCGGCGCGGCGCCGTCGTCGTCGTCGGCCGCCGTGGTGTCGGGACGTTCGACCGGGTGCTCATGGGCTCCGTGTCGTCGGCGGTCGCGGCGCTGGCGCCCGGCACGGTGGTCGTCGTGCCGCGCGCGGCCCGCGCGCAGGAGCCGCGGCGGGTGGTCGTGGCCGTCGCCCCCGGCGAGCCGCTCGACCGCGTGCTCGAGGCGGGGTTCGACGAGGCCGACCGCGCCGGCGCCGAGCTGCTCGCGGCGCACGCCGCCGACCGGGGGATGTTCACCGGCGTCACGGAGGGCGACCTGGACTGGCTCGAGCGGCTCCGCGCGGAGGCCCGGGCGGACCTGGAGGCCCGCGTCAGCCTCTGGGGCGAGAAGTACCCCCGGGTGCGCTGGTCCGTCGAGGGGCGTGGCGGTCACGCGCCGGGCGCGCTGCTCGCGGTGCTCCGCTCCGACGACCTCGTCGTCACCAGCGGGCACGACGTGCGGAAGGTCGTCCGCGGCTCGATGCCCGACCGGCTCGTGCGGCACGCGCCGTGCGCGGTGACGGTGGTGCACCCCTGAGGCTTGCGGCCGCGCGCCCGTCGACTCCCCCGAGCGGGTGCACGGCCGCAGGAGGCCGCGCGTCGCCTCAGGCGCTCAGCGAGCGCTGCGACCAGCTCACGCCGAGGGTGCGCAGCACGTCCTGCGGGTCGCGCCGGGTGGCGTCCGTGTAGGCGCGCAGCGACATGACCGACGCCGTGAGCATCGTGGTGAGCACCTCGCGGGCGAGCCGGGCGTCGTGGCTGGCCTCGTCGAGCAGCTCCTGGACCACCCGCGAACGGATGCCGAGGTCGGGCTCCGAGCAGGCGGTCAGCAGTGCGATCGTCATGGACCCGGCGTCGGCGCCGGGGCGGATGCTGTCCTCGTCAGTGCTCATGGCGTCCCCCTCCGCGGCCCGACCCCTTTGGTCTACCGCACGGGGCGCGCACCCGCACGCGGAACCGTCGCCCCACCAGGGCGGACGCGGGGCGTCGGGAGGCGGCTTGCGGCGCACGCGCGCCGCGCGGAAGGATGCGGCGCGATGAGCCCGCCGCCCGCGTCCCGCCGCCGTCCCGCCCTGCTCGCCCTGCTGGGCGCGGGCCTCGTCGGGGCGCTCGTGCTCGCCGGCCCGGCCGCCGTCGCGGACGAGGGGCTCACGGAGGAGTCGCACAGCCGCTACGAGCTGCTGGCGTCCGGCAGCGAGGTCCGCGCCACGGTGACCACCACCATCGGCAACGTGACCCCCGACCGGGGGCTGACGTACTACTTCTACACGTCGTACGCGATCCCGGTCCCGGCCGGCGCCGAGCGCGTCCGGGCCACCAGCGGCGGAGCACCGCTGAGCGTGTCGCTCGAGTCGACCGAGGACCCGAGCACCCGGTACGCGGTGGCCTCGTTCGCGCCGCTGCGCTACGGGCGCACGCGCACCATCGAGTGGAGCTTCGACGTCCCCGGCGAGCCCGTGCGTTCGAAGGACTACACGCGGGTGGGCGACGGCTTCGCCACGTTCGCCGCGTCGGGCGTGGGCGACGTCGGCCGCACGACGGTCGAGGTGGTGCTGCCCGCCTCGATGACGTTCGACGCGACGTCCGACTCCTTCGCCGAGAAGCGCACCGGCAAGACCGTGACGTACACGGCCACCGAGAACTCGGACAAGGACGGCATCTGGGCCGTGGTCTCGGCCCGCGACCCGAAGAAGGCGGACGAGAAGCGCGTCGACGTCGCCGGCACCACGCTCACGCTGCAGAGCTTCCCGGGCGACAAGAAATGGACGACGTTCGTCTCGCGCAAGCTGACGAAGGGCCTGCCGGCGCTGGAGGACGTGGTGGGGCGGCCCTGGCCGGGCGGTCTGGAGACGATCCGCGAGGACGTGTCGCCCAAGGTGCTCGGGTACGCGTGGTTCGACCCGGGCAAGGACGAGATCGTCATCCCCGAGGACCTCGACGACGTCACGCTCTACCACGAGCTCGGGCACGCCTGGCTGAACCCGGACCGGCTGAAGGAGCGCTGGCTGTCGGAGGGGATGACGGAGGTGGTGGCCCACCGCGTCGTCGCGCGCACCGGCGGCACCAGCGACCCGTGGAGGGCGCCCGACCGCGGCTCCGACGTCGCCCTGCCGCTCTCGGACTGGGAGGCGAGCCCCGGCGAGCTCGACGCGGACGTCGAGGCCTACGGGTACGCCGCCTCGTACACGGCCGTCCAGCGGCTGATCGGCGGGCTCGACGACAACGCGTTCACGGCGGTCGTCTCGGCGTCCCAGGCGGGGGAGAGCGCCTACGAGCGGCCGGGGTCGACCGACGAGAACCACGGCCGCACGGACTGGCGGCGCTTCCTCGACCTCGTCGAGACGCGCGGCGACGTGGCCGGGGCGCCGAAGGTGCTGCGCACCTGGGTGCTCACCGGCGACCAGCAGGCGAAGCTCAAGGCCCGCTCCGCGGCGCGCGACGCGTATGCCGCGCTCGACGAGGCGGACGGCGCGTGGGAGCCGCCGCTGGGGCTGCGCACCGCGATGACGGACTGGGAGTTCGGCGACGCGAAGGCCGCGCGGTCGGCGCTCGACGGCGCGGCCGCGGACGCCGGCGCCGTGCAGGCCGCCGCCGACGCGGCGGGGCTGGAGGTGCCGGCCACCGTCCGCGCCGCCTACGAGGACGCGTCCGACGACGCGCAGTACGCCGAGCTCGCGACCCTGCTGCCGCGCGCCGCCGACGTCACGACGCAGGTCGGGGAGGCCGTGCGCGCCGCGGAGGCGGACCGGGACCCGGTGTCGGGGCTGGGGGCGTCGGTGCTCGGCGTCGAGCGGTCGGCCGAGCGCGCGCGGGACGACCTCGCCGCCGGCGACCTGGACGACGCCGCCGCGCACGCCGGTGCGGCCTCCGACCGGGCCGGGGTCGCGACGGCCGCCGGCGCCGGGCTGGTCGTGCTCGTGCTCGCGGCGGGCGGCGGCGTGGTCACCCTGGTCGTGCGTGGACGGCGGCGCGCGCGGCGTCGCGCCCAGGAGGCCGCGGCCGCGGGCCCCGCGCAGCCGTCCGTGGTGGCGGGGTCAGTCGTGGAGGATCCGCTGGAACAGGGCGTGGTCCTGCCAGCGGCCGGCGATGCGGAGGTACCGCGGCGCGGTGCCGATCCGTTCGAAGCCGGTCCGCGCCAGCACCCGCTGTGACGCCTCGTTGTGCAGCAGCGTGGCGGCCTGCACGCGGTGCAGGGCCAGGTCGTCGCGCGCGTGGGTGCACGCGGCCTCGACCGCCGCGGTCATGATGCCGCGGCCGGCGAGGGCCGCGTCGACCCAATAACCGAGGTGCGCGCTGCGGAACGCGCCGAGCACGACGTCGCTGAGGTTCACCCGCCCGACGACGTCCCCGTCGCGCTCGAGCACGAGGGGCGCGGAGCGCCCGGAGCCGTGCGACAGCAGCTCCACGGGGATGCGCTCCGCGTGGTAGTCCGCCTCGTAGAACGCCGCCGGCCGTTCCGGCTCCCAGGGCGTCAGGTGGTCGCGGTTCCGGGCGTACGCCGCGGCGAGCGCGGGGCCGTCGTCGCGGCGCAGGAGGCGCATGACGACGCCGTCGGGCAGGTCGGCGGGCAGGGTGGGGGGCGGGGTGGGGGCTGGGTCTCCGGGCGCGGGCACGACCGCGAGCCTAGACCCGGGCCTGGGCGCGCAGGGCGGCGAGCGCGTCGCGCACCTCGTCCGCGACGGGCCGCGCCTGACCGGAGGCGATCCACGCCTCGAACCCCACCCGGAACGCCGCGACCCCGGCCTCCGCGACCATCGACGCGGCGGGCTCCGCGGAGCCACGGTCCCGCAGCGCCGCCGCGGCGGCGTCGCGCAGCGCGGAGAGCTTGAGGAGCTCGCGCTCCTGCAGGCGGGGCGTGGCGGCGACGACCGCGGCGCGGCGGGCCGCGAAGTCGCGACGCTCGTCGAGCGCCGACGCCGCGGTGCAGAACGCCGTGCCGACGACGTCCAGCGGGTCGGCGTCGTCGGGCGCCTCGCGGACGGAGGACACCACGGCCTCCTCGAGCTCGTGCGAGCCGTCGAACAGCACCTCGCGCTTGTCCGCGAAATGGCGGAAGTAGGTGCGCTCGGTGACGCCGGCGCGCTCCGCGATCTGCGCGGTCGTCGTCTGCTCGAACCCCTGCTCGGCGTACAGGTCGAGGGCGGCACGCGTCATGCGTCCGCGGGCGTCGGGTTCCCATCGGGCCATGCCGGACAGTCTAGTGATGACAGTGCCAGACATCAGGTGTAGCGTGAGTGATGTCAGCAACTGACATCACCTGAGGAGAACCCATGCGCGTCTTCGTCACCGGAGCCTCCGGCTGGATCGGCTCCGCCACCGTCCCCCATCTGCTCGCCGCGGGCCACGAGGTCGTGGGGCTGGCCCGGTCCGACGCCTCCGCCCGTGCGGTCGAGGCCCTGGGCGCCACGGCCTACCGCGGCACCCTCGACGACGTGGCCGGCCTGCGGGCCGGTGCCCGCGACGCCGACGCCGTCGTCCACCTCGCGTTCAAGCACGACTTCTCGGACTACGCCGGCGCGGGCCGCACCGAGCGGGCCGTCGTCGAGGGCTTCGTCGACGAGCTTGCCGGCAGCGGGCGGCCGCTGCTGCTGGCGTCCGGGCTGGTCGGGGCGCCCGGGCAGGTCCTCACCGAGCGTGACCCGTCCACGTTCGCGGGGCCGGACGCGCCGCGCGGCGGCTCCGAGGGGCTGGCGCTCGACGCCGTGGAGCGCGGCGTCGGGTCGGTGGCCCTGCGGTTCTCGGCCACCGTGCACGGCGCGGGCGACCACGGGTTCACGTCGGTGCTGGTGCGGACGGCGCGCGAGCGCGGCGTCTCCGGCTACATCGGCGACGGGGCGAGCCGGTGGCCCGCCGTCCATGTGGACGACGCCGGGCGGCTCGTCGCCCTCGCGGTCGACAAGGCGCCCGCGGGCTCCGTGCTGCACGCCGTGGGCGAGGAGGGCGTCGTCCACCGGGAGATCGCCGAGGCGATCGGTCGTCTGGTGGGCGTGCCTGCCGTCTCCGTGGACCCGGCGGACGCGGCCGAGGACTTCGGCTGGCTCGGCACGTTCTGGGGCATGGACGCCGTCGCGTCGAGCGCCCTGACGCGCGAGCTGCTCGGCTGGGAGCCCACCGGCCCGACCCTGCTCGAGGACCTCGCCGCGGGGGCCTACGACCACGCGGCGCGCGGCTGACGCCGCGCGGTGGGCCGGGCGGGCCGGGTCAGGCCTGCCGGTCCTCGTCGGCCAGCCGCGGCTCGGTGCGCAGGGCCGGCCGCAGGCCCGCCTTGTCGGCGTAGAACGCGCGGATGTCGTCCATGTCGGCGCGCACGTCGCCGGTGAGGCGGAGGGTCGGGCCGAGGCCGGTGGTCATGGTGGTGCGGTCCACGTAGCCGAGCGTCACGGGGAGGTCGGCGGCGCGGGCGATGCGGTAGAAGCCGGACTTCCAGCCGTCGCCGGACCGTGTGCCCTCCGGCGTGACGACGAGGTGGAAGACCTCGCCGGCCCGGACGCGGGCGAGGACGTCGTCGACGACGCGGCTGGGGTCGCGGCGGTCGACGGCGATGCCGCCGAGCGCGCGCATCAGCGGCCCCCGCCAGCCGGCGAACAGGGTGTGCTTGCCCAGCCAGCGCACGTCGAGCCCGAGCCGCCACGCGATGGCGAGCATCAGCACGAAGTCCCAGTTCGACGTGTGCGGCGCGCCCACGAGCACGCCCGCCTGTGCCGGAGCGGGCTCGCTGCGGAGGGTCCAGCGGCTGAGCCGCCAGTAGGTGCCGGCGAGCGCCCGCCGCAGGGTTCTGAGCATCGGGCGACTCTACCGGCCGGCCCGGGGATGTGATGGAATCTGAACATGTTCAGCCTGAACGTGTTCAGAATCGGCCCGACGCGATGACGGGGCCGGAGGAGTCGACGCGGGACCTCGTCCGCCGCACGGCGCTGCGGATGTTCCGTGAGCGAGGCTTCGCGGCGACGACGATGCGGGCGATCGCCGCCGAGGCCGGGGTCGCGACCGGCGTCGCGTACTACTGGTTCGGGTCCAAGGGCGACCTGGTCCAGGAGCTCTACCTGGAGGTCAACGAGGACCACGCCCGGCGCGCGGCCGGCGCCCTGGAGGGGGCGGGCGGCGGCCTCGGGCCGCGGCTGCGCGCGCTGTGGCACGCGGGCATCGACGCGTTCGAGCCGTCGCACGACCTGGGTGCGGAGCTCGTCGCCGTCGCGATCCGTCCGGGTGCCGCCGAGAGCCCGTTCTCGTCCGCCTCCGCGGAGACCGCGCGCCTCAGCCGGGCCCTTCACGAGCAGGTCGTGGAGGGTTCGTCGACCCGGGTCCCCGCGGCCGTGCGCGAGGAGCTGCCGCGCCTGCTCTGGCTGGCCTGGCTGGGCGTGACCCTGTTCTGGGTGCACGACGGCTCGCCCGGGCGGCGCCGGACCCGCGCGCTCGTCGACGGCGCGGCGCCCCTGGCCGCCCGGCTGGTGCGGGTCGCGGGCCTGCCCGGCGTGCGGTCCGTCGTGGACGACGTCGTCGGCCTGGCGCGGCAGGTGGAGGCGTGAGCCGCGAGGCGGCGGCCGTCGCCGCGCGCACGTGCGCGTGGGCGTGCGTCGTCCTCCTCGCGGTCGTCGTCGTGGCGGCCTTCGTCGTGGGCATCGTGACGGCGGTGTCGGGGGACGACGGGACGGCGGGAGTGGGGACGGCGTTCTTCGGCCTCATGCTGTGGGCCGTCGTCGCGGCGGTGGCGTGGGCGCTGGGTTGGCCGCTGGGGATCGTCGTCGAAGGGCTGCTCGCGCGGGCGGGCGCCGGGACGGGATCGCGGGCGGTGGCACTCGCCGCGGCGGCGGGTGCGGTGGCCCTTGCGGCCGCGGCCGCCATCGGCTTCCTTCCCGAGGGGTGGGTGGTCGCGGTCGTCCTCGCCGTGGTGGGTGCGGCTGCTGCCGGGATCGGGCGTGTCGTGGTCGCCGCCCGCGACCGGCGCGCCGGCACGGACAGGGCCGATGCCCCGCTCCGCGTCGCGCTGGTGGGGTCGGGGGCGGGCAGCACCGCCGCGCACGTGCTGGAGGCGGCGCGCGCACCGGGGGCCGGGCTCGACGTGCGTCTGGTGGTGGGCAACAACAGCGGGTCGGGGATCTTCGACGTCGCCCGCGCGCACGGGGTGCCGACGGCGCACCTCAGCGGGGTCACGCACCCCGACCCGGTCGCCCTCGATGCCGCCCTCCTGTCCGCGCTCGAGGGTGCGGGGGTCGAAGTCGTCGTCCTCGCCGGGTACATGAAGAAGCTCGGGCCCCGGGTGCTCGCGCGTTACGAGGGCCGCGTCCTCAACACCCACCCGGCGCTCCTGCCGGAGTTCGGCGGCGCGGGCATGTACGGCGACCGCGTCCACGCGGCGGTGCTCGCGGCAGGGCGCCCGACGTCGGGGGCGACGGTGCACCTCGTGACGGCGGGCTACGACGAGGGCCCGGTCGTGGCGCAGGCCGAGGTCCCCGTGCTGGCCGGCGACGACGTGCCCGCGCTGCGGGCGCGCGTCCAGGCCGCGGAGAAGGGGCTCCTCGTCGACGTGCTGCGGGGCTGGACGCGCTGAGCCGGCGTGCCGCCGGGCGTGTCGTCGCCTCGCGCGGGCTGTCGTTTCGTGGTGAGTCGGCCAGACCGGATCGGTGACGGACAGGCCGCACCGGGGCCGCCCCAGCGGGAGATGACGTCTCGGCCGGAGTGGTGCCGGCTGGGCGGGCGCTGCTCCTGACCTGCCGACAGGACGAAAGACCACGGTGTCGGGGCGGCGGGGACACGCCGTGGGACACGCCGGGTGCCGGGTGCAGGGACCCGATGTCGGAGGGTCGCGGGACGCTGCACGGATGAGCGAGCACGCGCACGGCGTCCACCACACCATCGACTACGTGGAGCTTCCGGTCACGGACCTCGCGGCGGCGCAGGAGTTCTACGCCGCGGCGTTCGGCTGGGAGTTCACCTCGTACGGCCCCGGGTACGCGGGTATCCGCACGGCCGCGGAGCGCGCCCCGGCGGAGGCGGGCGGGCTGCGTCTCGCGGAGGCGGGCGAGGTGTCGCGCGGCGGTCCGTTCGTGCTGCTGTTCTCCGACGACCTCGACGCGACCCTCGCCGCCGTCACGCGGGCGGGCGGGCGGGTCGCCGCAGGGCCCTACGAGTTCCCCGGTGGGCGCCGGTTCCACTTCCTCGACCCGAGCGGCAACGAGCTCGGGGTGTGGGCCACGTCCTGACCGGCGCTGCCGGCGGCCTCAGCCCGCCGCGGCGAGCGCCAGCACCCCCGCCGCGACGGCGAGGGGCGCGACGACGACGCCCTGGGCGACGACGCGGCGCACCAGCCCGGCGGGGGCCGAGAACGTGTGGCGCCGGTACTGCTGCAGCCACAGGAGCGTGGCGAGCGACGCCCACGGGGTGATCAGCGGGCCGGCGTTCACGCCGACGAGGAGCGCGGCGAGCCGGGCGTCGTCACCGGTGACCGTCGGCGCGAGCGCGAGGTAGGCCGGCAGGTTGTTCACCGCGTTGGCCGACGTCGCGCCGACGGCGGCGACCTGGGCGAGGCTGCCGGCGTCGTCGCCCGTGCCGACGAGCGGGGCGAGGAGCTCCGTGAGCCCGTGCGCGTGCCAGGTGCCGACGACGACGAACAGGCCCGCGGTGACCACGACCGTGCGCCACGGCACGAGCTCCCGCACCGGGACGGGCAGCGGGGCCCGTCGCCACGCCGTCGCCACGCCCAGGACGGCGGTGGCGCCGAGCGCCACGGGCAGCACGGGGAGCTCGGCCGCGAACCCGGCGCCCATGAGCAGCACGACGACCGCCGCGACGCGCAGCAGCACCGGGTCCGCCGCCGCACGCCGCGCAGGGACGGCGTACCTGCCGCGCAGGGCGGACGCGTGCAGGGCCGCGAGCGCGAGGAGCACGACCGCGAGCACGGCCAGTGCGGGCGCGGCCATCACCCCGAGGTAGCCCCCGTCGAACGACGGCGCCGCCATGAGGTTGGTCAGGTTGGAGACGGGC
The DNA here is from genome assembly GCF_042799955.1 of Isoptericola sp. NPDC057653. NCBI lineage: Bacteria > Bacillati > Actinomycetota > Actinomycetes > Micrococcales > Promicromonosporaceae > Isoptericola > Isoptericola sp. NPDC057653. The sequence continues at coordinate 486,646 of NZ_JBHVHP010000003.1, read as the reverse complement.
AGGAGCAGCGAGGCCGTGTTGGCGAGGGCCAGCACGGTGAGGGCCAGGGGGAGCGGGTCGCGGTCGAGGCGCCGCGCCACCGCGACGACGGCCGGGGTGAGCAGCACCGCCGTCGTGTCGAGGGACAGCACCACGGTGCACGTCGCCGCGGCGCCGGCCACGAGCAGCCACAGCACCCACGCGCGGCCGCGGGCGAGGCGGGCGGCGCCGTCCGCCACCGCGTCGAAGAGCCCGGCGCCCGCGCAGAGCTCCGACACGACCGTCAGCAGCACGACGAACCCCAGCACCGGGCCCGTCAGGGCGGCGAGGGAGCGGGCGTCCTCGGCGGGGAGCGCGCCCGTCAGCGGCAGGAGGACGACGAGCAGCAGCGCCGGCACCCACAGGGGCGGAAGGAGCTTCCGGACCCGGCGGCCGGGGCCGGTCATCGCCGGCTCGCGGGGCGTGTCACGGGCCGAGCGTAGTGCGCCGCCCCGGAGTTCCTCGGGTCGGGACGGTAAGGATCGGGCCCCTGCCGGCAACTGAGGGGTATGAGCACACGCCGACGACGCCCTGGGGACGCCTCCGCCGCGCTGCTCTTCGCCCTGGTGGCGGTGGGCTGCACGACCGTGTGGGTGGTCTGGGCCGGCGTGGTGATGCTCATGGCGCCGGACGCGCCGCGGGCCGCCGGCTGGGTGTGCACGGTGGCCGGCGTGGTGGTGCTCGTGGCCGTCGGGCTGCTGGTCGCGTCGCTGCTGCGCGGGCCGGTGCGGATCGTGCCCCTCGACGCGTCGGGCACGCACTGGTCCCTGCGGGCCGCGCCCGTGCCGCTGCGGATGGCGAGCTCCGCGTCGCTGGCCGCGGGGTCGCGCGGGGAGGCGCTCGCGGCGCAGGTGGTCCGGGCGGCGACCCGCGACGACGTCACGCGGCGGGCGAGCACCTCGCGGGCCGTGCTGGTGCTGCAGCAGGTCCTCGAGCTCGCGCGGCGCCCGCAGGACGAGCAGTGCTCCGCGGGGGGCGAGGCCGAGTGGGCGCGTGTGCGCGCGTCCGTCGTCGACCTCGCCCTGCGGGCGTCCGACCACCCGCCGCACCCCGTCACCCTGCTGCCGTGGGAGGAGCACCTGGCCGCCCCGCGCTGAGTGCTGCTGGCGGCGCCCGCCCGACCGGATCAGGGGCCGGCCGGGCGGGCGCCGTCAGCGTCCACGGGCCCCGGCCGCCGCCTCGGCCAGCACCTCGGCGACGCGGCGGTGCCCCTCCGCCTCGAACTCCTCGTCGCCCACCTGGTACGCCCACACGGCGGTGCCGATCGCCTCGCGCACCCGGGAGCGGAACCACGCCGCGGGCTCGCGGGGGTCGCGCCCGTACCCGGCGAAGAACGCCGCCTCCGCGTCCGGGTGCCGCCGGAACTCGCGTGCGGCGAGCCGGTCGAGGTCGCTGGCCGCGGGCCGCAGGTCGGCGCGGCCGAGGTCGATGACGCGTACCGTGCCGCCGTCGTCGACGAGCCAGTTGCGGGCCTGCCAGTCGCCGTGCGTGGGGACGAGGACGGCGGGCGGCGTGGGCCACGACCGGATCAGCGCCCGTAGCCGCGCCACGTCGCCGGGGGCGATGCGGTGCTCCTGCGCGAGCCGGCGCTCCGCGTTCGCGTCCGCACGGGCCTCGTGCTCGACGTCCTCGACGGCGAGCTGGCCGTGCAGCGCGGCGAGCAGCCGCCCCGCCTGCTCGTACGTGCCCGGGTCGGACGCCGCCGCCGGCACGTCCTGCACCAGCCGGCCCGGCTGGTAGGTGGTGACGAGCAGGCGGGCGTCCGCGTCGGCGTGCAGCAGCCGGCCCACCCGGTCGCCCGCGTCGGCGAGCCACGGCCCCGTCCACTCGCGGTGGGCGCGGATCTCCCGCGCGATGTGGTGGTCGCTCTCCCCGCCCGCCTTCGCGACGACCGTCCGCCCACCGGCGGCGACGCGCAGCACGGTGGTCTCCACCAGGCCCCAGCTCATGTCGGCCTCGACGCGCGCGCCCGGGAGCCAGGTGGCGAGCAGCTCGCGCTGCCGGTCGGTGAGCATCGCGCCAGGCTATCGACCGGCGAGCAGGCCCCGACGCGCCTCGGCCGCGGCGGCCGCGGCGGCCGGGTACGGCAGGGCGTCCGCCAGCGCGGCGGCACGGCCGAGCACCGCGTCGGCAGCGGCCGCGTCGCCGAGCCGGTGCAGGGCGACGGCCTGCACCACCTGGGCGTCGACCTCCGCGAGCCGCTCCCCGGCACCCCGCGCGCGGTCCGCCTCGGCCGCCGCGAGGTCCAGCGCCCGCCGGGGGTCGTCGGCGCCGAGAGCGCACCAGGCGGCGAGGACCGGGGCGGGCTCGTCGTCGTCCTCGAGCGCCCGGAGCGCGTCGGAGGGTCGGCCCTCGCGCAGCGCCAGCTCGGCGAGGGCGGTGCTGGCCTCGTGCAGGGCCTGCCGGTCGGCGAGGGCTCGGGCCGACGACGCCGCCCGGTCGAGCAGCGGCCGCGCGTCGGCCGGCCGTCCGGAGAGGGTCAGGACCCGGCCGAGGACCGCGAGCGCGTACGGCAGGATCCACTCCGCCTCGCCCTCGGCACCGGCCACGGCCTCCTCGGCCAGGTCGCGGGCGGCGTCGACCTCGCCGAGGAGCAGGTGCAGCTCGGCGAGGTTGGCGCGCTCGAACGCCGCCGAGACGGGGTCGCCGGACTGCGCGACGAGGTCGAGGGCGCGCCGGCCGATCGCCACCGACTCGTCGAGCCGGCCCGCCCGCCGGGCGTTCTCGCGCTGCGACGAGAGGAGGTTGCCGAGCAGGGTCGGGTCGCCGTACGCCTCCGCGTGGGGGAGGCCCGTGTCTGCGGCCTGGACCGCCTCGCGGACGCGACCCGACTTCCCGAGGTTCGTCGCGCGCAGGGCGTAGGCGCGCGCGAGCAGGCCCTCGCGGGCCGACTCCGGCACGCGGTCGACGATCAGCAGCGCGCGGTCCACCGCAGCGACGCCGTCGGCGTGCCGGCCGAGCCGGCTCAGCAGGGTGGCCCACGCCAGGTGGTGGGCGGCGGCCTGCTCGGGGGAGGTGCGGGAGCGGGCGGGGTGGCGCTCCAGCACCTCCACCGCGGGGCCCAGGTCCCCCGTCCGGGCGAGCATCTCGGCCAGCCGGGACGCCGCGAGCACCGTGCCGTCGTGGTCCTCCCGCCGCACGAGCTCCGCGAGGGCCGGCCGCAGCACCCCCACCGACTGCTCGAACTGGCCCATGCGACGCAGCACCTGCCCGTGGTCGAGGCGCGCCCGGGCGGCGTCGACGTCGAGCCGGGCGACGAGGTCCCGGTAGTACCGGTCGGCGGAGTCGTTCGCGTACAGGGCGGCGGCGCGCTCGGCGGCGCGGCGCAGGTACTCGGCCGCACGGGGGTCGTCCGTGCGTGCGAAGTGCGACGCCAGGACGTCCACGTCCTCGGGCCTGCGGCGCAGCACGGTCTGCGCGAACGCGGCGTGCAGCCGCCGCCGCCGGACGGCGCTGAGCCGGTCGTAGCAGGTGAGCCGCACCAGCGGGTGGCGGAAGGCGAGACCCGGCTCGGCCCGCCCGTCGACCACGACCACGCGCTCCTCGACGAGGGACGCCGCCAGGGCGCGCTCCACCGCGTCCGCGGCCGCGGGGCCGGTGAGCGGCGGGTGCAGGCCGGACGCGGCGACGTCGAGCAGCTCGGTCAGCGCGGCGTCCCCGCCCGCGGCTGACAGCGCCTCCACCACCTGCCGCGCGTCGGGGTCGAGCCGGCCCAGCCGCTCGTCGACGAGCTGCCGCACCCCGAGGGGCGCGACGCCGTCGGCGCCGTCGTCGGAGGGGCCCGCCGAGCGGTCGGGGTCGCCGAGCCCGCGCGCGAGCTCGGCGGCGAACAAAGGGTTGCCGAGGGACAGCTCCCAGACGCGCCCGAGCCCGTCGGCCGCCGTGCCGCCGCCGAGGGCGTCCGCGGCCACGGCGAGGCACGCGGCGCGGTCGAGCCGCCCGACCTCCTCGGGCGTCGCGAGCCCGGCCCGCTCCAGCGACGTCAGCCCGACGCGGCGGGCGTCGCCCTCGGGCAGCTCCTCCCAGCGCAGCGTCACGAGGAAGCGCACGGGCGTCCCGGCCCGGGCGGCCCGCCGGGCGAGGTGGCCGAGCAGCTGGAACGACCCGGCGTCGGCGGCGTGCAGGTCGTCCAGCACGACGACGACGGGGCGCGCGGCGGCGAGGTCGCCGAGCAGCGCGGCGGTACCGCGGAAGAGCCGGTCCCGCTCCTCCTCGGGGCTCCGGCCGGCGCCGTCCGCGCGGCCGAGCGACGGCAGGAAGGCCGCCAGCTCCGGGTGCTCCGCCCCGACGCGGGCGCGCGCGCCGGCGCTCTGCTCGGCCAGCCAGCCGTCGAGGGCCTCCGCGAACGCCCCGTACGGCGTGTGCCCCTCGGCGTCGTGCCCCCCGCCCCACAGCACGGCGGCGCCGTCCGCGGCGGCGCGCCGCGCGACCTCGGCGACCAGCCGCGTCTTGCCCACCCCCGCCTCGCCCGACAGCAGCCGCACCGGTGGCCCGTCGTCGGCGAGGAGCCGCGCGAGCTCGGCGTCGCGGCCGCGCAGGGGCGCCGCGGCGGGGACCCGCAGGAGCGCGGGGAGCGCGGAGCCGGTGGGCGTGCCGCTCGGGGAGGCGTCGAGGGCGAGGCGGTGCAGGCGCTCCGTCTCGGGGCCCGGCCGGACGCCGAGCTCCGCGTCGAGGGCCTCGCGGCACGCGTGGTACTGGTACACCGCCCGCCGCCGCAGGCCCTGGTGCAGGAACGCCTCGATGAGCACCCGGTGCGCCAGCTCCTCCGCGGGGCTGTCGGCCAGCACGGCCTCGGCCGCGGCCACCGCTTGCGCGACGTCCCCGGCCGCGAGGTGGGCGGCCGCGAGCGCGAGCCGCACCTGCTCGTGCAGCGCGGCCAGCCGGTCGCGGCGCGGCAGCGCCCAGGTGGCGTACCGGTCCTCGGGCAGCAGCTCGCCGGTGAACAGGGCGAGGGCGTCCGCCAGGGCGGTCGGCCCGCCGGACGCGAGCGCGTCGACGGCGGCGGCCTCCGCGTGGTCGGCGTCGATCCACACGGTGGCCGGGTCGAGCCGCAGCAGCGCGCCGTCGGCCACCAGGTACGACGACGCGGCGCGCGGCGCGAGCTCGGGCTCGAGGGCGTGACGTGCCGCGTGCAGGGCCACCCGCAGGCTCCCCACCTGGGCCGACCCGTCCGCGTCGGGCCAGCAGACGTCCATCGCCTCCTCGCGGTGCAGCCGCCGCTCGGGCGAGACGGCGAGCAGCTTCACGAGCGTTCGGGCGCTGGGGCGCGGCCAGCGCTCCGGGAGCTCGGGGCCGCCGTCGCGGGTCACCCGGAACGCGCCGAGGAGGTGCAGCCGCAGCAGCGGGACGGGTCGCGCACGCGCGGCCCTCTCCTCGGGAGCGTGCCGCACGGTCATGACGCCCGACTGTAGTCGGGAGGACCCCTCGGCCTGGTGGGCCGAGGGGTCCTCGCCGCGACGGAGCCGCACCGGTCAGGTGCGGCCCGCCGTCACGCGTTGTCGATCGACAGGGTGATCGCCCCGCGGATCGCCGTGTACGGCAGGAGCTCGGAGTTGCCCACCATGCCGGCCGTCCGGTCGGCGTTGGCGTCGTCGTAGGCGAGCAGGAGGATCTCGTCCTTCCCGTCGCCGTCCAGGTCGGCCACGAAGTGCTCGCGCGCCCCGTTCGCGTCGAAGCCGGTGTCGGCCTTCGGGTAGTCGACGCCCGCCGTCATCACGGCAGGGTCGAAGAGGGCGACGAACTGCACGCCGCTGCGCACCAGGACGCGGGCCCCGCCGGGACCGGTGGCGAACGAGCCGCTCCGAATCTCGGGCAAGGTGCGGAGCTTGCCGTCCACGCCGTCGGCTCCGTAGGTCCGCAGCGAGACGAGGCTGCCCTCGAGCAGGCCCTCCTGCCCGGTGAACCAGTTCGCGAGGGTGGCGTAGCCGCCGGCCTGCGCCTCGTGGAGCAGCGCGCCCGAGCGTCCGTCGCGGATCTGGACCATGTTGGTCAGCTGGTTCTTGGGCAGCTGCTGGGCGTTGCCGCGGACGATGTACGTGAAGACCACCGCGTGGCCGTCGGCGTAGGGGATGTCCGGCGACGCGAACGTGCCGGCACGCAGCGGGACGCCGAGGACGGCGCCCTGGCTGATGGGGGGCGCCTCCGGTGTGAACGACCAGACCATCGAGCCGTTCTTGCCGTCGAGTGCGACGCCGCCGGTCGCAACGGGCTCCGTCGGAAGCTTCCCGCGGGTCTGGAACTGGGCGTACACCTTGCCGTCGGCGGCCGAGAGGTCGGCGAACGCCGGCGTCCCGATCGTCGCCGGGACGGCGTACTCCCACTTCAGCGCGCCCGTGCCCTCGTAGGCGCGGACCTTGTCGGTGGCCACGGCCACCTCGGCGGCGCCGTCCCCGTCGAGGTCGGAGGCGACGACGTTGCGCACGTACTCGCCGGCCGGGGCCGTCATGACGCTGAGGACCTTGCCGGTGCGGGCGTCGACGACCGCGGCCGCCGTGGAGGCGGCGACGACCAGCTCGTCGCGGCCGTCGCCGGTGGTGTCGGCCGTGACGACCTGGACCACCCGGCCGGGCAGGGTCGCGGCCCACATGCGCTCGGGGGATCCAGCGACCATCGAGGTGCCCCGGTACGCGTACAGCCCGTTGGACCCGCCGCCGAGGACGGCGTCGTCCGCCCCGTCCCCGTCGACGTCGACGGCCGCGGCCGTGGTGGCGGGACCCTCCAGCGGCTGGAGGGAGGTCTGCTTGCCGCTGCCGAGGTTGTAGACCCTGACGTTCTGGTTCGTGTCGACGGTGCGGATCCGCCAGCCCTTGCCCTCGACGAACGGCTGCGCGTACATCACCGAGCCGACGACGCCGCTCGTCTCCCACTTCACGGCGCCCTTGTTCCCGCTCAGCGCCGTGATCCGGGCGTAGTTGTTCGAGTAGCGGTTCTCCGCGACGGTCGCGTCCTCGTCGGTGCGCGCGGAGGCGATGATCTTGCCGTCCACCGCCTCGAGCCCCCACACGGGCGCGACGTCACCGTCGGCTGCGGTCCGCTTGACGGTGCGCGACCACAGCAGGCTCGCGTCGTCGCCGTCGAGGGCGCGGACGCTGTTGCTGGTCATCCAGTAGTCGTCCTGCAGGGTCGACTCGCTGACGGTGTACTCCGGCGCGGAGTCGCCCTGGATGTTGCCGACCTCCAGCGCGATCGCCATCGCGTTGACCCGCCGGACGAGCCCGGTGCGGGCGCCGTCCGCGGGGTCGTATGCGGCGATCTCGTAGGCCACGCCGTCGGCGGTGTCCGCCTGCTCGAGCGCCACGACCCGTCCCCGGGCGGCGTCCAGGTGCAGCTGGCGCACGTAGTTCCCGCCAGGGGTAGCCCAGCGGACGCTGCCGTCGGCGGTGTCGAGCACGAGGGTGGTGCCGTGGGCCTGCCCGTCGGGGGCGTACCGGCGCGCCTGGTTCCAGGAGGCGGCGAGCAGCCCGCCGCCGATGGGCTGCAGTGAGCCCCACTGGGCGCCGGTGTAGGTGCCGGCGTCGTAGGTCCACGACTCCGCCGGGGTGAGCGCGCCGGCGGAGTGGTCGAAGCGGATGCCGTGCAGGGTGGTCGCGGAACCCGCCGGCGAGTTGAGGTTGGCGAACGCCGAGTCGGCGATCACGAGGGTCTTGCCGACCAGCTTCACGTTGTAGACGGCTGCGTACAGCTTCGACCACACGGTCTTCCCGGTCGCGCCGTCCAGCACCGTGACGAAAGTGCCGTTGGGGAGCGACGAGCCGGGCGAGGTGAACGGCCGGTACGGCTGCACACCGACCTCGGCCGTGAAGACGACGTCGTCGACGCCGTCGCCCGTGAGGTCACCGGTGGTGACGCCGTCGTCCGACGCCATGGTGAACGGGGAGACGGCGTTGAAGCCCATCACGACCGCCGCCGGGTACGGCTCCTTCTGTCCCCGCAGAGGCGTGATCTGCCAGTCGGCGTCCAGGGACGTCGAGTCGCGCGACCAGAGCGGCGTGCCGTCGGCGCCGATGCGCTGGATCGGGGTGAGGCCGTTGACGGTGAAATAGTCGCCGTCCGCGCCCCCCACCGGGAACGTGGCCGCCATGCCCTGCGCGCCCTCGATCCCGGACTTCTTGGTCAGCTTCCACCGGCTGGTGGCAGTGAGCGACGCACCCGAGCTGGCGGTGCCGGCGTCCGTCGGGGCGTCGGCGTCGGCAGTCGCGGCGTCCACGGCGTCCTGCGCGGTCTCGCGCGGGTCGCCGAAGGACCGGCCGTCGCCGTAGACGTCCGGGGTGATCCGGTCGGCCAGCGTCTCGGCCTGGCCGTCCGTCAGGGTGAGGATGCCGCTGTCGTCCGCCTGGGCGGCGGGGGCCACGCTCACCGCCAGGCCGGCGACGACCAGTGCGGAGGCCAGGCGAACGCCCGGCCGTCGGATGTTTCTCATCAGGCGCCCTTCGGGGTGAAGCGGATGGCGGTCGCGTCGCTCAGGACGGACTCGTTGAAGGAGTAGCCCAGGCCGTCGCTGCCGGCCTGGTTCTCGATGCCCGTGGTGGCCGAGCCGCCGCGGGCGAGCGCGCCGGTCCCGAGACCCTGGTACTGCAGGGTCACCGCCCCGGAGGCCTCGTCGAGCACGGCCTCGAAGGACACCCGCACCGACGGGTCGGCGGCGAGCGCGGCTTGGGTCCAGACGATCGCGAAGCGCCGGGCGCCGGACTTGCCGGTGACCGCGGTCTTCACGTTGGACTTCTTGTCCAGGACGAGGTCGTCCCAGTACGCGGCGACGACACCGTGGGGCTTCGCGGCGTCGGGCAGAGCCGTGTTCGTGAAGTCGCCCAGGCGCGGCTGAAGGAAGTTGACCAGGCCGTTGGTGGTGACCGACGCGCTGGTGTACGTCACGCCGTAGTAGGTCACCGGGAACGGCAGGCTGATCGTGGTGGCGTCCTCGTCACCCGTGAGGCCGGTGCTCGTCGAGCCCTTGATCCAGCTGGACGTCACCGGGGCGCAGGAGTACGTGCCGCCCGCGTCGGTGCGGTGCGGCACCTGCACGTCGGCGGTCTCGTCCCCGTCGACCGTGAGCGCGCCGACGGAGACGCCGTTGCACACGAGCGGCGCCGCGGGGGCGACGCGGAGGCTGTAGGAGCCCTCGGCGACCTGCGGCAGCGTGTACGTCCCGTCCGCGGCGGTGGTGACCGAGGCGACGGGGGTGCCGGTCACCTCGACCGTGGCCCCCGCGAGGGGGGCACCGGTGACGTCCAGGACGGTGCCCGTCACTGCGTGCGAGGGGACCCGGGCGAGCGTGACGGCCTGCCTGACCGGCGAGCCGGTGACCAGCTCGACGCCGGCCAGCGTGCGCGGCGCGAAGCCGTACGTGGCGAAGGCGAAGTCGTAGGAGCCGGGGGCCAGCGTCAGCCGGTAGGAACCGTCGGCACCCGTGGCGACCGAGCGGGCCGTGCTGCCGGCGGTCGCCTTCACGACCACGCCGGGGACCGGGGTGCCGGACGCCCCGTCGGTGACCGTGCCGGTGACCGTCACCGCGGTGTGCGGGGCCAGCTCGACGGATGCGAGGGCGTCGAGCTTGCCGTCGCCCCACACGTTGTTCGCGTCGGCGGTGCCGCCGCAGTGCGTGTCGTCGACGTCACGCGCGCCCTCGTTCAGCAGCGCGCGGGTGCCCTCGATGTCGCCGATGAGCGACGGGGCGGCCGACCACAGCAGGGCCACCGCGCCCGCGACGTGGGGCGTAGCCATCGACGTCCCGTCGAGGGAGAGGTACGCCGAGCCCGGCCAGGTGGAGCGCACGTTCACGCCCGGGGCGGAGATGTTCGGCTTCGCCGAGCCGTCCACCAGCGAGGGGCCGAAGCCGGAGAAGCGCGCGATCTTGCCGGCGGCGTCGTAGGCGCCCACGCCGTACGCCGGGGCCTGCGCCCCCGGGGCCTCGGTGGTCGAGCAGGTCACGCCGTTGCCCTTGTTGCCGGCGGCGAACGCCTCGAAGATCCCGGCGGCGTTCCAGGCCTCGATGATGTCCTGGTAGAAGGCGGTCTTCCCACCGCCCCAGGAGTTGTTCACGATGTTCGGCGCCAGGTCTGGGCGCGGGTTCTGCCCGTTGCGGTCGGTGGGGGCGAGGATCCACTGGCCGGCATTCAGGAGCGACGAGTCGGAGCACTCGTCCGTCTCGCAGCCCTTCGCGGCGATCCACGTGGCGTTCGGGGCGACGCCGATGCCGCCCTTGGCGACCATCGTGCCCATCGTGTGGGTGCCGTGGCCGTTGTTGTCGCACGGGATGCCGCTGGTGCCGCACTCACCGGTCGCGTCGTAGAAGTTGTAGTCGTGCGTGAACGTGCCGTCGCCGTTGTTGCCGCGATAGTTCGCCACGAGGTCGGGGTGGTCGTACTGCACGCCCGAGTCGACGTTCGCGATGACGATGCCCTCGCCGCGGTCGTCGTACTGCGACCACACGTCGTCGGCGTTGATGTCGGCGACGCCCCACTCGGGGGTGCCGTCCGCGGCGGCGGTCGTGACCACGCCGGCGGGCGTCGCCTCGGTCTCGTCGAGCCGGTACGTCTTCTCCTTGACGATCGTCGCGACGTCGGAGCGCTTCGCCAGCGCCGCGACGAGGTCGGCGTCGCCCGTGACCTGGACGGTGTTCGCGATCCAGTAGTCCTGGTGCCCGACCTTCTCCTTGTCGAGGTAGGCGGTCAGCGACCGCTGGCTGGTCTTCGCGTGGTCGCGCAGCTCGGTGTAGGCGGCCTTCGCCCGGGCGGCGTGCGACCGCTTCGCGCGCGGGGCGGACAGCGTGGCCTGGTCCTTCAGGACGACGAAGAAGGTGGCGTCCTTGCCGCCCTTGACGGCGCTCGTGAGCGCCGCGTCGATCTTGGGGCCCGCCGCGACCGACGGGTCGGTGTCGGCCGAGGCGGTCAGGGGGCCGGCCAGCAGTGCGGCCGCCGTGAGCGAGGCTGCGGCCCATACGGCGTGTCGGCGCCGGGACCGTCGGGGCAGTGGCATCGGAGCGCTCCTCCAGGGACAGGTGCAGGGTCCCTGAACGCTAGGAACGCGCCATTACTGAGGCGTTACCGGCCGGCCGGTGCGTGGGCACACCGGCCGGCCGGGGATCACGGGAAGGTGGGTGACTCGTGCCGTGAGCCGTCCTCGAGGTACCAGACGAGCCGGGCGTCGGTCCACTGGTCCTCGCTGAACCCGGTGCCCCAGACCAGCCAGTAGTCGCCCGCCAGCAGGGCGTCGAGCAGGGTGCCGTCGGGGATACGCAGCTGGACACGGGCGACGTCGTCGCCCGCCTGACCGACCAACGTGCGGGCGTCGTCCGAGCCGCCCCCGCCCAGGGCGGTCGCCTCGTCCCGCGCGGGAAGGTCGGAGATCGTGCCGCTCAGCGTGTGCCACGCCCTGTACGGGGGCTCGGCGTCCTGTCGGCACACGACGAACCGCTTCCCGTCGCGGGCGAGCACGGTGATGCCGTCGTCGCCGACTCGCTGCTCGAGCACCGGCCGCACCCCGGTGGCGTCGCGCCCGGGGGCGCAGGCGTCCCGGCGCGCCTCGGCGGGCGACGTCACGGTCGCGGGGTCCGCGGGCCACGCGCCCTCCAGCGGCGTGGACCGTTCGGACCCGTCCGTGGCGGTCCAGAGGAGGGTGAGCCGGGCGTCCGGCGGCACCTCGTCCCCGGGGAGCATGACCGCCCACTCGCCGTTCCCGATCGTCCGCACGTCGGTGGCGGGCCCGTCGTCCACGGACAGCCGGATCGAGCGGACGTCCTGCCCGGCTGCGCCCCAGGCGACGTACCAGTCGTCGTCGCGGACGCCGGCGGGCACCACCTCGTCGGGGCCGGGTTCGGCGGGGTGGTCGTCGGGCCACAGCGTGGTCGACGCGGAGGAGCTGCCCGCGTCACCGGCCTCCCCGCAGAACCCGGTGAGGCCGGCGTCGTCGGACCGCATCAGGACCAGCCGCGTCCCGTCGTCGCGGGACTCGGCGGCGAGCGAGCGCCACGCCTGCGGCTGCTCGACGTCGTCGGCCTGGTGCGCGGCGGTGGTGAGCCGCGACGCGCACGCGGACGGGGGCGGTCCGGCGGGCACCGGGGCCGGGGGCCGGCCCGTCAGCGCCAGCCCGACGGCGACCACGCCGACGACGCCCGCGGCCGCGGCGCCGAGCTGCACGCGCCGCCGGCGGCGCTCGCGGGCGGTGCGGCCCCGGCCCAGCGGGACGACGACGTCGTCGTCGTACGCGCCGACGGGGGTCACGACGGCCAGGCCGGTCGCGTCGGGGACGTCGTCCCCGCCGTCCTCGCGACGGTGGTCCCGGAGCTCCAGCACGTGGGCGTCGCCGACGCGGCGGCTGCGGGGGTCGCCGGGCCCGTCGAGCGTGGCGTCGAGCGCGGCGCGTGCCGCGGCGAGCCGCTCAGGGTCGGGGGACGTGGTGGGGGCGAGCCGGGCGAGGCGCTCGTCGACGCCTGCGGTGCTGCCCGAGGTGCTGCCTGCGGGGTTCATGCGGACCTCCTCGAGGGCGCGGGGGAGCGGGTGTCGTCGGTGCCCTGGCCGGCGGGGCCGTCCGCGGGGCCGTCGGCGAGCGAGGCCAGCCGGCGTCGGGCGCGGTGCAGGCGCACGTGGAAGGTCGCGGTGCTGCAGCCGGCGACGGCGGCGGCCTCGGGTGGCGCGAGCCCGTCCCACGCGACCAGGAGGATCGCCTCGCGCTCCCGCTCGGTGAGGTGGGCGAGAGCCCGGAGGAGGCCGTCGCGCTCGACGGCGAGCGCCTCGGGGGCGGCCTCCGGCAGCGGCGCGGACGCCGCGAGGGAGGCGAGCTCCTCGTCGAGGGTGCGCCGCCGGCGGGCCGCGCGGTGGGCGTTGCGCACGAGGTTGCGCGCCACGACCAGCAGCCACGGCAGCGCCGGGTCGGGGACGTCGTCGAGGCGGCGCCAGGCCACGAGGAACGTCTCGGAGAGCACGTCCTGGGCGGTGTCCGGGTCGGTGTGCCGCCACAGGTACGCCTGGACGCGGACGGCGTGCGCGCTCCACAGCGCGGACAGCCGTTCGCGCGGCTCGGCGGTGCCGTCGGGAGTGCCGTCGGGGATGCTCACACGACGTAGTGTCCCGGGCGGACCGGCCCTTACACGCGAGATCGGTCGTCCGTGGCGAGGCCGGTCCGGCAGGGGACCGACCTCGCCACGTCGCAGCGCGTCAGGCGGGCCGTTCCCCGGGCTTGACGGCCAGCACGGGGCACTCGGCGGTCAGCAGGATGCGCTGCGCGACGCTGCCCATGAGCAGCTTGCCCACCGGGCTGCGGTGCCGCAGGCCGACGACGACGAGCCGCGCGGACAGCTCGGACGCGACGTCGAGCACCTGCTCCGCGACGTCGCGGCCCATCTCCTGCCGCACCACGTGCGGCAGCCCGGTGCCGCGCAGCCGCTCGGCCAGGTCGGCGAGCCCGGCGGGCGCGGCGTAGCGCTCGTCGACGAGGGCGTCGCCACGGGTGCCGTTGACGACGGCGACGCCGCGCCCGCCCTCGCGGGCCCACGCGATCGCGTGCTCCAGCGCGGCGTCGCCGAACTCGTCGGGCGTCCACGCCACGACCACCCACCCGGCGGCCGGGGACGTCTCGTTCTCGATCACCGGAGTGCTCCTTCCGTCTCGGTGTCGTTCGCGGCCTCCGCCTCGGCCTCCAGCCGCGACTCCGTGCGCGACCGCCACCGCGACAGCAGCGGGCGGCCGGCGAGGGCGAGGGCCAGCACCACGTAGATGGCGATGGCCAGCGGCTCGCTCCACAGGATCGACGGGTCGCCGCCGGAGATGGTCAGCGCCTCGCGGAGCTTGGTCTCCATGAGCGGGCCGAGGATGACGCCCAGGATGAGCGGCAGCACCGGCAGCCCGAACCGCCGCATCGCCAGGCCCAGCAGGCCGAACACGAGCAGCAGGCCGATGTCGAACGGGTCGAGGTTCGTCGCGTACGCGCCGAGGCAGGCGAAGAACAGGATGCCCGCGTACAGCTGCGGCCGGGGGATGCGGAGCAGCCGCGCCCACAGGGGCGCCAGCGGCAGGTTGAGCACCAGCAGCAGCAGGTTGCCGATCAGCAGGCTGGCCAGCAGCGTCCACACCATGTCCGCGTGCTCGGTCATGAGCTGCGGGCCGGGCTGGATGCCGTACCCCTGCAGCGCCGACAGCATCACCGACGCCGTGGCGGTCACGGGCAGGCCGAGCGCCAGCATCGGCACCAGCATGCCCGCGGCGGACGCGTTGTTCGCCGCCTCGGGGCCGGCGACGCCCTCGATGGCGCCCTTGCCGAAGTCGCCGCGCTTGGACAGCCGGCGCTCGGTGACGTAGGAGAGGAACGTCGGCAGCTCGGCGCCGCCGGCCGGCAGCGCGCCGAACGGGAAGCCGAACGCCGTGCCGCGCAGCCACGGCTTCCAGGAGCGCTTCAGGTCCTCACGACCCATCCACGGCTGCCCGACGGGGACCACCTGGGCGGGCTTGCGACGCAGGTGGGCGGCCACCCACAGCGCCTCGCCGAGGGCGAAGATGCCGACCGCCACCACCACGATGTCGAGGCGGTCCACGAGCTGGGTGACGCCGAACGTCAGGCGCGGCTGGCCGGTGTTGAGGTCCAGCCCCACGAGGCCGATCGTCAGGCCCACGAACAGGGACATGAGACCGCGCAGCGGGCTCGACCCGAGCACCGTGGCCGTCAGGACCAGCGCCAGCACCATGAGGGCGAAGTACGACGGCGCGCCGATCTCGACCGCGACGTCGGCCAGCGACGGCGCGAAGAACGCGACCAGCAGGGTGCCGATCGTGCCGGCCACGAACGACCCGACGGCCGCCGTCGCCAGCGCCTGCGCGCCGCGGCCGGCGCGGGCCATCCGGCTGCCCTCCAGCGCCGTCATCACGGACGCCGACTCGCCGGGGGTGTTGAGCAGGATCGACGTCGTCGACCCGCCGTACATGCCGCCGTAGTAGAGCCCGGCGAACATGATGAACGCCTGCGTGGGCTCCAGCCCGAACGTCACGGGCAGCAGCAGCGCGATCGCCATCGCCGGCCCGATGCCGGGCAGCACGCCGACGAACGTGCCGAGCAGCACGCCCACCGCGGCGTACAGGAGGTTCATGGGGGTGAGGGCGGCGCCGAGGCCGTCCCACAGCAGTCCGAGGTTCTCCATCAGGTCACCGCCTCACAGGATTCCGTCGAGGACGCCGGGGGTGAGCGGGATGCCCAGCCCGACGACGAAGCCGTACCAGCTGCCCACCGCGAGCACGAGGCCCACGAGGACGTCGCGCAGGTGCGTGCGGCTGCCCAGCGCCCAGGCGGCGCCGGCGAAGAGGATGGCGCCCGCGAGCGCCCACCCGAGCCACGTCACCGTGGCGATCGTCAGCAGGATGACGCCCACCAGCTTGAGCACGGTGGGCCAGTCGGCCGCGGTCGTGACGTCGACGTCCTCGCCGGCCTCCGGCTCCGGGCGCGAGCCGCGCGCCGTCGCGACGGCGAGCAGCACGCTGGTCACGACCAGGCCGCCGCCGATGAGGATCGGGAAGATGCGCGGGCCCACGGGGTCGGCGAACCCGACCTCCAGGGTGCTCGCGTCGTACACGGTGTAGGCGCCGACGACCAGCAGCACGGCGGCGAGGCCGTACTGCGCGCGGTCGACGCGCGGCGTCCCGGGCGGGCCCTGCGGACCCGGGTCCGCGGCCCCCGGTGCGGGGGTCTCCACGTCGGTGCTCACAGCAGGTTCAGCTCCCTCAGGGTGGTCGACACCCGCTGGTCCTGCTCGCGCAGGAACTGCTCGAAGTCGTCGCCGGTGGTGAAGGCGTCCGTCCAGCCGTTGTCGGCCAGGGCCTGCTCCCACTCGGGCGAGTCGTGCATGCGGGTGAGGTAGTCGACGAGCCGGTCGCGGGCCTCGTCGCTGATGCCGGGCGGGGCGACGACGCCGCGCCAGTTGGTGAACACGAGGTCGATGCCGCTCTCGGTGAGCGTCGGGACGTCGGCGAGGACGTCCTCGGCCACGCGCTCCTCGCCGGACACGGCGAGCACGCGCAGCTCGCCTGCGGCGATCTGCCCCTCGAACTCGGCGAGGCCGGAGAACCCGACCTGGATCTTGTGCCCCAGCAGCGCGCTGGTCAGGGGCCCGCCGCCGTCGTAGGAGACGTAGCGCAGCTCCTTCGGGTCGACGCCCGTGGCCTGGGCGAGCTGCATGGGGAACAGGTGGTCGGGTCCGCCGGGGGACGAGCCGCCGCCCAGCACGACCGACGACGGGTCCTGCGACCACGCGTCGACGAGGTCGTCGATGGTGCGGAAGGGGGAGTCGGCGGGGACGAGGACGCCCTCCTGCTCCTCGATGAGCTGGGCGAGCGGGGTGGCGTCCTGCGGGCGGGCGTCCACGCCGAACGAGTACGTGGACCCCACGACGCCGAGGCCGAGCGTCATCATGAGCCGCTCGTTGCCGGCCTCGCCCATGAGCCGCGACATGGCGACCGAGCCGCCCGCGCCGAGGATGTTGGTGACCTGGATGTCGCCGCCGGTGATGCCGTCGCGGTCCAGGACGCCGACGGCCGCGCGGCCGGTCTGGTCGTAGCCGCCGCCGGGGCTGTTCGGGATCCACATGTCGAGGTCGGTCGAGTCGTCGCCCCGGGTCACGCCGCAGGCGGCGGACACGGCGACGAGGGTGGCGGCGAGCGCGGCCGCCAGGGCGACGCGGGTGCCGCGCCGTCGGCCGTGGCTGCGCGACGGCACGAGCCCGGCCGCGCGGGGCGGCGGGGGTGCGGGCACGGCGCTCGGGGGGCCGGATGTCGTCGTCGACATCGGTTCCTCCAGACTTGTCGGTGCTGCGGGGCGGCTGTGCCCCGGGTGCGATCGTCACAGGTGCCCGCCGGGCGCGTCATCATTGGACAACCAAAGGAGGTTGTGGAACTTGCGGTCACGCCCCTCACGCCGCTCCCGCGGCCACCTCACCCTCGCCGGCCAGGTGCTGCTGCTGCAGCTCGCCGTGCTCCTCGTGGTGGTCGCGGCGGCCGCCGTCGTGTTCCTCGGGCAGGCCGACGCCCAGTTCCGCGACGACCGCGCGGACCGGCTCGAGGTGGCCGCCGAGGGGCTGGCCGGCATCCCCGCCGTCCAGGAGACGCTCGCCACCGACACCCCCGACGCGGCGGCGCTCGGCTTCTACCTGCAGACGCGGGCCGACTTCGTCGACGCGACCCACGCCTACGTCGCCGACCTCGACGGCCGGGTGCTGGTCGCGACCGACCCGACGCGCGTCGGGGAGGGGCTGGCCCTGCCCGCCGGCGCCGCCGAGCGGGCGGGCAGCGGCGACGTGACCGACCTCGACGGGCGCTCCATCGCCGCCTGGGTGCCGGTGTACGGGGGCAGCGCGCCGCACCCCGTCGCCGTCGTCGTGCTCGCCGACCCGTACCCGCCGCTCGCCGAGCGCGTGTCCCGCGCCGGCGGGGACGTGCTCGTCGTGCTCGGCATCGGCACGGCGCTCGCGGCCGCCGGGTCGTGGCTGCTGGCCCGGCTGGTGAAGCGCCGCACCCGCGGGCTGGAGCCGGCGCAGATCGCGGCGCTCGCGGACCACCGCGAGGGCGTGCTGCGGTCCATCCGCGAGGGCGTGGTCGTGGTGGGCGACGACGGCCGGGTGAGCCTCGTGAGCGACAGCGCCCGCGCGCTGCTCGGCCTCGCGGACGACGCCCCCGACCTGACGGGGCGGCGTCTGGACGACCCGGGCCTGGCCGACGTGGGCCTGGAGCCCGCCGTCGCCGACCTGCTGCGCGGCACGGACGAGGTGCACGACGCGGTGCTGGTCTCGGGGGACACGGTGCTGGTGCTCAACCGCCGGCGCGTGCTGCACGACGGCCGCCCGGCCGGCACGGTGACCACGCTGCGCGACCGCACCGAGCTGCTCGCGCTGCAGAGCGAGCTGCACGCGCGCGAGAGCGTCACCGAGACGCTGCGCGCGCAGACCCACGAGTTCAGCAACCAGCTGCACACCGTCTCCGGCCTCATCGAGCTGGGGGAGTACGAGGAGGTGGGCCGGTTCGTCGACCGCCTCACCCGGCGGCGCGCGGCCCTCAGCGACGTGGTGACGTCCCGGGTCGCGGACCCGGCGGTGGCGGCCCTGCTCATCGCGAAGGCGAGCCTCGCGGACGAGCGGCACGTGGAGCTCGTCGTCGACCCGGGCAGCGCCCTGCCGCGCCTGGACCCCGACCTGTCCGCCGACGTCAACACCGTGCTCGGCAACCTGGTGGACAACGCGGTGGACGCCGCCGCGTGGGCCGCGGGCCCGAGCGCGCAGGGCGTCGCGAGCGCCGCCATGGTCCGGGTGCGCCTGGCCCTGGACGGGCCCGCGCACGACGTCCTCGTCGAGGTCGCGGACACCGGGCGCGGCGTGCCGCCCGAGCAGGCCGACGCGATCTTCCGCCGCGGCTGGAGCACGAAGCCGCAGGGCGCGACCGGGCGCGGCGTCGGCCTCGCGCTGGTGCACGTGCTGGCGCAGCGCCGCGGCGGCGTCGTGACGGTGCACAATGGCGACGCCCGCGACGGGGAGGGCGGCGCCGTGTTCATCGTGCGGCTGCCGCAGGCCGTCGCGGGGGCGGGACGAGCCGATCAGGGGGTGCAGCAGGCGTGAGCCTCGACGTGCTGGTGGTGGAGGACGACTTCATGGTCGCGTCCATCCACCGCCGCTTCGTGGAGCGGGTGGACGGCTTCCGCGTCGTCGGGGAGGCGCACACGGGTGCCGACGCGCTCGCGGCGGTCGAGGCCCTGCGCCCGGACCTCGTGCTGCTCGACGTGCACCTGCCCGACATCGGCGGCATCGAGGTGCTGCGCCGGCTGCGCGCGGCGGGCCACGACCTGGGGGTCGTCGTGATCACGGCGGCCCGCGAGGCGGACACGGTCCGCGCGGCCGCGGCCGGCGGGGCCGCGCACTACCTGGTCAAGCCGTTCGCGTCGGAGGACCTCACGGCCCGGCTGGAGGCGTTCCGCCGCGCCCACGAGGCGCTCGACGGCCTCGACCGCCCGGGCGGGCCGGGGCAGGCGGAGATCGACGCCCTCCTCGCGCCGCAGCCGTCGCGCGCCGGCGCCGCGGCGCGCCCCGCGCTGCCCAAGGGGCTGAGCCAGGAGACCGCGGACGCCGTGCTGGCGGCCCTGGCCGACGGCGCGGAGCTGAGCGCCGCCGAGTGCGCCGACGAGATCGGCGTCAGCCGCGTCAGCGCGCGCCGGTACCTGGAGCACTTCGCGGCGACGGGCCGCGCCGCCGTGCGCCTCAACTACGGCACCGCGGGCCGGCCCGAGCGGCGCTACCGGCTGCGCTGAGCCGCCGTCAGGCCGACGGGTCGTCGGCGCCGGGATCGTTGACGCCCAGGATCTCGCGGAGCTCGCCCGGCGTGAGGTCCGACTCGGCGAGGATCTTCTGCAGCACGGCCGACTTGCCGGCGAGGTACCGGTCGATGTCCATCGTGGGGTCGGCGGCGAGCGCGCTCTTCACCGCGCCGTACTCGTCCCGCAGGTCGTCGCGGCGCCGCAGCACGTCCCGCACGGCCAGGTGGTTGCGCACGTGCAGCGTCCCCGCCGCGCAGACGTAGACGTGGCGGGCGGGGGCGTCGTCGGGCGCGTCCATCGCCTCGCGGCCGGGCAGGCCCAGGTCGCCGGCGTGGGCGTACCCGACGGCCTCGAGCGCCCGCACCGCCGCGGCGACGTCCGCGGCGGGGACGATCACGTCGACGTCGAGGACCGGCTTCGCCGCCAGCCCGGGCACCGAGGTCGACCCGACGTGCTCGACGACGGCCGTCGGCACCCCGGCGAGCGCCGCCCGCAGCGTGCGCGCGACCCCCTCGAACGCGGCGGGCCAGTCGGGGGAGGACGGGACGACGGAGATCGGCATCCGGTCATCCTCGCAGCGATGGCGCAGGCTAGGACCATGCGTCTCCTTCTCCTCCGACACGGACAGACCCCCGCCAACGTGGCCGGACTGCTCGACACCGGTGCCCCCGGGCCGCGCCTCACCCCGCTCGGGGAGCAGCAGGCCGCCGCCGTCCCGCTCGCGCTGGAGGGGCGGCGCATCGACGCCCTCGCCGTCTCGACCCTCCTGCGGACCAGCCTCACGGCCCAGCCCCTCGCCGACGACCGCACCCTGCGCCCCACGGTCCTGGGCGGGCTGCGCGAGATCGAGGCGGGCTCCCTGGAGATGTCGGCGGACCTCGCCGACCACCACACCTACCTGGAGACGGTGTTCGCCTGGTCGCGCGGCGACCGCGCCCGCCGCATGCCCGGCGGCCCCGACGGCGACGCGTTCCTCGCCCGGTTCGACGACGCCGTCGCCGCGCTGGCCGCGCGGGACCACGGCGTCGTCCTCGCCGTCTCGCACGGCGCGGCGATCCGGTCGTGGTCCGGCGCGCGGGTCAAGGGGCTCGACGTCGACGAGCTGGCGCACACCCCGCTCGCGAACACCGGCCTCATCGAGGTCGAGGGCGACCCCGCGTCCGGCTGGCGCCTCGTCGCGTGGCACCGCGAGCCCGTCGGCGGCGAGCGCCTCGACGCCGTGGTGGCGAACGACCCCACCGGTGAGGCGGTCGACTAGCGGGGGAGCGGGCCGGCGTAGGCGTGGCGGGCGTCCTCGACGGCGGGCAGGTGCTCGTCGGTCCAGTCGGCGAGCGCCGCGAAGACGGGCGACAGGCTCCGGCCGAGGTCGGTGATCTCGTACTCGACCCGGGGCGGCACCTCGGCGTGGTAGTGCCGCAGCACGAGGCCGTCGCGCTCGAGCTGGCGGAGCCGCTGGGTGAGGACCTTCGGCGTGATGCCCGCCAGCCGCCGCTCCAGCTCGACGAAGCGCACCGGGCCCGACCGGTGGAGCGTCCACAGGATGGGCGTCGTCCAGCGGCTGAAGAGCAGGTCGACGGCGGGGCTGATCTTGCACGCCGCCAGGGGGTCGACGTCGGTCTGGTCGGTGAGGGACATGCCGCTCCAATACTTTCCCGGGGGAACGTGCTCGACGGGTGCTCCTAGTTTCCTCGGGTCGGCGTCGTTCGGACGCCACCCGGGGCCGCGGCGCCGGTACTTTTCGCATGCGAGGAGCACGTCCATGATCGTCGTCACCGGTGCCACAGGAAACGTCGGCCGCCCGCTCGTGGAGTCGTTGGCGGACGCCGGCCACGCCGTCACCGCCGTCTCCCGGGGGGTGACGTCGGGTCTGCCGTCCCGGCCCGGCGTCAGCCCCGTCGTCGCAGACCTCGCCGACCCGGCCGGCGTGGCCCCGGCGCTGGTGGGGGCGCAGGCCCTGTTCCTCCTGGTCCCGGGAGCGGGCGCCCACGTCGACGGCCCCGCCCTGCTCCGCGCGGCGGCCGACGCGGGGGTTCGCCGCGTCGTCCTGCTGTCGTCGCAGGCGGCCGGCACGCGGCCCACGTCGGTGTCGCACGCGCCGCTCGCCGCGCTGGAGACCGCGGTGCGGTCGTCCGGCCTCGACTGGACGATCCTGCGCCCGGGCGGGTTCACCACCAACGCCTTCGCCTGGGTGCCGTCGGTCCGCGCGGAACGCACCGTCCTCGCGCCCTACGCCGACGTGGCGCTGCCCGCGGTGGACCCCGGCGACATCGCGGACGTGGCCGCGGCGGCGCTCACCGGCGACGGCCACGCAGGACGGGTGTACGGCCTCACCGGACCGGAGGCGACCAGCCCCCGGCGACGCGCCGAGATCCTCGGTGCGGCGCTGGGCGAGGAGCTGCGGTTCGTCGAGCTGGGTCACGACCGGGCGAGGGAGCAGCTGCTCCGGGCGATGCCCGCCCCGGTGGCCGACGGCACGCTCGACATCCTCGGCAGGCCGACGCCCGAGGAACGTCGCATCAGCCCCGACGTGCCGGCCGTCCTCGGCAGGCCGGCGACGTCGTTCGAGGACTGGGTCGGCCGCAACCTCGACGCGTTCCGCGGATAGCCGCGGGGTGCGCCGCGGCGGCGTCCGGCCACGTCCTGCCACGTCCTGCCACGTCCCGACCGTCGAGGACGGTCGTCCACAGGCCTTGTCGGGCGGCGTCGCCAACCCCTAGGGTCGAACGTATGTTCGATGACGGCGAAGGCGCGGGAAGCGGCTCGGTCGAGCCCGTCGCCGCCGCCGTGCTCCGGAGCGTCGACCCAGGGCCGCGTCCGTCGGTGCACGACGTCTCGGCGGCGATCGACGACGCCGTCGCGATCCAGGCACGCATCGACGCGCTGGAGGGAGCCAAGCTGCTCGCGGTCGAGCGGGCACGGCGTGCGGCGGCGGGGTGCGAGCGGGTGCTGCTCGACGACCGGGACCCGGAGCTGCGCCGGGCGTCGTCGGTGCGGCGGCACGAGCTCGCGACGCGGGCGTTCACCGCGGACCTGGCGGTGGCCCTCCGCCTGTCCGGGCAGGAGGCGGGGCACCTCGTCGACACCGCCCGCGTGCTGACGGAGGCGGCCGTGGACGTCGGGGGCAGCGGGGGCTTCGGGGCGGTCACCGAGCCGGCACTCGTCGGGCTGTGCCGCGGCCGCTTCTCGGCGGCCCACGCCCGCGCCGTCGCCGACACGCTGGCCGACCTCCCCGACTCCGCCGCCCGCCACCAGGTCGAGGCGTGCGTGGTGCCCGCGGCGGGTCGGGACACGCTGCCGCAGCTCCGCCGGCGCCTGCGCCGTGCGCGCGACCGGGCGCACCCCGTGTCCCTGACCGTCCGGCACCGGGCGGCCGCCGAGAAGCGGGCGGTCCATCTCGACCCCGGCGCCGACGGCATGGCCTGGCTCACCGCCTACCTGCCCGCCGCGCCGGCGCACGCGATCCACGACCGGCTCACCCGCGCCGCACGCACCGCCCGGGACGGCGGCGACCCCCGCGGGGTCGGGCAGCTGTGCGCGGACGCGCTCGCCGCACTCCTCCTCGCCCCGCACCTCGGCGGGTCGAGGGACGCCCCGTCACCCGGCGGTGGCGCAGCCGCAGGCCCCCCGACGCACGTCGGGGGTGTCGAAGGCTTCGTGGGGACCGGCGGGGGTCGCGACGCGGTGCCGGACCTCGTGGAGCTGACACGTCGGATCGCCCCGTCGGTGCGGCTCACGGTGCCGGTGCTCACGCTGCTCGCCGGTGACGCCGGCGACGTCGCCGAGCTGGACGGTCAGGTGCCCGTCGACGCGGAGACCGCGGCCCGTCTGACGGCGAACGCGCCGTCGCTGCGCAGGTTCCTCGTCGACCCGGTCGACGCGACGGTCCTGACCGCCGACGCCGGCACCTACACCGTGCCCGCCGCCCTCCGGGCGCTGCTGCAGGCTCGCGACCTCACCTGCACGTTCCCCGGCTGCACCCGCGCCGCGACGGGCAGCGACGTCGACCACGTGCGGGCCTGGGCGGATCGGGGCGCCACCACCGCCGACAACCTCACCCATCTGTGCCGGCACCATCACGTGCTCAAGCACCAGACGGGCTGGCGCGTCGTCCGCGCGTCCGACGGCGTCCTCACGTGGACGTCGCCCACCGGGCGCACCCGCGGCGAGGCGCGCGGACCGTGCGCGGGTCGTCGGGGGCCGTCGGGTCCGTCGGAGCCTTCGAGGCCGCCGGCCGAGGCGGGTTCACGCGGGGACGACCGGCGCCCGCTCGCTCCACGTCGCCTGCTCCGCCAGAGCGACCCGGGGGCACCGCCGTTCTGACGGCCGGCCTGGCGGTGCGGCGGCCCTTGCGCGGACGGGTGCTCGGACGGGTGCTCGGGTGCTCGGGTGCGCGGACGGGTGCTCGGGCGGGTGCGCGGACGGGTGCTCGGACGGGTTGCGACCGCTCCGCGGGGCGCGTCCGCGACGCTGTGGCTCGCCGCGTGCCAACATGCCCGCATGACGACGGTGACGCTGCGCGAGATGACCCCGACGGAGTTCGACGAGTGGCAGGACGAGCTGGCCGAGGGCTACGCGGCCGAGCAGGTCGCCGCGGGCCGCTGGCCGTGGGAGGGGTCGGTGCGCCGCGCCCGCGAGGAGAGCGCCCAGCTGCTCCCGCAGGGGCTCGCCACCGAGCGGATGCTCGTCCGGCTCGCCGTGGACGCCGACGGGGAGCCGGTGGGTCGTGCCTGGGTGGCGCTGGACCCGCCGCACTGCCTGCCGGGCGTCGCGTTCCTCTACGACATCGAGGTGCTCGAGCAGCGGCGGGGGCAGGGCTTCGGGCGCGCGGTCCTGGCGGCGACGGAGGACGCGGCGCGGGAGGCGGGCGCGACCGCGCTGGAGCTGAACGTCCACGGGCGCAACGCGACCGCCGTCGCGCTGTACGACACCTCCGGGTACGCCGTCGTCACGCAGCAGATGCGCAAGCCGCTCTGAGCCCTTCTCGGCTACGGACGGCGTCGACCGCGGGCCCCGGGCGACGCCGTCGGCGGGCCCCGCCGGACGGCCGGGCGTCCCCCGGCGAGCAGCGAGCCCGCCAGCGCGAGGCTCCGGCGCAGCGCCTCGTCCCACGGCGCGCCCGGGGCCACCGGCAGCGACCAGAGGGTGTGCCGCAGGAGCCCCGAGGCGAGGACGACGGCCAGGTGCGCCCGCGCGTCGAGGTCGGGCGCGGGCAGCCGGCTGGTGCGCTCCAGCCGCCTCCGCGCCGCGGTCACGGCCCACGACCGCGGCCCCGCGAGGTGCCCGATCTCCCGTGACCTCAGCCGCGCGTCTCCCTCCAGGAGCTGGAACCGCCGCCGGAACAGGTCGAGGTCGCCGACCGCCTCCCGGGCCCCGGTGACGAGGAGGGCGACCAGGTCGTCGAGCAGCGGGCCGTCCGCGCCGACGAACGCCTCGACCGCGTCCTCGCTCGGGTGCGGCGGCCGGCCGAGGATCGCGGCGTCCTTGCTGCCGAAGTACTTGAAGAAGGTGCTCTGCGCGACCCCGGAGGCGGCACAGATCCGTGCCACGGTGACCGCGGCGTAGCCGTGCTCGAGACAGAGGTCGACGGCGGCCGCCTCGACCCGCGCCCGGGCCGCGGCGCGCTTGCGCTCCCGCAGCCCGGGCGGTCTGGCGTCGGTCATCCGTTCTCCGGGGAGCTTCCCGTGGACCCGCCCGTGGACCCGCCTGTGGACCCGCCTGTGGACCCGTTCGACGACCTGTCCGTGGGCCCCGTGGCGGACGCGTCGTCCGCCCCGCCCGCGGTGAGCTTCGACCGGACGGTCGTGGCGTCGGCGTCGATGGTGGCCTGGTCGACGCCGTCCGTGGCGGGTACCCGCGCGGCGACCTCGTCGACCAGCGCCGCGGCCTTCCCGCTATCGATCCACTCGGCGGTCAACGCGCTCACGGCGTCGTCGACCATCGCGGAGAAGTCGGCGTTCGCCTCGAACCGGGTGACCAGGGCGTTGTTGTTCATCATGCCGCCGCCCGTCCCGCCGCCCGGGCCGCCCTGCTCGCCCCCGGGCGGGCCGTCCGTCCCTCCGTCGTCGGGCATCCCACCGTCGGGCATCCCGCCGTCGGGCATCCCGCCGTCGGGCATCCCGCCGTCGGGCATCTGGCCGCCCATGCCGCCGGGCCCGGCCATCCCGCCGAGCGCGAGGTTGAGGTCCCAGCTGACGACGCTGAGGAGGCCGGTGTCGAGGTCGTAGTACAGGTACGCGTTCTTGCCGGGTCCGGAGATGGTGTCGAAGTTGTCGAGCACCTCCTGCGTGCCCAGGTAGGTGGCGAACGAGCCCACGTCGACCCACTGGTCCAGGTCGGCGGCGAACTCCTCGTCGGAGGCGCCGTCCAGCCACTTCAGGAACGACACGACCGGCTGCAGGTCCTGGCTGCCGTTGAGGTTGATCTGCTTGAAGTCGTCGGTGTACTCCGTCTGGTCGTCGCCCTGGTACGTGAACGAGCTCGTGGACAGCAGCTTGTAGAGCACCCCGTCGCCGTCGAGCTCGGTGGCGTACTGCGGGTCCGGGTTCTCCACGACGAGGCGGGTCGTGGTCGGCCGGTCGTTCACCGTGTAGGTCGTGAACGCGTAGTCCTGGGTGGGCTGGCCGGTCCGCTCCGTGAGCTCGAGCGAGACCGCCTCGTTGAGCGACGACGCGCTCGACGCGCTCGCCGGGCGGATCGACAGCTGGGTCCTGCCCTGGTAGGCGCGGCCCGGCTCGTTCTCGTCGAAGCTCACCAGCAGCGGCAGGTTCTCCGGCTCGGCGGTCGTCAGGGACACGCCGGTCCCCGCGAACCCGCCGCCGCCGGCACCGCCGCCGGCACCGCCGCCTCCGCCGCCGGGCACGCCGCCCTCGGGCAGCTGGCCGCCGTCGGGCGGCTCCATGCCCTCGGGGAGCTCCATGCCCTCGGGCAGCTGCGGCACGCCGCCGTCCTGCCCGCCGGGCCCACCCTTGCCGCCACCCATGCCACCACCCATGCCACCCATGCCGCCGATGCCGCCCGGGGCGCGCTCGCCCTGCGTGGACGACCCGTCCCGCTCGTCGACCAGCGACGACAGCGTGGAGTTGCCCTTGAGGCGGACGGCGACGTCCTCGATCGTCGTGCCGTCGATGGTGATGTCGGCGGACATCCACTCCTTCTCGCCGTCGGCGAAGTAGGCGTCGAGCATCTCGTCGTAGCGGCGCTGCGAGTAGGACAGCGAGATCTCGTGGCTCACGGAGTCGTCGAAGAGGTCGACCGTGCCCGCGACGTCCTGGGTGATGCGCTCCTCGTCGGTGACGGCGGCCGAGCTCGTGGAGTAGGGCCGGATCGTCACGTCCCCGAAGACGGTCAGGGCGACGACGACCCCGACGACGCCCGCCGTCATCGGCTTCCAGTGCTGCCGTAGCCGGATCGGGAGGCGCTTGCGGAGGCTTGCGATGCGCGTGTTCACGTGGTCGGTCACCCGCTCACATGTCGGACTGGTCGTACCCGGTCAGGACGGTGACCTTCTGCCCGGAGTTGATCGCGCCGAGCTCCTCGATGACCTCGGCGGTCGTCACGCCGCCCTTGAGGCGCACCGAGTAGAACAGCTCGGTCAGGGCGCCGCCCCGGACCGTCTCGACGCTCACCAGCTCGAACTCCTGGGTCATGCGGACCAGCACGTCGGCGACGTCCTGCTGGTACCGCGGCTCGGGCGGCACCTGGACCTTGACCACCTGCCGCTGGATGTCGAGCTTGAACCAGTCGAAG
Organism: Isoptericola sp. NPDC057653; assembly: GCF_042799955.1. Classification (NCBI taxonomy): domain Bacteria; kingdom Bacillati; phylum Actinomycetota; class Actinomycetes; order Micrococcales; family Promicromonosporaceae; genus Isoptericola; species Isoptericola sp. NPDC057653. Next base: position 459,610 of record NZ_JBHVHP010000003.1, on the reverse strand, counting down.
CGCTGCATGAGGAAGATGACGAGCAGGATGATCGCGGTCGCCGCGGCGGCCAGCAGGTAGAAGCGCGTGCCGACGGCCATGCCGATCGCCATCACGAGGAAGATGAACCCGACGTCGCGGGTCTCCTTGATGGCGTTGCGGAACCGGATCACGGACAGGGCGCCCACGAGGGCGAACGCGCGGGCGATGTTCGAGCCCACGACCAGCATGATCACCGCGACGACCATGCCGATGATGACGAGGGTCTGCACGTAGGACTGGCTGTAGGAGATGTTCCGGTGCGTCCGCTTGTAGACCCAGCCGATGGCCGAGGACAGGACGAAGGACAGCACGAGCGTCATCGCGACGTCGAAGACGGAGAAGGTTCCGCTCAGATCTTGCAGGTTCATCGGACCAGGACACTCTTTCGGTCGGGGGCGTCGGCGACGCCGTGCGGGGTGGTGCGGTCGGTGGGGCTGTCGGTGGGGCCGTCGTCGGGGCGGACGACGCCCAGGACGTCGTCCAGCTCGTCGGGGGCGTGCATCGTCGAGCGCGGCGCGAGGCCGAAGGCCTGCACGCTCTGGCAGTACTTCGAGATCCGCACGACGTCGAGGCTCATCCGGGCGGTGAGGTCCGTGACCCACGCCGGCACGCGCTCGTCGGCCTTGACCTCGAGCACGGACAGGCGGGCGGGCAGCACGAGCCGGTTCGGGCTCTCGGACGCGAGGTGGAAGTCGCGGTCCCGGCCGCGCAGGCGGTGGTCGAGCGTGACGCGCAGTCCGAGGTCGGCCTCCCGTCCCACCCATGCCTCGCGGTGGTACCCGGTCGTCACGGTGGGGCGCAGGTCGAGCTCGCCGACGAGCGTGGCCACCTCGGCGAGGAACGCGCGCTCGCGCGCGCCGACCTCGCCCTCGGGCTCGTAGCCCTCCGGTGAGCACAGCCGCAGCGCGTCGCGGTACGGCAGGAGGACGCGGCGCTTCTGCGTCACCCGGTTCACGCGCTGCTTGATCTCGACGAACACCGTCGAGTCGGGCGTCAGGTCGTCCGCTGTGCCGTAGTGCCGCACGCGCAGCTTGCGCCGGAACCGCAGGCCCTCGACCTTCTCCCAGTAGAACTTCAGCTGGGCGGTGTCGTAGTAGACGCTCGTGATCGGGTAGCCGCGCTCGCCGGAGTAGGCGTCGTCGTCCATGTGCCGACGGAGCTCCGCGCGGAGCTCCTCGGCCTGGTCCTGCGGCACGAGGTACTTGATCTCGAACCGGTTGAACGCGTGCAGGCGGCTCGCGGTGGCCGTGCGCGCCGAGGTCGAGGCGCCCGCGGGGTGGTCCGTGCCGGGGGTGCTCGATGTCGCCCGGGGCTCGGCGGTGCGTCGGGACGGACGTCGCACGGTGCGCTCCTCTCGCAGTCGCCGGGTCGGCCGCGGGGTGAACGGCGGCTGTCCGGCGGGTGAACTTTCGGGAGCCTGCAGGCTGGCGGGCGAACCTATGCGCCTCCTGGAACGGCGGAGGTCGGAGGGGTCCGACTCCACGGTGCGGCCGCGCCGGACCGCCGATCGGCACGCCTCCGCGCGACCGAACTCATGGCGAACGCACAGGTTCGGCTCAGGGACGGCACCGGTACGCGGGCCACCCTGGCGCCATGACCTCTGCCCCGTGGCCTGCCGGCCGCACCGGCCAGCGCCGCGCCGAACAGCCACGCCTCAGCCGCCCGGACGGGTCGCCCGTGAGCGTGCTCGTCGTCGACGACGAGCCCAACCTGGCCGAGCTGCTCACGTCGGCGCTGCGCCTCGAGGGGATGGAGGTCGCCGCCGCCCCCGACGGCAACGCGGCGATCCGGATGGTGCGGGAGTCCCGCCCCGACGTCGTCGTGCTCGACGTCATGCTCCCGGACATGGACGGCTTCACCGTGCTGCGGCGGCTGCGGGGGCAGGGCGCGCACATGCCGGTGCTGTTCCTCACCGCGCGCGACGCGGTCGAGGACCGCGTCGCGGGCCTCACCGTGGGCGGCGACGACTACGTCACCAAGCCGTTCAGCCTCGAGGAGGTCGTCGCCCGGCTGCGCGGCCTCCTGCGGCGCGGGGGTGCCGTCACCGAGTCCGAGGACGGGGTCCTCGTCGTCGGCGACCTGGAGCTGGACGAGGACGCGCACGAGGTGCGGCGCGGCGGCGACGAGGTCCGCCTCACCGTGACCGAGTTCGAGCTGCTGCGCTACCTCATGCGCAACCCGCGCCGGGTGCTGTCGAAGGCGCAGATCCTCGACCGCGTGTGGAACTACGACTTCGGCGGGCAGGCGAACATCGTCGAGCTCTACGTCTCCTACCTGCGCCGCAAGATCGACCGGGGGCGCGAGCCGATGATCCACACGCTGCGCGGCGTCGGGTACGTCCTCAAACCCGCGAGGGGCGACGGCGGGTCCCGTGCCTGAGACGGCGCCGGCGCGCCGCGCCCGCACCCGGCGCCCGACGGCGCTGCGGAGCCGGCTGGTGCTGGTCCTCGCGGCGGTCGTCGTCGTGGTGACCGTCGGCCTCGCGACGGTCTCGACGGCGGTGCTGCGGTCGCAGCTCGTCGCGCAGGCCGACCTCGAGCTCGAGCAGGCGAGCCAGCGGCTCTCCCAGGGGCCGGGCAGGCGGCCCCCGGGCTCGGGCACCCCGTCCCCGTCGCCGTCGGCGTTCCCCGCGGGCTTCGGCCCGGGCAGCGCCGTCGTGCGGACCGTGGACGGCGAGCTCGTGCTCGCCGACCACGTCACGTCGTCGCTCGAGCGCGAGGCGCTCGACGACGCGCAGGTCGCGGCCCTCCAGGCCGTGCCGGCCGACGGGCAGGCGCACGACGTCGAGCTGCCCGACCTCGGCGGGTTCCGCGCGGTGCACGTGACCACCGACGACGGGCAGACGTCGATCGTGGCGCGGACCACCGCGACCGTCACCGCGACGTTGCACCGCTTCGTGCTGGTCGAGGCGGCGCTCGGGGTCGCCGGGCTGGCCGCCGCGATGCTGGTCGGGGCGTGGCTCGTGCGCCGCTCGTTGCGGCCCCTCGACGACGTCGCGGCGGCGGCGGGCCGGGTGTCCGAGCTCGAGCTCGCGCAGGGCGCGGTCGCCGGCATCCCGCGGGTCCCGGACCAGCTCACCGACGAGCGCATCGAGGTGGGGCAGGTGGGCGCGGCGCTCAACCGGATGCTCGAGAACGTCGAGACGTCCCTGCAGGCCCGGCACGACTCCGAGATGCAGGTGCGCCACTTCGTCGCCGACGCGAGCCACGAGCTGCGCACGCCGCTGGCGTCCATCCGCGGCTACGCGGAGCTGGTGCGCCGGGCGCCCGACGACCTCCCGCCGACCACGGCCCGGTCGCTGGACCGGATCGAGTCCGAGGCGGTGCGCATGACGGCCCTCGTGGAGGACCTGCTGCTCCTCGCGCGGCTCGACGCCGGCCGCCCGCTCGACCGGGCCCCCGTCGACCTCGCGACGCTCGCCGTCGACGCGGTGATGGACGCGCACGCGGCCGGCCCGGAGCACGCCTGGGCGCTCGACCTCCCCGGCGACGAGGACGCGGCAGGCGCCGAGGCCGGTGACGGCGAGCTCGTCGTGACCGGGGACGAGGCGAGCCTCCGCCAGGTGCTCGCGAACCTGCTCGCCAACGCGCGCACGCACACCCCGTCGGGCACGCACGTGCAGGTGCGGCTCGCGCGCCGGGGCGACGCCGTCGTCCTCGACGTGTCCGACGACGGGCCCGGCATCCCCGCCGCCCTGCGACCCGCGCTCTTCCGCCGCTTCACGCGCGGCGACGCGGCGCGCAACCGCACCGGCGGGTCGACCGGCCTGGGGCTGGCGATCGCCGACGCGATCGTCGCCGCGCACGGCGGCACGATCGCCGTCCGCTCGGCCACGGCGGGGGAGCGGCCCCCAGGGCGCGGCCCGGCGGCCGGGACGACGTTCACCGTGCGGCTGCCCGTCGGCGCCGCGTGATCCGACCGGGGTCGGGTGAACGCCGTCCCGCCCTCAGCGGGACGCGCCCGACGGCGGCTGGAACCCCTCGGGGAACCCGCCGGCGGGGAAGCCGCCGCCCTGCCGGCCGGACCGCTCGTCGGACCCGCCGAGCCCGTCGAGCCCGCTCGACCCCTCGTCGTCGTCCTGCACGATCTGCTGGTCCAGGTCGGCGAGGACCACCTCGTCGCCGGCGGCGAGGCCGTCGGTGATCTCGGTGCGCTCCGGCCCCACGGCGCCGGTGGTGACGGTGACCGTCCGGACCGTGTCGCCGTCGAGCACGCGCACCGTGCGGGCGGCGCCGTCGGCGGTCACCGCGGACGTCGGGACGACGAGCACGTCGTCCACCGTCGCGACCTCGATGGTCGCCGAGGCGGACGCCCCCTCGGGCAGGTCCTCGGCGGCCGTGCTGTCGGCGGTGTCGGCGGTGCTGTCCGCGTCGCCGTCTGCAGAGGTGTCGGCCGTGCCGGGGGCGTCGAGCGCGACGGTCGCCGCGTACGACGGCGTCGACGTCTCGGACCCGTCGACGACGCCGACGCTGCTCACCGTGCCCGTGTACTCCTCGCCCGTCGCCGGCACCGTCGCGGTGACCGGCTGCCCGACGGCGACCGAGCGCACCTGCGCGAGGTCCAGCGTCGTGGTCAGCACGTAGCCGCCGTCGCCGAGGACGGTCACGGCCGCGTCCCCCGTCCCGACGCTCGCGCCCTTCGTCACGTCGACCTGGGCGACCGTCCCGGCGATCGGCGCCGTGAGGGTGCCCGCCGCGGCCGCGGCCTCCGCGATGTCGAGCCGGCTCTGCGCGACCGTCACCGCCGCACGGTCCGCGAGGACGCGCTCCGCCGTCACCGTGCCCGACCCGGAGCCCGCCAGTCCGGAGCCCGACCCGGAGCCCGCCAGCCCGGAGCCGGACGGGGCGCCGGAACCGTCCGAGGTCCCCGAGCCGCTCGGCGTGCCGGATCCCGACGGCACGCCGGAACCGGCGGGGGCGCCCGAGCCGCCGGCCGAGCCCGAGGGCGTCGACCCGTCGCCCTTCGTGCCGCCCTGTGCGCCGCCCTGGGTTCCGCCGCCCTGGGTTCCGCCGCCCTGCGTGCCGCTCCCGCCGGACGTGCCGGCGCCCTGGAGGGCCCGGGCGGCGTCGTCCAGCGCGTCGGCCTTCGTGCCGAGCGTCGTCACCGCGTCGTCCAGGTCGGCCACGAGGTCGCCGAGGGCCCCCTCGGCCCGCCCGGTCGCCTGCTGGGCGGTGTCGGTGGCCACCAGCGCGTCCTGCGCCGCCACGATCGCGTCGACGCAGGCGGCCAGGTCCGCGTCGGACGTCGCGGCGGCCGCGTCCGTGCCCGCACCGCCGCTCGCCGGTCCGTCCGTGTTGTCCGCGCCGTCGTCCGCGCCGTCGTCCGCGGCGAGGACGGCCGCGCAGGCGCTGTCGTCGCTGGTCGCCGCCGTCACCGCGTCGGCCGAGGCGCCGAGCGAGGTCGTCCCGGCCAGCAGCGCGTCCTCGACGGACTCGTACCCGTCGAGCAGCGCGTCCTGCGCCGCCTCGACGTCCTTCTGGGCGGCGGCGAGCGCCGCCCGCGCGGCCGTGACCGCCTGGTCGGCGTCGCCGGCCGCGCTCCCGCCGCCGGCCGCTGCCGTCGGAGCGGTCGCGGCGGTCGCGGCGGTCGTGGCGACCGCGGTCGACGACGCGCTGACCAGCTGCACCGTCGACGCGCCCGACGACGCGCCCGACGACGCGCTCGACGACGCGCCCGACGACGCGCCCGACGACGCGCCCGACGACGCGCCCGACGACGTGGCCGAGCTCGCCTGCACGCCGCCCGTCCCGGAGGAGCCGGAGGTGCTGGTCGACGCGGTCCCGGAGGCCTGGGCGTCGAGGTCGTCGGAGAGCGTCTGCTTCGCCTCCGCGAGGGCCTGGGTGGCGTCGTCGACGGTGTCCTGCAGCTCGTCGGCGTCGAGCGTGGCGAGGGTGCCCCCGGCCGCGACGCGGTCGCCGGCGGCGACGTCGACCGACGCCACCGTCCCGGACGTGCCGAACGTCGTGTCCGCGCGGCGGGCGGAGGCGACCGTCGCGCTCACCGACACGTGCTGCGCGACGTCGCCCGTGGCCGCGGCCACGGTGCGGTACCGCGCCTCGCCCGGACGGAGGGCGAACGCCGTGCCCCCGGCCCCGAGGACGACCACGGCCACCCCCGCCGCGACGAGCCGGTGCCGGGTGGCGCGGCGCCGTCGTGCGGCCGTGTCACGCATCGCCGTCACCGCCCTGGCCGCCGTCGCCGGCGCCCGGGAACCCGCCCCGGCCGCCCGGGAAGCCGTTGGAGCAGCCGTCGTCGCCGGGCGTGGAGAGGCGGAGGCTGGTCGCGCCGAGCGTGCCGCTGTCGTCCTCCTCGCCCTGCGCGGTGACGCAGGTGCCGACGGTGACGTCCGAGGCGGCGCCGTCCTGCTGCACGGTGTACGCGGTCGCGTCGTCCACCGTGACGGTCTGCTCGGACGCGTCGCCGTCGGACGTCGTGGCGCTCACGGTGATGGTCGACCCGTCGACCGCGGTGACCGTCCCGGCGGTCATGCCGCCGAAGCCGCCACGCCCCGCGCCGCCCGGGCCGCCGGACGGCATGTCGGTCGGCATGCCCGACGGCGCGTCGGTGGGCATGTCGGTGGGCATGCCGGACGGCGCGCCCTCCGGTCGGTCGCCGCCACCGGGGAACCCGCCGCCGCCGAACCCGCCGGTGCACTCGCCGTCCACCGGCTCGCTCACGGAGACGGACGACGCCGGGGAGCCCTCCGTGCCGGTGGCGTCCGAGCCGGCGGCGTCGTCGCCGGGCGTCCCACCCGTGGTCGCGACGACGCACGCGCCCACGGCCACGTCGTCGAGCGAGCCGTCGACGGCGAGCGTGATGGTGGTGTCCGTGGTCCAGGTGACCGCGGTCTGCGAGTCGTCGCCCTGCACCTGGGCGGTCGTGCCGTCGACGGCGGCGACCTCGCCGGAGACACCCGGCGTGCGGCCCTGGGGGCCGCCGCCGCGGGCGTCCTGCCCGCCCGGCCCGTCCGAGGAGCCGGCCGAGGAGCCGGCCGAGGAGCCGGTCGAGGACCCGCCGGAGGAGCTGGCGGTGGAGCCGTCCGTGGTGGCCGCGTCGGAGGCGGAGCACGCGGCGAGGGCCAGCGCGAGGCCGACGACGCCGGCGGCGGCGAGCGCGGCGCGGGGGCGGCGTGGGGAGGTGCGGGGGGTCGTAGGTGTCAGGGGAGTCATGGGGTCTCCTGGGTGTGCGGGGAGGTCAGGTGGTCGGTCGTGCGCCGGGTCGTTCGCCGCGCCGTGTCATTCGCTGCGCCGGGTCATTCGCTGCGGAGCGCGTCGATGGGCGCGAGGCGGGCCGCGCGCACGGCGGGGTAGACGCCGAACACCAGGCCGATGGCGAGCGCGACCGCGAGCGACCCGGCCACCGCCACGGGCGACACGACGATCGACGAGTCGAGCACCGCGGGCAGCGTGAGCGCGGCGACGACGCCGAGGCCGGCGCCGACGAGCCCGCCGGTGATGCCGAGGATCGACGCCTCCGTGAGGAACTGCCGCCGGATCGCGCCGGGCGGGGCACCGAGCGCCTTGCGGAGCCCGATCTCGCGGGTCCGCTCCGTGACGGACACGAGCATGATGTTCATGACGCCGATCCCGCCGACCAGCAGGGACAGCCCCGCCACCCCGGCGAGCAGCACGGTGAGGGTGCGGTAGACCGACGTCGCGGTGGACACGAGCGAGTCCTGGGAGTCGATCGTGAAGTCGGCGGCGTCGGCGCTCGTCGCGCCGTGCAGCGCGAGCAGCAGCGACTGCGCCTCCTGGTACGCGGCGGAGATCGCGTCGGTGTCGGTGGCCTTGAGGTAGATCGTGCTGACGGAGGTGTCCGTGCCGCCGGTGATCCCCGACGTCATCGCCGTCATCGACACGACGGCCGTGTCGTCGAGGTTGGTCGACGCGCTCGACCCGGCCGCCTGGAGCACGCCGACGACGTCGTACGTCGTCCCGGCGATGCTCACGGTGCGGCCGACGACGTTCGTCGAGCCGAACAGCTCGGTGGCCGTCTCGGGGCCGAGCACGACCTCGTCGGTGGAGTCGGCGCCGACGAACTCGCCCGACGCGAGCTCGCGGGAGCGCACGCCCAGCCAGTCCCCGGTGACGCCGGTGACGGTCGTGGTCCAGTTGGCGTCGCCCGCCTCGAGGGACTGCGACGACTCCTTCTCGGCGGTGACCGCGGCGACGTCCGGGACGGCGACGTCGGAGCCGAGGGCCTCCGCGTCCGCCGCGGTGAGCGTCGACGCGGAGCCGAAGCCGCCGCGGATCCCGGAGGAGTCGGTGGACGACCCGGGCGTGACGATGAGCAGGTTCGACCCGAGCGAGCTGATGTCCTCGGACACGTCCTTCTGCGTGCCCAGGCCCAGCCCGACCGTGAGGATGACCGCGGCGATGCCGATGAGGATGCCGAGCACCGTGAGGAGCGAGCGCATCGTGTGCGCGCGGATCGCGTGCCACGCGGTGCCGAGGGTCTCCGCCCAGCTCATGGCGCCACCGCCCGGCTGCTCGGCTCGTCGGACGTGATCCGGCCGTCGAGCACCCGCACGACGCGGCGGGACCGCTGCGCGACCTCGTGCTCGTGCGTGATGAGCAGGATGGTGCGGCCCTGCGCGTGCAGTGCGTCGAAGAGGTCGAGCACGTCCGCGGTGGAGCGGGAGTCCAGGTTGCCGGTCGGCTCGTCCGCCAGGACCAGCGCGGGCTCGCCGACGAGCGCCCGCGCGACGGCGACGCGCTGCTGCTGGCCGCCCGAGAGCTGGCCGGGCCGGTTCGCCGTGCGGTCGCCGAGGCCCACCCGCGTGAGCGCCTCCGTGGCCCGCTCGCGGCGCTCGGCCGGAGCCACGCCCCGGTACACCAGCGGCAGCTCGACGTTGCGCAGCGCGGACAGCGACGGCAGCAGGTTGAACTGCTGGAACACGAACCCGATCTGCTCGTTGCGCACGCTCGCGAGGTCGGTCTCGTCCATGTCGGCCACGTCGTCGCCGGCGATGCGGTAGCTGCCCGCCGTGAGCGTGTCGAGGCAGCCCAGCACGTTCATGAGCGTGGACTTGCCGGAGCCGGACGGCCCGACGATCGCGACGTACTCGCCGCGCTCGATCCGCAGGTCGACGCCGCGCAGGGCCTCGAACTCCAGGTCGCCGGTGCGGTAGGTCTTCCGGGCGTCGCACAGGTCGATGACGGGCGCCGGGGTGGGGGCCTGGACCGCGAGGTCGACGGCGCTCGTGGGCGCGGTCATCAGTTCCCTCCCTGGCCGGGGCGCGCCCCGCCGGCGGGCAGCTGGGACGGGTCGAAGCCCTCCGGGAAGCCGCCCTGACCGCCGCGCACCTGCGACGGGTCGAAGCCGTCGGGCAGGTCGCCCTGCCCGCCGCCCTGCCCGCGCCCGGCGCCCGGCGTGAACAGCGTGTACTGCACGGTGTCGCCCTCGGAGAGGCCGGACGTGATCTCGACCGACTGGCCGGAGGTGTCGCCCGTCTCGACGGCCTGCTCGGACGTCGAGCCGTCGGCCTCGACGAGCGTGACCGTCGACGTGCCGTCGTCGGCCGTGGTGACGGCGGCGGCCGGCACGGAGAGCACGTCGGTGCGGCGCTCCGTGACGATGGAGACGTCCACGCTCACCCCGTCGTGCAGGCCGTCGGGGTGCCCGGTGACGCCGACGGTCACCGGGTAGGCCACGGCGCCCTGCGACGTCGAGGGCAGCCGCCCGATCTCGCTCACCGTGCCGAACACGGTGTCGGTCAGGTCGTCGGAGGTCATCTCGACCTGGTCACCCTTCGCGATCGACGCCACGTCGGCCTCGCCCACGCTCACGTCCACCGTCCAGGCGTCGGTGCCGACGATCGTGACCGCGGCGCCGTCCGACGACGAGCCGGACGTGGTGGACGTGGAGCCGGAGGCGCTCGGCGCCGTGCCGCCGCCCGTGGAGCCGGACCCGGACCCGGAACCGGTCGACCCGGTGCCCGACGACGAGCCGACCGCGTCGCCGACCGCGACCCCGACCGACGTCACGAGGCCCGCGGCCGGAGCCTTGAGCGTCGCGTCGGACATCGCCGCCTCCGCGTCGTCGTACGACTGCTGGGCGACCGCGACGGAGCTCTCGCGCGCCTCGACGGCGGCGTCGGCGGCGTCCGAGCCGTCGTCCGCCTCCTGCGCGTCGGCGAGGTCCGCCTTCGCCTGCGCGAGGTCGGAGTTGGCCTCCGCGAGCGCGGCGTCGAGCTGGAGGGTGTCGATCGTCGCGAGGGTCTGGCCCTTCTTCACGGTGTCGCCCTCGGCGACCTCGACCGTCTGCACCGTGCCGGCGGCCGCGAACGACGCGTCCTCCTGGACCTTCGGCGCGAGGGTGCCGGTGGTCGTGACGGTCTGCTCGAAGGTCGAGGTGGCGGCCTGGGCCGTGGTGGTCCGCGACGCGGCCGCGGCCGGGTCGGAGGTGCGCGGCCGCAGCACGGTGAACCACACGACCAGGGCGGCGACGACCACGACCGCCACGGCCCCGACGAGGATCGCGCGCCGGCGCCTGCGGGGCCGGCGGGGGCGGTCGGGCGGGTCGGCGGGGCTCGGCCCCGGCGGCGGTGCGGGCACGGACGACCGCGAGCGTTGCAGCAACACCCTCGACTCCCTGGATCGTTGCCGCCCGGCAGGCGGCGAGTGATCGGGACGCTAGGGAGCGTGGCTGGGACGGGATTATCGCGAGGCTATGGGGTTCCTGTGAGTGCGGCCGTTCCGTCGACGCGGACGTCTAGACCCCGGTCTTCCCGTCGACGAGCTCCCGCACGACGTCGAGGTGGCCGTTGTGGCGGGACGTCTCCTCGATGAGGTGGAGCAGCACCCAGCGGAGGTCGGCGTGGCGGCCGTCGCCGAGGGGGCGCGCGGCCGGAGCGTCGAGGTCGGTCTCGGCGACCAGCCGGCGGTAGCGGGCGCTCTGCTCCTCGTACTCGGCGAGCAGCTCGGGCAGCGGGACGTCGACGGCGAGCCGCATCTCGGGGTCGGGGTCGTCGTCCGTGGCCAGGGTGAGCGGACCCTCGGGCTCGTCGCCCAGGAACATCACCTGGAACCAGTGGTGCTCCACCCACCGCAGGTGACTGATCAGCCCGCTCAGCGTCATCAGGGGCGAGCCCGGGAGCGGGGCCCTGCGGGCGTCGTCGGGGGACGCTCCCTCGCACTTGGCGCGCGCGGTGTCGCGGGCGTAGTCGAGGTACGTGGCCAGCTGGGTGCGTTCGTCCCACGTGGGCGGCGTGTCGGTGCGCTGAGTCATGGGGCGAGTGTTCCCCAGCGCGAGGCCGGTCGTCGCCCCGATTCCGCGGGTCCGGGACGGGGACGGGGCCCGGCAGGACTCGTCGGACCCGTCTGCTGATCTGTCAGGGACACTGGAGACAGCAATATCTGCGAAGACGAGGAGTCTGAAGTGCCCCAGGGAACTGTCCGATGGTTCGACGCCGACCGAGGGTTCGGCTTCATCGACCTCGGGAACGAGGCGGAGGACCTGTTCGTGCACGCGTCCGAGATCGTCGGCGAGGACGGGCCGAAGCTGCTCCGCGAGGGTCAGGCCGTCGAGTTCGAGGTGGGCGAGGGCGACCGTGGCCCGCAGGCGCGCCGCGTCCGTGTCACGGGCGACCGGCCCGCCGACGCGCCCCTGGGCGTGCTCGGCACCGTGGCCTGGTACGAGCCGGCCAAGGGGTACGGCTTCGTCACGCCCGACGACGGTCGCCACGAGATCTTCCTGCACAGCTCGGCCATCGTCGGGGGCGGCGTGGTCTCGGAGGGGCAGCGGGTGGCGTTCCTCGTCGTCGAGGGGGAGAAGGGGCCGCAGGCGGACCACCTGCTGCCGCTCGCGGCGGAGGCCGCACGGCCGGCGTCCGACGGCGCGGACGGCACCGTGTCCTGGTACGACGACACCAAGGGCTTCGGGTTCGTCGTCCCCGACGCGGGCGGCGGCGACGTCTTCGTCCACGTCAGCGCGCTCGGACATGGCGTGGAGCTCGCCGAGGGGGCGCGCGTGACGTTCGAGGTCGTCGAGGGTGACAAGGGGCCGACCGCCCGCCACGTGCAGCTCGTGCGCGGCGCCGGGGGCGCGCGCGGGGCGGGCGACCGGGGCCGCTCGGACCGCGGTCGCTCGGGTCGCCCGGCGTCCGGGCCGGTGCGCGGGGGCGAGGGCACCGTCGCGCGCTACGACGCGGACCGCGGCTTCGGCTTCATCACCCCCGACGCCGGGGGCGAGGACCTGTTCGTGCACGTGTCGGTCGTGCGGGGCGCCGAGTTCCTGGAGGAGGGCGACCGGGTCCGCTTCAAGGTGCGCCAGAGCGACCGGGGGCCGCAGGCCGACGGCGTCGAGCTGATCTGAGCATCCCCCGCTGTTCGCTCACGGCGAACAGCGGGGGCCACCTGCGGGAATATCGGCGCCCCGGGCAAGGTTGAGCCATACAGACTCAACTTTGGCGCTCGCGGTTTGCGAGACCGGGACGCCGAGATTTACGTTGAGTGCAGTTGACTCAACCTCGGGTGCACGGGCACCCGGACGTACGCATGGAGGCAGCACACATGGCTCGAGCAGTCGGTATCGACCTCGGTACCACCAACTCGGTGGTCGCCGTCCTGGAGGGCGGCGAGCCCACCGTCATCGCGAACGCGGAGGGGTCGCGCACGACGCCGTCCGTCGTCGCGTTCTCCAAGACCGGCGAGGTCCTCGTCGGTGAGGTGGCCAAGCGTCAGGCGGTCACCAACGTCGACCGCACCATCTCGTCGGTCAAGCGCCACATGGGCACCGACTGGTCGGTCGAGATCGACGACAAGAAGTACACCGCGCAGGAGATCTCCGCGCGCGTGCTCGGCAAGCTCAAGCGCGACGCCGAGGAGTACCTGGGCGAGCCCGTCACCGACGCGGTCATCACCGTCCCGGCGTACTTCAACGACGCCGAGCGCCAGGCGACCAAGGACGCCGGCCAGATCGCGGGCCTCAACGTGACGCGCATCGTCAACGAGCCCACCGCGGCGGCCCTCGCCTACGGCCTGGAGAAGGGCAAGGAGGACGAGCTCATCCTGGTCTTCGACCTGGGCGGCGGCACGTTCGACGTCTCGCTCCTCGAGGTCGGCAAGGACGAGGACGACTTCTCCACCATCCAGGTGCGCGCCACGTCCGGCGACAACCGCCTCGGCGGCGACGACTGGGACCAGCGCGTCGTGGACCACCTCATCAAGCAGGTGAAGAACAGCGCGGGCGTCGACCTGTCCAAGGACAAGATCGCCCTGCAGCGTCTGCGCGAGGCGGCCGAGCAGGCCAAGAAGGAGCTCTCCTCCGCGACGAGCACCACCATCTCGATGCAGTACCTGTCGATGAGCGAGAACGGCCCCGTCCACCTGGACGAGAAGCTCACGCGCGCGCAGTTCCAGCAGATGACGCAGGACCTCATCGACCGCACCAAGGCGCCGTTCCACGCGGTGATCCGCGACGCCGGCATCTCGGTGTCCGACATCGACCACGTCGTGCTCGTGGGTGGTTCCACCCGCATGCCGGCCGTGACCGAGGTCGTCAAGGAGCTCACCGGCGGGCGCGAGCCCAACAAGGGCGTCAACCCGGACGAGGTCGTCGCCGTGGGCGCGGCCCTGCAGGCCGGCGTCATCGGCGGCGAGCGCAAGGACGTGCTGCTCATCGACGTCACCCCGCTGTCCCTCGGCATCGAGACCAAGGGTGGCGTGATGACCAAGCTCATCGAGCGCAACACGGCCATCCCGACCAAGCGCAGCGAGATCTTCTCGACGGCGGAGGACAACCAGCCGTCCGTCGCGATCCAGGTCTTCCAGGGCGAGCGCGAGTTCACCCGCGACAACAAGCCGCTGGGCACGTTCGAGCTCACCGGCATCGCCCCGGCGCCCCGCGGCGTCCCGCAGATCGAGGTCACCTTCGACATCGACGCGAACGGCATCGTGCACGTGTCCGCCAAGGACCGTGGCACGGGCACCGAGCAGTCGATGAAGATCACCGGCGGGTCGGCCCTCCCCAAGGAGGACATCGACCGCATGGTGAAGGACGCCGAGGAGCACGCGGCCGAGGACAAGAAGCGCCGCGAGGAGGCCGAGACCCGCAACCAGGCCGAGGCGTTCGCGTACTCGATGGAGAAGCAGATCGCGGACAACCGCGACAAGCTCCCCGCCGAGGTCGTGACCGAGGTCGAGGCGGACGTCGCCGGCGTCAAGACCGCCCTGGAGGGCGAGGACGCCGACGCCGTGAAGGCCGCGTACGAGAAGCTCGGCGCGTCCTCGCAGAAGATCGGCCAGGCGCTCTACGCCACGGCCGAGCAGGAGCAGGCGGCGGGCAGCACCCAGGCCGCCGAGGACGACGCGGCCGCGGCCGCGGGCGCGACCTCCGCTCCCGACGAGGACGTGGTCGACGCCGAGATCGTCGACGACGAGGACGACAAGAAGTGACGGGCGAGAACCAGCGGTCGGTCCCCGAGCCCCCGGAGAACTCCGAGGGCTCGGGGGAGACCCCGTTCAGCTTCACCGACAAGCGGAAGGTCGACCCGACGTCGGGCGAGGCCCGTCCGGCCGAGCCGGCCGACCAGGCCGGCGCGTCGGACGACCCGCTCGCGGCGCTCGACTTCGAGCCCGAGGGCGAGGCCGCCGAGAGCGCCGAGGTCCTCCAGGCCAAGGCCGAGGCGGCCCAGCACCTGGACGCGCTGCAGCGCGAGCGGGCGTCGTTCACGAACTACCGCAACCGGTCGCTGCGCGACCAGGAGGCGGCGCGCACCCAGGGCACGCAGGACGTGCTCAGCGCGCTGCTGCCGGTGCTCGACGACATCGAGCGCGCCAAGCAGCACGCCGAGCTCACCGGGCCCATGGCGGCCATCGCGGAGAAGCTCGACGCGTCGCTGGCGAAGTTCGGCATCGAGCGGTTCGGCGCGGTCGGGGAGGAGTTCGACCCGACGGTGCACGAGGCGCTCATGCACAACGTCGACCCGGACGTCGCCGCAGCCACCGTCAGCCTGGTGGTGGAGCCCGGCTACCGGATCGGCGACAAGGTGGTCCGCGCCGCCCGCGTGGGCGTCGTCGGGCCCGAGTGACACCGAGGTTCTGAGAGATGCCGAGGTCCGGGTGGGGCGTGCCGAGACCGGCGTGCCCCGCCCGGGCCCGTTCGACGAGGATGATGAGATCACGAGCATGACCAGGAAGGGGGCGTCGTGACAGGTCAGGACTGGATCGAGAAGGACTTCTACTCCGCTCTCGGCGTCCCCAAGGACGCGGACGACGCGGCCATCAAGAAGGCGTACCGCAAGCTGGCCCGCCAGTACCACCCGGACCAGAACCCGGGGGACGCGTCGGCGGAGGCCAAGTTCAAGGAGATCGGCGAGGCGTACGCGGTGCTCTCGGACACCGAGCAGCGCCAGCAGTACGACGCCGTCCGGGCGATGGCCGGCGGCGGCGCGCGGTTCGCCGCGGGCCCCGGTGGCGGCGGCAACGGCTTCGAGGACGTCTTCGGCTCGATGTTCGGCGGCCAGGGCGCCCCGAACGCCCGCTACACGCAGTACTCGCAGGGCGGGGGCGGCGGCTTCGAGGACATCCTCAGCTCGATGCTCGGCGGCCAGGGCGGCTTCCGCGGCGGCGGCGGCCGGCAGCGTGCCGGGTTCACCGCGCCGCAGAAGGGCGCCGACGTCGCGGCCGAGACCACGCTGCCGTTCCGCACGGCCGTGGAGGGCGCCACCGTGGAGTTCACGGTGGACGGCCGCAAGGTCAAGACCAAGATCCCGGCGGGCGTGAACGACGGGCGCAAGCTGCGCATCCGCGGCAAGGGCCGGCCGGGCGCGGGCGGCGGCGACGCGGGCGACCTCGTGGTCACCGTGCACGTCTCCCCGCACCCCGTCTTCACGCTCGACGGCGCCAACCTGCGCATGTCCGTCCCCGTGACGTTCGCGGAGGCCGCGCTGGGCACGACCCTCGAGGTGCCGACGCTCGACGGCGGCACCGTGCGGCTCAAGGTCCCGGCGGGCACGCCGTCGGGCCGCGTGCTGCGGGTCAAGGGCCGCGGCGTGCGGACCACGAAGACGCAGGGCGACCTGCTGGTCACCGTCCAGGTGGCGGTGCCGCAGAAGCTCAGCCGCAAGGCGAAGGAGGCGCTCGAGGCGTTCGCCGCCGAGAGCGACCACGAGGACGTCCGGGCCGGGCTCGCGCAACGCGCGGCGGAGTGACGAGTGCAGCGCGCGGTGGAGTGACGCCCGCCGCGCGTCGCGGGCCGGTACGTGGCGACGTGCACCGAGCGAGGGAGGTAGCGATGGTCACCGAGGACGCCCCGGTGCTGACCGTGTCGCAGGCGGCCCGGCTCGCGGGGATGCACCCCCAGACCTTGCGCCAGTACGACCGGCTCGGCCTGGTGACGCCCCGGCGCACCGCGGGCCGCGGCCGTCGCTACTCGCAGCGCGACGTGTCCCGCCTGCTGGAGGTCCAGCGTCTCGCGCAGGTCGAGGGGATCAACCTCGCCGGCATCCGGCGCATCCTCGACCTGCAGGAGCACGTGGCCCAGCTCGAGGCGCGGCTGGCCGCGCTGGCGATGCAGCCCGGGGGCCGGGTGTTCACCGCCGGGTCCTCGGGCGACGTCGTCGTGGTGCGGCGTGGCCAGCGGGTCCGCCGCGCCGAGCGGTCGGAGCTGGAGGCCGAGGAGGGGGCGCTGGTGCTCTGGCGCCCCATGCCCCGTCGCAGCTGAGCGTATTTCCGCAACGCAATTCTTCGCTAATTCGCGAGGCAATGGGTAAGGCATTCCTTAGTGAATTCGGTGCGGCATTCACTGTGCAATTCCGTGCGATAGTCATATCCTGGCCGAAGGCGGCGAGAGCCGACGACGATCGGCAAGGGAGCGCACGATGAGCACTCTGATGGAGATGCCCGAGGTGACCGAGTGCACCGTCGACGGCTGCGGCTACAACCACGACCACGGCTGTCACGCCGGCGCGGTCACGATCGCCGGCCACACCGGTGACGCGTCGTGCGCCACGTTCATCCCGCTGAGCGCCAAGGGCGGGCTGGAGAAGGTCGTCGCCCACGTGGGGGCGTGCCAGCGCGGAGACTGCGTGCACAACCACGAGCTCGAGTGCGCGGCCGCGGCCATCCGTGTCGGGCCCGGCCAGGACGACGTGAACCACGCCGACTGCCTCACCTACGCGCAGACCTGACCGCTCTCGCGTCGAGCCCGCCGGACCCGGTCCTGGCGGGCTCGCCCCGTGTCCGGGGCCGGCCGGCCGGCGGGCCGGTCAGCGGGCGAGCTGGGCCAGCAGCTGCGCGGCCGCCGCGTGCGTGCTGGGCAGCTGCTCCACCCACACGCGGGTGGGGCGCCGCAGCGCGTCCCCGAGCCCCATGAGCGCGGCGTTGCGCTCCACGACGCTGCGGGTGGACTTCGCCAGGTCGGGCACACCCGTGTCACGGCGGGCCAGCACGGCGAAGACGCCGTCGGTCAGCGCCGCCATCGGGTGCCCCTCCCCGTAGATCTGCTCCAGCGCGCGGCCCACGGTCGCGGAGCGCGCGGCCCGGTCCCACGGGGCGAGGCCGTCGACGGCGACGTCGACGACGACGAGGCAGTGCGTGACGGACACGCCGTCCTCCGCGCCCACGGCGGCGCCGTACGTCTCCCGCAGCCGCTCCGCGAGGTACTCGCGCGTGGGCAGCCCGGTGCCGGGGTCGCGGACGCCGCTCAGCGCCGGCTCGGTGTCCCGGCCGCGCACCCAGCCGACGGCGACCGCGCGGATCGCGTCCGGGTCGGGGTCGGCGTGGGCGGAGCGGTACAGGCACTCGACGTCGTCCAGCGTCTCGCCCAGCCCGACGCCCGCGCGGCCCCGCGCGGAGCCCAGGCGGTGGGCGGCGGCGTGCGGGGAGCGGCGCTCGTCGAACGCCTCGACGAGCGCGTCGACCGCGGGGTGGTACCAGTCGTCGGGGCGCAGCCACACCTCGGCGAGGCTCGTCGCTCGCCAGCGGTCGAGGACGTCCGAAGGATGCTCGGGCGCGTCCGTGGGCCCGCTCGTGGACCGGTTCATGATGAAGGGACCCCCATGACCAGCCATCATGACGCAGTTGTGCGGCAATTTCACCGGGTTGGCATACCGGGTAGGCTCTCGCCGCTGCCCGAGGCACGGAAACATGCGGCTTTCCTGCGGCTTTCTTGAGGAAGTTCACCCGCCCAGCCCTGCCTGAACGCACGTAAAGTACGGGAGTCTGCGCGAGGCATCCATCGCGCGACGAGGCCAGAGCGAGGTCGGCGATGACGGACGTCTACGTGGGGTCTGACGACTCGGCGCGGAGCGATGCCGAGCTGATCCTCGACGTGCGCGGAGGCGACCTCGAGGCGTTCGGAGCCCTGTACGTGCGGCACGTGCCCGCGGCCCGCGCGGTCGCCCGGCAGTACGTCCGCTCCGCCGCCGACGCGGACGACCTGGTCTCCGAGGCGTTCCACCGCGTGCTCGACGTGCTGCAGCACGGGGGCGGCCCCGACGCCACGTTCCGGGCCTACCTGCTGACGGTCGTGCGGCGCCTCGCCGGCGACCTGGCGCGGGGCGTGCGTCGCACCCGCCCCACCGCCGACGACGGCACGTTCGAGGCCGCGCTCGGCCTGGCCGACTCCACCGACGTCCCCACGCTCGAGGGCTTCGAGCGCTCCGTCGTGAAGAACGCCTATCAGGCGTTGCCGGAGCGCTGGCAGGCCGTGCTCTGGTACACGGAGATCGAGGGGCGCACGCCGGCCGAGGTGGCGCCGATCCTCGGCCTGACCCCCAACGGCGTCTCCGCGCTCGCCTACCGCGCGCGCGAGGGGCTGCGGGTCGGCTACCTGCAGGAGCACCTCACGCACGCGCCGACGGACGGGTGCCGCACGGTGAACCCGCTGCTCGGCGCGTACGTGCGCGGCGGGCTCGCGCGGCGCGAGGTCGCGAAGGTCGACGCCCACCTGGAGTCGTGCGGCGAGTGCCGCGCGCTCGTGCTCGAGCTCGGCGACATCGCGCACGGCATGCGCTCCGTCATCGCCCCCCTGATCGTGGGTCTCGCCGGTCTGGCCGTCGTGGGAGCGCTGCCGATCGGCGGCGCGATCGGCGGCGCCGTCGGGGCGATGGGCGGCGCGGTCGGCAGCGGCGCGGCGGCCGGCGGCGCGACGTCGGTCGCGACGTCGGTCGGGACGGTCGTGGGCAGCGCCACGGGGACGACGGTCGGGGCGGCGGGGGTCGGCGGGGCCGGGATCTCCTCGGGGGCCGCGGCGGGCACGACCGCGGCCGCCACGACGGGCGCCGCGACGAGCGCGGCCGGCGGCGCGTCCCTGGCGGGGGCCGCGACGGCGGGGGTCGCGACGGGCTCGGCGGCCACCGCCGCGACGGCGGGAACGGCGGCCGCCGCCGGCGCCGTCATGGGCACGGCGAGCGTGGCCGCCGCGGCGAGCGCCGTCGCGGTCGCGACCGTCGGCGTCGTCACCGTGCTCAACGCCCTCGGCACCGGCCACGAGCCGCCGACCACCGGCCAGCCCGCCCCCATGACCATCCAGGGCCAGCCGTGGGCGCCGCCCGGGGACACCACGGACGTCGCGGTGGTGCCCGGCGGCGACGACGCGACCGGCGGCGACCCCACCGCCGACCCGACGAGCCCCGTCAACCTGCTCGGCCCCTCCCTGCTCCTCACGCCGGTCGCGGACCTCACGGTCTCCGCGGCGGGCACCCCGCTGCAGCCGCGCACGTCGCAGCCCCTGGTGCTCACCGTCACCAACACCGGGGCGGCGACCGCCGACGAGACCGTCATCGAGGTCGCGCTGCCCGCCGGGGTCGACCTGGCCCTGCCGACGGCGTCGGTCGGGGCGTCGGCGGTCGGCACGATCGCCTCGGACGCGCTCGCCTGCACGCCCACCGGGGCCGACGCGCGCGTCGCGCGCTGCACGATCGGCTCGCTGGCGGCGGGCGAGTCCCGCACCGGGTCGGTGCCCGTACGGGCGAACGCCGGCGGCAGCTACGCGATCGGCGCGTCGGTCTGGGCCACGGGCGTCGCGCCCGAGTCGCTCACGCTGCCCCCGACCACGGTGCTGCCGTACGGCGCCGAGCTCACGGCGTCCGCGGGCGACGTCGTCGCCGTCTCGAACCCGGGCGCCGCGTGGGTGCCCGTCGCGGTGCGGAACACCGGCGACCAGCCGGCCGCCGCCTGGTCCGTGGCGCTCACCGTGCCGCCGGGCCTGCGGCCCGTCGCCTCCGACGGCGACCTGGGCTGCGTGCCCGCCGCGGGCGGCGCGACGGGGGCCGGCACGGTCTGGTCGTGCGTCGCCGCCCCGGACGCCGCGCCGCTGGCGCCCGGCGAGCAGCGGTCGGTGCGGGTGCGCGTCGTCGCGGACGGCACCACCACGCCGGGGTCCCTCTCGGTGGCCGCCGCGCCGCAGCTCCCCGGCTCCACGCACTCGCTGCCCAGCGCCGCCGCCGTGACCGTCTCCGACCCGTGGGTCGGTGCCGCCGCCGGCGCGCGGACCGTCGCGGCGCGCTGCCTCGTGACCGGCGGCATCGGCACCGCGTCCGTCGCGGTCGAGGGCACGTACACGAACCTCACCGACCAGACCCTGACCGTGCGGCTCGACGCGGCGGGATCCTCCGGAGCCGCGCCGCAGCAGGTCGCGCCGGGGGAGTCGGTCACCGTGCAGGTGCCCGACGGGATCCGCGTGCCGTCGGGCGCGGCGTCGTGGGTCGTGTCCACCTCGCTGGGCGGCGAGACGTACCGGACCACCGTGGCCGGCGGGCAGCACGGGGCGGCCGACTGCTACGACCCGCGCTGGGACGTCACCAGCACCGCCGCCGTGACGAACGACGACGGCCGCCTGCAGGTGCGCGGCACGCTGACCAACACCAGCGACGAGCCGATGCGGGTGGGCATGACCGCCGCCGGCGGCGCCGCGGCGGACCAGAAGCGCGTGGCCCCGGGCGAGAGCGCGACCTTCGTCGTGCCGACCGGCCGGTCGTCGCTCGACGCGGGCACCGCCGAGTTCCAGCTGTACCGCTGGGTGGCGGACCGGGACGGCGACCAGCCGGCGCAGGGCGTCGTGCCCGCCGTGGCGCCCACCGCACGCTACGACGCCGCGGCCGTGGCCCCGGCCGTGGGCGGGCCGGCGACGCTCGCCGGCGAGTGCCGGTTCGACGCGTCGGCCGACACGTCGTGGCGCACGGTGACGATCCCCGTCGACAACTCCGCCAGCACCTTCCCGGTGAAGTTCGCCGTGGCCGCCGGCACCGGCGACGGCCGCACCGCGCTGGTCGCCGCCGGGGCGAAGGGCGAGCTCCAGGTGACCGTCCCGTGGGGCACCCGCACGGTGGCGGTGACCGCGGACGGCCGCGACCTGGCCACCGTGGACGTGCCCGCCTTCGAGGGCTGCGCCACCGCGACCTGGCCCGACGCGACCGTCGACGTGAGCGTCGCGACGCAGTGCGTCGACGACCGGGCGCAGGTGGCCGTGACGGTGCGCAACCGCGGGTCGGTCGCGTGGGCGGCCCAGCTCGGCGACGGCGACGGCACGCGGGTCGCGGCGGGTTCGGACGCGACGCTCACGACGCGCGTCGGCGGGCTCCAGGCGGACGCCGGCTCGTTGACCCTGCGGCTCGCGCGGACCATCGAGGACCGCCGGCCCACCGTCGAGCGGACGGTCTCCTACGACGCCGTGTCGTGCGTCGTCGTCGACCCCGGGGCGCGGGTGGAGCAGGGCGACGTGCAGGTCACGAAGGACCGGTGGCGCTCGACGTCGACCCGGTCCGCGACCGTGGTGCTCGACAACTCCGGGTCGTCCGTGCCGCTCGACTT
This sequence comes from Isoptericola sp. NPDC057653, assembly GCF_042799955.1. Classification (NCBI taxonomy): domain Bacteria; kingdom Bacillati; phylum Actinomycetota; class Actinomycetes; order Micrococcales; family Promicromonosporaceae; genus Isoptericola; species Isoptericola sp. NPDC057653. The sequence goes on along the minus strand of NZ_JBHVHP010000003.1, from coordinate 437,834 downwards.
CACGGTCACGGGCACGAACGGTGCCGACGCGAAGGTGACCGTGCCCGCGCGGCAGAGCGTCCGCGCCGACGGCGGCACGGTGACGGGGCGCAAGGGCGCCACGTTCACCGTCCGCACGGACGACTGGACCACCGACCTCGTCGTCGACCCGTTCACCGGCACCGCGGGCTGGTGCTCGCCGCAGTACCGCTGGGGTGCGAGCTACGAGGTGGGGGACGTCGCCTCGTGGCGCGGCGCCGACTACCGGTTCGTGGGCTCGCAGGGCAACCAGGGGAACGGCACCCAGGGCAACGGGCAGGGCAACGGGAACGGGAACGGCCAGGGCAACGGGAACGGCAACGGGAACGGCAACGGGAACGGCAACGGGAACGGCAACGGGAACGGCAACGGGAACGGCAACGGGAACGGCAACGGCAACGGCAACGGGAACGGCAACGCCGCCGCGCAGGGCAACCCGGGCAACGGGCGCTGGTGGAGCGGCCACCACTGGCGCGGCGGCGGCTGGGAGCGGATCGCGGACTGCGAGTACCGCTGACGTCTCAGACGATGCCGTACAGCCGGTCCCCGGCGTCGCCGAGGCCGGGCACGATGTACTTCTGCTCGTTGAGGCGCTCGTCGACGGCGGCCACCACGATCTGCACGTCGACGCGGGAGCCGATGGCGTCCTCGAGCACCTTGAGGCCCTCGGGCGTGGCGAGCAGGCAGACGGCGGTGACGTCGCGCGCGCCGCGCTCCAGCACGTAGTCGATCGCCGCGACCAGCGTGCCTCCGGTGGCGAGCATCGGGTCGAGGAGGAAGACCTGCCGGTCGGTGAGGTCGTCGGGCAGGCGGTTCGCGTAGGTGACGGCCTCGTAGGTGGACTCGTCGCGCTGCAGGCCGAGGAAGCCGACCTCCGCCGTCGGGATCATGCGCGTCATGCCCTCGAGCATCCCCAGCCCGGCGCGCAGGATCGGCACCACGATCGGGCTCGGGTCGCTCAGGCGCACGCCCGTGGTCGTGGTGACCGGGGTGCGGATCTCCTTGGGCTCCGTGCGTACGTGCCGCGTCGCCTCGTAGGCGAGCAGGGTCACGAGCTCGTCGACGAGGAGACGGAACGTCGCCGACGGGGTGTTCTCGTCACGGAGGACGGTGAGCTTGTGGTCCACCAGCGGGTGGTCGGCGACGTGCAGGCGCATGGCCCCACGGTACCGGCGGGAAGGGCCGCAGCACCTCCCCGCGGCTAGCCTGGGTCGTGTGACGTCCGCCGCCGACCCCGCCGCCACCACCGGCAGCCCCCGGCCGGGCCTCGCGCTGCCCTGGGCCGACGGCGAGTTCCCGCCGCACACGGTCAGCCGGCGGCGCGCGGTGTGGGACGCGCTCATGGGGCTGGCGCTGCACGAGGCGTCGCACGCGCTCGCCAGCGACGACGTCCCCGTGGGGGCGCTCGTCGTCGACGCGGACGGGCGTCTGGTCGGCCTCGGCCGCAACCGCCGCGAGGAGACGGGCGACCCGACCGCGCACGCCGAGGTGCTCGCCCTGCGGCAGGCCGCCGCCACCCGCGGCGAGTGGCGGCTCGAGGGCTGCACCCTCGTCGTCACGCTGGAGCCGTGCGTGATGTGCGCGGGCGCGCTCGTCGCCGCGCGGGTGCGCCGCCTGGTGCTCGGCGCCTGGGACCCGAAGGCGGGCGCCACCGGCTCCGTCTGGGACCTGGTGCGCGACCAGCGCGCCAACCACGCCGTCGAGGTGGTCGGCGGGATCCGCGAGGACGAATGCGGAGGAATCCTGCGAGACTTCTTCGAGTCCCGCCGCTGACGGCGACGACTCCCGCCGCCGACGGAGGTCCTACCCGCATGGACGCCACCGCCTCGCACGACGCCCCGGCCGCCGACGGCCGCGCGGCCCCCACGCTCGCCGACTACGCGCGGCAGAGCGCCTACTCCGACCCCGGCCCGCACGCGGACCTGCTCCGCGCCGTGGCGCCGGACCCCGCCGCCACGGGGGCCGCCGCCTGCGCGACGATCGTGCACTACCGCGCCGGGGACCCCGACCTCGCCGACGAGCAGCGCGACGACATCGACCAGCGGTGGCTGTCCGCCGTGCTCGGCACCGCCGTGGCGCGGCAGCCCGGCCCGCTCGGCGCGCCCCGCGAGCTGCACCGCCAGGTCGCCGGGTGCTGCCGCGACCACACGCTGTTCTCGCTCGGCGTGCTGCGCGAGCACGGGGTGCCCGCACGGTCGCGGATCGGGTTCGCGGGGTACTTCGAGCCGCCGTTCTTCCACGACCACGTCGTCGTCGAGCACTGGGACGCGGGGGCCGACGGGGGCGCCGGGCGCTGGGTGCGCTGGGACCCGGAGCTGACGCCCGACGGGCCGTGGGACTTCGACGTGCGCGACATGCCCACCGGGCCGGCGTCGCCGTTCCCCACCGCCGCCGAGGTGTGGCGGGCGATCCGTGCCGGCGAGGTGGACCCGGCGTCCTACGGCGTGGCTCCCGAGCTGCCCGACCTGGGCGGCAAGGACTTCGTGCGGGGCTACGTGCTGCTGGAGCTCGCGCACCGCATGCGCGACGAGCTGCTGCTCTGGGACCTCTGGGGTGCGCTGCCCGACGAGCCCGCCGTCGCGGCGCTCGTCGCCGCCTCCCCGCCGGGGCACGTGCCGCTGGTGCCGCTGACGGACGACGCGTGGGACACCCTCACCGACGCCCTGGCCGCCCTGCTGGTGGCGGCCGACGCGGGCGACGCCGACGCCGAGGCGGCCCTCGCCGAGCGGTACGCCGCCGGGCTGGGGCCGCGCGGGCGCGTCGTGACGACGTCGCCGACGGGCCGCGTCGGGGTCACCGACCTGCGCGAGCGCACCACGCGCTGGGCCGCCGCGGGCTGACGGGGCCGACGGGACCGACGGGCCGACGACCGGGGCCCGACGGGCGCGGTCGCTACAGCGCCGCGACGCGGATGCCGAACACGTCCCGCAGCGCGCGGCACGCCGCGTGCCAGCCGCTCATCCCGTGCACCCCCGGCCCCGGGGGCGCGGACGCGGAGCACAGGTAGACGCCGCCGGCGACGCGGAACGGGTCCGCCCGCAGGGTGGGGCGGGCGAGCATCTGCCACATCGTGGCCGCGCCCGCGGAGATGTCCCCGCCCACGTAGTTGCGGTTGTGCTCCGCCATGCGGGCGGCGGGGACGGCCCGCGCGCCGACGACGACGTCGCGGAACCCCGGCGCGAAGCGCTCGATCTGCGCGGTGACGGTCGCGGTGACGTCGACGTCCGAGCCCGCGGGCACGTGCGTGTACGCCCACAGGGGGCGCAGCTCGCCGTCGGACGTCGGCACGCGCCGCGAGGGGTCGACGACGGTCGGGTCGCTGACCAGGCACACGGGGCGGGCGGCGTGGATGCCGGCGGCCACCTCGTTCTCGGCCCGGGCCACCTCGGCGCGGGTGCCGCCCACGTGCACCGTGCCGGCGCGCCCCACCTCCGGGTCGGCCCACGGCACCGGCCCGGAGAGCACGTAGTCCACCTTGGCGGCGGCGTTGCCGTACCGGAACGCCTCGAGCGCGTGGCGCACACCGGGCGGCACGGCCGCTCCGAGCACCTCGAGCAGCGTGCGGGGCGTGGTGTCGAACAGGACCGCGCGGGCGGCGGGCAGGTCCGCCGGGGTGCGCACGCGGTGCCTGGTGACGACCGTCCCGCCGTGGGCCTCCAGGTCGGCGACCAGCGCCGCGGTGAGGGCGCCCGACCCGCCGCGGGGGATCGCCCACCCGCCGTCGAGCCCCGCGGTCCCGGGCCCGGCGTGCGCCAGCGCGCCCAGCAGCAGGGACGTGCCCGCGCCGGACAGCGAGGGCAGCCGCACGATCGCGTGCGAGGCGATGCCGGTGAGCATCGCGGGCGCGGCCTCCTCGGCGAACCGGGCGTCCCACGCGGCCGTGCCCTGCTCGGCCAGGCCGAGGCCGAACCGGGCGGCCGTGAGCACGCGGCCCACCGGGTCGGCCCGGCCGAGCAGCCCGGGCGGGAGGGAGCGGCGGTCGCCCATCGCGACGGCGACCACGGCCTCCCACCGCGCGGCGAGCGGGCCGAGCAGCGCGCGCCACGCGGCGCCGTCGGCGCCCAGCCGGTCGACGGTGCGGTCCAGGTCGCGGTACGCGACGCCCGCGGGGCCGTCCGGCAGCGGCTGCGCGTACGACGCCTCCGGCGTGAGCAGCTCGACGCCGTGCGCGGGCAGGTCGAAGGCGCGGAAGAACGGCGAGGCCCACGCCATCGGGTGCCCGGCGGAGCACAGGTCGTGCACGACGCCGTCCGGCAGCCCGGCGAACAGGTCGCCGTCGTCGCCGGGCGCCAGCGTGCGGGCCCCGCCGCCCACGGTGGCGTTCGCCTCCAGGACGGTCACCGACAGGCCCGCGCGGGCGAGCGTCACGGCCGCGGCGAGCCCGTTGGGGCCCGACCCGACGACGACGGCGTCCAGCACGGCGGCTCCTCGGCTCGGTGGGAGGGTGTCTCCTGCGATTCAACCACCGGCGCGGGCCGCTCGGCGGCCGCCGCCGAGCGGCTCAGCGCCGCAGGCCGACCGACCGCCCGGTGTCCGGACCGGGCTCGGTGAGCACGGCCGCCACCCGGTCGGCGACGTCCGGCGGGAACGGCGCGGACCGCCCGCCGGCGACGTGCAGGCCGAGCACCTCCTCGGTGGCGCGCAGCCGGTCGCCGGACCACATCTCGTGCCACAGGTGCAGCGCCTTGGCCGTGGCGCCCACGACGCTCGACCGGACCTCGAGGCCGGCCCCGGCGGGGACCTCGTCGAGGTAGCGCACGTGCGCCTCGACCGTGTACAGCGAGGCGTCGTGCGCCGCGCGGTACCCGGGGCCCAGGCCCAGCTGCTCCATCACGGCGTCGGTGGCGTGCCCGAACACGAGCACGTAGTACGCCTCGCTGAGGTGGCCGTTGTAGTCGATCCACTCGTCGCGGACCGGCTCGCGCCACGGCGGCAGCGCGACGGGGCCCGGCGCGCTCACGCGGCGCCCTTCGCGCGCAGCAGCGCGACCACCCGGCGGTCGCGCTCGGCGACCAGCTCGTCGACCGTGCGCCCGTCGGCCTCGTCGTCGCAGCCGGCGACGACGGCGTCCCGCAGCGCACCCGTGAGCTCCGGCGCGTCCAGGCGCGTCCACGGCGACAGCAGGGACGGGCCGAAGTGGTCGAGCATGTGCGCCATGCCGCCCTGGCCGCCCGCCAGGTGGAACGTGAGCATCGGGCCCTGGAAGGGCCAGCGCAGGCCGGGCCCGTCGGTGATCGACCGGTCGATCTGCTCCACCGTGGCCTCGCCGGCCTCGACCATGTGCAGGGCCTCCCGCCAGAGCGCCTCCTGCAGACGGTTGGCGATGAAGCCCGGCACCTCGCGGTCCATGGTGATCACGGACTTGCCGGCGGCGGCGAAGAACTCGGACGCCCACGCGACGGCGTCGGGGTCGGTCCGCTCGCCGCCGACCACCTCGACCAGGGGGATGAGGTACGGCGGGTTGAACGGGTGCCCGACCACCATGCGCTCCGGGTGGGCGCACGCCGTGGCCATGTCCGTCATCGGGTAGCCGGACGTCGAGGAGGACACGACGACGTGCGGGGCCGTGACCTCGTCGATGTCGGCGAGGAGCCGGCGCTTGAGCTCGAGGTCCTCGGGCGCGCTCTCCTGCACGAGGTCCGTGCCGTCGACGGCCTCGGCCAGGGTGGCGCAGACCGTGAGGTGGGCGCGGTCGGCGCCGTCGGCGAGGCCGAGCTCGGTGAGCGCGGGCCACGCGGCGTCCACGAGGTGGCGCAACCGGGGCTCGGCGTCGGGCGCGGGGTCCCAGGCGCGGACCCGGTAGCCGTGGGCGAGGAAGTAGGCGACCCATCCGCCGCCGATGACGCCGGCGCCGACGCACGTGACGGTGCGCACCTGGTCCGGGGCGACGCGCGCGGTCACCGGCGGCCCCCCAGCGCGAGGATCTCGCGGGCGTCGTCGGGCGTGGCCACCCGCGCCCCCATCGCCTCGATGATGGTGCGGGCCTGCGTGACGAGCTGCGCGTTGGTGGCCTTGACCCCCTTGCGCAGGTACAGGTTGTCCTCGAGGCCCACGCGGACGTGGCCGCCCAGCAGCACGGACTGCGCCACCCACGGCAGCTGCATGCGGCCCAGCGCGAACGACGACCACACGGCGCCCTCGGGGAGCTGGTCGACCAGCGTCGCGAGCAGCCGCGGGTCGGCGGGCATGCCGTAGGGGACGTCCATGCACAGCTGGAACATCGCGGGGGAGTCGATCAGCCCCTCGGCCACGAGCTTCTTGGCGAAGACCAGCTGGCCGGTGTCGAAGATCTCCATCTCCACGCGGGTGCCGAGCTCCTGGATGCGGCGGGCGCCGTCGCGCAGGATGTCGGGCGTGCTGACGTAGACGAGGCTGCCCTCGCCGAAGTTGAGGCTGCCGCAGTCCAGCGTGCAGATGTCCGGCCGCACCTCGCCCACGTGCTTGAGCCGCTCCACGCCGTTCACCAGGTCGGTGCCCGGCAGGATCGTGGTGGGCTCCTTCGGGTCGAGGTAGAGGTCCCCGCCCATGCCCGCCGTGGTGTTGACGACGACGTCGACGTCGCTGGCCCGGAGGAGCTCGACGGCCTCGCGGTAGAGCGCGGTCTCCCGCGAGGGGGCGCCGGTGCGCGGGTCGCGCACGTGCACGTGCACGATGGCGGCGCCGGCACGGGCCGCGTCGATGCCCGCCTGGGCGATCTGCTCCGGGGTGACGGGCACGTGCTCCGACCGGCCGACGGTGTCGCCGGCGCCGGTGAGCGCGCAGGTGATGATGACGTTGCGGTTCATGGTGTCCTCTCGGGGGTCTTCGGGGACGGGTGGGTCTGTCGGCCGGGCAGGTCAGGGGCGCGACCGCACGACGGCGTCGGCGATCGCCTGCAGGCCCAGGTAGCTGAGGTCGCGGTAGTGGCGGTCCTCCCACGCGTCGGCGTAGGGCCACAGGGAGGTCTTGACGACCACGACGCCGGCGGCGCGGTCCACCAGCGTGAACTGGCCGTGGCTGCCGTCGGCGACGAGCGTGCGGCCCTCGGCGTCCGTCGGCCACCAGTGCCAGGCGTACCCGGCGTGCGTGGTGTACGCGCTCGGCAGCCGGCCGGGGGCGAGGAACGGGTAGGGCGGGACGCCGGCGCCGTCGACCCACGCGGGCGACAGCAGGCGGTCTCCGTCGGGGGTGCCCCCGACCCGGCCGTCGAGCGCCAGCAGGCCGACGCGGGCCCAGTCGCGGGCGGTGGCGGCGACGCCGCCGCCGGCCATGGCGACGCCGTCGCCGTCCACGCCGACGACGGCGCCGTCGGTCGCGCCGAGGTCGGCCCAGAGCGCGGCCACCGCGTCGGCGAAGGGGGCGCCCGTGGCGCGCTCGCGCACCCAGTCGAGCACCTGGGAGTCGGCGGTGCAGTACTCCCACTGCGTGCCCGGCAGGAACTTGGGGCGGGTCTCGCGCAGCAGCGCGCGGCTGCTCCCTCCGGTGCGGAACGAGCGGACGAGGCGGCTGGCCGGCCCCGCGGGGTCGCGGTGGTCCTCCACCCAGTCCAGGCCCGTGGTCATCGTGACGACGTCCGTGACGGTGCACGGCTCGTAGCCGGACCCGGCCAGCTCGGGGACGTGGTCGACCACGCGGTCCGACAGGCGCAGGTCCCCGCGGGTCACCGCGACGCCGACGAGCGTGGCGAGCAGGGACTTGGTCATGGACGCGCCCAGGAACAGGGTGCCCGGGCCGAGGCCGTCGGCGTACCACTCGTGCACCACGTGGCCGCGGTCCAGCACGAGCAGGCTGGTGGCGTAGGTCTCCGCCTTCCAGCGGTCCAGGTCGGCGAGGTGGCCGGCGCCCGCCACCTCGACGGGCAGGTCGCGGGGCGCGGCGGGCAGCGGCGCGGGACGGGGGGCGGGCACGCGCACGTGCGGCATCGCCGGCTGCCCCTCGGGCGTCAGGTGCGGGTCGATGAATCGCGTCGTGGCGAGGGTCTGCTCGGGCACGGCGGCTCCTTCCGGTCTCGTGGTCAGTCGATGCGCGGCGTGTGGGCCAGCAGGGTGCGCGTGTACTCCTGCTGCGGGTGCTCCATGACCCGCACGACCGGGCCCGACTCCACGAGCCGGCCGGCCGACAGGATGTCCACCCGCGCCGCGATGGACCGCACCAGCGCGAGGTTGTGGGTGACGAAGAGCATCGCGATGCCGCGCCGGGTGCGCAGGTGCTCCAGCAGCTCGACGATGGAGCCCTGCACGGACACGTCGAGCGCCGAGGTGATCTCGTCGCAGACCAGCACGTCCGGCTGGGCGGCCAGCGCCCGGGCGATCGCGACGCGCTGGCGCTCCCCGCCCGAGAGCCGGTCGGTGCGCAGGCGCAGCGCCGAGGGGCCGAGCGCGACGGCGTCCAGCAGCTCCACGACCCGGTCGGTGGCCGCGCGGCCGCGGGCGATCCCGAACAGCTCCATGGGCCGGCGCACGATCTGCTCCACGGTCTGGCGCGGGTTGAGCGACAGGTACGGGTTCTGGAACACGTACTGGATCCGCTTGCGGTCCTCCGCCGTGCGGCGGCGCGCCGAGGGCGCCAGCTCGTGGCCGTCGAAGACGACCGATCCGGTCCACTGCGCGTGCAGCCCGCCCACGGCGCGGGAGATGGTCGTCTTGCCGCTGCCCGACTCGCCCACGAGCGCCACGCACTCGCCGCGGGCCAGGTCGAAGGAGACGTCGTGCACCACCTGCGTGCGGCCGTAGGAGACGCTCAGCCCGGACACCGACAGCACGACGTCGCGCTCGGCGTCGGGGTCCGCGTCGGGCACGCGGCCGAGGTCGATGTCCCACGGGCCCAGGTCGGCGGTGCGCAGGCAGCGCGCCCAGTGGTCGGTGCCGAGGGTGACGGGCACCGGCTCGGTCGTCGCGCACGCGTCGGTCGCGAAGCGGCAGCGGTCGTGGAACCGGCAGCCCCCGGGCCGGCTGCCGGGCGGCGGCGTGCGGCCCGGGATGCCGGCCAGGGCGCGCGCCTGCCCGACGTGCGGGATGGCGTCCAGCAGCGCCCGCGTGTACGGGTGGGTCGGGTTGGTGAACACCTGCTCGCGCCCGCCCAGCTCGACCACGCGCCCCGCGTACATCACCGCGACCCGGTCGGCGACGTTCCCGATCACCGCCAGGTCGTGCGTGACGTACAGGGCGGCGACGCCGTGCGAGGCGCACAGCCGCTGCATGGTCTCGAGCACCATCGCCTGGGTGGTGACGTCGAGCCCGGTGGTGGGCTCGTCGAGCACCAGCACCTTCGGCCGGGGCAGGAACGCCATCGCGAGCGCGGCGCGCTGCACCTGGCCGCCCGACAGCTGGTGCGGGTAGCGGGCCAGGAAGGCGTCGTCGTCGGGCAGCCCGACCTCGGCCAGGCCGGCGCGGGCGCGGGCCAGCCGCCCGGCCGGGGTGTCGATGCCGCGCAGCTCGAGCAGCTCGACGATCTGCCGGCCGATGCGGATGCTCGGGTTGAGCGCCGACGCCGGGTCCTGCGGCATGTAGGCGACGTGCTCGCCGCGCAGCGACCGCACCTCGTCCTCGGGCAGGCCGAGCAGCTCGTGGCCGTCGACGACGACCTCGCCGGCGTCGATGGCGGCGCCGGCCCGGGCGTGGCCCAGGATGGCGGTGCCCACCGTGGTCTTGCCGGAGCCGGACTCGCCCACGAGGCCCAGGACCTCGCCCGGGCGCAGGGTGAGGTCGATCCCGTCGACGACGTCGACGCCGGCGCTCGCGCCGCCCGTGAGGGCGACCCGCAGGCCGCGGACCGTGCAGACGGCGCCGTCGTCGGCGGTCGTGCGGGGCTCCAGGGGGATGGTGGCGGTCATCGGTCGCCTCCCTTCGAGGTGAGCTGGGAGATCCCGTCCGCCATGACGTTGGTGCCGACGGCGAAGAGGCCGATCATCAGCACGGGCGCGAGCACCCCCCAGGGCTGGACCAGCAGGGCCAGCCGGTTCTCGTTGATCATCTGGCCCCAGTCGGCGGCGCCCGGGTCGGTCGCGAACCCGAGGAACGCGATCCCGGCGACCATGCCGATGGAGTAGGTGAGCCGCAGGCCGGCCTCGGCGAGCAGCGGGCCGCTCATGTTGGGCAGCACCTCGCGCACCACGACGCGCAGCCGCGGCTCGCCGAGCGCCTCCGCCGCGGTGACGAAGTCGCGGCGGGTGAGGCCGAGCGCCACCCCGCGCGACACCCGGGCGACGCGCGGCGCGTGGGAGACCCCGACGAGGAGCACGATCAGCCACGACGTCGGCTGGGCCACGGTGGACAGCACCAGCAGGGTGAGCAGGATCTGCGGGAACGCGAGGACGGCGTCGTTGAGCCGCATCACGACCTCGTCGAACCAGCCGCCCACGTAGGCGGCGAGGATCCCGACGAGCACGCCGAGCACGAGGCCGACGACGGTCGCGAGCAGCGCCACGACGAGCACCGACCTGCCCCCGTACAGCACGCGGGACAGCACGTCCTGGCCGAGGTAGTCGGTGCCGAGCACGCCCGTGCCGCTGTACGGGTCGCCGGTGATCTCGTTCTCGCCGTGCGGCGCGAGCCACGGCCCGGCGACGGCGACGAGCACGACGAGGGCGGTGATCACGGCCCCGACGACGAGCCGCGGCTGCCGCAGGGCCGGCCACCGCCGGGCGGGGGCGTGCGCGGCCCCTGGAGAGGTGTCGGGGGAGGTGTCGGGGGAGGTGCCGGCGGACGGGCCGGTGGAGCGGGCGTCGGTGACGCTCATGAGCTGATCGCCGTCCTCTCGCGGGGCGTGCACAGGATGGACAGCACGTCGGCGACCAGGTTCACCACGACGTAGACGGCGGCGACGATCATCGCCAGGGCCTGCACCACGGGGACGTCGCTGTTGCGGACGCTGTCGACGAGGCTGGCGCCGATGCCGGGGTAGGAGAACAGGTACTCGACGAGCACGATGCCGCTGGCCAGCCAGGCGAGCTGGAGGCCGATCACCTGGATGCCCGGCACGACGGCGTTGCGCAGCGCGTGGCGGCGCAGCACGACGCGCTCGGGGACGCCCTTGAGGCGCGCCAGCTCGACGTAGTCGCTGTCGAGGACGTCGAGCAGCGTGGAGCGCATGATCCGCACGACGTACGGCGCCACCACGAGCACGAGCGTGGCCACGGGCAGCACCATCGACGCGGGCTGCGTCCAGGGCGCCGAGCCGCCCGCGCTGATGGTCACGGCGGGCAGGGCGTGGAAGACGACGGTGGAGAAGACCGACACCAGCACGATCCCGACGACGAACTCGGGCAGCCCGGCGAGCGTGAGCACGACGAGCTGGATGCCGTGGTCGAGCCGGCGGCCCCGGTGCCGGGCGCTGAGGAGCGCGACGCCGAACGAGACGGGGATGATCACGACGGCGGCGACGAGCACCAGCACGCCGCTGTTGACCACGCGGTCGCCGATGAGCTCGCCCACGGGCAGGCCGTTGGCCACCGACGTGCCGGGGTCGCCGGTGAGGAGCCCGCCGAGCCACTGCCAGTAGCGGTCCCAGAGCGACTCGTCGAGGTGCAGCTGCTCGCGGATCTGCTCGGCGCGGCCCAGGTTGGTGGCGGCCTCCTTGCCGAGGATGGCCTTGACGGGGTCGCCCAGGGCGGCCGTGGCCAGGAAGACCAGCACGGAGACCAGCCAGAGCGTGAGCGCCGCGAGGCCGAGGCGGCGGGCGGTCCAGAGCGTCCACGCCAGCGCGGCCGGGCGGGGGCGCGGGGCGTCGGCCGGCGGCGTCGCGACGGGACCGGGGTCGACGGGGGCGGCGGCAGGGTCGTCCTGCGGCGGTGCGGTGGTCATCTCATGCCCCCTCGACGAACGACACGCGGTGGAACTTGTAGCCGCCGCTGGGCAGGTAGCGGTCGGGCTCGAAGCCCTGCACGAGGTTCGAGTAGCCGTCGACCTGCTTCTTGAAGCCCCACACGACGAGCCCGCCTCGCTCGTGCTCGATCTCCTGGCAGCGGTGCAGCAGCTCGCCCCGCCGCTCCTCGTCGACGGTCCGGGTGGCCTGGTCGAACAGGTCCTGGAACTCGGCGTCGTCGAAGTGGGTCTCGTTGTACGGCGCGCTGGGCAGCGCGCACGACGCGGCCTGCGGGATGTAGTTGCGCGTCACCCAGAAGTCCTGCGCGAACGGCCACTGCAGGTACTGCTCGCCGTAGAAGGTGTTCGGGTCGGCCTTGTTCAGCCGGACGTCGATCCCGGCCTTGCGGGCCTGGTCGACGAAGAGGTTCGCGGCCTCGACGCCGCCGGCGCCCACGGCGGTCGACGTCACGAGCTCGACCTGCAGGTCCTCCTGGCCCGCCTGCTTGAGCAGGGAGCGCACCTTGTCGAGGTCCTGCTCGCGCTGCGGCAGGTCGTCGGCGTACGCGGGGTCGAAGGGGGAGTAGAGGTCGTTGCCGACGAAGCCGTACCCGCCGAGCGCCTGGTCGATCATCTGCTGGCGGTCGACGACGAGCCGCAGGGCCTCGCGCACCCGCACGTCGGAGAACGGCTCGGTGTCCACGCGCATGGTGAACGGCATCCACGCCCCGGTCTCGGACACGAGCGCGGAGGCGCCCTGCTCGGCGACCGCGTCGACGAGGTAGGTCGGCAGGTTGTCGATGCTCTGCACCTGGCCGGCGAGCAGCGCGTTGACCTTCGCGGCGTCGTCGGCGAAGTCGTAGATGACGAGGTCGTCGACCCAGGCCGGGTCGCCCCAGTAGTCGTCGTGGCGGGTGAAGCGGCTCATCTGCCCGGGGGTGAAGGTGTCGGCGGCGAAGGCGCCGGTGCCCACCGGGTGCGCCAGGTCGAAGTCGGTCGGGACGATGCCGGCGGTGTACTCCGCGAGCAGCTGGTCGAACACGGAGTACGGCTGCTTCAGCGCGAACCGGATCGTGTGGTCGTCCAGGACGCGCGAGCCCTTGACGTCCAGGACGTCGGTGAGGGGACCGGCGGCGCCGGTCTTCGGGTCGGTGATGCGCGCCATCGTGAACATGACGTCCTCGGCGGTCATCGTCTTGCCGTGGTGGAAGACGACGTCGCGGCGCAGCTCGACCGTCCATGAGGTGGCGTCCTTGCTCGGCGTCACCGCCGTCGCGAGGGCGGGGGCCAGCTCGTAGGCCGAGTCCCAGAAGAGCAGCGGCTCGTAGAGGTTGTTCACCCGGGCGATGTCCGGTGTGGTCACGGGAAAGTGCGGGTCGAGAGTGTCCGACAGACCGCCCCCGGTGGCGCCGTGGCTGAGGGTGCCCCCGCGCCGTCGTGCCGCACCTGGGTCGGGTGGCGCGGGTACGGCGCCGCACCCGGCGAGCGCGCCGCCGCCGACCGCTCCAGCGGCCGCGATCGCGGCCAGACGGAGCACGTTTCGCCGCGAGATCCCGCGGCCGCCCGGACCGAGTCCGTTGTAGATTGTTCTCTCCTTGTTCGCATGATGAGCACATCGTTGAGCGATGCGAACATATGGTCGGGGGGTCGGCGAGTCAAGCCCGCCCGGAGCCGAAGGCAAGCGCGAGTCAAAGGATGGTGAACGGGTGAACGCGGAGATCAGCGCGGCGGCCGACGCCGGCGAGAGCGACGTCGAGACCGGTCGCCGGAGCGGTCGGGTGCAGTCCGTCGACCGCGCCGTCGCCCTGCTGCGGGCGGTCGCCCGCGCGGCCCGGCCGGGCGACGCCACCGTGGCCGCGCTGGCCGCGACCTGCGGCCTCAACCGGGCGACCGCCTGGCGGATCCTCACCACCCTCGAGGCGGAGAGCATCGTCGCGTGCGACCGGCGCACCGGGCAGTGGCAGATCGGCGTCGGGCTCGTCGAGCTCGCCGGCGTGGCCAGCGTCGACAGCCTCGTCGGGTCGGCGCGGCCCGTCCTGGAGCGCCTCTCCCTCCAGACCGGCGAGACGGCGGCGCTCGCGGTGTTCCGGGCCGACCGGCTGACCTACGTCGACGAGGTGGCGCCCACGTCCGTCGTCGCCGCGACCTGGAAGGGCCGCGTGGTGCCGCTGCACGCCACGTCCACCGGCAAGGCGCTGCTCGCCTTCCTGCCCGCGGAGTCCGCGCGGGCCCTGCTCGGGGGCCGGCTCAAGCGGTACACCGACAGCACGATCACCGACCGGCACGCGCTCGACGAGGAGCTGGAGCTGACGCGCCGCCGCGGCTTCGGCGTGTGCCGCGGCGAGTTCGAGGCGTCCGCGTTCGGGGTGTCGGCACCGGTGCTCGACTCCCGGGGCCACCCCCTGGCGCTGGTGAGCGTCTGGGGCCCGGGCGGCCGGCTCACCGAGGAGCGCTTCGAGGCGCTCGGCGAGGTGGTGCGCGACGCCGCCGAGACGATCGCGCGGCCGCGCAGCGTCGTGCGGTAGCCGCCGCGGGTCGGGGGATCCCTACCCCGGCCCGTGGGCCGGCCGCCTGCCGGGACGGGGGAGCGGCGCCTAGGGTCGATGGCATGACCAGCACGGACGCCGCCGGGCGCGCCCCGGACCCGGCCCCGGGGCTCGCCTCCCGGGCCGGGCTGCTGCGTGCCCCCGTCGACCCGGCCACGGTCCGCGCCGTCGCGCTGCTGGCCGTCGGGACGGTGTGGCTGGCGAGCGCGGGCACGGTCGTCTGGGTGCTGGTCCTGGTGTCGTCCGCCCTCGTCCCCGCGCTCGGGCTGGGGCTCGTCGCGCTCGGGGTCACGCTGCCCGCGGCCCGCGCGTTCGCGGCCGTCGAGCGGGCGCGGCTGGCCGCGCAGACCGGCGTCGTCGTGCCCGCCCCGACGCCCGCTCTCCCGGGCCTCCCCCGGTCGTGGGCGGGGCTTCGCGCGACGCTCCGCGACGGGCGGGCGTGGGCCGCCGCCGCGTACGCGCTGGTCGGGCTGCTGGTGTCCCTGGCGTTCCTCGTCGTCGTCGTGGCGTGCGCCGCGGGCGCGGTCGCGCTGGTCGTCGTGGCGGCGCGGGGAGGCGTGGGGAGCGCGGCGGGCGATGCGGGGCTCGCGTGGCCGGTCGCGCTGGTCCTCGGCGCCGTCGGTGCCGCGCTCCTGGTGTGGCTCGGGGCCGCCGTGGCGCAGGCGGGCGGCGGGCTCGTGCTGTGGCTGGCGCAGGCCTGCCTCGGTCCGTCCGCGGCCGACCTGGCGCGGGCCCGGGCGCGGGACGCCGAGGACGACGCCGAGGCGGCGCGCGAGCGGGCCGTCGTGCTCTCCGAGACCCGCTCCCAGGCGGTCGCCGCCGCGGACGCGGAACGCCGCCGCATCGAGCGGGACCTGCACGACGGCGCGCAGCAGCGGCTCGTCGCCCTCGGCGTCGAGCTCGGCGTGGCCCGCCGGCTCGCCGAGCGCGACCCCGCCGCCACGGCCGCCGCCCTCGAGCACGCGCACGACGAGGTCAAGGCGACGCTCGCCGAGCTGCGCGACCTCGTGCGCGGCATCCACCCCGCGATCCTCGACGACCGCGGCCTCGACGCCGCGCTGTCGGCGCTCGCCGCCCGCAGCCCGGTCCCCGTGCGCGTCGAGGCGGGCGCCGGCCTGGAGCGCGCGGGGTCGGCCGCGCAGGCCGCGGCCTACTTCGTCGTCGCCGAGGCGCTGACCAACGTGGCGAAGCACGCCGACGCCCGCTCGGCGCGGGTGCGCGCGGACGTCACCGACGACGGCGCCCGGCTGCGCGTCGTCGTCGAGGACGACGGCCGGGGCGGCGCCGAGCCCGCCCCGGGCAGCGGCCTCGCCGGCCTGCGCGGCCGCGTCGCCGCGCTCGACGGCCGCTTCGACCTGACCAGCCCGCCCGGTGCGGGCACCCGGCTCACCGTGGAGGTGCCGTGCGCGTCGTGATCGCGGAGGACTCCGTGCTCCTCCTGGACGGCCTGTCCCGCCTGCTGGTGGCCGAGGGGCACACGGTGACCGGCCACCGCACCGCGGACGAGCTGGTCGCCACCCTGTCGCGGCCCGGAGCCGCCCTGCCCGACCTGCTCGTCACCGACGTCCGCATGCCGCCGTCGCACACCGACGAGGGGCTCCGGGCGGCCCTGCACCTGCGTAGCCTGCACCCCGACCTGCCGGTCCTCGTGCTGTCGCAGTACGTGGAGCAGCGCTACGCCGCCGAGCTGTTCGCCCGTGGCGCGCACGCCCTGGGCTACGTCCTCAAGGACCGGGTGGCCGACGTCGACGCGTTCCTCGACGCACTCGCGCGCGTCGCCTCCGGCGGCACCGTCATCGACCCCGAGGTCGTCACGCAGGTCATCGCCCGCAGCCGGCGCTCCGACCTCGACCAGCTCACGCGGCGCGAGCGCGAGGTGCTCGCGCTCATGGCCGAGGGGCGCTCCAACACCGCGATCGCGGACCGGCTGGTCGTCGGCATGCCCGCCGTCGAGAAGCACGTCACCAGCATCCTCACCAAGCTCGGCCTCCCGCCCGACGCCGACGACAACCGCCGCGTGCTCGCGGTGCTGCGCTGGCTCGACCAGAACGGAGCACGACCATGACCACGACCGGCACCCCGCCCGCTCCCGCCCCGGCGTCGCCCGAGCCGCACCGCGGCCCGGTCGGCCGCGCCCTGCTGGTCCTCGGGGCCGTGGTCGCGGTCCTGGCCGTGCTGTGGGGCGCGCTGTTCCTCGTGGACCGCGCCGTGGCGGGCACGACGACGCAGCACGAGACGTACGCCCCCGTCGGCACGGTCGAGCTGGTGGCCGACGGCGACGTGACCGTCAGGGCCGCCGAGGGCGGTGACGTGGAGGTCGACCGCATCGCGCGCAGCGGCCTCACGAGCCCCACCTACCGCGCGGACGAGCGCTCCGACCGGCTCGTCCTGACGCACGAGTGCCAGGGGTGGCAGTGGGTCCCCGGCCGGTGCGCCGGCCAGCTCGCCGTCACGCTCCCCGCCGACACCGCCGTCGTGGTGCGCACGTCCAACGGGGACGTCCTCGCCGCCGGCGTCGCGGGGGACGTCGAGCTGCGCTCCAGCAACGGCGACGTCGAGGCCACCGGCACCGGCGCCCGCCTGGACGCCGGCACGTCCAACGGCGACATCACGGTCGACCGCGCGGCGGGCGGCGACGTCGTCGCGACCTCGTCGAACGGGTCGATCGAGGTGACCGGCGTCGACGGGAGCCTCCAGGCGGTGACGAGCAACGGGCGCGTGGAGGTGTCCGGCGTGACCGGCGACGTCCGCGCCGAGTCGAGCAACGGCGACGTCACCGTCGTCGGCGACGGCGAGCCCGTGCGCCTCACGATCGACACGTCCAACGGCGACCGGACCGTCGAGGGTCCCACCGACCCGGCCGCGGACCGCACCGTGCAGATCCGGTCGTCCAACGGGGACGTGGCGTTCCTGGCCGACTGACCGGGGTGCCTGCGGCTATCGTCCTCGGCCATGGGGATCTTCTCGCGCCGGGGCGCCGCCGCCGACGGGCCGCACGAGCCGTTCGAGCTGGTGGTCGACACCGTCTTCGTCGTCCCGACGCGGGGGCACGTCTTCACCGGCACCGTGACGTCCGGGCGCGTGCGCGTCGGCCAGCGCGCCGTGCTGCACCTGCCCGCCGGCGAGCACGCCGTCACCGTCTCGCGGATCGACGTGCGCCGGCGCAAGGCGGACGTCGCCGAGGCGGGCGAGGAGGCCGGCGTCTACCTCGGCGGGCTGGCGCGCGGCGCGCTCCCCGTCGTCGCCGGCGGCGACGGCAGCCTGCTCGACGCCGAGGCCGTCGCGGGCTCGCGGCTGGTCGCGGCCCCGTAGGGCCGCCCGGCCGCGTCTAGAGCCGGTCGGCGAGCGCGACGAGCGTCTCGGTGACCCCGTCGTCCACCTTGAGGGTGGCGAGCGGGTCGCCGCGCGTCTCGCCGCGGTTGACGATGACGACGGGTTTGTCCGCCTTCGCGGCGTACCGCACGAACCGCAGGCCGCTCATCACGGTGAGGGACGTGCCCGCCACGAGCAGCGCGTCGGCGTCGTCCACCAGCGCGTAGGCGCGCTCGACGCGCTCGCGGGGCACGTTCTCGCCGAAATAGACGATCTCCGGCTTGAGCACCCCGCCGCAGAACTCGCACGGCGCGGGCACGAAGTGGCTGGTCTGCTCGATGACGGCGTCCGCGTCGGGCGCGGTCTCGATGTCGGCGACGGTGGCGCCGTCGTCGAGCACCGACTCGACGAACCCGGGGTTGAGCGCGTCCAGCCGCTCCGCGAGGTGGGCGCGGCTGATGACGCGCCCGCACTGGAGGCAGATCACGCGGTCGTAGCGGCCGTGCAGGTCGATGACGTGCCGCGAGCCCGCGTCCTCGTGCAGCAGGTCCACGTTCTGGGTGATGACGCCGCGGACCACGCCCCGGTCCTCCAGCGCGGCGAGCGCGCGGTGCCCGGCGTTCGGCTCCGTGCGGTGCACGACCTGCCAGCCCACGTGGTTGCGGGCCCAGTAGTGGCGGCGGAACGCCTCGTCGGCCACGAACTGCTGGTACGTCATCGGGGCCCGCTTCGGCGAGTCCGGGCTGCGGTAGTCGGGGATGCCGGAGTCCGTGGAGACGCCCGCGCCGGTCAGCGCGGTGACGGTGCGGTGACGCAGCAGCCGGACGGCGTCGTCCACCGTGCCGCGGTGCACCACCGCGTCCGGCGGGAGCTCCCAGCGGCGGTCCTGGTAGGTGGGGGCGAGCGGCCGGGGCACGGGTTGCACGCCTTCGAGCGTACGTCGCCCCGCGGGCCACCACCGCTCGCCGTGAGGGACCCCACCTCGCCGTCAGCTCGTGGCGGTGCCCGACGACGACTGCTCGCCCTGGGCGCCCTGCGGGCCCTGGCCGTCGGGGGCGTCCTGGCCGGGCTGGCCGCCGCCTCCGGGGCCGCCGCCCATGCCCCCGGCGGGCGCCTCGCCCGCGGCGGCGGTGCCGACCTCGGTGCCGTCGGCGGTGAGGGTGTACGTGTCCCCGGAGGTGATCTCCGGGCCGCTGTACACCACCGACTGCGCGGGCTTCGTGAGCGTGAGGGTGGCGACCTGCGTGCCGTCGGCGTCCACCACCGCCACCTCGGTGCCGGCCTCGAGGGTCGAGTCGGCGGTCAGCGCCACCCAGCCCTGCGACGAGTCCGTCCCGGGGGCCTCGGCCATGCCCGACGACCCGACGGCGAGCAGCGTGCCGCCCGAGACGGTGAGGCCGCCGGCGGAGTCGAGCGCGCCGTTGCCGCCGTTCGTCGGGCCCTCGATCACGACGTCGCCGCCGCTGATCACCGCGACGCCGTTGGAGTCCAGCCCGTCGCCCTCCGCGTCCACGTGCAGCGTGCCGCCCGTGACCGTCAGCGACGCCCCGTCCTGGACCTCGTCCATGCCGCCCCCGCCGCCCCCGCCGCCCTGGGGCGCCTGGCCGTCCGCCGGAGCCTCCGGCGCTGCGCCCTGGTCCGGCGCGGCCTGGTCGTCCGTGCCCGTCGCCGAGTCGTCGGTGGCGGTGTCGTCCTCCGCCTCCTTCACCGTGGCGTTCAGGCCGTCGTCGGACGACGTGATGTCCACGTCGCCGCCGGAGATCGCGATGGTCGCGGCCTCCAGGCCCTCGACCGACTTCTCGATCGTCAGGGAGCCGTCCGTGATCGCGATGTCGGTGAACGCCTGCGCGCCGTCGTCGCCCGCCTCGACGGTGACGTCGCCGCCGGTGAGCGCGACGTACCCGGCCGTGGCGTCGTCGTCGGCGTCGGACTTCAGCCCGTCGCCGCCGGCCTGGACGTCGATCGTGCCGCCGGAGACGACGAGGTAGTCCTTGCCGCGGATCGCGTCGTCGGCCGCGGTGACGGAGATGTCCCCGCCCGCGAGGACGAGGCCGTCCTTGCCGGTGATGCCGTCGTTCGCGTTGCCCACGACCTCCAGCGCGCCGGTGCCGGAGACCGCCAGGTCCGCGGTGGAGTACAGGGCGGCG
This sequence comes from Isoptericola sp. NPDC057653, assembly GCF_042799955.1. Lineage (NCBI taxonomy): Bacteria > Bacillati > Actinomycetota > Actinomycetes > Micrococcales > Promicromonosporaceae > Isoptericola > Isoptericola sp. NPDC057653. The sequence continues at coordinate 418,031 of NZ_JBHVHP010000003.1, read as the reverse complement.
TTGGCCGCGTTGTCCGACGTCGTGTCGGCGTACTCGGCCGCGTCCTCGAGCCGGTTGGTGGAGCCGTCGGCGAGGACGACGGACACCTGGTCGGCGTCCCGCACGTCGATCGCGGCGCCGGTGGAGCTGGTGATCTCCGCGCCGTCGAGCACGAGGCGCACCACGCCGTCGGCCGACGCGTCGACCACGACCTGGCCGTCGTCGAGCGTGCCGGAGACCCGGTAGGTGCCCGGCTGCGTGATCGTGACGGTCGAGCCGTCCACGGTGACGCCGTCGCCCGACGCGGTCGCGGTGTCGCCGTCGAGCGCGACCGCGACCTCGTCGGCCGTGTCCCAGGTCTGGTCGGCGAGCGCCGCGGTCTCCTCGGACGACAGGTTCGCGGCGAGGACGTCCTGTGCGGACCGACCGGAGTTGTCCGTCGCGGCGATCTCGGCCGCCGAGGTGTCGGAGCTGCCGGTCGAGGCCGAGCCGGCGGAGTCGGCGCCGCACGCCGCGAGGGCGCCGGCGGCGAGCGTGCCGGCGGCCGCGAGCGCGACGGTGCGGGTCCAGAGCTTGGTCGGGCGGGGGATGCGCATGGTGGGTCCTCTCGGGGGTGTGCGAGGTCGGGGTCAGGCGACGCCCAGCCGCTCGCGCCGCAGGCGGCGCCAGGGGTGGTCGGGCAGGTCGGGCCGCAGGGTGGCGAGCCCGGTCGCGTACTTGGAGATGCGGTCGGGGCGGTGGCCGGCGCGCCACAGCGCGCGGTCGGCGGACGACGGCGCGGTGCCGGCCTTGGTCTCGACGACCACGAGGTCGCCGACGTCGGCCGTGCGGACGTCGTCCGGTGCGCCGGGGCCGTCGAGGTGCCAGCGCAACCCGGTGTCGAGGGTCAGGCGGGCGTCGGGCAGCAGCACGGTGGTGCGGCGGTACACGGAGCGCAGCACGGGGGCGAGGTCCGCCGACGGGGGAGCGTCGAGGCGCGCCGCGGCGAGCCGGTCGTCCACGAACTCCAGCCCGGCGCCCTCCAGCGGGGCGGCGAGCTCCCACGGGCACCGCTCCTTGACGGTGACGCCGCGGGCGGCGCGCGTCTTGACCTCGAGGAACGTCGTGTTCCCCGTGTCGACGTAGGTGCGGGTGCGGACCTTGAACCGGCGTCGCCGGCGGCGCGCGGCCTGCCGGAACGTGAGCAGGTCGGCCGTGTCGTAGTAGGTGGACGCGTACGTGAAGGAGCGGTCGCCGCCGATCTCCAGCACGCGGGGCGCGTCGTGCGCGGAGCCGGCGGTGAGCGCCGCGAGCATGGCCGCGACCTCCGCGGGCGTGAGCACGTACTTGCGGTCCACGCGGGTCTGCAGGGCGGCGGTGGCGTCGAGCTCCTCGAGCGTCACCGGGTCGCCGGCGGCGAGGCCGTGCGCGACGACGGCGTCCGCCGTCGCCCCGGCGACCTCCGCCGGGGCGCTCATCGCGTCACCGCCAGGTGGTCGTGCGCGCCGGTCGGGGAGGGGGCGGGCCGGCTCCCGGCGCGGGGCAGCTCGTAGCGGACCTCGACGCGCGTCGTGTCGTTGGCGAGGTCGATCGACTGCACGCTCACCGAGTGCACGTGGGCGCCGAGCAGGGCCTCCAGGTGCGCGGTCAGCTCGTCCCGGTCGACGACGGCGCGGTCGAGGACGATCGTCTGCGCGGCGTGCCGGGCCAGGAGCCGGGGGTGGTCGGCCACGGCCATCACGACCAGGATCAGCGCGGAGCCCGCGACGCCCAGCCAGCCGACCGACGTGCCCAGGCCGCCGAGCAGGCCCAGCGCGAGCGCCGCGAAGTAGTACGCGACCTCGCGCTGCGACAGCTCGTCGGACCGCAGCCGGATGATCGACAGCACGCCGAACAGCCCCAGGCCCAGGCCGGCGGCGATCGTGCTCGACGAGAGCACCGCGGACACCGCCAGCACGCCGACGTTGACGCCCAGGTACGCGACGACGAGGTCGCGGCGGCGATGCCGGGGGAAGTAGAGCGCGAAGGTCAGGATCGACACGGCGACGAGGTCGATGGCGTACAGGGCGACGGGAGGCATGCGTGCTCCGGGGGTCGTGAGGGACCGTTCACGGTCCGTTGGTGGGGACGTCACCCAGTGGACACCGTCGGCTCCGGCACCCACTGAGGGGCGCCTGAGAATCCACTGCGAGCGATGGGACGCGGCTGGGAGGCGGCGCCCGCGTGCGTGCATCGGGCCTGGTGGCGAGCATCAGGTCGTGAGGACGTTCGGGTGGGAGCGACGAGGCGCCGCGGCGGCGGCCTCGCTCGCCGTCGCCCTCGGGTGCGCGGGGTGCGTCGCGAGCCGGCAGGAGCCGGGCCAGGCGACGGCGGCCGTCGCGGACGCGGCCGCCGAGGCGGCCTCCGCCGGCGAGACCGCGCGGATCACGGTCGGGCTGCTCGACGAGGGCCGGCTCACCGGGCCCGTCGCCGACACCGCCCTGCTGGACCAGCTGCACGCCCTCGACGAGGCGGAGACGGCGCTGACCACCCTCGTGCCGCCGGACGCGGCGTCGGCGGCCCACCGGGCCGCGGGGCTGGCGGCCGTCGGCGACGTGTCGGACGCCGTCGTCGCCGCGCGCTCCTGGGTGGCCGCGCGGTCCGGCGGGGACCTCGTGGGCGCCGTGGGCGTCCCCTCGTCCGCGGACGCGCTCCTGGCCGACCTGGCGGACGCCACCGGCGCGGCCGAGGACGCCCTCGCCGGGGCGGGCGGCCCATGAGCAGGCTGCTCGCCCTCGCGCTCGGCATCCTCACCGCGATCGGCGGTTTCGTCGACATCGGCGACCTGGTGACCAACGCGGTCGTCGGCTCGCGGTTCGGCATGTCGCTGGCCTGGGTGGTGGTGCTCGGCGTCGTCGGGATCTGCCTGTTCGCGAACATGTCCGGCCGCGTCGCGGCGGTGAGCGGCCGCGCCACGTTCGAGGTCATCCGCGAGCGCCTGGGGCCGCGGGCGGCGGGCGCGAACCTGCTGGCGTCGTTCGCGATCAACCTGCTCACGCTCACCGCGGAGATCGGGGGCATCGCCCTCGCGCTGCACCTGGCCAGCAGCGTGGAGCCGCGGCTGTGGGTCCCGGTCGCGGCGCTTGCGGTCTGGCTGGTGCTGTGGCGCGTGAAGTTCCAGGTCCTGGAGAACGTGGCCGGGCTGCTGGGGCTCCTGCTCGTCGGCTTCGCGGTGGCCCTGTTCCTGCTCGGGCCGGACTGGGGCGAGCTGCTGCGCCAGGCGGTGCCGCCGTCGCCGCCCGGCGCCGAGTCGCCGGCGTCGTACTGGTACTACGCGGTCGCGCTGTTCGGCGCGGCGATGACGCCGTACGAGGTGTTCTTCTTCTCCTCCGGCGCGGTCGAGGAGCGGTGGACGGCGAAGGACCTGTCGACCAACCGGTTCAACGTCATGGTCGGGTTCCCGCTGGGCGGCCTGCTGTCGCTGTCCATCGCCGCGTGCGCGGCCGTCGTGCTGCTGCCGGCCGGCATCGAGGTCACCGCGCTCTCGCAGATCGTGCTGCCCGTGGCGCAGGCCGGCGGGGTGCTGCTGCTCGCCGTCGTCCTCGTCGGCATCGTGGCCGCGACGTTCGGCGCCGCGCTCGAGACCGCCCTCTCCAGCGGCTACACGCTGGCGCAGTACCTGGGGTGGTCGTGGGGCAAGTTCCGCCGCCCGGCCCGGGCCGCGCGCTTCCACCTCACGATAATCGTGGCGCTGCTGCTCGCGGTCGGGATCCTCATGACCAGCGTCGACCCGGTGGCCGTGACGGAGATGTCGGTGGTGTTCTCCGCCGTCGCGCTGCCGCTGACGTACGTCCCGATCCTCGTGGTCGCCAACGACCCCGGCTACATGGGCAGGCACGTCAACGGGCGGGTGGTGAACGCCCTGGGCACGGTGTTCCTGGTGATCGTGGTCGTCGCGGCGGTCGCGGCGGTCCCCCTGATGATCGCGACGGGAGCGGGGTCATGACCGAGCGGATCGTGGACGCCCGCCTGCACCTGCTGAGCCGGCAGGTCCTCGACGCGGACGGAGAGCCCGTCCGGACGGTGGACGACCTGGAGCTGGCCGGGCCGGACGGCGGCGAGGTCGAGGTGGGTCGGGAGGCGCACGTGTCCGCCATCCTCGTCGGCCCGCTCCTGGCGACGCGGCTCTTCGGCGGCCGGGTGCCCTCCTCGCGGATGCCGCGCATCGCGTGGGAGGACGTCGGCCACGTGGGGACGGCGGTCGAGCTCACGGTGCCCTCCGACCGGCTCGACGCCGACTGGGTGGAGCACTGGCTCCGCGAGCGGCTGGTCGGGCGCATCCCCGGCGGCCGCCACGACCCGGAGGCCGGCGGATGAACGTGGGCGACCTGCTCGACGCACCCGTCCTCGACCACGACGGCGCCCCGCTCGGGGTGGTCGTCGACGTGCGCCTCGCGCTGGAGGTCGTCGACGAGCCGGAGGGCGCCCCGGGCGAGGGGGAGGATCGCGAGGAGGCGGAGCACGACGCCCCGCTGAGCGCGCAGGCCCGGCGTGACGCCGTCGGCCGGGCGCGGGTGGTGGGGCTGCTGGTGGGGCCCCGCGGCGCGGGCTCGTTCCACGGCTACGAGCGGACCGACGTGCGGTCGCCGTGGCCGGTCCCGCAGCTCGTGCGCCGCCGCCACCGCGGCACGTTCCTCGTGCGGTGGGAGGACGTCGAGGCGCTCGACGGCACGGAGGACGGCGGGAGCGTGCGCCTCGTCCAGGGGTACGAGCAGCTCCCGCCGGACCTCGCATGACGGGTGCCGGGACGACGCGGCCGCGGGTCGTGGCCGTCGTGCACCGTGCCTGGGTGCTGCACCCGCGGTGGTCCCTCGCGGTGCGGGGCGCGGTGGCGGCCGGGCTGGCGTGGGCGGTCGCCGTGCTGGCGCCGGCGCCGTTCTCCGAGTACCCGTTCTACGCACCGCTCGGAGCCGTGGTCGCCACGACGGCGACCCCGGTCAGGTCCCTGCGCGAGTCGCTGCAGACGGTGGGGGCGCTGCTCCTCGGGGCGCTGATCGCGCTGGTCGCCGACGTCGTGCTCGCGCCGAGCGTCCTCGCCGTCGCGCTCGTGGTGGGCGTCGCCCTCCTGTGCGCCGGATGGCGCGTGCTCGGCGGCGCCGGGGTGTGGGTCGCGAACTCCGCGATCTTCGTGCTGGTCCTCGGCCAGGGCGAGGACGCGAGCTACGTGGCCGCGTTCGCCGGGCTGATCCTCGTCGGGGCCCTGATCGGCACGGGCGTCAACCTCCTGCTCCCCTCGCTTCCGCTGGCGCCGTCCGACGTGGCGCTGGACGCCCTGCGTGACGCTCTCACGGACCAGCTCGACGCCCTCGCCGACGGGCTCGAGCACGAGGGAGCGCTCGACGCCGACGAGTGGGAGCGTCGGCGGGAGGCATTGTTCCCGACCATCGAGCGCGCCCGGCGGGCGGTCGACGTCGCGCGGGAGTCGTCCCGGGGGAACATGCGGGCGCACCGCCACAGCGCCTGGGCGTCGTCCCAGGGGAGGCGGGCGCGGACGCTCGGCACCGCCGCGGGCGTCGTCGACGAGGTGGTGCGCCTGCTGGTGGACTGGGAGGCCGCCGGCCGCGACGACGTCGCGCTGGGGCCGCCGCTGCGTCCCGTGGTGGCCCGTGCGCTGCGGGCCCTGGCCGCGGCCCTCCAGGACACGACGGAGGGTGACGAGGCCGCGGGCCGGTTCGCCGCCGCGGTCGACGACCTGCGGGCCGAGGTGCGGGACTCGCGCGACCGGTCCGGCGACGACCACCTCGTCGCGGGGGCGCTCGTCGTCGTGCTGGGGCGGGCGGCGGAGGCCGTGGCGGGGTGACCACCGGGGAGCGGTGGGCGGGGCGGGCCCCCGCGGTCTCGCCGGTCCGGGAGGGAACCGGGTGCCGCGCTGCTGGACATCCGGTCCGCGGCCCCGCGGAGCGGTGGTCGCACCGACATCGTCACCAGGGACGGAGATGGTCGCCACCGCGGCGGACCGGGGCGCCGCCTCGCGGCCTCCCTGTCGCCCGGCATGCGAAAGGGGCTACGGTCGGGAGGAGTCATGAGGCGGCTCGGCTGGGCGGCGGACGCCCGCAGCGGGAGGGACACCACCATGACCGACAGCAGGAAGTGGGACATCGAAGGCACGCTCGCCCTCGGCGCGAGCCACCCCGTCGGGCGCTATCGCCACGACCTGGCGACGGGCCGCTGGTGGTGGTCGGACGAGACGTACCGCATCCACGGCTTCGAGCCGGGGGAGGTCGTGCCGACCACCGAGCTCATCCTGGCGCACAAGCACCCCGACGACAGGGACCGCGTGAGCCAGGTGCTCCGCCGCGCCTGCGTGACGGGCGAGCCGTTCAGCAGCGTGCACCGCATCATGGACGCCCACGGCGACGAGCGGACCCTCGCCGTCGTCGGGGAGGGGCGCACCGACGAGGCGGGCGCCGTGTGCGAGCTCGTCGGGTTCTTCACCGACGTCACCCCCGCCGTCGCGCGGATCGCCGACGCGCGCGCGACGTCCAGCATCCGGGCCTCCGCCGCGAGCCGGGCCGCGATCGAGCAGGCCAAGGCGATCGTCATGTGCGCCGTCCGCACGGACATGGAGGGGGCGTTCGACTGGCTGCGGGAGGCGTCGAACCACTCGAACGTGCCGCTGCGCGACCTCTCCGCCCGGATCGTGGCGCTCGCCTCCGCCAGCAACGGGGACATGCGCGTCGTCGCGGAGGCGCTGGCCGACCTGCTCGTGCCCCGGTCGGAGTCGCCGACCGCGCCGCGGTAGCCGCCGGGTCAGGCGGCGCCGGGAACGTGCCGCGGCTCGCGCATCGCCTGCGCGACGTGCCCCCCGAGGAAGCCCCCGGCGCCCACCGCGCCCATGCCCGCCAGGCTCAGCAGCGTGCCCAGCCCGGTGCGCCCCGCCCGCCGCGCGCGCCACGAGGCGAACGCCAGGAGGGTGCCGGCGCCCGTGCACGAGGCGTGGACGGCGGCCACGCGCCGGGCGGGCGCGCTGAGCGCCCGGTAGTCGGCGAGTCCCGTGAGAGCTGTCGGCGGCGCCGCCAGCAGACCCAGGCCCACCAGCCGCCGGGCGGCGTCGGCGTGGCCCTGCGGGCGGGTGAGGTCGAGCGCGACCGCGCTCGTCCACAGGCCGATCGGCAGGTCGGTGAGCACGGCGTGCACGGGGTGGCCGACGGACCTGCCGCGCAGCTCGTCGCGCACGCGGCTCGGGCCCGGCACCACGGTGCGCGAGATCCGCTCGTACAGGCCCGCCAGCGGGTCGAGCCCGGGGGAGCGCTCCAGCGCCTCGGCCAGGCGCGGCAGGGGTCGGTCGGCGGACGGTGTGGAGTGGTGGGCGGGCATCGTGCCTCCTCCTGACGCCCTCGGACGTCGCGGCATCGGCCGGGCGCCCGGACTCGACGCCACCCGACGACCGTAGGACGCCCGCCGTCAGCTCGCCGCGGCGGGCGGGCGGTGGTGAGCGGTGGACTACTCCCGTCCGCGGGGCTAGCGTGAGGAACCGGCGTCAGGAAGCGGCACCATCCCTCCTTCTTCATCCGGAGGTCATGATGACGACCACCCCTCCCGTCGACTCCGACCACCCCACCGCGGAGCAGGCCGTCGAGGCGCTCGCGGTCGGGACGAACCTCCTGACCGGCAGCTACCGGGCCGACCTGGCCTCGGGGCGCTGGTGGTGGTCCGACGAGGTCGACGCGATGCTCGGGCACAAGCCCGGCGAGCTCGAGCCCGGCGCGGCGACGCTGGACGGCCGCCTGCACCCGGACGAGCGCGAGCGCGCGGTGCGCGGCGCCGTCCGCACGCTGGCCCTGGGCGGCCCGGTCACGACCGCCCGCCGCGTCGTCGACGCCCACGGCCGGACCCGCACGCTGCTCTTCACGGCCCAGTCCCGCCGGAGCCGCGACGGCGGAGCGTCCGAGGTGGCCGGGTACGTCGTCGACGTGACCCCGGTGCAGCGCGAGGCCGTGCAGCGGGACGTGCGGCGCGCGCTCGACAGCGCGTTCGTCTCCGCCGCGTCCATCGAGCGTGCCAAGGGCGTGCTCATGGCCGTGCACGGGGTGTCGGAGCAGCAGGCCGAGAGCCTGCTCACGGAGGCCGCCGGCGCGACGGGCGCGACCCTGCGCGAGGCGGCCACCCAGATGATGGCCCACCTGGCCGACGCGGACGGGTTCGGCCGTCGCGCGAAGGAAGGGGTGCGCGACGCCCTCGACACGGTGAAGCCGGCCAAGCGGCCCCACGTGCACGAGGCGCAGCTCGCGCGCCGTCGCGCCGCGTGAGGCCACCGCCGGACCGAGGACCGCACGACCGAGGACCGCACGACCGAGGAGGACCGCATGGCTGACGACCAGCAGTCGTTCCCCGCCCAGCAGCAGGACCCGCCGGGGCTGACGAGCGCGATGACCCCGACGCCCGACCACGGCGAGGAGAGCTACCGCGGCTCGGGCCGCATGGACGGCCTGCGGGCCCTGGTGACCGGCGGGGACTCGGGCATCGGCCGCGCCGTCGCGATCGCCTTCGCGCGCGAGGGCGCCGACGTCGCCATCGGCTACCTGCCCGAGGAGGAGGACGACGCGCAGGAGACGGCGCGCTGGGTCCGCGAGGCGGGCCGCGCCGCGGCCCTGCTGCCGGGCGACATCACGGACGAGGCCACGGCGCGGTCGCTCCCCGACCGGGCGGCCGAGCAGCTCGGCGGCCTCGACGTCCTGGTGAACAACGCGGGGTTCCAGATGGCGCGGCGGGAGTCCGTCGAGGACATCACGACGGACGAGATCGACCGCGTGCTGAAGACGAACCTGTACGCCCTGCTGTGGATCACGCAGTCGGCGCTGAAGCACCTGGGCGAGGGGGCGAGCATCGTCAACAACTCGTCCATCCAGGCGTTCCAGCCCTCGACGTCGCTGCTCGACTACGCGTCGACCAAGGCCGCGATCAACAACCTCACGGTGAACCTGGCGGCCGAGCTGGGGCCGCGGGGGATCCGCGTGAACGCCGTCGCCCCGGGCCCGATCTGGACCCCGTTGCAGCCGGCCACCCAGCCCGAGGAGAAGGTGCAGAAGTTCGGGCAGGACACGCCGCTCGGTCGCGCCGGGCAGCCGGGCGAGGTCGCCCCGGCGTTCGTCTTCCTCTCCTCGCCGCGCGACGCGAGCTACGTCTCGGGCACCGTGCTCGGGGTGACGGGCGGCAAGCCGGTGTTCTGACCCCTCTCGGAACCACCCCTGACCTGGGCAGGGGCTGGCCACCGCCGGACGGTCACGATATTGTGCAGGAGCCCGAACAAACCCGTATCCGGGTGCGCCCGGAGGAAGCAACGAGGCTCCCGATGAGACACCGACCGTCCCCGCGCCGTCACGGCGCCCTCACGCTCGTCGCGGCGGCCGCCGTCGTCGGGCTCACCGCCGCCGGGGCGTCCGCCGCGCCCCGGCCCGCGACGCCGGCGCCCACGTCCAGCGGCGCGTCCGCGCACGACGCCGACGGCGTCAACGGCTACAAGACCCTCGGCTACTACCCGGCCTGGGGCACGGAGACCCACGACTTCGAGGTGGCGGATCTGGCGCGCACCGGCGCCGCGGCCGACCTCACGCACCTCACGTACGCGTTCGGGAACGTCACGTCGGACCTCGTGTGCGACATCACCGACGCCGAGGGGCCGGAGGGGCCCGAGGGCGACCCGCAGAACGACTACCTGCGGATCTTCGGCGCCGAGGACTCCGTGGACGGCGTCGCGGACTCCGCGGACCAGGCGCTCGCCGGCAACTTCAACCAGCTCCGCAAGCTCAAGGCGGCCTACCCCGGGCTCAAGGTCATGATCTCGCTGGGCGGGTGGACCTGGTCCGACCACTTCGCCGAGGCGACCCTGACGGCCGGGTCGCGCGAGCGTCTCGTCGACTCCTGCATCGACACCTACCTCGACGGCGACCTGCCCCAGGTGGGGGCGCAGGGCGGCGCCGGCGTCGCGGCCGGAATCTTCGACGGCTTCGACATCGACTGGGAGTGGCCCGCCGCCGACGGCGAGCACGCGCCCACGTACCCGGACGTCGAGAAGGAGAACTTCCTCGCGTTCATGGAGCTGTTCCGCGAGAAGCTCGACGAGCGCGCCGCGACGACGGGCGACGACTACCTGCTGACCGGCTTCGCGCCCGCGGGCTGGGCGCCGCGCACGCAGGGCGGCTGGGACGACCCGCGCCTCGCCGCCGTCGTCGACTTCCTCAACGTGCAGGGCTACGACTACACCGGGCCGTGGGCCGCCACGCAGACGGGTCACCAGGGCAACCTGCACCCGTACAGCAACCCGGACGGGTCGTCGGCCAACTGGGGCCTCGCCGCCGACGGCTGCTCGGCGCCTACCGCGCCGCCGGGTACGACGGCGACCAGCTGGTGCTCGGCATGGCCGCGTACGGGTACGGCTGGGAGGGCGTCGAGGACGCGACCCCGGGCGCCGCCGCGATCGGCTCCCTCGGGCAGAAGAACTACTCCCAGCTGCACGACCTCGGCCGCGAGTACTACGACGAGACCGCCGCCGCCGGCTACCGGTACGACGGCGACCAGTGGTGGAGCCTCGACACCCCGCGCTCCGTCACCGCCAAGGCCGAGTGGCTCGCCGAGAACGGGTACGGCGGCGCCTACTTCTGGGACATCGCGGGCGACTACCGCAACCAGCTCGGGTCGGCGCTCGCCGGCACCCTCCGCGCCGCCACCCCCGGCCCGCAGGTCGTGGGCGAGGGCGCGGACCCCTGGTACGCAACCGGCGTCTACACGAAGGGCGACGTCGTCGCGCACGACGGCGTGGAGTACCGCGCGCAGTGGTGGACGCGGAACCAGGAGCCGGGCGACCCGCACGGGCCGTGGAAGGAGATCGGGCCCCGCGGCACCGTCCCCGCCCCCGCGGCCGCCGACTGCGCGCCCGCGTGGGACGCGGGCACCGTCTACCGCAGGGGCGACGTCGTCTCCCGCGCAGGGGTCAACCACACCGCCCTCTGGTACGCCAAGGGCGAGCGCCCCGGCACCGACGTGACCGGCGCCTGGGACGCCGGCGCACCCTGCGCCTGACCCCCTGAACCGTCGGCGGCGGCGGTCCGTCCCGCCCGCCGCCGACCGGATTTCGGGTCTGCCGATCCATTGGGTATCCTCGGTGGGCCGGTCCGTCCGGCGAGGTAGCGTGTCCGAGCGGCCTAAGGAGCACGCCTCGAAAGCGTGTGTGGGTGAAAGTCCACCGTGGGTTCAAATCCCACCGCTACCGCCACCCGAAGGGCCCCACCCGCGAGATTCTGCGGCTGTGGGGTCCTTCGTCGTTTCCAGGTCACCGGAAACTCACCGGATTGCGCCGTGGCCGGACTGGAGCGCGGGATAGAGCGGGACGAGCCGGGATCAGAGCCTCGAGGTCGAGGTCCGCCTCCCGCAGCGCCAGGCACTCACCGATTCGCAGACCGGTGCCGAGCATCGTGTCGACGATCTGCGGCAGCAGGGTGATGTTCCGCTTACCTCGGGGGAGCGCGGGACGGTCCTTCCACTCCCGCACGGCCTTCCGCAGCAGGGCGATGTCCTCCAGCACCCCCTCCGGCACACCAACTTTCTTGGCTATACCGGCCACTGCTTGGGCGATGCGGACGTGCGCGGAGGCCCGCCTCGGGCTTGCCGTCGCCGTTTCGGGCGTAACCTTGGTGCGCGGGGCAGTCCGAGTTGTGACCTTGCAAGCGACAGTCAACGCCAGCGCCCGTGATGGCTTGCCGGACTACGGCCCGCCCAAGATCTGGACTAGGGTAAAACCACGGCGCCGCGGGCCTCCGCCTGTTCAATCCCGAGCCTCGCAAGCGTTTCCGGATATACTAACACTTTCGCTTTCTGCGACTGGCCACCATTTCGAAGTCGACGACTTAGCCTTTGACTATGGTCGTCGGCAATGTAGTTCAATACGGATCTGTACGGAGACCAGTCCAAACTGTGAGCACCCGCATTCCTTTGGCTTCCGCTCAATAGCAACGCTCGCAGAATCTCAACCCTATCCGCGGCCGGTGAACCGTCAACGATCTTTAGGAGATTGTTGACAGATTCCGCAAGGCTGCGAACGTTGCGTGGAAGCGCGGCTGCATCCCATTCCGTATTCAAGACATCGATTATTTCGTTGAGTTGATCGATTTCAGGATTTGCACTTGGCAACACATCACTTGCCGCCAGCGCCTCGATACCGGCGATCGTAACTTCAGCTTGCTCCAGCGTCGCGCGAACCTGATAGGCAACACGCTCCCGTCGCCAGTCGCGCTGTTCGGACTTATAGATTAGATCATGCGTCGCTACGGCCCAAGCATGTTGAAGGAACGTTTTTATCTGAACCTCGAAGAGCGTCCCGTCAGGTATCGCCGTCCGTTCACCCTCAGTGCGCTCGTACCGAACATAGAGGCGCACGTCGTCGAACAAGAAGTCGTGCGGTCTCTTTGTAGTCCCTGTTGCTGTCGGCGGCCGTCGCTCGTGCACGGAGTACCGTTGTGTGACAACCGCTTCCGCCTCCGGTAGGCGAGTTGCGTTAGGGACAACAAGCGTAGCCCCGAACACATCTTCCATCCGGTTTGGGTCGGGGACCCTCCCTGACTCGACCTTTATGGCGAAGCTCTCATCGCCCTTGACGCGGCTTTCGTAATGCCACGATGAATGCTTCCGCTTTTGTAGGTCGATGTCGACTTCACCTTTTAGTTGGCGTGCTATCCGCGCTTGACGCTCATAACTTTCGCGGATCGCTGCATCGATCTTCACGAAGCCGGCAACCTGTGGGCCATGGCGCGGCGCAACGCGTCCAGGCGAGACTGTCGCTGTGGCTGCTCGGTGGTCGCTCCGCGAGAGGCTACCTTGTAACGCTTGATGCATTCCTCGTACTCGTCGGGCACTGAAGTCGAGTCCTCGACACCATAGTCTGACGGATCAATTTCGTAAGCGGCAACCTTCATCATGAAATTTCGGTATCTGGATCCGAATGTCGCAATATTGGGAAGAGCATCGAGCGACGAACTCACAAGCGCCCAGAGCGTGTAGAAATGCATGAACGGCTGCGCGTTCTGCTCAACTACACGCGTATCGCGGTTCAAATCGGCGAGCCAGTCACGCACTTGGAAGAACTTCGTGGTGAACTCGTCCTCGTCAAACTCGATCTCGTCGTTCTCAACTTCGTCATACTGCGCAAAGAAGCCGTCGATGTCCTCCTGGTCGAATCCCGATATCTGGCGCCGCAGGCTAACCATGGCGAGTTCAGCCAAGTTCTGGACGTCAGTCATTCTCCTTTCCTTAGCAGTGGTGCTGATCTTAAAGTTGGTCCACACTGGTTGAGTGACTTCCTCTTCGAGAAAGCGAATCATCCAGCCATCGAAGCGAGCATGACGCAACTCTTGTGCTGTGAGTTTTCGCGAGTTCTTGTTGAGGCGCTCGAATACCTCTTGCACGAAAGTCGGAGAAACGTCGTCAATCTCTTCGATTGTGACACGATAGTTCCAAAGGCGGGATTTCGCGTCGTCGTCAACGAGGTCGCGCCATCGCTTGCCGTCAAATCGGGTGTCGCCAAAGTCGCGCGGCAAGTAGACCTTATTCTTCAGGAAGAGAAGGATTGTGCTGATCCGCTGTTTGCCATCCACGACGTGATACATTGACTCGCCGGTCGCAAGGTCGATGGTCTTGTGCAGGAATACCGCAGGTGAAGGGTAGTTCTTAAAAACTGTATCCATAAATGACCGCCGGTCGCGCGGGGTCCAAACGCTTCGCCGCTGGTATGGCGGGTCGAGGTCCAGTTGTCCACGACGGTGCTGTTCCAAAAGCCAACTGAGATCTTGCGTGCCAACGATACGGTTGACTGTCGCGTATCCCGATTCTGTCGTCATTTGTCCTCGTTTCAGCGTCCGCGAGCGTATAGCTCTCCAAGCCTCGAGCTGACGGTAGCAGTGCGAGGACCCCGACAGTTCCGCTCGGGCGCATGGTCCACGGCCCGATGTCGACTGGCAGCGGTAGTCCGCGGGACATCCCCGGTTGGCCGCACAGCGAATCGCGCGGGACGAGTACTAGCCGTGGCGCACCGGCCGATCAGAGCGAGGAAGCCCCAGGGCGCGTCCGCCCTGGTCAAGATAGGGCGGTCTAGCAGCTCCTGGGGGGCAACCCGGCCGAACGGCCCCCCGACGAGCGCGCCCTGGTCAACGTGTGTCGGTGCTGGAACGTAGATTGGGCGGGTGAGTCTGAAGGAGCGCACGGAAGCCAGGCGTCGCGATGCGCTGGGAGGACTCGACCCAGCGAAGCAGTCGGCCATGGGCCAGTTCTTCACGCCAGCGAAGGCCGCTGACCTCATCGCGTCTATGCTGCGGGTCGACGGCCTCTCCGGTGTGGTTCGGGTCCTGGACCCTGGCGCTGGGGCAGGCTCGCTCACGGTGGCACTACTCGAGCGCATCACGTCTGAGCGGCCAGACCTCGACGTCGAGGCCACGGTGGTTGAGGTCGACCCGCACGTGATCCCGGCACTGCGTTCGACCCTCGGAGACCTCGAATCCACGCACGGCGTGAGGACACGTCTGGTCGAAGGAGACTACGTCGCCCTCGCGACCATGGGCGACCCCCGGGTGACAGGCCCATTCGACTTGGTGATTCAAAACCCGCCGTATGGCAAGCTGCCGTCTGCGGACCCACACCGTGTTGCGACAGCGGTCAAGACAGTAGACACGCCCAATGTCTACTCGGCGTTCTGGGCCCTCGCTGTAGATTCCCTCGCACCTGGCGGGCAGTGCGTGACGATTGTCCCAAGATCGTGGGCAAACGGAACCTACTTCTCCGCATTCAGGAAATGGCTCCTGAGCCAGATAGGGCTCGACAGGCTCCACGTTTTCGAGAGCCGCAGTACCGTCTTCGCGGATTCGGGCGTGCTTCAGGAGAATGTCATTGTCTCGGGTACACGAGGAGCTTGGCCCGACGAGGTCGTACTTTCTGCAAGCGTCGGCCACAACGACCATGTTGACATCAAGTCGGTTTCGTCAAAGATCGTTGTCGTCCCCGGAGATAAGCACCAATTTGTGCGATTCACTGACGGGGCGACGAATGTGCCGGCCGCAGCCAAGTTCACGCTTGCAGATCTCGGTATAAAGGCGTCGACAGGGCGCGTTGTCGACTTCCGCAGCCGTGACTGGCTCGTCACCGAGCCGACTGATAATACCGTACCGATGGTGTATCAGGCCAACGTCCGCCATGGGCGAATCACTCACCCGTTGTCTCGCGCGCCAAAACCGCAGTGGTTCGTGGTGGAGGTGGACAGAGCCAGGAAACTTACGAATGTTCCCGGCAATTACGTCGTGATTAAGAGATTCTCCGCCAAAGAGGAGCGGCGCCGCGTCGTCGCTGGAGTCTGGGATCGGCCCGGCGTAGTCGCGTTCGACAACAAGACCAACTACCTTCACGAGAATGGAAGTCCGCTTGAACCCTTGCTCGCCCAGGGGCTCGCAGTTTGGCTCAACTCGACTCCACTGGATGAGGTGTTTCGGACCTTCTCGGGCCACACGCAGGTCAACGCAGGCGACCTTGGGGTCCTCCCTTTCCCAAGCCGCGACGATCTTGTAGAGCTGGGCGCAGCGCTTCCGGGTGAACTCTCGGACCAAGACCTCATTGACAAGGTCGTAGAGCAGGTGCTGTCCGCCTGATTCCGGTATTGTGACGTTCGTGCCTGCAACGCTGGAGTCCGCCCGGAAACTGCTGAAGTCACTCGGATTCGATCGGGTAAGGTGTAACGACCGCTCGGCCTGGACGCTGCTGGCGTTGCTCGGATTGACGCCAGGCGAGCCGTGGATTCACGCCACGAACGATGCGAAGACGGTCAATCGGCTCATCGATGAGATCGCGTCCAATTGGGGCAAGTCCTACGCCGTGGGGTCACGGGAAAGTGTCCGGAAGTTCACCCTCCACCAGTTCGTCGCGGCTGGGCTTGTGGAGTACAACCACGACAATCCCTCCCGTGCTGTCAACGACAAGTTCAACAATTATCGAGTATCGCCCAGCGCGATCACGATTATCCATGCCTACGAGACCGGCGAATTTCAAGCGCTCCTAGATGAGTACCTGGTGCTACTCCCAGGCCAGCTTGCAGCCCGAGAAGCGGCACGGGAGATGCACCGCCTCCCGGTAACCATGCCGGCGGGGGATACGGTGACGCTCTCGCCCGGCGGACAGAACTTTCTGCTGGTGCGGATGGTTGAGGAGTTCTGCTCCCGCTTCGCACCCGGGGGTATCGTGCTTTACCTCGGTGACGCGGATGAAAAGTACGCGTTCTATCATCCCGACCTGCTCGCCGGACTGGGAGTGGTCATCGATGACCCGCACGGGAAGATGCCCGATCTTGTGGTCTATCTGCCGAGCAAGAACTGGCTATTCCTGATGGAGGCTGTTACCACCCATGGCCCCATTGACGGACCTCGCCGGGACGCGCTCGGTGCGCTGTTCGCTGACTCAACTGCCGGCTTAGTCTACGTGAATTGTTTTCCCGACCGCGCTACCATGCGCCGGTATCTGGCGGAACTGGCGTGGGAGACTGAAGCCTGGGTTGCCGACAACCCGGACCACATGATCCATTTCAACGGCGACCGATTCCTTGGGCCGCACGTTGCCCCTTAGTCTTCGGGCCCGGGCGTTCTCCGTACTGCTCATGCCGAGCGATATCAAGGAAGTGCGTGCTGGTGTAGCCAGATTTGACTCGGAGGGATGATTCTCTTACCGCCAAGTATCGACATTGGTCGATTGCGTCTATCTTTGATAGAGTGGCGGAAATCCCTCGTCTGTCATCCGGCGGCGATCTTGTTCGAGTTCTGTCTCAAGATACGCGGGTATTTCGGAGAAGGGTCGGAACATCTTGGTCTTGAAGTAGGCGGCGTCTCGCGTTTCTCGGGGGCGCTGGCGTACGGCTTCGAGACTGTCAAGCATCTCCCAGGGGCGCGCAAACCATAGGCCGACTCCCACGTACCGTTCGGTCGGCGCCTCCGCGCGCCCGATAACTTGAGCGTGTACCAGTAGGACTGGTGCAGCTATCGTGTTCGCGGCCGTGGTGATATCGTCGCAATCCGTCGTGTCGAGTTGGAACTGAGACATCGGTGTGCCAACACCATCCCGCGGGAGCGCACTGCGTCCGCTCTTAAGCTCCAGGCCGAGGATGACCTGGCCGTCAGGAGTGTGAACTTCAAAGTCTACGGTCGGCTTTCTCTCCGGATCGGAACGCTTACCCCGCGGCCGAAGAGCTACAGGATCAGTCTCGACGAGGCGGTATTCCGTAGTGTGCTTCACGGAACGAGCCCATGACGCTTCGACGAACCTTGCGGAGGAAATGCTCCGTCCGATAGACCTCATTACGCGATCACATGTGCCGCACGCGAACCACTGCGAGAGTCGAACGACAAGTAGCTCGTTGCAGTTTCCGCAGTATCCGTCGATCCGTTCGCCTGAGACCCACTCGGGTGCTAGGCCGCTGAACGCATCGGATGAGTAGGCGTTGCGGCACGCGTCGCAAAGGAAGTAGGAGCGGAGTTCGGCGTCGCGCGCGGTGTCCGAGTGTCGCGCGCACTCGTACGCAGCGTAGGGGTCGACCGCGAGCTTCCGGTCCCTGGCTGCGAGGAACGAACCGATTCTTGCAACGGCCCCGGGGCCGATCCCGGGTAGGGCCAATAGCTGTCGTTCGTTCAAGGCTGCCAGTTCTTCGACGTCTCGTAACCCGAGTGCGGTCAGCCTCTTCCCGAGGCCACGAAGCTCGTCGAGTGCGCTGCTCACAGGGCCACACGCTATCCGAAGGCTAGCCCGAAGGCTCTGCGCTTCGGACGCCTCAGGCTCGATAGGTGCCGCTCGCACTGCGCTCAGGCGCAGCCAAGGCCAGTGGCCGAGCCGGTATCACCGCAAGGCTCACGAGGCGGGCGCTCGTGCGAACGTATCTTGAAGCGGGACGTGCTTGTGAGGACTTTCCTTACTGGCTCAAGGCGCGGCTCCGCCGCGCGGGAGGCTGAGCGGGCGGGGCCCCGCGCTCCGCTCGCAAGCTCGCTGCGCGCACCCCACCCGCTCGGTCTCCCGGCATGACGAAGGCGGTCCCGAGTCAGTCTCGGAACCGCCTCGCTATATGGCCGTCAGGACAAGCGGATGGCGCTGCAATCACTCCACAATCGTGGCGCGCGCCGCTGCATCCCGTCTCCGTTGCCGGGCGTCCAGCTGCGCGGCCACGTGCCGGGCTGTCACCCACACGAGTAGGTAGTAGGCGACTGCCGCGATGGCGCCAGCTACGGGGCCCCACTCGCGCATTGCGTAGAACGCTGCAACTAGCAGCAACGCGACCGCGCTGAGGCCCACCGCGATTCGAACGAAGTCCACTCGTCCGCCACGGGATGCAGTCGCCACTTCCGCGCTTGCACCCACATCAGGACCAGCGTCCCGGGCGTCAGGGCGGCGAGGATGAGACAGAACCATGCTGGCGGGAACGGAGCAAGGAGCGCCAGGACGAGAAAGGGCGGTCCCAACAACGGAGTCACCCAGAGCCGAAAGTTGTTGTCCCAGGCGCTTAGACACTCCACCCATGCTGGCTGATTCACTGCTGACCCCACTGCAACCGCCCTTCCGGCCTGAGAGCCGGCGAGGCTGCCGGTGGCTGGACGATAGCGGAACGTCGCGGTCCGGCCCCGCACCGACCGCCGAGCATCCGGCCGACTCCGGTCCGCGTCAAGGGCGCCTGCGGCGTCGCTACGCGATGGCCTGCGGCCACCCTTGACCCGGACCTTCGCCGACCTCTTGTGCTCCGCTATCGGTACGGCGCCTCCGAGTGTCCCCACCGGCTGAGGTGCCGACAGGTCGCCGAATTGCCTCCGTTTTGAACGGCGGATCGGTGCCGGCGGGTGCAAGGCGGTCCAATGAGCAGCGCCGCGAAAGAGCAGGTCAGATGCCAGAACGACCCGAGCGAGCAGGGCGGCCCAACGCGCCGTTTTCAAGCCCACCGCTACCGCCACCCGAAGGGCCCCACCCGCAGCACGCGGACGTGGGGCCCCTGGTTGTTTCCCCGTACGCCGTTTTCATCGTCAGATGCGCCCCCGACCGGCGCGCCCGTTGCTCGTGATCGGATTGGCTACAGCGGCTGTCGTGGTCGTTCTGCTTCAGGGAACCTGGGGCTTCTAGCGACCGCGCGGCTAGTTCAGTTGCGCCGGGCGGTCTACGACCTCCACGTAGCGGATCACGGCGTCGACGACGTCGACGATCAGCAGTCCCGGCCACGGCGGCTCCAGCCAGACGTTCCGAAGCCCGGGCCCCCACTGACCGTCAGGAGCGGGGCCGGTGAAGAAGCTCTGGCAGAGGTCGTCGCCGCAGTCGCATCGCTCGGCGACTTCGAGTTCGCGCGCGCTCGCCGCGAGCTCCTCCTCGCCCTCCGCGATCAATGCCGCCCGCAGTTCTTCGGCGAATACGGGCCACTGATGGGTAAGACGTTCCATCTCGGCTACCGTCCTCTGCGCTGACGATGCAGCCACCGGCCGATGTCGCGGACGACCTTGCCGAACTCGCGCGCCTTGATGATGTCGACGCGCACCACGTCTCCGAGCCGGCTCCACGGGGTCCCGGCCAGGGGATCGCCGAGATGACGGATGTGCCGCGGCCGGGGCGACTCGTCATCAACCGACATGTCGAGATCGTAGTGCCGCGTTCCTGCGCTCCCCAGGCAGGGTCTTGCCTGGTGGCGAGACTATGCAGGACGAGAACAGCAGGAGCGCGCAGCGACCCGCAACCCGCTCCCTAGATGAAGGTCTTCATCGGTGAACTGGCGATCCTCAGCTCTCGCACAGCTGCGAGAGCTCCGACTTGAACTCCTCCGAGTCGCTGGTGAGCTCGCTCTGCCAGAGCGTGCCGTAGAAGGCGACGTCGGCGTCGCGGCGGATTCCGAGCGACCAGACCTGCACGGTTGCGCTCTCGACGCCGATCCGGTCGCCGGCACCCATCTGACCGCCGCGCGTGAACTCGTTCTCGGGACGGAACGGGTCGATGATCCACATCGAGGCCTCGCGGCCGGGCGGGATCGTCACGCGGTCGGACGTCTCGTCGTCCGGCGGTGCGCCGAGCAGCGGGTCGGACGGGAACGTGGCGTCGTACCTCGGGTCGTCGGGGACGGGGCTGAAGCGGTACGCCTCGGGCCTGGTGCTGATCACCTCGACAGGCCAACGGCCCTCGTTGCGCACGGTCTGGACGGCGACGGGCGCCTCGTCCTTCGCGTATACGGCCCAGAATTCCTCGTCCGGGTAGTCGCAGTCGTCCCCGTGCCCCACGCCCGACGACGCCGCCGAGCCCTGGGCCACGGCGGCGGTCCCCGAGACCGCCCACCACGCCACGAGGAGTGCCAGGACGGCGACGACCGCCAGGGCGATCCTCCCGCTCCGACGGCGGAAGCGGACCTTGAACTCGACCACGTCGTCGCTCACGAGCCAGACAGTAGCGGCACGGGACCGGTCAGGGCGTGCGGCCGGACAGCACGACGATCTGCTCGAGGGGGCCGGCGCCGGGTCGGGCGCCGCTGCGGACCTCGGCGAACGCGCGGCCGGGACCGCGGGCGGTGTCGGGCACGGCCTGCATGCGGCGCAGCACGCGCTGCGCGAGGGTGGCGTCGACGTCGTCGTAACCAAGGTCGAGGGCGCGGGCGAGGTCCCAGGTGTGGATGACGGTGTCGCAGAGCTGCATCTCGTACAGGTCCTCGACGGTGCGCTCGCCCGGGACGCCGGGCACCGCCCTCCGCTGCGTGGCGTCTGTGGCGGCGGCGAACGCGCGCTCCATGAGGTCGGCGGTGCGGCGGTAGCTCGTCTCCAGCCCCGGCCAGGCCGGGCCGACCCGGTCGAGCGCGGGCAGCCGGAGCGGGTCCGACGACGCACCCTCGGTTCCCGCGACGGCCTGACCGAAGTGGATGTTCTCGGTGACGACGTGCCGGTACAGGTCCGCCACGTCCCACCCCTCGCAGGGGGTGGACGCCGCGAGGTCGCCGGGCGTCACCTCCGACGCGAGGGCGGCGAACGCCTCGGTGGCCGTGTGCAGCGCGGACGTGTCCATGGTCAGCCTCTCGGTTCGGGCCGCGCCCCGACGTGCTCGAGGAGCGACTGCAACGAGGCGCGGCCACCCGCCGGGAGATCGGCCAGCAGCTCGTCCTCGGCGGCCCAGATGGCCCGCTGGATCTCGGCGACGACGGCTGCCCCTGCGCGGGTCGCGTGGATGGAGTTGCGGCGCCGGTCAGCGTCCGTGCGGCGCTCGGCGAGGCCCCGGGCCTGCAGCACGTCCAGGTCGCCGACGATCCGGTTCCTGCTGTACCCGAGGCGGTCGGCGAGCTGGGTCTGGCTCTGCCCCTCCTCGCGCGCGGCGACCGACAGCACCGCGTACTGCCACATCGACAGCCCGGACTCCTGCGCGCAGCGCTCCTCCGCGCGCCGCAGGTTGCGGTAGAGCGGGCCGAGCAGCCCGAGCAGGTCACGACGTTCCGGTGCGGCCATGGATCGAAACTATCACCAGGTAGTGATCGTTGTCAGGAGATGATGAATGGTCGCCGGCCGACGACGTCGGAGGTTGTACTTTCGCGCCCCCGCGCCGGACACTGGTCGGCCAGGCGCCGGGGGACCGGCGGCCGCTCACGACCACCCGGGAGACGACCGACGATGGCAGCGCGACGCACGGACGGCTACGAGCTCGCGGGGGCGGACGCGGACGACCGCGGCGACCGTCTGCTGCGGGGGGCGGCGGTCGCGGGCCTGGCGCTGATCCAGGCGGGCGTGGCGGGCCTGTTCGTCAGCGCGTGGTGGCGCCACGTCCTCAACGTCCTCGACGCCCCGTCCGTGGGCGGGGTGGTGTGGCGGCTCCTGACGGCCGGGCTGTTCGTCTGGGTGCTCGTCGCGGAGATCGGCGCCCTTCGCCGTCGCCGCCGGTCGCCCGTACTGGTGATCTCGCTGGCGCTCGCCGCGATGGTCGGCGCCATCCTGCTGGAGACGCTCGCGCCGTTCTAGGCGTCGCCGCGCCAGCAGCATCGCGTGGCGGCACCCAGGAGGGTGGTACGCAGGGCGTCGCGGCATCGACGTTGCACCTGGCGTCAGTTCCGCGCCGTGAACCGTCAGTGGGTACGACGTCGGCGAGCGTGGCGGCGTCGTTGCCGACACGTCGTCCACGGCACGTCGTCGCGCCGGTCCTGGCGGGAAAAGGACCTGACGGCGTCGCTCGCGCCGGCGGATCCTGGGGCCGTGCTCCCGACCATCGCCCCCGACACCACCGCCGCCGACGCGCGCGCCCTGCTCGAGTCGCACGGCTGGACCCTGGTCGGGACGGGCGACTGGGCGTGGGTGCTCGCGTCCCCGGACGGCACGCTGGCGGCGCGGGTCACGCCGTTCGACCCGGCGTTCCGGCTCTTCGCGGACGCGTTCGCCGCGCGGCCGCACCCGTTCGTCGTGCGGATCGACGACGTCGTGCCGCTGCGGCACCGCGGCTACGTCGTCGTCATGGAGCGCCTGCACCCGGCGGACCGGGACCGGGCGCTGCGGCTCGTGCGGTCCCTCGGCGTCACCAGCGCCACCGACGCCCCGCCGCCCGACGACGTGCCCGCCGACCTCACCGACCACCCCGGCGTCGTCGACCTCCGCCGCCGCGTCGAGGACCTGCTCGCCGACGGCGCCCGGCGCTACCGGCTCTGGGGCGGCGCCGACATCCGGCCGGGCAACATCCTGCAGACCGGCGACGGCCGGCTGCGGCTCACCGACCCGGTCTTCGTGCACGGCCCGACGGTCGTCGAGTCGATCCGCGACGCCCGCGCGGAACGGCTCGCCGACTTCTCCCGCGCCGACCTCGAGGACTTCCTGCGCATCCCCGCCTTCGCGCCCGGGCCGGGCACCGACGCGTTGCGCGCGGCCCTCGCGGACCTCGTGCTCCCGGAGGATCAGCGCCCGGAATCCTGCCGGCCGACGTCGTAGACGGCGTGCACGGCCGTCGTCGACGGCGTCACCGCCCGCTGCGTCAGGGAGTGCGTGCGGCCGCCGACGAACAGTGGCGTCCCGGACCCGAGGACGACGGGGGACAGGTGCAGCACGAGGACGTCGAGCAGCCCGGCGTCCAGCGCCGACCCGACGGTGAGCCCGCCGCCCATGAGCACGACGTCGCGGTCGTCGCCGGCCTCCGCGGACAGTTGGTGCGCGGCCGCGCGAGCCTGCTCGACGGCGTCATGCAGGCCGGTCGTGACGAAGGTCCAGAACGCGAGCCGCGTGCGGGTGGGGGCGTGGTGCGTGACGACGAAGAACGGTGGCGTCCCCACCTCGCGCGCGCCGTAGCCCACCTCGTCGTTCCAGCCCTGCGGGCCGTCGACGACGTCGAACAGGTGCCGCCCGAGCACGACGGCGCCGCTGCGCTCGGTGGCGGTGCGGAGCTGCTCCCGGTCGACGGGGTCGTCGCTGAACGCCCAGGTGTGCAGGGCCTCGCCGCCGTCGCCCAGACCGTTCTCGGGACCCGGGTGGGGCCCGGTGACGTACCCGTCGAGGGAGATCGAGATGTCGCCCACCACTCTGGTCATGCAGGGTGGACCGCCCCGGCGGCGCGGAGTCATCGACCCGTGGTCGTCGAACCTCGGGATCAGCCGGCGGCGGCGAGGAACGTGTCGACCGCGCCGCGCGACCGCAGCCGGTGGAACGCCAGGTGCGCGTGGGCGGGGTCGGCCATCGCCGTGCCGTACCGCTCGGGGTAACGCCCCACCTGGTCCCACGACCAGCGCACGATGCCGTCCCTGCGCCAGGGCGCGAGGACGTCGCGCCACCGCTGCCGGTTGCCGGTGCCCGGCCAGAGCTCCGTGCGGTCCACGGCGCGCGCCAGCGTGCGCCGGTACACCTGCGCCATGACGACCGGCCTCGGCGGGTCGAGCCAGACGACGGCGTCCGCCCGTGCCCAGATCTCCGCCTGCAGGGCGGAGTAGTTGCCGTCGATCACCCACGCGTCGCCGCCGATCTCGCGCCGGGCGTCCGCCAGGAACTCCTCGCGCGGGCGGGGCGTCCAGTCCGGGCCCCAGAACAGCGCGTCCAGCTCGACGCGTCGCACGCCGAGCCGTGCCGCCAGCTCCCGGGCGAGCGTCGACTTGCCGGACCCTGCCGCACCGACCACCGACACCCTGCGCACCCGCGGCAACCTAGCAGCCGGGGACGGCGGTCAACCGACGACGTCGATGGCGGCCGACGGGTTCATCGGGCACTGCATGCTCGGGTCGATCTCGCACAGGGTCTTGGCGTTCTCGAGGTCCACCGAGATCTCGGCCGGCCCCGGCGGCATGTCCTCCGGCACGACGACGGTGGTCCGCGCGGCGCCGTCCTCGTCCGGGTCGACGACGACGAGGTCCGCCGAGTAGTAGTGGCTGCCGACGTCGTCGTTTCCCGTGCCGTCCACCAGCGACATGATCGAGATCTCGTACCGGGCGTGGTCCGGCAGCTCCGTGGAGCAGTCCAGGCCGCCGACCCCGTCGACCCGGACGTCCACCTCGTCGCCCGGGCTCACGCTCGTCGGCGTGACCACCGGGTCGTTCGCGGCGCAGTACGCGTTCTGCGGGAAGACCCCGCACCCGGACGACAACCCTGTCGTCGCGAGGAGGGCGACGACGGCGAGCATGCCTCGCACGATGTGCGGCACGGCCGTCGTCTCGCCTGGGCGCCGGCGTCGCGCTCGCATCACGGGCCTCCCGGCGCCTGGACCATGATCGCCACGTCGGTCAGGGCGCCGCCGCCATCGACCGACACCTCCGAGGGCAGGGACGACACATCGCCGACGTGCGCGACGACCTCGAAGACGCCGACGGAGTCCGTGTGGAACCGGGCGATGCCGTCGGCGTCGGTCACCTCGTTGTCGACGGATGACGAGCCGAGCAGCAGCTCGACCTCGGCACCGACGGCGGGAGCGGCCAGGCAGCCGTCGTCGCCGCACTCGTTGGACAGGACCTGGACCTCGACCGAGCCGCCCGCGGTGGGGGTTTCGACGCTGCACGCCGCGGCGCCGGCGACGGCGAGGACCGTCGCAAGCCCGAGCGCGGTGCGGCGGGCGGGGCGGAGGAGCGGGGGCGACGTCGGTGTCGGCACGCGCCCAACGTAGTGGCTCGGGGCGCCCGTCGTCCCGAGTGCGGCCGCTTGCTAGGGTCGGCATCATCGGTCAAGCAATGGCCGGTGCAGTCGATCCGGTCGGAGGCGACCTTTGCCCGTAGACACCCTGGCAGCCGAGGCGCAGACGCTCGAGCCCCCGCGCCTGGTCGGTCAGTTCAGGCTCGAGCCGGCGTCGGACCGGTGGACCTGGACGGACGAGGTGTACGCCCTGCACGGGTTCGCCCCGCACGAGGTGGTGCCCACCACCGGGCTGGTGCTCTCCCACGTCCACGCGGAGGACCGCGAGCGCACCGGCGAGGCGCTCGCGGCGGCGATGCGCACGGGCGAGGCGTTCTCCGTCGTCCACCGGCTGCTCGACGCCCGCGGACGCGAGCTCACGATCGCCGTCGTCGGCCGCGGCGTGCGTGCCGAACAGGGTCCGGGCGCCTTCGCGCTCGAGGGGTACTTCGTCGACCTCACCGCCGTCGTCGCCGAGCGTGCCCACGCGCGCGCGACCGCCGACATCCGGGCGTCGGCCGAGAGCCGCGGGGTGATCGAGCAGGCGAAGGGCATGGTCGCCGTGCTCTACGACGTGGACCCCGCCACCGCGTTCCAGGTGATGCGCCGGACCTCCAACGACCACAACGTCCCGATCCGCGACCTCGCGCAGGCCATCGTCGCCGTCGCGCACCGCCAGGACCTGGACCGTCGCTCGGCGGTCCGCGGGCTGCTCGCGGCGCCCCGCACGGACTGAGCGCTCAGGCCTCGTCGGCGGTGTGCGACTGGACGGGCTCGTGCCCGTCCCCGGCGAGCGACAGCCGTCGGGCCACGACGTCGTCTGCCACGGCCTCGAGCGTCGTGCCCTGCACGAACGCGTGGGCGCGGAGCACCGCGAGCGCGTCCGGCGGCGACAGGCGCAGCTGGATGGAGACCATCCCCGTGGCCTGGTGCACCTGTGCCCGGGTGGACGACCCGTCCTCGTCGAGCTCGCCGAGGACGGCGGTGCCCACGGCGTCGGCGAGGAACTGCGCGTCCTCGAGGCTGCGGGCCAAGGTCCCCACCACGTAGAGCCCCAGCGCGCCGACGGGGACCCCGCCCACGCGCATCGGCACGGCGTACCAGGTGGCGTCCTCGACGTGCTCGTCCCCGGCGGCGAAGAGGGAGAAGACGTCGCCGGCCCCGGTGCTCGGGCGCAGCGGGGTGACCACGATCCTGTCCTCCGCGATCGCGGTGTGCCCGGGACCGTCGCCCAGCAGCTCCTGGATGCTGCTGAGCTCGGCCGACGCCCCTCCGGAGGTGGTGATCGTCAGCTGCTCGCCGGGCGGTGCGGCCACCGTCACGGTGCCGCCCTGCGCTCCCAGGACGTCGAAGCACGCGCGGCACAGCCGTGTCGCGGGGGTGAGCTCGGCGCCCTCGACCTCGGTCAGGGCGCGGGCGAGGAGTCCCAGAAGCTCGGAGGTGTTCACCGGGGGCTCCGTCCTGTCGCTCCGGACCCAGTGTCCCACCGTCGGCTCACGCACGTGTCGAGGCGTCGCGCGCGGACGGGCCGCCCCGCGGTGGCGCGGCGGTGCTGGCCTCGGGCGTCAGCGATCCGACCCGCCGATGACGTCGTCCTCGCCGCCGAGGACGAGGGACCGGACGACCGTGTCGGCCACCTCCCGCAGGGGGAGGTCACGCCCCTGCGAGGCGGTCAGGAGCACCCGCCGGGCGTCGTCCTCGGTGCAGTCGTTCGCCGCCATCAGCACCCCGACGGCGCGCTCGACGGCGACGTCGTCGGCGATCTTCCGGTGGAGGGCGGCGACGGCCGCCCCGAGGTCGGCGAACTGGAGCTGGAGGCGCACCGCGTCCGCGGTCAGCAGGGCGTAGGCGGTGCAGGTCGAGACGAAGTCCGCGGGCCAGTCCCCGCCCGTGCGCGAGTACACGTTGAGCGCGACCTGGACCCCGGGCCCGACCACGGCCGGCGCGCCGAGCGCCTGCACGAACCCCGCCTCCTTCGCCGCCGTGGCCCAGGCCTCCCAACGGGCGGGCGCCGTGGCGACGTCGGTGGTGAGGGCCTCCCGCACCCGCATCGCGTCGATGCAGGGCCCCGTGTCCGCGCGGGCCTCGGCCTGGTCGCAGCGCGCCGCGGCGCGGGAGCTGCTCCCCGCCTTGAGGGAGATGCCGTGCTCGCGGATCGACACGCTGACCTCGATACCGTGCCCGAGGACCAGCGCCGCGCGGGTGGCGCACTCGTCCAGGTACTGCGAGAGGGTCATGACAGGCACGGTACCCGGGAGTCGGGGGTGCCTGCGCCCCCGGCCGCGGGGCGGCCGGGGGCGCCGTTCGCCCGGGGTCAGCGACGCCCGGTGAGGCGGTCGACCTGGAAGAGCGTCGTGGTGCCCGACACCTCGTTCGCGACGGCGAGCAGCGGCCGGTGCGTGGGGGATCCGGAGGCGGGGACGAACGCCAGCCCCTCGGGGCCGAGGTCGCCGGCGCCGGCGAGCGCGGCGGCGGGGTCGGCCCCGTCCTCGATCGCGTCCTCGACGGACACGGAGTAGTCGCGGTTCGAGACGTAGGTGACGAACTCGGAGCGCTGCGGCCGCGTGATGTCGTAGACCATCACGCCGCCGGCGCGCTCCAGCCCCACGAACGCGTAGGTGCGGCCCGAGACCTCGCCGATCGCGAGGTTCTCCGGCTCGGGGCCCTTGTCGTCGCTGCGGCCGTCGCCCTTGGTCTCGATGTGGTTGGTGTTGAAGGCGTCGCCGAGGGCCCCGGCGGTCACCTGCTCGAACTGGTCGCCGGAGTCGAAGACGAGGTCGCCGTCCGTGGTCCACACGGAGAAGGACCGGCCGCCGAACGAGTAGAGCTGCTCGTAGCAGGAGCCGTCGGCGCGCAGCCCGGACGCGGTGGTGACGGTGAGGCGGCCCAGGTCGGCGTCGCCCCGCAGGCCGAACGCGGGGGAGTCGGCGCAGACCGGCGCGAGGCCGCCCTTGCCGAGGTCCTTGACCCGCGCGGGCTCGGCGTAGTCGCCCCACTCGCGGGCGTCGCCCTCGTTCGCGGTGACGAGGTAGGTCCGGCCGTGCGAGGTGTACGACGCGATCCCGTCGGGCATGTACAGCCCGCGGACCGGCACCTCGCGGATCGCGGCGACGCCGTCCTTGTCGGACGGGTCGATGCCCTGGCCGGGCACCGCGTGGTCCTTGCTGCCGAGCGACCACAGGTCGGTGGTGCGGGCGCTGCGCAGGTCCACCTCGGCGACGGCGTTCGCCTCCTGCAGCGCGACGTACGCGGTGCGGGAGTCCTTCGACACCGTCACGTACTCCGGCTCGAGGTTGCGCGACACGCGGTGCTCCAGCGACCCGTCCGGGCCGGCCACGTCCGGCCCGAAGACCCGCACCCCCTCGGGCAGCGCGTCGCCTTCGAAGGCGTGGAACGTCGCGGTGCGCACGGCGGACTGCTCGACCGCCGGCCCCTTCGTGCCCGACCCCTTGCCGGACACGCGGTCGGGGAGCGCGACGACGGACACGGTGCCCTCGGGGTCCACGCCGAAGTCGTCGGCGGGTTCGCCCTCGTTCGCGACGACGGCGCTGCGCCCGTCGGGCGTGATCGTCACCATGTCGGGCAGGGCGCCGACGCGCCACGCGCCGAGGGCCCGGCCGTCGCCGGCGGCGTCGAACAGCACGAGCCAGCCGTCGGAGACCTTGTCGGGGGACTCGACGGCGACCACGCCGAGGCCGTCGGACCGGACGGCCACCGAGTTCGCGATCGCGCCGTCGGGCACGGTGGTGCCGTCGGCGGCCCGCACGCCCGTGGTCCGGAGCGCGAAGAGCTGGCGCGGCGCGGACGGCCGCGCGACGTCGAGCACGGTGACCTCGCCCGCCTGCGCGTCCACCGAGAACAGGCGCTGCGAGCGCGCGTGGTAGGCGACGATCTCCGCCGCCGAACGGTCGAAGACCCCCGTGGCGTACGAGCCGAGCGGCGAGAGGGCGATGCGGGCGTCGTCGGCGGACGTCGTCACCGGCTGCGCGACGACGCCCGCGCCGGGCTGCGTGTCGCGGTGGGCCGACGCGGTGAGCGCGAGGGGCACGGCCAGCGCGACGGCGAGAGTCGTCGCGCAGGCTCCGACGACGGCGCGCCGCCGGGGCCGGGGGGTGAGGTGGTCGGGCACCGGGGTGCGGGCGTTGCGCAAGGGGTCCTCCGTGGCGGGCCGGTGGCGCGCGCCTGCGCGCCCTCGGGGTGACCGTAGGGAGGACGGATGGCCGCCCGGGGAGGTCGCGGTGAACGCGCGCCGGCCTGCCGGTGAACGCCTGGCTCAGGCGGTCGCGTCGCCGGCGACGTCCCGCACGCCGTCGCGCCCGAGCTGCGCGATCCGCCAGACCGCGCCCCCGAGGAGCACGACGAGCGCGAGGTTGCGCAGCCCCTCGACGGCGATCATCGCGGGCTCGCCGGCGAGGAACTCCCCGTAGGCGACGGGGTAGACGATCTGCGTGCCGAGCGCGGCGAGCAGCGCCCCGACGGCGGGCGGTCCCCAGAGCCGGCGCGTGCCGGGGCCGGCCAGCGCGAGCGCGGCGGCCAGCGGCGGCCCGATCCACGCGACGAACTGGGGCGACCCCACCTTGTTGAACACGATGAGCGCGAGCAGCAGGGCGGCGGTGCTGAGCAGCAGGATGTCGCCGGCGTGGTCGGGGCGGCGGTGCGCCGTCCACCAGGTGAGGGCGGCGAGCAGGAGCACCACGAGGGGCAGCAGCCAGTCGAGAGCCGTGGCGACCTGCCGGGCGGCCTCGCCCTGCACCTCGTACGTGTAGATGACGTCGTTGTAGTCGATGCGCACGGTCGGGTCCCACAGGCGCGCCACGCTGAACCAGGTCGCGAACACGGACTCGGCCTGCAGCGTGCGCGCCTCCTGCTGGCCGAAGACGGAGAACGCGCGCTCGCCCGCGCCGCCCGCGAGGGCGAGCCCGACGACGACCACGCTGACGGCCGCCCCCGGCACGACGACGTGCCGCAGCAGGTCCCGCCAGCGCGCGCGGGTGGCGGCCAGGGCCACGACGACGGCGCCCGGCGCGATCTTGATCCACGCCCCGGCGGTGGCGACCGCCGTCGCGAGCGCCGGGCGGCGGGAGGCGACGACCAGCGCGACGAGGATGAGCGGCGCGACGACGCCGTCGAGCCGCCCCACGAAGATCGGGCCGAGCGCGACGAGGAACGCGAGCCACCACCAGGCGCCGAGCACGCCGCGGGGGGCGGACCGCACCAGCACGATCGTGGCGACGGCGTCGAGCGCCACGACCATCGCCGTCCAGACGATCTCGTACCCCAGGACGCCGTGCGACAGGAGGGCGGGCAGCGTGACCGGGACGAGCGCGCCGGCGGGGTACACCCAGTCGTAGTCGAGCACGGGCCACTGCCCGGTGGTGAGGCCGTGGCGGGCCCACCACTCGTACAGCGTCACGTCGCCGTAGATGGTGTTCCCCCAGGTGATCGCCTGGTTCACCACCCACGCGTGGACCGCGACGAAGCCGAGCGCCAGCAGCCACGGGGACCTCAGCACGGCGCCGAGGGGACCGGGGTCTCGCCGCGCGGAGGGCGGCTGCGTGGTGGGCACGACCGACATCGTGGCAGACCGGTCTCGGAGGCGGCCCCGGACGCAGGCAGGGATGCGAGATACGGTGATAGACGTCTAGAGTTTCGGACACCCGAAAACTATCCGACCGAAGGAGTCCCGTGAGCCGACCGACGCCCGCCACCGCCCCGGCGCCGCCCGCGCCCGGCGCCGACGGCACCGGCGCGAGCGGTGCCCGCCACCGGGGCGCCCGCCCCGCCCGGATCGTGGCGCTGCTCGGCCCGGCGTTCGTCGCCGCCATCGCCTACGTGGACCCGGGGAACGTGGCCGCCAACCTCACCGCCGGCGCGCGGTTCGGCTACCTGCTGGTGTGGGTGCTGGTGGTCGCGAACGTCATGGCGGTGCTGGTGCAGTACCTGTCGGCCAAGCTCGGCGTGGTCACCGGCCGGTCGCTGCCCGAGGTGCTCGGCGAGCGGCTCTCCCGGCGCGGCCGCGTCGTCTACTGGGCGCAGGCCGAGGTGGTCGCGATGGCCACCGACGTCGCCGAGGTGATCGGCGGCGCCATCGCCCTGCACCTGCTGTTCGGCGTCCCGCTGGTGCTGGGCGGCCTCATCACCGGCGTCGTGTCCATGCTGGTGCTCACGGTCCAGCAGCGGCGCGGGCAGCGCGTCTTCGAGTCGGTCGTGACGTCGATGCTCGTGGTGCTCACGATCGGGTTCTGCGCGGGCCTGTTCTTCTCGCCGCCCGACCTGGGCGCCGTGCTCGGCGGGATGGTGCCGCGCCTCGAAGGCCCCGAGTCGGTGCTGCTGGCGGCGTCGATGCTCGGCGCCACGGTGATGCCGCACGCGATCTACCTGCACTCGTCTCTCGCGCGCGACCGGGTGCGGCACGACGCGCGCGTGCAGCGTCAGCACCTCCTCGCCGCCGGGGTGGCGGACGGCGACGACGAGCCCGCGCCGCCGTCGACCGCCACCGTGCGCCGCCTGCTCACCGCCACGCGCTGGGACGTGGTCGCGGCGCTCGTGCTCGCGGGCGGGGTCAACATCGCGATGCTGCTGCTCGCCGCCGCGAACCTCCCGGGCCGCACCGGCACCGACTCGATCGAGGGCGCGCACGCCGCGATCGAGTCGTCCCTCGGGCCGGCGGTGGCCGTCCTCTTCGGCGTCGGCCTGCTGGCGTCCGGGCTCGCGTCCACGTCGGTCGGCGCCTACGCGGGGGCCGAGATCATGTCCGGGCTGCTCCGCGTCCGGGTCTCCTTGCTGGCCCGGCGCCTGGTCACCCTGGTGCCCGCCATCGTGCTGCTCGCCACGGGGGTGTCGCCCACGTGGCTGCTGGTCGTGAGCCAGGTGGTGCTGAGCTTCGGCATCCCGTTCGCGATGGTGCCGCTGGTGCGGATCACCCGCGACGCCGGCCTGCTGGGCGGCTTCCGCAACGGCGTCCTCACCCAGGTGGCCGCCTGGGCCGTGGCCGCAGTCATCGTGGCGCTCAACATCGCGCTCCTGTGGCTGACGTTCACCGGCTAGCGGCGGTCGAGGCCGGGGTCAGGGGGCCAGCGCGGCCTCGAGGCGGTCGACGAGCGCGGCCTGCGCGCTGACGACGAGGCGGCGCGCGTCGTCGGGCCCGAACCAGGCGACGCGGTCGATCTCCGGCACCTCGATCCGCTTCCCGGAGCGCGGCGGCCACTCGATCTCGACGGTGTTGCTGCGGGCCGTGGCGAGGTCCGGCTGCGGGTCCGGCCACGGACGGGCCCACGCGACCACGCGCTTGCCGGACCTCTGCCGCACCTCGCCGAGGTCGACGTCGGGGGACGACGGCTCCGGGAGCGGCAGCCCGAGCTCCTCCGCCGCCTCGCGGAGCGCGGCCGCGTGCGGCTCCTCGTCCGGCTCGAGCTCGCCCTTGAGCACGGTCCACGCGCCCTCGTCCTTGCGCGCCCAGAACGGCCCGCCCATGTGCCCGAGCAGCACCTCGAGCCCGCCGTCGGGCGTGGTCCGGTAGAGCAGCAGCCCCGCGCTGGTCGTCGCCATCACCCCAGGATCGTCGACCGCGCGCCCTGAGACCGAGTATCGCTTGACCTGAGACGCCGTCGCGGGTCACCATGGGGGCAGGTCGGCGTCGCCACACCACCAGCCTCGTGGCGGCGCCGGCCCTCCTTCTCCGGGCCCGGAACGCCGGACCCCCGTGCAGAGAGAGGTCGTCGATGACCCGCACCGCCCCCGTCATGCCCGGCGTGACCGCCCCCGACTACGACGTCTCGCAGCCGCTGGACCTCGACTACGTGGGCGCCTTCGCCGGCGTCGCCCCCGAGGAGCGCGCGCACCAGCTCGCCGTCCGCGAGTTCGTCCAGGACGAGGTGCTCCCCGTCATCGACGGCTACTGGGAGCGCGCCGAGGTGCCGTTCGACCTCGTGAAGAAGCTCGCCGAGCGCGACTTCCTGCGCGACGGCGTCGACGTGCCCGGCCGCCCGTCCGTGTCGTTCATGGCCGAGGGCCTCGCCAGCATGGAGATGTCGCGCGGCGACGGCTCCGTCGCCACCATCTGCGGCGTCCAGGGCGGCCTCGCCCTGCGGTCGATCATCATGCACGGCTCGCCGGAGCAGATCGAGCAGTACGCCGAGCCGATGGCGCGCGGCGAGATCCTCGGCGCGTTCGCGCTCACCGAGCCCACGCACGGCTCGGACTCCGTCTCGCTCGAGACCACCGCCCGCAAGGAGACGCGCGACGGCGTCGAGGGCTACGTGCTCGACGGCGAGAAGAAGTGGATCGGCTTCGGCTCCTGCGGCGACATCACCGTCGTGTGGGCCCGTCTCGTCGGCGACGACGGCGACAACCAGGTGCACGGCTTCATCGTCCCGCAGGACGCCCCCGGCTACGCCGCCACCACGATCGAGGGCAAGGTCTCGCTGCGCGCCATCTGGCAGGCGCACATCGTGCTCGACGACGTGTTCGTCCCCGCGGACGCCGCGCTGCCCGGCGCGACGTCGTTCAAGGCGACCGCCGCCGTCCTCTTCGCGACCCGCCTCGCGGTGGCCTGGTCCGCCGTCGGGCACGCCGTCGCCTGCTACGAGGCCGCCGCCGCGTACTCGACGCAGCGCATCCAGTTCGGCCGCCCGCTGGCCAAGAACCAGATGGTGCAGGAGCGGCTCACCCGCATGCTCTCGCTGGTCACGCAGATGCAGCTGCTGGTCGCGCAGATCACGCGCCTCGCCGACGCCGGCACGCTGACCGGCGAGCAGGCGTCCCTCGCCAAGTACACGACGACGCGCCAGGCCCGCGAGGTCGCGTCGATCGCCCGCGACATGCTCGGCGGCAACGGCATCCTGCTCGCCAACCGGGTCGCGCGGCACTTCGCCGACCTCGAGGCGCTGCACACCTACGAGGGCACCGAGTCGATGCAGGCGCTCATCGTGGGCCGCGACATCACCGGGGTCTCCGCCTTCGCCTGAGCCCAGCACCCTCCGCACGACGGGGACCCGCGCAGCCGCGAGGGTCCCCGTCGTCGTGTGCGGGCTCTGTGCGGGCTCGTCAGAGGGCGAGGTCGACGGGGACGACGTCGGGGAGCCCGAGCCGCGCCCAGGTCGTGCCCGCGGGGAGGCGGAGGTCGCGGGCCGCCGCTCGGCCGGCGGGGGACAGCGGCCACGCGGCGGGGTCGACGCCGGCGGACACCTGCGGTGCAGCATGACGGACCAGGGTGACGCGCACGGGGCCAGTATGTCCGGGCCTCGGTGGCCTGGATGCTCCTAGGGTCGGGGCATGACCGACGCCGACGACCTCGCCCGCGCGGGCGCCCGCTGGGACGACGACCCGAGCGCAGGGGAGTGGATCCTGCCGCTGCTGGGGGACTTCGGGCCGACGCTCGGTCACGCCGTCCCGCAGCGGTACGCCGCGTACGCCGTCGTCCCGCTGAGCCGGGACGACGAGGGGGACGTCGACCCGGACGGCATCGCCGAGCGCCTCGGCGTCCTGCTCGACGCACTCGCCCCCTGGACGGGGGAGCGGGTGCTGCACGGCACGCTCTGGGAGGGGTGGCCGTCGTTGTACGACCGCGCCGGCGGTGTGGGGTCGTCGGGGACGGCCGTCGGGCTCGCGTGGGACCCGGACGGGCCCGAGCCCACCGCCGAGGAGCTGTCCCTGGCTCGGCGCGCTGCGGAGGCGGACCTGCTCGCCGAGCTCGTCGCGCGGCCGTCGGCCGAACGGCTCCGGCTCCCTCATCGGGACTATCACGTGTGGACGGGCACGACCCGGTCGGTCATCGCGCTCCGGGACGTCGTGGAGCTGCCCTCGCACGTCTGGCCCGAGCACCGCGCGTGGTTCCTCGGGGCGCCGATCTACACGGCCGAGGTGGCGGTCGGCGGCCCTGCGGACCTGGTCGACGCCGTCCTGGCCGAGGAACGGCTCGAGGCCCGGCCGGCCACGCCGTCGACCGTCCTCGACGGCGACGACTGAGGACCACCGCCGCGCCGTCGGGCGTCAGGCGGCGATCGTCGACTCCGCCTCGGCCTGCTCGCGGCGGTGCACGCGCCACCAGACGAAGAACCCGGTCAGCGTGAAGGCGCCGTAGAACACGTACATGAGTGCGGTCGCGTAGTACTGCGCCGACCAGAGGAGCGGCACGCCCACGACGTCCACCGCCACCCAGACCAGCCAGAACTCGACCCAGCCCTTGGCCATGCCGTAGGTGGCGACGAGGGAGCCCATGAAGATCCAGGCGTCCGACCACACCGGCTCGTACGAGCCGAGCGCGCGGAACAGCGGCGTGAGCAGCAGGGTGCCGCCCACCATCACGACGACGATCCCGACGCGCTCCCGCCAGGAGGCCCAGTGCGGGTGCACCGCGGCGCCGCCGTCGGCGGGGATCCTGCCGTCGGCGCGCACCTCGAGGGCGGCGCGCTCGGTGCGCCGCCACTGCACCCAGCCGTAGATCGACACGATCAGGAACATCACCTGGCGGCCGGCCTGGCCGAGCATGTCGGCGCGGCTGGAGTCGCCGAACCACGAGCCCATGAACACCGTGAACAGCAGCAGGTTGCCGACGATGCCGACGGGCCAGGCCCACACCTTGCGCCGCATGCCGCCCAGCGCCGAGGCCAGGCCGAAGCCGTTGCCGACGATCTCGCGCCACGACATGTGCTGGTCACCGATGGTCAGCGTGGCGTTGAAGAACGCGTCGATCGCGTCCATCGTTCACTCTCCCGGTCCGAGGGTGCGGCGTCCGGGGTGAGGGCTGACGTCCGCCGAGGGCGGACCGGGGCCCGCCGTCGACGACACGACGCCCGGCGGCACCCACCCGTCACCGGGCGCGTGCCGCACGTGCTTCCTCCCATCCGGACTTTGACCGTCGGCCCTGGAATCTCACCAGGTCAACCGGCCTCCCGAGGGAGGCCGGGTCGCGGGCTGTCACCGCCGGCTCGGAATTTCACCGACCCCGGAGCACGTACGTGCGTGTCTTCCACCGCCGGAGGTCCCGGCGGCGTCTTGCACAACGCAGGATGCCACAGGGGCATTCCGGCGTGCGCTCAGGAGAGGGCGTCGCGGACGGCGCGGGCCACGTCGTCGGGCCCGGCGCCGGGCTCCAGCACGGTGACGACGACGCGCCGGCCGTCGGCGCCCGTCACCACGGAGCGCCCGCCGTCGCCGTCGGTCACCGGCACCTCGCCCGCGGCGGCGAGCTGCTCGTCGGTGTGCGGGAAGGGGGTGATCGCCGCCCGGCGCAGGTCGGCGAACGCCTCCTCCAGCTCGGGCCGGAGGTCCAGGTGGGGGTTGCGCAGCCAGCGCCGCAGGATGGCGTTGTGCACCGCGACGACGGACGCGGCGAACGCGATCGACATCGTCGTGGTGGAGCGGTCCGGGGGCAGCGTGTCGCGCAGGTACGCGGTGAAGGCGCGCTCGTAGCGGTGCGTCGTGACGAGCTCGCGGTCGCGCAGCGCCGGCACCTGCTGCAGCAGCTGGTGGCGGGCGATCGACGTCTCCCGCTGGCCCACGTGATGGTCGAAGACGAGGCGGGCGGCCCGGCAGACCTCGAGGTACGGGTCGGTCGCCGGGTCCCACGCCCGCTCGGGCGCGCGGCCGGACTCCTCGCTGGCCCGGGCCTCGGGCCGCGTCTCGGCGAGCATCACCACGACCTCCTCGAGGAGGAGCTCGTGGTCGGCGAAGACCACGTCCTCCTTGGAGCGGAAGCGGCGGAAGAAGGTGGCACGGCTGACGCGGGCCGCATCGGCGATCTCTTCGACGGTGGTCTGCTCGTAACCCTGCCGGGAGAAGAGGTCGATCGCGGCGTCGACGGCCTGGGCGTGGGTGTGCGTCCGGACGGCAGTCATGCCACGGAGATTACTCCGGCAGGCCGTCCTCACCCGCCGGCGTCCGCCCGCCCTCGGTCCCGAGCAGGAGGCGGTAGAACCGGAAGAGCCCGAAGTCGTCCACGGGCAGCACCTCCACGCCGGCGAAGCCCGCCTCCCGGGCGTACCGGCGCACGGTGGCGGGGCGCATCACCGTGCCCGTCGCCGCCGACGGCCACGACGACAGGCTGTCCGGCAGGCACACGAACAGGCTGTAGCCGTACATGATCCGGTCGACGTCGTCGGCAGGGGCCTGGAACTCCTCGGCGACCGCCTCGTCCATGACGACGACGACGCCGTCGGGCCGCATCGACTCCCGCACGGCCTCCAGCACGGCGACCGGGCGCGGCATGTCGTGCAGGCACTCGAAGGCGAACGCCGCGTCGAACGGCTCGGCCGTGCGCAGCTCCGCGGCGTCGGACAGGTGGAACACGACCCGTTCCTCCAGGCCGCGCTGCGCCGCGGCGACGCGGGCGGCCTCCACCGACGGCCGGTCGAGGTCGACGCCGTGCAGCTCCGCGGTGGGGAAGGCGCGCGCGAGGGCGAGCGTCGACCAGCCGAACCCGCAGCCGACGTCGACCACGCGGGCGCCCGGACGGCTGAGCACCTGCCGCACCGGCTCGATGCTCGCCAGCGCCGAGGCCAGCCGCTGCTCGAACCACGGCCGGTTGACGTCGGCCTGCGCGTGGCGGGCGTCGTCGCCGAGCTGGTCCCACGACACCCCGCCGCCCGTGCGGTACGAGCGCAGCAGGTGGGGGAGCTGCGGCCCGACGGCCCCGACGAACCGCGCCAGGGGCGCCAGGTAGCTGAGCGACTCCGGGTCGGCCAGCACCTCCGCGTGCGCCTCGGGCAGCTCGAACGTGCGCGCGGCGGCCCGTGCGGCCTGGCTCAGGCCGTCGGTGGCGCCGTCGGGCTCGTGCGCCACGAGGATGCCCGTCGCGGCCTGCTGCTCCAGCCACTCCCGGGTGTAGCGCTCGGACGTGCCCGTCACGGCCGCCAGCTCCGCCGAGGTCTGGGGGCCGCACTCGTCGAGCGCGCGGTACCAGCCCAGCGAGTCGCCGACGTAGACCGCGAGGGTGTCGATCGCGCCGAGCGCCGCGCCGAAGAGCCGGTCGGCGAACTCCGCCGCGGACGGCGAGGGCGGGCCCGGCTCGTGCGCCTCCGCGGCGCTGGTGCTGGTCCTCCCGGTGGTCCGGGTCACGTCTGTCATGCCGACGCCTCCGTCGCGACGCCCGCGCCGTCGCGGGCTCCCCGTGGGCGTCGTCGGGAAGACGCCCGCCTTCGACGCTAGCCCGGGGCCCTGCGCCGCGTCGATGCCCGGAGCGGGTGACTCCTGGCGGGGTCAGCCCTGGCGCGGTCCCGCGCCGGGCTCATCCCGCCGGGGCTCGTCGAACCCGGCGTCCGCGGGGCGGCGCGTGCGCTGCAGGTAACGGATCTCGCGGACGGCGACCCCGGCCGCGAGGATCAGCGGGATCCAGGCCCACATCCGGCCGCGGAGCACCACCGAGAGCATGGCGACGGCGACGACGCACGCCCCGAACACCGTCCACACGCTCGCCCACCGCACCCTGCGCACGTGGCGAGGCTACCGCGCCGCCCCCGCCGCCTGGGTAGGGTGGCGGGCGTGACTTCCGGGACCACCACCGCGCCTGAGACCACGTCCACCCCCTCGACCGCCCCGGTCGTCGACGTCTACGTCGACCCGCTGTGTCCCTTCGCCTGGATCACCTCCCGGTGGGCGCTGGAGGTCGCGGAGCACCGCGACGTGCGTCTCACGTTCCGCCTCATGAGCCTGTACCTGCTCAACGCGGACCGGGACCTGCCGGCGGACTACCGGGCCAAGATCGAGTCGTCGCGCGGCATCGGCCGGGTCGCGGCCGCCGTCCAGACCGAGCACGGCCCGGAGGCGTTCGGCGCCTTCTACACGGCGGCCGGCACGCGCATCCACCCCGGCGGCCGGTCGGACCTCGACGCCGTCGCGCGCGAGGCGCTCGCGGAGGCGGGCCTGCCCGCCGAGCTGGCGGACGCCGCGACCTCGGACCGCTACGACGCGGCCCTCGCCGTCTCGCACGAGGAGGGCATGAAGCCCGTGGGCGAGGACGTCGGCACGCCGACCATCCACGTCGACGGCGTGGCGTTCTTCGGGCCCGTGCTCACGCGCGTGCCCCGCGGCGAGGACGCGGTGCGGATCTTCGACGGCGCGGTCGCGCTGGCGTCGTTCCCCGACTTCTTCGAGCTGAAGCGCTCGCGCACCTCCTCGCCGACCTTCGACTGACCGTCCGGCGTCGCGCCGGCCCACCGCTCCACCCGAGAGGCGAACCATGACCCTCGACCTGCGTGTCTTCACCGAGCCCCAGCAGGGCGCGTCGTACGACGACGTGCTCGCCGTCGCGAAGGCGACCGAGACCCTCGGCTTCAGCGCGTTCTTCCGCTCCGACCACTACCTGGCGATGGGCGGCGACGGCCTGCCCGGGCCCACCGACGCCTGGACCACGCTGGCCGGCCTCGCCCGCGACACGTCCACGGTGCGGCTCGGCACCCTGGTCACCTCGGCCACGTTCCGGCACCCGGGCGTGCTGGCGATCCAGGTGGCGCAGGTGGACCAGATGTCCGGCGGCCGCGTGGAGATCGGTCTGGGCGCCGGCTGGTTCGCGCGCGAGCACGAGGCGTACGGCATCCCGTTCCCGGCGAAGCGGTTCGGCCTGCTGGAGGAGCAGCTCGAGATCCTCACCGGGCTGTGGGGCACGCCCGTGGGCGGCTCGTACTCCTTCGCCGGCGAGCACTACACGCTCACCGACTCCCCGGCTCTGCCGAAGCCGGCGCAGGCGAAGATCCCCGTCATCGTGGGCGGCGGCGGCCCTCGCCGGACGCCGGCGCTCGCCGCGCGGTTCGGCGACGAGTACAACCAGGCGTTCCCCGAGCTCGACACCGTCGCCTCCCGGATCGGCGTGATCGACGACGCGCTCGCCGCCGTCGGCCGCACCCCGGACTCGATCGTGCAGTCCGTGGCCCTCGTGCTCGCCGTGGGCAAGGACGAGGCGGAGTTCGCGCGCCGCGCCGCCGCCATCGGCCGCGAGCCGGCGGAGCTGCGCGAGCACGGCGTGGCCGGCACGGTCTCCGAGGCCGTGGACCTCCTCGGCTCCCTGCGCGACCAGGGCGTGCAGCGCGTGTACCTCCAGGTGCTGGACCTGGACGACCTCGACCACCTGGACCTCGTCGCGCGCGAGGTCGCGACGCAGCTCTGACCCGTCGCCCGGGTCCGTCCGCCTCCCGCCGAGGCCGTCGGGACCCGCGCGAGGTGGTGCGATCCACGCCGGGGTGGTGCGCACGACCTCGGGAGCGCCCGGCCCGCCTCGGCACGGTGCGGACCACCGGGCGCTGACGGACACCTGCCGCGGCGGGGGCTGCCTCGTGGCGGTGTCGAGGCGTGTCCGCGAGATGTCGTCGGGATGTTGACGAGGGAAACCCCGACCCCTACGGTGAATCCATTCAACCCGGGAAGGCCTTTCCCGAACGCTGGCCGGCGGTGCCGCCGACCAGGAGCCCAGGGACGAGCCACGACGGCTCGTGCATCGATGGAGATGGGACCGACATGGCGACGGTGGACGACGCGCGAGCCCGCGGCACGCGGCTCGACCGCTGGTTCGGCTGGGTCGAC
Source organism: Isoptericola sp. NPDC057653 (assembly GCF_042799955.1). NCBI lineage: Bacteria > Bacillati > Actinomycetota > Actinomycetes > Micrococcales > Promicromonosporaceae > Isoptericola > Isoptericola sp. NPDC057653. Next base: position 377,448 of record NZ_JBHVHP010000003.1, on the reverse strand, counting down.
ACCCTCGCCTACCTCGGGCTGCTCAACCTCCTGATCCTGGCCGGCACGCTGACCGGGGGAGTGGTGCTCGGCCTGGCGCCCGCGCTCTCCGCCGCCGCGACCTGCAGCCGCACCCGGCTGCGCGGGGACGCCCAGCGCACCGTGCGGGCGTTCGTCCAGGCCTGGTCGGCCGGCTTCGGCCGCGCCAACCTCGTCGCCGCACCGGCCCTGGCGGTGCTCGTCCTCACCGGGACGAGCCTGGCCGCGCTCGACGGCGGGCCCGTCGTGCTGCGGGCCGCGCTCGCCGTCGTCGGCGGCCTCGCCGTCGTGCACCTGCTGCTCGTCCTGACGATGGACGCCCACTACGACCTGCCGCGCGGCGCCGTGCCGCGGCTGGCCTGGTCGTTCCTGCTGCGCTTCCCCGGCGCACCCCTCCTCCTCGCGGCGACGACGGCGCTGGTCGGCGTCGTCACCGCGTTCGTGCCCGGACTCCTGCCCGTCGTGTCGATCGGCGCGTGGGTGCACCTGTGCACGGCGCTCTGCCTGTCCTTCTACGCCGCCAACGACCGCAACCTCGAGCACCACCCGGCGGACCCCGACCCCCTCGACGAGTGAACGACGACGTGCACTCCGACGAAAGGACCACGATGAACTCACGACGGCTGGCACCCCTGGCCCTCCTGGCCGCGGGCGGCCTCCTGCTCTCCGCCTGCAGCAGCGCGGGGGGCGGCGACGGCGACGGTGGCGGCAGCGGCGAGAAGCTCGCCTCGCTGTCGATCATGGCGCCGTACCTCTCGGCGACGCCGCCCGAGGCGGACGACCCGGTGGGCGAGAAGCTCTCCGAGCTCGCGGGTCTCGACCTCGAGATGCAGTGGGTGCCGAACGCCGAGTACGGCGACCGCACCAACGTGGTGCTCGCCGGCGACGACATCCCCGACGTCATGGTGATCCAGCAGAAGAGCCAGGGCTTCGTGCAGACGGCGGAGGCCGGCGGCTTCTGGGACCTCACGGACTACCTCGCCTCGGGCGACTACCCGAACCTCGTCACCGAGAACGAGGACGTGCAGCAGGCGTCCAGCGTCAACGGCAAGGTCTTCGGCGTCTACCGGGCGCGCGACGTGGTGCGCACGTCGATCAGCATCCGCAAGGACTGGCTGAAGAACCTCGGCCTCGAGGAGCCCACCAACACGGACGAGCTGATGGAGGTCGCCCGGGCCTTCACCGAGGACGACCCCGACGGCAACGGCAAGGACGACACCTACGGGATGATCATCCCCGCCTGGGGCGCGACGATCGGCACGGGCAGCCCGTACGACGCGATCGAGACGTGGTTCGGCGCGGGCAACGTGTGGAAGGACGACGGCGGCACGCTGGTCCCGTCGTTCACCACACCCGAGTGGAAGCAGGCGCTCGACTACGAGAAGACGCTGATCTCGTCGGGCTACGTCAACAAGGACTACGCCACGATGGACGGCACCACGGGGTGGAACGAGCCGTTCGTCAACGGCAAGGGCGGCATCATCATCGACGTCCAGTCGCGCGCCGCCCAGCTGGCCGGCCTGTTCAAGGACCAGGACCCGAAGACGTACGACCAGAAGGTCGCGCTGGTGGGCAACATCGCCGGCCCGAACGGCGACTTCGCGCTCCCGACGCCGGGCTACAGCGGGTTCCTCGCGGTCCCCAAGGCGTCGGTGCAGACGGAGGACCAGCTCAAGCAGGTGCTGACCGCCCTCGACGCGCTCGCCGGCAAGGACGGCCAGGTGCTCGAGAACAACGGCATCGAGGGCGACAACTTCACGGTGGAGGACGGGTACGCCGCCTTCGACGAGTCCAAGCAGGACTACACCGACGTCGTCTCCGGCGCGTGGGCCCAGATCGGCACGAACGTGGCCGGCTACGTGGCGTACAAGCCGAAGCCGGAGACCGCGTACGACGCGGAGCTCGCCCAGGAGCGGCTCGACCTGCAGGAGAAGGACCTGGAGAAGGCGGTCTTCAACCCGGCGGGCGCGCTGGTCTCCAAGACCTACTCCACCAACGGCGTGCAGCTCGACCAGGTCATCGCGGACGCCCGCATCCAGTACATCAGCGGACAGATCGACGAGTCCGGCCTCGACGCGGCGATCGCGCAGTGGAAGTCCTCCGGCGGCGACCAGGTGACGTCCGAGATGAACGAGCTCTACGGCCAGCTCGGCTGATCCCCTCCGGCGCGGGGCCGGACCGGCCCGCACGGGCCACCGGCCCGGCCCCGCGCCCCGTCCGAGATGGAGGCTGCGATGACGACCGTCGTCGACGTCGAGAAGGCCGGCACGCCGGCCCCGACCGCCCCGGTCCCGCGCCCGCGACCCCACCGCCGGTGGGCGCGCGTGGTCCGGTTCCGGTGGCTGCTGGTCATGCTGCTGCCGGGGGTCGCGTACTTCCTGCTGTTCCGCATCTGGCCGATGTGGGGCGCGCAGATCGCGTTCAAGAACTACGTGCCGTTCCTGGGCATCCAGGGGTCGGAGTGGGTGGGCTGGCAGCACTTCGCCGAGTTCTTCTCCAACCCCGACTTCCCGCGGCTGCTGGGCAACACCCTGATCCTGGCCGCGCTGAGCCTGTTCGTCGCGTTCCCCCTGACGATCGTGCTGGCGCTGCTGCTCAACGAGGTGCGCCTGTCGGTGCTCAAGCGGACCGTGCAGACGCTGGTCTACATCCCGCACTTCCTGTCCTGGACGGTCGTGGTCTCCCTGACCGCGCTGCTGTTCGCGATCGGGACCGGGCCGCTGTCGTCGTTCCTCGACGGGCTGACCGGCCAGGAGACGAACTACCTCGCCGACCCGTCCTGGTTCCGGCCCCTGATCCTGCTGCAGACCGTCTGGAAGACCACCGGCTGGGGCACGATCATCTTCCTCGCGGCCCTGGCGAGCGTGGACCAGGAGCAGTACGAGGCCGCCGTGATCGACGGCGCCGGCCGCTGGCAGCGCACCTGGCACATCACGCTGCCCGCGATCCGCCCCACGATCATCGTGATGCTCATCCTGCAGACCGGGGAGATCCTCAACACCGGCTTCGAGCAGATCTACCTGATGTCCAACGCGCTGAACCGCACGGTCGCGGACGTGTTCGACACGTACGTCTACTTCACCGGCATCCAGCAGGGCGCCTACTCCTACTCCACCGCGGTGGGCCTGTCGAAGGCGATCGTCGGGCTGGTGCTGATCTTCGGCACCAACTGGCTCGCCAAGCGCTTCAACCAGCAGGGGATCTTCTGATGGCCACCACCACACCCGTGCTGCGCCGGGCCTCCAAGCCGTCCACCCAGCACCAGCGGTTCAACACCCGCGCCGGCCGGGCGTTCGACGTCGTCAACGTCGTGCTGCTGGTCGCGGTCGGGCTGCTCGCGCTGCTGCCGTTCCTGTACGTGCTGGCCGGGTCGTTCGCCACCGAGCTGGAGATCACCACCCGGCCGTTCTTCCTGTGGCCCCGCGAGTTCACGACCGACTCCTACGCCTCGATCCTGTCCTCGACGGCGTTCGTGCGCGCCTTCGTCACGACGGTCGTCGTCACCCTTGTCGGCACGCTGGTCCAGCTCGCCCTCACGGCGCTCATGGCCTACCCGCTGTCGAAGGTCGAACTGCCCGGGCGGCGCACGATCATGACCGTCGTCGTGTTCACGATGGTGTTCTCCGCGGGCATGATCCCCACGTTCCTGGTGGTCAAGGAGCTCGGCCTGCTCAACACCTACTGGGCGCTGATCCTGCCGATGGCGATCAACCCGTTCAGCCTCATCATCATCAAGAACTTCTTCCAGCAGCTGCCGCAGGAGCTGGAGGAGTCCGCGAAGATCGACGGCGCCCACGAGCTGCAGATCCTGCGCCACGTCGTGGTGCCGCTGTCCAAGCCGGTGCTCGCGACGTTCGCCCTGTTCTACGCGGTGGGGATCTGGAACGACTACATGTCGCCGCTGCTGTACCTGGGCGACCAGGACATGTGGACCCTGCAGATGTTCCTGCGCCAGGTCACGGCGTCGGCGTCGCTGTCCGCGCAGGACATGGGCAGCGAGCTCCCGCCACCCGCGCAGGGCATCAAGTTCGCGGTGGTCATCGTGGCCACCATCCCCGTGCTCCTGGCGTACCCGTTCCTCCAGAAGCACTTCGCCAAGGGCATGCTCATCGGCAGCGTGAAGGGCTGACATGACGATCCACCTCGCGGGCGACTCGACCGTCGCCCCGACCGACGAGGGCCGGACGTCCGGCCACGCCGAGATCCCGCTGCTGGGCTGGGGCGACGAGCTCGCCGCCCTGCTCGACGTCCCCGTGCGCAACCACGCGATCGGCGGCGCGACGACGGCGTCCTTCCGCGCCGAGGGGCGCTGGGACGCCCTGCTCGCCGAGCTGCGGCCCGGGGACACGGTGGTGGTCCAGTTCGGGCACAACGACCAGAAGGAGCCCGACGAGCTCGCCGCCGAGGGCGGGTACTCCGAGCGGCTGGCGCGGTTCGTGGGCGAGGCGCGCGCGAACGGCGCGCGACCGGTGCTGGCCACGAGCGTCGAGCGGCGCCTGTTCGACGACGCCGGCGGGCTGCGCTGGTCGCACGGGCCCTACCCGGCGGCCGTGCGCGCCCTCGGGCACGAGCTGGACGTGCCCGTCCTCGAGCTGACGGCGTTCACCCGCTGGCTGTACACGTGGCTCGGGCCCGAGGCGTCGGCGGCGCTGTTCCCGCACGGGGCCGCCGTCGCGGCCGGGCTGGTGGTGGACGACGCGCTCGCCAAGGACAACACCCACTACACGACGGCGGGGGCCCGCGCGGTCGCGCGGTACGTCGCGGAGGCGCTGGCGACGGTCGACGGCGCGCACGACGGCGAGGCGCCGCTGGGCGCGTGGGTGGTGCAGCCGTGACGGCCGCCGCGCCCACCGTCACGGGCACCTACCGCAACCCGCTCGCGTCGCCCGCGGACCTCGACGGCTGGGTCGCGGAGGGACCGGTCGGCACCCGCCACACCCCCGCGGACGGCGCGCTCGGGGCCGGCGTCGAGCTGCGCAGCACGGCCGACGAGGCCGCGCTCGTGGCCGACGGCCGCGGCGACCACGCGCACTTCACGCTCTGGTGCCCGGAGGTGTTCCCGGCCGACGTCGAGGTGGCGTGGGACTTCCGGCCCCTGGCCGGCGACGGCCTGGCGATGCTGTTCCTCGCCGCGACCGGCACCGGCGGGCGGGACCTGTTCGACCCCGCCCTCGCCCCGCGCACCGGCTACTACCCGCAGTACCACTCGGGCGACGTCTCGACGCTCCACGTGTCGTACCTGCGCCGCAAGTGGCCCACCGAGAAGCGGTTCCGCACCTGCAACCTGCGCAAGAGCCCGGGGTTCCGGCTCGTCGCGCAGGGTGCGGACCCGCTCCCCGGCCCCGACGACGCGGACGGCCACTACCGCGTGCGCGTCACCAGGCGCGGCGCCGACGTCGCCTTCGCGATCGACGACCTCACCCTCTTCACCTTCCACGACGAGGCGCCGCTGGGCGCCGGCCGGATCGGGTTCCGGCAGATGTCCCCGCTCGTGGCCCACTACCGCAACCTCGAGGTGACCCCCCTGTCATGACCACCGCCCTCAGCACGGATGCCCCCGCCACCGACGGACCCCGCGCCGCCGTCGACGTCCCGCTGCGCTGGCTGGAGGACGCCGCGCCGGACCTCGCCTCCGGCGGCGTCACGTGCGGCGTCCCGCTGCGGCCGGGCGTCGTGCGCGACGCCGGCGCGCTCGCCGTCGTCGACGCGGACGGCCGCCCCGTCGCCGCCCAGACCTGGCCGCTCGCGACCTGGCCCGACGGCAGCGTGAAGTGGTCCGGCGTCGCGCTGGGCGCGGGCGTCGCGCCCAGCTCCTCGTACCGCGTCGTGGCCGGGCCGGCGGACGCCCCCGCCGCCGGCGGGCCGCGGGTGACCGTCACGGAGCACGCCGACGAGGTCGTGGTCGACACCGGTGCGTGCGTGGTCGTGGTCGGCCGCTCCGGGCCGCACGTCGTGCGGTCGGTGCGCGCGGGCACGGGGGACGCCGCGGTCGAGGTGGCGCGCGCGGGCCGGCTCGTCTCCACCCGGCAGGACCGCCCCGAGCCCGACCACCGGTCGCGCCGGGAGTCGGTGGGCGTGGTGCGCGAGGCCGTCGTCGAGCAGGCGGGCCCCGTGCGCGCCGTCGTGCGCGTGTCGGGCCTGCACCGCGACGTCGACCGTGCCCACGAGGACGGCGCCGCGGGCTGGCTGCCGTTCACGCTGCGCCTGGTGCTCGCGGCCGGGGCCCCGACGTTCCGGCTGGTGCACTCGTTCGTGTGGGACGGCGACCCCGAGCGCGACTTCCTCTCCTCGCTGGGCCTGCGCTTCGACGTGCCCCTGCGGTCCGCGCCGTACGACCGCCACGTGCGCCTCGCGGGGGCGGACGGCGGCCTGGTGCGCGAGGCGGTGCAGGGCGTCACCGGGCTGCGCCGGGACCCGGGCGCCGAGGTGCGCGCGGCCCAGGTGGCGGGTCGCCCGACGCCGCCGCTCGCCGCGTGGGACCCGCGCGTCTCGGAGCGGCTGCGCTGGGTGCCGACCTGGGACGCGTGGTCGCTGCGCCAGCCGACCGCGAACGGCTTCACCGTGCAGAAGCGCACGGCGCCCGACCGGCCGTGGATCGACGTCGCGCAGGGCACGCGGTCCGACGGGCTGGGCTACCTCGGCGACACGGGCGGCGGCATCGCCGTCGGGCTCACCGGGTTCTGGCAGTCGCACCCGACGGGGATCGACGTGGCGGGCGCGACGTCCGACCTCGGATCCCTGACCACGTGGCTCTGGTCGCCCGACGCCGCGCCGATGGACCTGCGCTTCTACCACGACGGCCTCGGCCAGGACACGTACGACGACCAGCTCGACGCCCTCGAGATCACCTACGAGGACTACGAGCCCGGCTTCGGGGACGCGCACGGCATCGGCCGCACGCACGAGCTCACCGTCACCGCGTACGCCGCCACCCCCGACGCGGGCGCGCTGGCACGCCTCGCCGCGGCCACCGCCGTCCGGCCCCAGCTCGTCCCGACGCCGGAGGCCCTGCACGACGCGGCCGTCCTCGGCGACTGGGACCTCGTGGACCGCGGCACGCCGGAGCGGGCGGCGCTCGAGGACCGCCTCGCCACGATGCTGGACTTCTACGTCGGCCAGGTGGACCAGCGCTCCTGGTACGGCTTCTGGAACTTCGGCGACGTCATGCACGCGTACGACCCCGACCGGCACGTGTGGCGCTACGACGTGGGCGGCTACGCGTGGGACAACTCCGAGCTGTCGCCGGACCTGTGGCTGTGGACGTCGTTCCTGCGCACCGGCCGCGCGGACGTCTTCCGGCTGGCGGAGCGCATGACCCGGCACACGGGCGACGTCGACGTCTACCACGCCGGCCCGTGGCAGGGCCTGGGCAGCCGCCACAACGTGCAGCACTGGGGGTGCAGCGCCAAGCAGCTGCGCATCTCGACGCCCGCGTACCGGCGGCCGCACTACTTCCTCACCGGCGACGAGCACACGCGCGACCTCATGGTGGCCCAGCGCGACTCCGACCGGACGTTCCTCGGCCTCGACCCGACGCGCAAGGTGCGGCCCGACGCCGCCACGTACCGCCCGCGGCGGGACGCGCTCGCCGTCGGGCTCGGCACGGACTGGAGCGCGCTGGCCGCGACCTGGCTCGCGGACTGGGAGGTCACGGGCGACGAGCGCTCGCGTGACCGCCTGGTCGGCACGATGACCGACATCGGCGCGCTGCCGCACGGCTTCTTCACCGGCGAGGCCCTGTACGACCTGGACACCGGCCGCTTCGCCACCGACCGCGACCGCGTCACCGTCTCGCACCTGTCCGCCGTCTTCGGGCTGGTGGAGATCTGCTCGGAGCTCGTGTCGCTGGTCGACGCCGGCCTCGTCGACGCCCCGGGCTTCAGGGACGCGTGGCTGCAGTACTGCCGCCTCTACCTCGCGACGCCGGCCGAGCAGGAGGCGGAGCTCGGCGTCGCGCCGTCGGGCACGAACCTCGAGCAGGCGCACTCCCGCCTCGCGGCCTACGCCGCGCAGCGCCTGGGCGACGACGGCCTGGCCGACGTCGCGTGGCGCGCGTACTTCCGCGGCGGCGAGTTCATGGGGGAGGAGGCCTTCCACCCCGTGCCGGTGCTGCCGCCCGAGACCCTCGTCCCGATCGACGAGGCCCGCACCCTGTCCACCAACGACGCCGCGCAGTGCAGCCTCGCCACCCTGCAGAACCTCGCGCTCATCGGCCACCGCCTCCCGCCGGGGTAGCCGCGGCGGCCGGGTGGCCGTGCGGGGCGCCGCGGCAAGTACGCTGTGCGGCGGCAATCTTCACCGGACGTTCACTGTCGAGCATCCACGGTGAGCACGGCGGCCCGGTTCCGGGCCCGACGGACGGAGCACCATGAGCCTCGGCTGGACCAAGCACGGCGACGGGAAGCACGTCGGACCCGGCGACGTCGTCGCCCCCGACGAGCGGCTGAGCTGGCCGCGCACCATCGGCATCGGCATGCAGCACGTGGTGGCCATGTTCGGCTCCACGTTCATCGTGCCGCTCATCACCGAGTTCTCGCCGGCGACGACACTGTTCTTCTCGGCGATCGGCACGGCGCTGTTCCTGCTCATCACGCGGAACCGGCTGCCCAGCTACCTGGGGTCCAGCTTCGCGTTCATCGCCCCGATCGGGGCGGCGACGGCATCGCACGGGCAGTCGGTGGCGGTGGGCGGGATCCTCGTGACCGGCCTCCTGCTCGCGGCGGTCGGCCTGCTGGTGCACTTCGCCGGTGCCCGGTGGATCGACGTCGTCATGCCGCCGATCGTGACCGGCACGATCGTCGCCCTCATCGGCCTCAACCTGGCCCCGGCCGCCTGGGGCAACTTCCAGAAGGCGCCGGTCACCGCCGTGATCACGCTGGCCGCGATCATCCTCGTGACGGTGCTGTTCAAGGGCATCCTCGGGCGGCTGTCGATCCTGGTCGGCGTGCTGGTCGGCTACGTCGCCGCGCTGCTCCAGGGCGAGGTCGACTTCACGGACGTCAAGAAGGCGGACTGGCTCGGCTTCCCGCACTTCGTCACGCCGTCGTTCGACGTCTCAGTGCTCGGCCTGTTCATCCCGGTGGTGCTGGTGCTCATCGCGGAGAACGTGGGGCACGTGAAGTCGGTCGCCGCCATGACCGGCAAGAACCTCGACGGCGTCGCGGGCCGGGCGCTGTTCGCCGACGGCGTCGCGACCACGCTCGCGGGCGTCGGCGGCGGCTCCGGCACCACGACGTACGCCGAGAACATCGGGGTCATGGCGGCCACGCGCGTCTACTCGACGGCCGCGTACTGGGTGGCCGCGGTGACCGCGCTGGTGCTGTCGTTGTCCCCCAAGTTCGGCGCGCTCATCGCGACGATCCCGGACGGTGTGCTCGGCGGGGCGACGACCATGCTCTACGGCATGATCGGCATCCTCGGCGCGCGCATCTGGGTGCAGGCCAAGGTGGACTTCGGCAACCCGGTGAACCTCACCACGGCCGCCGTGCCGCTGATCGTCGGCATCGCGGACTTCACCTGGACGGTCGGCGACATGACCTTCAAGGGCATCGCCCTCGGCACGGCGTCCGCGCTGGTGATCTACCACGGCATGCGGGCCATCGCGCGGTGGCGCGGGACCAGCCAGGAGCCGGTGTCGCCGGCCTCGACGCCCGAGCCGGCGCACGTCGACTGAGTCGACCGACGGAACCCTCAGGCCCCGGGTGGTCAGCCCTTCTTCTTGGTGACGACCACCTGGGGGATGGGCGTGATCTCGTCGGCGGGCACGCAGCCCTCGACGTCCTCCATGGGGGCGTCGGCGGAGAGCAGCACGCGGTCCTGGCTCAACGGGGGGCTGTACTGCTCGCCGACGAGGAGGTCGACGGTGTTGCCCTTGCGGTCGTCGAGGACGAGGCGGACGTCGGGGTACTGGGCGGCGAGCGTGTACGCCCGCGTGATGCCCTTGCTGCCGAACCGGACCTCGGACTGCTGGATCTTCTCGGCCTGCCAGTCGCCGCTCGCGACGACGTCGAAGCCGCGCTCGGAGAGGGCGTCGGCGTTGGCGCCGGCGAGGGGCTCGCTGCCGTCGGCGGCGTTGTAGACCCGCACCTTGACGTTCGAGTACGGCACGGGGAGCGCGCCGTCGGGCTGGCCCTTGACCTGCGGCAGGCAGGGCTCGGGCTGCGGCGCCTCGGCGACGGGCGTGTAGATGGGGCGCGAGAAGGGCGAGCTGAACGCGCCCGTGTACATCGCGACGGCCGCCAGCCCGGCGACCAGCATGAAGACGATGATGACCCCGAAGACGACGGCCTGCCGCTCGTGCTCGCGCTTACGGCGCGTCTCGCGGACCGGGTCAGGGGCAGGTGATGTCACGCGAAGAAACTACCTGAGTTCGTGGGATCGTTCGCGGGCGCACCGCGGTCACGGGGGCGGTCACCGGAGCACGAGGACGCGGGCGTGCAGCACCGGACGCTGCTGCAGCGCGGCGCGGACGGCGCGGTGCAGACCGTCCTCCAGGTACAGGACGCCCTGGTACTCGACGACGTGCGCGAAGAGGTCGCCGAAGAACGTCGAGTCCTCGGCGAGCAGGTGGTCGAGGTCGAGCGTGCGCTTGGTGGTCACGAGCTCGTCGAGGCGCACCTGGCGCGGCGGCACGTCCACCCAGTCCTTGGCGGTCACGTGTCCGTGGTCGGGGTAGGGACGGCCGTCCCCCACGGCCTTGAAGATCATGGCTGCCATCGTAGGGGCGGGCTCGCGACCGGCGGCCTGGTTGCCTCGCGATACGGACACGATGTCGTCACGATCCCATCACGACGGCCCCTCGGGAACCCGTCCTGGCCTGCGGCGACGCCCCACGGCGGTCAGTCCGGCCGCCGGAGCTCCAGCAGGTGGCGCGCCGAGTGGGCGACGAACGGGCCCTCCGCCTCGATCTGCTCGTGCAGCGCGCGAAGCTCCGGCAGGTAGGCCTCGACGGTGAAGCCCGGCACCATCCACACCACCTTGCGGAGGAACCACACGACGGCGCCGACGTCGTGGAACTCGATCCGCAGCCGCTCGGCCCGCAGGTCGACCAGCTCCAGCCCGGCCGCGCGGGCGTCCGCGACCTCGTCCTCGGGGTCGCGGCCGCGCCGCACGTCGTCCGGCAGCGGGCCGAGGAAGAACTCGACCAGCTCGAAGACGCTCGCCGGCCCCACGTGCTGTGCCAGGTACGTGCCGCCCGGCCGCAGCACGCGGGCGATCTCCGCCCAGCGCGGCGCGACGGGGTGTCGGCTCGTCACGAGGTCGAACGCCGCGTCGCCGAACGGGAGCGGGGAGTCGCCGTCGTGCGCGACGACGGCGACGCCGCGCGGGTGCAGCAGCGCGGTCGCGGCGGCGACGTTCGGCGGCCAGCCCTCGGTGGCGACGAGCAGGCGGGGGAGCGCGGGCGCGGTGCCGAGCACCTCGCCGCCGCCGGTCTGCAGGTCGAGTGCCGCGCCGACCGTGCCCAGCCGCTCGTGCAGCAGGCGGGAGTAGCCCCAGCTCGGGCGCTCCTCCGTGGCGCGCCCCTCGAGCCAGGAGAAGTCCCAGCCGGCCATGGGTGCGGCGTCGGCCTCGGCGACGAGCTCGTCGAACGTGCGGTCCATCTCCCCATCGTCCGGTGCCGACCGGGCGGGTGCCATCGAAATACGGGCGGCGTACGGGCGGTGCGGCGACGCCGCGGGGCGAACCGCCGGGTCGGCGACCGCGGCGAGGGGGCGCAACGACGACGGGGCCCGCACCGTGTGGTGCGGGCCCCGTCGGGTCCAGGCGGAGGATGGGGGATTCGAACCCCCGAGGGCGTGAACCCAACACGCTTTCCAAGCGTGCGCCATAGGCCGCTAGGCGAATCCTCCTGGAGCGCAGCCGACATCGAGCGCCGGCAGCCTCAGCAGGATAGCGGACACCCAGGGGTGCGTCCGAATCGCGCGGACGTGATGGTGGTCTCCGTGCCGGGAGCCGCCCCCGGGCCGGTTTCGGGACGGGGCGGGGTCTCGGTTAGGCTGTCGGGCAGACCCCTCGTGCGGCACCATCTCGCCGAACTCCCCCAGGGCCGGAAGGCAGCAAGGGTAAGTGAGCTCTGGTGGGTGTGCGGGGGGTCCTTACTTTTCCGGCCGCGATGGCGGCCTGATCCGCCCCCGCGACGCCGCGGGAGTGCCGCGGGTCACAAGATCCACGATGTGGACGGAATTTCGTCCGACCCGTGAGATTTCGGGTCGATGGGCTTGGTGGTGGGCCCCCGTGGATGGTCACCTTGACGGCATGCCCCGCATCGCTCCCGCAGCACCGTCGACCGCGCGCTCCTGCCGTCGCGGCGAGATGTGCTGCCGCGCGACCGTCGCGGGCCGAATGTGCGTGCTCGACTGACGACCCCTCGGTTTCGCGCCTGACGACCCGACCGTCGTCGCCCCGCCCCCGGCCCGGCCGGGAGCCCCGTACCTCGCCGCCTCGAGCTGATGGCCGTGGCCGCAGCACCCACCCGCCTCCTCGGCGCCGACCTGGCGCCTGCCCGGAAGGACTCACCATGTCCCGCAGCACCCGCAACCGTCTCCTCACCGTCACCGCGATCGCCGCGGCCACCACGTTCGCGCTGTCCGCCTGCGGCAGCGGCACCGACGCCGCCTCGGGCGACGGTGACGCCAAGGGCGACGGCAAGCTCCGCGTCGGCGTCGTCGGTGCCGCCGACGACAAGTGGGCCGTGTTCACCCAGGAGGCGAAGGCCGAGGGCCTCGACGTCGAGCTCGTCGACCTCCAGGACTACACGCAGGCCAACCCCTCGCTCTCGCAGGGTCAGCTCGACGCGAACCAGTTCCAGCACCTGCAGTTCCTCGCGGGCTACAACGTCGACGCCGGCGACGACCTGGAGCCGATCGGCGCGACCGCCGTCTACCCGCTGGGCCTGTACTCGTCGAAGCACGACTCGCTCGACCAGATCCCCGCCGGCGGTCAGGTCGCCGTGCCGAACGACCCGACCAACCTGGCCCGCGCGCTCCTGGTGCTCCAGGAGGCCGGCCTCATCGAGCTCAAGGACGGCGGCAGCGCCGTCTCCACCGAGGCCGACGTGCTGCCCAGCTCCAAGGTGAAGGTGACGCCGGTCGCCGCCGAGCAGACGCCGATCCAGCTCCAGTCGGTGGACGCCTCGATCGTCAACAACGACTTCCTCGAGGACTCCGGCCTCTCCGCGGACGACGCCCTCTTCCAGGACGACCCGGACTCCGCCGCCGCCGAGCCCTACATCAACGTGTGGGTGGCCCGCGCCGAGGACGCCGACGACCCCGACCTGCTGAAGCTCGCGGAGGTCTCGCACTCCGACGCCGTCGTCGCGGCCGAGAAGAAGGCCTCCGGCGGCACGGCCGTCATCAAGGAGAACACCCCCGAGGAGCTGCAGAAGATCCTCACCGGCCTCGAGGACGACATCCGCGCGGCCTCCTGACCCGACGTCGTGGCCGGGGCGCGCTGACCGCGCGCCCCGGCCACCGTGCTGGGCAGGATGGGCAGGGCGTGGACGGGCAGGACGAGCAGTGAGGACGGACAGGTGAGCGAGACCGTGACCGAGGGCGGGGCCCGGGCCGGCGCGCCGGCGATCGAGCTGCGCGGGGTGTCGAAGACGTTCGGCGACGGCGACCGCGCCGTGCACGCCGTGGACGACGTGTCGCTCACCGTGCAGGCCGGCGAGATCTTCGGCGTCATCGGGTACTCCGGCGCGGGCAAGTCCACGCTGGTGCGACTCGTCAACGCGCTCGAGACCGTGACGTCCGGCACGGTGCTCGTCGAGGGCACCGACATCACCGCGCTCCCCGAGCGGAAGCTGCGGGGCGTCCGCGCCCGCATCGGGATGATCTTTCAGCAGTTCAACCTGCTGACCTCGCGCACCGTCGCGGGCAACGTGGCCTACCCGCTCAAGGTGGCGCGCTGGCCCAAGGAGGAGCGGGCGGCGCGCGTCGCCGAGCTGCTCGAGTTCGTCGGGCTGGCCGACAAGGCCAGGGCGTACCCGCGCCAGCTCTCCGGCGGGCAGAAGCAGCGCGTCGGCATCGCCCGCGCCCTCGCGACGTCCCCGACCATCCTCCTCGCCGACGAGTCGACGTCGGCCCTCGACCCCGAGACCACCCGCGACGTCCTGTCGCTGCTGCGCCGCGTCAACGCCGAGCTCGGCATCACCATCGTCGTCATCACGCACGAGATGGAGGTGGTGCGCTCCATCTGCGACCGCGTGGCCGTCATGGAGCGCGGCAGGGTCGTGGAGGTGGGCGACGTCTACGACGTCTTCTCCGCCCCGCGCGCCGACGCCGCCCAGCGGTTCGTCGGCACCGCCATGCACGACCGCCCGTCGCCCGACGCGCTCGCCCGGCTGCGCGAGCGCCACCCCGGCCGCCTCGTCACCGTCGGCGTCCGCGAGGGTGCGAGCACCGGCACCGAGCTGTTCCGCCTGCTGCGCGAGCACGAGGTGGACGGCGCCGTCGTCTTCGGCGGCATCAGCGAGGTGGGGGAGCGGCCGTTCGGGTCGCTCACCGTCGAGCTCGTCGCCCCCGCCGACCGCCTCGCCGCCTTCCTCGCCGCGCTGCGCGCGCAGGCCGACGTCGTCGACCTCGGCACCGCCGCGAACCCCGTCGACGACCCGCGCGCGATCCGCGCCGACCGCGGCCCGCAGGCCGACACCCCTGCGCCCGACGAGGGTGACGAGCTCGGCGACCCGTATCGCGAGGCTCGTGACGCCGTCACCCGCCACGGCTTCTTCGGCAACCTGGGAGGACGCTCATGAACAAGGACTGGTCCACCCTGTGGCCCCTCCTGTGGGAGGCGTTCGGCCAGACGCTGCAGATGGTCAGCATCGCGCTGCTCACCGGCGGACTCGCGGGCCTGGCGCTGGGGCTCGCGCTCTACGTGACGCGGCCGGGCAACCTCATGGCGAACAAGGCGGTGTTCGGCGTCCTCAACGTGCTCGTCAACATCGTGCGGCCCATCCCGTTCATCATCTTCGTGACCCTGCTCGGGCCGGTGACGTTGCAGGTCGTGGGCACGACGCTGGGCACGGAGGCGTTCATCTTCCCGCTGTCGGTGATGACGGCGTTCGGCACGTCGCGCATCGTCGAGCAGAACCTGGTGGGCATCGACCCGGGCGTCGTGGAGGCCGCGCGGGCGATGGGGGCGTCGTCGTGGCGGATCATCACCACGGTGCTGGTCCCCGAGGCCCTCGCGCCGCTGATCCTGGGCTACACGTTCCTGTTCATCGCGGTGCTCGACATGTCCGCCATCGCCGGGCTCATCGGCGGCGGCGGTCTGGGTGACTTCGCGCTGCGGTACGGCTACCAGCGCTACAACTGGGCGGTCGTGGTGGTCACCGTCGCCGTGATCATCGTCATCGTGCAGGTGGTGCAGTGGCTGGGGAACCTGCTGGCGCGGAGGGTGCTGCACCGCTGATCGCGGCGCGGCGGGGCGCGAGCTGTCCCGCGACGAGCGCCAGGAGCGCCAGCGCGAACCCGGCGAGCTGCAGCGGGCTCAGCGTCTCGCCGAGCACGAGGGCGCCGAGCGCCGCGGCCGTCAGAGGCGACAGCAGCCCCAGCAGCGCCGTCGCCGTGACGGGCAGGGCGCGGATGCCCGCGAACCAGAGCGTGTACCCGACCAGCCCGCCCGCGAGCCCGAGCCAGAGGTAGCCGGCCAGCGCGCCCGCGTCGACCTGCGCGGGGACGCCCTCGAGGAGCGCCAGCGGGGCCAGCGCGAGGCCGCCCGCGGTGAGCTGCCAGCCCGCGAAGGCCATGGGCCCCACGCCCTCCGGTCGTCCCCACCGCTTCGTCAGGGTGACGCCGAACGCCATGACCGCGGCGCCGGCCAGCCCGGCTGCGAGGCCCACGGGGTCGAGCACGGCGTCCGGCCCGAGCACCACCAGCCCGACGCCGAGCACCCCGACGCCGCCCCAGGCCAGGCGCCACCGTGACCAGCGCTCGCCGAGCACGGCGACGGCGAGCACGGCGACGAGGATCGGCTGCGTCGCGCCGAGGGTGGCGGCGACGCCGCCCGGGAGCCTCTCCGCCGCCACGAACAGCAGGGGGAAGAAGGCGCCGATGTTGAGGACGCCGAGGACGGCGGCGCGCCACCACCACGAGCCCCGCGGCAGGGTGCGGCTCAGCGCGAGCGCGAGCAGCCCGGCGGGCAGGGCGCGCGCGGCCGCGGCGAACAGGGGGTGGTCCGGCGGCAGCAGCTCGGTGGTCACCAGGTACGTGGTGCCCCAGACGACGGGGGCGAGCGCCGTGCGCAGCGTGCGGGCGGCGGTGCCGCCGCGTTCCGGGGCAGGGGCCCCGACGGCGGCGGGCGGGCGGGTGGTCGTGGTCATGGGCACCACTGTCCGGCCGCCAGTGTCGATGAGTCCAACACATGCTTGTCACCGCATCGATCGTGATTCACGATAGATCGATGGAGCTGCAGCAGATGCGGTACGTCGTGGCGGTCGCGGAGACCGGGAGCTTCACCCGGGCGGCGGGACGGTGCTTCGTCGTGCAGTCCGCGCTGAGCCACCAGGTCGCGGCGCTCGAGCGGGAGCTCGGCGTCCGGCTGTTCGCGCGGACGAGCCGGCGGGTCGAGATCACCGCGGCGGGGGAGGCCTTCCTCCCGGCCGCCCGGGTCGCGCTGGAGTCCGCCGAACGGGCGGCCGCCGACGCCGCGGCCGCCGCCGGCGAGGTGCGCGGCACGCTGCGGCTCGGCGTCATCCCGACGGTGACCGCCCTCGACGTGCCGGCCGTGCTCCGCCGCCTGCGCGCCGCCCACCCGCGGGTGGGCGCGTCGCTGCGGATGGCGGGCAGCGACGAGCTCGTCGCCGCCCTGCGCGCGGGGGAGCTCGACGTGGCCGTCCTCGGGCTGCCCGACGACGGCGTCCCGGCCGGGGTGAGGCACCGCGAGCTCGCGCGCGAGCGGCACGTCGCCGTCGTCGGCCTTGACCACCCGCTGCACGGCCGCTCCCGCGTCGACCTCGCCCGGCTGGCCGACGAGGTTTTTGCGGACTTCCCCACGGGCACGCCCGGGCGCGCGCAGAGCGACCGGGCCTTCGTGGCCGCGGGCCTGCGGCGCGAGGTCGCGTACGAGGGGATGGTGACCGACCTGCTCCTCGGCCTCGTGCGGGAGGGCCTGGCGGTCGCCCTGCTGCCCGAGGCGCTGGTCGCGGGCCGGGAGGACGTCGTGGTGCTGCGGGTGACGCGGGGGCCGTCGCGGGTGCAGCACCTCGCCTGGAGCAGCCTCAACCCGAGCCCGGCGGCGGAGGCGTTCGTCCGGCTGGTGGACGAGTCCGACGCCACCCCGGACGGCCTCGTCGGTGTCGGTCGGGGCGTCTAGGGTTGGCGGGGTGACCACCGCCCTGTACCGCCGCTACCGGCCCGAGACGTTCGCCGAGGTGATCGGCCAGGAGCACGTCACCGCACCGCTCATGCAGGCGCTGCGCAGCGGGCGCGTCAACCACGCCTACCTCTTCTCCGGGCCGCGCGGCTGCGGTAAGACGACGTCGGCGCGCATCCTGGCGCGCACGCTGAACTGCGCGCGCAACACCCCGGACACCCCGATCGACACCCCGTGCGGCGAGTGCCCGTCGTGCGTGGAGCTGGCGCGCGGCGGCCCCGGCTCGCTCGACGTCGTCGAGATCGACGCGGCCAGCCACAACGGCGTCGACGACGCCCGCGACCTGCGCGAGCGCGCCACGTTCGCGCCCGCCCGCGACCGGTACAAGATCTTCATCCTCGACGAGGCGCACATGGTGACGCCGCAGGGCTTCAACGCCCTGCTCAAGATCGTCGAGGAGCCGCCGCCCCACGTGAAGTTCGTGTTCGCGACGACGGAGCCGGACAAGGTGATCGGCACCATCCGCTCGCGCACGCACCACTACCCGTTCCGGCTGGTGCCGCCGGACGTGCTCGGCCCGTACCTCGAGCAGCTGACCGCCGCCGAGGGGATCGAGCTCGGCGGCGGCGTCGTGCCGCTGGTCACCCGCGCGGGCGGCGGGTCCGTGCGCGACAGCCTGTCCGTGCTCGACCAGCTCATCGCGGGCGCCACCGGCGGCGTCGTCGAGTACGACACCGCGGTCGGCCTGCTCGGCTTCACGCACGCCACGCTGCTCGACGACGTCGTCGACGCCCTCGCGGCGGGCGACGGCGCGTCGATCTTCCGCGTCGTCGACCAGGTGATCGCCACCGGGCACGAGCCCCGGCGCTTCGTGGAGGACGTGCTGGAGCGGCTGCGCGACCTCATCGTCATCGCGGTCTCCGGCGACGCCGCCGAGGCCGTGCTGCGCGGCCTGCCGGCCGACCAGCTCGAGCGCATGCGGACCCAGGCGGGCCGCCTCGGCGTGTCCGAGCTGTCGCGTGCGGCCGACCTCGTCAACGCCGCGCTCACCGAGATGACCGGCGCCACCTCGCCGCGGCTGCACCTGGAGCTGCTGTGCGCGCGCCTGCTGCTGCCGGGTGCCGACGACGGTGCGGAGGGCCTCGCGGCCCGCATCGACCGCCTCGAGCGCGGCAGGATCGCGGCCGGCACGGCTGCGCCGGCCGGTCCGCCCGCTGAGTCCGACGCCCCGTCGACGCCCGCACCGCCCTCGTCGCCCGCACCGCTGTCGACGCCCGCACCGTCGGCGTCCGGGGGCGGCGGAGGAGGGCTGAGCGGCGCCGCTGCCGCACGGGCCGCCCTGCAGGCGAGCCGCCGTCCGGTCGCCGAGCCGGAGGCCGAGCACGCAGCAGAGCCTGCAGCAGCGCCCGAGCCCGAGCGTGTCGCCGAGCCCGAGCCCGCGGCAGAGCCTGAGCCTGAGCGTGTGGCAGAGCCCGAGCCGGTCGAGCCCGAGCCCGAGCGTGCGGCAGAGCCCGAGCCTGAGCCTGAGCCTGAGCGTGCGGCAGAGCCTGAGCCCGAGCGCGCGGCAGAGCCCGAGCCGGTCGAGCCCGAGCTGGTCGAGCCTGTCGAGGACGTCCGGCCCACCGGGCCGGAGTCCGCGCCGTCCGCTCCCGCGGGCGACGTCACGTCCGAGGTGGTCCGGCGGCGCTGGCGCGAGGTCCTGGGCGCCATCCAGAGCCCGCAGGCCGCCGCGTTCCTCGGCGAGAACGCCGAGGTGATGACCCTCGAGGGCGACGTGCTGCGCCTCGGGTTCGCGTCGGCCGTCGTCGGGCTGGCCCGCCGCGGACGACCGGAGACCATCTCGGACGCCGTCTACCAGGCGCTCGGTGTCGCGGTGCGGGTCGAGATCGTCGAGAAGGAGGCCGGCCGGCGTCCTCGGGAGGCCGGGAGCTCTCCCGCCTCGTCCGACCCGGGCGGCGATGCCCCCGAGGAGCCTGACGTCGCCGAGCCCGTCGCCGCCGAACCCGACGTCGCCGAGCCCGACATCGACGCGCCCGACGAGGGAGGACGCGGCGGAGGCGGCGGAGGCGGCGGTGCCGCCGCCGGCGGCCCGGCAGCCGGCAGCGGACACCCCGCCGCCACGGTCGCGGCGAGCGAGTCGCGCCCGGAGGCCGCCGTCGCCGTCCTCGAGCCACCCGCTCGTCGTGCGCCGCAGGACGCCCCGCAGCGGACCCGGCAGCCGCAGCCGCCGGCGGGTCGGGTCGCGTCCGTCGACGACGCCGACGCCGCCTGGCTCGCCGGCGTCTCGCTGCACGAGCCCCCGCCCGACGGCGACCCCGAGCCGCCGCTCGACGAGCCGGCCGAGGCTCCGGCCGGCCGGCCGGTCGCGACGGTGACGGCACCGCCCGCGCCGACGCCGCCCGCCCCGGCTCCCACCGCGCCGCCGGTCGCCGCCCCGCCCGCGGGGCCCCCGGCCCGCGAGACGCCGCGGCAGGCCGCCGAGCGTCGCGTCCGCGAGGCGCAGCAGGCCGAGGGGCGGTCGTCGTGGACGCCGTCCCCCGGCGCGAGCCTCGCCGACGACGAGCCGTCCGCCGACGACCCCGACATCACGTCCACCGGCGTGGTCGGCGTGCAGCTGGTGGTCAAGATGCTCGACGGCAAGGTCATCGAAGAGATCGCGGAGCAGCCCTGACATGACGGGCGAACCGAGCACCGCGGCGTCCCTCGGCAGGGCCAGGACGACCAGGACGACCAGGACGACCGGGACGACCGGGACCCGCACCACGACGCTGCACATCGTCGCGGCCGTCATCGTGCGCGCCGACGGCCGCGCGCTGCTGGTGCGCAAGCGCGGCACCACGGCGTTCATGCAGGTGGGAGGCAAGATCGAGCCCGGCGAGGACCCGGTCGCGGCGCTCGTGCGGGAGTGCGCGGAGGAGATCGGCCTCGTCGTCGACCCCGCCGCCGTCCGCCCGCTGGGGCGGCGCGCCGCCGTCGCGGCCAACGAGCCCGACCACGTGGTGGACGCGCACGTCTTCGAGGTCGCGCTCCCCGCGGGCTTCGTCGTCGAGACGCGTGCGGAGCTCGAGGAGCACGCCTGGGTCGACCCGGCCGCGCCCGTCGCCGGGCACCCGCTGGCGCCGCTGTCGGCCGACCTCATGGCCGACGTCGCCGCCGGGCGCTGACGGGGAGACGATGACCGGCGACCCCGACGGCCAGGCACCGTCCCCGCGCCGCGGCGCGATCCACCACGTCGAGCTGTGGGTGCCCGACCTCGCCCGCGCCGAGCGCTCGTGGGGCTGGCTGCTCGGCGAGCTCGGCTACCGCCCCCACCAGTCGTGGGAGCACGGCCGGTCGTGGCTGCTGGGCGACGCGTACGTGGTGGTCGAGCAGAGCCCGGCCCTCGCCGCGGCCGACCACGACCGCCTCCGCCCGGGCCTCAACCACCTGGCGTTCCACGCCGGCACCGCGACGCAGCTCGACGCCCTCGTCGCCGCCGCGCCCGCGCACGGCTGGGCGCTGCTCTTCCCCGACCGCCACCCGTTCGCCGGCGGGCCCGACCACCGCGCCGCGTACCTCGAGGACGTGGACGGCTACGAGGTCGAGCTCGTCGCCGGCTGACCCGCCGCACGGGCCGCCGCCCTCGCGGGCCCCGCACTACCTCGACGAGGTGCGGAGGCCGTCCAGCCAGCCGGCCAGGTTCGCGACGGAGTCGGGCATGAACGGCACCTCGTCGAGCATCCGGAGCAGCCGGGCGGGCGTGACCCACGCGCCCCACGCGACCTCCTCGGGCTGCCAGGTCACGGGGCCGTCGTAGGTGCACTCGTAGAGGAACTCGCGCATCCGCGTGCGCTCGTCGGCGTAGTCCGCCGCCCCGAGGGGCCGCAGCTCGACGCCGGTGACGCCCAGCTCCTCGGCCAGCTCCCGCCGGGCCGAGGACGCCGGGTCCTCCCCGGCGCGCAGCACGCCGCCCGCGCAGAAGTCGTACCGGCCCGGGTAGAGGTCCTTGGTGTCGGTGCGGCGGTGCACGTAGACGTCGCCGGCCCCGTTGCGCACCACGACCGCCGTGGCGGCGTGCCGCAGGTTCTCCGCGCGCACCCGGTCCCGGGGCGCGGAGCCGCAGGGCCGGCCCTCGTCGTCGTACAGGGCCACGACCTCCGGAGCGGACTCGTCCATGCGTGCATCCTGCCGCAGCGGCGGCCGGCATGACGGATGTCACGCCCCGCCCGTGCACCCGTCACGGAAGCCGGTGACAGCGCGCACTACCTGCGACGACGCCGCGCCGCGAGGGTGGAGCCATGACCACGGAACCCATCGTCCACGTCCGCGGGGCACGCCGCCGGTACGGCACCTTCGAGGCCGTCCGCGGGGTCGACCTCGACGTCCATCGCGGTGAGCTCGTCGCCCTGCTCGGCACCAACGGGGCGGGCAAGACGTCGTTCGTCGAGCTCGTCGAGGGGCTCGCCCCGGCCGACGGCGGCACCGTCCGCGTGCTCGGCCGCGACCCGTACCGCGACCGGCGGCAGATCGTCGGGTCGCTCGGGATCATGCTGCAGAGCGCCGGGTTCTCCGGCGACCTCACGGTGGCGGAGACCGCGCGCACCTGGGCCGGCACGCTGTCCCGCCCGCGCCCGGTCGACGAGGTCCTGGCCACCGTCGACCTCACGCACCGGGCCGACGTCCGCGTCGCGAGCCTGTCGGGCGGCGAGAAGCGCCGGCTCGACCTCGCGCTCGCCACCATGGGCGACCCCGAGGTGCTGTTCCTCGACGAGCCCACCACGGGGCTGGACCCGGAGAGCCGGCGCGCCACCTGGCGCCTGGTCCAGGGCCTGCTCGACGCCGGCACCACCGTGCTGCTCACCACCCACTACCTCGAGGAGGCCGAGGAGCTCGCGGACCGCATCGCGATCCTCCAGGCCGGCCGCGTGGTCCGGACCGGGTCGGTGGCCGACATCGTCGCGTCCGAGCCTGCCCGGGTCGACCTGGTGGTGCGCGACCAGGCAGGCCGCGCCGCGGTGCCGACGGTGGCCGACCTGCCGTCGCTCGAGGGCGTCGTGGACGTCCCCGAGATCGACCGCAACGGCCGCGTGCGCCTGCGCACCACCGCCCTGCAGGACGACCTGTTCACGCTGCTGCAGTGGGCCGACGCCCGGCAGCTGCGCCTCGACGACCTCGACGCCCGGTCCGCCTCGCTCGAGCAGGCGTTCCTCGCCATGGACGACCGCACCAGCACCGACAGCACCGACAGCACCGACAGGGAGGTGGCGGCATGACCACCACGACCACGACGACCCGTCCCGCCGCGAGGAAGGCGGAGCCCCGGATCAACCTGCGGCGCGTCGGGGCGCTCGCCCGCGCCGAGCTCCGGCTGCTCGTCCGCAACCGCACCGCCCTGTTCAACGCCCTGGCGCTGCCGCTCCTGACGGTGGGGCTGGTCACGGCGATGAGCGGCGTCGGCGACGGCGCGGGCGACGTCGCCGGCACGATGCTGCTGAACGTCCTGACGCTGATGGCGCTCACGTTCGTCGTCTACTACAACCTCACGGTCGCGTACGTGGCGCGGCGCGAGGAGCTGGTGCTCAAGCGCTACCTCGTGGGGGAGTCCTCGCGGGTGGAGATCCTCGCGGGCGCCGCCACGCCGGCGGTCGTCGTGGCCCTGGCGCAGGTGGTGCTCGGCGTCGTGGCGGTGTCCGTGCTCCTCGACCCGCCCTCCTTCGTCAACCCGCTGCTCGCGGTGATCGCGGTGGTCGGCGGCGCCCTGATGCTGACGGCGCTCGCGGCCGCGACCTCCGGCCTGTCCCGGACCGTCGAGTCGGCGCAGCTCACGACCCTGCCGCTCCTGATCGTCGCGCTCCCGTTCGCCGGCCTGTTCGGCCGGGGCGCGTCGGACGGCGTCGCGGGCGTGATCGACACGGTCGGCGCCTACACGCCGCTGCGCCCCATCACCGACCTCATGTCCCTCGGCCTGGCCGGCGTCGACGCCGACGGCCAGGTGCTGACCACGTTCGGCGAGACCGTCGCCGCCGGGCGGGGGTCCGTGGTGGTGCTCGTGGTGTGGACCGCGCTGGGCCTCCTCGCCGCCCGCCGCTGGATGCGGTGGGAGCCGCGCCGGTGACCGGACCGCGCCGCCGGTGGCGTGGCAGGCTGGCACCGTGACGACCGCCCGCCCGCCTGCCACGACGCGCACCGGCGGCGCGCGCGGGGTCGAGCTGTACACCCGCGTGAGCCTGTACCTCTTCGTCTTCCTCGAGCCGTTCTTCTACCTCTACGCCGTGACGGCGGTGTCGAACCTGGAGGCCGAGCTCTCCGTCCTCGCGGGGGTCGTGCTGGTCACGCTCGGCATCGCGCACACCGTCCTGTGCCTGGCCACCGTGCACGCCGGGTTCGACGGCCCGCTGACCGTCGGCCGGCGCCCGCGACCGGTGGTCGTGGTGCTGCTCGCGCTGACCGTCGCGGTGCTGGCGGCGGCGGTCGCGCTGCTGCCGCCGTACCCGGGCGGTGGCCTGCTGCACGACCCGCGCTCCGCGATGATCGCCGTGTGCGGGGCCGCGACGTGCGGGGCGCTCGCGGTCGCCGAGCCGCTGCGCCGGGTGGCCGTCGTCGGGGGCGCGGTCGTGCTCGTCGTCGTCGCGCTGCGGGTGCTGTCCGGCGCGGAGCCGGTCGCCGCGGCGGTGCTCGCCGGGGCGCTGACGGCGGTCTTCGTGCTCTTCTGGTCGAGCACGGCGCGGATGTCGATGTGGATCGTCGAGGTGGTGCGTCGGCTCGACGACGCCCGCGAGGTCGCCGCCCGGCTCGCGGTCGCGGAGGAGCGGCTGCGCATCGCCCGCGACATGCACGACGTCGTCGGGCGGGCCCTGTCGGCCGTGGCCGTGAAGTCGGAGCTCGCCGCCGCCCTGGCGCGGCGAGGCGACCCCCGGGGCGCGGACCAGATGGACGAGGTGCGCACCCTCGCGCAGGACTCCCTGCGCGAGGTGCGGGGCGTGGTCGCGGGGTACCGCGGCGCGGACCTGGCGACCGAGCTCGACGGCGCCCGGTCGGTGCTGCGCGCGGCCGGCGTGGCGGTGCGGGTGGTGGGCGAGGTCCCCGACCTCGCGGCGCCGCAGGTCGAGGCGCTGGCCTGGGTGGTGCGCGAGGGCGTGACCAACATCGTGCGGCACTCCGACGCCCGCGAGTGCCGCATCGTCCTGGCCGACGAGCCTGTCGACGGCGCGGGCGGCGCCGGCCGGGGCCGGGAGCTGGCGCTCACGGTGAGCAACGACGGCGTGCGCGCGGGCGCCGCGCCCGACGTCGCGGCGGGCTCGACGGCGGGCACGACGTCCGGCGCCGGGCTGGTCGGGCTCCGCGAGCGGCTCGCGGCGGTGGGCGGCGCGCTGGAGGCGGAGGCGGTCGGCGACCGCTTCGTGCTCACCGCCCGGGTCCCCGCCCCGGCGAGGGAGGCGGCCGCGTGATCCGCCTGGTGCTCGCCGACGACGAGACCCTCATCCGCGACGCGGTCGCCCAGCTCCTCGACCTGGAGGACGACCTGGAGGTGGTCGCCGTCGCGGGGACGGGCCCCGAGGCGGTCGCCGCGATCGAGCGGCACCGGCCCGACGTCGCCGTGCTCGACCTGCAGATGCCCGGCGCGGACGGGATCGAGGTCGCCGAGCGGGTCCGGCCCGCCGTGCCGGGCTGCGCCGTCGTGATCGTCACCAGCCACGGCCGGCCGGGGTACCTGAAGAAGGCGCTCGCGGCGGGCGTGCGGGCCTTCCTGCCGAAGTCGGCGTCAGCCGCGGTGCTGGCCGCCGCCGTGCGGCAGGTGGCCGGCGGCGGCCGGTACGTGGACCCGGAGCTCGCGGCCGACGCGATCGCCGCCGGCGACTCCCCGCTCACGGCACGCGAGGCCGACGTGCTCGAGCTGGCGGCCGACGGCGCCCCCGTCGAGGAGATCGCCGAGCGGGCCGCGCTCGCGCCCGGGACGGTGCGCAACTACCTGTCGTCCGCGGTGGCGAAGCTCGGGGTGACGAACCGGCACGAGGCGGTCCGCCTCGCGCGGGCGCAGGGCTGGCTGTGAGCGGCCGCGCTGTCCCCGGCAGCCCGTAGGCTGGACTCTCGTGTACGAGGGCGCAGTCCAGGACCTGATCGACGAGCTCGGCCGCCTTCCCGGCGTCGGGCCCAAGAGCGCGCAGCGGATCGCGTTCCACCTGCTCGCGGCGGACACCGCCGACGTGCGCCGCCTCGCGGACGCGCTCATCGAGGTGAAGGCGCGCGTGCAGTTCTGCGAGACGTGCGGCAACGTCGCGGAGTCGGAGAGGTGCCGCATCTGCGCCGACCCGCGCCGCAGCGACGACGTGATCTGCGTGGTCGAGGAGCCCAAGGACGTGGTCGCCATCGAGCGCACCCGCGAGTTCCGTGGGCGGTACCACGTGCTCGGCGGCGCCATCAACCCCATCGAGAACGTCGGCCCCGACGACCTGCGGATCAGCCAGCTCATGACGCGCCTGGCCGACGGCACGGTCACCGAGGTCATCCTCGCCACCGACCCGAACATCGAGGGCGAGGCGACGGCTACGTACCTCTCGCGGCTCATCGCCCCGATGGGCGTCACCGTCTCTCGTCTGGCCAGCGGGCTGCCCGTCGGGGGAGACTTGGAGTACGCGGACGAGGTGACCCTCGGGCGCGCTTTCGAGGGCCGGCGGGTCGTCGGCGGCTGACCAGCCGCGACGCCCCGCAGCGGGCACCGACCGGCACGACCGACGCCGTCGACCGCGGCGGAGAGGGGGCAGGACCGTGGGGGAGATCGAGCCGGGCTCGGAGTTCCGGGACGTCGCCGAGCAGATGTCCGCGCAGGCGCGCGTGTTCCTGTCCACCACGACGCAGGTCGCGTCCGGGGCGGCGCCGGGGGCCGAGCTGTCCCTGCTGATCCTCGCGACGTCCGACCTGCTCGCCGCCGGCGCGCGGCTGGCCGCGATCGTCGACGTCGTCCCCGCCGAGCGGTGGGAGCCCGACGCGGGCCCGGAGACCGACGTCGACCCGCTGCGCGACGCGCTCGCGCAGATGTTCGACGGCTTCGACGACTACGTCGAGGTGGCGGACCCGGCGCTGAGCGCGGACGTCAGCCCGGCCACGCTGTCCGGCGACCTGGCGTGCGTCGCCGAGGAGATCGCCAAGGGGCTGCAGCACTTCGACGACGGGCACGAGCTCGAGGGCCTGTGGTGGTGGCAGTTCAGCTACCTGTCGTCGTGGGGGGAGCGGGCGTCGTCGGCGCTGCGCGTCCTCCAGGGGGTGCTCGCGCACCTGCGGCTGGACGTCGCGGACGACGTCGCCGCCGAGGCGGAGTACGACGCCCTGCACTCCTGAGCGTGCGGCGTCAGGCCCTCTCCGCCGCCCGCGCGTAGTGCTCGCGCTGGGCGGGGTAGTACGACTCCCAGGCCACGTCGCCCGCGGGGCGTCCTGACCGCACCGCGACGAGCCGGTCGAGGTAGTACTCCCACCCGGGGCCGATCGACGCGGCGTCGTCGTCCGCACCGAGGCGCTGGCGGAACGTCAGCGTCGTCACCCCGCCGGACTCCGCGAGCTCGAGCGCCAGGTGCCAGACCCCGCCCGGCGCCGCCGTGTCGACGGCGTACCGGTGCGGCGGCTCGCACCGGGTGATGACGCACTCCGCGGCCTCGGCGTCCGGGCTCTCGGAGGTCATGAAGAACCGGACCCGGCCGCTCGTCGGGTCGCCCTCCCAGCGGCCGACCCACCGGTCGAGCAGGTGCGGCTCGGTCACGCTCGCCCAGACGTCGGGCGCGGTGGCGTCGAAGCTCCGGGTGAGGACGAGCTCCGGCCCGGCGGCCCCGTGCTCGACGGTGCCGGTCGCCGCGACGGTGGGGCGGTCTCCGTCGGTCATGCTCCCAGGGTGGCACGGCGCCGCCGGCGGCGGGAGGCGGGACGGTCCGTGACGGCGCCCGGCCACGTGACATCATGCGGCGGGTGCCCGACCTCGATGTCCTCACGATCGTCCTGCTCGTCCTCGCCGGGCTCACCGCCGGCTGGGTCGACGCCGTCGTGGGCGGCGGCGGGCTGATCCAGCTCCCCGCGCTGCTGCTGGTGCCGGGCATCTCGCCGGTGCAGGCGCTGGCCACCAACAAGCTCGGCTCGATCATGGGCACGTCCACCAGCGCGATCACGTACTACCGCCGGGTGGGCCCGGACCTCACGACGGCGGGTCCGATGGCGGTCGCCGCGCTGGTCGGGGCGTTCGGCGGCGCCGCGCTGGCGAGCCGCATCCCGGCCGAGCTGTTCAAGCCGATCATCCTCGTCGTGCTGATCGGCGTCGCCACCTACACGGTGCTGAAGCCGAAGCTCGGCGCGCACGACAACCTGCGCTGGGAGGGCAACCGGCACCGCTGGACGGCGGCCGGCATCGGGCTCGTCATCGGCGCGTACGACGGGCTGCTCGGCCCGGGCACGGGCACGTTCCTCGTCATCGCGCTGGTGAGCGTGCTGGGCTACGCGTTCCTGCCCGCGTCGGCGCTGGCGAAGATCACCAACTTCGCCACCAACCTGGGTGCGCTGCTGTTCTTCGTGCCGCACGGCGCGGTGCTGTGGGGCCTGGGCCTGATGATCGGCGCCGCCAACCTCGTGGGCGCCTACATCGGGGCGCGGATGGCGGTGGCGAAGGGCAGCGCGTTCGTGCGCGTCATCTTCGTCGTGGTCGTGGGCGCCCTCATCCTCAAGCTCGGCTACGACGTCTGGCAGGACTGGCGGTCCTGAGGCCCCGCGCCGCGGCACGCGGGCGCCCGATCGGCGTCACGCGTCGAGGGCGCGGACGATCCGGTCGAGGTCGTCCAGCAGCGCGGCCAGGCGCGTCCCGGGGATGCCGGCCACCATGCGGGCCTCGACGGCGTACACGGCGTCCTGGGCGGACCTCAGGCGGCGCTCGCCGGCGGCGGTGAGGCGCACCGGGCGGGCCCGGCCGTGGTCGACCACGTCGGGGCGCGTCGTCAGGCCCGCCTCCTGGAGCCCCCGGAGCACGAGGTTCATCGACTGCCGGGTGACGAAGGTGGCGCGGGCGAGCTCGGCGTTCGACTGCCCCGGGTGCAGCGCGAGGACCTCGAGGCACGAGTACTGGGGCACGGTCAGGTCGTGCTCGCGCAGCGCGGCGTCGAGGGCGCCCCGCAGGGCGGAGTGCGCGCGCTTCAGGCGGTAGCCGACGTGCTCGGTGACGTCGGCGGCGGGGTGCGGCGGGACCGGCGGCGTGGTCATGTCAACATGTTGACACATCGTCGCCCGCGAGCCTAGCCTCGAAGATGTCAATGTCCTGACATCAAACGAGGAGCACCATGTCCGCCACCGAGCCCGCCACCGTGACCGGCCCCGACTTCCTGGCCCTGCAGGTCCGCGACGTCGCCGCGGCCGCCGCGTTCTTCGAGGAGCGCCTCGGCCTGCGCCGCAGCCCCGCGTCCCCGCCCGGCGCCGTCGTCTTCGCGACCGAGCCCGTCCCCTTCGCCGTCCGCGGCCCGCTGCCCGGCACCGACCTCGACGCCGGCCGCCCCGGCCTCGGCGTCGCGCTCTGGTTCGCCACCACCGACGCCGTCGCGCTGCACGACAGCCTCGGTGCCGTGGGCGTCGAGGTGCTCGGCCCGGTCGTCGGCTCGCCCTTCGGCCCCACGTTCTCCTTCGTCGGGCCGGAGGGCTACGTCCTCACCGTCCACGGGGCGTGAGGGCGTCGGCCGGGCCGGGCGCGCCCGCCCGGCCGACGAGGCGTCAGCGGACCAGCAGGTCGCGCAGCGCGGTCACGACCTCCTGGGGCGCGCTCTCGGCCATGAAGTGGCCGGCGGCGGTGGAGCGGTGGTCGAGGTCGGGCGCCCACGCGCGCCACAGGCCGGCGGCGTCGTAGCCGAGCATCGAGCCCCAGTCCTGCTGCACCACCGTCACCGGCATGGCCAGCCGGCGCCCGGCGTCCCGGTCGGCGCGGTCGTGCTCGACGTCGACGCCGGCCGACGCGCGGTAGTCGGCGACGATCGACGGCACGGCCTCCCGGGACCGGCGGAGGTACTCGGCGCGCACGTCCGCGTCGAAGGGGGCGGCCGTACCCGGCGGGGTCCACGCGTCGAGGAAGTGGCCGAAGAACGCGTCGGCGGTCGCCTCGATCATGGCCTCCGGCAGCCCCGCGGGCTGGGCCATGAGGTACAGGTGGAACGCGACGGCGGCGTCCGCGCCGTGCAGCACGTCCCACATGTCGAGGGTGGGCAGCACGTCGAGCGACGCGAGGTGCGTCACCGCCTCGGGGTGGTCGAGCCCGGCCCGGACGGCGACCAGCGCACCACGGTCGTGGCCCGCCAGCGCGAACCGGTCGAACCCGAGCTCCGCCGCGAGGCGCACCACGTCGCGGGCCATGGTGCGCTTGGAGTACGTGTCGGGCGAGGTCTCGGCGGGCTTGTCGCTCGCGCCGTAGCCGCGCAGGTCGGGCACGATCACGGTGTGGTCGGCGGCGAGCGCGGGGGCGACGTGGCGCCAGCACAGGTGCGTCTGGGGGAAGCCGTGCAGCAGCACCACGGCGCGGTCGCCGCTGCCGCCCACGGCGGCGTGCAGCGCGACGCCGTCGTCCACCGTGACGCGCACGTCGCGGAAGCCGGGGATGGTGGGGGAGTCGGTCATGGGTGTTCTCCTGGTCGTGGTCGGATGGGTCGTCGGGACGACACGCTCAGCCTCGGCGGCACCGATGAGCGATGGATGAGCAGGAGGGGCGGCGGATGGTGACGGTCGGCGTCCTCGGGCCGGTCGTGGCCTGGGGCGAGGACGGCGCCGAGCTGGCCCTGCGCGGGCCGCGGCACCGGGAGCTGCTCGCGCGCCTCGTCGCCGCACGCGGCCGGGTCGTGGGGGTGACCGACCTGGTCGACGACCTCTGGGAGGACCCGCCGGACGGCGCCGTGGCCGCGGTGCGCACCTTCGTCGCGGCGCTGCGGCGGGCCCTGGAGCCGGACCGGCCGCCGCGCGCGGCGCCGCGGGTGCTGGTGACCCAGGGGCCGGGCTACGCGCTGCGCCTCCCGGACGACGCGGTGGACGCGCGGGCGGCCGAGCGGCTGGTGTCGGCCGCGGCCGCGGCCCCGGCGGCGACGGCCCTGCGGGGGCTGGACGCCGCGCTCGCGCTGTGGCGCGGCGAGCCGTACGCGGGCATCGACGCGGCGTGGGCGGCGTCCGAGCGCGCCCGGCTGGAGGACCTGCGGCTCGGGACCGTCGAGCAGCGCGCGGAGGCGCTGCTCGTGCTGGACAGCCCCGCCGACGTCGTCGCCGGCCTGGAGCGACACGTGGCGACGCAGCCGTGGCGCGAGGAGGGCTGGCGCCTGCTGGCCCTCGCCCTGCGCGCCGCGGGCCGGCAGGCCGACGCGCTGGCCGTGGTCCGCCGCGCGCGGCGCACGCTCGTGGACGAGCTCGGCCTCGACCCGGGGCCCCGCCTGGCGGAGGCCGAGGCCCGGATCCTGCGCCAGGAGGACGGCGCGGGAGCGGACCTCTGGGCGCGGGCCGCCGACACCTTCGCCCGGACGGCGTCCCAGGGACCGGCCCGGCTCGAGCAGTCGGCCACGCTGCTCGGCTCGGCGGCGGTGACGGGCGGGCTCGCGGAGGCCCGCGACCAGCGGTCCGCCGTGGTGCGGGCGGCGGACCGCCGGGGCGACCCGCGCCTGACGGCCCGCGTGCTGGACGCGGTCCACGTGCCGAGCGTGTGGCCCGTGCCCGACGACCCGGCCGAGGCGGCGGTGCTCGCGCAGGTGGCGGAGCGGACCCTGCGGGAGCTCGGGCCCGACGCCCCCGACCGCACCCGGGCGCGCCTGCTGGCGGGGCTGGCCACGGAGCTGCGCGGGGCGCGCGGGGGCCGCGGCCCGGAGGCGGCCCGGGAGGCGGTCGCCCTCGCGCGCCGCACGGGCGACCCGGCGACCCTCGCGCGCGCCCTCGGGGCCCAGGTGCTGCACACCGTGGGGCGGGCCGGGCTGGCCCCCGCCCGGGACGCGCTGGGCGCCGAGCTCGTGGACGTGGCCGCCCGCGCCGGCCTGGCGACGGACGAGATCGTCGGCCGGCTGGTGCGCGTGCAGGCCCGGACCGCCCTCGGCGACGTCGCGGGCGCGGCCGGCCACGCGGAGGCGGCCCGCCTCCTCGCCGCCGACCACGAGCGGCCCCTCGTCGAGGTGCTCGTCACGTGGGCCGCCGTCGTGCGCGAGGCGGTCGAGGGCGCGCCGGACGCCGACGTCGTCCGTGCCGTGCACGAGGCGGCCGCCCGGCTGCCGGGCGCGGGGATGGAGGGGCTGGAGGCCGGGCTGGAACCGCTCGCCGTCCTGAGCCTGCGCGTCGGGCGGGGGTGCGCGGACGCCGGCGCCCTCGCGGGGGCCACGGGCGACCCGGCCGACCCCGGCGCGGTCGCCGCCTGGGGCCCGTACCGCCCGTGGGTCCGGCCGTGGGCGCTGCACGCCGCCGGGAGGGGCCCGGACGCGGCCCGCGCGCTCGCGGGCGTCCCCGACCCGCCGCCCGGCCTGCTGGCGGAGGCGCTGTGGGTGCTGGCGGGGCGGGCGGCGGTGCTGGTCGGCGACCGGACGGTCGCCGGGCGTGCGCGGGCGGCGCTGGCGCCCGCCGTGGACGAGCTGGCGGCGGGCAGCGCGCTGGTCACGGCGGGGAGCGTCGCCGTCCACCTCGGGGCGCTGGACGCCTTCCTCGCGGGCGACCCGCCGGTCACCACCTGAGACGGTCCTCGTCCGAGGGGCGGTCCCCGTCTACCATCGACGGGCAAGCACTCGCACCCGGCGGACCGTTGAGAGAGACGGAGGCCGGTAGAGCAGAAGGTTGTGACATGGCACTAGTCGTGCAGAAATACGGCGGATCGTCCGTCTCCGACGCCCACAGCATCAAGCGCGTGGCGAAGCGGATCGCGGCGACCAAGCGGGCGGGGAACGACGTCGTCGTCGTGGTGAGCGCCATGGGCGACACCACGGACGAGCTCCTCGACCTCGCCGGGCAGATCACCCCGCTGCCCCCGCAGCGCGAGCTCGACATCCTCCTCACCTCCGGTGAGCGCATCTCGATGTCCCTGCTCGCGATGGCGATCACGAACCTCGGGGTGAAGGCGAAGTCCTTCACCGGCCAGCAGGCCGGCCTCATCACCGACGCCGTGCACGGGCGCGCCCGGCTCGTCGACGTCGTGCCGCACCGCGTCCGCGAGACGGTGGAGCGCGGGCAGGTCGCGATCGTCGCGGGCTTCCAGGGCGTGAGCTCGTCGAACGACGTGACGACGCTCGGCCGCGGCGGCTCGGACACGACCGCCGTCGCGCTCGCCGCCGGCCTCGACGCCGACGTCTGCGAGATCTACACCGACGTGGACGGCGTGTTCACGGCCGACCCGCGCATCGTCCCCGCCGCGCGGAAGATCGACCGCGTCACCTACGAGGAGATGCTCGAGCTCGCCGCGTCGGGGGCCAAGGTCCTGGCCCTGCGCGCGGTGGAGTACGCGCGCCGCTACGACGTGCCCGTGCACGTGCGCAGCTCGTTCTCCAACACCACCGGCACCCTCGTCACCGGCACGTACGGCGACGCGATCGACCCGAACGCCCCCACGGGCGACCAGCAGGAGGCAGTGATGGAAGCCCCGATCATCTCCGGCGTCGCGCACGACCGCAGCGAGGCCAAGATCACCGTCGTCGGCGTGCCGGACAAGCCCGGCACCGCGGCCCGCATCTTCGAGGTCGTGGCCGGCGCGGGCGCGAACATCGACATGATCGTGCAGAACGTCTCGGCGGCCCACACCGGCCTCACGGACATCTCGTTCACGCTGCCGCACGCGGACAGCCCGTCCACGCTGGCCGCGCTGAACGCGCTCCAGGAGGAGATCGGGTTCGCGTCGCTGCAGTACGACGACCAGATCGGCAAGCTGTCGCTGGTCGGGGCGGGCATGAAGTCCCACCCGGGCGTCTCGGCGCGGCTGTTCGGCGCGCTGCGCGACGCCGGGATCAACATCGAGATGATCTCCACCTCGGAGATCCGCATCTCTGTCGTGACCCGCGAGGACGCCCTGGACGACGCCGTGCGCGCCATCCACTCGGCGTTCGACCTGGACTCCGCCGACGGCGAGGCCGTCGTCTACGCCGGCTCGGGGCGGTGACGCGCTGATGGCACAGATCACCACCACCGGCGTGAACGTCGCCGTCGTCGGCGCCACCGGCCAGGTCGGCGGCGTGCTGCGCCGCCTCCTCGCGGAGCGCGCCTTCCCGGTCAAGGAGCTGCGGTTCTTCGCGTCCGCGCGCTCGGCGGGCAGCACCCTTCCGTTCGAGGGCGTGGACGTCGTCGTCGAGGACGTCGCGGCCACCGCCACCGACGACCTCGCGGACGTCGACGTCGCGATCTTCTCGGCCGGCGGCGGCACGTCGCGCGAGCACGCGCCCCGGTTCGCCGAGGCGGGCGCCGTCGTCATCGACAACTCCTCCGCCTGGCGCCTCGACCCCGAGGTGCCGCTGGTGGTCTCCGAGGTGAACCCGGAGGCGATCGGCGACGCCGTGAAGGGTATCGTCGCGAACCCGAACTGCACCACGATGGCCGCGATGCCGGTGCTCAAGCCGCTGGCCGACGAGGCCGGGCTGGAGCGCCTGCGGGTCGCGACCTACCAGGCGGTGTCGGGCTCGGGCGTCGGCGGGGTCAAGGAGCTGGCCGACCAGGCGCGCGCCGCCGTGGCCGGCGACCTCGAGGGCCTCGCGCACTCGGGCGGGGCCGTGACGTTCCCGGAGCCGGACAAGTACGTGGCGCCGATCGCGTTCGACGTGCTGCCGCTGGCGGGCAACCTCGTGGACGACGGCTCGGGCGAGACCGACGAGGAGCAGAAGCTCCGCAACGAGTCGCGCAAGATCCTCGGCCTGCCCGACCTCGCCGTGGCCGGCACCTGCGTGCGGGTCCCGGTCTTCACCGGTCACTCGCTGGCGATCCACGCCGAGTTCGGCTCGGCGATCACCCCCGAGCGGGCGCGCGAGCTGCTGGCCGCCGCGCCGGGCGTGGAGCTCGCGGACGTCCCGACGCCGCTGGCCGCGGCGGGCGCCGACCCGTCGTTCGTCGGGCGCATCCGCACCGACCAGTCCGTGCCCGGCGGGCGCGGCCTCGTGCTGTTCGTGTCCAACGACAACCTGCGCAAGGGCGCGGCGCTCAACGCCGTGCAGATCGCGGAGATCGTCGCGGCGGACCTGGCCGAGCTGGCCGCGTTCGACGACGTCGACGCCGCCGAGGCGGAGTCCGCCACGGCCTGACCGGGCGGTTCACGGGGCCCGGCGACGAGCGATCGTCGCCGGGCCCCGTCGCGTCTCCGGCGGTGGAACGTCAGGCCGCGCCGGCGAGGAGCAGCCGGGTGAGGCCCTCGGGGTCCTCGAGCATGGCGACGTGCCCGACGCCGGGCAGGTACTCCAGCCGGGCGCCCGGGACGGCGGCGTACCGCCGGGCCGACGCGGGGTCCCACCGCGGGTCCGCGTCGCCGAAGACCACCAGCAGCCGGACGCCGAGCGCGGCGACCCGCTCCGGCACCGGCCGCTCGGCGAGGTAGGCGGCGTAGCCCGCCATGACCCGGCGGAAGTCCGCGTACCGCGTGCGGCGCACGTCGGCGAGGAAGCCGTCGGGCACGTCGACCGGCCGCGCGGTCACCGACCGGATCCCTCGTCGCAGCATCCCGGTGGTGCGCAGCGGCCACACGAGAGGCCCGAACGGGCGCCCCATGAGGACACGCACCGCCGCGGCCTCCGGGAGCATCGCGTCCGGCGCCGGGCCGGTGCTGACCAGCACCAGCCCGCCCACCAGGTCCGGCCTCCGTTCGGCGAGCGCCGTCGCGACGTAGCCGCCGCTGGAGTGCCCCACGACGGTCGGCCGCGCGACGCCCAGCTCGTCCAGCAGCGCCGCGACGCGGTCGGCCTGCGCGGGGACGTCGTAGGCCGGGGCCCGCGGGGAGCGGCCGCAGCCGGGCAGGTCGACCGCGACGACCCGGTGCGCGGCGGCGAGCCCGGGCAGCACCGGGGACCAGGACGCCGCGGTGGCCCCCGAGCCGTGGACCAGCAGCATCGGCGGGGCGTCGGGCGGGCCGTCGACGACGACGTGGATGCCGGCGACGACTGCGTCGCGGCGGCGGGTTCCGGTCATGGTCCGAGCGTCCCCCGGTTCGGCCGGGCATGCCGGTCCTCCGCCCCGCGCGGGGGAGCTCGTCCTGGAGGGGTTGCGCGCACCGGAGGACCTATGGTTCATTAGTCGAGTAATGAACCCCTGAACCACTGAACCTGTGTGAGGAGGTCCGCGTGTTCGACGGACCCGAACCCATCTACGTGCAGATCGCCCAGATGATCCGCGCGCAGGTGCTCGCCGGTGAGCTCGCGGAGGAGGAGCAGGTCATGTCGACCACCCAGTTCGCCACGACGTTCCGCATCAACCCCGCCACCGCCGCCAAGGCCTTCGCCGGCCTGGTCGACGAGGGCGTCCTGTACAAGCGCCGCGGCCTGGGCATGTTCGTCGCCCCCGGGGCGCGCGAGCGGCTGCTGGAGCACCACCGCACCGCCTACTTCGACGAGGTGCTCGCCCCCGCGCTCGCGCAGGCCGACATCCTCGGCATCTCGACCGACGAGCTCGTCGCCTACGTGCTCGGCACCAACGGCCACCGCAAGCCCACGACCACCACGGAGGAGTCATGACCCCCGCACCCTTCGGCGCCCGTCTCGACGACGTCGTCGTCCGGTTCGGAGCCCAGCGCCGCATGACCGCGGAGGGCACGACCGTCAAGAACGACGCCGGCACCGCGCTGGACGGCGTCACCCTGGACCTGCGACCCGGCGTCATCACCGGGATCCTCGGCCGCAACGGCGCGGGCAAGTCCACGCTGCTGTCGCTGCTCGCGGCGTTCAACCGGCCCACCTCGGGCACGGTCCGCGTGGGCCCCGGCGAGCTCATGGAGGACCCGTGGGAGAACCCGTGGGCCACGGCCAACGTCCAGCTGGTGCGCGAGAGCGGCGACCTCATGGAGGAGGAGCGCGTCGCGACCACGCTGACGTACTACGCCGACCTGCGCCCCTACTGGGACGCCGACCTGGCCGGCCGGCTGCTCGACCTGTTCGAGGTGGACCCCCGCAAGAAGCCGACCGCCCTGTCGCGCGGCAAGCGGTCCGCCGTCGGCGCCACCATCGGCCTCGCGGCCCGCGCGCCGCTGACCATCCTCGACGAGGTCTACCTCGGCATGGACGCCCCCACGCGGTACGCGTTCTACGACGAGATCCTCGCCGACTACGCCGAGCACCCCCGCACCATCCTGCTGTCGAGCCACCTGGTCGAGGAGGTCGAGCGTCTCTTCGAGGACGTCGTCGTGCTGCACCGCGGCAGCGTGCTCCTCGCCGAGCCGGCGGAGGACATGCAGGCGCGCGGGTTCAGCCTCACCGGCCCCGTCGCGGCGGTCGAGGAGCTGGCCGCCGGCCGCCGCGAGCTGCACCGCCAGCGCCTCGGCGCCACCGTGCAGGTGACGATCGAGGGCGCGCCCGACGAGGGGGCCGCCGCCGCGGCCCGCGCCGTGGGCGTCGAGATCGGGTCGCTGCCGCTGCAGGACCTGTTCGTGCGCCTCACCCAGCCGCGGGACGACGACGGCCACGCCGCGCCCGCCGCCACGACCCGAACCACCCAGAGCCGGACGGGGGAGACCCGATGAGCGCCGCCACCGTCACGCGCGCCGAGCGCGACGCCTTCGTGGCGCGAGCGCAGTCCCGCGGCACGCGCCGCGTCGCCCGGTCCGTCGGGTCGGCGTCGCTCCTGCTGGGCTCCGGCTTCTGGGGCCTCTTCCTCGTCGTCTCCGTGGCCGTGCCCCTGGTGGTCCGCCAGGCCGGCGGGGTCATGGGCGGGGGAGTGATGACGGGCGCGGAGTACGCGGCGTCGTGGTTCGCCCTCTCCCTGGGCATGATCGCCCTCTCGGGGCTCACCGTGCCGCACCTGGCCGCGGGCGGCACCCGCCGCTCGATGTACGGCGGGGCGCTGGCCGCCGCGCTCGTCGCGGGGGTCGCCTTCGGCCTGGCGTACGCGGTGCTGCTGCTCGTCGAGCGCGGCCTCTTCGGCGCGCTCGGCTGGTCGTGGGACCAGCTCGGCAGCGGGCTGGACGGCGGCGGCGCGTGGGTGGTCGTGACCGGCGTGGCCGAGGCGATCGGCGTCGTCGTGTACATGCTCGTCGGGATGGCGGCCCAGGCCGCCTACCGCACGCACGGCGTCTGGACGGGCACCGCGCTCCTCGTGCCCGGCTTCGTCCTCGTCGTCCTGGTCGACCACGCCACCCGCCTGGGGACCTTCTCCGACGCGTTCGGCACCCTCGGGCTCGGCGGCGACCAGGCACCGGTCGCCCTCGGCCTCGTCCAGGCGCTCGTCGTGCTGGCCCTGGCCGTCGGCTGGTTCTGGTGGCAGGTGCGCGCCGTGCGCCTGCGGCCGGCGGGGTGAGCGCCATGACCACCACCACGACCCCCGCCGCCGAGGCGCCCGCCCGCGCCCTGCACCGCCACGCCGTGCGGGCGACCCGACGCCGGTTCCTGCGCACGCTCGCCTTCGCCGGCGTGGGGTTCTGGGCCGGCTGGGCCGCCCTGGTGCTCACCCTGCCGGTGATCGTCGAGCGCTGGGGCGGCGAGGCGGACGGGCTCGTCCACGACGCCGCCGGCGGACCCGTGCGGTGGGTGGCGCTCGGCGTCGGCGTCCTCACGACGGCGACCACGCTCACCCTGCACGTCGCGGCCGGCGGCACCCGCCGGTCGGTCGTCGAGGGCGGCCTCCGCGCAGCGCTGATCGCAGGCCCCGTGCTCGGCGTCCTCGCGGCGGCCCTCGCCCTGGCCGAGAAGGCCGTCTACGCCGACCTCGGCCGGTACTGGCAGGGCACCGCCGCGCCGCTGGGCGTCGACACCGTCACGGGCGTCGTCGTCCTGGTGGTCGGCGAGTCGCTGGTCGTCGTCACCTACCTCCTCGTCGGGACGGCCGTCATCGCCGGCTTCCGCCGGGCGGGCATGTGGCGCGGTGCCCTGCGCGTCCTGCCGCTCCTCGTCCCGGCCGCCCTGGCGGACCTCGCCACCCGCACCGGCCTGTTCGGCCTCCCGCTGCGCGGCGGCTACGACTCCGTCGCCGTCGGCGTCGTCGCCACCGTCGGCGGCACCCTGCTCGCCGCGGCCCTCGCCGCCGTCGTCGCGGCACGGATGCTCCACGCCGTCCCGCTCCGCCCCTGACCAGCCCACCGACCGATCACAACGAAGGAGGCCCGACATGGCCGCTCCCGTGGTGGAGGTGCAGCACCTCCGCAAGACGTACGGACCGAAGGTCGCCGTCGACGACGTGTCGTTCAGCGTCGCGGAAGGCGAGATCTTCGGGATCCTCGGCCCCAACGGGGCCGGGAAGACCACCACCGTCGAGACGCTCGCCGGCCTGCGCGACGCCGACGGCGGCACCGTGCGCGTGCACGGCATCGACACGCAGCGCGACCCCGCCGGCGTGCGGGACATCCTGGGCGTGCAGCTCCAGGAGGCCACGCTGCACGACAAGATCACCGTGGGCGAGGCGCTCGAGCTGTTCGCCGGGTTCTACGAGGACCCCGCCGACCCGGCCGAGCTCCTGCGCCTGCTCGACCTCACCGAGCACGCCGGCAAGCAGTTCGCCCGGCTCTCCGGCGGGCAGAAGCAGCGGCTGTCGATCGCGCTCGCCCTCGTGGGCAACCCGCGCATCGCCATCCTGGACGAGCTCACCACCGGCCTCGACCCGCAGGCGCGGCGCGCCACCTGGGACCTCGTGGAACGCGTGCGGGCCACCGGCGTCACCATCCTGCTCGTCACGCACTTCATGGAGGAGGCCGAGCGGCTCTGCGACCGCCTCGTCGTCATCGACGCCGGCCGCGTCGTCGCCGAGGGCACGCCCACCGAGCTCATCGACGGGCTCGAGGGCGGCCGCACTGTCGTCGTGCGCTTCGCCACCCACGACGTCGACCGCGGTCGCGCCGCCCTCGAGTCCCTCGCCGAGCGCGACCCCGACGTGCACCGCGTCGAGGGCGTGGACGGCGCGCCCGCCGAGGTGGCCGTCTCCGGCAGCCGCCGCGTGCTGTTCTCCCTCGTCCCCGCCCTCGCCGCGGCCGACCTCGTCCCCGACGACGTCCGCACCGTCACGCGCTCGCTGGAGGACGTCTTCCTCGCCGTCACCGGGCGCACCTACGACCCCGAGGCCGCGCCCGCCCTCGCCACCGAAGGAGCCCCGTCATGACCACCGCCGTCCCCACCGCACCCGCCCGGCCCGCCGGCCGCGCCTGGCGCGGGTTCGGTCGCCTGCTCACCACCGAGACCCGGGTGTGGCTCCGCGACTTCGCCGCCCCGTTCTTCGGGATCCTCTTCCCGACCCTCATCCTCGTCGGCGTCGGCTTCGCCATCCCCGGCATGCGCGACCCCATCACCGACGCCCCGCCGTCGTCCGTCTGGTACGGGCTCACCCCGATCGCCACCTACCTGCCGACCGTCATCGCCATGGCCGTCGGCACCGCGTCCCTCACCGTCATGCCGGTGACCATCGCGACCTACCGCGAGAAGGGCGTGCTGCGCCGGCTCTCGACGACGCCGATGCGGCCGCAGGGGATCGTCGCGAGCCACCTGCTCATCAACGTCGGCATCACGGTCGTGGGTGTCGCGCTCGCGCTCGTCGTCGCGCAGCTCGCGTTCGGCGTCGCCGTCCCGCAGCACCTCGGCGTCGTGCTCCTCGCGTTCGTCCTCGGGCTGTGCGCCATGTTCTCGCTCGGGATGCTCGTCGCCGCGCTCGCGCCCCGCGCGTCCGCCGCGAACGCCGTCGCCATGTCGCTCTACTTCCCGATGCTCCTGCTCGCCGGCCTGTGGACCCCCGGGCCGATCATGCCCGAGGTGCTGCGCCAGATCGGGCAGTTCACGCCGCTGGGCGCCGCCGCGCAGGCCATGACCACCGGGTGGTTCGAGTCCGGCTTCCCCCTGCTGCAGTGCCTCGTCATGGTGGTGTGGACGGCGGTGCTGCTGCCCGTCGCGGTGCGGGTGTTCCGCTGGACGTGAGTTCTCGTCGGGTTCTCGTCGGGCTCGTGGCCGGGGTCGGGCGGGAGGGTGGTTCGTGCCGCCGTCGACGACGGAGGAGCGGGCAGGGCGGTGCCGCGGGCGGGTAACGTGCGGCGGATGCGCAGAGTGGCAGAGCTGGCCGGCCGATGGTTCGCGGTGCTCGTGGTGCTGGGCGGGGTCGCGGGGCTGCTCGCCCCGACGGCGCTCGCGCCCATCGCCGCACAGACGCCGCTGTTCCTCGGGATCATCATGTTCGGCATGGGGCTCACGCTGCGGGGCTCCGACTTCGGCCTCGTCGCCCGGCGGCCGTGGGCGGTGCTGCTGGGCGTGGTCGCGCAGTTCACGATCATGCCGTCGCTGGCGTGGGCGATCGGGCACCTGTTCGGCCTCGAGGGCGACGCAATGATCGGCATGATCCTCGTCGGCGCCGCGCCCGGCGGGACGGCGTCCAACGTCATCGTCTACCTGGCGAAGGGCGACACCGCCCTGTCCGTCGCGCTGACGTCCGTGTCGACGCTGCTCGCCCCCGTGCTCACGCCGGCGCTGGTGCTGTGGCTCGCCGGCTCCGCGCTCGACGTCACCTACGGCTCGCTGGTCACGTCGATCCTGCAGATCGTGCTCTTCCCGGTGCTCGCCGGGCTGCTGGTGCGGACGTTCGCCGGCGGGCTGGTGGAGCGCTACATGCTGCCGTACCTGCCGCTCGTGTCCGTCGCGGGGATCGTCGTCGTGGTGGCCGGCATCGTCGCCGCCAACGCCGACGCCGTCCTCGGGACCGGCGTCCTCGTGGCGCTCGCCGTCATCCTGCACAACGGCCTCGGTCTGCTGCTCGGGTACGGCGCCGCCCGCCTCGCCCGCCTGGACGAGGCGTCGCGGCGGGCCGTCAGCGTCGAGGTCGGGATGCAGAACTCCGGCCTCGCGGCCAGCCTCGCCACCCAGTACTTCACGCCCGCGGCGGCGCTGCCTGCGGCCCTGTTCTCCGTGTGGCACAACGTCTCCGGGTCGGCGCTCGCGTCGTTCTGGGCGCGCCGTCCCGTGGCGGCGGACGACCGGCGCGCCGCCGCGCGACCGTCGGGCGTGCGGCCGTGAGGCCGTTCCTGTTCCTCGGCACCCGCGCCGAGGACGTGGCCGCGGACGGGGAGTTCGACGCCGTGCTCCGGTACTCCGGCCTGGACGCCAGGTCCCTGCGCCGCGTGCGCCTCGAGCGCGACCCCCTGCCGCAGGTCGACCTCGACGAGCTGTCGGGGGTGATCGTCGGCGGCGGCCCGTTCAACTCCTCCGACCCTGAGGCCGAGAAGTCGGGCACCCAGCGCCGCGTCGAGCGGGAGATGGCCGCGCTGCTCGACGAGCTCGTGGAGCACGACTTCCCGTTCCTCGGCGCCTGCTACGGCGTCGGGACCCTCGGCACGCACCAGGGCGGCGTCGTCGACGGCACCTACCCCGAGCCCGTCGGCCCGGCGGAGATCGAGCTGACCCCGGAGGGGCTCGCGGACCCCCTCCTCGCCGGCCTGCCCGCCCGGTTCACCGCCTACCTGGGCCACAAGGAGGCCGTGAGCGTCCTGCCGCCGTCGGCCACGCTGCTCGCCCGGTCCGCCGACGCGCCCGTGCAGATGTTCCGCGTGCGCCGGAACCTCTACGCCACGCAGTTCCACCCCGAGCTCGACCTCGCCGGCATCGAGCAGCGGGTCGAGGTGTACCGGTCGTACGGGTACTTCCCGCCCGACGAGGGCGACCGGATCGTGGCGCGCTCCCGGCAGCACCGGGTCACCGAGCCGATGCGCATCCTGCGGAACTTCGTGTCCCGCTACGCCCGCTGACACCCGCCGACCCCGGACGCGTCGGAGCCACGTCGGGCCGCGGCCCGACGTGGCTCCGACAGGTTCCTACTTGTGCGAACGGGGCGTGGTGACGTTCAGGGTCATCACGCCGTTGTTCTTGTTCACGGACTTCACCGTGATCTTGGTGCCCGTGCCGCCCACGACGACCGAGCCCCAGGGGTTCGACGCGTCGTAGTAGGCGTTCGGGTCCGTGTCGTCGAAGACGTTCTCGGCCGTCTTCGACCAGGTGCGCAGCGTCGTCATGCCCGCCGGGGTCTCCCGGTGCAGGGTGAACGCGTCGGACTTGCCGAGGCCGAAGGTCGCGTCGAACGCCTGGATGCGGTTGCGGGCGACCGTGCCGTCCGACCACCGCAGCGCCTGCGCGTTCGCGTCGACCGGCAGGGCCTGCCCGCCGCCCGGGTGCTGCGACGTGTTGTTGTCGCCGTAGAAGCTGTTGACGTACCAGACGAGCATGCCGTCCTGGTACGGGAAGTGCTCCACGGTGTTCGGCTTCGTGAGGGTCCAGCCGAAGTTGTACGGGCCCTCCTTCAGGGTCGTGTCGTAGCCGACGTACTGCCGGTTCTCCGCCACGTAGTAGTGCGAGAAGTCGACGTCGTACGTGCCGTCGGCCTTGATCGCGCTGAACCCGTCGTTCGTCCAGCCGGCGAGCCCGTCGGAGAAGTCCTCCGTCAGCGCGCTCCCCACGGCCACGTCGTCGACCAGCAGGCCCAGCAGGTTGAGGCCGCCGTCGCTCTGGTAGCGGAACCGGACCTGGGCGCTCTGCCCGGCGTAGGCGCCGAGGTCGGCGGTGAGGTCCACCCACGCCTTGCCCGAGTCGCCCGAGATGCCGCCGTTGGCGTCGGCGTCGGACAGGTTCGTCTGCAGCGACTTCCACGTGCCGCCGCCGTCGGTCGAGACCTCGGCGAAGGCGTGGTCGTAGCCCTCCTCGATCTCGTACTGCACCTTGGCGGTCAGCGACGCCCCGGCGGGCACGGTGAAGGACGGCGAGGCCAGCGTGTAGTTCGCGTTGCTGCCCGTGCCGGAGTAGGCGAACTGGCCGTCGTAGGGATCGACGCCGAGGTCGACGCTCCTGGTGCCGTCCGGCAGGTTCACCACCACGGCCTGCGGCTTCGTCGTCGCGTGGTACGACGGTCCGAGCTTGACGGTGGCGCGCTCGCCCTGGTCGACGGTCGCGTAGTCCAGCCAGCCGAGGAACATCTTCTCGGTGGCGCCCATGTGGTTCGGCGTCGTGCCGATGGTGCCGTCCCCGTGTCCGAGCCAGGAGCCCGAGCTCATGAGGTTCCAGAACGCCGTGCCGTTGTCCCCGCCCTCGGTGTCGTAGTAGTCCGGCAGGCCGAGGTCGTGGCCGAACTCGTGCGCGAAGACGCCGAGCCCGCCGTTCTCCGGCTCCGTGGTGTAGTCACGGATCCAGACGTCGGAGTCGCCGATCTTGATGCCGCCGATCTTCGGGAACTCGGCCGGGCCGTTCGTGCCCAGCGGGTTGACCGCCCAGCGGTGGGACCAGATGGCCGACTCGGGTGCGCCGGCCTCCTCGCCCTCGCCGGCGTGGATCGCCTGGAAGTGGTCGATGTAGCCGTCGGGCTCGTCGAAGACGCCGTCGCCGTCGACGTCGTAGCGGTCCCAGACGTCGAACGACTGCAGATAGGCGTCGATCTGGTCCTTCGTCTTGCCCTTCGCGATCTGGTCGGCGTACCAGGCGTCCGC
Source organism: Isoptericola sp. NPDC057653 (assembly GCF_042799955.1). Lineage (NCBI taxonomy): Bacteria > Bacillati > Actinomycetota > Actinomycetes > Micrococcales > Promicromonosporaceae > Isoptericola > Isoptericola sp. NPDC057653. The sequence goes on along the minus strand of NZ_JBHVHP010000003.1, from coordinate 333,572 downwards.
GGCGTCCTGCACGAACCGGGTCATGTCCTGGTTGGACTCGGTCTGGCCGTACGACGCCGAGTTGTTGGGCACGGTCACCCAGTCGGAGACGTCGCCCTTCAGGTCGAACCGGCCCGACGACATCTCGTCGTAGACGCCGGCGAACGACTCGCCGCCCTGGTCCTCCAGCCCGGTGAAGAACATCTCCTTGTAGTGCTCCTGGGAGAAGTCGTCCTCCCAGTAGGTGGAGTTGTCGCTGCGGGTGGGCTCGGGGATCTCGTTGTGCTTCGGGCCGGTCGCCGGGGCGTCGGGGAAGCGGGGGTCTGCCTTGTCGCCGAAGTCGACGAGGAAGGTGAGCAGCTGAGCGGTCTGCTCGGTCTGGTACTCGACCCACTGGTTCTTGCCGACCTTGACCGACTTCGACGTGTTGGCTCCCTTGCCACGCGTCTGGACCACGGCGTCGCCCTGGGCGACGCGGTCGACGGCCTCCTGCTTGAGCGCGGTGCGCTTCTCGGCGAGCGGGTCCGGGCGGTTGTCCTCCTTGACGTGCGCCGCGGGGTCGGACGGTGGGGCGTCGGCCGCGGGTGCCGCGACGGCCAGGCCGGGCGCGAGGACGGCGGCGGTCAGCAGTGCTCCCGCGGCGCCGAACGCGCTGGTGGTGCGTGCTCTCACGGTGTTTCCTCCAGGGGTGTCGGAGCGACCCGGCCGTCGTGGCCGGGCACCGTCACGCCCGGGCGCTCCTGTGCGCCCGGGTGAACTGTGGCGAAGCACAGGTAACCAGAATCACGTTTCACCCGCTCGACGAACGTGTGGCGTGTCGAGGCGCGGGATTCCGGGCCTCCGGGCTCGCGCCCGGATGCTGGACGCGAGTGGACGACGCGGCGGGGGCCGTCGTACGGTCGTCGTCGTGAACACCCGTTGGTATTGGCGCTTTACGCCGGCTCCGGTAGGAGCTCGGCGGGCTGACGCCTGACCGACACCCACTCCGGAGCCAGCACAGGGCCTGGGACGCATCGCGCGTCCGGGGCCCTTCGTCGTCAGACGGGCCGCTCCGGTCGGACATGGACCCACGGTTCGAGCAGATGTCGCGACGACGACGCCGAGCCCCCACCCCCGACCGCCGCGCCGCCGACACCACCCTCCAGGAGCCCCGCGATGAGCACCACCACCCCCGCCTCCGCCCGCACCGCACCGTCCGATACCGGCCGGCCGCATACTGACCTGATGGCAGAGACCTCCGACCTGCGGGTCCGCGCGCTCGACCCGCTGCCCGCGCCCGGCGTCATGCGCCGCGAGCTGCCGCTCGGCACCCCCCGCAGCGACCTCGTCACGACGTCCCGCCGCGAGGTGCGCGACGTGCTGCGCGGCGAGGACGACCGTCTCCTCGTCATCGTGGGGCCCTGCTCCGTGCACGACCCGGCGGCCGCGCTGGACTACGCCCGCCGGCTGGCCCCGGTGGCGCGCGAGCTGTCCGAGGACCTGGTCGTGGTGATGCGGGTGTACTTCGAGAAGCCGCGCACCACGGTGGGCTGGAAGGGCCTCATCAACGACCCGCACCTGGACGGGTCCCACGACGTGCACCACGGCCTGCGCCTGGCGCGCGAGGTGCTGCTGGGCGTGCTCGACGCGGGCGTGCCCGCCGCGTGCGAGTTCCTGGAGCCCACCAGCCCGCAGTACATCGCGGACGCGGTGACGTGGGGCGCGATCGGCGCGCGCAACGCGGAGTCGCAGGTGCACCGCCAGCTGGCGTCCGGCCTGTCGATGCCGGTCGGGTTCAAGAACGCGACGGACGGCGACGTGCAGATCGCCGTCGACGGCTGCATCACGGCGGCGAGCGAGCACACCTTCTTCGGGGCGGACGCCGAGGGGCGCGCGGCGGCGGTCGAGACCACGGGCAACCCGGACTGCCACGTCATCCTGCGGGGCGGGCGCGGCGGCCCGAACTACGGCGCGAAGGACGTGGCGGACGCGCTGGCGGTGGCGCGCACGTCCGGCCTCGGCGGGGCCGTGGAGGCGGGCGTCGTGGTGGACGCGTCGCACGGCAACTCCGGCAAGGACCACGTGCGGCAGGCGGAGGTCGTGCGCGAGCTCGCCGCGCGCCTGGCCGAGGGGGACCGCGACGTCACGGGCCTGATGATGGAGAGCTTCCTGGTCGCGGGCGCCCAGAAGCCCGGCCCGCTCGAGGGCCTCGTCTACGGCCAGTCCGTGACGGACTCGTGCCTCGACTGGGACACCACCGCCGACCTGCTCGGCACCCTCGCCGCCGCCGTCCGCGCGCGCCGGGAGGGCTGACCGGGCGACGTCCGTCCCTGCGTGCCGCTCTCCCGTCGCGGGAGGGCGGCCGCCAGGGACGGACGGCGGGCCGTGTGCGAGGTCAGCGGCCGAGCCGCAGCACGATCCCGGACGGACCGTCCGCCGGCGCCGTGACGCACGCCACCCATCCGGGACGCGGTCCGCGCCGAACCACGGGTGTCCCGGACGGCCCGGGCACGGACACGCGAGGACCCCATGGCGTTCGATACGGCCTGCCCGGTGAGGCAGACTGGCCCGGTGCCGCCACCCCTGACCCGCGGGCCCGTCGACGCCGCGCTCGCCGCGTGCGCCGGTGGTGACCCCGCGACGTTCGGCCCGGTCTACGACGCGCTCGCCCCCGTCGCGTACGGGACGTCGCTCGGCGTCCTCCGCGACCCGGACCACGCGGCCGAGGTGACCCAGGAGGTGATGGTGGAGGTGTGGCAGACCGCAGCGCGGTTCGACCCTGCCCGCGCGTCCGCGCGCACCTGGGTCGCGACGTTGGCCCGACGGCGGGCCGTCGACCGCGTGCGTTCCGAGCAGTCCCGCCGGGACCGTGACCAGCGCGACCTCGACGCCTCGCTCGCGACCTCGCCGCTGGACGTCGTCGCCGACGACGTCGAGCGCCGGCTGGAGGGAGCTGCGGTGCGTCGCTGCCTCGACTCGCTGACGTCGACCCAGCGCGAGGCCGTGGTCGAGGCGTACTTCGGGGGCCGCACGTACCGGGAGGTCGCGGAGCTGCTGGGCGCCGCGCTGCCCACCGTGAAGAGCCGGATCCGCGACGGCCTCGGCCGCCTGCGCGACTGCCTGGGGGTGGCCCGTGGCTGACGACGACACGACGCGCGACACCTGGGACCTGCTCCCCGCCTACGCGCTCGACGCGGTGGACGACCTGGAGCGCCGCGCGGTCGAGCGCCTGCTCGAGTCCGACGCCGACGCGCGGCGCGCCCTCGACGAGTACCGCGACGTCGTCGCGGCCTTCGCGGTGGAGGCGGACCCGCCCGCGCACGTCCGTGACGACGTGCTCGCGCGCGTGGCCGCCACGCCACAGCTCGGGCGACCGGGAGACGCCGCTGCGCGCGGGGGGAACGGGGCCGCGCCGGCGGCGCCTGCCGCCCGGCCGCAGCGACGCCGCTGGGGCCTGGTCGCCGCCGCTGCCGCCGCGGTGGTCGCGGTCGCCGTGCCGACCACGGTCGCCGTCCAGGAGCACCGGGAGGCGGCACAGCTGGAGGCGCAGGCGGACCGGGTGGCGCAGATGCTGGCCGACCCGGACGCGCGCCTCGTCACGGCGCCCGTGGAGGGCGGCGGCGAGGCCACCGCCCTGGTCTCCGGCGACGACGTCCTGGTCTCCGCCGACGGCATGCCGGCCCCCGGCGACGGCCACGACTGGCAGCTGTGGATCGTCGCGGACGGGGCGCCCGTGTCGGCCGGCCTCATGCCGCCCGCGTCCGGCGGCGTGTCGCGGGCGCTCGTCGAGGGCGGTGCCGGGCACGTGGTCGCGGTGACGCTGGAGCCGGCGGGCGGCTCGGACCAGCCGACCACCGACCCCGTGCTGGCCATCGAGTCCTGACCCCGGGACGACCGGCCCTACCCGCCGGCGGCTCTCCGTCCCCGGCGCGCGGGCTCCCCGTCCCGGCCCGCGGGCTCCCTGTCCCGGGCATGCCGAGGGCCGCCGCACCCCCTGCGTGCGGCGGCCCTGCGAGCCTCGTGGGCGGACGACCGGGATCCCCGGCGCGTCACATCGGCGGCATCAGCACCGAGTCGATGAGGTAGACGGTGGCGTTCTGCGTCATCACGCCACCGCAGATGACGTTGGCGTCGTTGACCTTGAGGTCGTCGCCGGAGCCGGTGACCTCGACCGTGTCGCCCTCGACGGTCTTGTGCTCGCCCGCGATGTCCTCGGGCAGGACCTGGCCGGGGACCACGTGGTAGGTGAGCACCGTGGTCAGCAGGTCGGCGTCGGTCGACAGCGTGTCGAGCGTCTTCTTGTCGACCTTGGCGAAGGCGTCGTCGACGGGGGCGAAGACCGTGAACTGGTCGCCGTTGAGGGTGTCGACCAGGTTGACGTCGGGGTTGAGCTCGCCGCTGACGGCCTTCGTCAGGGTGGTGAGGATCGGGTTGTTCGACGCGGCGACGGCCACCGGGTCGGTGGACATGCCGGTGATCGAGCCGGCGCCGTCGGGCACCTGGGCGGCGTAGTCCTCGCAGCCCGGGCCGACGAGGTTCGCCGCCGGGTCGACGGTCATGTCCTCCGACGGCTCGTCGGTCGCCATGGGCGACTCCTCGGTCGCCGTCTCCTCGGAGCCGGATCCGGTGTCGGAGCCGGAGTCGGACGAACAGGCGGCGAGCCCCAGCAGGGCCAGGGTGGCGAAGCCGGCGGCGGCGGTGCGGGTACGGGTGCGGACGTTCATCGGTCTCTCTCCTTGCGTCGTCGCCCCTCCGGTCCCGGGGCGCTCGACCTGGGTTCGGAGTGGCTGCCCGACCGGATGGGTGCCGGCCTCGATCCCATCCGGCGGGCCCGCGGTTCCGAACGGCCTGCATGGAGACTCTGGTCCTGATCGGCCTGCTCGGTGGCCTCATCACCGGCATCTCGCCCTGCATCCTGCCGATGCTGCCGGTGATCTTCTTCGCCGGCGGGGTGCAGGGCGCCCGCGATCCGCGGGAGCCCGAGGCGGGCGGAGACACACCGCCCGACGACGACTCCGCGGGCACGGTCGAGGTCGCGGTCGCCGCTCCTCCAGGAGGAGCCGCCCGGCCGGGCTCGCCCCTGCGGTTCGACGTGCCGACCGCGGTGCGCACGGCCGCGGGCGGGCGCGTCGAGACCGGCATCGCCCCGGCCGGCGCCCGCTCCGCCGACGCCGTCGCCGCTGCTGACGACGCCGACGGCGGGGAGCGCCCTGCGAAGCGGCGGTCCCGGTCGTGGCGGCCGTACCTGGTGATCGCGGGCCTCGTGCTCAGCTTCAGCGTCATGACGCTGCTCGGGTCGCTGGTGCTCGGCGCGCTCGGCCTGCCGCAGGACCTGCTGCGGTGGGTCGGGATCGTGCTGCTGGCCGCGCTGGGGATCGGGATGATCGTGCCCCGCTTCGAGGAGGTGCTGGAGCGTCCGTTCCTGCGGCTCGCCTCGCTGGGTGCACGGCGGTCGTCGGGCCAGGACCGCGGCGCGTTCCTGCTCGGCCTCGGGCTCGGCGTCCTCTACGTGCCGTGCGCGGGCCCGGTGCTCGCGGCGATCACGGTCGCGGGTGCCACCGGGGAGATCGGGCCGGGGACGGTGGTGCTCACCGTGTCGTTCGCCGTCGGCGCCGCGATCCCGTTGCTCGTCTTCGCCCTGGCGGGGCGGCGGGTCGCGGAGCGGGTGTCCGCGTTCCGCCGGCACCAGCGCGGCATCCGCGTCGCGGGCGGCGTCGTCGTCCTCCTGCTCGCGGGCGCCCTCGCGCTCAACCTGCCCCAGCAGCTCCAGCGGGCCCTGCCCGACTACACCGGCGCGCTGCAGCAGAAGGTCGACGAGAACGCCTCCGTGCAGGACGCGCTGGACCTGGGCGGGATCGTCACCGACGCCAACCGCGAGCTGTCGAACTGCTCCAACGGGTCCCCCGAGCTCGCGGACTGCGGGACGGCGCCGCCGCTGACCGGCATCACCCGGTGGCTCAACACCCCGGACGGCAAGGCGCTCGACCTGGCCGACCTGCGGGGCAAGGTCGTGCTGCTCGACTTCTGGACGTACTCCTGCATCAACTGCCAGCGCGCCATCCCGCACGTCGCCGCCTGGTACGACGCGTACGAGGACGCCGGCCTGGAGGTCATCGGCGTGCACACCCCGGAGTTCGCCTTCGAGCGGGAGACGCGCAACGTCGTCGCCGGGGCCCGGGACCTCGGCGTGGACTACCCGATCGCGCAGGACAACTCCTACTCGACGTGGACCACGTACCGGAACCGCTACTGGCCGGCGGAGTACCTGATCGACGCCGAGGGCACCGTCCGCTACATCAAGCACGGCGAGGGCGACTACGGCGTCACCGAGCAGCACGTCCGCGACCTGCTGCAGGACGCCGACCCCGACGTCGAGCTGCCGGCCCCCACGGACGTCGCCGACACGACGCCCGGCGAGGAGACCACCCCGGAGACCTACCTGGCGCTCAACAAGGTGTTCAACTACTCCGGAGACCCCGCGTACGGCTCCGGCGAGGAGACGTACACCCACCCGGACGAGCAGCCGCGGGACACGTTCTCCCTCGGCGGCACCTGGGACGCCGACTTCCAGGGCGCCACGGCGGCCTCGGACGACGCGACGCTGCGGCTCGCCTACCGGTCGACCGACGTGTATGCCGTCCTGGGCGGCGAGGGCACCGTCTCCGCGCGGGTCCTCGCCCCCGACGGGAGCGTGCGCGAGGAGCGCGACGTCGACGTCGCCGGCAACCCCACGCTCTACGACCTGCTGCGCGGGGACGGGCCGACCGACGGCACCGTCGAGCTCGACGTGCCCGAAGGGGTCACCGTGTACACGTTCACCTTCGGGTGAGCGCCGGGCGGCCGCGCCGTCCGCGGCGACGACGGGCTCAGAAGTGCGCGAGCCGCGGGTTGCTCCGGTCCTCGGTGGCGACGAGCACGTCGAGCAGGTGCTCCTGGAGGTCGAGACGGCGCTCGCGGGTGTCGTCGTGGTCCCACAGGTTGGTGCACTCCTGCGGGTCCGCGTCGAGGTCGTAGAGCTCGCCGGTCCGCTCGCGGTCGGTGCTGGGGGCGCCGTGGTGGACGACGACCTTCCACCGGTCGGTGCGCAGCATCGTCGTGTGCACGGGGGTGTCGTAGGGGATGCAGCTGTTGCGGTACTCGCTGAGCGCCCAGCCCCGCTCGTCCTCCCACGTCCCGGTCGTCGCGAGGCCGAGCAGGCTGGAGCCCTGCCCGCGGGGGAGCGGCGGCGCGCCGGCGGCCTCCAGCAGGGTGGGGGCGAGGTCGATCCACTGCACGATCTCGTCGCGCACCTCGCCGGCCGGGAGCACGCCCGGCCAGCGCGCGATCAGGGGGACGCGCACGGAGCAGTCGAACATCATCGGGCCCTTGAGCAGCATCCGGTGGTCGCCGAGCAGCTCGCCGTGGTCGCTGGTGAAGACGACGAGGGTGTCGTCGGCGAGGCCCTCCGCGTCGAGGGCACGGAGGATGCGGCCCACCTCGGCGTCGACGAGCGAGACCATCGCGTAGTACTGGGCGACGATCTCCCGGATCTGCTCCTCGGTGTGCTCCGCGAAGCCCGGCAGGGACCCGGCGTACGAGCGCTGCGAAGCCTCCCGGTAGATCGCGGGCTTGTCGTCCAGGTCGTGCGCGTCCCCGACGGGGCGGGGGAGCGCGTCGGCGTCGTACCGGTCACGGAACTCGGGCGGGGCGCCGAAACCGTGGTGCGGGTCGAAGAAGTTCACCACGAAGCAGAAGGGCTTGTCCTTGTCCCGCCCCTGCGTCAGGAACTCGATCGTCTCCTCGCCGATCCAGTGGCTGTAGTGCGCCTCGGTGGGCAGCCGGTCGACGGCGTCGCCGCCCTGCGCGAGGGTCTCGTCGAGCAGGCCGGGGAAGCGCTCCTCCAGCCACCGGTGGTAGTGGTTCTCGGGGCTGCGGACGTACGGGTCGTGGGCCCAGCGGAACACGCGGAAGCCGTCGTCGACGCGCGGCTCCACCCGGCCGGCGAACGCCGACCCGAGGTGGAGCTTGCCCACGAGGCCGCAGTCGTACCCCTCGGCGGCGAGCATCGCGGTGAACAGCTGCTCGTCGGCGGAGAGGTCGACGCCGTTGGCCCACAGCCCGTGGTTGCGGGGGTAGCGGCTGGTCATGAGGCTCGCTCGCGACGGCGCGCACACCGGCGACTGGACGAAGCACCGGTCGAAGCGCACGCCCTGGGCGGCGAGGCGGTCGAGGTGCGGGGTGGCGATGGCGGCGTTGCCGGCCGCCCCGAGCGCGTCCCAGCGCTGCTGGTCGGTGCAGAGGAGCAGGATGTTCGGTCGGGACACGCGGGGGCCTCCTGGGGTTCGGTGCACGGTGGGGACTGCGGGGTGCGGGTGGCGGGCGAGGGCGTCGCGTCAGCTCTTCACGGCGCCGGCCATGCCCTCGACGAAGTAGCGCTGGAGCAGGAAGAACACGATCAGCACGGGCAGCAGCGAGAGCGTGGCGCCGGCTGCGAGGCCGCTCCAGTCGGTGGAGTTGGTGCCCTGGAAGGCGAGCATCCCGACGGCGAGCGTGCGCTGGTCGGGGTCGCTGAACGTGAACACCAGGGGCACGAAGAAGTTGCTCCACGCGCCGATGAAGGTCACGACGGCCACCGTCGCGGTGATCGGCCCGGAGAGGGGCAGCATGACGCTGAAGAAGGTGCGCAGGAACCCGGCGCCGTCGAGCTGGGCGGCCTGCTCGAGCTCGTCGGGCAGTCGCGAGAAGTACCCCGTGTACAGGAGCACGCCCGCGACGTTGCCGCCGGCCGACAGGGCGAGGATCAGGCCGACCGTGCTGGGGTAGAGGCCGAGCTGGGTGCTGAGCTGCACGACCGGGATGATCGACAGGCCGGTGGGGATGAAGCTGGCGGCGAGCAGGGTCCCGACGACGACGCGCTTGCCGCGGAACGTGTACCGGCCGAGCACGTAGCCGGCGGTCGCGCAGCGCACCACGACGACCACCACGGACCCGACGGTGACGATCACCGAGTTGAGGGTGTACCGCGCGAACCCGGCGGTCTCCCACGCGTCCACGTAGTTCTGCCAGCGCCACTCGTGCGGGAGCAGGCTCAGCCCGCTGGTGAAGATGTCGGCGTCGTCCTTGAAGGACGCCGACAGGATCCACAGCAGGGGGTAGACCCAGGCGAGCGCGACGACGGCGAGGACGGCGAACTGCACCCAGGACAGGGCGCGTCGGCGGCCGGCCGGCCTGGGGCGCCGGGCGGGTGGCGGGGGCGCGGCGGGGCGCGCGACGCGGCGGGTGGTGCTGGTGCCGGCGCTCATCGGTCGGCCCCCTTCCGTGCGGCGAGGCGGGACACGAGCGCGGCGGTCCCCACGACGAGCAGCGTGAGGACGCCGAGCAGCACGCCGATGGCCGACGCGTACCCGTACTCGGGCCGGGCCGTCTCGAACGCCTGCTGGTAGATGTAGACCTCGGTGACGAGGGTCGCGAAGTACGGTCCGCCGCCCGTCATCGTCTGGACGAGGTCGAAGATCTGCATCGTCTCGACGATGGTCAGCAGGGAGATGACGACGAGGAACGGCGTGAGCATCGGCACGGTGACGTGCCAGAAGCGTTGGCGGGCGTTGGCGCCGTCCACGCGGGCCGCCTCGTGGACCTCGTCGGGGACGGTCTGCAGGGCGGCGAGCCAGTAGACGAGGGTGAGGCCGAGCCACTTCCAGAAGTGCACGGCCATGACGGACCACAGGGCCGCGGACGAGTCGCCGAGGAAGTCGACGGGCTGGATGCCGAGCGCCCCCAGCACCTGGTTCACGGGCCCGTCCGCGGGGTCGAGGACGAAGTTCATGACGATGCCGATGATCGCCGTGGTGGCCACGACCGGGACGAAGAACGCGGTGCGCAGCAGCCGGGCGAACGGCAGGCGGGGGTCGTTGAGGAAGACCGCGAGGACCAGCGCCAGCAGCACCCGCAGCGGCACCGTGACGACGATGATGAGCAGGGTGACGCCCACCGACCGCCAGAACAGCGGGTCGGAGAACGCTCGCTCGTAGTTGGCGAGCCCCACGAAGGGGCGGTCGGGTCCGTACCCGGACCAGCCGAGGAACGAGTACCCGACGCTGGCGATCGCGGGCCAGACCGTGTAGGCGCCGAACAGGACGATCGTCGCCACCAGGAACACCCAGATCCACAGGGTGCGGCTCGCGGCGCGGCGCGGCGGCCGGCCGGTGCGCCCCGCGACGGCGACGGCGGTGCGGGCCGCGGGTGCGGCGGCGGTCATGAGCGGCTCCCGGTCGTGGTGGGCTCGGCCACGTCGTCGCGGCGCCAGTCGTCGACGCCGACGTCGTGCCCGCGGGCGTTGACGAGGGCGACGGCCCGGTCGCGCTCGGCGCGCAGCCGGTCGGTGAACCCGCGCAGCTCCGCGCGGACGTCGTCGACGTTGCCGCCGAGGTAGCCCTGGACGATCTCCCCCAGGGTGGGGCGCACCTGCACCATCTCGGACAGGACGAGCCCGACGGCGGGCTGCCTCTCCAGAGGGCTCGGCGCGGGCGTCACGGTGTCCTGCAGGATCCCGACGGCCTGCCGGTACAGGTCGGGCACGTCCGCGCGGTCCACGGCGCCCGCGTCGGCGGGTGGCTGGTCCATCGCCGCGGCCATTCCCGCGGCGTAGTCCGCGCCGGTCATCGTGGCGAGGATGCGGGTGGCGGCCTCGGGCTCGGCGGTCGCGCTCGACAGCCAGAAGGAGCCGCCCACCGGGCCGTTGACCGCCCGCGCCGTGCCGTCGGGGGTGGGCATGTTGCCGACGCCCACGCGGGGGAGGAAGTCGGGGAACTGCCCGGTGAGCACCCCGACGTTCCAGGTGCCGTCGAGGAAGAGGCCGGCGGCTCCGCCGGCCCACCGGGCGCGGGCCGTGCGTACGTCGAGCGACGTGGAGGACGGGAACATCACGCCGTCGCGCACGAGGGAGCCGAGGAACTCGAGGACGGCGACGAACTCGTCCCCGTCGAAGGGGTAGTCGCCGGTGCGGGCGTCGGCCACGCCGGGGCTGTCGGCGGAGGCCTCGGTGAACGAGAGCTGCGCGCCCGCGCCGGCAGCGAGGTCGATGACGTGCTGGCGCATGCGGTCGGTGAGCCCGAGGCCCTCGATCCAGCCGTGCGCCTCGCCGCCCCGGGTGATCCGGCGGGCGACCTGGCGGAACTCGTCCCACGTGCGCGGCCCGGTCGACGGGTCGACCCCGGCGCGCTCGACCAGGTCCCGGTCGAACCAGGTGAGGCTGACGTGCTGGCGGGAGGTGAACAGGGGGAACGAGTAGACGCGCCCGTCGAACGTGTGCAGCCCCTCCAGCAGCGTGCCCTCGGGGAACCGGGCCAGCGCCTCGTCGGGCAGGTCGAGGGGCCGCACCCAGCCGTTCTCGACGAGCGCCAGGGCGGGGATGCCGAAGCCGTTGGTGAACACGTCGGGCATCAGCCCGCTCTGTTGCGCGAGCTGGAGCGCGGACCCCAGGCCCGCGGGGTCGTAGACGGTGTAGTCGACGCCCACGCCGGTCGCCCCTGACGCTGCGTCGAAGGTCGCCTGCTCCAGGGCCTCGAGCGGCTGGAACTCGTCCCACCAGGTGAGGGCGCCCGCGCGGCGCGCGGGCGGGCCCGACGGGCCGCACCCGCTCAGCCCGAGCACCCCGGCGACCGCGGCGGTGCCGCCGAGCGCGAGGAACGTGCGCCGGTCGATGGTCGTCATGGCCTTCCTCTCGTGCAACGTTGCATGAGGCTCGTGCAACGTTGCACGGCCTCGACGAACGTACGGGGGGCGAGAGCGGATGTCAACGAGTCCGGGTGCCCGTCGGGTGCCCGGCCGGCCAGGCGAGGACGGCTACGCGGGCGGGGCCGTGGACTCGCGCACCACCAGGCGGTGCGGCGAGACGTGCCGGCTCGGCGGGCGTGTCGGGTCGGCCTTGCGGCCGACGACCAGCCGCAGCGCGGCCGCCGCGACGTCGTCGAGGTCGTGCGCCACCGTGGTGAGGGAGGGCGACAGGTACCGGCTCTCCGGCGCGTCGTCCCAGCCGGTCACGGCGACGTCCTCCGGCACCCGGACGCCGCGCCCGCGCAGCGCGTGCAGGATGCCGACGGCGAGCTCGTCGGTCGCGCACACGACGGCGTCGATCTCCAGCCCGCCCGCCCGCGCGTCCGCGATCCGCGCACCGACGCGCGCGCCGGTCTCGCGGTCGAAGCTCGCCGCTGGGAGGACGGCGCCCTCGGCCAGGGTCAGCCCGTGCTCGCGCAGCGCCTCGCGCAGGCCCTTCAGCCGCAGCGTCCCGGGGCCGGTGCCCGCACCGTTTGGAGAGCCGACGAACGCGAGGTGGCGGCGCCCCGTGCCGAGCAGGTGCTCGGCGACCTCCTGCGCCGCCGCCCGGCTGTCGGTGCAGACCTGGTCGAAGACGTCCCCCGCCGTGTGCTCGCCGAGCAGCACGGTCGGGGTGCGTGGGCGCAGGCCGGCCAGGTCCTCGCTCGACAGGGCGACCGGGCAGATGAGCGTGCCGCCGATCCCGCGGTTGGGGTGGCTCGAGGCGACCCGCCGCTCCTGCTCGGCGTCGCCGGTGGTCTCTTCGACGACGACCACGAGGTCGAGGGCGCGCGCCTGGCGGATCACCGTGTGGGCCAGCGCCGAGTAGTAGGGGGAACGGATGTCCGGCAGCGCGAGCTGCACGATCTCGGAGCGGCCGCCACGCAGCAGCCTGCCCGCCGCCGACGGCACGTACCCCACCTCGGAGATCGCGGCCTCCACCCGGTCGCGGATCTCCGGCGCCACGCTCGACCGCCCGTGCAGCACGTTCGACACGGTGCTGGCCGAGACCCCGGCGCGGCGGGCGACGTCCTTGACGGTCACGCTGCCGCCCACGGCCTGCTCGTGCGGGATGGACGCCGTCGCCCTGTCGGTCATCGCCCTATCGTCACACGGTCACGACCAGCCCTCGGCGCCCTGCGCCCAGGGGCCGACGCGCACCTCGGCGCCGTCGAGCACGTCCAGGGACTCGGCGGGCGTCAGCGTCACGGGCTCGGCGCCGGGCACCGCCGTGACCTCGACGGCGGTGGTGACGTCCGGGTCGTTCGCGGTCGACATGGCACGCCACTGCACCGTGGCCAGGGCGCCCTCGCCCGCGGGCACGACGAGGCGGGCGGGGACGACGCCCGGCGCGGACGGGACGAGCGTGACGTCCTGGCGATCGCCGTCGGCGTCCCGGAACACGAGGTCCGGAACCCCGTCGAGGGCGCACGGCCGGCCGGAGACGTTCTCGGCGCGCACGGCGAGGTACCGGCTGCCGGCAGCGGCGTCCGGCGCGCCGAGCGTGACCCGCAGGTCCTCGCCCGTGCAGTCCGGGGCGCCCGCGTCCGCGGGCCACGGGTCGACGCCCGCGGGCAGGGGCACGGCGTGCTCGGCGGGCTCGGGCGGCGCGGCGGCGGCGACCCAGCCGTCGACGCTCGTGGCGTAGCCCGGCTCGGTGAGCGTGTAGGCCAGAGGGGCGTCGCCGACGGCGTGCGACGGGTCGTCGAGCCAGCGGGCCACGTCGGCCCCCTTCGGGGACGCCGTCGGGCCGTCCAGCCCCACCTGGAGGGTCAGCGCGTCACCGTCCGCGGCGACGGAGTCGTCGGGGTAGCCCGCGTGCACGACCACCGAGGTGACGCCGGGTCGCCCGGCCACATCGACGGCGAGCCGAGCGGCGTCGGGCTCGGGGACCCGGCCGGACGCGTCGTACTGCACGCCGGCACCCGCGGTGCGCAGCGAGGCGGCGATCTCGTGCTCGGCGGCCACCTGCGCGAGCCGGACGAGGGCGTCGCCGTCGGCCGCCTCGGCGCTGGCACCGCTCACGGTCGTCGCGCCCGCGCGCCGCAGCACGAAGGCGTCGGCCACGGCGGAGGCGCCGCCGTCCTCGCCCACCCACGCCGTGAGGGGGTAGGTCTCGAGGTCGCCGGAGCCCGACGGGTCGCCGGCGCGCACGGTCGTGGTGCGCGACAGCGTGCTCACCCCGGCGACCTGGACGGCCGCGAGCGCGCGGTCCGCGCGCGCGGCGGTGTCGGCCGCCTCGGCGGGGGAGAGCGCGTCGTCGAGCACGACGTCGATCTCCGCCCGCGCGGCGTCGCCGTCCTTCGCGTCGCGCTGCGTCACCTCGTAGCCGGTCACCCGTGCCGCGACGACACCGGGCTCCGCGGCCACCGTGCGCGCGGCGTCGCGCAGCGCGTCGGGCACCGGGTCCCACGGGCGCCAGACCGCCAGGACGGCCACCGCCGCCACCACGACGACCAGCGTCGTCACCAGGGCAGCCGCCCGTCGCCCGTTCACGCCCCGATCCTGTCAGGCGGGTGTGGTGGTCCCGGGGTCGCGCGGTGAAACGACCGGGCGACGTGGACGAGGCGCGTCAGCCGACGAACGACTCCAGCTCGGCGCGCGGCACCTTCCGGCCGGAGCGGACGAGCTCCTCGACGTCGTCCATGCGGTCCCACACGTTGACGGCCATGCCGGCCTGCACCTCGCCGTCGCGCAGCCAGAACGCGACGAGCTCGCGATCGTCCGTCGACCCGCTGAGCACCACCTCGGTGTCGTCCGCGCGCGGGTCGACGAACCCCTTGTACTCCATGCCCACGTCGTACTGGTCGCTGAAGAAGTAGGGCAGGACGTCGTAGGCGGCGTCGTCGCCGAGCATGGCGCGGCCGGCGTGCGCGCCGGTGTCCTGCGCCACGGCCCAGTGCTCCACGCGCAGCGGGCGGCCGTAGTGCGGCGACGGGACGGACGCGATGTCGCCCGCGGCGAAGACGTCGGGCGCCGGGGTGCGCAGGGAGCCGTCCACCACGATGCCGCCGCCGAGCTCGCGGGCGCGCAGCTCCAGGCCGGCGGCCGAGGCGATGCCGACGTTGGGGGTGACGCCCACGCCGACCACCACGAGGTCCGCGTCGAGGTGCGTGCCGTCGGCCAGCTCCACGCCCCTGACCCGCCCGGACGCGCCCGTGAACGCGACGACGTCGCCGCGGTGCCGCTCCACGCCGCGCTCCTCGTGCAGCCGCCCGTACAGGGAGCCGAGCTCCGCGCCCAGCGGCGCCTGCAGCGGGTGCTCCAGCTGGCCGACGAGGGACACGTCCAGCCCGAGCATCCGCGCCGAGGCGGCGACCTCCGTGCCGATCCAGCCGTCGCCGACCACGACGACCTTGCCCTCGCCCTCGAGCGACGCCGGCAGCAGCACGCCCGCGAGCAGGTCCGCGTCGTCCACGGTGCGCAGCGTGTGCACCCCGATGAGGCTGCGGCCGGGCACGTTGAGGGCGCGCGGCGTCGAGCCCGTCGCCAGCAGCAGGCGGGAGTACGCCATCGTGGAGCCGTCGGCGAACGTCACCTCGTGGTCGCCGGGTGCGAGGTCGACGACGGTCGTGAGGGTGCGCAGGTCGATCCCGTGGTCGTCGTACCAGCCGGCCTTGAGCGGGTAGATGACGTCCGCCTCCGCCTGCCCCCGCAGGTAGTCCTTCGACAGCGGCGGGCGCTCGTACGGCCGGTGGCCCTCGGAGGTGACCACCACGACGTCGACCGAGGAGTCGCGCTCGCGCACGGCCTCCACGGCCCGGGCGGCCGCCAGGCCCCCTCCGACGACGAGGATGGGTGCGGTGGACGACGGGGGCATGGTGACTCCTGACCGGCGGGGGCGGGGCTGGCAGCCCCGACATTTCCACAGTTCCGTGATGCTGGCGACCGTCCCGCGGCGCCGGGTCAGGGCAGCGCGCGGACCGTCGCCATCGTGCGCGCCATGAGCCCCGGCACGTCCGCGTCGCGGACGCCGTCGAGCAGCCACTGCCCGAGCTGGACCGAGGCGTCGACCACCGTGCGGGCACGGGGCGTCCGGCGGGCCGCGTAGGCGTCGAGGAGGGCGTCGTCCCAGGTGTCGGCGCCGGTGAGGAGCTCGGCGAGCACCGTCGCGTCCTCCAGGCCCATCGCCGCGCCCTGGGCGAGGGTCGGCGGGCAGCAGTGCGCCGCGTCTCCCACGAGGACCACCCGTCCCCGGTGCCAGGCGCCGTCCACGACGAGCCGCGAGAACTCGCTGTAGTTCACGGCCGACGGGTCGGTGAGGGTGGCCGTGATCGCCGGCCAGTGGCCGCCGTACGCGCCGGCCAGGCCGCGCACGTGCGCGAGCGCGGCCTCCGGGCTCGGCAGGGTGCCGGGGTCCGTCACCAGGTACGCGTAGATCGACGACTCCCCGGTGGGGCAGTAGCCCGCGATGTAGGCGGGACCGCCGTAGGCGAGGTCCGTGCGGTCCAGCCCGTCGGGGCGCGGTGCGACGGCGCGCCACACGGCCATGCCGGTCGGCGTGGGGGAGTCGGGGATGCCGACGGCGGCCCGCGTGCGCGAGCCGACGCCGTCGGCCGCGACCACGAGGGCGTACGTCCGCTCCTCGACGGTGCCGTCGTCCCCCTCGAGCCGTACGAGGACCCCGTCGTCGTCCTGGTCGAGGACCTGCGCCCGCACGCCCTCGCGCACCCGCACGCCGCCGGCCCGCACCGCGTCGGCGAGGACCCGCTGCAGGCGGGGGCGCTCGGTGCCGAACGTGGCGGGCAGGTCGTCGCCGCCGGCCCGGACGCTCTGCTCCTCGAACAGCACCGTGCCGTCCGGGGTCGTGATCCCCGTGGTGTCGAAGCCGCACCCCGACGCCAGCACCTCGTCCCAGACGCCGACCTCGCGCAGCGCCCGCAGCGCGTTGCCCTGCAGCGTGATGCCGGACCCGGCGCCGGTCGCTCGGCGCGCCTCGACCAGCTCGACGTCGATGCCCGCGCGCCGCAGCAGCACGGCGGTGGCGCTCCCCGAGATCCCGCCCCCGACGACGAGGACGGTGGCTGACTGGCGCATGCGGGTTCCCCTGACTCGAGGCGACGGGCGACCGGAGCGGTCAGACGGAGCATAGGGGACAGAACGGTCGACCCCTGCGTGGCAGAGGCCTATGGCGCGCTCATCTGTGACGGCACAGATGCTCGTTTGATACGTTGTGCGCTCTCGCACCCGACGGAGCAAGGACGCACCATGACCGCACTCAACGCCGTGACCGTGGCGTCGCTCGCCGGCGGCGACCTGCCGCTCGCCGTCCCGGACTACGACCGCACCCGCCTGCGCACCGGCATCGTGCACCTCGGCGTGGGCGGCTTCCACCGCGCGCACCAGGCGATGTACCTGGACCGGCTGATGCGCGAGGGCGAGGCGCTCGACTGGGCGATCTGCGGCGTCGGGGTGCTGCCCCACGACGCCCGCATGCGCGACGTCCTCGCCGCCCAGGACGGCCTGTACACCCTGGTGCTCAAGCACCCGGACGGCACGCTCGAGGGGCGCGTGATCGGCTCGATCGCGGAGTTCCTCCTCGCGCCCGACGACCCGGAGGCGGTGCTGGAGAAGATGGCGTCGCCCGAGATCCGGATCGTCTCGCTGACCGTCACCGAGGGCGGCTACAACGTCAACCCCGTGACGGGGGAGTTCGACGCCGACGACCCCGCCGTGCGGGCCGACCTCGAGCCGGGCGCGGTGCCCGCCACCACGTTCGGGCTCGTCACCGAGGCCCTGCGTCGGCGGCGGGAGCGCGGCGTCCCGCCGTTCACGGTGCAGAGCTGCGACAACATCCCCGGCAACGGCGACGTGGCCCGCCGGATGTTCACCGCCTTCGCGCGACTCAAGGACCCCGGGCTCGCGGCGTGGATCGAGGAGGACGTGCCGTTCCCGAGCTCGATGGTGGACCGCATCACCCCGGTCACCACCGACGGCGACCGGGCCATGGTCGCCGAGCGGTTCGGCGTCGACGACGCGTGGCCCGTGGTGGCGGAGCCGTTCGCGCAGTGGGTGGTGGAGGACCGGTTCGCCGCCGGCCGCCCGCCCTACGAGAAGGTGGGCGCCCAGCTCGTGGACGACGTCGAGCCGTACGAGCTCATGAAGCTGCGTCTGCTCAACGTCTCCCACCAGGCCCTGTGCTACCTCGGCTACCTGGCGGGCCACCGGTACGCGCACGAGGTCTGCGCCGACGAGACGTTCGTGCGCTTCCTGCGCGGGTACATGGCCCACGAAGGCGCCCCGACGCTGCTGCCGGTGCCCGGCGTGGACCTCGCGGAGTACCAGGCCACGCTGATCGAGCGCTTCGCGAACCCGCACGTGCGCGACACCCTCGCCCGCCTGTGCGCCGAGTCCTCCGACCGGATCCCGACGTGGCTGGTCCCCGTGATCCGCCAGAACCTCGCCTCGGGCGGCGAGGTGCACCGGTCGGCCGCCGTCGTGGCGGCCTGGGCCCGGTACGACGAGGCCGTGGACGAGCAGGGCGAGCCCATCGTGGTCGTCGACCGGCTCGCGGACCGGCTCATGGCCGCCGCCGCCCGCCAGCACGACGACCCGCTCGCCTTCGTGCGCGACCACGAGCTGTTCGGCGACCTGGCGTCCGAGCCGCGGTTCGTCGAGGCGTACACCGCCGCCCTCGACTCCCTGCACGCGCGGGGCGCGCGGGCGACGGTCGAGGGCCTCGTCGGGGCCTGAACCCGGCCGGTCGCGGTGGCCCTCGGTCGCCGCCGGGCTCGACGGGGCGAGTCGTGCCCGCCGGCGGGCGCTACGCGGTCGTGACGTCCAGGAGCGCCTCGAGGGCGCTCGCGGCGTCGTCGTCGCACACCACGGTGGTCGCGATGGCGCCCGCGACGGCGGCGCGCAACGCCGGCGCGGCCTCGCGGCCGTAGCCGGCGGTGACGACCTCGGGGGTGCGCACCAGCTGGTCGAAGGTCACGCCGACCACGCGAGCGTCGAGCGGCGTGACGACGCGGCGCCCGTCGGCGTCGAACAGCCGGCCGGAGCACTCGGCGACCGCGCCGGCGGCGGTGGCGGCCCGCCGCTCGTCGCCCGTGACCTGCGGCAGCACCGTCGAGCCCGTGGGGGTCCAGGCCCCGACGGCGACGACGGCGACGTCGAGGTCGTCCGCGCGGTCGAGCGCGGCGGCGATCTCGGGCTGGCGCCGCATCCCGGCGGCGGTGCCGGGGTCGGCCACGAGCAACGGGGACCAGACGGGCCAGGTGCGCACGCCCGGCATCCGCCGGAAGGCCTGGATCATGTCGAGCGAGTCGCCCGAGCCGTCGACGGGCAGGGCCCCCACCAGCTGGACCACGTCGCACGGGGGCAGCGGGTCGAGGAGGCGCACGGCGAGCTCGAGGGTGCGCGACCAGGAGACGCCGATCGTCGCGCCCGCCCGCACGTGCCTGCCCACGACGGCGGCGAGGGTGCGGGCCACGGACTCGCGCGTGGCGGCCGGGGAGTCGCCGGCCCCGGCGATCACCACCTCGCGGGCGCCGAGCCGCTCCGCGAGCCGCCGGGCCCGCTCGGTGTCGAGGTGGGCGGGCGGCGAGATCTCGATCCGCACCACGCCGCTCTCGCGCGCCTCGGCGAGCAGCCGGGCCACCTGGAAGCGGGAGATGCCGCGGTGCTCGGCGATGTCCACCTTCGAGCGGTTGTCGAGGTAGTAGTCGCGGCTCACCTCGACGAGGAGGCGGGCGTGCTCGGCGTCGGTCACGGAGCCATCCTCGCTGGTCGAGACTGCCGCCGCCCTGGCGTCGTCGCGCAGTCTGAGCACTGGTTCTTGCTCCCTGAGCCTAACCAACGCCCGTCCGGACCGATGCGCCCGGCGACGTGAGGGCAGCGAGGCGCCGACGACGGACCCGGAGGCTCGCCGCCGGCGCCGCCGCGCTCAGACCTGCTGCGGATAGATGATCGCCTTCATCGAGCGAGGGTCGGTCGCCGCGACCTCCAGCGCGGCCGCGGTGTCCGTCAGGGTGAAGGAGTGCGTCTGGAGGCCGTCGAGGACGACGCGCCCCGTCGCGACCAGGGAGATCCCCAGCGGCCACGTGTTCTGGTAGCGGTTCACGAGCGCGAGGCTGACCTCGTTCTTGTTGAGGAAGGAGACCGGGAGCTCGACCGGCTGCTTCGGCAGGCCGATCATGGCTGCCCGGCCGGCCTCGCGCAGCCGGTCCATCCCCGCGGCGAGGACCCCGGGCGCCCCCGAGCACTCGAGCAGCACGTCGAAGGTCTCGGCGCCGGGCCGGTCGCTCGCCTCCACGGAGAAGCCCAGGTCGCGGGCCAGGTCGAGGCGGAAACCGGACACGTCGGTGACCGTGACCGAGCGTGCGCCGAGCGCCCGCGCGGACTGCGCGGCGAGCACCCCCACCGGTCCCGCTCCGGTCACCAGGACGTCGTCGCCCGGACGGAGCCCGGCGCGCTGGCAGGCCCACAGGCCCACCGAGAGAGGCTCGACCATCGCGGCCTGCTCGTAGGTCATCCCCTCGGGGATCGGAAAGAGCGTGCGGGCATCGAGGGCCACGTACTGCACCAACGCGCCGTCGTACGGGGGAGTGGCCAGGAACACGAGGTCCGGGCACAGGTGGTACCGGCCGGCCGTGCACTGCGCGCAGCTGCGGCACGGGGTGCCGGGCTCGATCGCGACCCGGTCGCCGACGGTGAGGTCGGTGACGCCGTCACCGACCTCGACCACCTCGCCGGCCGCCTCGTGGCCGAGGACGATGTCCCCGTCGACCACCCAGTCGCCGATGCGGCCGTGCCGGTAGTAGGTGGTGTCGGAGCCGCACACGCCGACCGCGTGCACCTTGACCACGGCCGTTCCGGGCGCGGCCTGCGGCATCGGCCGCTCCTGGAGCTCGATGTGGCCGATCTCGGTCATCACGGCAGCAACGTTCATGTCGTTCTCCTCGTTCCTCGTGTGGGGGCCGGGTGGGGGCCGGGTGGGCTCAGTGCAGGTCGACGGTCTCGACGGCCCGCAGGACGTTCCGGATGTAGTCGTGGGCATGGCGGCCGAGGTCCGCCCCGTCGCGCCACAGGTTCCGCCAGATGCCGAGCGTCCCGGTGAGCTGCGGGTCGACGACGGCCGAGGAGAACGACTCGAAGACGATCGGGCCGTCGTAGCCCACGTGGCGCAGGGCCCGGAAGAACGACGGGAAGTCGACCGTGCCCGTGCCGAGGTAGCCGCGGTGGCTCTCCCCGACATGCACGTACTCGAGGTGCCGGGCCGCGTCCAGGACCGGCGCGAACAGGCCCGACTCCTCGATGTTCATGTGATAGGTGTCCAGGTGGACGCCGACGTTGTCCGCCCCGACCTCGTCGACGTACCGCAGGCCCTGCGCCGCGGTGTTGAGGATGTTCGTCTCGTAGCGGTTGACGATCTCCAGGCCGAGCCGGATGCCGAGGTCGTCCGCCCGCCCGGCCAGCCGTCGCAGGGCGTCCTGCCCCGCCCGGACCTCCGCCTCGGTGGCAGGGCGCGAGTGCTTCTTCATCGGGCCGTAGACGACACCGCACAGGTGCGACGCGCCGAGGTCGTGCAGGACCTCGAGGACCGCCGTCAGGTGCGCCTCGCCACGGCTCACCACCGCGGTGTCCGCGGAGCTGATGTTCACGTCGTCGGTGAGCCCCAACGAGGCGGTCACCGCGAGGCCGTACTCCTCGGCCAGCGACCTGGTGAGCCCGACGTTCCATCCCCGCGGGGCGAACATCGGCAGCTCGATGAGCTCGAACCCGGCCTCCGCGGTGCCGCGGAACGCCGTCCTCAGGCCCTCGTCGTCGAACGTGCCGGTCCAGACGGATGCGTGACAGCCGATCATGGTCGTCCTCTCGGGGTGGTGCGGTCAGGGAGGGGGCCGGTCACGCGGGCGTCGCCGTCACCCAGAGCCGGTCGCCGTCCTCGCGGACCCGCAGGGCCTCGAGCGAGGCGAGGACGAGGTGGGCGTGGGGGGCGAGGGTGTTCCGGTCGTACGTCCCCACGACGCCGACGGCCAGGCAGCCGGCGGCGCGGGCGGACCTCAGCCCGGCGACGGTGTCCTCCAGCGCGACGACGGGGCCGTCGTGGCCGCGCCGGCGCAGCTCGTCCACCCCCGTCGCGAACGGCTCCGGCGCGGGCTTCCCCGAGCTGACGTCGTCCCCCGTCACCAGGAGCGCCGGGAAGGGCAGGCGGGTCGCGCCGAACCGCGCCCGGGCGACCGGCCGTGCGGCCGAGGTGACGATGCCCCACCGCGTCGCGGGCAGCGACCCGACGATCTCGCGCACCCCGGGCAGCGGGTCCAGCAGCTGTCCGTCGCGCGACTCGATCTCGGTGAGCCGGTCCTCGGCGCGGCGACGGTCGGCGGCGGGGATCCCGAAGGCCTCGACGACCGACCGCGCGGTGAGCCCGTGCGACTCGGCGGGCAGCATCGGCACGTCGAACTCGGACGCCAGGATCCGCCAGGCCTCCTCGACCGCCGGCACCGAGTCGACCAGGGTGCCGTCCATGTCGGACAGGACGCCGCCGATCTCGACCTCCCGCCCGGCGGCGAGGGCGGCGGCGAGGGCGTCCCGCGTGTCCGTGGTCTGCATGAGGTCGTTCTCCATTCCGCGAGGCGTCGACGCCCGAGTGCCAGGGCCGATCCCTCGTGTTCGTCGCGATGTCCGAGAAACGTAGAACACCTTGCTCTTCTGTTGACCTAGCATGCTCGTATGAGCAGACCGCTTCCCATCGACCAGCAGGTCCTCCACACGTACGTCGCCATGCAGAACCTCGCTCACGGCCGTGCCATCAACGACATCGCCGAGGAGATCGGCAGGTCGCGGTTCGCCACGGCCCGGATGGTGCGGCGGGCGCGGGAGCTGGACCTCATCGAGGTGCGGGCGAAGTTCCCCGACCCCGTGGACGTCGACCTCTCCGCGCGGCTGGTGCAGCGGTACGGGCTGCGTTCGGCGCTCGTCGTGGCGGCGCCCTCCACGAGCATGTCCGAGGCGCGGGAGGCGATCGCCCGGATCACCGCGCGCTACATCGCGGACGACCTCGAGGAGGACGACGTGGTCGGGATCGCCCCGGGGCGGACCCTCGTGCTCGCGTCACGCCTCGTCCCGGAGCTGCCCTCCGCCGACATCGTCCAGCTCACCGGTGTGGGCGCACCGCGCCTGGAGGACGGCGTCGAGGTCATCTCGAACATGGGTCGTGCGAGCGGTGGCGCGACCTACCCGCTGTACCTGCCGGTGCTGCTCATGAAGGACCCGAGGGCGCGGACGCTCCTCCAGCACCCGTCGATCCAGCGCACGCTGCGCCGGATGGACCACCTCGGGAAGGCCTACCTGACGATCGGCGGGTGGCCCGGGGCGTCCCTCCTGGCGCAGCAGCTGACGGACCTCGGCGAGCGTGACGCCTTCGAGACGAAGGGGGTCGTCGCGGAGATCGGGACGGCGTTGCTCGACCGCGACGGCAGGTCGGTGTCGGGGCTGGAGGAGCGGTTGGTCGGGATCTCCGAGGAGAGCCTGCGCCGGGTGCCCACCCGGGTCGGCATCGGCGGCGGCCCGGGCAAGGAGCACGCCATCATCGCCGCCCTGCGATCGGGGTTCTGCCACGTCCTGATCACGGACGTGCGCTGCGCGCAGGCGGCGCTCGAGGTGTGACGCCACGGCCTCGGCGGCCGCGGCGGTCACACCTCGAGCGGAGCCGGTCGGCTCAGGCTCGCGCCGCCGGCTCGGCGAGCGCCTGCTCGTACCAGGACCGCGCGAGCTCCGGGTCGTCGGAGGTCGTGCCGTCCGCACCGAGCTCGACGGCCCGTCGCATGTCGTCGATCGTGCGCAGCGGCCAGACGTGGAGCTCGAGGCCGAGGTCGTGCACGGCGTCGACGATCCGAGGGGTGAGGCCCTCGAAGCCGCAGGCGAACCGGGTGGAGCGGGTGTGGTCGAGCAACCCCCTCCAGCCGCCCTCGAACTCGTCGGCGACGGCGATCGTCTTCACGATGATGCACCGGCCGATCGTCGGTATCAGGTCCGCGGCGTGCCGGAGGGCGTCGGGGTCGAACCCGGTGAGGATCGTGCGTCCGGCGTCGTCGGGGTGGGCCGTGAAGTATGCGGCGAGGTAGGGCACCGTCGCGGGATCCTTGATCTCCAGCTGGATGAAGGTGCGCGTCGCGGCGTACATCTCGGCCAGGGTGACGACGCCCCGGCCGGAGTCGAGCCGGACCGCCTGCAGCTGGGCGAGGGTCAGGTCGGCCGCCGGGCCGAGCCCGCGGGCGGAGTCGTCCCCCGCGGTGCGGTCGAGGGTGGCGTCGTGCAGCAGGAAGAGCTCCCCGTCCCTGCTCAGGCGTACGTCGAGCTCGATCTCGTCGACGCCGACGTGCTCGGCGAGGGCGTACGACTCGAGGCTGTTCTCGGGCTTGTGGGTCATCGCGCCGCGATGACCGACGATCGACAGTGGCATCTCAGTTCACTCGTTCCTCGTATTGGGGGCGGATCCGGTCGATCGACAGCTCCAGGTTGGAGGCCATCGTCGAGAGGCTGGACCCCGGGTCCGCGCCGCCGGAGTACACGGCCTGGATGACGTCCTTCGCCTCGGGCAGGCACTCCGGCACGTAGCGGCGGACGACGTCGGGGCCCTTGGCTATCGCGAGCTGGTCGATCGCGACCTGGTAGTTCTGGTTCTCCGCGGCACGCCGGCGGATCTCGCCGGACTCCTTCGCCGCCGTGGTGGTGGGCATGTAACCGGTGCCGACCGTCCAGTCGACGGAGGCGTCGCCGGAGGTGAGGAACTTGATGACCTCCCATGCCGCCTTCTTCCGCTCGTCCGAGGCGTAGCGGAGGACGGCGAGCCCGCCGCCGCCGGTCGGCACGCCGGAGGTGGCCTGCCCGGGCAGGAACCCGCACCCGACCTCGAACTCGGCGGCGTCGGTGACGCTGGTGAGGGCCCCCGTGGACTCCAGGATCGTCGCGGTCGTCCCGGCGACGAAGTCTCCGGACGGGTCGTTCGAGAGATAGCCGGCGCCGTCGTCGTGGATGAAGGCGCGGTCGAACTCCAGCGCCGCCACGGTGGCGTCGGAGGTGAGCCGCATGTCGAGGCCGTCCGAGTACCCCCCGCCGAACGCCCAGGTCGACCCCTGGAAGTACCAGTCGTCGCCGCCCGTGTAGGCGCGCATGCGCACCGCGTGGCCGTTGGCCGTGTAGCCCGACAGCTCCTTGCCCCACTCCCGGTACTCGTCGTACGTCTTCGGCGCGCGGTCGGGCAGGCCGACGGCGGCGAAGAGGTCGCGGTTGTAGTAGAAGAGCGGGGTCGAGCGCCCGAACGGCAGCCACCAGACGTCGTCCTTGACGGTCCCCTCGGCGAGGAACCGCTCGTCGAACGCGTCCGTGCCGAAGGTGCTGTCGAAGTAGCCGGTCAGGGGCTCGAGGGCGTCGGCGAGGTAGAAGCGGTTCCAGACCACGTCGCTCAGCACCGAGATGTCCGGCACCTGCCTGGCCTGCAGGCTCGCGGCGAGCTTCGACTCGACCTTGTCGTAGCCCTCGAAGATCTGGATCTCGCAGAAGATGTCGCTCTGGGCCTCGTGGAAGGCATCGATGTTCCGCTGCAGCACCTCGGCGTTGTGGGACGTCCAGTTGCTCCACAGCACCACGCGCTGCCGGTCCGCGAACCTGGCCGGCACGTCACCGCTGGGCTGCTCCATGACGGCGCCGGGGCCCCGCCCGGCGCCGAAGCAGCCGGCCAGGGCGGGCACGGTGGCGGCCATCATGCCCGCGGCGAGCACCTGCCGACGGGTGAGCCCCCGAAACCTGCTTCCGTTCCCTCCTGTGTGAGGGCGTCTCTGGGCGTGCATGATCTCCTTCGATCGTCTGGGGGATGGGGGCGTGTCCAGGTCTCAGCGGCCGCTGCCGGCGGCGGCGCCGGTGAGCCCGGTGACGATGTAGCGCTGCGCGAAGAGGAAGACGAGCAGCATCGGCAGCACGACGATGAGCGTCCCCGACATGAGCACGCCCCACGAGACCATGCCGTCGTTGGCCTTGAGGTACATGAGGCCGATGGGCAGCGTCCGCATGTTCACGGAGTTGGTGATGATCAACGGCCACACGAAGCTGTTCCACTCGTCGATCACGGCGACGAGTGCCACCGTCGCGACGGCGGGCACGGACATCGGCAGCACCATCGAGGCGAGCTTGCGGAAGTGTCCGGCTCCGTCGACCTCGGCGGCCTCGAACACCTCCGTGGGCAGCGACATGAAGTGCTGGCGCAGGAGGAAGGTGCCGAACGCCGACCCGACGCCGGGCAGGATGATGCCGGCGTAGGTGTTGATCAGGCCCATGTTGCCGATGGTGATGTAGTTGACCAGGAGGGTGACGTGCCCCGGGACCATGAGGGCGCCGAGCATCACGAGGAACAGGACGTTCTTGCCGGGGAACGGCAGGAAGGCGAAGGCGTATGCCGTGAAGACGGCGAGCACGACCTTGGCGACCGCCCCGACGACCGTGATGATCACCGAGTTCTTGATGAACGCGCCGAACGGTGCGAGCTGCCACGCGGTCGTGAGGTTGTCCCAGGTGAGGTCGGTGGGAAGGACCTTGGGCGGCCAGGAGTAGATGTCGGAGTTCGTCTTGAACGCCGTCGTCACGAGGATGAAGAGCGGGACGACGAACACGAGGGCGGCGGCGACGAGGAGGAGGATCCCCCACCAGCGGTGGCGGAGGTTCCCGAAGGGCCGGCCGCTCGTGGCCTGCCGTGCGGTGCGGGTCTGCACGATGCCCTCGTCCCGGGAGGTGGTCGGCCGCGTGGTCGTGGCGGGCATCAGTAGTGCACCTTCCTCTCGACGTACCGGAACTGCAGCATGGTGATGAACATGAGGATCACGAACATCACGGTTCCCGCGGCGGCGGAGTAGCCCACGTTGGAGCGCTGGAACGCCTGCTCGTAGATGAACCAGCTCAGCGTCGTGGTCGCGGAGGCCGGTCCGCCGCCGGTCATGATCGCGATGATGTCGAAGGCCTGGAAGGCCGCGATCGTCTGCGTGATCACCAGGAAGAACGTGGTCGGCGACAGCAGCGGCAGGACGATCCTGGTGAAGAGCCGCCACCGGTTCGCCCCGTCCAGGCGTGCGGCCTCGAGCACCTCCGAGGGCAGCCCCTGCATCCCGGCCAGGTAGACGATCGCCACGAAACCCACCCCCTTCCAGATCGAGACGATGAGCAGGGCGGGCAGGGCCCAGCTCGCGTCCGTCGTCCAGTCGGGCGAGCTCAGCCCCACGGCCTCGAACAGGGTGCGGGCGAGGCCGTAGTTCGGGTCGAAGATGAACAGCCACACCGCGCCGATCGCCGCGCCGGCGATGACGTGCGGGGCGAAGACGATCCCGGTGACGGCGGCCGTCCCGGGGAGCTTCATGGAGAAGAGCGAGGCGAGCGCGATCCCGAGGACGAGGCTCAGGCCGACGACGACGACGACCCACGTCACGGTGGTCACCATGACGTCGAGGAACGACGACGAGGTGAACAGCTGGGCGTAGTTGCTGAGCCCGATGAAGAGGGGCTCGGGCGAGATGAAGTCCCAGTTGGTGAGGCTGAGGTAGAGGTTCTCGAGCACCGGCCAGTAGGCGAAGACCGCGATGAGCGCCAGGTTGGGGAAGGCGAACAGCGCGAAGAGGGCGGCCCCCCGGCGTTGTCGGCGTTGATGAAGGGCCGAGCGTCTGCGTGGTGGGCTGGGTGGAGAGGTCCTCTGCACGCCGACGTGTTCTTCGGCCACGGTCGCCATCTCGCCGTCCTTTCTCCCCGGGAGCCGCTGTGCGTTCGGGCGCCCGACTGCTGTGTCGGAAGCCGCCAAGGTAGTGCCGTGGCTCTCGGCTCCGACGGGGGTGCTCGAATGAGCACACTCATGACGCATCTGAGCACAGGGTGGAGGGTGGGGTCGCGAACGGCTGCAGCCGGTGGAGGTGAGCGCGTATGGAACCGATCGTCGGGATCGTCACCGGCACCAGCCTGGTCGAGGCCGAGCTGCTGCTGACGACGTTCGTGCTGTGTTCCCTCATCGGGGTCGAGCGGCAGCTCCGTCAGAAGGCCGCCGGGTACCGGACCCACGTCCTGGTCGGCCTCGGGTCCTGCGGCTTCACCCTGGTCTCGGCCTACGGCTTCTCCGCCGTGCTCGGCAGCGACGTCAACCTCGATCCCTCGCGCATCGCCGCCCAGATCGTCTCCGGGATCGGCTTCCTCGGGGCCGGCGTGATCTTCAAGGGGCGCAGCGTCGTCCGGGGGCTGACCACGGCGGCCACGGTGTGGGTCGCCGCGGCGGTGGGGATGGCGTGCGGTGCCGGGATGCTCTCGCTGGCGATCGCGCTCACCGCGATCCACCTCACGACCCTGTTCGTCGTCGCGCCCCTGGTCCGCCGGCTGCCCGACCCGGACCGCAAGCGCACGCTGCGCATCACCTACGCCGACGGGGCCGGCGTGCTCCGCGACCTCCTGTCCGTCGCCACCTCGTCGGGCTTCACGAGCTCGATCGAGCGCAGCCGGCGGATCGCCGCGGACGGTCGGCGCTTCGTCGTCATGGACATCCGTTTCCATGGCAGCCCACCCGTGCGCGACCTCGTCCCGCTGCTCGTCGAGGTCCCGGGCGTGGACCGGGTGTCCCTCCGGCACGAGACCACCGAGTTCGACGAGGACGCCGACCGCGGATGAGCCGTGCCCCCGGGGGTGGCCGGCGGGTCCGGACCGCTCACGCCGCCTTCATGGCCGGGGTTGCCGCTCGGCCGCGTCGAGTGCGGGCCTGAGCGGCGCCAGCGCCGCGCGGAGGTGGTCGGCCAGCGAGCCGGAAGGGACCACGAGGCCCCCCGATCCCGCCGCGGGCTGGAGCCATCCTTCCAGCGCGACACGGACCGCCGCCGCGATGCTCGCCGTCAGGACGCGGGCCGTGTGCGGTCCGCCGTCGTCCAGGCGCTCCGCGATCACGGCCGTGAGCGGTGCCTCGATGCCGGCGGGGGAGTCGAGGAACGCGTCCCGCAGCGCGGTCCTCCGCGTGGTGGTCATCAGCAACGCCTCGAGCTCGCGCTCCCGGGGGCTCGTGTAGTGCTCGACCACGGCTTCGGTGACGGCGTCGGCCAGGCGCACGTCCGCGGTGCGGGCCGCCACCGCCGCCGCGATCCGAGCCTCACGGTCTGCGGTCACGGCGGAGACGATCGCCTGCTCACGGCTGGCGAAATAGTTGTTGTACGTCCGCGGCGAGACGCCGGCCGCCTCGGCGATGTCCTCGACCCGCACGCTGTCCGGCCCGTGCTCGAGGGCCAGGCGCAGGGCCGCCGCGCGCAACGCTTCGCGCGTCGCCTGCTTCTTCCGTTCCCTCAGGCCCGGCGGCGGTGTGGTCACCGGGGCAGCGTCTCACCCGTGACTGCGTGGCAGCAAACTTGCGTGCACGCAAGTTTTCTGTGACCGTCGACCCCACCGACCGACAGAGGGGTGCCACCGTGAGAGCACGAGGAATGACCTATGACACCGGATTCGTCGTGCACGGTCGGATGACGCGTGAGCGCTTCGACCCCGCGGTGGTCCGGCGCGAGCTCGCCATCATCCGTGACGACCTGCACTGCAACGCGGTCCAGGTGATCGGCGGCGACCCGCACCGGCTGGACGTGGCCGCCGCTGCCGCCGCCGAGCTCGGCATGGAGGTCTGGTTCACGCCCTATCCACTGGAGTTGGAGCCGGAGCAGGTCCTCACGCTCTTCCGCGACTGTGCCGTGCGAGCGGAACGGCTCCGGCGGCAGGGGGCCACGATCGTGCTCGTCGCGGGAGTGGAGCTGAGCGTGATGAACCGGGGGTTCCTGCCCGGGGATGGTCCCGAGGCGCGGGTCGCGCAGCTGTTGGGCTCACCCGAGCGGCGCGCCGAGGCGATGCACGGGCTCGGCCTCCGCATCAACGCGTTCCTCCGCGACGCCGTGGCCGCGATCCGCGAGCGCTTTCGGGGCAGGCTCACCTACTCGTCCATCCAGCTCGAGCAGGTCGACTGGACCCCGTTCGACATCGTGACGTTCGAGCTGATCCGCTCCGCCGAGGTCGCTGACCGGTTCCGGGACGGCGTGCGCGCCTTGGCGCAAGGGCCCAAGCCGCTCGCCGTCACCGGGTTCGGCACCGCGGCCTACCGTGGCGCGGGGGACCGCGGCGGGCGCGTGCTGGACGTGGTCGAGCACGATCCGCAGACCAGGGCCCCGCGACGACTGGACGGCGTCTACGAGCGCGACGAGGCCGGCCAGGCCGCGTATCTGACCGAGCTGCTGGAGATCTTCGAGAGCGAGGGGGTGGACAGCGCCTTCGTGTACCTGTTCGCCCTGCCCGGCTTCCCCCACCGCCCGGACGGCGACCCGCAGGACGACCTGGACCGTGCCAGCCTGAGCATCGTCAAGCTCCTCGACGGGGGCCGAGGGCAGACCTACCCCGACATGGAGTGGGAGCCGAAGGCTGCCTTCGGCGCCGTGGCGCAGCAGTACCAGAGGTACGCGGCGGCACCCGTCGCGCCCTGTCCCGACGCTCGGAGGGCGTCGGGCGCACCGCGCCAGAACCGGCTGCGGGGTGCCGGCCCCTCGCCCGGTCGGGGTGACAGGAGCTGATTGCCCGCTCCGCCGGCCGGGTAGCGCGGTGACGGCGGCGTTCGCTCGTGGGTGGTGACGGGGCCGTGTCGAGGCTCGGCGTACTCCCCAGGGCACCGACGACCGTAGACTCCTGTGCTGTAACGGCTCGGACGCGTCGAGAAGCGGCGCGAGCAGGGACGGTCGGAGGCGCGTCGCGCACCTCGGACAAGGGGAACGACATGAGCCTGACGCGACGGACACCCAGGTTCGCCGCACTGGCGGAGATCACCGAGCTCGAGCTCGCTTGGCGTGGGCTGCCGGCACCCTCCGACCTGGTCGATGCTGCACTGAACGCGCACGTTGAATCCGTGGCGAACGAGCTGCAGCTCCGGCCGGATCGCGCTCTGTCGTACGCGCCCGATGAACTGGGCACGATCATCGCCGAGACGCTCGTGGAGGTCGTGCTCGAGGACCTGCAGGGCGGCGAAGAGAGCTAGGCCGTGTCCGACAGCCAGACCTCGCCGCCCGTCCTGGCTCCCGGCTCCCGATGATCGAGCAGGCGGGTCGTCCTGCGCTCCCAGGAGCACGGGACGACCCGCCTTGGCGTCTGGAGACTGCTCAGGCGTGCTTGCGGCCGGTGGCCCAGGACCAGATCGCGACGACGATGATCGACCCGACGAGCGCGAATCCCCAGGTGCCCAGGTCGAAGAACTCGTCGTTCACGCTGGTGCTGAAGACCGCCGAGGCGATGAACCCGCCGAGCAGGGCGCCGACGATCCCGAGCAGCAGGGTGACGATCCAGCCACCCTTCTGTGCGCCCGGCACGATGGCCCGGGCGAGCGCGCCCATGATCAGGCCGATGAGGATCCACCCGATGATGCTCAAGTCAATCGCCTCTTTCTTCACGAAACGGTACTTCGAAGCAAACGACGCTTCTATGTCGGCCCGGACATTTCCACGACGGCGTGATGCTCGCATCCCGAACGGGGGGTGGCGAAGCTCACGTTCGCGCCCAGCCCGTGACGCGGGGTGCCCCGCCGCGCGTGGAACCGCCCTTGGCGCTAACGTCCCTGGCCGGAAGCAGGCATCCATGGGGTGCGAGGGGCGTCGCGAGGAAGGTGGGTACATGGTTCTGACTGTGGCCGGAGAGCAGACCGACGAGGGTCCGCTGGAGCGAGCCGTGCCGCCAGGGGGCCATGCCCTCGTGGCGCAGTGGGTGCTCGACGACCTCGCGCAGCTCGCAGGGCTGCGTACAGGCCTGGCGACTCAGATCGATACCACATGGACGTCGAGCATGGCCGAGACCGCGGACAAGGTGGTGCTGATCGCGTCGGAGCTTGCCACCAACGCGCTTCACCACGGCCTGCCACCTACCGTCGTCCAGCTCCTGAAGGCGGCCGACAGCTGGCTGCTTGACGTCGCCGACCACGACCTCCGCTCCGCGCCTAGCGTCGGCGAGCGCGAGCCGGGGGAGGGCGGGCTCGGCCTGCAGATCGCCCAGAGGCTCGCCCTCGAGGTCGGCTGGTATGCGACCGGTACGACCAAGCATGTCTGGGCCCTGCTGCCCCGCGAATGAGTCGAAGGAAATGACCACGCCCCGACGAGTGCGTCGCCTCGCTGCTTCCGGCAACTCGGGCAGTATGAGCGACATGACGCTGACCGAGTTCCTGACCGCACGGTTGGACGAGGACGAGGAGGGCGCGAGGAAAGCTGCCGGGCGGGCGCCATCGGGTCGGGAGCGGTCGCCGGGCGTGTGGGTGCGCGATGGCGCCAACAGCGTGGAGGACGTCTATGGGCGGCCCGTCGTCTGTGGCGCAGAAGCGCCAGATGACGCCGAGGCGGCGCACATCGTGCGTCACGCCCCTGACCGCGTGCTAGCCGAGGTGGAAGCACGGCGGCGAATCATCCAGCTCGCCTACGAGGCCACCGGCCTCGACATGGATGGTGACCTCGACCGCGCGTTGGACGCCCGAGCGAAGAGCGGGATCGTGTTCGTGGGCGAGCGCATTCTCCGCGTGCTCGCCGCGCCTTACGCCAGTCATGCGGATTACGACAAGAACTGGCGTCCGTGAAACTCACGGAGTTCGTGAGCACACGGTTCGAGGAGGACGAATCGGCCATCTCAGCTCTCGCACGTGACGAGCCCTCGTGAGCGTCTGGAGTTGGAACCTTCACGCGCCTCCCCACGGCCGGGGAGAACTCCATGACGACGATGACCCGTGCTCCACGCTCCGGATCGTCGCCCAGCCGTACTCGGCCCACCCCGACTACCTCGAGGCCTGGCGCGCGTGAGCTGAGCGGACCAGCCAAGCGAGGCGCTCGGCCGCTCTTGGCGTTTCCATGGCCTGATCGACGGGCATGCCCGCGGTGGGTGCGCTTCTGCCGGGCGTTGGCGAGGGTGAGCTCCGCGCACAGGGCGGGACGCGCGTAGAGTCAAGAAATCCGGAGGAACGCGACTCATCCGAGTCGCATGCGCCGGAGACCGAGGGAGGCCGAGCATGGCCACCACCCCAACCCCGCCCGTCGCCTCCGCAGGCGACGGCAGCCCCACCGGGACGGGCCCTGATGCGGACACGGCGTCGAGCATCGCTGGCACGAGCACGAGCGATGTTCAGCCGCAGCGCAGCCGTGCCGGCGCCGCCTGGGTCGGCATCTGCGTTGCGGCCCTTCTCCTGGTTCTGCTGATCATCTTCATGCTCCAGAACACCCAGCCAGTGCTGGTCTCATTCCTAGGGATGGAAGCCACGGTGCCGCTCGCGGTGGCACTGCTTGTCGCCGGCGTCGGGGTGGGAGTCATCGCCCTTGTGGTCGGGACCGTCCGTATCACTCAACTGCGACGCCGTCTGCACCGCAGCACCTGATCCGGTCCGTCACTGAGCGCCTTGGGCCCGGCACCGATTGTGCGCAGGGGGCTGCCCGGATCTCGACAGGTTGCGTCCGACGGGTGCTGACGAACTGGACGACGCCGCCGACCTCGGCGGGCGACGTGGGCATCACGCGCCAGGGTGTCCGGGCTTGGCTCATCCGTCACGGGCACACCACCGACACAGCCGGCTTCTACCGGATCGACGTCGAGGTCGTCGCCCCCCGGCCGGCACAGGAACCGCTGTTCAAGCTGCCGGGGTGGCGCCCCGCCGCTGGCGCGTCAGCCCCCAGTTGCGCCCCCAGTGACCATCCGGGCCCCATCGGGCAAAGCAAGAGGCCCCCTGGTCAGCGTTTCCGCTGTTCAGAGGGCCTCTCTGGTGGTCGGGGTGACAGGATTTGAACCTGCGACCTCTTCGTCCCGAACGAAGCGCGCTACCAAGCTGCGCCACACCCCGAAGGACTCGCTCGCGCACGGAGAACCGAAGCCCTCCTGCGGAAGCCTGCTCAGAATAGCCGACGATCGGGCCTGGACGAAAACGAGATCCGCCTACCGGGCGGTGAACGTGAGCAACGTCGCCTCCGGGCGGCACGCGAAGCGCACGGGGGCGTACGGCGAGGTGCCCGCGCCGGCCGACACGTGCAGCCACGTGGAGCCCGCGCCGCCCGTCTCGTCGGGCCGCGGACCGGGCCAGCCGTGCAGGCCGCTGGCCCGCCGCCGGTCGATGTCGCAGTTGGTGACGAGGGCGCCGAAGCCCGGCAGCCGCAGCTGGCCGCCGTGCGTGTGCCCGGCCAGGACGACGTCCGCGCCGTCCGCGTGCATGCGGTCCAGCACGCGGCGGTACGGGGCGTGCGCGACGCCCAGGTGCAGCACGGCGTCGTCCGGCTCGTCCGCCGGCGCGGGGAACTCGTCGCGGTCGAGGTGCGGGTCGTCGACCCCCACGAGGGACAGGAGGCGGCCGTCGGCCTCGACGACGTCGCGCCGGTTGGTGAGGTCCCTCCAGCCCGCGGCGCCCATCGCGTCGGCGAGCTCCTCGAAGGGGAGCTCGGCCGGGCGCGTGTGCGCCACCCGGGTGTCGCGCTTCAGGTAGCGCGCGGGGTTCTTCGGCACGGGGGCGTAGTAGTCGTTCGACCCCATGACGAATGCTCCGGGCGCCGTGGTCAGCAGCGGCGAAAGAGCGTCGAGGAGCGGCCCCAGGGAGTCCCGGTGCGCCATGTTGTCGCCCGTGTTCACCACGAGGTGCGGCTCGAGCGCGGCCAGGGAACGCACCCACGCCACCTTGCGGTTCTGCGACGGCGTGAGGTGCAGGTCCGACACGTGCAGCACCCGCAGGTCCGGCTGGCCGGCGGGCAGCACCGGGACGGTGCGGCGGCGCACCGTGAAGAGCTTCGTCTCCACGTGCGCGTACGCGAGGCCTGCGATCCCGGCCGCGGCGACGCCGCCCGCCACCTGCCAGCCGCTCACCGCGGTCAGTTGCTGCCCCACTCGTCGGCGAGGGAGTCGGTGATGGCGTCCCACGCGGCGCTCGCGTCGGAACGGCCGCTGTTGCCCTTGCCGTTGCCGCCGCGGTCGTTGCCGCCCTTGTTGCCGCCGTTGTCCCCGTTGTCGCCGCCGTTCCCGGAGTCCCCGTTGTCGGAGCCGCCGTCGCCGCTGTCGCCACCGTCGTCGGACGTCGAGGGCGGGGGAGCGGTCACGCCGACCATCTTCGGGTCAGGGGCGCCGAAGCTCTCGGCAGGCAGGTCGGTGACCGCCTGGTCCATGTATTCCTTCCACGCCGGCGCGGCCACGCTCGAACCGAAGAGGTGCGCGTACGACTTCCCGTTCACGAAGGCGCCGTGGTAGTGGTCCTCGTTCGGCTTGTCGGCGTTGCCCACCCACACGGACGTGGAGAGGTTGGGCGTGAAGCCCGTGAACCACGTCTGCGAGGACAGCTGCGAGGTTCCGGTCTTGCCGGCCACGGGGCGCCCGTCGGACAGGCCGCCGCCGAGCCCCGCCGCCGTACCGCTGCTGGAGAAGACCTTCTCCATCGCGTAGGTCACGGTGTTCGCGACGCCCTCCGGGAGGGCGTTCTTGTCGCAGTTCGCGCTCGGGACCTTGTAGTCCTTGCCGCCGGGGCCGGAGACCGAGGTGATGGCGACCGGCGAGCAGTAGGTGCCGCCCGACGCGAGCGTCGCGTACATCGCGGCCATGTTCAGCGGCGACGACTCCTGCGTGCCGATGAGCATCGGCGCGAAGATGTCGATGCTCTCCTTCGTCGGCTTGGTGACCTTGCCGTCCTGGGAGTTGGTGGGGCGGAACCCCATGCTCCAGGCGGTGTCGCGCAGGTCGCAGAGGTTGAGCTGGTAGCCCATCGCCGCGAACGCGGTGTTGATGGACTTGTAGGTCGCCTCGAGCGCCGAGATGTACCCGACCTCGACGCCCTCGGAGTTCGCCGGCGCCCAGGCCGTGCCGCCAAGCCGACCGATGCACGGTGTCTGGAAGTCGCCGGGCAGGCGCGCCACCTTGGTCGCGTTGACCCGCTCGGACAGCGTGTGCCCCTCCTTCAGCCACTCGGCGAGCACGATCGGCTTGAAGTTCGACCCGACCTGGAAGCCGCCGGACGCGCCGTGGTTCGCGTCGGCCGAGTAGTTCACGCGCGTCGTGTTCTTCCCGCCCGCGGACGGCGTGTAGGGGATGTTCTGCGCCATCGAGATGATCTTGCCGGTGCCCGGCTCCACCGAGACGATGGCGGACTGCAGCCCGCTCGAGTCGTCGGCGGGGACCGCGTTGGTCACGGCCTTCGCGGCGGCCTTCTGCTTCTTCGGGTCCAGCGTGGTGTGGATCTCGAGGCCGCCGCGGTACAGCAGCTGCTGCCGCTCTGACTTCGTCTCGCCGAACACCTTGTTGGTGACGATCTCCTTGGTGACGTAGTCGCAGAAGAACGCGGCGTCGCCCGCGGCGCTGCACCCGATCTCCGTCGGGTTCACGTCCAGGGTGTCCTTGACCTTCGTCGCCAGCGCCTCGTCGCGCTCCTGCGTCGAGATGTACCCGAGGCTCCACATCTTCTGCAGCACCAGGTCGCGACGCTCCTTCGCGTCCTTCCGGTTCACCGTCGGGTCGAAGCGGCTCGGCGACTTCGTGATGCCCGCGATCGTGGCCGCCTCGACGACGTTGAGCTCGGAGGCGTGCTTGTCGAAGTAGTAGCGGGCCGCCGCCTCGACGCCGTAGATGCTGCGCGAGCCGAACTGGGCGGCGTTGAGGTAGCCCTGGAGGATCTCGTCCTTGCTCATCGTCTTCTCGAGGGAGATGGCCATCTTCGCCTCGGTGAGCTTGCGGGAGATCGAGTCCTCGCTCGCCTCAATCACGCCGAACTTGTCGCCGTCCTGCAGCGCCTGGTCGATGAGCATGTTCTTCACGTACTGCTGCGTCAGCGTCGACGCGCCCTGCGTGGCGTGGCCGGCGACGTTGTTCGCCATCGCGCGGGTCATGCCCTGCACGTCGATGCCGCCGTGCTCGTAGAAGCGCTCGTCCTCGATGGCGATCACCGCGTGCTGCATCGGGTCGGAGATCTCGTCCAGCGGCACCACGATGCGGTTCTGCGCGTAGAACGTGGCGAGCAGCTTCCCGTCTGCCGCGTAGATGCGCGACTGCTGCGACATCGGCCGCGGCTCCAGCTCCGCGGGCACCTCGTCGTAGATCGCGACGGTGCTGTCCGCGGCCACGTTGGCCCCGGCGACGAGCGGGATGACCAGCCCGGCGGCGAGCACGCCGCCGACACCGGCCGCGAGGACGAACGCGAGCAGGAGGGCGACGAGCTGGGTCGCCGGCATCGTGCGCGTGATGCGACGGGGGTCGGATTTGGCCATGCCCACCAGGGTACGGGGTGGGGCCGAGGCGGCACGGCCGCGACGGGCGTCCCGCTGTGCAGGTTGTGTGGACCCGCCGTGGGAGCGGCGGGACGGCGGCGTTCGGAGCGGTCGCTGGTTACGATCGCGCCATGGCTACCACGTGGGAGTACGCGACCATCCCCCTGCTGATCCACAACACCAAGGCGATCCTCGACCAATGGGGTGCCGACGGCTGGGAGCTCGTCCAGGTCGTCCCCGGCCCCGACAGCACCAACCTCGTCGCGTACCTCAAGCGACCCTCCGGCGGCCAGTGATGAGCGCCACCTCGCCCGAGGCGCGGCTCGCCGAGCTCGGCATCTCGCTGCCCGACGTCGCCGCGCCCGTCGCGAGCTACGTCCCCGCCGTCCGCTCCGGCCGCTACGTCTACACGGCCGGCCAGCTGCCCTTCGTCGACGGCGCGCTCCCGCAGACCGGGAAGGTCGGAACGGGCGTCTCCCCGGAGGAGGCGGCCGACCTCGCGCGCACCTGCGCGCTCAACGGCCTCGCGGCCGTGCGGTCCCTCACCGGCACGCTCGACGGCGCGCGGATCGTCAAGGTCACGGGCTTCGTCGCCTCGGACCCGTCGTTCACCGGCCAGCCCGGCGTCATCAACGGCGCGTCGAACGTCCTGGGCGAGATCTTCGGCGACGCGGGCATCCACGCGCGCTCCGCCGTCGGGGTCGCGGTACTTCCGCTCGACTCTCCCGTCGAGGTGGAGCTCGTCGTCGAGCTCCCTGAGTAGACCCTCTGCCGTGTTCCCGGCCGTCACCTGAGAGCGGAGCAGACGGAAGGGGCGTTCTTCGCCCGGTCGTAGATGTTCCCGAAGTGGAGCGCCCCCTGGGGCGCGTGAACGCGACCGGGCGAAGAACGCCCCTTCCGTCTGCGGTTGAACCTAGCGCGCGCGGCGCTCCAGGCGGTCGATGTCGAGCAGGACGACCGCGCGACCCTCGCGGCGCACCCAGCCGCGGGTGGCGAAGTCCGCCAGGGCCTTGTTGACGGTCTCGCGGGAGGCGCCGACGAGCTGCGCCAGCTCCTCCTGCGTGAGGTCGTGCGCCACGCGGATGCCGTCGTCGTTGGGCTCGCCGAAGCGGGCCGAGAGGTCGAGCAGCGCCTTGGCGACGCGGCCGGGCACGTCGGAGAAGACGAGGTCGGCCAGGGTCTCGTTGGTGCGGCGCAGGCGGCGGGCCAGCGCGCCGAGCAGCGTCGTGGCGACGCTGGGGTGCGCGGCGATCCACTGCACGAGGGCCTGGTGACGCAGCTCGTAGACGAGCGCGTCGGAGACGGACGACGCCGTGGCGGTGCGGGGACCCGGGTCGAACAGCGACAGCTCGCCGAACATCTCGCCGGGGCCGAGGATCGACAGCAGGTTCTCCCGGCCGTCGCTCGACCGGCGGCCGAGCTTGATCTTGCCCTGCGCGATGACGTAGAGCCGGTCGCCGGGCTCGCCCTCGCGGAAGAGGACGTCCCCACGGGTCAGCTCGACGGGGATCATGGACTCGAAGAGCGCCTTCGTCTCTTCGGTGTCCATGTCCGCGAAGAGGGGGGCGGAGAGCACGACGGTGTCGTCCACAGGATTCCTCACGTGGTTCAGGGGCGGCCTTCCCGGTGCGGGGCCGGTCGTCCACGGGTCGTCAGCGGTGGTGTTCCAGGTCTCAGTCTGCCCCACGGCACCAAATCGCGTCGGAGTTCGACGCCCGGGAGGCGGTGTCGGACGGCGTGGCTAGGCTCGCTCTCGTGCCGCCGACGTCGCCCACCGCCACCGACACCCCGACCGGGGAGTCCCGCGTCGCCCTCGTGCGGCGCGCGCGCCGCATCGACCGCGAGCTCGCCGTCACGTACCCCGACGCACGCGCGGAGCTGGACTTCACGACGCCGCTCGAGCTGCTGGTCGCGACGGTCCTGTCGGCGCAGACGACCGACGTGCGCGTCAACGCGACCACGCCCGCGATCTTCGCCCGCTACCCGGACGCCGCCGCGTACGCGGGCGCCGACCCGGCGGAGATGGAGGAGCTGTTCAAGCCGCTGGGCTTCTTCCGCGCCAAGACGCGCTCCGTCATCGGGCTGGGGCAGGCGCTGGTCGAGCGGTTCGACGGCGAGGTCCCCGGGAGGCTCGACGACCTGGTGACGCTGCCCGGCGTGGGTCGCAAGACGGCGAACGTGGTGCTCGGCAACGCGTTCGGCGTCCCCGGGATCACCGTGGACACGCACTTCGGCCGCCTCGCCCGCCGGTTCGGGTGGACCGACCAGGAGGACCCGGTCAAGGTCGAGCACGAGGTGGGGGCGCTGTTCCCCAAGAAGGACTGGACGATGCTCAGCCACCACCTCGTGTGGCACGGGCGCCGGCGCTGCCACGCGCGGCGCCCGGCGTGCGGGGCCTGCCCGGTGGCGCGGTGGTGCCCGTCGTTCGGCATCGGCGAGACCGACCCCGTCGCCGCGCAGAAGCTGGTCAGGCCCGGGCCGCGCGGCTGACCTGCCGCAGCTGAATCAGCGGGCCTGCGCGAGCGCGTGCTGCAGCCAGTCGGCGAGCAGCTTCCCGAGCTCGTCGGGCGCCTCCTCGGGGAGGAAGTGCCCGGCGCCCTCCACGACCTCGTAGCGGTAGTCGCGGGCGAGCGCGGCCCCGTCGACGCCGGCGTACCGGGGGTCGAGGAAGCCGTCGAGCGCACCCTGCACCTGGAGCACCGGGACGTCGACGGGCTGCCGCAGCTCCGCCAGGTACCGCCGGCCGTCGGGGCGCGGCGTGGAGCGGACCATCCAGCGCAGCGACTCCATCACGGTGTGCGCGGCGAACGGGATCCGCATGACCGTGCGGTACAGCTCGAAGGCTTCCGTCCCGAGCGGGCGCGCGGCGCCGTCACGCAGCACGCGCGCCACCTGGTCGCCGTCGGTGAGGCGCTTCTCGGGCAGGGTGGGCAGCTGGTAGGCGGCGAGCTGACGGCGCGCCAGGGGGGTCAGCAGCTGACGACCCGAGACGTGCAGGCGGCCGGGGTGCGGGGACGAGACCGCGGCCACGCCCGCGGTGACCGCCGGCTGCAGCCGCGCCATCGCCCACGCGGTCACGCCGCCGGTGCCGTGGCCGACGACGACGGCCCGGTCGTGGCCGAGGGAGCGCACCACGCCGGCCACGTCCTGGGTGCCGGTGGGGACGTCGTAGCCCGACGGCGGCTTGTCGGACGCGCCGACGCCGCGCAGGTCCATGGCCGCCACGCGGAACCCGGCGTCCGCCAGCTGCTCCACCTGGTGGCGCCACGCCCACCAGAACTGCGGGAACCCGTGCAGCAGGAGGACGAGCGGGGCGCGGCTGCCGTTCGACCGGTCGGGCCCGGCCAGCGCCACGTGGAAGCGCGCGCCGTTGGCGGGCACGAGCTCGTGCCGCCAGGGCCCGTCCACGAGGGCGCTGGAGAAATCGCTGGAGTCCGACATCGCGGTCACCGGTCGAACCTACCCGTTGCGCCGCGCCCCGGCCCGGGGCGGCGCGCACGGTTCACGCACGAGGGTCAGCGGGCCGGGGCCCGGCCCACGGCCCCCTCGCCGTCGACGGCCGCGGCGCCGCCGTCGGTGCCCTCCACGGGGCGGGGCTCCTTGGGCGGGTCGAACCGGTAGCCGACGTTGCGGACGGTGCCGATGAGCTGCTCGTGCTCCGGGCCGAGCTTGGCGCGCAGCCGGCGGACGTGCACGTCCACGGTGCGGGTGCCGCCGTAGTAGTCGTAGCCCCAGACCTCCTGCAGCAGCTGGGCGCGGGTGAACACGCGGCCCGGGTGCTGCACCAGGTACTTGATGAGCTCGAACTCCTTGTAGGTGAGGTCGATGGGCCGCCCCCGCAGGCGCGCGGTGTAGCCGCCGGCGTCGATGGCGAGGTCGCCGGCCGCGATCTCCTGCGGGCCGTCGTCGACGGGCCCGCGGGCCGAGCGCTCGACGACGAGCCGCAGCCGGGCCTCGACCTCGGCCGGCGACGCCGTCTCGAGCAGCAGGTCGTCGGCGCCCCACTCGTGCGTCACGACGGTCAGCCCGCCCTCGGTGAGCACCAGGACCAGCGGCACGGTGAGACCGGTGGCGTGCAGCAGCCGGCACGTGGTGCGGGCGGCGACGAGGTCGCGGCGGGCGTCGAGCAGCACCACGTCGGAGTCGGGCGCGTCCACCAGCGCGGACGGTTCCATGGGCAGCACCCGGACGCGGTGGTTCAGCAGGCCCAGCGCGGGCAGCACCTCGACGGAGCCGCCCGACGCGGGCGTGAGGATCAGCAGCTCGGCCACCGGCACCTCCTCCCGGTCGTGTGACGGTCCGTTCGACAGCGTCCGACAGGTGCGTCCGCCAACGTACCGCGGCGCGGCATCCGTCACACCGCAGCCGTCCGGCACTGTGACCGGTCCCCGCAGTGTGCCCCGAACCATGTTTCCGGCGCGTGAAGAACCGTTGACCGGACTGTGTCGTGGTCCGTCGCGCCGACGTCGGTCGGGGCCTGCCGGGGCCGCGCCGTCTGCGACACTCGTCGTCGTGACCGTGACCACCCGCGCCGTCTGGACGGCCGTCCTCTCCGCCGTCGTCGCGGCCGCCGCCTCCCTCGACGCCTTCGGGATCCTGCCCCTGACCGCCGTCGCGGCGGCCCTCGTGGTGCTCCTCGCCGCGGGGTGGGCGCCCCTGCTGCGGCTCCCCGCACAGGGCGGCACGACCGTGGTCGTCGCGGTGGCGGGCCTCGGCGCCGTCGCCGTCGCGTGGGCCACGAAGGGCGAGCCGGTGCTGCGGAACGTGCCGCTGGTGCTGGCGATGGCCCTGGTGCTCGCGTTCGTCGCGGAGATGCTGCGTCGCGGCGGCCGGCCGCGCCTGGTGGAGTCGGTGAGCGGCACCGTGACCGGGGCGGTCGTCGCCGTGTGCTGCTCGGGCTGGGTGGCCGCCGGGCGCTCGGAGGCGGGCGCGTCGCTCGTCGTGGTGAGCGCGGTCGGCCTGGCGGTGGCCTCCGCGGTGTCGGCGACGCCGGTGGCGCGCGGGTGGGCCGGGTCCCTGGTCGGCGTGGCGCTCGGCGGCGTCGCGGCCGGCGCGGTCGCGACCGTGCTCCCGGCGATCGACCCGGTGAGCGGCGTGATCTCCGGTGTCGTGACCGGCCTGGTGGTCGCCGTCCTGCGGCTGCTGTTCGAACGGCAGCCCGCGCTGACCGGCCGCCGCGCGGTGCTGGCCGCCGTCACGACGCCCGTCGCGGTGAGCGGGATCCTCGTGTTCGTCGTCGGGCGCCTCGTCGTCGCCGTCGCCTGACCGGGTCGGGGCGACCGGACCGACGGCGGGCGGGTCACGCCTCCGGCGCGGCCGGGGCCTGGCGGATGGCCTCGCCCGCCAGCTCGATGCGCACGGTCTTCGCGACGAGCACGCCGCCGGCCTCGAGCGCGACGTTCCACGTGAGGCCGTACTTCTCGCGCTCGAAGTCCGCGGAGGCGTTGAAGCCGAAGATGTCGTTGCCGAACGGGTCGCGGCGCGCGCCGCCGAACT
Source organism: Isoptericola sp. NPDC057653 (assembly GCF_042799955.1). Lineage (NCBI taxonomy): Bacteria > Bacillati > Actinomycetota > Actinomycetes > Micrococcales > Promicromonosporaceae > Isoptericola > Isoptericola sp. NPDC057653. The sequence goes on along the minus strand of NZ_JBHVHP010000003.1, from coordinate 291,105 downwards.
CGGCGTTCAGCGCGATCGGGTGCGTGATGCCGCGGATCGTGAGGTCGCCGTGCAGCAGGAACTTCGCGGAGGTGCGCGCCTGGTTCGCCTGGGGGAGCGTGGCGCGGCCGGGGGTGCGGCCCTTGAGCCGCGCCCAGGAGAACATCGGGTCCTCCTCGGTGCGCCACTCGAGGTGGGTGCTGCGGAACTCGATGGTCGGGTAGTTCTCGACGTCGAGGAAGTCGGCGCTGCGCAGGTGGGTGTCGCGGTCCGGGTTGTGCGTCGTGATGGTCGCCGTCTCGAGCGTCGCGGACACGGACGACCGCTGCGGGTCGTCGGCGACGTGGATCGTGGCGGTGCCCACCGGGAACTCGCCGCGCACCGGGCTGACCATCATGTGCATCGCGAGGAAGCCGAGCCGCTTGTGCGCCTCGTCGAGCAGGTAGGTGCCCGCCGCCGGGATGACGAGGTCGTTCCAGGTCCGGGTGGGCGAGGTCATGGACGGTTCTCCGGGATCGCGACGTCGGGCGGCCGGCGCCCGTCGTGGCGGCGGGGGAGGCCTCGGGATGGGCGCGCCGGCGCCGGGCTGGGCCCGGGCGGGGCGTCGGGGATGCTTCAACGTTCAATCTACGGCACGGGAACCGCCCGGCGGGAGCCCGTCTCCGACCGCGTGGCAGGCCTCACACCGGGGCCGCGGGAGGGGCCGCAGCCCGGTCAGTAGACGAGCGCCTGGGCTCCGGGCCGCAGGATCTCCTCGGCGAAGACCGCCGCGCCCGCGATCCGCACGCCGGGCAGGACGTCGTCGGGCCCGAGGTCGCGCCGCGCGGCGCACTGGGTGCAGAGGGTGACCGAGCCGGCCGCGAGGACGGCGGCGAGCAGGTCGGCGGCGGGCGCCGCGTGCTCCAGCTCCAGCTCCGCGACCCGGCCCGGCACCGCGAACCAGGCCGACTCCCCGGTGAGCCACAGGCTCACGTCCGCGCCCGCGGCGACCGCGGCCGCCGCGACGGTCAGGGCCTGGTTCGCCGCCTCGGGGCGGTCCAGGCCGGACGTGGTCTTGATCACGAGCGAGCGCGCGGGCGCGGGGGCGTGGGAGGTGCTCATGGGCGGCGACCTTACTCACGGCCCGTCGCGCCGCCTCCGGTCCGCGCCGCGCGCCGCCGCGGCGGTGGGTGCCGGTGGGAGCGGCTGGGTAGGATCGCGGCATGTCGATCAACGCTCTCGAGGCAGTGTTCACCGGTCTTCTGGTGGTCGTGACCGTCACGATCATGTGGTTCGCCGGCTACGTCGTCTACAAGCTGTTCCAGGGCCAGCGCTGATGCCCTTCGCCTTCCCCGAGGGCCTCGCGCCCGAGGTGTACCCGCTCGCGTGGCTCGTGGGCCGCTGGCGGGGCGAGGGCGTGATCGAGTACACCGGCATCGACGAGACGCCGTTCGTGCACGACCTCGTCTTCGACCACGACGGCGGCCCGTACCTGCGCTTCGAGTCCACGCTGCGCGTGCGCTCCGGCGCGGCCGCCGACGGCGAGGGCACGGACGAGGCGGGCGACGAGCCCGACACCATCTGGTCGACGGAGACCGGCTACTGGCGCGTGTCCAGCGACCGGCCCGAGGGGCTCGAGGACGACCGGCACGCGCTCGAGGTGCTCGTCACCGACGCGTCCGGCCGGCTGTCGCTGTTCCTCGGGGTGGCCGGCAACGGCCGCATCGACCTCGCCACCGACTTCGTGGCCCGCACGTCCACCGCCGCCGAGGTCACCGCGGCCAAGCGGCTGTACGGGCTGGTCGAGGGCCGGCTCATGTGGGTCGAGGAGCTCGCCGCGTTCGGGCACCCGCTCGGCTCGTACGCCTCCGCCCAGCTCGACCGCGTCGAGACCGACTGAGGAGCCACCCGATGGACTCACCCCTGCTCGACCGCCACGGAGCGGTGCCCGCCACGGGCGCCGACGAGGGCGTGGCCTGGCACTACGGCGACCCGGTGGCCGAGCAGCGCGCCCTCGCGCGCGGCGGCGCCGTCGTCGACCAGTCGCACCTGGGCGTCGTGCGGGTGGCGGGCCCCGACCGGCTGTCCTGGCTGCACTCGATCACGTCGCAGGACGTGCAGGCGCTGCCGCCCCGCACGTCCACCGAGCTGCTGGTGCTGTCGCCGCAGGGGCACGTCGAGCACGCCGCGGGCGTCGTCGACGACGGAGAGGTCACCTGGCTGGTCACCGAGGGCGACCACGCCGCGCCGCTCGCCGCCTGGCTCGAGCGCATGAAGTTCATGATGCGGGTCGAGATCGCCGACCTCTCCGCCGAGTACGCCGCGGTGGGGGAGCCCGTCGCCGCCGAGGGCGCCGAGGGCGAGCCCGTGACCTGGTGGGACACCTGGCCCCGCGTCTCCGCCGGCGGCACCCGGTACGGGCCGCCGGAGGCCGACCACCCCGGCATGGACCGCCCGTGGCGGCTCGTCCTCGTGCCGCGCGCCGACCTGCCGGCCGCCGTGGCCGAGCGCGAGGCCGCCGGCTGGAAGCTCGCCGGCACCTGGGCCACCGAGGCGCTCCGCGTGGAGGCCTGGCGCCCGCGGCTCGACCACGAGGTCGACCACCGCAGCGTCCCGCACGAGCTGGACTGGCTGCGCACCTCCGTCCACCTCCACAAGGGCTGCTACCGCGGGCAGGAGACCGTCGCGCGCGTGCACAACCTCGGCCGCCCGCCGCGACGCCTCGTGCTGCTGCACCTCGACGGCTCCCAGCACGTCGTCCCCGAGGCGGGGGCGCAGGTGTTCGTCGGCGGCGCCGAGGGGCGCGCCGTGGGTACCGTCACGACGGTCGCCCGGCACCACGAGCTGGGCCCGGTCGCCCTCGCGGTGGTCAAGCGGTCCGTGCCCGAGGACGCCGAGCTCACCGTGGTGGGCGACGTCGGCGGACAGGAGCTGCAGGTCGCGGCGGCGCAGGAGGTCGTGGTGCCGGGCGACGGCGTCTCGGCCGACCGGCCCGACGCCCACGGCCCGCTGACGCGCGGGCTGACCCCGCGCGGGTCGGACGCCCCGCAGAGCCTGCTGTGACGCCCGCCGCCGGGCCGTCCCGGCCGACGCCCGGGGTGCCGGGGACGGCGTGAGCGGGGCCGCGGGGGGCGAGGGCGGCACGCCGGTGTCCCGGCGCGCCGGCGCCGCGGCGCGGGCCGCCCTGCGCACCCTGCCCCGGCGGATCCGCATCCGGCAGGGCGTCTCCCGGGTGCGGGTCTCGTTCTGGCCGATCGTCCAGGCCGCGCTCGCGGCCGGCGTGGCCTACGGGCTCGCCACCGTGGTGCTGGGGCACACCCAGCCGTTCTTCGCGGCCGTCGCCGCGTGGGTCTGCCTGGGGTTCAGCTTCGACCGCGACCTGCGCAAGGTCGCCGAGGTGGCCGCGGGGGTGGCGCTCGGGGTGGGCCTGGGCGACGTCATGGTCCACCTCATCGGGTCCGGCTGGTGGCAGATCGCGCTGGTCATGGCGGTCTCGGCCATGATCGCCCGGTTCATCGACCGCGGCCCCCTCGTGACGATCCAGGCCGGCGTGCAGGCGGGCGTCGTCGTCGGCCTACCCCTGTCGGTCGCGGCCAACGGCGCGTTCGGGCGCTGGACCGACGCCCTCGTGGGCGGCGGGGTCGCGCTCCTCGTCGCCCTGCTCACCCCGGGCGACCCGCGGCGCCGCATCCGCGCGCTGGCGCAGGAGGCGACCCGGGAGCTGGCCCTGACGCTGGAGTCCGTCGCGCGCGGGCTGCGCGACGGCGACCCCGACGAGCTCGCCGCCGCGCTGGTGCGCGGCCGCGCCGCCGAGAAGGTGCTCGAGGACTGGCAGGACGTGGCGCGCACCTCCGACGACATCGCGCGGGTGAGCGTCAACCGGCTGCTGCGCGCCGAGATCACGCGGCTGCACGCGCAGGCGGTACTGGTGGACAGGGCCATGCGCAGCGTGCGCGTGCTCGCCCGCCGCACACCCGCCGCGCTGCGGTCGCTGGGCGTGCTGCTGGAGGACGACGGCGACCACCGGGTGGCCGCGGCGTCGCTGTCGGGTCACCTCCCGCCGCCGCCGCAGGTGGACCCGGTGGCCGACCCCGTGGCGGACCTGGTCGTGCGGTTCGCCCACGGCGTGCGGCTGCTGGCGAGCGCGCTGGGTGCCGGCGACGACCCCGTCGACGCCCGCCGGGTGCTGGCCGAGGTCGCCGCCGACGCCGACCCGCGCACCCTGGGGGAGGGGTACTGGCAGGTGCAGTCCCTCGTGCTGCTGCTGCGCTCGCCGCTCGTCGACACGCTCGAGGCGGCGGGCATGACGCCCGACCTCGCCCGCGCCGCCCTGCCGGAGATGTGACCGCGAGGCGGTCCCGGCTCAGCGCGTCTCGACGACGTCCGTGTCGTCGGCCAGGAGCTCGTGCGTCAGCTGCTCCACGAGCTCGTCGACCTCGGGCTCGTCGCCGTCGGGCCACTCGGCCACGTAGCGCCGCAGCCGGCGCCGCTCGGCGTCGCGGATGGACTCCGCCTCGGCGTCGCCCGCGGCCGTGGCGCGCACGGTGTCGCCGTCGACCTCGACCAGGCCGCGCGCGGCGAGCGAGTCCGCGACGCCGCGCACGGTGTCGGGGGACACCTCCGTGCGCTCGGCCATCAGCCGCACCGAGCGGGTGCCCTTGAGCGAGACCCGCGTGACCATCCACGCCTCCTCGGGCGAGAGGTCGGAGTCGCGCTCGATCAGCTCGTAGACGCGCAGCGGGTCCTGCTTGCCGACCCGCCGCCACAGGATGAGGCGCAGCTCGTCGAGGGAGGTGCGGGCCGCGCCCACCGCGAACGTGTCGCCGGCCGCCTGGCCGGCGCTGCCCGGCCCGGCGCCGCGGGTCGCGCTGCGGAGCTCGACCTCGGGCAGCAGCCAGGTGAGCAGGAACGCGAGCGCGGCCACGGGCACGGCCCAAAGGAAGACGACGTGCAGCGAGGCCGCGTACCCGTCGAGGAACCAGCTCTGCACCTCGGGGGGACACTGCGCGACGGTCTGCGTCGAGGCGGTCAGGGCGCCTGGCGCGCACGGGCCCTGCGCGGCGGCGGGGACGGCGGTGGTGAGCTCGACCGCGAGCCGGTTCGCGAAGACGGTGCCGAACACCGCGACGCCCACGGACGACCCGATCGTGCGGAAGTAGGTGGCGCCCGACGTCGCCGTGCCGAGGTCCTTGTAGTCGACGGCGTTCTGGACGGCGATGACCAGCACCTGCGTGACCATGCCGAGGCCCGCGCCGAGCACGAACATGCTCAGGCCCGCCTGGAGCGTCGACGTGTCGCGCCCCATGAGCGAGAGCAGGTAGAGCCCGGCGGTCGTGATGGCGGTCCCGAGGATCGGGTACACCTTGTACCGCCCGGTGCGCGAGATGAGCTGGCCGGACCCGATCGAGGTGATCAGCATCCCGAGCATCATCGGCGTCATCTCGAGGCCGGACTCGGTGGGGGTGGAGCCCTTGACGGTCTGCAGGTACAGCGGCAGGTAGGTGATCGCGCCGAACATCGCGAACCCGACGACGAACCCGACGACCGCGGAGACGGTGAACACCTTGCTGCGGAACAGGTGGAGCGGCAGCACCGGCTCGGGGGCGCGGCGCTCGACGACGACGAACGCGACGACGCCGAGCACGGCCACCGCAGCCATGGCCCACACGGCGACGGAGTCCCACGCCCAGGTGGTGCCGCCGAGGCTCGTGACCAGCACGATCGCGGTCGAGACCGTGGCGAGCAGGATGATGCCCGCGTAGTCGATGCGGGGCTTGCGGCCCGCCTCGATGTGGGGCAGGACGGACGCGACGACGAGCAGCGCGACGATCCCGATGGGGACGTTGATGTAGAAGACCCATCGCCAGTCGAGGTTGTCGACGAAGAACCCGCCGAGGAGCGGCCCCGCGACCGACGAGACGCCGAAGACCGCGCCGAAGAAGCCCTGGTACTTGCCGCGCTCCCGGGGCGGGACGACGTCGCCGATGATCGCCTGGGACAGCACCATGAGCCCGCCGCCACCGACGCCCTGCACGGCCCGCCACACGATGAGCTGGCCCATCGTCTGCGACGTGCCGGAGAGGATCGAGCCCACCAGGAAGATGACGATGCAGGCGATGAACAGCGCCTTGCGCCCGTACAGGTCGCCGAGCTTGCCCCACAGCACCGTGGTGGCGGTGCTGGCGAGCATGTAGGCCGTCACGACCCACGACAGGTGCTCCGCCCCGCCGAGGTCGGACACGATCGTCGGCAGCGCCGTCGCGACGATGGTCTGGTCGAGGGCGGCGAGCAGCATCGCGAGCATCAGCCCGCCGAAGATCGCCAGGACCCGGCGCTGGGGCAGGGCCTCGGGCTCGGACGTCGGTGCGCTCGGTGCGGCCATCGGTTGCCCTCTCGGCTCGGGCGGACGACGGCGTCCGCGCGGTGGAGCTTGCGTCCTGCTTCGCAGGCTCGCACGGTCTTCCGCCGACGGCACGGCGAACCACCGCGGCGAGATGCGGTGCACGTGCAGCACCTGTTGTCGTCGAGTAGTTGATGAGATACAGTACTTGTCGTGATGCAGCGAGACGAGACCTCGACGGCGGACGACGCGTTCTCCGCCGACCTGCTGCGTGGTCACACCGACACGATCGTGCTCGCGACGCTCCGTCGCGGGGACCGCTACGGCTTCGAGATCTACAAGACGATCCGCGACGCCACCGGCGGTGCGCACGAGATCAAGGAGGCCACGCTCTACGCGACGTACCGCCGCCTGACCAAGGACGGGCTGGTCGAGGCCTACTGGGGCGACGAGTCCCAGGGCGGGCGCCGCAAGTACTACCGGATCACCGACGCCGGCCGCGCCGTGTACCGGCGCAACGTCGCCGCGTGGGTCGCCACCCGCGACGTCATCGACTCCCTCCTCCGCACGGACCGCACAGACAAGGACACCCCGCGATGACCACCGTCCACCGCCTCCTCGACGACGCGTTCGCCGGCGTCGAGCCGTCCCCCGAGGTCCAGGACCTCAAGGAGGAGATCCGGGCGAACCTCGAGGCCCGCGCCGCCGAGCTGCAGGCCGGCGGCGCCACCCCGGACGACGCCGCCCGCCGCGCCTTCGACGAGCTGGGCGACGTCCGCGCGATCGTCGCCGAGGCACAGGCGGACGTCGTCGCCGCGACCGGGGGCGAGCCGCGCACGGTGCTGCAGGAGGCCTTCGCGGCCGCCCAGCAGCAGCGGGTGCGGCCCAAGCCGGGCTTCGTGGTCGGCGTCGTCGTCGCGGCCACGGTGCTCGTCGCGGCGCTCGCGTTCGCGGGCCTGGCGGCGGCCGGCGCCTTCGCGTCCGGCCTCCCGGGCATCGTGTACGCGGCGCTGCTGCTCACGGCCGCCAGCGCGGCCGGGTTCGTCGTGGGGCTCTCGCTGTCGCAGGAGACGACCACGAACCACCCGGTGCCGTCCCGCCGCGCCGGCGGCTACTACCTCGCCACGGGGCTCACCGTCCTCGCGCTGCTCCTGGCGCTGTTCACCGCGCTCGGCGCGTTCGACGCGTGGATGTACGTCGTCGCCGGCGCCGCGTTCGTCGTCGGCGGCACCCTGTTCACCCTGCTCGGCGTCACCCAGACCAACCGCAAGAAGGCCTGGGTGCGGGACGTCGCGCGGGCGCAGGCCACCGGCCACGACTTCGACCGGTTCGACCAGGACCCGGCCGCCGCCGCGCGGTTCGGCGTCTACACGGTCGTCATCTGGCTGACGGCGTTCGTCGTGTTCGTCGTCCTCGGCCTCACCGTCGGCTGGGCCTGGTCCTGGCTGACCTTCGTCGTCGCCCTCGCGGTGATGATGCTCGTCCTCGCGCGGATGCTCTTCACCCCGAAGGACGCGCGCGACAAGTGACACAAGAACGGTCCCGGGCGACTGCCATCGCCCGGGACCGGTGGCTCGGGTCCGGTGCACGACCGCACCACGAGACGCACTCCCACCCTAGGGCGTGCGCCGGACCCTCCGACCGCGGGAAGACCCCGCCAGGAGGAAGCATGTCCTCGACCCTGCAGGGGTCGGCCCCGGCGATCGACGTCGCCGGGCTGACCAAGACCTACGGCTCCGGCCCTGCCGCACGACGAGGTGCCCGCCCCGTGCGCGCGCTCGACGGGCTGGACCTCACCGCCGCGCACGGCAGCGTGCTCGGCCTCCTCGGCCCCAACGGGGCCGGGAAGTCCACGACCGTGAAGATCCTCGCCACGCTGTCGCGGCCCGACGCCGGCACCGCCCGCGTGGCCGGGCACGACGTCGTGCGCGACCCCGGCGCCGTCCGCCGCGCCATCGGCTACGTGGCCCAGCGCCCCGTCACCGACCCCATGGGCACCGGGCGCGAGAACCTCGTGCTGGCCGGCCGCCTCCAGGGGCTGCGGGCCGGCGAGGCCAGGTCGCGCGCCGACGAGCTGCTCGAGCGCTTCGGCGTCGCGCACGCCGCCGACCGCCTCGTGAAGACCTGGTCCGGCGGGATGGCGCGCAAGCTCGACGTCGCCGTCGGCCTCGTGCACCGGCCGCAGGTGCTGTTCCTCGACGAGCCCACCACCGGCCTCGACCCCGAGGCGCGCTCCGCGATGTGGTCGGAGATCGAGCGCATGGCGCTCGGCGACGGGATGACGATCCTGCTCACCACGCACTACCTGGACGAGGCCGACCGGCTCGCCGACCAGGTCGTCATCGTGGACGCGGGCCGCGTCGTCACCGCCGGCACCCCCGATGCCCTCAAGGACGGGCTGCGGGGCGACGGCGTCACCGTCGAGCTCGACGACGGCGCCGCCGCGAAGGCCGCCGCACCCGTGGCCGCCGGCGTGCCCGGCGTCGTCGACGTCGCGGCCGACGGCCGCACCCTGCGAGCCCGGGCCGACGCGGGCGCCACCGCCCTGCCGGCGCTGCTCGCGGCCCTCGACGCCGCGGGCCTGGGCGTCCGTGCCGCGGGGCTGTCGCGGCCCACCCTCGACGACGTCTACCTGCGGCACACCGGCCGCAGCCTGGAGGCCGCCAACCAGGCGGCCGGGACCGCCGGCGAGCGTGCCGGCGCCGAGGCCACGGAGGTGGCGGCATGAGCACCGCGACGATCGACCCCGCTGCGACGCGCCCCGCGCTCCCCGAGCCCCGCCGCACGAGCGCGCTGACCCAGGCGCGGCTCCTCACCGCCCGGCAGGCCCGGCAGGGCATGCGCATCCCCGTCTTCATGGTGATGAACCTGCTGCAGCCGATGATCTGGCTGCTGCTGTTCGGGCAGCTCTTCCGCTCCGTCATCGAGATCCCCGGCTTCGCCGGCGGCGCCGACGTCAGCTATCTCGAGTACCTCACGCCCGGCGTCGTCATGATGACCGCGATGGGCGGCGCCGCCTGGGCCGGCACCACCTTCGTGCAGGACATGGACCGCGGCGTCATGGACCGCTTCCTCGCCTCGCCGACCAGCCGCGGCGCCCTGCTGTCCGCCACGATGGCCTGGTACGCGCTGCTCGCGTGCGGCCAGGCGCTGGTGGTCGTCGGCGTGGCGTGGCTCGGTGGCGCGCGGTTCGCGGGCGGCGTGCCGGGCGTGCTGGTGATGCTGGTCGCCGTGGCGCTGCTGAGCTGCCTGTTCGCCGCGCTCTCCGGCGCGGTCGCGCTGCTCACCCGCCAGCAGGAGGCGCTCATCGGCGTCTCCCAGCTGCTCACCATCCCGCTGATGTTCCTGTCCTCGGCCGTCATGGACCCGTCCCTCGCGCCGGACTGGATCGCCACCGCCGCCAAGGTCAACCCGTTCGACTGGGCGGTCGTCGTGGCCCGCGACGCCCTGCAGGGTTTCGCCGACCCCGGCACCGTGTGGCTGCACCTCGGCCTCCTCGCCGCGGCCGTCGCCGTCATGGGCGGGCTGGCGTCGCTGGCGTTCCGCGCGTACCGCCGGGCCGTCTGACGGGTCCTGTGGTCGGGACCGCGTGGGGCGGGGACATTCGTGTCGTGAGGCGCGCCATCCGCCGCTCGTCCCTCGCGGCTCCCGCCAGGCCCGACCAGCCTCGCGACACGAATGTCCCCGCCCCACGCTCTGCCCGTCCCGCGACGTCGCGCGCCCGCGGCACGCGCCCCCAGGTCGGCACTGTCGGGCGAGTGGGTCCGGACGGTACGGTCGTCGGTCATGGAGGTCTCCGTCAGCGCGCTGCGCGCCGAGCTCAAGTCGTGGATCGAGAAGGCTCGTGCGGGCGAGGAGGTCGTCATCACCGAACGCGGGGTGCCGGTCGCCCGGCTGTCGGGGGTGCAGACCGCGGACCTGGTCGCCGACCTGGTGCGCGACGGCCTGCTCACGCCCGCCGCGACGGAGCGGCCCGTGCACGCGGTGCCCGACGACGACGCCGCGGCCGCGGCCCGGCCGGCCCCGCGCCCGGCGGCCCGGCCCGCGTCGCGCATGTCCGACCTGGTGCGCCGCATCCGGCGCTGAGCCCCACCGCACGACCACCGCACCACCACGCACGACCCCGCACCACCGACGACCGGACGGAGCAGGATGGCCCTCGTCTACTTCGACGCCAGCGCGCTGGTGAAGCTGTGCGTCCGCGAGCCCGGCTCCGGGCTGGCGAGCGCGCTGTGGAACCGCGCCGACGTCGTCGTCAGCTCACGCATCGCCGACGCGGAGGTGCGGGCGACGCTCGCGGCAGGGGAGCGGGCCGGCGTCCTCGACCCGCTCGCGCGCCGCCGCGGCGCCGCGATCTGGGACGAGCTGAGCGCCGGGCTGCACACCCTCGAGGTGACGCCCGAGATCTCCGAGCGGGCCGCCGAGCTGCTCGCGTCGTGCCCCGTGCCGCTGCGGGCCGCGGACGCCCTGCACGTGGCGAGCGCGCTCGCCGTCGCCCACGAGGACACCGTCGTCGCGGCCTGGGACGAGCACGTCGCGGGGGCCGCGCGCTCCCGCCGGATGCGCGTGCTCCCTTAGGCTCGGCAGGTGATCTCCGCCGCCATCGGGTCCCTCCAGTACTTCCTGCTCATCGCGCTCGCGGTCGTGGTGTTCGTGGTGCAGCTCGTCGCCTTCGTCGACGCCGCCCGCCGCCCGGCCCGCGCGTACGTGTCCGAGGGGAAGCTGACCAAGAACATCTGGCTGCTCATCCTCGGCGTCGCGGCGCTGATCGGGCTGTTCGGGCTGCCGCCGATGCTCATGACGGCCGGCTCGTTCTTCAACGTCATCGCCACGACCCCCGCGATCATCTACTGGGTGGACGTGCGGCCCAGGATCAAGCCGTACGGCGCCGGCGGGGGCCGCCGCCCGCAGGGCCCGACGGGCGGCTGGTGACGTGGCGGGCGAGGCGACGGCCGGCGTGACGGTCCTGCCCGGCGCGCCCGTGGCCCTCGGCGCGGTGCCCCTGGCCGAGGTGGTGCGCGGCGACCTCGTCGAGTCGGTGCACCTGGGCCACCTGGTCGTGCTGGGGCCGGACGGCGACGTCCGCCTGGAGCTCGGCGACCCGGCCACGACGATCTGGCCGCGGTCGTCGGTGAAGCCGCTGCAGGCGCTCGCCATGCTGCGCTCCGGCCTCGACCTGCCGGACCGGCTCCTCGCGCTGGCGGCCGCCAGCCACAGCGGCGCGCCCGAGCACCTGGAAGGGGCGCGCGAGATCCTCGCCGGCGCCGGCCTGGACGAGTCGGCACTGCGCAACACGCCGGACCTGCCGCTCGGCCGCGCCGAGTCCCTGGCCTGGCAGGAGGCGGGCCGCGGCCCGGAGCAGATCGCGCAGAACTGCTCGGGGAAGCACGCCGCCATGCTCGCGACCTGCGTCGCGGCCGGCTGGGACACGGAGACGTACCTCGACCCGGGGCACCCGCTGCAGCGGGCGGTGCGGGCCGCCGTCGTCGAGCTCACGGGTGACGACGACCCGCACGTCACCACCGACGGGTGCGGCGCGCCCCTGTTCTCCACGAGCGTGCGGGGGCTGGCACGGTCGTTCGGCCGGCTCGCGGCGGCCGGCCGCTCCGGGGACGGCGGCGACGTCGGGCGGATCGCGCGCGCGATGTCCGGGCACCCGGAGATGGTGGCGGGCCGCGGGCGCGAGGACACCCTGGTCATGACCGCCGTGCCGGGCACGATCGCGAAGATCGGGGCGGACGGCGTGTGCGCGGCAGGCCTGCCCGACGGGTCCGCCGTCGCGTTCAAGATCCTCGACGGCGGCGACCGGCCGCGCCCGGCGATCCTCGCGGCCGCCGTGCACGCCGCGGGTGCGGCGGGCGTCTCGGGCGCCGACCTGGCGGCGCTGGACGCCGTCGGCGCGACGCCCGTGCTCGGCGGCGGCGCGCCGGTCGGGGCCGTGCGCCCGGCGTTCGTGGTGGCCGGCGCGTGAGGGCGGTCGTGCAGCGCGTGACGCGCGCGAGCGTCACGGTGGCCGGCGAGGTCGTGGGCGCCATCGACCGGCCGGGACTGCTCGCCCTGGTCGGCGTGACGCACGACGACGGCGCCGCCGAGGTGGCCACCGTCGCCCGCAAGATCGCCGAGCTGCGCATCCTGCGCGACGAGCGCTCGGCGGCCGACGCGGGGGCGCCCGTGCTCGTGGTCAGCCAGTTCACCCTCTACGGCGACGCCCGCAAGGGCCGCCGGCCCACCTGGAACGCGGCGGCGCCGGGCCCGGTCGCGGAGCCGCTGGTGGACGCCGTGGTCGCGGACCTGCGCGCCCGGGGGCTCGAGGTCGCGACGGGGCTGTTCGGCGCGGATATGGCCGTCGAGCTGGTGAACGACGGCCCGGTGACTATATTGGTGGAGACCTGACAAATCGCTGACCTGCGTAGATGCAGGTCAGGGGGGAGATCGCCAGGTCGCCGCCGCCGAGCACCGACGCTCGGCACGAGACGGGAGGCCGACGATGACCTCGATCCGGGACGGCGCTACCTCCTGGCGCTCCTCACCCGCCCTCCGCGCGCGGCCCGTCGCACCGCAGGTCGTGCGGCGCGTGGCGACGCTGGTCGGCGGGGAGTCCGACGCGCTCGCCCAGACGCTCGCGCTGCTCACGCCGCGGCAGCTCGCCGGGACGGAGGCGCTGCCCGACCCGCTCCCCGTGACCGCCGCCGTCCGCGCGGCGACGCCCGCCGGGTCCGGCGCCCTCGACGCCGAGGACCGAGCCGTCCTGCTCGCCGCGGGCGTGCTCGTCGTGGACCGGGTGGACGTGCTCCTCGGCGCCACCGGCACGGACGTCGACCGGCTCCTCGCTGCGCCGCTCGCCGAGCACCTGCGCCTCGCCGACGGCCGCTTCCGCGTGGCCGACCCCCGCGTGCGCGCCGTCGTGCACGAGGACGCCGACCTCACCGAGCGCACCGCGGTGCACGCGGCCCTGGCCGCCGAGCTCGAGCGTGCGGGGGAGGCGGGCGCCGCCCGCTGGCACGCCGCCCTCGCCACCCTGGCCGGCGACCCGGCGCTCGCCGAAGGGCTCGTGCGGCTCGCCGAGCAGCGGCTCGCCCAGGGCAACGCCGTCCTGGCCCACGCGGTCGCGCGGGAGGCCGCGAGCCACGGCACGGGCGAGGTGCGGGCGCGGGCGTTCCTCGTCGCCGGCCGGGCGGCGCTGCTCGCCGGGCACCTGCACGACGCCGCCGGCTGGCTCGACCGGGTCGCGAGCACCGGCGTCGCGGCCGTGCAGGAGGACGCCGAGCTCGCCAGCACCGCCGTGCGGGCGCTCGCCGGCACAGGGACCGGCACCGGCGCCGGGTCCGACGCCGGCGACCCGCCCGGCGTCCGCCTGGCCCGCGCCGTCGTCCCGGTCGCCCGCGCCGTCGGGTCGTCCGCCGACCGGGCCGCGGTGGTGGCCGTCGTCGAGGCGCTCGCCCGGCTGGACCGGGACCCGCGGGGCGCGGACCAGGTGCTCGCGCGGGCCGTCGTGACGGCGGTGCCCGCGGGCGACCCGGCCGCCTGGGCGCAGGCCGACGCCCTCACGCCGCTCGCGGAGGCGCACCTGCGGGCCGTGCAGGCGCTGCTCCTGGTGCGCGGCGGCGACACCCAGCAGGCGGCGCGCGTCCTCGACGACGCGGCCGGCCGCCTGCCGCTCGGGCACGTCGTCGGCGGGCTGGCCGCCGAGGTGGCCCGCTGCGCCGGCTCGGACACGGTCGCTGCCGGTCTGCGTGCGGCCGGCCCCGAGCCCGCCGCGGCCACCGTCGCCGCGGCGCGGGCCGTCGGGTGCGTCCGCCCGGCCGCGGCGCCGTCGCTGGTGGGCAGCGCCGTCCGGACCTGCCGGAGCGCGGGCGGGCGGGGCGCCGGCGCCCTGGGGGTCTGGGACGACTGGGCCGGTGTGCTCACCGCGCGCGAGCTCGACGTCGCCCGGCTGGTCGCCGACGGGCTCGCCAACAAGCAGGTGGCCGACCGGCTCTGCGTCTCCGTGCGCACCGTCGAGGTCCACCTCGGGCGCGTCTTCCGCAAGGTGGGCGTGAGCTCGCGGGGCGAGCTGACCGTCGTCGCGCACCGGCGGGCGTCCTGACCTGCGGCTCCGCCGCGGGCGTGCCCGGGGCCCGCGACGCCGTCGTCGCAGGTCGGCGGCGGCGCCGGGACCTCGTCGAGGAGGCGGGGGAGCGCGAGGATCGACGGGAGCGGAGGATCAGTGCTCGGTGCGGCGGCGCCGGGCGGCGACGACGGCGACGCTGCCGGCGGCGACCAGGGCGGCGGCCGCGGCGACCAGGCCCGCGACGCCCGCGCCGGTCTGCGGCAGGAAGCTGGACGACGGCCCCGCCGGTGGGGCGGCCTCCGGCGGCACGGCGCCGGGGACGGTCGAGCCGGGCGTCGGGGTCGGGGTGGCGCCGGGCGGGTCGACGGCGCAGCTCGGCGACGACGGCGGGTAGCTGGCCGTCATCGTCAGCTCGGGGTTGACCTGCATCTTCACGTCGACGGACGGGCGCACCCAGTCGAACTCGTCGCCCTGCACCCAGACGCCGTCCTCGAGGCGCCAGCCGGGCCAGTCGAGGGGCTTGCCGGCGGAGTCCACGACGGCGCCCGGCCAGAGCACGCGGCCGCTCAGCGGCAGGTCCGCCTGGACGACGTCGTCGCCGCCCGGGTTGAGCCACGTGATCGTCACGGTGGTGTTCGGCGTGCCCGTCGCGGTGACCGCGTAGCGCAGGTACGGCACGTCGCCGTCGCACTCGGGCTGGAAGATCTGGGCGGTGAGCGTCGGGACCTCGGGCGGCGCGTACTCCGTGGTGGCCGGGCTGGGGCTCGGGTCGGTGGCCGCCGCGGCGGGCGTCGCTGCGAACGTGGCGCCGCCGCCCAGGAGCAGGGCGACGGCGACACCGGCGGCGTTGCGTGCGTGGGCCATCTCGACTCCTTCGGGCGGTGCTCATGTGGGCTTCCTCGGTCGCTCACGCTAGCGGCGCCGTCGCCCGGCGCACCCCGCCTCACCCGGGTGAAACCCCTGGCAGGAGACGTCTTCACCCGGGTGAGGCCTCAGTCGCAGACCGGCGCCTCGACGTCGAGGAGGCCGCCGCTCGTCAGGGTCGGGGTGGACCACACCTCGAGCCGACCGGCCGGGGTGCCGCCGTCCGCGCCCTCCCGGCCGCCGCCCGGGGCCGCCGGCACCGTCAGGCGCAGCGTGGTGCTCTCGCCGGGGGCGAGCGCGACGGTCACCGACTGGGTCGCCCGGCCGTGCGTCGTGCGCGCGTCGCCGCCGACGGCCGCGCCGTCCCGCTCCACGCGCGGGGTCCCGCCGTCGCGGGGCCCGGCCACCGTCACCCCGAGGCTGAGGGTCCCCGGCGGGTGCGCGCCGCCCGGCAGCCCCGCGACGTACGAGGGGAGCGCCGTCGCGGCGTCCTCCGGCGCGGTCGACGCGAGGGTGAGCTCCAGCGTGTCCACCCGCCCGGACGCGGTGCACTCGGAGCCGACGACGCTCAGCGCGGAGTCCAGGTAGGCCGACATCTTCCCGGACACGTGGTCGGTGAGGAACACCCCCACGGCGTCCGCGGCGCGCGGCGCGGACGAGTACGAGCCGGCCACGAGCGTGCCCTCGAGCCGCGACTCCTCGGCGTCGTGGGCCGACCAGATGCGCAGGCGGTGCTCGCCGGCCGCGCGCTGCAGAGCGGTCAGCAGCGTCTCGGGGCCGACGTCCGCGGCGGTGGCACGCCCCAGGACCACCGCGGCGGTCTCGGCGTAGAACTGGTCCGCCGTCGCGGGGTCGAGGACGTCGTACACGCGGCGCAGGAGCACGTCGACGACGTTCTCCGCCGTCAGCTCGACGCCGTCCCGGCCGAGCGCCTCGGCGACCGGCCCGGACAGCGGCACCCGCACCGGCCCGGTCCCGGCGAGCAGGAACGACAGCGCCACGGGGTCGGTCGCGAGGACGCCGTCGACCCGCTCGCCCTGGTTGCGGGCCCACATCTCGGCGGCCAGCGCGGCCGTGGTCGGGAAGTCGGGCGTGGCGGTGACGTCCTGCACGAACATGCCGAGCCGGCCCGTCGCGGCGGCCTCGTCGTCGGCGGACAGCGGGAGCACGGGCTCGCGGAACGACGGGAAGTCGGCGGCGGCGACCTGCCGCACCACGGTGAAGCGCCCCTGGTCGACGCGCAGGAGGATCAGCGCCCCGGGGATGCCGCCGCCCTCGCGGAGCTCCGCCGTGCTCATGCTGAGCACGAGGTAGGTCCGCGGGCCGTCCGCGCCGAGCATCGCGGGGGCGAGCGCGGCGGCACGGTCGCCGGTGGCCACGACGGCGGCGAGCTCGTCCACCTGGTCGCGCAGGGTGGCGACCGGGCCGGCCAGCTGGGGCAGCAGGTCTGCGGGATCGACGGCGTCGAGGCGCGCGAGCGAGGCGTCCACCGACCGCTGCGCCGCCGCCATGCCCGGCGCCGCCGCGGCCAGCGGCGCGAGGTCGAGGCCGCCGTCGGGCGTGCGGGCCGTGGCGGGGACGGCGTCGGCCAGGCCGGCGAGGGCGGGCAGGACGTCGTCGGTGACGTCGTCGAGGACGACGGCGACGTCCGCGGCGGCCCCGGCCGACGGCCCGATCACGGGCGTGCGCGCGGCGAGCCACCACAGCGGCCCGTCGGTGGCCTCGCGGGCGACCGTCGTCTGGTGGCGCAGCTCCGCCAGCGCGGGCGAGGATGCGAGCGTCGCCGACGTGCCGGCGTCGCCCTCGGCGCGCGCGCCCGCGCGCAGCTCCTCCGAGACGACCGGGACCTGCGCGGCCGCGCGGGTCAGCGCCGTGCGCGCCGCCAGGGCGTCGCGCACCAGCAGCAGCCCGCACACGGCGACCGCGAGCAGGGCGAGGCACACGCCCAGCAGCACCCACCGGCCGACCCGCCGCCGCCGGCGTGGCGCCGGGGTGACGGGGTCCGCCGCGGGAGGCGCCTGGCCGGTGTCGACGGTCATGTCGGCACGGTAGGTCCGTCCGGACCGGGCGGAGGGATGAATCTGCGGGTGATGTCCGTGCGCGCGGGTGCAAGGCTCGTGGTCACGACGACACATTCGCGGCGAGGGGAGGCGCGTACCGGTGCGCGCCCAGGACCGCAGGAGGCCCGGTGGACCCGGACGAGACCGTGCGCGGCGACGCGCCGGCGGGAGACGACGCGACGTGGTTCGACGCGCTGTTCGCCGCGCACGCGGGGGCGGTGCACCGCTACCTGGTGCGGCGCCTTCCGGCCGGCGGGGCGGACGCGGAGGACCTGGCGGCCGACGTGCTCGCCACCGCGTGGCGCCGCCGGGACGACGTGCCCCGCGGCGCCGAGCTGCCCTGGCTCTACCGGACGGCGGGCTACGTCCTGGCCAACCACCGGCGCAAGGCGCGGCCCACGCCGGTCGCGCTGGTGCCGGAGGTGCCCGAGGACGTCGACCCCGCCGCGCTCGCGCTCGACGACGACCACGTGCGCGCCGTCCTCGCCCGGCTGTCGCCGCGCGACCGGCGCATCCTCCTGCTGGTGGCGTGGGAGGGCCTGGACGGCGAGGGGCTCGCGCAGGTGCTCGGGGTGTCGCGCGGCGGGGCGGACGCCGCGCTGTCCCGCGCGCGGGCGCGGCTGCGCACGGCGTGGGACGCGGAGTCCGCCGCCGCGCCGCCGGACGACGGCGAGGCCGCGCAAGCGGGCACGCGATGACGACACAGACGGGGTGCACGACGCCCGCCGCGACGGCGGGCCGCGACGCCGGGAGGACAGCATGAGCCGCGACGAGGGTCGGGACGAGACGCAGGGACCGACGCCGGGCGAGCCCCAGGAGCCGGGGGACGCGGCGTTCGACCGCCTCCGGGCGGCGGACCCGGCGGCGGGTGTCGGGACGCCCGCCGGGCTCCGCGCGAACGTCGACGGGCGGCTGGCGGAGGACGGTCCCGCCGCGGTGCCGGGGGCCGGGACCCCCGGCGCGGCCGTCGCCCGCGACGAGGCCGTCGTCGACGAGCTCGCCGCGCGCCGCCGCCGGAGGCCGTGGCTGGCCGCCGCGGCCGTGGCGGCGTTCGCCGTCGTGGGCGGGGGCGGCTACCTGCTGGGCGGCGGCGCCTTCGCGGCCGGGGCGGGCGCGGGCGACGAGTCGGCCGGCGCGAGCACCGCCGAGGCGCCGGTCGTGCTCGGCGGCGCGCCCGGTGGCCGGAGCGGCGCCCAGGAGGGCGCGGCGGGCCGGGAGGCCGCGGGCGACGCGGCCGGGGGCGCCTCGGTGGGCGCGGCCGAGGACAGCGCCGGGAGCACGGCGTCGACCGCCGGGGACGGCCTGCCGAGCTGGTACGACTCCGGCCGCGCGAACTTCCACGGCACGGGCCTGTCCACCGACGGCGGCACCGCCGAGGCGTACGCCTTCGACGCGACGGACGTCGCCACCCGCGAGGGGGCCGCGCGCCTCGCGGACGCGCTCGGCGTCGCCGGGAAGCCGCGCTGGGAGTACGGGTCGTGGGCGGCTGGGCCGCGCGACGGCGACGGCCCCACGATCTGGCTGTCGGTGGACGGCAGCGCCACGTTCTCCTACAACGACCCCGACGCCGACCCGTGGCGGTGCGAGGAGGTCGCGGCACGCGCCACCGAGGACGGCGGCACCGCGGCCGACGACGACGGCGACGGGTGCGCCGACCGGGACACGAAGCCGGCCGGGGACAAGGCCGCCCGCACGGCGATGACGGACGTCATGACCCGCCTCGGCGTCGACCCGTCGGGGTTCGAGATCGAGGTGGGGGAGCAGACCGAGGACGAGCCGGGCCGCTGGGTCACCGCCTTCCAGGTGGTGGACGGCGCCCGCACCGGTGCCCAGTGGAGCGCGACCGTCGGTCCGGAGGGCGTCGCCTGGCTCGACGGCTTCCTCGCCGGCACGACCGACCTGGGGGAGTACCCCGTGATCAGCCCCGCCGAGGCGGTGGACCGGCTCGGCGACCCGCGGTTCTCCGGCTCCGCGTGGCCGGTCACGTACGCCGAGGGGGCGGACTACGCCGAGCCCGAGCAGCCGACGAAGCCCACCGCGCCGCCGGCGCCGCCCGCGGCCGGGGACAAGGTCGACTGGCCCGTGTCCGACGTCGAGATCACCGAGGCGCGGCTCGGCCTCGCGCTGCAGACGCAGACCGGCGGCGCGGTCGCCCTCGTGCCCGCGTACGAGCTGTCCGACGCCGACGGCAACGCCTGGTCGGTGCTCGCCGTCGCCGACGCCTCGACGGACTTCTCCGCGTCCCGATGACCGCGCGCCGGGCGTCGGGCGCCGCCGGCGTCCTGCTGGCGGCGCTCGCGGGCTGCGCGTCGCCGGACGCCGCGTCGCCGACGCCGGGTGTCGTGGTCGCCACGGCGGAGGACTCGTTCCCGACGACGACGGCCGTCGACTGGGTGACCTACGCCGACCACGTCCTCGTCGCCACCGTCGTGGACGAGGCGGAGGCGGTGCGGCCGTGGGAGGACGGGAACCCGGAGGGGGAGCGGTACGTGGCGCGTGAGGTGGCGCTGCGGGTCGACGACCGGCTGTGGAGCGCGGCCGACCCCCGCCACCGCCCGCCCCCGGACCGGTTCTCGATGGCGGCCGCGGGCTCCCTCGACCGCGACGGCGGACGCATCCCCTGGGCGATCGAGGACACCCCGCGGATGGAGGTGGGTCACACGTACGTCGTCGCGCTGGTCTGGCGCCCCGAGGTGGAGGACCCGACGACGCCGACCCCCGCGCACTGGGCCTGGCTCGGCACGGACGCCCTCCTGCCCTACGACGACGGCACCATCGGCGTCGGCGAGCTCGAGGGCGTGGTGCGCGCCGAGCCGAGGGTGGTGCCCGAGGACCATCTGGAGCACTCGTTCGAGGACGCGCTGGCCGGCCGGTCGGCCGCCGACCTCGCCGCCCTGCTCGACGCCGCCCGCCCGGTCGAGCGGGAGGCCTACGGCTGACGGTGGCGCCGGGACGTGACCGCCACCACCTGGGAGGTCGCTGTCGCCCGGGGCGCGTGCGGGTTACGGTCGTCGTGACCTGTCCCGGAGCACGAAGGAGATCTCCTATGTCCACCCGCACCGCACGCACCGCCTGGAACGGCGACATCCAGCAGGGCTCCGGCCGGGTCGAGCTCGCCAGCTCCGGCGTCGGGGCGTTCGACGTCTCCTTCCCCCGTCGCACGGCGGACGCCGCCGAGGGCGTCACCAGCCCGGAGGAGCTCATCGCGGCAGCGCACTCCTCGTGCTTCGCGATGGCGTTCTCGCTCGAGGTCGCGAACGCCGGCGGTACGCCCGGCAAGACCGACGTGACCGCCGACGTCACGCTCACCCCGGCTGCGGGCGGCGGGCTCGAGATCTCGAAGATCACGCTCACCGTCGTCGGCTCGGCCGCGGGCATCGACGCCGACGCCTACCGCGCGGCCGCCGAGGCCGCCAAGGCCGGCTGCCCGGTCTCCAAGGCGCTCGCCGGCGTCGGCGAGATCCTGCTCGACGTGACGTTCGAGGGCTGACGAGGTCGCCCACGCTCCCGCCAGGAGCAACGCACACGGCGAGGTGGTCCGGGCAACCGGGCCACCTCGCCGTCGTCGTGCCCGGGGACGCCCCGCGAGGGTCAGAGGGCGGCGAGGGCGCGGCCGGCGGCGACGGCGTCCTGCTCGGCCTGCTTGGCCATGACGGCGGCGACGTCGGTGAACTCGTCGAGGGCGGGGTTGACGCCCACCAGCGTGAACTCGCGCTCGACGACGGTCAGGTCGGCGCGCCACAGGTCCTCGAGGATCCGGCGGAGGTAGTCGGTGTTGTGGTCCCAGCCGGCGCGAGGGCTGCCCTCGCCGTAGGAGCCGCCGCGGGTGGTGACGAGCACGGTGGGCTTGCCCTCGAGCACGGGGACGCCCGCGCCGGCGCCGGTGGTGACGAGGTCGATCCACGTCTTGGCGTGCTGCGAGACGCCGTAGTTGTACAGGGGGAGCGCGAGCAGGAGGGCGTCGGCCGCGCGCACCTCGTCGGCCAGGGCGCCGGCCAGGTCGAGGGCCGCGCGCTGCTCGGGGGTGCGCTCCGCCTCGCCGACGAAGCCGGCGGTGGTCGCCTGTGCCCAGGCGTCGGCGGGCAGGGGGTCCTGCGCGAGGTGCCGGGAGACGACGGACGTGCCGGGTCGGGCGGCGGTGAGCTCGGCCAGGACGGTGTCCGCGAGGGCAGAGCTGGCGGACATGTCGCCCTGGATGCTGGCGTCGACGCGAAGAAGTGTCACGGGTGGTCCCTCCGGTGCGTGGCCGCCGCGGGGCGGGCGGCCATCTTGAACGTTCAATCCGGACGCTACGCCCTCGCGCATTGAATGTTCAAGTCGGCCTAGGATGGGGTATGCCGTCCGCACAGACCGATGCCCCTGCATGGCTCACCGAGGACCAGCAGCAGAGCTGGATGCACGTGGCCGGGATGCTCATGACCCTGCCGGCCGCGCTCGATGCCCAGCTGCGCGCCGACTCCCGCCTCAACCTGTTCGAGTACCACGTGCTCGTCGCCCTCGCCGACGCGCCCGGTCGCACCCTCGGCATGACGGACCTGGCCGCGCTGGCCAACGGTTCGCTGTCGCGGCTCTCGCACGCCGTCGGTCGCCTCGAGCGCGACGGCCTCGTGCGGCGCAGCGCCTGCTCGGACGGGCGGCGGCGCATGGAGGCCTCCCTCACGGACGCCGGCATGACGAGGCTCGTGGCCGCGGCCCCCGGGCACGTCCGCGAGGTGCGGAGGCTGGTGGTCGACGCCCTCGACGCGGGCCAGCTCCAGGCGCTCGGGGCGGCCGCGAGGTCGGTCATGGCGGCGATCGACCCGACGCTGGCCTGCGCCGCGGCGTCCACGGGGACCGGCTGCGCGGAGGTGCTGGAGGAGGCCTCAGCCCAGCAGGGGCGGTGAGCCCGCGCCCGTTCCGGCGATGACGCCCTCCACGGTCTCGCGCAGCACGTCGCGCGGGTCGTGGGTCGGCGCCCAGCGCAGCAGCTCGCGCGCCCGGGTCGCGTCGAGGACGACGTCGGCGCGCGCCATGTCGAACCAGCCCACGTCGATCGGCGCGAGGTGCAGCCGGGACGCGACGGACAGGCCCGTCCGTGCGGTGTCCTGAGAGACGGCGACCTTGCGCCCCCCGGCGAGCACCTCGGCGAGGTCGTCGCCGGTGAGCCAGCCCTCGGGCGCGAGGTTGAACGCCCCGGGGTGCCGGCCGACGACGACGGCGCGGTACGCGTCGGCGGCGTCGTCGGTGTGCATCACCTGCAGGCGCAGCCCGTCGGGCGCGGGGACGGCGGGCAGCAGCGCGCCCTCGGGGGCCCGCTTGGCGGCGAGCCGCAGCGCGCGGGTGCCGAGCGGTCCGAGGAAGTAGCGGCCCAGCTCCGCGCCGGCCTCGCGCTGCAGCATCAGCGCCGGGCGCACCCGGGTCACGACCAGCTGGGGGTACCCGGCCGCGTACTCGTCGAGCATCCGCTCGACGGCGACCTTCTGCACCGAGTACGGGGACGTCGGCACACCGCGCCGCGGCCAGTCCTCGGCGACCGGGCTGCCGTCGGCGGGGCCGGGGGAGTAGACGCCGGAGGTGGAGCCGAGCACCAGGTGCCGCACGCCCGCCCGCACGACGGCGTCGGCGACGGCGTGCGACCCGTCGAGGTTGAGGCGCCGTGCCTGCGCGGAGCCGCGGGACGACGGCGACGCCCAGGCCAGGTGGATGACGGCGTCCGCCCCGAGGAAGGCCCGGTCGAGCCCGCGGACGACGGCGTCGTGGGTGTCGGTGAGGTCGACGCGGACCCACTCGGCGGCGTCGTGCGGGAAGGAGACGGTGCTGCTGCCGTCCGCCCGGGGGACGCGTCTGGCGACGCCCACGATCGAGGTGACGGCCGGCTCTCGCACCAGGGCTCGCAGCACGGCGGTCCCGACGTTTCCGCTGGCTCCCACGACGACGACGCGCACGGTCCGACCGTAGCCGCGCGGGCGGCGCCGCGCGCGTGCAGCCGCGGCACCCCTGTCGCGTACGAGGCACACGATGTGTATAGCCAACACGGTGTGTATGTCGTACGCTCGTGTACGGCATACACGACGACCAGGAGGGGAACGGCCATGAACGACCCGATGATCGCGGTGCGGGGGCTGGGCAAGTCCTACGGGCGCACCGCCGTCCTGCGCGGCGTCGACCTCGAGGTCCGGCGCGGCGAGATCTTCGCGCTGCTCGGCCCGAACGGCGCCGGCAAGACCACCACCGTCAACATCCTCACCACGCTGGTGCGGCCCGACGCGGGCACGGCCACCATCGCCGGCGCCGACGTCGTGGCGCAGCCCGCCGCGGTCCGCCGCAGCATCGCGCTGACCGGCCAGTACGCGTCGGTCGACGAGTTCCAGACCGGCGAGGAGAACCTCGTCATGATGGCCGACCTCGCGCACCTGCCGCGGCGGGACGTGCGCCGTCGGGCCCAGGAGCTGCTGGACCGCTTCGACCTCACCGATGCCGCGCGGCGCCAGGTCGGCACGTACTCGGGCGGCATGCGTCGCCGGCTCGACCTGGCGATCAGCCTGGTCGCCGACCCGGACGTCCTCGTCCTCGACGAGCCCACCACCGGCCTCGACCCGGCGTCCCGCGCCCAGCTGTGGGAGGTGGTCCGGGGCCTGGCCGCCGACGGCACCACCATCCTGCTCACCACGCAGTACCTCGAGGAGGCGGACCGCCTCGCCGACACGATCGCGGTCCTCGCCGAGGGTCGGATCGCCGCCCGCGGCACCGCCGCCGAGCTCAAGGCGCTCGTCGCGGGCGACCACGTGCGCGTCTCCTTCGACGACGCCGCGAGCCTCGCGGCCGCACGCGGGCTGGGCGTCCCGGGCCTCGACCGGGCCGAGGAGGACGCGAAGGCGCTCGCCCTGACGTTCCCGAGCCCCGAGCCCGTCCGGGCCATCCGTGACGTGCTCGACCGGGCGGAGTCCCGCGGCCTCGCCGTCGCCGGGGTGAGCGTCGTCAAGCCGACGCTCGACGACGTCTTCCTCGCCCTGACCAGCGGCACGACCGATCGTCCGACCCGAACCCCCGAGGAGGCCCTGCGATGACCACCACCCTGGCCCCGGCCACGCCCGGTGTGCCCGGCGCGCCCGCCACGACCCGGGTCCGCGGGACGCGCGCGCCCCTGCGCGACGTCGCCACCATGAGCCGGCGGGAGGCGCGGCGCTCGCTGCGCTCGATCGACGGCCTCATCACCGCGTTCGCGCTGCCGGCGCTGATCATGACCGTGTTCGTCGTGATCTTCGGCGGCGCGATCTCCGGCGGCACCGGGGGCGACTACATCGACTACGTGGTGCCCGGCGTGCTCGTGATGTGCCTGGGGATGAACTCGGCGACCGCCGCCATGAGCGTGTCGCAGGACATGACGACGGGCACGATCGACCGCTTCAAGACCCTGCCGATCTTCTCCTCGTCCGCGCTGTGGGGGCACACGGTCGCGAGCGTCGTGCGGAACCTCGCCTCGGCGGCCGTGGTGCTGCTGGTGGCGGTGGCGTACGGGTTCCGGCCCGACGCGGGGCTCGGCGGCTGGCTGGGGTTCGTCGCGTTCGCCGTGCTGGCCGTCCTCACGTTCACCTGGATCAGCGTGACGCTGGGGCTCGTGCTGAGCGTCGAGGCGTCGCAGTCGGTCAACATGATCTTCCTGTTCGTGCCCTACCTGAGCTCCGGGTTCGTGCCGGTCGAGACCATGCCGGACTGGCTGCACGGCTTCGCCGAGCACCAGCCGTTCACCCCGATCATCGAGTCGGTGCGCGGGCTGCTCATGGGCGCGGCCGACGCCGGGACGATCGTCACGGCCTGCGCCTGGCTGGTCGGGTTCCTCGCAGCGAGCATCGTCGCGGGCAGCGTCCTGTACCGCCGTCGGACCGCCCGCTGATCCCCGCGCCCGAGGTGAGTGGGCTCGTGGCCCGGTTCTTCCCCGGAACCGGGCCACGAGCCCGCCCACCACGACGCTGGACCGGCCGGGACGATCGGGGATGATGAGGCCATGACGGACACGCCGGAGACGGACCTGCCCGAGCCGGACCCGTCCGGGACCGACGCTCCGGAGCTCCCGCCGAGCCTCGCCCTCGCGTGGGGCGTGGCCGAGCGCCCGGAGCGGGTGCCGCGCCGCGAGCTCAGCATCGAGCGCATCGTCGAGGCCGCCGTCGAGATCGCCGACGCCGAAGGGCTCGCCGGGGTCTCGATGGCCCGGGTGGCCAAGAGCCTCGGCTTCACCACGATGTCGCTGTACCGGTACGTCACCAGCAAGGACGACCTGCTGCTGCTCATGCAGGAGTCGGCGCTCGACCTGGAGTTCCCGCCGCAGCACGAGCCGGCGGACTGGCGGGCGGAGCTGCGCGAGTGGGCGCTCTTCACGTACGAGCTGTTCCGCGGGCACTCCTGGGTGCTGGACGTCCCCGTCACGGGCGCGCCGCTCACCCCGGCGAGCCTGCGCGCCCTCGACGCCGGGCTGCGCGCGCTGCGCTCCACCGCGCTCGGCGACGACGAGAAGATCGCGACGATCCTGCTGCTCAACGGGTACGTCCGGAACGCCGCCGAGCTCAACCGGGACCTGCGGCGGGCCAACAGCGCGGGGACGGACGCCGCCGCCGCGGCCGGCCCCGGACTCGCGGACATGCTGCGGGCCCTCGTCGACGAGGTCCGGTTCCCGTACCTGCGCCCCCTCGTGGAGCGCGGCGCCTACGCCGCCTACCACACGGGGACGCTCGACGACGAGGAGGACGTCGGCTGGGGTCTCGAGCGCACGCTCGACGGCGTCGCCGCGTACGTGGCCGCGCAGGCCGGGCGCGGGCCGGCGCCGGAGGCCCCGCCCGGGAGCGCTCTCCAGGACGCGGGCGTGGCCGAGGCGCTCGCCGTCGCGATGCGGTACTCCTCCGACCCGAAGGTCAAGAAGGCGGCGGCCCGGCGCAAGGAGGCCGACAAGCGCGTGCGCGAGGGCCAGAAGAAGGTGCGAGAGCTCGAGAAGGCGCTGCGCGACGCGCGCAAGGCCGAGGCGGAGGCCGTGCGGGCCGCCAGGGAGCGCGCCGAGCGCGACCGCTGACGCCCCCGTCGAGCACGGGATCCGTATCGCCGGACCGCCCGATGGCGACACGGATCCCGTGCTCGCAGGAGGCTCGGACGGCGCGGCGGCGTGGACGCATCGGCGCCCCGCAGGCACCGATGGCAGAATCGGCGCGTGCCAGCCCAGACCCGCACCACCCCGACGCCGGACGAGGGCGCGCAGGTCGCGCCGACCCGTGACGAGGTGGAGTCCGCGGCCCGGCAGGCGGCCGACGAGGCCCGGGAAGCGGTCGCGTCGGCGCTGCGGACGGTGATCGCCGGCGACGTCGACACCAGCTCCCGCCGCCGGGCCGAGTACTCCACGGACGCGTCCAACTACCGCGTCGTCCCCGACGTCGTCGCCTTCCCCCGCAGCTCGCGGGACGTGGAGCGCGGCCTCGAGGTGCTGCGGGAGCTGTCGATCCCGGTGACCGCGCGCGGCGCCGGGACGTCCGTGGCGGGCAACGCGGTGGGCACCGGAGCCGTGCTCGACTTCTCGCGGCACCTGAACCAGGTGGTCCAGGTGGACCCCGCGGCCGGCACGGCCGTCGTCGAGCCGGGCACGGTGATGTCCACGCTGCAGCGCGCGGGCGCCGCCCACGGCCTGCGGTTCGGCCCCGACCCGTCCACGCAGAACCGCGCGACCCTCGGCGGGATGATCGGCAACAACGCCTGCGGCCCGCACGCCGTGGCGTACGGCCGCACGGCCGACAACGTCGTGGAGCTCGACGTCGTCGACGGCCGCGGACGCCGGTTCACCGCGGGCCGCGGCGACGCGACCTTCGCCGCGGTGCCGGGCCTGGCGGACCTGGTGCGCGAGAACCTCGCGCTCATCCGCACGCAGTTCGGCCGGTTCGGGCGGCAGGTGTCGGGCTACTCCCTGGAGCACCTGCTGCCGGAGAACGGCTCCGACCTCGCCAAGGCGCTGGTGGGCACGGAGGGCACGCTCGTCACGGTGCTCGGCGCCACGCTGCGCATGGTGCCGGTGCCGACGGCGCCGACGCTCGTCGTGCTCGGCTACCCCGACATGCCGTCGGCGGCCGACGACGTCCCGCACCTGCTGGGCCACAAGCCCCTCGCGATCGAGGGCCTGGACGCGCGGCTGGTCGACGTCGTCAGGCGGGCGAAGGGGGAGTCGGCGGTGCCGGCCCTGCCCGAGGGCGCGGGCTGGCTGATGATCGAGGTCGGCGGCGCGAGCCAGGACGAGGCCAGCGCGCGGGCCGAGGCGATCGTGACGTCGTCGTCCGCGCTGGCGTCGCTGGTGCTGCCCGCCGGCCCCGACGCCACCAAGATGTGGCAGATCCGGGCCGACGGCGCGGGCCTCGCCGGCCGCACGCCCGCGGGGGAGCAGGCGTGGCCCGGCTGGGAGGACTCGGCCGTGCCGCCCGAGCGGCTCGGCGCGTACCTGCGCGACCTCGAGCAGCTCATGGAGCGTTACGGGGTCGACGGCCTGCCCTACGGGCACTTCGGCGACGGGTGCGTGCACCTGCGCATCGACATCCCGCTGTCGACGTCGGGCTCCGTGCTGCGCACCTTCATGACCGACGCCGCGCGCCTCGTCGCGTACCACGGGGGCTCGCTGTCGGGGGAGCACGGCGACGGCCGCGCCCGCTCCGAGCTGCTGCCGCTGATGTACTCGCCCGAGGCGATCGCGCTGATGGAGCAGGTCAAGGCACTCTTCGACCCCGAGGACCTGCTCAACCCGGGCGTCGTGGTGCGGCCCGCGGCGGTGGACGCCGACCTGCGCCGGCCGGCCGCGACCGCCGTGCCGTCGACGGCCCCGCTGGGGGAGCGGGGTCTCGCCGGCCCCGGCCCGCTGCGCGGCATCGCGAAGAAGACCGGCCACCTCGGCTTCGCCTTCGCGCACGACCACCACGACCTCACGACGGCCGTGCACCGCTGCGTCGGCGTCGGCAAGTGCCGGGCCGACAACCATGCCTCGGGCGGGTTCATGTGCCCCAGCTATCAGGCGACGAAGGACGAGAAGGACGTCACCCGCGGCCGCGCGCGCGTGCTCCAGGAGGCGGTCAACGGCACCCTCGTCGGCGGGCTCACCGCGCCGGAGGTGCGCGAGTCGCTCGACCTGTGCCTGAGCTGCAAGGCGTGCTCGTCCGACTGCCCGGCGGGCGTCGACATGGCGCAGTACAAGTCCGAGGTGCTGCACCGTACGTACAAGGGCAAGCTCCGCCCGGTGGACCACTACGCGCTGGGCTGGCTGCCGCGCTGGGCGCGCCTGGCCGGCGGGATGCCGCGGTTCGTCAACGGGCTGCTCGGCGTGCCGTGGATCGCCAAGGCGGTGCTGTGGGCGGGCGGCATGGACACGCGGCGCCAGGTGCCGCAGTTCGCCGAGATCCCGTTCCGCACCTGGTGGAAGCGCGGCTGGGCGTCGCACGGCGTGCCCGGCCTGGGTGCCGGCCAGAAGCCGGGCGACCTGCCCGACCGGGAGCGGCCGAGGGTCGTGCTCTGGGCGGACTCGTTCAGCGACGCGCTCGCGCCGTCCGTGCCGCAGGCCGCGGTGAAGGTGCTGACCGACGCCGGCTACGACGTCATCGTGCCCGACCAGCAGGCGTGCTGCGGCCTCACGTGGATCTCGACGGGCCAGCTCGACGGCGCGCGCCGCCGGCTGTCGCAGCTCCTGTCCGTGCTCGGCCCGTACGCCGTCAACGGCATCCCGATCCTCGGGCTGGAGCCGTCGTGCACCGCGGTGCTGCGCTCCGACCTGCTGGACCTGTTCCCGGACGACCCGCGCGCCCGCGCCGTCGCCGACGCCACCCGCACGCTGGCGGAGCTGCTGACCTCCCCGGACACGGCCCCCGACGCGGCGTGGCAGATCCCCGACCTGTCGGACGTCACGGCCGTCGTGCAGCCGCACTGCCACCAGCACGCGGTGATGGGCTTCTCCGCCGACGAGGCGCTGCTGCGCGCCGCCGGCGCCGACGTCAAGGTGCTGGCCGGATGCTGCGGCCTGGCCGGCAACTTCGGCATGCAGAAGGGCCACTACGACGTGTCGGTGGCCGTGGCCGAGAACGCGCTGCTGCCCGCGCTGCGCGAGCGCGCGGAGGGCACGGAGTACATCGCCGACGGGTTCTCCTGCCGCACGCAGGCGCTGCAGCTCGAGGGCGTGGGCGGCAAGGCCCTCGTGGAGGTCATCGCCGAGCGGCTCTGACCGCTATCCGTCCGACCGGCGGACGATGGCGAGGACGCCGGCGCGGGCGGGCTCGGGCAGCTCCGGCACGAGGACGACGAGCGATTGCAGCAGCAGCTGCTCGAGCTCCTCGCGCGTGATGCCGCTGCCGCCCAGCCACGCGGCCGTGACGTTCTCGACCAGCGCCACCCACCCCCGCGCCAGCAGCTGCAGGCGGCCGCTCGGGGTGAAGCCGATGACGCCGGCGGTGGTCGTCATGCGCCCGACCAGGGCCGACCGCACGTCCTGCAGGGCCGCCTCGGTGACCTCGTCCCCCGCGAGGGCGCCGCGCCAGATGTCCTCCCACACGCGCCGGTGCGCGGTGACGGAGCCCAGGAACAGGGCCATCGCGTGCGCCGGGCGGTCGGCGAGGGGACGATCGTCGGGTGCCAGCAAGGTCTGCTCGAGGTCGGACACCGC
The DNA here is from genome assembly GCF_042799955.1 of Isoptericola sp. NPDC057653. NCBI lineage: Bacteria > Bacillati > Actinomycetota > Actinomycetes > Micrococcales > Promicromonosporaceae > Isoptericola > Isoptericola sp. NPDC057653. Next base: position 261,190 of record NZ_JBHVHP010000003.1, on the reverse strand, counting down.
CTCGAGCGCGACCGCGCGCCGGAGCCCCGCCGTCGAGCCGAAGTAGTGGAAGACCAACGCCTTCGACGCCCCGGCACGCGCGCCGACCGACGCGGGGGTCAGGGAGTCCAGCCCGTCCTCGGCGGCGGCCGCGGTGGCCACGGCCAGCAGTTCGCGGCGCCGGTCGGACGGCTCGCGGCGGGTCCGGGAGCGCGGGGTGGCGGGGGTCATGGCCACAGTTGTACGGCGTTATTGACCGCTAGTCAACACCGGCCGTAGAGTTGTTGATCGCAGGTCAACAGTGCGTCGCGTGCGGCGGGGACAGGAGCAGGGGTGCAGATCACGCTGAGCGGGGTTCGGGTCGAGGGGCGGCGCGAGCCGATGCTGGAGGCGACCGACCTCGCCTGGTCCGCGGGGGAGTGCCTGCTCGTGGCCGGCGAGCCCGGGCACGGGCACACCGCGCTCGCGCTCGTCGCGACCGGCCGGTTCGCGCCCTCCGACGGCGCCGTGCGCCTCGACGGCAACGTCGTGCCGGCGTCCGTGCTGCGTGCGCGCACCGCGGTCGTCGACGTGCCGGGCATCAGCGAGCCCGACGACGCCCTGTCGCTGGCCGACGTCGTGGCCGAGGGCCTCGCCCTCGCGGGCCGCCGTTCGCTCCCGCGCGACGTCACGCGGTGGCTCGAGGAGCGCTCCCTCACCGAGGAGCGCGGCAAGCGCGTGGACCAGCTCTCGGGCGCCGTGCGCACCGCCGTCCTCGCGGCGCTGGCCGCCGAGAACCCGGACGTGCGGTTCGTCGTGCTGACGCTGCCCGACCGCCACGGCGGCGAGCCCACCGGATGGTGGGAGACGGCGCGCACGCTCGCCGCCGCCGGCCTCGGGGTGCTCGTCCAGTGCACCCGGTCCTCCGCCCGCGAGCTCGGCGCCGACCTGCCGCCCGCGCGCGGGCAGAGCATGCACGAGCCGCCGCGCGTCGTCCTGCGCGAGACGCCCGGCGCGGCGCCCGAGGCGCCCGCGCCGTCCGGCGACGAGACGGTCGCGCTGCCCGTCGCGGCCCCGCTCCCCGAGGCGACCGCCGTCCTGCCCGCGGTCGCGACCGAGCCCGAGCCCGAGCCGGAGGCTGAGCGCGAGCCGGAGCCGGAGGCCGTGCCCGAGGAGGAGGTCGAGGACGAGCTCGAGCCGTCGCCCGACCCGGACCCCCGCGCCGAGGAGGACCTCGAGGACACCGTGCTCGTCGTCGGGCGGCACCACCACGAGAGCCCGCCCGACGACGTCCCGACCGACGTCCCGACCGACGTCCATGACGCAGGGCAGACCGACCAGGACCCGACCGACGAGACCCCGACCGACGAGACCCAGGAGGAGGCCCGATGACCGCGATCCGGCTCGCGCTGTCCGAGCTGCGCCGCCTCGCGGCCGGCCGGCTCCCCAAGCTCGCCATCCTCGCGATGGCGCTGATCCCCACGCTGTACGCGGGGCTGTACCTGTTCGCCAACCACGACCCGTACGGGCAGCTCGACCAGGTGCCGGCGGCCGTCGTCGTGCAGGACGAGGGCACCACCACGACGGACGCGGAGACGGGGGAGAAGACGGAGCGGGACTTCGGCCGTGACGTCGCGGACCAGCTGCTCGACGACGGCGGGTTCGGCTGGGTCGAGACGTCCCAGGCGGACGCGGAGGCGGGCGTGCGCTCCGGGCGCTACGACGCGGCGCTCATCATCGGGCCGACGTTCTCGGCCGACCTGGCGTCGGCGGGCGAGTTCGAGCCGCAGCAGGCCAGCCTGACCCTCATCACCAACGACGCGAACAACTACCTCGCGGGCACGATCTCGGACACGATCGTCGGGAAGGTGCGGGACTCGATCGCGGAGGAGGTCGGCACCGAGGCGGCCGACACGTTCCTGCGCGGCTTCGCGTCCATCCACACCAACCTCGCGGACGCGGTGGACGGCGCGAAGAAGCTCCTCAAGGGCGCGACCACGCTGGACGACGGCCTCGCGGACGCGGACGACGGCGCGCACACGCTCGCCGACGGCGCGCAGCAGGCCGCCGACGGTGCCGCGACGCTGGACGGCAAGGTCGGCACCCTGGCCTCCGCGGTCGGGCAGCTCGACGACGGCGCGGGGCAGCTCGCGACCGGCCTCGGCCAGCTGCAGGACAAGACCGCGGACCTGCCCGCCCAGACCGAGAAGCTGTCCGACGGAGCGGCGCAGGTGGCCGACGGGAACGCGCAGGTGGCGCAGTACGGCCGGGAGGCGGCGGACGCCGCCGGGCAGGTGCTGCCGACCCTCGACGGCGCGCGCTCCGACGCGGCGGACGCCCTCGACCAGGGGCGGGCCGACGTCGAGACGAGGCTCGACGACCTGTGCGCGTCCATCCCCGACGGCGCGGACGGCTCCGACCTCGCGGCACAGTGCGCCCAGCTGCGGTCCGACGTGCTCGACCGCCTCGACACGACGCGGGCCGACGTCGACGGTGCCCTGGACACGCAGCGCGACGACGTCGAGGGCGCGGTGTCGAAGGTCGAGGGCGCCTCGGCCAAGCTCGACCAGCTCGCGGACGGGTCCCGGCAGGTGGCGGACGGCGCGGCGACGCTGGCGGGCGCGACGCCGCAGCTCACCGCGGGCATCGCGTCGGCGGCGAGCGGCGCGGACCGCCTCGCGGACGGCACGGGCCAGCTCGCCGCGGCCACGCCCGCCCTCGTCGACGGGGTGCACCGGCTCGCCGACGGCACGGGCCAGGTCTCCGACGGGACCGCGGACCTGGCGGCCGGCACGACCAAGCTCTCCGACGGCTCGGGCGAGCTGAAGAGCGGCGTGAAGCAGCTCCGCGACGGGCTGGCGGAGGGCCTCGGGCAGGTCCCCGACCTCGACGACCAGACGCGCGAGGACACGGCGTCCACCATCGGCAACCCGCTCGAGGTGCGCAACGACGCCCTGTCGTCGGCGGGCACCTACGGCGCCGGGCTCGCCCCGTTCTTCCTGTCGCTGGCCACGTGGATCGGCGCGTACGTGCTGTTCCTGCTCGTGCGGCCGCTGTCGACGCGGGCGCTCGCGGCGGGCCGGTCCGCCCTGGCCACGGCGCTGGGCGGCTGGGCCACGCCCGCCGCGATCGGCGTCGTGCAGGTGGCGGCGATGTTCGCGGTGACGAAGTTCGCGCTCGACATCCAACCGGCGCACGGCCTCTTCACGGCGCTGTTCCTGGTGCTGGTCTCGGCGACCTTCGTCGCTGTCCTGCAGGCGCTGAACGTGTGGCTGGGCGCGGCGGGCCAGTTCCTCGGCCTCGTCCTCATGCTGGTGCAGCTCGTCACCGCGGGCGGCACGTTCCCGTGGCAGACCATCCCGCAGCCGCTCAAGGCGATGCACCAGTTCATGCCCATGACGTACGCCGTCGAGGGGCTGCGCCAGCTGCTGTACGGAGGCAACCTCGCGACCGTCTCCCGCGACGTCACCGTGCTGCTCGGCGTCCTCGTCGTCGCCCTCGGCCTCACGACGCTCGCCGCCCGCAGGCAGCGCGTGTGGACGGTGACCAAGCTGCAGCCGGAGCTCGTCCTCTGACGCCCGACGACCAGGCAGCCGTGGGGGGCCGGGGGGGGGCCGGCGCGCCCCCCCGCCGGTGGGGTGGGGGGGGGGGCCCGCCCCCCACCCCCCGCGGGTGGGGACGAGCGCGGGCGCCGCCCGGCGCGCCCCCGGGCGCGGGGGCCGCCCGGCGGGGGGGGGGTGGACCCGCGGGGGGGGGGTCGCCGAGCTGGGCC
>NZ_JBHVHP010000003.1:0-257450 GCF_042799955.1 Isoptericola sp. NPDC057653 | reverse complement strand
GTGAGTCGCCCCCCCCCGCCGCCCCCCCCCCCCCCCCCGCGCGCCCCCCCCCCCCCCCGCGGCCCCCCCCCGCCCCCCCCCCCCCCCCCCCCGGGGGGGGGGGGGGGGCCCCCCCCCCCCCCCACGGCTGCGTGTTCGGTCGGGGCCGGCCCGGTCAGCCCAGGCCGAGCGCGTGCTTGATCGTGTAGAAGACGTCCGTCTGGTCGGTCAGGCCGACGACGTTCGCCGCCTGCGGCCCGTAGCCCGCGATGCGGACCTGGGTGCCGGTGTGCTCCTGCGAGCCGCCCTCCTCGGCGGTGCCGTAGGCGACGGTCATCGGCTGGCCCTCGGTGGTGGTCAGCGTCCGGGTCAGGCCCGGGGTCGTGGACCCGGCCGAGACGATCTGGCTGGAGTGCCCGTGGTCGGCCGAGACGAGGACGAGGGTGTTGCCGTCCCTCTTCGCGAAGTCGAGGGCGACCTGCACGGCGTCGTCGAAGCCGACGGTCTCGCCGATCTGGGCGCACGGGTTGGCGGCGTGGTCCTGCTTGTCGATGCTCGCGCCCTCGACCTGGAGGAAGAAGCCGTCCTTCTTCTTGCCGGCCTTGGTGTCGAGCAGGTCGATGGCCTTGGAGGTCATCGTGTCGAGCGACGGCACGTCGGCGGTGTGGTCCGGGTTGACGCCGCACGTGACGGGGGCCTCGGCACCACCGGTGTGGGTGGCTGCGGGGCCGACCCACTCGGTCGGCATGTTGCCCGGCGAGAACAGCCCGAGGACCGGAGCGTCCTGGTCGGCCGTCGTCACCCGGTCGAGCTTCTTGGCGGTCGTGACGACGGTGAAGCCGCGGTCCTTCGCCTGCCTGAGGAGGGTCTTGCCCTTGTACTCGCCGGCGGTCGCCTTGTCCTGGAAGTACTGCGCACCGCCACCGAGGACGACGTCGGGGCGGGTGTCGAGGGCCTGCTCGGTGATCGAGCCGGCGCCGCCGTTCTCGAGCGCGTTCTCGGGGCAGTCCTTCATGCGCGTGGGCGAGTAGCAGCCGCGCGCCGTGACGTGCGACATCTGCACGGCCGGGGTGGCGTCCTGGATCTCGGCCGTGGTGACGTTGCCGGTGCGCAGCCCGTCGGCCTTGGCGAGCTCGAGGAGGGTCTCCTGCGGGGTGCCCTCCACGTCCACCGAGATCGCGCCGTTGTACGTCTTGGTGCCGGTGGCCCAGCCCGAGCCGGACGCCGCGGAGTCCGTCACGTAGTCGGGCCTGCCGTTCGCCTTGTCGAGGGCGTAGGTCGTGTACTGGCCGGTCAGCGGCAGGGCGTCGATGCCCGGGAGCTCGCCGGCGGCGCCGTACTGGTAGTTGCGGGCGAGGGTGATCTCCGAGTCGCCCATGCCGTCGCCGATGAGCAGGATGACGTTCTGAGCCTTGCCGGACTTGATCTGCTTGCGGACCTGGGCGCTCTGGTCGCCGTCGAGGCGGCGCGCGTCGCCGTGCCCCGTGAGGTCGTGGGTGAGCGCGTAGCTGGTGGCTCCGCCGAGCAGGAGCGTGCCGACGAGCGCGGTGGCGAGGGTGGTGCGGCGTGCGGTCTTGCGCACGGGAGGCCTCCTTGGTGGACGTGTCGGCGGACGTGCCGTCGTGGGCGGTGGACACCGCCCGGGTGAAGGCAAGCGCGCGCAGGTGTCGGCACGGTGACCACCACCCGTTGTCCGGGGAAACAGTGTGTGGCGCCGAGGGCCGTGGGCGGGGGCAGGATGGGCGCGTGGAGTTCCAGGACGTGGTGCGACGACGGCGGATGGTGCGGCGGTTCACGGACGAGCCCGTGGCCCCCGAGACGGTGGAGCGGCTGGTGCGCAATGCCGTGCGGGCCCCCAGCGCGGGGTTCTCGCAGGGCTGGTCGTTCCTCGTGCTGACGGAGCCGGCGGACCGCGAGCGGTTCTGGGCGGCGGCGACGCCGGACGCGTCGCAGCGCGACATGTCCGCGTGGCTCGCGGGGATGCGCACCGCGCCCGTGCTGGTCGTGGTGCTGTGCTCGAAGGAGGCCTACCTCCGCCGGTACGCCGAGGACGACAAGGGCTGGACCGACCGCGACGAGGCGCGCTGGCCCGTGCCCTACTGGCACGTCGACGCGGGCATGGCGTCGCTGCTCATGCAGCAGACCGCCGTCGACGAGGGCCTCGGCGCCTGCTTCTTCGGCATCGGCGCCGGCGAGGTGCCGGCCTTCCGCGCGGCGTTCGGCGTCCCCGACGCCTGGGTCCAGACCGGCGTCGTCGCGGTGGGCCACCCGGCCGACGGCGGCGCGCAGGGCTCGCCCGCGCGGCGGCGCCGCAAGCCGCTGGAGGAGGTCGTGCACCGCGGGCGATGGTGACCGCCGCCCCGACTAGTGCCGGAGCCTGTGCTGCGCCTTGAGGAACGCTGCCTCGGTGGCGTCGTCCCACGATGCGCTGGCGGAGACCTCGAGGGCACGCTGGATCGCGCTCACGGTCCGGTCGTGGTGGGCGCGCTCGACGTCTCCCCACTCGCCGGTGACGGGCGCCCCGACGGCGCGCTGGGCCACCCGCTTCCCGTGCGGGAACTTCTCCCCGTGCATGCGGGAGGCCATGCGGACGGCGGTGAGGCGACGGTCGGTGCGCACGCCCCAGAGGTTGTCGCGGCGGCGCGGCCCGAAGTGCACCGCCCGCTGGAGGCGCCAGGCGAGCAGCCCGCCGGTGGCCGCCGCCTTCAGGCCCTTGCCGACGTTCGAGGTGGAGCCGCAGTCGGCGTGCAGGTGGTCCTTGTGGTGCGAGGCCGACCCCTCCGTGCCGTCGCGCGCGTAGATGACGCCGAGGCCCATCGAGCTCGCGACGTCGAGCGCATGGAGCAGCGGCTCGCGCTCCTCGGGCGGCGCACCCGGAGAGCCGAAGTTGATGTCGCCGGCGAGCCCGTCGAAGTGCCACGAGCCCGGGGCGTGGACGGGGTGCACGCCACCGAAGTCGGGGTGCTCGCTCACCCGGTAGTCGTTCGTGTCGGCCCACCTCAGGAACTTGTCGAGGGTCGACGACTTCGCCTTCTGCGGTCCGAGGGCCATGGCCCGACCTCTCTCGCCGGCCCCACGCGCGGGGGCCTCCCGGTGCCCCCTCTCCAGTGTGGGCCGGGGGGTGGGGGCGCGACGGGGTGAACTTCGCGCCGTGGGCGTCAGCGGGCCTCGCGCACGGCCGCCGCGAGGCCGGCGACCGCCTCGCCCAGCCGGGCGTCGGCGAGGTTCCCGTACCCGACGACCAGGGCCTCGGCGGGGCCGCCGGGCAGCGGCGCGGCCGTGACGCGGTACCGGCGCACGTCGGCGACCGCGACGTCGCGCGCCGCGGCGGCACGCACGACGGCGGCCGCGGCGACGCCCTCGGGCAGGCCGAGGACGACGTGCAGCCCGGCCGCCAGGCCGCTCACGGGCAGGCCGGGCAGCGCGGCGTCGAGCGCGTCGAGCAGGGCTGCACGGCGCCGGCGGAAGCGGCCCCGCGCGGCGCGCAGGTGGCGTTCGTAGCCGCCGTCGGACAGGAACCGCGCCAGGGCGAGCTGGTCCACCGTCGACGGCGCCACCCCGTCCGACCGGGCCTCGAGGCGGTCGCGCCACCGGGGCGGCAGCACCAGCCAGCCCAGCCCGAACGCGGGCGAGACGGTCTTGCTGAGCGACCCGACCAGCGCCACGCGTCCCGGGTCGTGACCCTGCAGCGCGGCCACGGGGCGCCGGTCATAGCGGAACTCGGCGTCGTAGTCGTCCTCGACGACCAGCCCGTCCACGGCCCGCGCCCACGACACGAGCGCGTCCCGCCGGTCGGGTGCGAGGGCGACGCCCGTGGGGAACTGGTGCGCCGGCGTCACCAGGGCGGCCCGCGCGCCCGTGCGGGCCCCCGCCGCGACGAGGGCGGCCACGTCCACGCCGCCCGCGTCGACGGGGACCGGGACGGGGACGAGGCCGGCGTCGCGCGCGACGTCGCGCAGCCGCCCCCAGCTCGGGTCCTCGACCAGCAGGGCGCGGTGGCCCGCGGCCCGCAGCGCGCGCACCAGCCGGGCCATGCCGTCGGTCGCGCCGTGGGTGACCAGGACGTCGTCGGCGCCCGCGCAGGTGGAGCGGGCCCGCGCCAGGTAGGCGGCCAGGGCCGCGCGCGTGCCGGGGTGCCCGGGGGGGTCGGGGGCGCCGAGGTCGGTGTCGGGGGCGTCGGCGAGGGCGTCGCGCAGCGCCCGCAGCCACGCCGCCCGCGGCACGTGGCGCAGGTCGGGCACGCCGGGGGCGAGGTCGAGCCGGGCCCGGCCCGCGGCGGGCAGGGCCGGCGCCGCGGGGTGCTTCGGGGTGGCGTGCGCGGCAGCGCCCGCGGCGATCCGCGTGCCGGAGCCGACGCGGGCCTCGCAGAACCCCTCCGCGACGAGCTGCCCGTAGACCTCGGTCACGACCCAGCGGGACACCCCGAGGCTCTCGGCGAGCGCACGGCTCGGGGGCAGCGCCGACCCTGCGGGGACGCGGCCGGCGTGGACGGCGTCGCGCACGGCGCGCTCGAGGCGCGCGACCAGCGGCGCGTCGTCGTCCCCGAGGACGAGCACGGTGTCCCACGCGAGGCGAGGATTGGTCTGGGCGAGCGCCATGTCATTGGACGGTACACCCGGACCGATCGGCACCTAGCGTCAGTGCTGTCAGCCGGCGGGCCACGCCGGCGCCCCACGACAGGAGCACCCATGCGCTACCGCACCCTCGGCGACGGCACCACTTCGTTCGACGTCAGCACCCTGTGCCTCGGCACGATGTGGTTCGGCACGAAGACGGACGAGAAGACGTCGTTCGCCATCCTCGACCGCTTCGTCGAGGCCGGCGGCACCTTCCTCGACACCGCGAACAACTACAACGGCTGGGGCGGCGGGCACGGCCGCGACAGCGAGGACGTCATCGGCCGCTGGATGGCGGCCCGCGGGAACCGTGACCAGCTCCGGCTGGCGACCAAGGCGGGCGCCGCGAAGAAGGACCCGAACCTGCCGCTGCAGAACGTGGCACCCACGAACTTCCAGGGCCTCGGCGCCGAGACCGTCGCGTGGGAGGCGCGCGAGAGCCTGCGCCACCTGGGCGTGGACCACATCGACGCCTACTACGGGCACGTCGACGACTACGACACCCCGCTGGCCGAGACCGTCGGCGCGTTCGGCAAGCTCCAGGCGGAGGGGATCATCGGCATCGCCGGCATCTCCAACGTCGCCCTGCACCGCGTGGTCGAGGCGCGCGAGGAGGCCCGTCGCCAGGGCGTCGCGCCCTACGGGCTGGTGCAGCAGAACCTCACCTACCCGTACCCGCGGCCCGACGTCGGCCGGCACAACTGGGCGTCGTACGAGCTGCTCGACTACGCCCGCGAGTCGTCCGAGGCGGGCAGCCCGCTCGCCGTCGTCGCCTACTCGCCGCTCATGCAGGGCGCGCTGGTCCGCGACGACAAGCCGCTGTGGGACGGCTTCGACCACCCCACCACGCACGAGCGGCTGCGCGTGCTGCGGGAGGTGGCGGCCGAGATCGGCGCCACCCCGAACCAGGTGGTGCTCGCCTGGCTGATGGGCGGCGACGTCCCCGTGGTGCCCATCGCGGGCGCGAGCAGCCTCGCCCAGCTCGAGGAGATCCTCGGCGCCGCCGAGCTCGACCTCGACCCGGAGCTGCGCGCGCGCCTCGACGCCGTGTGACCCGACGTCGGACCCCGCGTCAGGACCCGCCGCGGCCGGTCGTCACTCGAGCCACTCGGTGACGAACCGGTCGTTGGCGTGCACGTGCAGCGCCTCGTACACCTCCGGCCCGACCACGGTGAACTTGTGCGGCGTCCCGGCGGGCGCCACGAGGATCTGGCCGCCCACGGCGACCACCTCGTCGTCGCCCACCCGGAACAACGCCCGCCCCGACCGCACGACGAACGTCTCCGTGTACGGGTGCCGGTGCAGGCGTGGGCCCGCGCCGTCGCGGTCGATCCGCTCGAACATCACCGACACGGTCGAGCCGTGGAGGTACCCCTCGAAGTCGGCGCTCGGCAGGGTGGACTGCTCGATCAGCTCGATGCTCATGCCGGGATGGACCGGGACCGGGCGCGGAACTGAGCGGCCCCGGGTGCGGCATCGCCGGCTATCGGTCGGGTCGGAGGTGCCGTGCGAGCACGTCGAGGGCTCGCGTGACCTCGGTCAGTTGGTGCGTGCCGTCCGGTCCGAGCGCGGCGGCGAGGGCCTCCTCGATCCCGGCAGCACGGACCTGGGCCACCCTCTCGGACGCCTGAGCGGCCTGGCGGACGAGGACCCGACGCCGGTCGCCCGGATCGGGGGCGGTCTCGACCGACCCGGCTTCCTTGAGGCGGGCGACGGCCGACGACACCTGGCTCTGCGGCAGCGCGGTGCGGGAGACGATCTCGCTCACCGTGGTGTCGGGGTGGTCGGCGACGTCGCTGGCCACGACGAGCACCATCCGGTCGCTGCCCGGATGGCGGGCGGTCCCGCCGGGGGGTGGCGGCAGGGCCTCTTCGCCGATCTTCATCAGGGCCCGTCCCAGCAGGAACAGCTCGACTCCGTTCACCACCCGAGCATATATCCAATGCGATGCATCTTGATAGATGTATCGAATTGGATAGAGTGGGCTTCCGGAGGGTCGTGGCAGCAGGCCGCGACCGGAGGGAGCCACCATGTCCATGACCACCGGCACGCTCGCCGTCCCCGGCGCGACCCTGTACTACCAGGTCGACGGGGCCGGGCCGATGCTGCTGATCTCCCAGAGCGGGGAAGGGGACGCCGACCGCAGCAACGACCTCGTCGCCCAGCTCGCCGACTCGTACACCGTGGTCACCTACGACCGTCGCGGGCTGTCCCGCAGCCGGCTGGACGACCCGGTGCGCGGCGCGACGCTCGCCGAGCACGCGGACGACGTCCATCGGCTGCTGGCCGCCCTCACCGACGCGCCCGCACTCATGCTCGGATGCAGCCTCGGCGCCGTCATCGGCCTGCACGTCGCCGTCGCGCACCCGGAGCAGGTCCGGACGCTGGTCGCCCACGAACCCGTCGCCCCGCGCCTGCTGCCCGCCGACCGGCGCGCCCGTCACGAGCGCGAGCTCGCCGAGCTCCAGGACCTCTACGCCCGGGCGGGCCTGGCCGCGGCCCTCCCCGAGATCGCGAGGACGTTGGGCATCGATCCCGCGGGCACGGACCGGGAACCCGACCTGACGCCTCAGCCGATGACCGCGCAGCGCGTGCGCAACTTCGACCACTTCATCCGCCACGACTTCACCGCGATCCTCCGCGACACCCTGGACCTCGAGGCGCTGGCAGGCGTCGGCGCACGCATCGTGCCCGCGACCGGGAGCACCACACCACGGGCCGTCTTCGACCGTCTCGCCGCGGCCGCGCTGGCCACCCTGCTCGGGCGCACGGTGCAGGAGGCCCCCGGCGGGCACAACGGCAACACCACCCACCCGCGCGCCTACGCACGGTGGCTCCGGGAGGTTCTCGACACCGCCGACCGACCCCGCGGATCGAGCGGCCCGCGGTCGTGACCGACCGCTCCCTCGACCGCCCGGCCGTGCCGGCCGACCCCCGGGCGGGCCAGTCGGGGGGCGTCGCGGACCGCGCTCAGGGCAGGGGGAGGTCGAGCCCGTGCCGCAGCCGGTCGCGGACCGCGCGGGGCAGCTCGCCCCAGTCGTCGATCGTGTCGAGGTCGACGGCCGTGCCGGGGCGCCGCAGCACGACGGGCCGCAGCCCCGCCCGCTCGGCCTCCGCGACGTGCGCGGCCCGCGACCCCTCCCCGAAGCGGAAGGCGAACGGCGCGCCCGCCGGCAGCGCGAGCAGGTTGGTGCCGGCCAGGTGCCGGTCGGTCGCGACGACGACGGTCGCCTCGCCTTCCGTACCGTCCCGCGGCACGCCCGTGGCGAGGAGCGCCGCGACGTCGTCGAGCGCGAGCAGGGGCAGGTCCGCGTGGGCGACGAGCAGGCGCGCGGCCCCGCGCTCGACGGCGTGCTCCCGCCCGACGTCGAGCGCCGCGTTCAGCCCCGGACGCTCCGGCGGCTGGGGGACCACCTCGACCCGCCCCGCGGACGGCGCGGCGGCCCCCGTGCCGCCGCCCGGACCGGGGAGGCCCAGCGTCTCGACGGTGAACGGGACGTCCGCGGTCACGACGAGCACCCCGTCGACGCCGTCCGACGCCCGCAGGACGGCGACGACGTGCCTGGCCAGCGCGGCCACGAGCCGCCGCCGGGCCGCGGGGTCGAGAGCGGCGGCCAGGCGCGACTTGCCGGAGACGCCGTCGCGCAGCGGGACGACCGCGACGGTGCCGCCGGCCACGTCGCCCGGTCCGGCCGTGGGAGCCGTCATCCGAGGGCGAGCAGCTCGCGGGCCAGGCGCTCGCGGCCCGCGGGGCCGCCCATGATCGTGTCGGTGACGAGAACCTCGACGCCCAGGTCGCGGATGGGGCCGGCGAGGTCGGCGTCGGCGTCGTCCACGACCATCACGTCCACGAGGTCCGCGTAGAGCCGGGCGACGCCGAGCGCGGACACCTCGTGCCCGAGCGTCTCCAGGATCTGGGCGGCCGGGCCCTTGATCGCCTGCCCGCCGACGATCGGGCTCACCGCGACCCGGCGCGCCGGCGACGCCAGCACGGCGTCGCGCACCCCGGCCACGGCCAGCACCGGCTCCACGGACAGGAACGGGTTGGACGGCGCGACGACCAGCAGGTCGGCGTCGGCGAGGGCGTCCAGCACCCCGGGCGCGGGCCGGGCGGCGTCCACGCCGTCGAGCTCGATCCCCAGCACGGCGTCGGCGTGCCGGCGCCGCACGAAGTACTCCTGGAACGCCACCCGTCCCGAGGGAGTCTCGACGAGCGTGCGGAGCCGGTCGTCGGTGACGGGCAGCAGCCGCGCCCGCACCCCCAGCGACGCGGCGAGCCGGGCCGTCACCGCGCCGAGCGGCTGCCCCTCGCGCAGCGCGGCCGTCCGCACGACGTGCGTCGCCAGGTCGCGGTCGCCGAGGGTGAACCAGGTGTCCTCGCCGAGGCGCGCGAGCTGGTCGAGGGTCGTGTACGTCTCGTCGGTCAGCCCCCAGCCGCGGCTCTCGTCGTTCAGGCCGGCGAGGGTGTACATGACGGTGTCGACGTCGGGGGAGACCAGCAGGCCGTGCCGCTCGGTGTCGTCGCCGACGTTGACGACGACGGTGAGGCCGCCGTCCGCGGTCGGCGCGCCGCCGTCGGGCAGGGCGAGGGCGAGGCCGTGCGCCAGGCGGGCGCCGCCGACGCCGCCGGCGAGAAGGGTGACGCGTGTGCTCACCCGACGAGCCTACGGTCCCCCCGGCCTCGCCCGGGGACGCAGAATGGGCGCATGGCCGTCTTCGCTTTCTCCGTCGCCCCCCTCGGCGCGGGCGAGTCCGTCGCGGACTCCGTCGCCGCCGCCGTCCGCATCGTCCGCGAGTCCGGGCTCCCCACCCGCACCACCGCGATGTTCACCGAGATCGAGGGGGACTGGGACGAGGTGATGCCGGTGATCCAGCGCGCCACGGAGGCCGTGGGCGCGGGCGGGCACCGCGTGTCGCTGGTGATCAAGGCGGACATCCGCCCCGGGTACACCGGTCAGCTGGACGCGAAGATCGCGCGGGTCGAGGAGCGGCTCGCCGACGACGGCGGCGCCGGGCACGCGTAGCCCGCCGCGTCGCCGCGCGCCTGGGAGGGCGCTGTGGTACAGGCCACGTCACGGGGGCCTTAGGCTTGGGCGGGATCCGGCCGCCCGGGCCGTGATCAGAGCCAGGAGTGGTCTGCATGCCCCTGTTCGAGGTCGACGCCCAGCGGCCCCTCCTCGTCCAGCCCGACCGGTCGCCCGCGGCAAGCGCGCAGGGCGTCGGCACCACCGCGCACCGGGTGGTGGACAGTCACATCGACGGGCTGCTCGGCGAGCAGATCTTCCCGGTCAGCCCGGGTGCCGGGCCGGACGAGCCGCACCTCCTCGCGCTCGACGCGACGGGGTCGCCGGTGGTCGTGGAGCTCGTCGCCGACCTGGACCGGGCCGCCCTCACGCGGGCGCTCGACCACGCCGGCGCCGCCGGCCGACTGACCCGTGGCGCGCTCGCCGAGCGGTACCACGGCGGTCCGGCGGCGTTCCACCGTGACGTGTCCGCGTTCTACGACAGCGTCCCGATCACGCGCTCGCAGCCCGGTCGCAGCAGCGCGCGGCTCATCGTCATCTGCCAGGAGGCGAGCGAGGAGATCCTCAACGCCGTCGACTTCCTGCGCCAGCCGACGATGCCCGTCGAGGTGCTGAAGATGGGCGTCGTGCACAGCGCGGACGGCCGTCGCTTCGTCGACGTGTCGCCCCTGGTCATCCACCCGGCGTCCGCGCCCTCCGCCCCGAGCCTGTCCGCACCGGAGAACGCCCGGCCCGGGCTCGGCGTCCCCGCGACGGACGCCGTCTCCGCCGCGCCGCGGGCCGCCGACGCGCCCGCGGGCGTCGACCCCGAGACCTTCGCCGAGGGCGTCGCCGTCGGCCTCGCCCTCAACGGCAAGATGCCCGCCGCGGCGCAGCCGCCGCGCGAGCACGCGGTCCCCGCCCCGCCCACCCGCACACGCCGCCGGGCCGCGCGGCCCCGCACCGCCGAGGCCGGCGCCGACGCCGGGCTGCCCAGCGGCCCGCTCCCCGTCCCCGGTCCGCTCCCGGTCCCGGCGCCCGCGCCCGCCCCGGTGCCGGCCCCCGCCCCCCGCACGGAGCCGGACGACCTGGACACGACGCTGGAGCGCCTGCCGCGCCCCCTCGCGAGCCGTCGGTCCGCCGCGGCCGACGTCCCGGAGCCGCCGCGCCGTCGGTCGCGGTCCGACCGCTTCACGTCGCGCCCCGAGCTCGACGAGGCGGCTCCCGCCCCCGGGCGCGGGGAGCTGGGCCAGGCCTTCGCCGACGTGGCCGCACCCGCCTTCGACCTGCCGGTGCCCGAGCCGCGGTGGTCCGGCGTCGAGGACGACCTGCCGCGCCTGCAGGTGCCGCCGCTGGACCCGCCGCGCCTGAGCACCCCGCCGACGAACCCGCTCGACGACGGCTGGTCGCCCGCGCCCCGGGACCCGGGGTACGACCCGCTGACCTCGCCGGTGCCGCCGGAGCCCGCGCACCGGCCGTGGGAGCCGCAGGAGCCGGCGCGTCAGGCGTGGGAGCCGCAGGAGCCGGCGCGTCAGGCGTGGGAGCCGCAGGAGCCGGCACGCCAGGCCTGGCAGGCGCAGGAGCCGGCCCCCCAGCCCTGGGAGTCCCCGGCGCCGGCGCACCGGCCGTGGGAGCCGGTGCCGGGCGGCGACGAGGTGGACGAGGACCTGGTCGCCCTGGCCCGCACGCTGGTGCACCCGACGACGATCGTGTGGTCGCGGCCGCGCCGCCGGCAGTACTTCGAGGCGGTGCTGCACCAGGACGGCGCCATCGAGCTCGCCGACGGCTCGCGCCACCGGCATCCCGACCACGCGGCGTCCGCGGCGTCCGGCTCGCCCACCGCCGACGGGTGGAGCGTGTGGCGTCTGGGCACCGACGGGCCCACGCTGCTCGACGCCTACCGGCACCGGTTCGCCTGACCCGGCCGGCGGTCAGGGGAGGACGAGGATCTTCCCGGTCTGCTCGCCGGCCGCGAGGCGGGCCAGCCCGTCGCCGACGCGCGCCAGCGGCACCTCGGAGTCGATGACCGGTCGCACGCCGGTGCGCGCGACGAACCGTACGAGGGCGGCGAGGTCGTCGCGCGTGCCCATCGTCACGCCCTGCACGCGGATCTCGTTGAAGAAGATGCGGGTCAGCTCGGCGGGCGGGGTGTCGCCCGTCGTCGCGCCGCAGACGACGATCGTGCCGCCGGGCCGCACGGACCGCACGGAATGGGCCCAGGTGGCCTGACCGACGGACTCGATCACCGCGTCCACGCGGTCGGGCAGCCGGCCGCCGGACTCGACGGCGTGCGCGGCGCCCAGCTCGCGGGCGCGCTCGCGGCGCTCCGCCGAGCGTGACGTCACGGTGACCTCGAGGCCCGCGGCGGCGCCGAGCACGGTCGCGGCGGTGGCGAGGCCGCCGCCGGCGCCCTGCACGAGCACCCGGTCGCCGGGCGCCAGGCCGGCCGCGCCGAACAGCATCCGGTAGGCGGTGAGCCACGCGGTCGGGAGGCAGGCGGCGTCCTCGAACGACAGGTCGTCGGGGATCGGGACGAGGTTGTGGATCGGCACGGCGACGCGCTCGGCGAGGGTGCCCGGGTACTTCTCCGACAGCAGGGTGCGGCGCTCGTTCGGCCCCACGCCGTGCCCGTCGGCGCCGATGACGCCGTGCAGCAGCACCTGCGTGCCGTCCGGGGTGGTGCCCGCGGCGTCGGTGCCGAGGATCATGGGGAGCTGCTCCGGCCGGAGCCCGATGCCGCGCAGCGACCACAGGTCGTGGTGGTTGAGGGTCGCGGCGCGCACGTCGACGGTGGTCCAGTGCTCGCGCGCCTGCGGTTCCGGCCGCTCGCCCACCTCCAGCCCGTCGAGCGGGGAGTCGGGCGAGAACCGGGCGACGGTGGCGGCGAGCATGCGTCCCAACCTACTGGCCGTCCCCGCTAGGTTGTCCGCCATGCCTACGGACGGGGGCGAGGAAGAGCTGGCGGCGGCGCGCGCCGCCGTCGTCGAGCACGCGCAGCACACGGGGCGGCGCGAGCGCGCCCGGCAGGAGCTGGCGGCCGCGGACGAGGCGCTCGCCGCCGCGCGCGCGTCCCTCGCGGACGAGACCGAGGACGTGCGGCGGCTGGAGTCGCTGAGCCTCTCCCGCGTCTGGGCGGGGCTGCGCGGCGACCGCGCGCAGCGGCTCGACGCGGAGCGGGCGGAGCAGCAGGCCGCCGAGTACGTCGCCGCGACGGCGCAGGCCCGGCACGACGCGGTGGCCCGCGAGCTGGCGGCGGTCGAGGCGGGGCTGGTCGCCCTCGGCGACGTGGAGGCCCGCTGGGGTGCGGCGCTGGCCGTCAAGGAGCAGTGGGTGCGCGGCGGCGGGGGAGCGGCGGCCGCGGAGCTGGCGGCCGTCGCCGAGCGGACCGGCGCGTGGCGCGCCGAGCAGCGCGAGATCGTCGAGGCGCGGGCGGCGGCCGAGGACGCGGCCCGCGCCCTCGCCGCGGCCGCCGACGAGCTGCGCGGCGCCGACGCCTGGTCCACCTACGACACGTTCTTCGACGGGGGCGCGTTCGCGAGCATGGCCAAGCACGACCGCCTGGACCGGGCCGCCGACCTGCTGCGCCGGGCAGACGGCGCGCTGCGTCGCCTGACCGTCGAGCTGGGCGACCTCGGGGAGCGGGGGATCGGGGGCGTCGGCGTCGACGGCTTCACCCGCACGCTCGACATCTGGTTCGACAACATCTTCACGGACTGGTCGGTGCGGAACCGCATCGCCGAGGCTCGCGACCGCGTCGGCGCCGCCGGACGCGCGGTGGACGCGGTCCGGCGGCGCCTGGCGGAGCGGGCCGGCACCGCCGACGCCGAGCTCGCGGCCCTCGCCGCACGCCGGGAGACGCTTCTGGTCGGATGAGCCCGGTCGGCGGGGCGCGGCGGCCGGCCCGGTGTCACTCGGTGCCGACGTCGAACATCCAGGTGATGCCGTACCGGTCGGTCACCTGGCCGTAGTAGTCGCCCCAGGGGGCCTTGGCGAAGGGCATCAAGGAGGAGCCGCCGTCGGCGAGCTTCGCGTACGCGTCCGCGACGTAGTCGTGGTCCGCCGGGCCGCCCGTCAGGGCGACGGTGACGCCGCTGGTCGGTGCCACGTACGGCACCATCGAACCGGAGTCGGCGGCCATGAGGGTGAGGCCCGACGGGGTCTCGAGCTGCCCGTGCATGACCAGGTCCTTGTCGGCGTCGTCGATCGGCATGCCCGCGTCGGCGGGCATGCCGCCGAACGTGCTGATGTCGAGGTCGCCGCCGAGCACCGACTGGTAGAACTCGAGCGCCTCGCGCGCCTGGTTCTTGAAGCTGAGGTAGGGGTTGAGCCGGACCATGGACGCCTCCAGCGACGCTGCGGGGGAACGAGCCGGCCGCGCGGGTCGGCGGCCGGGTCCCACGCTAGGCACGGCCGCCGACACACGCTCGCGGGTGCGTCAGAGCATCTCCGGCGGCGCCGCGCGGCCGACGGGCAGGGAGCCGGGGGCGGTCATGCGCCGGTCACGCCGCGCTCACTCGTCGCCGCCGCCCTCCTCGATGCTGGCGCCCGCGAGGAAGTCGGCGACGATCGGGCCGAGCTGGTCGAACTCGATGAGGAAGCCGTCGTGCCCGAAGTCGGAGGTGACGATGCGCAGCGGCTCCGCGCCCGGGAGCCAGGCGGCGATGCGGCTCGCCTGCTCCGGCGGGAAGAGCCGGTCGGAGTCCACCGCCACGACCAGCGCGCGGGCCGTGATCTGCGACAGCGCGGACTCGACGCCGCCGCGGTCGCGGCCCAGGTCGTGGCTCAGCATCGACTCGGTGAGCACCAGGTAGGAGTTGGCGTCGAACCGCCGCGCGAGCTTGTCCCCGTGGTGGTCGAGGTACGACTGCACGGCGTACCGGCCGTCCGCCAGGGGGTCCTCCCCGCCCTGCGGCAGGCGCCCGAACCGCACGTCGAGCTCGGCCGCCGTCCGGTACGTGGTGTGGGCGATCTGCCGGGCGATGGCGAGGCCGGCGTCCGGCCCGTCCCCGTCGGCGGCGTCGTAGTAGTCGCCGCCGCGCCAGCGCGGGTCGGCCCGGATGGCGCCGAGCTGCGGGTGCGCCCAGGCGATCTGGTCGCCCGACATCTGCGCCGTCGTCGCGATGGCGGCGATCCCGTCCACCGCGATGCCCGCCTCGGGCCCGAGCAGGGCCCACTCGAGGACGCGGAGCCCGCCCATGGACGCGCCGGCGACGAGCGCCCATCGCTCGATGCCGAGCTGCCGCGCGAGCTCGATCTCGGCGGCCACCTGGTCGCGGGTCGTGACGCGGGGGAACCGGCCACCCCAGGGGCGCCCGTCGGGGGCGGCCGAGGCGGGGCCGGTGGTGCCCTGGCAGCCGCCCAGCACGTTGGGCGCGACGACGAAGTACCGGTCGGTGTCGATGGGCGCTCCGGGGCCGATCATGTCGGCCCACCAGCCGGCGGTCGGCTGGCCGGGCCCGGCGGGTCCGGTGACGTGCGCGTCGCCGGTCAGGGCGTGCAGCACGAGGACGGCGTTGGAGCCGTCCTCGTCCAGCTCGCCCCACGTCTCGTAGGCGACCCGCACGTCGGGCAGGACGCCGCCCGTCTCGAGCTCGACCGCGCCGACGTCGGCGAACTTCCGGTCGGCGACGGCGTCGCCCTCGCGCCAGGCACCCGTCGCCGGCACGGGCGGCTTCACCCGCGACCGCGACACCGCGTGCGCGGGGCGCACGCTCGGGGCTCCGCCCGAGCTGCGCCCGCCCACCGACGGCACGGTGGGGGCGACGCGCACGCCGCCGCGCCGCGTCGCCCGGTGGCCCGGCAGGCCCGTCACGCGGCGGCCTCGCCGTCGGCGGCGTCGGTACCGTCGCCGGCGCCCGCCGCCGCGGCGAACCCGAGCGCGAGGTCCGCGAGGATGTCCTCGATCCCCTCGAGACCGACGGAGAGCCGCACCAGCCCGGGCGTCACGCCCGAGAGCGCCTGCTCCTCCGGCGTGAGCTGCGAGTGCGTGGTCGACGCCGGGTGGATGACGAGCGAGCGCACGTCGCCGATGTTCGCCACGTGCGAGTGCAGGCGGAGCGCGGAGACGAAGGCGCGGCCCGCCGCCGACGCCTCCTGCGGGTCGGCGACGTCGAGCTCGAAGGCGACGACGGCGCCGGCGCCCTTCGGGGCGTACCTCCGGGCGTTGTCGTGCCACGGCGACGAGGGGAGGCCGGCGTAGTGCACCACGCGGACGTCGTCGCGCTCCTCGAGCCACTCGGCGACGCGCTGCGCGTTCGCCACGTGCCGCTCGACGCGCAGCGACAGCGTCTCCAGGCCCTGCGCCAGCAGGAAGGCGTTGAAGGGCGCGACGGCGGGGCCGAGGTCGCGCAGCAGCTGCACGCGCGCCTTGAGCACGAACGCGAGGTTGGCGCCGAGCGCCGACCCGACGCCGAGGTCGCGGGCGTAGACGAGGCCGTGGTAGCTGGCGTCGGGCTCGTTGAAGCCGGGGAAGCGCTCCGGCTGGGCGGCGTAGTCGAAGGTGCCGCCGTCGACGATGACGCCGCCGATCGCGGCGCCGTGCCCCCCGAGGTACTTGGTGGCCGAGTGCACGACGACGTCCGCGCCGTGCTCGATCGGCCGCACCAGGTACGGGGTCGCGATCGTGTTGTCCACGATCAGCGGCACGCCGACCTCGTGCGCGACGCCCGCGACCGCGGCGATGTCCAGCACGTCCGCGCGGGGGTTGGGGATGGTCTCGGCGAAGAACGCCTTGGTGGTGGGCCGCGCCGCCGCGCGCCACGACTCGGGGTCGTGCGGGTCGTCCACGAAGGTGGTCTCGATGCCGAGCCTCGGCAGCGTGTGGCGCAGCAGGTTGTACGTGCCGCCGTACAGGCTGGGGCTGGCCACCACGTGGTCGCCGGCCTGCGCGACGTTGAGGATCGCGAGCGTCTCGGCGGCCTGCCCGGACGCGACGAGCAGGGCCCCGACGCCGCCCTCGAGGTCGGCGATGCGGGTCTCGACGGCCTCCTGCGTCGGGTTGCCGATGCGGGTGTAGATGGGGCCGAGGTCGGCCAGCGCGAACCGGTCGGCGGCGACGTCCGCGCTCGGGAACTCGAACGACGTGGTCTGGTAGATCGGCAGCGCGCGGGCCCCGGTGGCGGGGTCGGGGCTCTGGCCGGCGTGGATCTGGCGGGTCTCGAAGGTCCAGCGGGGCGTGGTCATGGGGTGCTCCTGGGGCTCGGCTCGATCGACGGTGGTCGGGCCGCGGCGGGTCTCAGGGGGCCTGCGTCTCTGAGGCGGGGCCGCGGCGGTCGGCTGCGCACGCGGAGCGGTTGGCTGGGTCGACGAGCGGCCGCAGGCAGGCGAACGTGCGCGGTGGTCAGCGGCACATTCGACGGGTCATGCGGACGACGGTAGCCCCGGCCGGCGCCCCGCGACAGGCATGTCTCGCGATCTGAGACCAAAATATGGACGGCGTGTCGCCTTGCCTCGCGCGTCGTCGGCGCACTCTCGGGTGGCGCTGCCTGCCGGTTCGGGTGAGCCTGGGCGAGGTTGCCCGGAGAACGTCTTCCCGGGGAGGACCGGGCGGCCCGGGGGAGGAGCGGAGCATGAGCGGCACACGACGCACGGCCACCCGAGGCGCACCCATCCGGCGCACGCCGCGGGCCCGCAGGGCCGCCGCGCTGGCGGTCGTCGTGCTGCTCGGCGGGGCGCCCGCCGCGGGCAGCGCGTGGGCCGAGCCGCCGTCGGACGACGACGTCGCCGCCGCGCACGCGGCCGAGGACTCCGCCCGCCTGGACGTCGCCGGCGCGGAGGCGCGGCTGGACGCGATCCGCGCGGAGCTCGCGCGCGCCGAGGCCGGCGTCCAGACCGCCGCGGAGGACTACGCGGAGGCGCGCGAGGCGCTCGCCGCCGCGAAGCGCGAGACGCGCGCCGCCCGCGAGCGGGCCGACCGGGCGCAGGCGGCCGAGGGCGAGGCCCGCGCCTCCCTCGCCGAGGCGTACCGCACCACGGCGCGCGCCACCGAGGGCGGCCTCGGGCCCCTCGACGTCGTCGCCGGCGCTCGCGACCTCGGCGACGTCGTCTCCTCCGACGCCGCGCAGCGGGCCGTCGACCGGCGGATCGCCCGCACGCTCGCCCAGCAGGCGGACCTGCGCGCGTCAGCGCGCAACGCCGACGCCCGCTGGGACGCCGCCCGTGCCGCGCAGCAGGAGGCGGACGAGGCCGCCGCGGCGGCCTTCGCGACGGCGCGGCGCACCGCCGACGACCTGACCACCCGGACCACCGCCGCCGAGCGGGAGCGCGACCGGCTGTTCACCCGCCTCGCCGACCTGCGCAGCACCACCGCCGACCTGGAGCGGCAGCGCGAGGAGGACCGCCAGCAGCGCGCCGCCGCCGCGCACGAGCGGGCGGCGCGGGCGGCGGCCGAGGACGCCTCGACCGGCACGTCCGACGCGTCGTCGGGGGCCACGTCGTCCGGCTCGGGCCCCTCCGGCACGGGCCCGTCGAGCCCGGCGCCGTCGTCCGACCGGTCCGACGACGCGCCCGTCACCACCCCTGACCGTGCGGGTGGCGACGGCGGGGGAGGGGGCGGCGACGGTGCGGTGCAGCCCGACCCCCGGCCGACGCGCACGCACGAGCCGGCTCCGGACCCCACGCCTCGCCCGGACCCGAAGCCCGACCCGACGCCGAAGCCCCCGCCCGTCAGCGGCGTCGGCCAGGGGAGCGCCGCCCAGGGCCGTGCGGCGCTGGCGTGGGCGCGCTCGAAGATCGGCACCGCGTACCAGTGGGGCGGCACGGGCAACCCGGGGTACGACTGCTCCGGCCTGACGTCGGGCGCGTGGGACGCCGCGGGCGTGTGGATCACGCGCACGTCGCGGTCGCAGTACCTCACGGTCGGCAAGGTGTCGTACGGGTCGATGCGCCCCGGCGACCTGATCTTCTACGCCAACGACACGTCTGACCCGTCGACCATCCGGCACGTGGCGATCTACGCCGGCGGCGGCATGATGGTCGAGGCCCCGCGCCCCGGCGTCGACGTCCGCGAGACCCCCGTCCGCTGGGACGACGTCATGCCCTACGCCGGCCGCCCCTGAGCGCTCGCGACGTCCCCGGGGTGGTCAGGGACGCAGCAGCACCTTCGTGGCGCGGCGCTCGTCCATCGCCGCGTACGCCTCGGCGGTGTCGGCGAGGGGGAGCTCCAGGTCGAAGACCGTGCCCGGCCGGATGTCGCCGGACAGGACGTCCGGCAGCAGCGTCTCCATGTAACGACGGGCGGACGCCATGCCGCCGCCGATGGTGATGTTGCGGTCGAACAGGCGCCGCACGCTGAGGTCGGGTCCGTGCGGCACGCCGACAAACCCGACGCGCCCGCCCCCGCGCACCACGCTCAGGGCGGTGTCCATCGACTGCTCGGTGCCGACGCACTCCAGGGCCGCGTCGGGGAGGTCCCCGCCGAGCAGGTCGCGCACGGCGGCCAGGCCCTCCTCGCCGCGCTCGGCGACGACGTCGGTGGCGCCGAACTCGCGGGCGAGGGCCGCGCGGTCGTCGTGCCGGCTCATCGCGATCACGCGCTCCGCGCCGAGGAGGCGGGCGCCGATCACCCCCGACAGCCCGACGGCGCCGTCGCCGACCACGACCACCGTGTCGCCCGGGGACACCCCGGCGGAGACCGCGGCGTGGTACCCGGTCGACATGACGTCGGCCAGGGTGAGCAGGTGCGGGACCAGGCCCGCGGCCTCGAGCTCGGCCTCCGGCCGGCCCACGGGGAACAGGGAGTGCTGCGCGAGGGGGATCCGCACGCGCTCGCCCTGCGCGCCGTCCACCGGGTTCCCCCAGCGGTCGGTGGAGCCGAAGCCGGTGACGAGGTCGCACGCCGCCGGGTAGCCCGCGCGGCACGCCTGGCACTCGCCGCAGCTCATGGTGAACGGCAGGATCACGAAGTCGCCGACCCGGGCGGACGTGACGTCGGCGCCCAGCTCCTCGACGACGCCCACCAGCTCGTGGCCGATCGGGCGGGGCTTCTTCACGGCGGACACGCCGCGGTAGGGCCACAGGTCGGAGCCGCAGACGCAGGCGGCGGCGACGCGGACCACCGCGTCGCCGGGGGTGAGGATCTTCGGGTCCGGGCGGTCCTCGACGCGGACGTCGCGGGGCCCGTGGATGACGGCAGCACGCATGCGTCCACGGTAGACCGCGGGCGGCGTTCCCGGCGCCCGCCGGGCGTCGCCCGACGTCCCTCGACCATGCATCCGGTGTTGCGCTACCTTCCAGCCAACACCAAGAGAACGGATGCTCATGCGTGGTGCACGAGGTCGGGTCGCTGCGGTCGTCACGGCGTGGCTGGTCGCGCTGGGGGTGGTCCTCACGGGAGCGGTGGCGCCGGTCGCCACGGCCGCCGAGGGCGAGAGCTCCACGACCGTCACGCTGACGCGAGAGCGGTGGTGGCAGGGCGAGGAGATCGTCCTCGACATCGTCGTCCGGGAGGGCGACGAGCCCGCCTCGGGCGGCGTCCGGGTGCTGCTCGACGACCGGACCCTCGGGGGCACCCAGCTCACGGAAGGCGTCGCGCGGTTCACGCTGCCGAGGTCGGAGAACGCCCCCGGAGACCACGTCCTCGAGGTGCGTCACTATCGGTCCGGCTCCACCACGCCGTCGTCGTCCGCCACCGCCGCACTCCAGATCCTCGCGCCCGGGCGTCCGGTGATCCCCGGCACGCGGGTCTACGGGGACCCGGCCGACGTCACCGTCGACCTCACGGGCACCGACCTGCCACGGAGCGGCCGGGTCGAGCTGGCCAACGAGGCCGGCACGGCTCTCGGCGCGGCGGCCCTGGCCGACGGCATCGCCACGGTCGCCGTTCCCGGCACCGGCATGACCCCGGGCCGCTCTTACCGGATGACCCTGCGGGAAGCCGCGGGCGGAACGGTCCTGAGCACCTTGTTCGTCGGCGCGAACGTCCTGAAGAGGCCGGCCGCTCTGACGGTGCAGACCGCGTCGACGTGGCGCGTCGGGCAACCCGCGAAGGTCACCGTCCGGGCGTCGTCCGATCTCGGGCCGGTCTCCGGGACGATCGAGGTCCGCAACCACGTCCGGAGCAGCGGGGCGGCGAGGCGGAGCGCCGAGCTGGTCGACGGCACGGCCGCCGTCTGGTTCGACCCGGACGACGTCCTCGGCACGTCCAAGCCCGACCCCAAGGTCTTCGTCGAGCTGCGGAGCCCGTTCTACGCGGCGCCGGTCACCCCGAAGACCGTGACGGTCAAGCAGCGCTATCAGACGTGGGTGGACATCGACACACGCTCCGCCCGCTGGACGTACGGGCTGTCCCACCGGGTGTCTCTCCGCGTCACGGCGGAGAACAAGGCGAAGCTCGACGGCAAGGTCACGCTCTCGGCGGGCGGCAGGTCGCTCGGCAGCGCGATGGTCGTCGACGGCATGGCGTCCGTGCTGGTCTCCGGGACGGCCCTCGAGCCCGGTCGGCGCGAGCTCCAGGCGTCCTTCGTCCCGGCGGCCGGGACCTACGACGGGTCGCGCTGGTGGGTCACCCAGTCGATCGTCAAGGCGAAGCCCAGCGTGCGGCTGTCGATGGACCACACCTGGTACCGGGTGAAGGCGAAGCTGGGATCGTCCGAGGCGGGGAGGGTGCGGGTCTCGACGGCGGGCCTGCCGGAGCGCGGCCGGCTGGTGCTGGAGACGCGCAGCCCGCGGGCGGCGGCCTCCGGCTGGCGGACGCGGTGGAGCGCGGACTGGGCGCTGACGGCGGGGGACAAGGGCGTGCAGCGGGTGAACGTCCCCGCGACGTACCTCCGGACGGCCGACGGGAAGCCCGGGAAGGTCTACCTGCGGTTCCGGTACGTGCCGTCCGACTCGGCGCACGTCTCCACCGTGGTCTCCCCGGCCGTCGCGATCACCCGCTACTGACCTCGCGGGCTCGCGGGTCCCGGCGTCGCCCCGTGGCCCACCCGCGGCGCAGGTGTCACCCCGTCGCGACCTGTCGTGCCACCGGGCGCGGGGGTAGCGTCGAGGGACGACCGGCCGCCGCGACGGGGCGTCGGCCGACCGTCGTGGGAGGTCATCATGACCGACGACCATCGTGCGCCGTACGCCCGCGCCGCGGGACCGCGCCGGCGACATCGCCCGGCCGCCGTCGCCGCCGCCTGCGCGGCTCTGGCGGCGGCGGGGGTGGTCGCCGCGCCGTCGGCCGTCGCGGAGCCGGAGTGCCTGGGCCCGAGCCACGACCTCGACGGCGACCGCGTGCCGGACGCCGTCGTGGGAGCCCCCGGCGGCACGGGGCGCCCGGGCACCGTCGAGGTCCGCCTGACGGGCGACGGCGAGCCGCGCACGGTGGTGCTGCGCGGGCCGGTCGGGTTCGGCACGGCCGTGGCCCAGCTGCGCTCGTACGAGCAGGAGGGCGACGACCGGTTCTGCAGCCAGCTCGTCGTGGGCAGCCCGGAGGAGACGGTCTTCGGGATGCCCCACGCGGGCGCCGTCTACCTCTACGCGTACGACTCGTCGGTGGGCGCGTTCGTCCTTCGGGAGCGGATCACGGCCGACTCGGAGAGCGTGCTCGGCACCCCGCAGGCCGGGGCGCGGTTCGGGGCCGCGCTCGCCTCGGCGTCGTACCCCGAGGAGACGATCGACCCGAAGCCGCAGCTGCTGTGGGTGGGCTCGCCCGGGCACGACGCCGCGAACGCCCCGGACTCCGGGCGGGTGACGTCGTTCGTCGTCGGCGCGACGGACACGACGACCCGCGGCGGCGAGGTGTTCGACCTCGCCGACCTCGGGGTGCGCGGCTCCGCCGCGGCGGGCGCCGCGCTGGGCTCGTCGCTGAGCGTTCGCGGGCAGGTCATGGCGGCCGGGGCGCCCGGGATGCGGGTGGCCGGGAAGGCCGGCGCGGGCGGCGTCGCGCTGTGGTTCGCGCCGCCGGGGGACCCGGGCGGCCTGCCCCCGGAGCCCGGTACCCAGCACCCGCCCGTGCTCGTCCACCAGGCGCTGGCGCGCGTGCCCGGCGAGGCGGAGGCGGGCGACCGGTTCGGCGCCGCCGTGCACCTGTTCCCCGTGGCGGGGGACCCCCAGGTGGTGGATCTCGCGGTGGGGTCGCCCGGCGAGGACCTGGGGCCCGACGTCGACGCCGGCATGGTGTCGGTCGGCCGCGTGCACCCGGGGCTCACGCAGCCGCTGCTGACGTTCCGCAGCCGCCACCAGGACTCGCCCGGCGAGGCGGGTACGGCCGAGGACGGCGACCTGTTCGGGAGCGCCGTCTCGGTGGCGTTCCTGCGCGGGGCGTGGCGCGTGGTCGTCGGGTCGCCGGGCGAGGACGTGGGGTCGGTCCGCGACGCGGGCATGGTCCAGGCGCTCGGCACGGGGCAGGGCTGGACGCAGGACTCGCCCGCGGTGCCCGGCGGGGCCGAGGCGGGGGACCGCATGGGCGCGACGGTGGGAGCCGACCCCGAGGTCGTGCCCGGCCGGGCCCCCGACGTGGGCGTGCCGGGCGAGAACGCCGCCACGGGGGCCGTGCTCACGGGCCTGCTGGCCGAGGGATCGGTGGTGCGGCTCGACCTCGGCGCGGCGCCGGGTGCGCGCTACGGGCGCGCGATCGCGCCCTGACGGCCACCCCGGGAACGACGACGGCGCCGCGCCCCCGGAGGGGTGCGGCGCCGTCGGCGGGAACGGGCGTCAGTGCTTGTCGTAGTACCCGGTGTCCTTGGCGCGCTGGAACGAGCGCTCGATCTCGGCCTCGGCGTCGGAGCGGCCCACCCAGTGGGCGCCCTCGACGGACTTGCCGGGCTCGAGGTCCTTGTAGACCTCGAAGAAGTGCTGGATCTCCAGGCGGTGGAAGTCGGAGACGTCGTCGATGTCCTGGCGCCACGCGGCGCGCTGGTCGCCCAGGGGCACGCAGAGCACCTTGTCGTCGCCGCCCGCCTCGTCGCGCATGCGGAACATGCCGAGGGCGCGGCAGCGGATCAGGCAGCCGGGGAACGTGGGCTCCTCGAGCAGCACGAGCGCGTCCAGCGGGTCGCCGTCCTCGCCGAGGGTGCCCTCGATGAACCCGTAGTCGTCCGGGTAGCGCGTCGAGGTGAAGAGCATGCGGTCGAGGCGGATGCGACCGGTCTCGTGGTCCACCTCGTACTTGTTGCGCTGGCCCTTCGGGATCTCGATCGTGACGTCGAACTCCACTGTTCCTCCATGCTCGGACATGCTCGGTGCGGGCCATGCTCGTGCGGACGCCCTGTCAAAGTGTGCCATGCGCGGTCGCCCGCGCCCGGTGCGGTGCGGCGGCCCCGATCGGCGGACGGACGTGGGAAGATACGCACGGAGCGCGCCACGGGATCCGGGCTGTGACGATGCTCACGGACATCTCACCGGTGCAGGAGGGCGACATGGGGTGGCGGGCCAGCGTCGGCGCCACCGTCACGACCGTGGTCGTGCTCTTCGGCGGGTACCTCGTGGCGGACGCCTATGACGTCGTGCCCGGCCTGCTCACCACCTCGCCGGCGCCCGCGCCGGCCTCACCGTTCCCCTCGGCGCCCGGCGCCACCGAGGGCCCCGCGCCGGAGCGCTCGCTGCCCGACCTGCCCGACGACGCCGCCGAGCCCACGCAGGCCGCGGTCGGCAAGCTCGTCACCGGGCTGCGGAAGGACGACCGGCTCGGCAAGCGGGTCGGCGTGATCGTCACGGACGCGGCCACCGGCACGACGCTCGGCTCGAACGCCCCCGACCGCCCGATGGCGCCGGCCTCCACGCAGAAGCTGTTCACGGCGGTCGCCGCCATGGCGGGACCCGGCGGTGACACCACGCTGCCCACCACCGTCGTGCTCGACGGCGACTCCCACCTCGTGCTCGTGGGGGGCGGGGACATGATGCTGGCCGCCGGTGCCGGCCACCCCGACGAGGTGAACGGGCGCGCGGGCCTCGGCGACCTGGCGGCCCAGGTGGCGACGCAGGTGGGGCTCACCGGCGCGGACGTGACCCTCAGCCTCGACGACACGCTCTTCTCCGGCCCGGCCGTGCCCGCCAAGGTGCCCGCCGAGGACGTGACCCTCGGGTACACGGCCCCGGTCGCGGCGCTCGCGGTGGACGTCGCGCGCACCACCGACGAGGAGTACGCCCCGCGGGAGAAGGATCCCGCGATGGCGGCCGCGAAGACGTTCGCGAAGGCGCTCGAGAAGCACGGCGTCACCGTGCGGGGCAGCGTGGACCGCGACACCGCGCCGTCGTCCGCGCGGGAGGTCGGGCGCGTCGAGTCGGCGCCGCTGCGCGACGTCGTCGGCGACATGCTGCGGCGGTCGGACAACACCATCACGGAGGTCGTCGGGCGGATCGTCGCCATCGACGCCGGCATGCCCGGCACCGGGTCGAGCGCCGTCCGCGCCGTGACCGCGGGCGTCGAGGACCTCGGCGTCGACATGGACGGCGCCACCCTGCACGACCTCTCCGGGCTGGCCCGCGGCTCGAGGGCCACGCCCCGCCAGCTCGCCGACACCCTGCGGCTCGCCGTCGACCCCGACCACCCGGAGCTCCGCGACGTCGCGGACGGGCTCGCCGTGGCCGGCCTCAACGGCACCCTGCACGACCGCTACCCGAAGGGGAACCCCGGGCGCGGCTACGTCACCGGCAAGACCGGCAGCCTGCCGAACGTCACCGGCCTCGCGGGGAACGTCGTGACCACCGACGACCGGATGCTCCTCTTCGTCACCCTCGCCGACAAGGTGCCCGACGGCGGCACGTACGGCGCCCGGGTGATCTTCGACGGCTTCGCGGGCGACCTCGCGGACTGCGGCTGCCGGTAGGCGCCCCGGATCTGGTTACCGTGGTGCCGTGACCACGCCCGCCCCCGCCGCCGAGCCCCTGCTGGACTGGACGGCGGCGGCGCAGATCGCCGCCCGGGTCGCCCGGCCGGGCGCGACGGCGCCGCGCGACGAGCTCGACGAGCTCGTCGCCGGCCTGCGCGCCGCCGCGGGCGACGCCGTCGGGCACGTCCTGGACGTCACGGGGATGACGCCCGCGACCCCGGTCCCCGCCGGGGGCGGGCTGGGCGAGGTGCTCGTCGTCGACCGAGCGGGGTGGACCCGCGCCAACACGCAGTCGATGCGCGCGATGACGGACCCCGTGATGGCGGCCGTCGCGGCCGACGTGCCGCCCACCTCCGCCGCCGCCCGGCTCGCCGGTGCCGCCGAGGTCGGGGGGCTGCTGGCGCTGCTGTCGGGGCGGGTGCTCGGCCAGTTCGACCCGTACGGCGCGCGCGCCGCCGCCGGCCCCGGGGCCAACGGCCGCCTCCTGCTCGTGGCGCCCAACGTGCTGCAGGTGGAGCGGTCGCTCTCGCTGCGACCGCGCGACTTCCGGCTCTGGGTGTGCCTGCACGAGCAGACCCACGCCCTCCAGTTCGCCACCGCCCCCTGGCTCGCCGACCACCTCGTGGGGCGGGTGGGCGACCTCATGAGCGGGGTCACCCGCAGCTCCGTCGCGATGGCGCGCGCGCCGCTGCGGGAGAAGGTGGCCGTCGTCGGGCGCACCGTGCTGCGCGCCGTGCGCGGCGAGCTCGTCACCCCGCTCGACGGGATCCTCGGCCCCGAGCAGCGGGCCGAGCTGGAGGAGATCACCGCGGTCATGGCCCTCCTGGAGGGGCACGCCGACGTGATGATGGACGCCGTCGGGCCGCGCGTCGTGCGCTCCGTGCGCACCATCCGCGCGCGCTTCGAGAAGCGGCGCGACGGCGAGGGCGCCCCCGCGCTCGACGTCGTCCTGCGCCGCGTGCTCGGCATGGACGCCAAGCTCGCCCAGTACCGCGACGGCGCGGCGTTCGTGCGCGCCGTCGAGGAGCGGGTCGGCCGCGACGGGCTCAACGCCGTCTGGTCCGAGCCCGGGCACCTGCCGTCCGCCCGCGAGATCGCCGACCCGCGCGCCTGGGTGCGGCGCGTGCACGGCTGAGGCCGGGGCGGGGAAGGCGTGGCCCGCGTCGACCCGGCGCTCGCGGCGGCCCGCGCCGCCGTCCGCGCGGAGCTGAGCGACCTCGCGCTCGGCGCGGGCGACCTGGTGCTGGTCGCGTGCTCCGGCGGGGCGGACAGCCTCGCGCTGGCGGCCGCGACCGTCGTCGAGGCCCGGCGGGTGGGCCGCTCCGTGCGGGCGCCGGGGTTCGTGGTGCGCGCGGGCGCGGTCGTCGTGGACCACGGCATGCAGGCCGGGTCCGACGTCGTCGCGGCGACGGCGGCCGCCCGCTGCCGCGAGCTCGGCCTGGACCCCGTGCTGGTGCGCCGCGTGCGCGTGGACGACGCCCCCGGGTCCGGCGGTCCGGAGGGTGCCGCCCGCGCCGCCCGGTTCGCCGCGCTCGACGCCGCGGCCGACGAGACCGGCGCCGCCGCCGTCCTGCTGGGCCACACCCAGGACGACCAGGCCGAGTCCGTGCTGCTCGGCCTGGCGCGGGGGAGCGGTGCGCGGTCGCTGGCGGGCATGCCGCGACGCCGCGGGCGGTACGTCCGGCCGTTCCTCGGGCTGCGGCGCGCGCAGACCGAGGCCGTGTGCGCCGCCGCCGGGCTGGCGTTCTGGACCGACCCGACCAACGTGCTCCCGGGCGCCGGGGAGCCGGTCGACGCCCCCGCCGGCGGCGCGGTGCCCGCCCGCACGCGGGTGCGCGGCGCCGTCGTCCCCGCGCTGGAGGACGCCCTCGGGCCGGGGGTCGTGCCCGCCCTCGCCCGCACCGCGGACCAGCTGCGCGACGACGCCGACGCGCTCGACGCCCTGGCCGCCGACCTGCTCGCCACGGCGGCCGTGCCCGACGACCGGCCGGCCGGGGTCGCGCTCGACGCCGACGCGCTCGCCGCGGCGCCGGCGGCGCTGCGGCGACGGGCGCTGCGGTCGGCCGCGCTCGCCGTGGGCTGCGCGCCCGGGGCGACGACGGCGCGGCACGTGGACGCCCTCGACGCGCTCGTCGTCTCGTGGCGTGGGCAGGGCGCCGTCCACCTGCCGGGCGACGCTCGTGCCCTCCGCGCGTGTGGCAGGCTCTACCTGCGACCCGCCGAGCCCAGCCCGGTCCGGACGGCGCGCCCCCCAGCCCCAACCCGTTCCCTCGAGGAGTGACCGTGGACCAGTCGGACGTCTCAGGCGACCTCGCCAACATCTTGCTCACCGAGGAGCAGATCGGCACCAAGCTCGACGAGATCGCCGCGCAGATCGACGCCGACTACGCCGGCAAGGACCTGCTCCTGGTCGGCGTGCTCAAGGGCGCCGTCATGGTGATGGCGGACCTGGCCCGCCGCCTGCACCACCCGGTGCACATGGACTGGATGGCGGTGTCCTCCTACGGCTCGGGCACCAAGTCGTCGGGCGTGGTGCGCATCCTCAAGGACCTCGACGCCGACCTCACCGGCCGCAACGTGCTCATCGTCGAGGACGTCATCGACTCGGGCCTCACGCTCTCCTGGCTCGTCGCGAACCTGCGCTCCCGCGGGCCGGAGTCGGTGGAGATCGCGGCGATGCTGCGCAAGCCCGACGCCGCGAAGGTCGACGTCGACGTGCGCTACGTCGGTTTCGACATCCCCAACGAGTTCGTCGTGGGCTACGGCCTCGACTACGCCGAGAAGTACCGCAACCTGCCGTTCGTCGGCACCCTCGCGCCGCACGTCTACAGCTGACGGGCGCCGTCGCGCCCTGGGCGAACACCCACGGTTCGTCCACACTCGGCGTGTAGCGTCGTGAACCACACGTTGCCCGACGGAAGGGAAGCGGGGCACCGACCCCGTCGCCGATGAACATCAAGAAGATCCTGAGCGGCCCGATCATCTGGATCGTGGTCGGCCTCGTGCTCGTCTCGCTGGCCTTCAGCGCGTTCAGCACCGACCGGGTGTCGCGGATCGAGACCTCTCAGGGGCTCGAGCTGCTCGCCGGCGACACGGTGGACCACGCACTCGTCGTCGACGGGGAGCAGCGCGTCGAGCTCGAGCTGAGCAAGAAGTACGTCACCGACCAGGGGTCGAAGGAAGAGCAGGACCACGGCACGAAGGTCGAGTTCTTCTACGTCCAGCCGCAGGGCGACGAGGTGGCCACCGCGGTCCGGACCGCGGACCTCAAGGACGGGTTCGACTCCCAGGTGCCGCAGCCGAGCTTCTGGAGCTCGATGCTGGGCTTCCTCATCCCGTTCCTCATCATCGGCGTGGTCTTCTGGTTCATCCTGTCGCGGATGCAGGGCGGCGGGCGCAACGGCGTCATGGGCTTCGGCAAGTCCAAGGCCAAGCTCATCAGCAAGGACATGCCGCAGGTGACGTTCGCCGACGTGGCGGGCGTGGACGAGGCGGTCGAGGAACTCCAGGAGATCAAGGAGTTCCTCGAGGACCCGGCCAAGTTCCAGGCCGTCGGCGCCAAGATCCCCAAGGGCGTGCTGCTGTACGGCCCGCCCGGCACCGGCAAGACCCTGCTCGCCCGCGCGGTCGCCGGCGAGGCCGGGGTGCCGTTCTACTCGATCTCCGGCTCGGACTTCGTCGAGATGTTCGTCGGCGTCGGCGCGTCCCGCGTCCGCGACCTGTTCGAGCAGGCGAAGAACAACGCGCCGGCGATCATCTTCGTCGACGAGATCGACGCCGTCGGCCGCCACCGCGGCGCCGGCATGGGCGGCGGTCACGACGAGCGCGAGCAGACGCTGAACCAGATGCTCGTCGAGATGGACGGCTTCGACGTCAAGACGAACGTCATCCTCATCGCGGCGACCAACCGCCCCGACATCCTCGACCCGGCGCTGCTGCGCCCGGGCCGCTTCGACCGCCAGGTCGCCGTCGAGGCGCCGGACCTCAAGGGCCGCGAGCACATCCTCACCGTGCACGCGCAGGGCAAGCCGATGGTCGACACGATCGACCTCGCCGCCGTCGCGCGCCGCACCCCGGGCTTCACGGGCGCCGACCTGGCGAACGTCCTCAACGAGGCCGCGCTGCTCACCGCCCGCAGCGGCGCCCAGCTCATCGACGACCGCGCGCTGGACGAGGCGATCGACCGCGTCATCGCCGGGCCGCAGAAGCGCACCCGCGTGATGAAGGTCAAGGAGCAGAAGATCACCGCCTACCACGAGGGCGGGCACGCCCTGGTCGCGGCGGCGATGCGCTACACGGACCCCGTCACGAAGGTGACGATCCTGCCCCGCGGCCGCGCCCTCGGCTACACGATGGTCATGCCGATGGAGGACAAGTACTCCACCACCCGCAACGAGCTGCTCGACCAGCTCGCGTACGCGATGGGCGGCCGCGTGGCCGAGGAGATCGTCTTCCACGACCCGACCACCGGCGCCAGCAACGACATCGAGAAGGCCACGGCGACCGCCCGCAAGATGGTCACCGAGTACGGCATGAGCGAGAAGGTCGGCGCCATCAAGCTCGGCAACGGCTCGGGCGAGCCGTTCCTGGGTCGCGACATGGGCCACCAGCGGGACTACTCCGAGGCCGTCGCCGGCACCGTGGACCACGAGGTGCGCAAGCTCGTCGAGGCCGCGCACGACGAGGCGTGGGAGGTGCTCACCCAGTACCGCGACGTGCTCGACGACCTGGTGCTGCGCCTGCTCGAGAAGGAGACGCTCAACCAGGCCGAGCTGGCGGAGATCTTCGCGCCCGTGGTCAAGCGCGAGCCGCGCGACGTCTGGCTGTCCAGCGAGCAGCGCACCGTGCAGACGCGCGGCCCGATCATGACCGACGGCGAGCGCGCCGCGGCCAACGGCAACGGGCACGTCGTGCCGCAGGACGAGGCGGCCATCGTGGGCAACGAGGGCGACCTGCAGGAGGCCGGCCCGGGCGTCGGCACCGACAGCGAGCCCCCGGCAGCGGGGGAGAACCGGTGACCGACCCGGTGACGGACCTGGGCATGCGCGCGGCCGCGGACGTGCCCCCGTACGACTCCGTGCGGGCCGAGGCCGCCGTCCGCGAGCTGCTGCTCGCGGTCGGCGAGGACCCGGACCGCGAGGGCCTGCGGGAGACGCCCGCCCGCGTGGCGCGCGCCTACCAGGAGATCTTCGCGGGCCTGCGCCAGGAGCCCGAGGACGTGCTGACCACCACCTTCGACCTCGGTCACGAGGAGATGGTGCTGGTGCGCGACATCGAGGTGTACTCGACGTGCGAGCACCACCTGGTGCCGTTCCACGGCGTCGCCCACGTGGGCTACATCCCCAGCACGGACGGCCGGATCACGGGCCTGTCGAAGCTGGCGCGGCTCGTCGAGGTCTACGCCCGGCGCCCGCAGGTGCAGGAGCGCCTGACGACGCAGGTCGCGGACGCGATGGTGCGCATCCTCGAGCCGCGCGGCGTCCTGGTCGTCGTGGAGTGCGAGCACCTGTGCATGTCGATGCGCGGCGTGCGCAAGCCGGGCTCCCGCACGGTCACGTCGGCCGTGCGCGGCATCATGCAGAACCCGGCGACGCGCGCCGAGGCCATGAGCCTCATCGCGGGGCGGTGACACCCGGATGACGGTGCACCCGCGCGACGCGCTCGTCGCGGGGCTCCCGGAGCTGTCCGGGGTCGGTCGGTGCCTCGTCATGGGCGTCGTGAACATCACGCCCGACTCGTTCTCCGACGGCGGCGAGTGGTTCGAGCCGGACGCCGGCGTGCAGCACGGCCTCGACCTGCTGGCCGAGGGCGCGGAGATCCTCGACGTCGGCGGAGAGTCCACCAGGCCGGGCTCCGCCCGCGTGGACGAGGCCGAGGAGCTGCGCCGCGTGCTCCCGGTGATCGAGCGGCTCGCGGCGCACGGCGCCGTGGTGTCGGTCGACACGACGCGGTCCGCGGTCGCCGAGCGTGCGGTCGCCGCGGGCGCGCGGCTCGTCAACGACGTCTCGGGCGGCCTCGCCGACCCGCGGATGGGCCACGTCGTGGCCGACACGGGCGTCGCGTACGTCGCGATGCACTGGCGCGGCCACGCGGACGTCATGGACAGCCTCGAGGTGTACGACGACGTCGTCGCCGAGGTGCGCGACGAGCTCGCGCAGCGCATGGACGCCCTGCTCGCCGTGGGCGTCGCCGCCGAGCAGGTGGTGCTCGACCCGGGCCTCGGCTTCTCGAAGGCCGGCGCCCTGAACTGGCCGATCCTGTCCCACCTGGACGCGCTGCACTCGCTCGGGCGCCCGGTGCTCGTCGGCGCCTCGCGCAAGAGGTTCCTGGGGCACCTGCTCGAGGGGACCCGCGGACTGCCGGACGACCGGCCCGCGCCGCCGCTCGAGCGCGACCACGCCACCGCCGCCGTCTCCGCGCTGTCCGCCGCCGCGGGCGCGTGGGCCGTGCGCGTCCACGCCGCCCGGGCCAGCGCGGACGCGGTCCGCGTCGCGGACGCCTGGACGGCGGCGTCCCTCGACGTGGAGGATGCCGGGATGACCGCACCGGCACACCGCACCGAAGCCGTGGGCGGGCCCCGTACCGCCGCCGATGAGGAGGGCCTCTCGTGACCTTCGCAGCAGCCGTTCCCGGACCGGACGGACAGCCGCTCGACCAGATCCGCCTCGCCGGCGTCACGGCGACCGGGCACCACGGCGTCCTCGCGCACGAGCGCGCCGAGGGGCAGGTCTTCAGCGCCGACGTCGTGCTGCACCTGGACACCCGGGAGGCCGCGTCGTCGGACGACCTCGGGCGCACGGTGAGCTACGCCGACGTCGCGCAGGACGTGCACGACGTGCTCGCCGGGTCCCCGGCGGACCTCGTGGAGACCGTCGCCGAGCGGATCGCCGCCGTCGTCCTCGCCCGCCCGGCCGTGCAGGCCGTGGACGTGCGCGTGCACAAGCCGCAGGCGCCCATCCCCGTGCCGTTCGACGACGTCGCGATCGTGGTCCGCCGCGACCGGTCGCGCCCGCCCGTGGTGCCCGCCGCGACGCCGGCCGAGCCCGTCGAGGCCGCCCCGGCGTTCCCGGCAGCGGCGTTCGCCGACGCGCCGCCGGAGCCCGAGCCGGCAACGCCCGCGCCCGTCGCGGCGCCCGTCGCCGTCGCGGCGGCCGCCGCCCCCGAGCCCGAGGTCGCGCCGACGCCCGCCGGGGACCCGCTGGACACCACCCCGGCCGAGCCCGTCGAGGCCGTGCTGGCCCTCGGCGCCAACCTGGGCGACGCGCAGGTCACCCTCCGCCAGGCGGTGACCGACGTCGACCGGCTCCCCGGCGTGCAGGTCATGGAGGTCTCGCCCCTGGCGCGCACGGCCGCCGTCGGCGGCCCGGAGCAGCCGGACTACCTCAACGCCGTCCTCGTCGTGCGGACCACGCTCTCGCCGCGGGACCTGCTGCGCAGCACCCAGCAGGTGGAGGCGCAGCACGGCCGCGTCCGCGAGGAGCGCTGGGGCCCGCGCACCCTCGACGTCGACATCGTCCAGTACGGGTCGCTCGTCGCGAACGGGCCCGACCTCGAGCTGCCGCACCCGCGCGCCCAGGAGCGCGCGTTCGTGCTGGTGCCGTGGGCCGAGGTCGCGCCCGAGGCGCTGCTCGGCGGCCCGGGCGGTGGCCCCGTCGGCCAGCTCGCGGTGACCGCCCCCGACCGGGCCGGCATCCGCTGGCTCGCGCTCGACTGGCTGACCGGGCCCACGCAGAGCACCGGCCAGGTCTCCGCCGGGTCGGACCCCGCACCGTCCTCGCCCGTGCCGCAGTCGGAGCCGGCGCCGCAGGAACAGGCCTCCGGCGCGTACCCGGCGCAGGCCTACCCCGGCGAGCAGCACGGGGTGGAGCCGTACGCCGCCGAGCAGCCCGGCGCGCCCGTCGCGGAGCCGCCGTCGGAGCCCTACGCCGAGCCGTACGCGGCGCCCTCCGTCGTCGAGCCGGAGCCGCACGCCGAGCCCCGGCGGGACGACCCGCACGGTGGCCCGCGCGACGCCTACGACGCCTACGGGCCCGACGCCTACGGCGACCCGGCGCAGCCGCTCACGCCGCGGCCGTTCGCCGCCGTCACGCCGGTCGGGCACGACGCCGGACCGCACGCGCCGGTGCCCTCCCCGCCCGCGCCGTCGGGCCCGGCGCCGTACCTGCCGGTGCAGTCGGGCCTCGTCCCGTCCGCGCCCGCGGCGCCCGCACCGCCGGTCGCGTCGTCGTTCGCGCCGCCCGCCGCGCCGGAGGCGGCCGCCCCCGAGACGTTCGCCCCCGAGCCGTTCGCACCCGAACCGTTCGCGCCGGTCGCGTACGTGCCCGAGCAGTTCGTGCCGGACCGCACGACGCCGCAGCCCGCCGCCCCGGGCCCGGTACGGCACGAGCCGGTGCCGCCGGCGCCGGCCCCTGCCCCGGGTGTCGCCGCCAACCCGCCGGCGCTGCCGGACCCGTTCGCGCCGCTGCCGGACGCGCACCCCGGCCCGGCCCTCTCGCAGGAGCGGTACGGGGAGGACGACCGCTGAGATGCGTCGCACCTCGGTCCGCCTGCTCGCGGCCGTCTTCGCCGTCGTGGCGGTGGGCGGCGCCGGGCTGCTGCGGCTGCTCGAGTCGCGGGGCGTCTACCTGCCCACCGTCGCGTGGGTGGAGGACGTCGCGATGCTCGCGCTCGCCGGCGCCATCTTCTGGGCCGGCTGGGCCGTGCGCGCGTACCAGAAGGGCGACCGGCCGGACCTCGACCCGCTGCGTGCCGCGCGCACGTTCGTCCTGGCCAAGGCCGGGGCGCTGACGGGCGCGCTGCTCGCCGGGCGGTACGTCGCGAGCGTGCTCGTGGTCCTCGGGCAGCTGCACATCGAGGCGCGCCGGGACCAGGCGATCGCCTCCGCGATCGCCGCCGCGTGCGCGGTCGTGCTCTGCGTGGTCGGGCTCGTCGTGGAGAAGTTCTGCCAGCTCCCGCCGTCGGACGACGCCGACGGCGGGGACACGGAGGAGCACGCCGACCCCCTCCCGTCCTGACGACGGGACCCCGCCGCGAGGAGGGGGGGCCGTCCGACCTCCGTCGGACCCGCGGGCGTCACGGTCCAGCCGGACGGACGATGTGGCCGGGCCCGGCGTGGATGGAAGGATGGAGCCATGACGAGCATCCCCGCGGGCGCGGACCACCCGGCCGTGCGCCACTCCGGTCCCTTCGACCCGCCGGACGTCGCCTGGCAGAGCGTGTCGCCGCGGCTGGTCCCGGCGCGGCTCATCTCGATCTCGGTGACGCTGGGCGTGCCCCTCGTGGCGGGCGTCGTCCTGGCCGTCCTCGTCTCGCCGTGGTTCTGGCTGCTGGCCGGGGTGCCGGCCGCGCTGCTGCTGTGGGCGGTGCTCCTCGTGCCCCGGCAGGTCCGCGCGATCGGGTACGCCGAGCGGGACGACGACCTGCTCATCCGCAAGGGCATCATGTTCCGCTCGCTCGTCGTCGTGCCCTACGGCCGCATGCAGTACGTGGACGTGGAGGCCGGGCCGCTGGACCGCAAGCTGGGGATCGCGAAGGTGCAGCTGCACACCGCGTCAGCCGGCACCGACGCCGACATCCCGGGCCTGGTGCCCGACGAGGCGGAGCGGCTGCGCGACCGGCTGACCGCTCGGGGCGAGGCGAGGCTGGCGGGCCTGTGAGCACCCCGACCCCCGGCGCGACGCCGGGCCCGACCTCGGGTCCGACGCCCGGCCCGGCCCCGGCACCCGCCCCCGACCCTGCCGCGGGCGCGCCGTCCGCGCGCCACGACCTGACCTGGCGCCGCGTGCACCCGGTCACGCCGTTCGTGCGCGGCTGGGCGGCCGTCGTCGCGATCCTCGTCATCGCGGGCCAGCAGGTCCTCGACGACGTCGCCAACGCGGTCAAGGCCGCCGGCGAGATCCGCGGCCTGTGGTGGATGGTGCTGCTCGGCCTCGTCGTGGTGGCGGCGATCATCTTCGGCTACGCCGCGCTCGCCTGGCGCATGACGGCGTACGCGGTGGACGACGACGTCGTGCACCTGCGCAAGGGCATCCTGTTCCGGCAGCAGCGGCACGCGCGGCTGGACCGGCTGCAGGCGATCGACGTGCGCCAGCCGCTGCTCGCGCGCCTGTTCGGACTGGCCGAGCTGCGGCTCGAGGTGGCCGGCGGCTCGGACTCGGGCGTGGCGATCGGCTTCCTCAAGGAGGCGGACGCGCAGCACCTGCGCGCGGACCTGCTGGCCCGCGCCGCGGGCGTCAAGGCCGCCCACCGCGCCGGGGCGCCGGCCGCGCCGGCCGGTGGGGTGCGCCCCGCGCCGGACGACGCCGCCGCGGTCGCCGCGCCCGCCGACCTGGCCGACGGGCGGCCCGCCGGGGCGGGGCCCGTGCCCGACCCGGTGCCGGACCAGGGGGAGGCGGACGACGTCGCCCCGGAGGCGCCCGAGCGTCAGGTCTACGAGGTACCGCCCACGCGGCTGCTGCTGTCGCTGCTGCGGATGCCCGGACTGTGGTTCGCGGTGCTCGTGCTGGTCGGCGTGGGCGTGGCGGTGTTCGTGACCCGCGAGGTCAGCATCCTGTTCTCGGCGCTGCCCGCCATCCTGGGCGTCGGCGGGTACATCTTCCAGCGCTTCGCCGGGGAGTTCGGCTTCCGCGCGGCGCTGTCGCCCGACGGGATCCGCCTGCGCCACGGCCTGCTGGAGACCCGCGCGCAGACCATCCCGCCGGGCCGCGTGCAGGCCGTGTCGCTCACGCAGGGCCCGCTGTGGCGCGGGCCGGACTGGTGGCGCGTCAAGGTCAACGTGGCCGGCTACGGCGGCGGCGAGGGCCAGCAGGGGGAGCAGCAGCACGTGCTGCTGCCGGTCGGCCCCCGCGAGGAGGCCCTCACCGCGCTCTGGCTGGTGCTGCCCGACCTCCAGGTCGCGGACCCCGACGACACGCTCGCCCTGCTCGACGAGGCCCTCACCGGCGACGCCCGCACCGACCGCTGGTTCGTCACCAGCCCGAAGCGGGCCCGGCTGCTCGACCCGTGGAGCTGGCGCCGCAACGGGTACGCCGTGACGGGCCGCGCGCTCCTGGCGCGCGGCGGCCGGTTCGTGCGCCGCCTCGAGGTGGTGCCGCACGAGCGCACCCAGTCCCTCGGGCTCGAGCAGGGGCCGTGGCAGCGCCGGCGCCGCCTGGCGTCGTTCGCGCTGCACTCCACGCCCGGCCCCATCAGCCCGGTCGTCTACCACCTCGCCGAGGACGAGGCCGCCCGCCTCCTCGACGAGCAGTCCGTGCGCGCCCGGGAGGCCCGCGCCCACGCGGGTCCCGAGCGCTGGATGGAGGGCCCGCGGTGAGCGTCGCCGACGACCGCCCGACCCCGCCGTCGGCGCGGCCGGGCCGCCTGGGGGTGGGCGTCGTGGGCGCCGGCCGCGTCGGCGCCGTGCTGGGCAGCGCCCTGCGGGCGGCGGGTCACACCGTCGTCGGGGCGAGCGGCGTCAGCGAGGAGTCGCGCGAGCGGATCGCGACGCTGCTGCCCGGCGTGCCGCACCTGGAGGTCCAGGAGGTCGTGGAGCGCGCCGAGCTCGTGCTGCTCGCGGTGCCCGACGACGCGCTGGCGGACGTCGTGGGCGGGCTCGCGGCGCTCGGCGCCTGGCAGCCCGGGCAGCTCGTCGTGCACACGTCCGGCCGGTACGGCGCGGCCGTGCTCGACCCGGCCCGACGCGCCGGCGCGATCCCGGTGGCGCTGCACCCCGCGATGACGTTCACGGGGACCTCGCTGGACCTGCACCGGCTGGAGGGCTGCACGTTCGCCGTCACGGCGCCGGCGGCGGTCCAGCCGATCGGCCAGGCGCTCGTCGTCGAGGTCGGCGGGGAGCCCGTGATCGTCGCGGAGGAGGCGCGAGGGCTGTACCACGCGGCCCTCGCGCACGGCGCGAACCACCTGGTCGTCCTCGTCGCGCAGGCGGCGCAGGCGCTCGAGGCGGCCGGCGTCGAGCAGCCCGGCCGCGCCCTGGCGCCGCTGCTGTCGGCCGCGCTCGACGGCGCGACCCGCGCCGCGGACGTGCGCGACGGCGCCGGTGCGGTCTCCGCGCTCACCGGGCCCGTGTCGCGGGGCGACGTCGGCACCGTGCGCACGCACCTCGACGTGCTGCGGGAGCTGGCGGCGCGGACCGGCGCCACCGACGTCCCCGCGTCGTACACCGAGCTGGCCCGCGGCGCCACGAGCCGCGCGCTCGCCGCCCACCGCATCGGCGACGGCGCGGCCCGCGAGCTGCTCGACGCCCTCGCGCCGCCCGCGGCGCACCACCCCGACGACCCGTCCGAGGAGCCACGATGAGCGCAGAGACCCCCACCACCGCGGCGCCCGCCGTCGTGCGCACCCGGCCGGAGCTGCACGACGCCCTCACCGCGTGGACCCTGTCGGGGCCGGAGCCCACGGACCGGCGGGCCGTCGTCATGACGATGGGCGCGCTCCACGACGGCCACCTGCAGCTCGTGCGGCAGGCGCGCGAGGCGGCCGGGCCGACGGGGCAGGTCGTGGTGACGATCTTCGTCAACCCGCTGCAGTTCGGCGCCGGCGAGGACCTGGACCGGTACCCGCGCGACCTGGACGGCGACCTCGCGAAGCTGGCGAGCGTGGGCGCGGACCTGGTGTTCGCGCCCACGCCGGACGTCGTCTACCCCGACGGGGACCCGATCGTGCGCGTCGCGGCCGGGCACGTCGGCGAGGTGCTGGAGGGCGAGTCGCGCCCCGGCCACCTGGACGGCGTGCTCACCGTGGTGCTGAAGCTCATGCACCTGGTGCGCCCCGACGTGGCCCTGTTCGGGGAGAAGGACGCCCAGCAGCTGCTGGCCGTGCGCCGCATGGTGCGGGACCTGGACGTGGACGTCGAGGTCCTCGGCGTGCCGATCGTGCGCGACCCGGACGGTCTCGCGATGTCCTCGCGCAACGCCTACCTGTCCGACGACGAGCGGGCCGCCGCGCTGACGCTGTCCCGGGCGCTGCGGGCCGGTGCGGACGCGGCCGGCGAGGGCCCGGAGGCCGTCCGCGCCGCGGCGTCGGGAATCCTCGAGGCGGGGGCCGGTGTTGAGGTGGATTACCTGGCACTCGTCGACCCGACTACCGTGGACCCGGTGCTCGCGGACTTCCGCGGCTCCGCCCTCCTCCTCGTGGCGGCGCGTGTCGGCGCCACCCGACTGATCGACAACCAGGCCGTGGACCTCGCTGGCGGCCCCGCCACCAGCGCGAGTCCACAGGAGAACCCCAGTGACTGAGCACGCGAACCGCCCCGCCTCCCTGCAGCGGCCGATGATGATCGGCAAGATCCATCGCGCCACCGTGACGCAGGCGGACCTGCACTACGTCGGCTCGATCACGATCGACGCCGACCTGCTCGACGCCGCGGACCTGTACCCCGGCCAGCAGGTCGACGTGGTCGACGTCACCAACGGCGCCCGCCTCACGACGTACGTCATCCCGGGCGAGCGCGGCGGCCGCCAGGTCAGCATCAACGGCGCGGCCGCGCACCTCGTGCACCCGGGGGACACCGTCATCGTCATCGCGTACGGGATGCTCTCGGACGCCGACGCGCGGACCTACTCCCCGGCGGTCGTCTTCGTCGACCCGGAGAACCGGGTCGTCGAGCTCGACGACGACCCGGGCCAGGTGCCGGACGGCTTCGGGCTGGAGTCCAGCGGCGTGCCCTTCGCGGCCGTCCGGTGACGGCGGCGCGGACCCCCGACCGCAGCCCCGACGGCCCGGTGACGACCCGGTGAACGGGCCGCGGCTGGCCCGCGCGCTCGTCGCCCCGGCCCCCGGCTGGACCATCACCGCCGACGCGGTCGTCGTCGGCACCGGCATCGCGGGCCTGACGGCGGCGCTGGAGCTGCGCTCCCGCGTGCCGCGCGTGCTGCTGGTCACCAAGGGCGCGCTGTCCTCCGGGTCCACGGTGTGGGCGCAGGGCGGCATCGCAGCGGCCCTGCACCCCGACGACACCCCCGACGCCCACCTCACGGACACCCTCGCCGCCGGCGGCGGCCTGAGCGACCCCGAGGCGGTGCGGGTGCTCGTCACCGAGGGCCCGGACCGCGTGCGCGAGCTCGTGGCCCGCGGCACGTCGTTCGACGTGGGCCCGGACGGCGAGATCGCCCTCACCCGGGAGGGCGGCCACCGCGCCGACCGGATCGTGCACGCGGGCGGCGACGCCACCGGCGCGGAGATCTCCCGCGCCCTCGTGGCGCAGATCGAGGCCGTGCGCGACGACCCCGGCATCGAGGTGCTGGAGAACGCGCTGGTGCTCGACGTGCTCACCGGCGCCCCCGGCCCCGACGGCCGCCGGCCCGCCGCGGGCGTCACGCTGCACGTGCGCGGCGCGGGCAGCCGCGACGGGGTGGGCGCCGCGCTGGCGCCGGTGGTGGTGCTGGCCACGGGCGGCATCGGGCAGGTCTTCCGCTCGTCGACCAACCCGCCCGGCGCCACGGGCGACGGCATCGCCGCGGCGCTCCGCGCGGGCGCCACGGTGGGCGACCTCGAGTTCGTGCAGTTCCACCCGACCGTGCTGTGGCAGGGGCTCGGCGCCAAGGGCCAGCAGCCGCTCATCAGCGAGGCCGTCCGCGGCGAGG
The DNA here is from genome assembly GCF_042799955.1 of Isoptericola sp. NPDC057653. Taxonomy (NCBI): domain Bacteria; kingdom Bacillati; phylum Actinomycetota; class Actinomycetes; order Micrococcales; family Promicromonosporaceae; genus Isoptericola; species Isoptericola sp. NPDC057653. The sequence continues at coordinate 217,521 of NZ_JBHVHP010000003.1, read as the reverse complement.
GGGCGCTGCTGCTCGACGTCGACGGCTACCGCTTCATGCCCCGCGAGCACGAGCTGGCCGAGCTGGCGCCGCGGGACGTCGTCGCGCACGCCATCGTGCGGCGCATGGCGGCCACGAACGCCGACCACGTGCTGCTGGATGCCCGGCACCTCGGGGCCGGGTTCCTCCGGCGCCGGTTCCCGACCATCACCTCGCGGCTGCTGGCCCAGGGCATCGACTGGACCGAGGAGCCCGTCCCCGTCGCGCCCGCGCAGCACTACCACTCGGGCGGCGTCGTGACGGACGTGCGCGGCCGCACCTCCGTGCCCGGCCTGTACGCCGTCGGCGAGGTGGCGTGCACGGGCGTGCACGGCGCCAACCGGCTCGCGTCCAACTCGCTGCTGGAGGGGCTGGTCTTCGCGCACCGCGCCGCCCGCGACGTCGCCCAGCGGGTCGAGGACGGCGAGCTGCGCTCGGCCCCGGACCCCGAGGAGCGCCCCGGCGGGTCGGCCCTCGTGGCCGCCGCGGCCCGCTCGCGCGTGCAGCGCGCGACCTCCGAGGGGGCGGGCCCGGTGCGGTCCGCCGAGTCGCTCGAGCGCGCCGCCGGCCTCCTCGACGCCGTCCGGACCGACGCGCACCGCGCCGACGGCGTCGTCGCCGACCCCCAGGTCGCCGAGTGGGAGACCACCACCGTGCACCAGGTCGCCAGCGCCCTCGTGCACGCCGCCTGGGTGCGCACCGAGTCCCGGGGCGGGCACTTCCGCACCGACTTCCCCGCGCCGGACCCGGCCTGGCAGCGTCGGGTCGTCCTGGCCCTCGACGACGACGGCGCCCTCCGCGAGGCGGCCCCCGTCGCCGCGAGGTAGCGCCGCACCGGGCGAGACGGTGCGGGTAGCGTTGCGACGCGTGACCGACCTGCGCCCCGACCTGAACCGCCCCGACCCGAACCACGCCGACGTGGACGGTGCCGACCTGAAGGGTGCCGGCCTGCCCGTGCACGACCGGGCCTCCGCCGTCGAGCCCGGTCTGGACGCGGCGTGGGTGGCCCGCGTCGTCGAGGTGGCCCTGGACGAGGACCTCGGCGCGGCGCCCGGTCGCGACGTCACGACGCAGGCCACGGTGCCGGCGTCGGCCACGGGGACGGCGGACCTCGTCGCCCGGGCGGCGGGCACGGTCGCGGGGCTGGTCGTGGTGGCGGAGGTGCTGACGCAGGTCGCCGGCCGCCTGGGCCTGCCGGCCCCCACCGTGACGTTCCACGCGCAGGACGGCGACGCCGTCGAGCACGGCCGGGTGCTCGCGGCGCTCGCGGGCCCGGTGCAGGTGCTGCTCGTCGCGGAGCGGACGCTGCTCAACCTCGCGTCGCGCGCGTCGGGCGTCGCGACGGCGACGGCGGCGTGGTCGCGCGAGCTCGCGGGCACGGGCGCGCAGGTGCTCGACACCCGCAAGACGACGCCCGGCCTGCGCGCGCTGGAGAAGTACGCGGTCCGCGCGGGCGGCGGCACCAACAAGCGGATGGGCCTGTACGACGTCGCGATGGTCAAGGACAACCACGTGGTGGCCGCCGGCTCCGTGCGCGGCGCGATCGACGCGGTGCGGGGCGCGTTCCCCGACGTGCTGGTCCAGGTCGAGGCGGACACCACCGCCCAGGCGCTGGAGGCGCTGGACGCCGGCGCGGACTTCCTGCTGCTCGACAACATGCCGACGCCCGTGCTCGCCGAGACCGTGGCCGCGGTCCGCGCGCGGCAGGGGCGTGCCGGCGTCCCGGCGCACGTGGAGCTCGAGGCCACGGGCAACCTGACCCTCGACCGCGCGCGCGAGGTGGCGTCGACCGGCGTCGACTACCTGTCCGTGGGCGGGCTCACGCACTCGGCGCCGATCCTCGACCTCGCCCTCGACCTCCGCCCCTGATCCCGGCACCCGGCGATCGCTCGTAGAATCTCCGGGTGACCTCCCCGCAGAACCCCGCCTCCGCCGCGCCCGCCGACGACTCCGCCGCGGGCACGGACGACCTCCCGGAGCAGATGCGCGTGCGCCGGGAGAAGCGCGACCGGCTGCTGGAGCAGGGCGTCGAGCCCTACCCCGTCGGGCTGCCGGTGTCGCACTCGATCGCTGCGGTGCGCGAGGGCTACGAGCACCTCGAGGCGGGCCAGGAGACGGACGACGTCGTCGGCGTGGCCGGACGCGTCGTCTTCCTGCGCAACACGGGCAAGCTGTGCTTCGTCACGCTCCAGGACGGCGAGGGGCGGCGCCTGCAGGCGATGCTCAGCCTCAAGGAGGTCGGCGAGGAGTCGCTGGCGTCGTTCAAGTCCGACGTCGACCTGGGCGACCACCTGTTCGTGCACGGGCGCGTGGGCTCGTCGCGCCGCGGCGAGCTCAGCGTGTTCGCCGACTCGTGGCAGCTGGCGGCGAAGGCCCTGCGGCCGCTGCCTGTGCTGCACAAGGACCTGTCCGAGGAGGCCCGCGTCCGCCAGCGGTACGTCGACCTCATCGCGCGCCCCGCGGCCCGCGAGATGGTCCGCACCCGCGCGGGCGTCGTGCGCTCGCTGCGCGACAACTTCCACGGCCGGGGCTTTCTCGAGATCGAGACCCCGATGCTGCAGACCATCGCATCCGGGGCGTCGGCGCGTCCGTTCATGACGCACATGAATGCCTATGACATCGATCTGTTCCTGCGGATCGCGCCGGAGCTCTTCCTCAAGCGCGCGGTCGTGGGCGGAGTCGAGAAGGTCTTCGAGATCAATCGGAATTTCCGGAACGAGGGCGCGGACTCCACGCACTCTCCCGAGTTCGCGATGCTCGAGGCCTATGAGGCGTACGGCGACTACAACACCATCGGCGCCCTGACGCAGGATCTCGTGCAGCGCGCCGCGCTCGACGTTCTCGGCACCACGGTCGTGACCCTTCCCGACGGTGAGGAGTACGACCTCGGCGGCGAATGGGCGCAGATCACGATGTACGGGTCCCTCTCCGAGGCGATCGGTGAGGAGATCACTCCCGAGACCACGGTGGAGCACCTCACGGAGCTGGCCGAGAAGGTCGAGATCTCGGTCGACCCGAAGAAGGCCAACCACGGCAAGCTGGTCGAGGAGCTGTGGGAGCACCACGTGGGCGACGGGCTCCACGCCCCGACCTTCGTCCGGGACTTCCCGGTGGAGACGTCGCCGCTGGTGCGCGCGCACCGCACGGTGCCCGGCCAGGTGGAGAAGTGGGACCTGTACGTGCGCGGGTTCGAGCTGGCCACGGGCTACTCCGAGCTGGTCGACCCGGTGGTGCAGCGCCAGCGCTTCGAGGCCCAGGCGCTGCTCGCCGCGGCGGGAGACGACGAGGCGATGGCCCTCGACGAGGACTTCCTCACCGCGATGGAGCACGCGATGCCGCCGTCGGGCGGGATGGGGATGGGTCTCGACCGTCTCCTCATGGCGCTCACCGGCCTCGGGATCCGCGAGACCATCCTTTTCCCGCTCGTCAAGCCGACGGCCTGAACGAAAGTCATCCCATGGACACCTTTGTCGCCATCTTGAGCGGGCTCGCCCCGTCCGTCGGTGTGGGCCTGCTCTTCTGGCTCGCGATGCGCAAGATTCTGCACGCGGACCGGAACGAGCGGCTCGCCCTCGAGAAGATGGACGCGGAAGAGGCGGCCGCTGCCGCTGCTGCCGCCGCCGTCCCCGCCGAGCAGGAATCCCGCTGAATTCTTGATGTCATTGTCGGGTCGCGTGCGATTCGCATTGACATTCCGGTGACGGAGAAGGCATTGTCGACGATGTCATCTCTTCATGACCGGAAGGCATTCACGTGGTTCAGAAGCAGCAGATCGTCCTGATCGACGATATCGACGGGAGCGACGCGGACGAGACCGTGACGTTCGCCCTCGACGGCGTCTCCTACGAGATCGACCTCACCTCCGCGCACGCCTCCGAGCTCCGCGACGCGTTCGCCACCTGGATCGGGCACGGCCGCAAGACCACGGCACGCCTGGGGGGCGGCACCCGTGCCGCCGCCCGCCGCACCGGCACCGACCGCGCGCAGCTCGCGAAGATCCGCGAGTGGGCCCGCGAGAACGGCCACGAGGTCAGCGACCGGGGCCGCATCTCGGCCACGGTGATGGCCGCCTACGAGGCCGCGCACTGACCTCGCCGCAGCACGCGCGCACGGCGCACCGCACGACCCCGGCCGGGCTCCGGCCGGGGTCGTGCGCGTTCCGGCCCGGGCGGCCGGCGGTCATAGGCTGAGGCCATGACGGACACGGGCGCTCGGGCGCAGCTCTGGGTCGGCACCTACCCGCAGCCGGGGGCGGAGCCGGGCAGCGGCGAGAGCATCTGGCGCGTCGAGCTGGACCGTGCCGACGGCTCGGTCGCCTCCGCGGTCCCGGCCGTGGCGGCGACGTCCCCCTCCTTCCTCGCGGCGCACCCGTCCGGCCGTTCGCTCTACGCGGTGGGGGAGACGGCCGCCGGCACGCTCACGGCGTTCCGCGTCGGGGACGCCGACGGCACCGCGACGCTCGCGCCGTCGGGCTCGGTGGCCTCCGGCGGCGACGACCCGTGCCACGTGCTGGCGCGCGGCGACGTCGTCTGGCTCGCGAACTACGGCGACGGCGTGGCGGCGGCCGTGCCGGTCGACGCGGCCACGGGCGACCTCGCCGCGGACGGCGTCGTCGCCCACCCCGGGGTCGGCAGCGGCCCGGTCGTGGAGCGCCAGGCCGGCCCGCACGCGCACTTCGTGGCCGAGGCCGGCGACGACGTCCTGGTGTGCGACCTCGGCGCGGACGTCGTGCGGCGCTACCCGGCCACGGGCGCGGACGCGGGCGCCCCCGCGGACGTCGCCGCCGTCCTGCCGCCGGGCACCGGGCCGCGCCACCTCGTCACCCTCGCGGACGGGTCGCTCGTCGTCGTCGGCGAGCTCGACGCCCGCGCCCACCTGCTGGTGCGCGACGGCGAGGGCTGGACGCCCGCGGCCGCGGTGCCGGTCTCCCCGGCCGCCGAGGGCGGGCGCGACTTCCCCGCCCACGTGACCCTCTCCGCCGACGGCACCCGGGTGCACGTCGGGGTGCGCGGGGCCGACCTCCTCGCCGTGCTCGCGGTGCGCCCGGCCGACGGCGGCGCACCCGTCCTGGAGCACCTCGCCGACGTCCCGCTGGGCGACGGCGCGTGGCCGCGCCACCACGCCGTGCTGGCCGCGGGCGCCGACGACGCGGCCGAGACCGTGGTCGTCGCCCTCCAGGGCCGCAGCGAGCTCGCGACCGTGCGGATCGACCCGGCGACCGGTGCCGGCGAGGTCGTCGCACGCCACGCCCTGCCCACGCCGCCCGCCTGCGTGCTGGAGTCCTGATGAGCACCTCGGCCGACGCGACGCGCCCCGGCCCGCGGGTGGCGATGCTGTCGGTGCACACGTCGCCGCTGGACCAGCCGGGCACCGGCGACGCGGGCGGCATGAACGTCTACGTGCTGGAGCTGGCGCGCGCGCTGGCCCGCCGCGGGGCCGAGGTGGAGATCTTCACGCGCGCGACGACGTCCGCGCAGCCGCGGTGCGTCGACGTCGAGCCGGGGATCCGCGTGGCGCACGTCGCCGCCGGTCCGTACGAGGGCCTGGACAAGAACGACCTGCCCGGCCAGCTGTGCGCCTTCACCGCCGGCGTGCTGCGGGCCGAGGCGCACCGCCCGCCGCACTGGTACGACGTCGTGCACAGCCACTACTGGCTCTCCGGGCAGGTCGGCTGGCTCGCCGCGGATCGCTGGGACGTCCCCCTGGTGCACACCATGCACACGATGGCGCGCGTGAAGAACGCGGCCCTCGCCCCCGGGGACGCGCCGGAGCCCGTGGGCCGGATCGTGGGGGAGGAGCAGGTGGTCGAGGCCGCCGACGCGCTCGTCGCCTCCACGCGCGAGGAGGCCCAGGACCTCGAGCAGGAGTACCGGGCCGACCCGGACCGCGTGCACGTCGTGGCGCCCGGCGTCGACCTGGACGTCTTCCGGCCGCTGGAGCCCGCCCCCGGGCAGGACGCCGACGACGCCCGGCGGGCGCTGCGCGAGCGGCTGGGCCTGCCCACGGACCGGAAGATCGTCCTGTTCGCGGGCCGCGTCCAGCTCCTCAAGGGCCCGGACGTGCTGGTCCGCGCCCTCGGCGTCCTCGCCGACCACGCCAGCTCCGGCGACGCCACCGAGGCCGAGGCCTGGTGCGACGGCGGCGGGTCGCGCGTGCCGATGCTCGTCGTGCTGGGCGGCGCCAGCGGCCGTGCGACGGCGGTGCGCGAGCTCGAGGCGCTGGCGCACCAGGTGGGCGTCACCGACCACCTCGTCGTGCGCCCGCCGGTGCCCCGCGAGGAGCTGGTCGACTACCTGCGCGCTGCCGACGTCGTCGCCGTGCCGTCGCACAACGAGTCCTTCGGCCTCGTCGCCGCCGAGGCGCAGGCCGCCGGCACGCCCGTCGTCGCCGCGGCCGTGGGCGGGCTCCAGACCGTCGTCGTCGACGGCGTCTCCGGCGTCCTCGTCCCCGACCACAGCCCGTGGACCTGGGCGCGCGAGCTCGGCGACCTCCTCGCCGACGACGACCGCCGCGCCCGCCTCGCCGCCGGCGCCCGCCGCGCCAGCGAACGGTTCAGCTGGGACCGCGCCGCCGCCGCCATGCTCGACGTGTACGCGCAGGCGGCGAAGGTGCACCGCGCGCGCCGCTCCTAGCCCGGGGTGTCGCGACCCGCGTCTACGACGAACGCGGCGACGCCCCGCCCACGAGCACGACGGCCTGGGCGACGGCGTGGTCCGGCGTGTGCCACACGACGACGGGGGAGTCGTCCCTCGGCGCCTGCGCGGCGTCGAGGCGCCAGGTGAGGCTCCCGGCGACCGACATCGGGACCTGGCGGGTGCTGCCGTCGGCGGCGGTGTAGGCGACCTGCCCGGCGACGGTGCACCGCCGGTTGTCGCGGTCCCACCGCAGGTCCAGCTCGGCGATGCGCCCCTCGGCCCGCTGCGGCTGCGCGGCGAGGAGGGCGTACGACCGGTCCCAGCGCAGGACGACGAGCTGCGGCCGCACGAGGACGAGCCACAGCACCACCACGACCGCGGCGCCCACGACGCACAGGGTGCGGGCGGCACCCGCGCCGAGGGTGATCGCCCCCGCGACGCCGCCGAGCGCGAGGATCGCGGCCGCGACCGTCATCGTGGTCGCGCGGCGGCGGTCGGCGGAGCGGTCGGGCACGTCCTGCGGGCTCGGGGCGGACTCGAGGGCCGCGCGGTCCGTCACGAAGGCGGTCAGGGTTCGGGGTCTCGCCACGGTCGTCCTCACTGGTTCGGGCCTGGGGCAACCGGTGGAGAGTAGCCGGTCGTGGGGTCCTCGACCCCCGCCGGGAATGCGCGAGCCCGCCCGGCGATTGCATCGGACATGCCGATCACCGGAGAGTACGCACCCAGCCCGTCCGCCCACGCCGCGAAGCAGGTCGAGCAGTACGAGAGCTCGGGCGGGACGAAGGGCACGACGATGCGCGGGATGCCCGTCGTCGTCCTCACGACGGTGGGCGCGAAGAGCGGCAAGCTCCGCAAGGCGCCGCTGATGCGCGTGGAGCACGAGGGCGCGTACGCCGTCGTGGCGTCCCTGGGCGGGGCCCCGAAGCACCCGGTCTGGTACTACAACGTCGTCGCGAACCCGCGCGTGGAGCTGCAGGACGGCCCGGAGAAGCACGAGTACGACGCCCGCGAGGTGACCGGCGAGGAGAAGGCGCTGTGGTGGGAGCGGTGCGTCGCCGCGTACCCGGACTACGCCGACTACCAGCTCAAGACCGACCGCCAGATCCCCGTCTTCGTGCTGGAGCGCGCCGACTCCTGAGAGGGACGCCTGGTGCGGACGCCGGCGTCCCGGGATCCGACCCGCGGTGCGGGCGCCGGCGTCCAGCAGGCAGGATGGACCCCATGACCTACACCCTCGTGCTGCTCCGCCACGGCGAGAGCGAGTGGAACGCGAAGAACCTCTTCACCGGCTGGGTGGACGTGCCGCTCTCGGAGAAGGGCACCGCGGAGGCGAAGCGCGGCGGCGAGCTGCTCAAGGAGTCGGGCGTCACCCCCGACGTCGTGCACACGTCGCTGCTGCGCCGCGCCATCAACACGGCGAACCTGGCCCTCGACGCCGCCGACCGCCACTGGATCCCGGTCAAGCGCAACTGGCGCCTCAACGAGCGCCACTACGGCGACCTGCAGGGCAAGGACAAGAAGCAGGTGCGCGACCAGTACGGCGAGGAGCAGTTCATGCTCTGGCGTCGTTCCTACGACGTGCCGCCGCCCGAGATCGAGCTGGGCTCGGAGTTCTCGCAGGACTCGGACGTCCGCTACGCCGGCGAGCCGATCCCGCGCGCCGAGGCCCTCAAGCAGGTGCTCGACCGGGCCCTGCCGTACTGGGACGGCGAGATCGTGCCGGACCTCAAGGCGGGCAAGACCGTCCTCGTCGCCGCGCACGGCAACTCGCTGCGCGCGATCGTCAAGCACCTCGACGGCGTCGACGACCAGACCATCGCCGGGCTCAACATCCCCACGGGCATCCCGCTGGTGTACGAGCTCGACGAGGAGACGCTGAAGCCGACCAACCCGGGCGGCACGTACCTCGACCCGGAGGCCGCGAAGGACGCCATCGCGGCCGTCGCGAACCAGGGCAAGTAAGCCCGGCTGTCCCGCGCACGACGGCGCCGCACCCCGCCCGGGGTGCGGCGCCGTCGTCGTCCCCGGCCTCGTCTCGGCGTTGCCCGCCCCGACGTCCGGCAGCGGTGATCAGTTGTGACCGGAACGTTGTCGGGCCGATCGTCTGCGCGCCATAGTGGCGGCGGGCCGCGCACAACGGCGTGCGCGGCCGTCTTTTCGACGACGAGAGGGACGCCCATGCGCGCACAGCACCCCGCGGCCACCGGCTCGGGCATCACGCGACGCCACCTGCTGCTGATGGGGGCCGCCGTCCCCGCCGCGGCGGGCCTGCTCGGCACGTTCGGACTCCCGGCGGCGCGGGCGGCGGACGGCTTCGACGCCCTGCGCGCCCGGTGGGCCGACTACCTCACGGGCGGCGCCGGGCTCGACACCGGGCACCCGCAGATCGCGGCGCAGCTCGCCGACCTGTCCTCCCGCGCGGGGGAGGCGCTGGCGGCCGCCGCCCCGGCCCCCGCCGCCGGCGGCGACGTGTGGGCCGACCTGCCGATGGCCGGGCCCGCCGAGGGCAACATCTCGCTCACCTACTCGCGCATCCTCGTCGTCGCGACGGCGTGGGCCACGCCAGGCACCGCGCAGCACGCCGACGCCGGCGTCGCCGAGCGCCTCGTGGCCTGGTACCGGCACATGAGCGCGAGCTGGTACAACCTCACGATCCGGAAGTCGGGCAACTGGTGGTTCTGGGAGATCGGCATCCCGCGCACCCTCGGCGACCTGTCCGTCCTCGTCGACGCGCTCCTCACCGACGCCGACCGCGCCGCCGCCGTCGCCGCGATCCGGCGCTTCACGCCGAACCCCAATTACCGCGGCACGTCCACGTCCCCCGAGACGGGCGGCAACCGCGCCGACAAGGCGCTCGCGTGCCTGCTGCGCGGCATCACCGGTCGCGACGAGGCCGACATGGTGCTGGCCCGCGACGCCCTCAGCGACACGGCCGGCGGCGGCCGCAACAGCCTGTTCCGCTACGTCACCTCCGGGAACGGCTTCTACGCCGACGGGTCGTACGTCGACCACTCGTACCTGCCGTACGTCGGCACCTACGGGAACGTGGCGCTGTCGGGCGTCGCGCGCTCGCTGATGCTCGTGACGGGCAGCCCGTGGGAGGTCACGGACCCGGACGTCGAGATGATCCTCGGCGCCCCCGAGCGCTCGTTCGCGCCGTTCGTGTGGAACGGCCGGATGATGGAGACCGTCCGCGGCCGGGCCGTCTCGCGCGAGCGCGAGCACGACTTCCACGACGGCTTCACGACGGCGGGATCCCTGCTGCTGCTCGCCACCCAGCTGCCCGCGCCCTACCGCGACACGTACCGGTCGCTGGCCAAGGGCTGGCTGTCGCGCTGCACCGAGGACTACACGGCGTCGGCCACGCTCAGCGACCTCTCGCGCGCGCTGCCGGTGCTCGCCGACGGCGCGGTCGTGGGCACGCCGGAGCCCGTCGGCCACCGGCAGTTCGGCGCACAGGAACGGATGGTCCACCGGGGGAGCGGCTGGGCGTACACGGTCGCGACGTCGTCGAGCCGCATCGGCCGCTACGAGTGGGGCAACGACGAGAACAACCTCGGCTGGCACCAGGGCGACGGCGCCGCCTACCTGTACGTCGACGGCGACCAGGGGCAGTTCTCCGACGACTACTGGCCCACCGTCGACCCGTACCGGCTGCCCGGCACGACGGCGTCCCTCGCGGCGCGGCAGTCGGGGGCGTCGGGCGCGGGGACCGGCATCCCGCGGGCGCAGAACCGGTGGGCCGGCGGCGTCGGGCTCGCCGGGCGGTGGGGCACCTCCGGGATGGACCTCACCAACAGCCTCGGCAACCTGCGGGCGAAGAAGTCGTGGTTCCTGCTGGACGACGCGGTGGTCGCGCTCGGCTCGGACGTGACCGTGACCGGCTCGGGCGCCGAGACGGTGCTCGAGAACCGCGGCTTCGCCACGGACCTGGACCCGGCGCTCCTGCTCGACGGCGCCCGCGTGACCGGCCCGGTCGAGGGCGCGACGCCCACCTGGGCCCACGTGGAGGGCGTGGCCGGGTACGTGCTGCTGGGCGAGGGGCAGGCCGTCCGCGCCCAGGTGGCGGACCGCTCCGGATCCTGGCACGACGTGAACTCCGGCGCCGACACCGGCGGCTCCACCGACGTCCGCACCCGCCGCTACGCCACCCTGAGCGTCCAGCACCCCGCGGGGACCACCGGCGGCCGGTACGGCTACGTGATCCTGCCGGGCGCCACCGCCGAGCGCACCGCCACCGTGGCCGCGGACGGCCTCGAGAAGCTCGACGTCCAGGTGCTGCGGCAGGACGCGACGGCGCACGTCGTGCGGGCGGTGCGGAAGGGGCGCTGGTTCCTGTTCGCCCACCTGTTCGCGGCCACCGACGAGGGCCCCGTGCGCGCCACCGGCCCGTGCGCCGTGCTCGTCTCCGGCAAGGCGCGCGAGGCCACGCTGGCCGTGTCGTCGCCGTCGAGGTCGATCGAGGGCGCGACCGTCGAGATCGAGCTCGACCGCAAGCTCACCCGCGTGACGTCGGCCCACGAGCGGCTGACCGTCACCGGCGGGCACGTCGTCACCGTGCAGGCGGTGCTGTCGAACGCGGCGGGCGCGTCGTTCGAGGCGACCCTGGCGGGCTGACGACGCCGGGCACCCGAGAAAACGGTGCGGGTGCCCGGCGGCCGGCTGGCAGGCTGACCGCGTGACCACCGGCATCGGCCTCGCGCGGGCCTACTACGCGGACGTCGTCCGGCCCCTGCTCGACGCCTGGCGCCCGGGCCTGCCGCACGCGGCGGCCCGGCTGGGCAGCGGGTCGGACGTCCTCGGCCTCGACGACGACACGTCGCGCGACCACGACTGGGGCCTGCGGCTCACGCTGCTGGTCGGCGAGGCGGACGTCGCGGCCGTGGACGCGTACCTGGAGGGGGCGCTGCCCGCCGAGCACGTCGGCCTGCCCACCCGGTTCGCGACGACCTGGGAGCCGGTGGTGCGGCACCGGGTGGAGGTCGCCACGCCCCGCGCCTTCGCGCGGTCGCGGCTCGGCCTGGACCCGGTCACCGGCCTCGACGCCGCGGGCTGGCTCTCCCTCACGGGGCAGAGCGTGCTGGAGGTGACCGCCGGCGCCGTCTTCCACGACGGCCCGGGGGAGCTCACCGCGATCCGCGAGCGGCTGGCCTGGTACCCCGACGACGTCTGGCTGCACGTCCTCGCCGCGGAGTGGGCCCGCGTGGGGCAGGAGCTGCCGTTCGTCGGCCGCACCGGCCATCGGGGCGACGACGTCGGCTCCCGCGTCCTCGCCGCGCGGCTCGCGGGCTCGCTGCTGCGCCTGGGCCTGCTGCTGGAGCGTCGCTGGCCGCCCTACCCCAAGTGGCTCGGCACGGCGTTCGCCGGCACCCCGTCCGCGGCGACGGCGGGCCCCCACCTGGCGCGGGCGCTCGCGGCGTCGTCCTGGCAGGAACGCGACGCCGCCCTCGGCGACGCGTGCGACGCCCTGCACGAGCGGCAGCGCGCCCTCGGCCTGCCGGCACTCCACGGCACCGTGACCGAGCCGTTCTTCGACCGGCCCTTCCACGGGCTGCGCGGTGTGCCGGAGCTGCTGCGCGACGCCGCGGGAGCGACAGTGCGCGGCCGGCCGGCCGCCGTCGAGCAGTGGATCGACGCCGTCGACGTCCTCACCGACGGCCCGCGGCGGGTGGCGCTGACCCGGTCACGCGTGGCCGGGACGGCGTAGGCCGGGATCTCTTGTCGCGAGGCGCGCCATCCGGTCGCTCGTCCCTCGCGACCTCCCGCCAGGCCCAGCCAGCCTCGCGACAAGAGATCCCGGCCTACGCCGGCTCCGGGTGCTCAGGCGTCCGCGCGCGCGTGCTCGTCGTCGAAGTTGCCGGTGACGAGGAAGGTGATGCGGCGGGCGACGGAGACGCCGTGGTCGCCGAACCGCTCGTAATAGCGGCCGAGCAGGGTGACGTCGACCGTCTCCTGCGCGGTGCCGGGCCACTCGGGGTCGAGCATCGCGGCGAAGGTGTCCTGGTGCAGGGCGTCGAGGAGGTCGTCGTCCTGCTCCACCTCGGCCGCCAGGGCGACGTCGCGGGTGGCGAGCAGCGCGGTCGTGCGCTGGGCGACGTGCACCGCCGCGCCGTGCATCTTGACGAACGTCTCGCGCGCCGGGCCGGGCACCGCCTGCGCGGGGTAGCGGCCCCGGGCGATCTCGGCGACGTGGCGGGCGAGGTCGCCCATGCGCTCGAGCGTCGCGCTGATGCGCAGCGCGGAGATGACGACGCGCAGGTCGGTGGCGACGGGCTGCTGCTGCGCCAGCAGGTAGACGCAGCGCTCGTCGAGCTCGGCCTCGAGCCGGTCGATCGCGTGGTCGGAGGCGATGACCTCCTGCGCGAGCTGGTGGTCGGCCTCGAGCAGGGCGTCGCCCGCGCGGCGGATGGCGGACTCGACGAGCCGGCTCATCTCGATGAGGTCGTCACCGACCTGGCGCAGCTCGGCCTCGAAGATCTCTCGCATTGCAGTCCTCTCGGGTCAAAGGTTCTGACGGCACCCTGCCACGCCCTGTGGACGTGCCGGGGGCGCCCAGGTGAACTCCGGGAGGGCCGAAGGTGAACAGTGGGCGACGGCTCGCTGAGCAGTTCCGCTCCACGACGGATTCCCGCGGCGACGCCACCTAGGCTGCTGCTGTGGACGGAATCATCCCGGGCGTGACCGCGGTCGTCGCGGGCATCTTCGGCGTCGTGGTCGGCGTGATCGCCACGGTCGCCTTCCGCTTCTCCGAGCGTGCCCACCACCGGTCGCCGGAGGCGCCCCCCGCCGAGCTCGACGAGGGGCTCGTCCGCGTGCTCGCGGTCCTCCGGTCGGCGGCGGTGGTCCTGGACGGGGAGGACGACGTCGTGCGGGCGTCGCCGCCGGCGTACGCGCTGGGCGTGGTGCGTAACGACGCCCTCCAGCACCCGGCGATCGTGGACCTGGTGCGCCAGGTGCGTCGCGACGGCGTGATCCGGGAGAAGGAGCTCGAGCTGCCGCGCGGGCCGATCGGCTCCGGCACGGTGCTGCTGCAGGTGCGCGTCGCGCCCGTCGGGCCCGACAAGCTGCTGGTGCTCGCCGAGGACCGCACCGAGGCCCGCCGCGTCGAGGCGATCCGCCGCGACTTCGTCGTCAACGTCTCGCACGAGCTGAAGACGCCCGTGGGCGCGCTCGCGCTGCTGGCCGAGACGGTGCAGGACGCCGCGGACGACCCGGTGGCGGTGCGCCGCTTCACGCAGCGCATGCAGGCGGAGGCCCAGCGGCTGTCCGCGCTGGTGCACGAGATCATCGAGCTGTCCCGCCTGCAGGTGGCCGGCGCGCTGCAGGAGGTGAGCACCATCCCGGTGCGCGACGTCGTGTCCGAGGCCGTAGACCGGGCACGGACCACCGCGCAGGCGAAGAACATCACCATCACGGTGGGCGGCACCGCGGACGTGCTCGTCTACGGCGACCACAACCTGCTGGTGACGGCGGTGCGCAACCTGCTCGACAACGCGGTGGCGTACTCGGCGGAGAACACGCGGGTGGGCGTGGGCGTGCGCGAGCGCGCCGGCCTGGTCGAGATCGACGTCGTCGACCAGGGCGTCGGCATCGCCGCGGACGAGCAGGAGCGGGTCTTCGAGCGCTTCTACCGCGTGGACCCGGCGCGCTCCCGCGACACGGGCGGCACGGGCCTCGGCCTGAGCATCGTCAAGCACGTGGCGGCCGACCACGGCGGCGACGTGCAGATGTGGTCGGAGCCCGGCAAGGGCTCCACGTTCACGCTGCGCATCCCGTCGGCCGACGTGCCGCAGGAGGTGCCGTCGGACGCTCCGCCGGCGCAGCACCTCACCCCGCCGGACCGGAACCCGCAGGACCAGACCCAGCACGACCATGGCACGACTGACGAGGAGGTAGGTGCGTGACGCGCATCCTGGTGGTCGAGGACGAGGAGTCCTACCGGGACCCCCTGACATATCAGCTGACCCGCGAGGGCTTCGAGGTCGTGGAGGCCTCGAACGGGGTGGACGCGCTGGCCGCCTACGACGACGGCGGCGCGGACCTGGTGCTGCTCGACCTCATGCTGCCCGGGCTGTCCGGCACGGAGGTGTGCCGCGAGCTGCGGCAGCGCGGCGACGTGCCCGTCATCATGCTCACGGCCAAGGACTCCGAGATCGACAAGGTCGTGGGCCTGGAGCTGGGCGCCGACGACTACGTCACCAAGCCGTACTCGTTCCGCGAGCTGCTGGCGCGCATGCGCGCCGTGATGCGCCGGCGTGGGCCCTCGGCGCCGGAGACGGCGTCCAACGGGCACGACGACGACGGCGAGCCCGTGCTCGAGGTCGGGCCGGTGCGCATGGACGTGGAGCGGCACACCGTGACGGTGGACGGCGCCGCGGTGTCCCTGCCGCTCAAGGAGTTCGACCTGCTGGAGCTGCTGCTGCGCAACGCCGGCCGCGTGCTCACCCGCGGGCAGCTCATCGACCGTGTGTGGGGCGCGGACTACGTCGGCGACACGAAGACGCTCGACGTTCACGTGAAGCGGATCCGCTCCAAGATCGAGCCGGACCCGGGCTCCCCGCAGCTGCTCCTCACCGTGCGCGGGCTGGGCTACAAGCTCGCCGACGAGGACGCCTGACCGCACCTCACCACCCCGCGCCGAACAGGCGGTTGCGCACGTTCTGAGAGCTCAGGACGTGCGCAACCGCCTGTTCGGCGTTCGGGGCTGCGGCCCAGGTGACCAAGCGCCCGCCACTGTTCACCCGTCGTTCACCTGCTCCTGGGTCCCGGGCCACCTTGCCTCCTTAGCGTTCCTGACGAACGCCGGTACATCGCCGGTGCCACTCCGTGTGAACAGGATGGAACGAGACGTGAAGCTCAGCCGATTCTCCCGTGCTGGATCCGCCGTCGCGGTCGGCGCGCTTGCCCTGACCCTCGCCGCGTGCGGCTCGGACCCGGCCACGCCGGGTGCGGCCTCCACCGACGGCTCGACGGAGGGCAGCACCTCCACCCTGACCGGTGAGCTCAGCGGTGGCGGCGCCTCCTCCCAGGAGTCGGCCCAGGAGGCCTGGCGTGCCGGCTTCCAGACGGCCAACCCCGACGTCACCGTCAACTACGACCCGGTCGGCTCCGGCGGTGGCCGCACCGGCTTCACCGACGGCTCCTACGGCTTCGCGGGCTCCGACGCGGCCCTGGACGAGGACGAGATGAAGGCGGCCGAGGCCCAGTGCGGCGACGGCGGCGTCATCGAGTTCCCGGGCTACATCAGCCCGATCGCCGTGGCCTTCAACCTGCCGGGCATCGACTCGCTGAACCTCAAGCCGGAGGTCATCGCGAACATCTTCTCGGGCAAGATCAAGGCCTGGAACGACGACGCGATCGCCGCCGACAACCCCGACGCCGACCTGCCGGACACCGCCATCACCGTGGTGCACCGGTCGGACGACTCGGGCACCACCGAGAACTTCCAGGCGTACCTGTCCGAGGCCGCCCCGCAGGCGTGGGAGCACGAGCCCGACGGCGTGTGGCCGATCGAGGGCCAGGAGTCCGCGCAGGGCACCTCCGGCGTGGTCTCGGCCGCGCAGTCGGGTGAGGGCACCATCACCTACGCCGACGCGTCGCAGGTCTCCGGCCTCGGCACCGTGGCGGTCGGCGTCGGCGACGAGTTCGTCCCGTACAGCGCCGAGGCGGCCTCCGAGGTCGTCGCCCAGTCGCCGCGTGCCGAGGGCACCGCCGACGGCGTGTACTCGATCGACCTCAAGCGCGACGTCGCGGGCGCCTACCCGGTCGTCCTGGTCTCCTACCTGCTGGCCTGCGGCACCTACGCCGACCAGGCGCAGGCGGACCTGGTCAAGGGCTACCTGTCCTACATCGTGAGCGAGGACGGCCAGAAGGTCGCGGCCGACGCCGCGGGCTCGGCGCCGGTGTCCTCGGCCATCCGCGACGCGGTCCTGCCGTCGATCGAGGCGATCAAGGCCGCCTGACCGGGCACGCACGGCCGGTCGAGCCTGCCGCCGGTCGAGCCCCTGGGCTCGGCCGGCGGCGGCATCACCCACAGCAGGAGAACGAGGAGCACGAGTGACCACCACCGCCAGCCCGCCCGCCGAGCGGGTGCCGGGGCGTCCACGACGCCGGCGCCGCACGACCGACCGCGGCTTCAACCGGGCCTTCCGCTGGATCGCCGTCGGCGCGGGCGTCCTCATCCTGGCCGTGCTGGCCGCCGTCGCGGTCTTCCTGCTGCAGCAGGCGTGGCCCGCCCTGACCGCCGGCTCGGACGAGCTGGCCGCGTCGGTGCCGCGCTACCCGGACGACACGTCGCTGCTCGAGTACGTCGGACCCCTCGTGTTCGGCACGCTGCTCGCGGCGGCCCTCGCCCTCGCGCTCGCCACCCCGGTCGCGATGGGGATCGCGCTGTTCATCTCGCACTACGCGCCGCCGCGGCTGTCCCAGGTGCTCGGCTACCTGGTCGACCTGCTCGCCGCGGTCCCGTCGGTCATCTACGGCCTGTGGGGCATCTACGTGCTCGGCCCGGCGGCGCTGCCGCTGTGGGAGTGGCTCAGCTCGGTCTTCGGCTGGTTCCCGCTCTTCGCCGGCCCGGTGTCGCCGACCTCCCGCGTGCTGGCGACGGTGGCGGTCGTCCTCGCGGTGATGATCCTGCCGATCATCACCGCCGTCGCGCGCGAGGTCTTCCTGCAGACGCCGAAGCTCCACGAGGAGGCGGCGCTCGCGCTCGGGGCCACCCGCTGGGAGATGGTCAAGACGGCCGTGCTGCCGTTCGGCCGGTCGGGCGTGATCTCGGCCGCGATGCTCGGCCTGGGTCGCGCGCTCGGCGAGACGATGGCGGTCCTCATGATCCTCTCGCCCGGGTTCCTGTACTCCTTCCGGATCCTCGACAGCGCGCAGCAGCAGACCATCGCCGCGTACATCGCGCTCGACTTCCCGGAGGCGAGCGGCCTCGCGGTGAACACGCTGATCGCCACCGGCCTCGTGCTGTTCGTCATCACGCTGGCCGTCAACATGGGCGCGCGCGCGATCGTGGCGCGGCGCAAGGAATTCTCGGGGGCCAACTGATGAGCACGACCACCGTGGACCCGACCGACGCCACCGCGCGCACGCGGGCCGCGCTGACGGGCGCGGACGGCGCCCGGCGCCGCAAGGACCGCACGATGACGGTCCTGATCTGGGGCGCGTTCGTCGTGGCGATGGCCCCGCTCGTCTCGCTGATCTGGACCGTGCTGGGCAACGGCGTCGGCCGCATCAGCATGGACTTCCTGACGCTGTCGATGCGCAACATCTTCGGCGGCGACCCCAGCGGCGGCATCTACCACGCGATCGTCGGCACGCTGATCATCACGGCCCTGGCCACGGTGATCTCAGTGCCGGTCGGCCTGCTCACCGCCATCTACCTGGTGGAGTACGGCAAGGGCGCGCTCGCCCGTTCGGTGACGTTCTTCATCGACGTCATGACGGGCATCCCGTCGATCGTGGCCGGCCTCTTCGCCGTCTCGCTGTTCACGCTGATCCTCGGGCCGGGGGTGCGGATGGGCGTCATCGGCGCCGTGGCCCTGTCGGTGCTGATGATCCCCGTGGTGGTCCGGTCCTGCGAGGAGATGCTCAAGCTGGTCCCGAACGAGCTCCGCGAGGCCGCCTACGCGCTCGGCGTGCCCAAGTGGCTCACGATCGTCAAGGTCGTGCTCCGCACGTCCGTCGCCGGCCTGACGACCGGCATCCTGCTCGCCATCGCCCGCGTGATCGGCGAGACGGCGCCGCTGCTCGTCACCGTGGGCGTCACCGACTCCATCAACTTCGACCCCTTCGAGGGGCGCATGATGACGCTGCCGGTCTTCGCCTACCGCCAGTACAGCCAGGGCCTGGCGACCTGCCCCGGGGGCGCGTCGGCCACCTGCGTCCCCGACATCGCGATCCAGAACGCGTGGGGCGCGGCGCTCGTGCTGATCGTCCTGGTGCTCGCCCTCAACCTCATCGGCCGGCTGGTGAACCGCTGGTTCTCCCCGAAGCTGCGCTGACCCGCAGCCGCCGCCCGCCGCAGTCCACCAGAAAGAGACAGACGATGGCACAGCGCATCGACGTGAAGGACCTCAACATCTACTACGGCGACTTCCTCGCCGTGCAGGACGTGTCGATGACGATCGACCCGAAGTCGGTGACGGCGTTCATCGGCCCGTCCGGGTGCGGCAAGTCGACCTTCCTGCGCACGCTCAACCGGATGCACGAGGTGATCCCGGGCGCCCGTGTGGAGGGCACGGTCGAGATGGAGGGCGTCGACCTGTACGGCGACGACATCGACCCGGTGGCCGTGCGCCGCAACGTCGGGATGGTCTTCCAGCGGCCCAACCCGTTCCCGACCATGTCGATCCGCGACAACGTGCTCGCGGGCGTGCGCCTCAACAACCGGCGCCTGGGCAAGGCGGCGGCCGAGGAGCTCGTCGAGACCTCGCTGCGCGGCGCCAACCTGTGGAACGAGGTCAAGGACCGGCTGGACCGCCCCGGGTCGGGCCTGTCGGGAGGCCAGCAGCAGCGCCTGTGCATCGCCCGCGCCATCGCGGTGAAGCCGCAGGTGCTGCTCATGGACGAGCCCTGCTCCGCCCTCGACCCGATCTCGACCCTCGCGATCGAGGATCTCATCGGGGAGCTGAAGCAGGACTACACGATCGTCATCGTGACCCACAACATGCAGCAGGCGGCGCGCGTCAGCGACCGGACGGCGTTCTTCAACATCGCGGGCACGGGCAAGCCGGGTCGCCTGATCGAGATGAACGAGACGTCCACGATCTTCTCGACGCCGACGGAGCAGGCCACCGAGGACTACGTGTCCGGCCGCTTCGGGTGACACCGCCGCGCCGGGCGGTGCCCGGCGGGGACGACGAAGGGGCGGGTCGCAGCGGTCGCTGCGGCCCGCCCCTTCGTCGTGGGCCGGTGTCCCGGCGGCGTCAGGACGCCGTGGAGGTCGGCAGGTAGGGGTGGTACTCGGGGAGCGAGCCGTCCATGATCGGGAGGAAGAAGTCCTCCTCGACGCCCGCTCCGGACAGGGTGGCCTCGAGGTCGCCGCCGGGGTGCGACGCGACCGAGGCGATCTGCGGCTGGACGACCTGGACGGAGTCCTGCTCGGCGTTCAGGTAGACGGTGCTCTTGGCGGGCACGTCCAGCGACAGCGGCGCGGCACCCTCGGCCGTGAGGACGAAGCTCACGTCCTCGGACGAGTCGTTGGCGAGCGCACCGAGCACGTTGCCGGGCTCGCCCTCGCCCTCGGTGACGACCATGAGGTTGATGCCGCGCACCTGGTCCGTGAGGTTCACGCGCACGCCGTCGGACGGGGCGTACGGCTTGGTGGTGATCGTGGGGGAGCAGGCGGCCAGCAGCAGGGCGCCCGCCATGACGCTGGCGGCGGCGACGGTGCGTGCGGGGCGGACGGAGCGGAACACGTGCTCTCCTTCGAAGGCGTCGGCACGCGAGCGCGGGTGGCGTCGCGGGCTCGGGACATCAGCGGTCCTCCCGAGCCGGGCGCGGGAGGGAGCGGGCCTGCAGAGGGCCCGTCGACATCCTACCGACGCCCGCTGGGTGCTGCGTCCCTGGCCGCGCTACCAGCCCTCTGACCTGCGGAAACGTAGGTCCGGACAGGGCGTTCGGGGGCGCGGGGGCAGGGGAGTGTCGGCTCCCCCGTGATAAACTCGTCGACTGGGAAAGGGGACATCTGCAGATGACGTTCACAGTAGGCGAGACGGTTGTCTACCCGCATCACGGCGCCGCGCTGATCGAGGAGATCAAGACGCGGAAGATCCGTGGCGAGGAGAAGATGTACCTCAAGCTCAAGGTTGCCCAGGGCGACCTGACGATCGAGGTCCCGGCGGAGAACGTCGACCTCGTCGGCGTGCGCGACGTGGTCGACCAGCAGGGGCTGGACCGCGTCTTCGAGGTGCTGCGCGCGCCCTACACGGAGGAACCGACCAACTGGTCGCGCCGGTACAAGGCGAACCTCGAGAAGCTCGCGTCCGGCGACGTGATCAAGGTCGGCGAGGTCGTGCGTGACCTGTCGCGCCGCGACGCCGACCGTGGCCTCTCGGCGGGCGAGAAGCGCATGCTCGCCAAGGCGCGCCAGATCCTCGAGTCCGAGGTCGCGCTCGCCGAGGGCGTCGACGAGGAGAAGGCCGGTGCGATCATCGACGAGGTCCTCGCCTCCTGAGGCACCCGTCACCAGCACTGCACGGCGACCCCCGGCTCCGGCCGGGGGTCGCCGTCGTCGTTCCGGTACCGTGACGCCGTGACGACGCTCGCGATCCTGACCGCCGCGGGGTCCGGGACCCGGCTCGGTCGCGACCTCCCCAAGGCCCTGGTCACCCTGGACGGCTTCCCCCTCGTGGTGCACGCCGCGCGGCGGCTCGCGTCGTCAGGGGTCGTCGACTCCCTCGTCGTGACCTGCCCCGCGGGGCTCGACGCGGTCGTCCGGGACATCGTCGCGCAGGACCCGCACGTCGACCTGCCGGTCCGTGTCGTCGAGGGCGGCGCCACCCGGCAGGCGTCCGTCGCCGCGGGACTCGCGCTCGCCGCGCCCGACGACGACGTCGTCCTCGTGCACGACGCCGCCCGCCCCCTCGCCCCGCCGCAGCTCGTGCGGCGCGTCGTCGCCGCGGTGCGCGCGGGCCACCGCGCCGTCGTCCCGGGCCTGCCCGTCACCGACACGGTCAAGCGGATCGTGCCCCGCGACGCCGCGGCGCAGGCGCCCGTCGGGCCCCCGGTCGACCGCGTCGTCGAGACCCCCGACCGTGCGCTGCTGCGCGCCGTCCAGACGCCGCAGGGCTTCGACCGCGCGCTGCTGGAGCGCGCCCACGCCGGCGGGGCCGCCCGCTCCCGGTCGGAGGGGCTCGCCGCCACCGACGACGCCGGCCTCGTCGAGGCGCTCGGGGCGGCCGTGCACGTCGTCGCGGGCGACGCCGCGGCCCTGAAGATCACCACCGAGCGGGACCTGCTGGTGGCCGCCCTGCTGCTCCAGGAGGAGTCGTGACCGTCCTGCCCCGCACCGGCCTCGGGGTCGACGTGCACGCCTACGCCCCGGAGGGCTCGGACCGCGAGCTGTGGCTCGGGGGCCTGCGCTGGCCCGGCGAGCGGCCGCTGGCCGGGCACTCGGACGCGGACGTCGCGGCGCACGCCGCCGCCGACGCGCTGTTCTCCGCCGCCGGCATCGGCGACCTGGGCACGCACTTCGGCACGAGCGAGCCGCGGTGGGCCGGTGCCGCCGGGGTCACCCTGCTCGCCGAGGCCGCCCGCCGGGTGCGGGAGGCGGGCTTCGACATCGGCAACGTCGCCGTCCAGGTGATCGGCAACCGGCCCAAGGTCGGCCCGCGCCGGGCGGAGGCGGAGGCGGCGCTCAGCGAGGCCGCCGGGGCGCCGGTCTCCCTCAGCGCCACCACGACCGACGGGCTCGGGCTCACGGGTCGCGGCGAGGGGGTCGCGGCGATCGCCACGGCGCTCGTCGCGCCGCGCACGGACTAGGCGCTCACCCGCGCAGCCGCGGGTCCGCGGTCGGGTCGGCGTAGGGAGCGGGGCACCCGGAGCCGGCGGCCTCGGGACGCAGCTCGTAGTGCCAGGGCTCGTTGCCGTACACCTGGCACAGCCCGTAGGCGGCGCCGTGCTCGGCCAGCCACGCGGGGCCGCCGTTCTGGGCGAGGTCGACGGCCTCGCCGGAGACGTGGGACGACGTGTCGGCGCCGGCCACCCACCGCGCGGCCTCCGCGGCGGAGCCGTACTGCGCCACGGCCTCGCGCAGCAGCTGCTTCTGGTAGGCGCGCGAGCGCCAGCCGCTGTTGACGACGAACGTGACGCCGTCGTCCTCCGCGTCCGTCGCGGCGTCCTGGAGCGCGCGACGGAGCGCGGGGTCGAGGTTCGCCACCGCCGGCAGGCGCTCGTCGAAGACGGTGGTGCCGCTCGGCACGTGCCCGGCGGCCGCCCCGTCGCGGGGGCCGTCCCCGACGGGGCGGGATGCGGCGCCGGTGGGCCGGGGCGAGGCCGACGCGTCGGGGTCCGCCGTGGTCGCGGTGAGGCAGGCGGTGAGGCCGAGCAGGACGGCGACGACCCCGCCGAGGACGAGCAGGACGGTCCGGGCGGGGTGGGCGGACGCCGGGGAGGTGCGCTGGTGCTGGGGCATGGCCCCAGTCGAGCGGGGGCGGTGTTGCCGGCGCGTATGCGCTCCTCGATACGCGGACGATAGGCGGACGTCCGTAGCATCGAGGACATGCGTGTGCTGATCGTCGAGGACGAGCCGTACCTGGCCGAGGCCGTCCGCGACGGGCTGCGCCTCGAGGCGATCGCGGCCGACGTCGCCGGCGACGGCGACACCGCGCTCGAGCTGCTCGGCGTCAACACCTACGACATCGCCGTGCTCGACCGCGACGTCCCCGGGCCGTCCGGCGACGAGATCGCCGCGCGCATCGTCGCCTCCGGCAGCGGCATGCCGATCCTCATGCTGACGGCCGCCGACCGCCTCGACGACAAGGCATCGGGCTTCGAGCTCGGCGCCGACGACTACCTCACCAAGCCGTTCGCCATGCGGGAGCTCGTGCTGCGGCTGCGGGCGCTCGACCGGCGTCGCGCGCACGTGCGCCCGCCGGTGCAGGAGCTCGCCGGGCTGAGGGTCGACCCGTTCCGCCGCGAGGTCTACCGGGACGGCCGCTACGTCGCCCTCACCCGCAAGCAGTTCGCGGTCCTGGCCGTGCTCGTCGCGGCGGACGGCGGCGTCGTCAGCGCCGAGGAGCTCCTGGAGCGGGCCTGGGACGAGAACGCCGACCCGTTCACCAACGCCGTGCGCATCACCGTCTCCGCCCTGCGCAAGCGGCTGGGGGAGCCCTGGGTGATCGCCACGGTGCCGGGCGTCGGGTACCGGATCGACACGGGACCCGACGAGGCGCCCGACGGCGAGGGGGCGGGCGCGACGGCCGCCGCGGACGGGGCCGGCCGTCGTGGCTAGGGCTCCCGGGCCGAGCGTGCGGCTCAGGCTGACCCTCAGCTACGCCGCCTTCCTGCTGGTCGCCGGCGCCCTGATCCTCGCCGTCGTGTGGGTGTTCCTGCTGCGCTACGTGCCCGACGGGCCGATCGTGACGCAGGGCGGGCTGGGCAGCCCGTTCGTGCCGAACCGGTCGGACCTGCTGCGCGCCTTCGGCCCGCGGGTCGCGTGGGCGCTCGCCTTCCTGCTGGTCCTCGGCGTGGTGGGCGGGTGGTTCCTCGCGGGCCGGATGCTCGCGCCGCTGGACCGGCTCACGGACGCGACCCGCCGCGCCGCCGCCGGGTCGCTGTCCCACCGGATCCGGCTGCCGGGCCGCCAGGACGAGTTCCGTGAGCTCGCGGACGCCTTCGACGACATGCTCGCGCGGCTGGAGGCGCAGGTGGCCGAGCAGCAGCGGTTCGCGGCCAACGCGTCGCACGAGCTGCGCACGCCGCTGGCGATCACCCGGACCATCCTCGACGTGGCGCGGCAGGACCCGGACCGGGACACGGACGAGCTGCTCGCCCGGCTCGACATCGTCAACGCGCGGGCCATCGACCTCACGGAGGCGCTGCTGCTGCTCAGCAAGGCGGACCGGGGCTCCTTCGCCCGCGAGCCCGTGGACCTCTCCCTCGTCGCGGAGGAGGCGGTCGAGACGCTCCTGCCCCTCGCGGACGGGCGCCGCGTCGACCTGCGCGTGTCCGGCGACGTCGTCAGCGCCGTGGGGTCGCACGCCCTGCTGCTGCAGCTCGTCACGAACCTCGTGCACAACGGGATCGTGCACAACCTGCCCGACGGCGGCACGGTGCGGGTCGACACCTTCGACCGCGCGGGGGAGGCGGTGCTCACGGTCGAGAACACCGGCGAGCGCCTCGACCCGCAGCTCGTCCCGACGCTCACCGAGCCGTTCCAGCGCGGCGGCGGGCGCACCCGCGCCGACCACGGTGGCGTCGGCCTCGGGCTGGCGATCGTCCGCAGCATCACCGAGGCGCACCGCGGCGTGCTCACGCTCGTCCCGCGGCCCGACGGCGGGCTCCGCGTCACGGTGCGGCTGCCCGAGGCCGGCCGCGCCCCGTCGTGGCCGGCCCGCTGACCACGACGGCATGGCCTACGACCGCGGGACGCCGAGGACGGTGTCGGTGTAGTCGTTGCGGAAGACGCCCTCGGGGTCGACGGCGGCGCGCACGCGGGCGACGTCGTCCAGGGGGTAGTGGTCGGCCAGGTACTCCGCCGTGCGGGTGTGCATCTTGCCCCAGTGGGGTCGCCCGCCCGCCGCGACGAAGATCTGCTCCGCGGCGCTGAAGTACCGCTGGTGCGGCATCGGCGCGTACTGGTGCACCGCCACGTAGGCGGTCTCCCGGCCGTGGGCCGTGGACAGCCACACGTCGTCGGGGGCGGCGAACCGGACCTCGACGGGGAACGGCACCGGCTCGCCGGAGGCGCGCAGCCAGGCGTCGAGCTCGTCGAGCACACCCCGCAGGGCGGCGCGCGGCAGCGCGTACTCCATCTCGACGAAGCGCACGCGCCGGCGGGTGACGAACACGTCGTGCGACGGCGCCGTGTACGTCTTGGCGCCGAGCGCCCGCGCGCTGACCGCGTTGAGCCGCGGCACCATGCCGGGCGCGGCCAGCGCGAGCCTGTTCAGCACCTCGAACGCGCCGTTGGACAGCACCTCCTCGTCGAGCAGCGCGCGGGCGCGGGCGCCGGCCGTGCGCACCGCGCCGCGGGCACCGGCACGGCCGCCCGCCCACGCCTCGACCTCGTCCGCGGTCGCGCGGTTGTTGCGCTTGGTCAGCGCGCGGCGCGTGCCGGGGAACCAGTAGAACTCCGCGTGGTCGTTGCCGTCGACGTAGTCGTCGAGCCGCTCCAGCACCCGGTCCAGCTCCCAGGGCTCCTCCTGCGCGCGCAGCCAGAACGCCGGGACCACCTCGAGGGTGACCGCGGAGAGCACGCCCGCGACGCCGAGGCCCAGCCGCGCGACCTCGAACAGCTCGCGCTCGGGCGTGCCCGGGGCCGCCGCGGCGGTGGCCGACCGCACCGCGCCGTCCGCGGTCACGACCCGCACACCGCGCACCTGCGTCGCGAGGCCCCCGAGCCGGGCGCCGGTGCCGTGCGTGCCCGTCGAGATCGCGCCCGCCACCGACTGCCGGTCGATGTCGCCGAGGTTGCGCATCGCGAGGCCGAGCGAGGCGAGGACCCGGTTGAGGGTGTGCAGCCGTGTACCCGCGCGCACGGTGACGAGGCTCGTGCCGTCCGGCTGCGGCGCGACCGCCTCGATGCCGCTGAGGTGGTCGAGGCTCAGGTGCACGCCGTCCGTCACCGCGGCGGCCGTGAACGAGTGCCCCGCGCCCATCGCGCGCACCCGCGTGCCCTCGGCGGCGGCCCCCGCGACCACCGCGCCGAGCTCGCCCTCGTCGCGCGGCCGGGCGCGGAGCGCGGGCTGCCAGGTGTGCGTGCCGCCCCACGTGCGCAGCGGGGCGTCGGGCGTGCGAGGAGCCGGGGTGCCGGCGACGGTGCTCGGATTCACGCGCACACTCTGCCACGCGCGCCGGGGGACGCGGATCCTCCTTCAGGCGGATCACGGGGCGGCCCCCGGCCGGTGTAGCGTGCCGCCATGACCCAGACGGAGCGGCTGGCCCGCGCGACCGCGCACCTGCCGGCGCCCGTGGCGGTGGTCGACCTCGATGCCTTCGACGCCAACGCGGCGGACCTTCGCCGCCGGGCCCGCGGCGTCCCCGTGCGTGTGGCCAGCAAGTCGGTGCGCGTGCGCTCCCTGGTGGGCCGTGCGCTCGACGCCGGCTTCGAGGGCGTCATGGCGTTCTCGCTGTCCGAGGCGCTGTGGCTCGTGCAGGAGGGCACCCGGGACGTGCTGGTCGGCTACCCGACGGTCGACGCCGACGCCCTCGCGCGGCTCGCCGCCGACGTCCGCGCCCGGCGCGAGATCACCCTCATGGTCGACGACGTCGCCCAGCTCGACCGCCTGGGCGCGGCCCTGCGCTCCGCCGGGCTGCCCGCCGGCACCGACGCCGACGCGCTGCCCGACGTCGCGGTCTGCCTGGACGTGGACGCGTCGCTGCGGCTCGAGGTCGGACCCGTCCAGCTGCACCTCGGCACGCGCCGCTCCCCGCTGCGCAGCCCGGAGGACGCCGCGACGCTCGCCCGTCGCGTCGAGGCCCTGCCCGGCGCGCGGCTGCGCGGGCTGATGTTCTACGAGGCGCAGGTCGCCGGCCTGCCCGACACCAACCCCGCCGTCCGGCTGGTCAAGCGGCTGTCCGTCACCGACCTGGACCGTCGCCGCGCCGAGGTGCGCGACGCCGTCCGGTCCGCCGTCGGGCACGACGTCCCGCTCGTGAACTCCGGCGGCACGGGGTCGCTCGAGACGTCGTCGGCCGGGCCGGCGGTCACCGAGGTCACCGCCGGGTCGGGGCTGTTCGTGCCCGGCCTGTTCGACGGCTACCGGGCCTTCGACCCGCGGCCCGCGGCCTTCTTCGGGCTGGACGTCGTGCGCCTGCCCGCGCCTGGCTGGGCCACCGCGTTCGGGGGCGGCTACGTCGCCTCCGGGCCGTCCGGCCGCTCGCGCCTGCCGCGCGTCGCGACCCCCGGCTGGTCGCTCACCGGGACCGAGGGCGCCGGCGAGGTCATGACGCCCCTGCGCCGCCGCCCCGGCGCCCCGCCGCTGGCGGTCGGCGACCGCGTGTGGCTGCGGCACGCGAAGGCCGGCGAGCTCATGGAGCGGTTCGACGTCGTGCACCTGGTCCGGGGCGACGAGATCGTCGAGACCGTCCCGACCTACCGGGGCGAGGGGCGCACCTTCGGCTGACGCGAGGTCCCGCGCCCGCCGCGCCCCGCTGGGAGCAGGGAGGACGGCAGGTCCGGCCGGTACCCTGGACCGGTGAGCCTTCGCCTGTACGACACCGCGACGCGCGACGTGCGCGACTTCGTCCCCCTGACCCCGGGCGAGGTCGGCATCTACCTGTGTGGCGCCACCGTCCAGGCCCCGCCCCACATCGGCCACCTGCGCCCCGTGATCGCCTTCGACGTCCTGCGTCGCTGGCTGGAGCGCTCGGGCCTGCGCGTCACGCTCATCCGCAACGTCACCGACATCGAGGACAAGATCCTCGCGAAGGCCGCGGCCGCCGGCGTCGAGTGGTGGGCGCACGCCGCCACCCACGAGCGCCTGTTCACGCGCGCCTACGACGCCCTCGGCGTCCTGCCGCCCACCTACGAGCCGCGGGCCACGGGCCACGTGCTCGACATGGCGGAGCTGATGCAGCGCCTCGTGGACCGCGGCCACGCGTACGCCACCGGCCCCGGCGACGTCTGGTTCGACGTGCGGTCGTGGCCCGCCTACGGCGAGCTGACCCGGCAGCGGCTGGAGGACCTCAACCCCGAGCCCACGGGCGACGACGGCGCGGCGTCCGCCAAGCGCGACCCGCACGACTTCGCGCTCTGGAAGGCGCCGAAGCCGGGCGAGCCCGACACGGCGTCGTGGGACACCCCGTTCGGCCGGGGCCGCCCCGGCTGGCACCTCGAGTGCTCCGCGATGGCGCGCCGCTACCTGGGCGACGCGTTCGACATCCACGGCGGCGGCCTGGACCTGCGGTTCCCGCACCACGAGAACGAGCAGGCCCAGTCGCGCGCCGCCGGGTACGGCTTCGCGCAGCGCTGGATGCACTGCGCCTGGGTCACCCAGCAGGGCGTCAAGATGAGCAAGTCGCTCGGCAACGGCCTCCTCGTCACCGAGCTGCTCGCCCAGGCGCCCGCGCCCGTGATCCGCTACGCGCTCGCCGCCGTGCAGTACCGGTCGATGCTCGAGTGGTCGCCCGACACCCTCGACGAGGCGCGCGCCACCTGGGAGCGCCTCTCCGGGTTCGTGGAGCGCGCCACCGAGCGCGTCGGCGCGGTGACGGCGGACGAGGTCGCGAAAGTCGACCTCCCGTCGGCGTTCGTCGAGGCCATGGACGACGACCTCAACGTGCCCGCGGCGCTCGCCGTCGTGCACGAGCACCTGCGCGCCGGCAACAGCGCGCTGGCGTCGCGTGACGACGCGGCCGCCCGGGCCGAGCTCGTCGCCCTGCGCGGCATGCTCGACATCCTCGGCCTCGACCCCGCCGACCCGCAGTGGGCCGACGGCGCCGGCGACACCAAGGCCCGCACCGCGCTCGACTCGCTCGTCGCCGCGGAGCTCGACGCCCGGACCGCGGCCCGGGCCGCGAAGGACTGGGCCGCCAGCGACGCCATCCGCGACCG
Organism: Isoptericola sp. NPDC057653; assembly: GCF_042799955.1. Taxonomy (NCBI): domain Bacteria; kingdom Bacillati; phylum Actinomycetota; class Actinomycetes; order Micrococcales; family Promicromonosporaceae; genus Isoptericola; species Isoptericola sp. NPDC057653. The sequence goes on along the minus strand of NZ_JBHVHP010000003.1, from coordinate 188,646 downwards.
CCTCGCGGCGGCGGGGGTCGTCGTGCAGGACTCCGCCGACGGCGCCCGCTGGACGCTGACCGACTGACCGCTCGACCACCCTGAGAAGAGACACCATGGCAGGCAACACCCGGCGCCCCGGCGCCGTCCGCAAGGCCGGCAGCAAGAAGGGCGCGCAGGTCGGCACCGGCGGCCACGGGCGCAAGTCGCTCGAGGGCAAGGGACCGACGCCGAAGGCGGAGGACCGCACCTACCACCCCGCGCACAAGCGGAAGGCGGCCGCGGAGAAGCGCGAGGCCGTGGAGACGCAGCGGGGCGCGAGCAAGGGCGTCGTGCGCGGCACCCGCCGCCCCACGGGCGGTGCGGAGGTCGTGGCCGGCCGCAACGCCGTGCTCGAGGCGCTGCGCACCGACGTCCCCGTCACCGCGGTGCACCTCGCCGCGCGGATCGACCACGACGACCGCACCCGCGAGATCCTCGAGCTGGCCTCGACCCGGTCCGTGCAGCTGCTCGAGGTGTCGCGCACCGAGCTCGACCACCTCACCGAGGGCTCGGTGCACCAGGGCGTCGCCGCGCAGGTGCCGCCGTACGACTACGCCGACGTCGACGACCTGCTCGACGCCGCCGCGCAGGCCGGGCAGGCGCCGCTGATCGTCGCGCTCGACGGCGTGACCGACCCCCGCAACCTCGGCGCCGTGCTGCGCTCCGCGGGGGCGTTCGGCGCGCACGGCGTCATCGTCCCGTCGCGCCGCTCCGCCGGCGTCACGGCCTCCGCCTGGAAGGTGTCCGCCGGCGCGGCGGCCCGCGTGCCCGTCGCCAAGGTCACCAACCTGTCCCGCGCCCTCACCGACCTCAAGAAGTCCGGCGCCTTCGTCGTCGGGCTCGACGCCGGCGGCGACACCGAGGTGCGCGACCTCGCCTTCGCCACGGACCCGCTGGTCCTCGTCGTCGGCTCCGAGGGGCACGGCCTCTCCCGGCTCGTGCGCGAGACCTGCGACGCCGTCGCGTCGATCCCCATCTCGTCCGACGTCGAGTCGCTGAACGCCGGCGTCGCCGCGGGGATCACGCTGTACGAGGTGGCGCAGGCGCGTCGCACCGCCGCCGAGTGAGGTGCCGCCCGCCGAGCGAGGGCGGGCACTGCGCAGGGGACGAGGCCCCGCGCGGTCGTGGCCCAGGCCACGACCGCGCGGGGCCTCGCTCCGTCCCGCGTCAGGTCGAGAGGTGGAAGTGGTCGTCCTCGGGGGCGCCCTCCGGGCCGGTGTCGACGTCGGCGTCCTGCTCCCCCGGAGGGGCGCCGAGGATGGCCTTCTCGTCGGGGCGGTGGCGCAGCACGTTCTCGACGTACGACGCCGTGGCCTCGGGCATGGGGACGTCGCGCCCGGCCTGCTCCGAGATGAACCAGCGGTGGTCGAGGATCTCGTGGAACAGCTGGGCGGGTTCCAGCTTGCGGCGCAGCTCGCGGGGGACGGCGCGGATGGTCGGCTGGAAGACGTTCTGCGACCAGTCGTGCGCGACCATCTGCGGGTCGTCCTCCTGGCGGTCCGTGGCGGCCACGTAGGAGTCGAGGTCGTTGAGCAGCCGGCGGGCCTGGTTGTCCTGGACGTCGAGGCCGGTGAGGCGGAACAGGCGGCGCGAGTGGTGGCCGGCGTCGACCACCTGCGGCTGGATGCGCACCGTGGTGCCGTCGATGTCGGTGGTGATGGACAGCTCGCCCACGTCGAAGCCGAGGTCGTTGAGCCGGTCGATCCGGGCCGCGACCCGCCAGCGCTCGTCGGCGCCGAACGACTCCACGCCGGTCAGGGCCTCCCACAGCTCGGTGTACCGGGAGACGAGGGCGTCGCCGATGGCGAGCTCGTCCACCTCGGCGTCGAGCAGCTCGCCCGCCGCGAGGTCCATCAGCTCGCCGATGATGTTGGTGCGGGCCAGGTCGACGTCGTACTCGCGCTGGCCGCGGGACAGCTCGCGGTGCAGGTCGCCCGTCTCGGCGTCGACCAGGTAGGCCGCGAACTGGTGGGCGTCGCGCCGGAACAGCGTGTTCGACAGGGAGACGTCGCCCCAGTAGAAGCCGACGAGGTGCACGCGCACCAGCAGGACGGCGAGCGCGTCGATGAGGCGCGACGCGGTGTCGGGACGCAGGGCCTGGCTGAAAACCGCGCGATAGGGCAGGGAGAAGGCCAGGTGCTCGGTGACGAGAGCCGCCTCGAGCGGCTCCCCGGCGTCGTCGCGCCGCCCGGTGACGACGCCCACCGGCCGCACGGACGGGATCTCGAGCTTGCGCAGCTGGCGCAGCAGCTCGTACTCGCGGAACGCGACGGACTCGCTGATCTCCTTGATGGCGAGCACGCGGCCGTCGAGGCGCACGAACCGCACGACGTGCCGCGAGATACCGCGGGGGAGCGCGGCCAGGACGTCCGCCGGCCACTCGGCCAGCGGGGTGCGCCACGGCAGGTCGAGCAGCGCGGAGTCCGGCGTCGCCGACGTGATCTGCAGCTGTTCGGTCTCCACGGTCATCCCCACCTCGAGAGCACCCGCCATGACGACGAGCGCATGTCAGCGTAGACGAAGGGCGGGCCCGGCAGCAGCCGGACCCGCCCTTCGTCTGACGCGGGTCAGCCCAGGCGGTTGCCCGTGGCGGCCGAGAAGACGTGCGCCTTGCCCGGCTTGATGGCGACGTGGATCTTGTCGCCCTTCATCGGGACGTCGCGCGGGTCGATGCGCACGATGACCTGGTTCTCGCCGGCGCCCGAACGGACCTCGGCGTCCTCGGCGAACTCGCCGACGAGGGTGCCGTAGACGAACGCGTCGGAGCCGAGCTCCTCGACGAGGTTCACGAGGACCGGGATCGCGTTGCTGTCGGCCTCGGAGACGATGTCGAGCGACTCCGGGCGGAAGCCGATGGTGACCTTGCCGCCGTCGGCCTCGGTGAGCTGCGACACGACCTCGCGCTCCAGGGGCACGCGGGCGGGGCCGACGTGCGCCACACCGTCGTCCACCTTGAAGGTGGCGATGTTCATCGCCGGCGAGCCGATGAAGCCCGCGACGAAGACGTTGGCCGGCGTGTCGTACATCTCGCGCGGCGTGCCGACCTGCTGCAGCAGACCGCTCTTGAGGACCGCGATGCGGTCGCCCATGGTCAGCGCCTCGGTCTGGTCGTGCGTGACGTACACGGTCGTGACGCCGAGGCGACGCTGGAGCGACGCGATCTGCGTACGGGTCTGGACGCGGAGCTTGGCGTCGAGGTTCGACAGCGGCTCGTCCATGAGGAACACCTGCGGCTGGCGCACGATGGCGCGGCCCATGGCGACACGCTGACGCTGACCACCGGAGAGCGCCTTCGGCTTGCGGTCCAGGTACTCGGTGAGGTCGAGGATCTTCGCGGCCTCCTCGACGCGCTGGCGGATCTCGGCCTTGGGGGTGCCGGCGATCTTCAGCGCGAAGCCCATGTTGTCCGCGACGGACATGTGGGGGTAGAGCGCGTAGTTCTGGAACACCATCGCGATGTCGCGGTCCTTCGGCTGGACGTCCGTGACGTCGCGGTCGCCGATGAGGATGCTGCCACCGTTGACGTCCTCCAGGCCGGCGAGCATGCGCAGCGAGGTGGACTTGCCGCAGCCCGAGGGGCCCACGAGGACGAGGAACTCGCCGTCCTCGACGTGCAGGTTGAGCTGGTCGACAGCCGGGCGCTCGGTGCCCGGGTAGACGCGCGTCGCGTGGTCGAAAGTGACCGTAGCCATGGTTGCTTCCCTCTCCACCGGCAGGTACGTGCCGGACGATCCGTTGTGGGTGGGTGCCGTAGCGCTTTCACGAAAGGCGTGTCGGCGGTGACACATTCTGTTGTCCTGCGCGCGAGCCCTGCCCGGAGGGCTGGGACCCGGTGCGCCGCGATGATCGTACATGCCCCGGACGTGACCCATGACACGTCCCAGGTCAGCGACCCACGGACCCCGGCCGGTCAGCCGTCGAGGGCGTCGGCGAGGCGCTCGAGGAGGGCCGCCAGCGCGTCCGCGTCCGCGACCCGGTGCCCGGCGACGGTGGGTCCGGGGCCCACCTTGACGCCGAGGTCGTCCGGCCCGAGCACCGCGAACGCGGCCTCGTCCGTGGTGTCGTCGCCGGCGTAGAGCACCAGCGCGCGGACGTCGTCGGCCTCCTCCAGCTGCTCGCGCAGCCGGTCGACGGCGATCCCCTTGGAGGTGTGCACGACGGCGATCTCGACGACGTCCTTGCCGTGCATGGCGTGCAGGCCGAGCCGCCGGGCCACGGCGTCCGCGTCGGCGACCGCGGCGCGCGCGTCCTCCGGGTCGCTCAGCCGGGTGTGCAGGACGGCGGCGCTCGGCTTGTCCTGCACCCAGGCGCCGCGCCGGCCGTCGACGGCGTCCTGCAGCCCCTCGCGCAGGCGCCCGAGGGCCTCCTGCTGCTCGGACGTGAGCTGGAGCGGCACGGCGTCGACGCCGTGCGCGGTGACCCGGCCGGTCTCCGCGCCGTGGCTGCCCACGAGGTAGGTGCCGGCGGGCACCCCCGAGCGGGCGGCCAGGTCCGTGAGGTTGCGGCCGGAGACGAGCGCGAGTTGCAGCTCGTCGCCGTCGCCCGCGGCCGGCCGGGCGGCGAGGCCGGCGAGCCGGTCCACCGCGGCCCGCGCGGCGGGCGTCATGGCCGACGCCGACGGGTCGTCGACCAGCGGCGCCAGCGTCCCGTCGAAGTCCAGCGCGACCAGCCGTACGCACCGCCGCGTCGCCAGGTCGGGCGGGCCCGCGAACGCGAGCACCGCGGCGAGGGCGTCGTCGTGCGCGCCGGGCACCGGTGGCTCGTCCACCCGCGGCTCGTTCCCCATGGGCTCGTTCTCCGAGGTCCCGTTCTCCGAGGTCCCGTTCACCCGTGGCTGCTCCGCGGCGGCATGGCGGTGAGCACGCCGAGGAACGTCTGGGACCACTTGGCGACGTCGTCGGCCATCACCTTGCGCCGCAGCCGGCGCATGCGGCGGCGCTGCTCCCGCGGCGGCATGTGGGCGGCGGCCACGATGGTGTCCTTCATGCCGTCGATGTCGTGCGGGTTGACCAGGAGCGGCCCAGGGGCGAGCTCGTCGGCCGCGCCCGTGAACTCGCTGAGCACCAGCACGCCCTGCTCGTCCGACCGCGCCGCGATGTACTCCTTCGCCACGAGGTTCATGCCGTCGCGCAGGGACGTCACGAGCATGACGTCGGCCGCGAGGTACAGGGCGGCCATCTCGTCGGGCGGGTAGGAGTGGTGGAGGTAGTGGATGGCCGAGTGCCCGAGCTCGCCGAACTCGCCGTTGATGCGGCCCACGAGTCCCTCGACGTGCTCGCGCAGGTCCTGGTAGGCGCCCACGTTCTCGCGGCTGGGGCTGGCCACCTGCACCAGCGTGGCGTGCTCGACGTCGAGGCGGCCGTCCTGCAGCAGCTCCCCGTACGCCTTGATGCGGTGCCGGATGCCCTTGGTGTAGTCGAGGCGGTCGACGCCCAGCATCATGATCTGCGGGTCCCCCAGGTCGGCGCGGATCTCCTTCGCCCGCGCCTGCACCTCCGGCTCGCGGGCGAGCGCGTCGAAGTGGTGGGAGTCGATCGAGATCGGGAACGCGGCCGCCCGCACGTGCCGCGAGGGGCCGCCGTCCTCGTCCGCCACGGTGATGATCGGACCGCGGGTGGTGTGCTTGGTGAGCCGGCGCACCGACCGCACGAAGTTCGACGCGTCGCCGCCGCGCTGGAAGCCGATGAGATCGGCGCCGAGCAGGCCCTCGACGATCTGCGTGCGCCACGGCAGCTGCTGGAACAGCTCGACCGCGGGGAACGGGATGTGGTCGAAGAAGCCGATGCGCAGGTCGGGCCGCAGCTCGCGGAGCATCTTGGGCACCAGCTGGAGCTGGTAGTCGTGCACCCACACGACGGCGTTCTTCGCCGCCTGCGCGGCCGCGGCCTCCGCGAACCGGCGGTTGACCCGGCGGTACGCGTCCCACCACTGGCGGTGGTAGGTGGGCGGCGAGATGACGTCGTGGTACAGCGGCCAGAGGGTGTCGTTGGAGAACCCCTCGTAGTACCGCTCGATCTCCGGGGCGCTGAGCGTGACCGGCACCAGCAGCATGCCGTCGGCCTCGAACGGCTCGTGCTCGAGGTCCGGGGCGCCGGACCAGCCGACCCACGCGCCCTCCGCCTCCCGCATCACGGGCTCGAGGGCGGTGACCAGCCCTCCGGGCGAACGCTGCCAGTCCACCTCTCCGTCGGCGTCGACGGTGAAGTCGACCGGGAGCCGGTTGGCGACGACGACGAGGTCGTAACCGTCGTCCCCGTGATGGCTGCTTGACGATCCTTTGCCTGTCAACGGACCTCTCTCCAAGGATTCGGTAGCACTGCGTCGAACAACGCCCCCGAGGGACAGGGTACCGAGACGGTCCTCGCCTCGCCCCGCTGCGCCCCCGACGGGACCGGACCTCGTCCGCCACGGCACCGCCACGGGACCGCCACCGGACCGCCGCGGCGACCGCGGGCGCGAGGCCCCGCGACCTGCCCGGAACCTGCCCGGGACCCGCGCGGCACGGCGCGCCGGGGGATGGCGGGACGACTACGGTGTGGCCCATGGGAGAGGTCGACGAGATGCAGGTCCCGGGGCGGGCCCCGGTGCCGGGTGCGTCGTCGGCCCCGCCGCCCGCTGCCCCCGCCGTGCGGCGGACCCGCGACGGCGGCCTCGCCGAGGGCGCCGAGGTCGGCGGGTACACCGTCGTGCGGCCGCTCGGCAGCGGCGCGATGGGCGCGGTCTACGAGGCCGTCGACGGCGGCGGGAACGCCGTCGCGCTCAAGGTGCTGCACGCGCACGTCGACGCCGACCCCGCCGGCCGCGAGCGGCTGCGGCGCGAGGCCGCGTCCCTGCAGCGCCTGCGCCACCCCGCCGTCGCGCAGGTGCTCGACGCCGAGCTCGAGGGCCCGTACGCGTTCGTCGTGACCGAGCTGGTGGACGGCGTGACGCTGGAGGAGGAGGTCGACGAGCGCGGCCCGCTCGACGCCGCCGACGTCTTCTCCCTGGCCGACCAGCTCGCCGACGCGCTGGAGGCCGTGCACGACGCCGGCGTCGTGCACCGCGACCTCAAGCCGTCCAACGTCATGATCACCGCCCAGGGCCCCGTGCTGATCGACTTCGGCATCGCGCAGGGCCCCGGCGACGCCCGGACCACGTCCGCCGGCTTCGTCATGGGCACGCCCGGCTACATCGCCCCGGAGCTGCTCGACGGCGGCGCGCCCGTCGCCGAGACCGACTGGTGGAGCTGGGCCGCGCTCCTCGCGTTCGCCGCGACCGGCCGCTCGCCGTTCGGCGTGCGGCCCACCGAGCTCGTGCTGCGCCGCTCCCGGGAGGGGCGGCCCGACCTGGTCGGCGTGCCCGCCCGCACCGCGCGGGCGCTCGCCGGCGCGCTCCAGGCCGACCCCGCCCTGCGCTGGGGACCCACCGAGGTGGCGAAGGCGCTGCGCCGCGACCTCGACGACGCCCTGGGCGGCGCACCGGACCCGTGGGCCTCTCCCGACGCCACGCAACGGATCGCGCAGTCGGCCGAGACCCAGAGGGTGGGGCTGCCCACGCAGGTCGTGGCGGCCGCGGACCCGCCCGCGCCGGCCGCACCGCCCGCTTCGTTCGCCCCCGCCTCGACCGGCGCCGTCCCCGCGGTCCCGCCGCCGCCCCCGCCGCCGGCCGCCACCGGTGCGGTCGCCGTCGCGCCGGAGTCGCTCGACCCCGAGGACCCCACCCAGACGATGACGGCCCTCGAGCGCGACCGCCTCCAGGCCCAGGACGGCGCGACCCGCGCCATCCCCGTCGGCGACGTCCGCTACAAGGGGTACGACCAGCTCGTCGAGGAGATGCCCCTCGCCCCCGAGCCGCCCGGGCCCTACGTGCGGCCCGTGCACCCCAAGCGCTCGGGCTCCGCGTTCGCCGTCGGGCTGGTGTTCGTGGCGCTCGCGGCCACCCGGCCCCTGATCGGCTTCGCCGCCCTCGTCGTGCTGGTGCTCGCGTGCCGCACGGTCGCGACGTCGGGCGACGCGCTGCACCGGCGCCGTGAGCACAAGGGCGTCCGCGGCTCGGACGGCGTGGTCGGCACGCTGCTGTTCCCGTGGCACGCGTTCATGGGCGTGCTCGGAGCGGTCCCCGCGGTGCTCGTCGGCGCGTGCGCCGGGCTGCTGACACTGCTGGCCGGCTGGTGGCTGTTCGGCGCGGGGCACCTCATCGTGCTGCCGCGCGCCGACCTGGAGGCACGCTCCCAGGGCGGGATGAACGAGGACGTCGTGTTCAACGGCGTCCTGGCGGGCGTGATGGTCGTCGCGCTGCTGGCCACCTGGTTCGGACCCGCCGGCGGCACCGCGCGCGAGGGCGGTCGCACCCTCCTGGCCCGGATCGCGCCGGGGAAGATCGGGGCCGCCGTGCTGGTGGGGGTCTGCCTGGCGGCCACCGCGCTGCTCCTCGCCCCCGTGCTCGGCAGCCCGACCATCGACTGGTGGCCCCTGACCGGCCCGCCCGTGGTGCTGTGACGAGGACCGCTCGCTGACCTGCGCCGCTCCCCGGTGGGTGCCCAGGTGGCGCGGGTAGGCTTCGCCCCGTCCGGCGCTGCCGCGCCGCCGCCCCGATCCCCCGAGGACCTCGAGGACACGATGTCGAAGAACCCGAACATGTCGAAGGCCGAGCGCCGCGACGCCGCCCGCGCCGAGGCGCTCGCCCTCCGCGAGAAGGAGCAGCAGCGCGACCGCCGCAACCGGATCATCACCCTCTCCGTGCTCGCCGTCGCGCTCGTCGCCCTCGGTGTCGTGGTGTGGGTGATCCTGCAGCAGGGCGCGAAGAAGAACGTCGACGACGTCCCCCTGGCGAACGTCACGATGCCCTCGACGGCGCAGCCCGACGGCGGCATCCCGGTCGGCAAGGACGGCGCGGCCGGCACGGAGAACGCGGACGCGCCCGTGATCGACGTCTACCTCGACTACATGTGCCCCGTCTGCGGCCAGTTCGAGCAGACCAACGCGGACACCATCGACGAGATGGTGGCGGCCGGCGACGCGACCGTCGTCTACCACCCGATCTCGATCCTCGACCGCGCGTCGCAGGGCACCGAGTACTCGACCCGCTCGGCGTCCGCGGCGGCCTACGTGGCCGACCAGGCGCCCGAGGCGTTCCCCGCGTTCCACGCGGCGCTCTTCACGAACCAGCCGGCGGAGAACACCCAGGGGCTGACGGACGAGCAGCTCGCGGGCTACGCCGAGGACGCCGGTGCGCCCGCGGACGTGGCGAAGGCCATCGAGGACGGCACCGCGCGCGAGACCTTCGGGCAGTACGTCTTCTCGGCCACGACGGAGATCCAGAAGAACGAGGGCTTCACCGGCACCCCGTACGTGCTGGTCGACGACACCGTCGTGTCGAACTGGAACGACCCGTCCGCCCTCCAGCAGGCCGTGGACGCGGCCGCCAAGGGCTGACACGTGGCGCGCGGCGCGGCCTGCCCCTCCCGGTAGGCTGTGCCGCGCTCCCGCCGCCTTAGCTCAGCTGGTAGAGCTCCCGTCTTGTAAACGGAAGGTCGTCGGTTCGAATCCGACAGGCGGCTCCATCCGCCCGGTGCGACGGCCGGGCACGACGAAGGGGCGGACCCGGTGGGTCCGCCCCTTCGTCGTTCCTCCGCGTCGGGACGCGCCGTCAGCGGGCGTCGTCGGCGGCACCGGCGGTCGGCCACGGCGTGGGCTCGGCCCACTTGGGGGGCCGGCCGTCGCCGCTGGACGTGTGCCGGATGCGGCGCTGCACCCACGGCACGACGTGCGTGCGCGCCCACTGCGCGTTGGCGCGCGCCCGCTCCACGAACGCCTGCGGCGGCAGGGGGTCGAGCGCGACGCCGTAGTCGGCGTCGTCGGGCTCGAGGCCGAGGCCGACCAGGCCGGCGTCCGCGACGCGGCGGTGGCCCTCCGGGGTGAGATGGATGCGGTCGTCGGACCACATGCGCAGGTCGAACAGCGGGTCGAGGCCCCACAGGTCGAGCACGTGCGCGCCGTGCTTGCGGGCGATGGTCCAGATGTTGGCGTTGTACTGGCCCACGCGCCCACGGGTCCAGCTCAGGCCGGCCCCCGCCTTGAACCCCGTGCCGAGCAGCACGTCGGCTCCCGTCGCGCGGACCTTCGCGACGCCCTGCTCCAGGCGGGCGGAGAGCACGTCGACGTCGGCCTGCGGGCGCAGGATGTCGTTGCCGCCGCCGACGAAGGAGACCAGGTCGGGCTGCATCGCCAGGGCGACGTCCACCTGCTCGTCCAGGATGTGGCGCAGCAGCCGCCCACGGATCGCGAGGTTCGCGTACTCGAACGTCTCGCCGGCGGCGGCGCGCCGGGCGGCGAGGGCGTCGGCGAGGCGGTCGGCCCAGCCGCGCTGCTTCGCCGCGGACTCCGTGCCGGCGGGGGCGGGGGAGCCGTCGTCGAACGGGTAGGGGTCCCACAGCCCCTCGGTGAACGAGTCGCCGATCGCGACGTACCGCGCCCACGTGGGGGCGCTCGTCCGGGGGGTCGTGCCGTCAGGGTTCGTGGTGGGTGCCTGCGTGGTCACGTCCGCCATTGTGCCCCTCCGCGCGCGGCGGGTGCTCGGGGCGACGGCGTGGGCGGCGCCGCGGGGGAGCGCCCGGTCAGGCCAGGCGCCAGTCCACGGGCGCCCCGCCCTGGGCCTCGAGCAGCGCGTTGACCCGGGAGAACGGTCGCGACCCGAAGAAGCCGCGGTACGCGGACAGCGGGCTGGGGTGGGCGCTCTCCACGGTGGGGACGTCGCCCAGCCAGGGCTTGAGCGACGCGGCGTCCCGCCCCCAGAGGATCGCGACGAGCGGGCCGCCCCGCGCGACGAGCGCCTTGATCGCGGCCTCGGTGACCTGCTCCCAGCCCTTCCCGCGGTGCGAGGCGGGGGTGCCGGGCCGCACGGTGAGCACGCGGTTGAGCAGCATGACGCCCTGGTCGGCCCAGGGGCGCAGGTCACCGTTCGACGGCGTGGGGACGCCGACGTCCTCGGCGAGCTCCGTGTAGATGTTCACCAGCGACTTGGGCACCGGCCGCACCTGCGGCTGGACCGAGAAGGACAGGCCCATCGGGTGCCCGGGCGTGGGGTACGGGTCCTGCCCGACGACGAGGACGCGCACGTCCGCGAGGGGGCGCGAGAACGCCGCGAAGATGTTCGGCCCCTCCGGCAGGTACGTGCGGCCCGCCGCGACCTCCGCGCGCAGGAAGTCGCCCATGGCGTGGACCTGCGGCTCGACGTCGGCCAGCGCCGCCGCCCAGTCGGGGGCCATGACCTGGTCGAGGGGCGGCCGGGTGCTCGTCGTCTCCAGATCTGTCTCCACGCCGCGACGCTAGCGCACCCGGTCGCGGGATCGCGGCGCGCGGGGCGACGTCGTCGGGGACGTGGGGCGGAGGCGCCATACTGGGACGCCATGAGCGAGATCCTGGTCCAAGAGGTCCAGCCGGACCCGGAGGCGTCGGGCACGACGGCGGCCGAGCAGGCCGCGACGCCGGCCGAGGGCGACCTCACCGACCGCGACCGCGAGATCCTCGCCTTCGAGCGGCAGTGGTGGAAGTACGCCGGGGCGAAGGAGCAGGCGGTGCGCGAGCTCTTCGGGCTGTCCGCGACGCGCTACTACCAGGTGCTGAACGCCCTCATCGACTCGCCCGCCGCCCTCGCGCACGACCCGATGCTCGTCAAGCGGCTGCGGCGCATGCGCTCCACGCGCCAGCGGGCCCGCTCGGCGCGGCGCCTGTCCGACGGCCAGGGCTGACGACGCACCGCTCGCACGTGCAGGGGCAGGCCAGCGAGTTGCTGGGAGCGCCCTGGACGGGCGGGCGCCCGGAACGGCTACCCTGTCCGCCGTGAGCAAGAGCCATTACTCCTACCCGCCCGACGAGTTCGACGTCCGCGGGCCCGAGGGCACTCCGGTCGGCGTGCATCGTGAGCCGCGGAGCGGGTGGAGCTCGGTGTGGCCGTTCCTGCTGGTCGCCGTCATCTTCGCCGGGATCGCCGTCGGCGTCGTGTCGTTCCTGTCCGACGGCGGCCCCAAGACGCCGCCCGCGGCGGAGCAGACCGCCGGGGCCGGCGCCGACGAGCCGAAGGCGAGCGAGTCGAAGGACGCCGAGGCCGAGGACGCTCCGGCGGACGACGCGAGCGACGAGCCGGCGGAGGACGAGCCCGCCGACGGCGAGTCCGACGCCGCCACCGAGCTGCCCGGCGACCCGTCGTCGGCGAACCTCGAGGCGCCGGTCCTCGTGTTCAACGACGGCGCGGGCGGCGGCCAGGCGGCCGCGGGCCAGGGCGCCCTCACGACCAAGGGCTTCACCGACGTCGCGGCGGCGAACGTGCCGGACGCGCTGGCGGGGGCGTACGACGACAGCACCGTCCTGTACGGCGCGGACCGCGCGGACACCGCCAGCGCCGTCGCCGACGCGCTCGGCGTCGACCCGGCGAACGTGCAGGAGTCGGACGACGTCTCCGCGAGCCCCGAGGCCGTGTGGGTGGTGCTCAAGACCCCGGTCGGCTGACGCGCCGCCCTGGGTGCCGACACCTCGGATGCCGACATTCCGGACATCGGTGCTTCCCTTGCCTCGGCGGCCGCTACTAGGCTCCCCCTCACCGTGGGGTGCCTGCCCTGCGGCCGAGCAGCACAAGGAGAAGTTCATGGCCCAGGGCACCGTCAAGTGGTTCAACTCGGAGAAGGGGTACGGGTTCATCACCCCGACCGCAGGCGGGCAGGACCTGTTCGTCCACTACAGCGCCATCCAGAGCGACGGCTACCGCAGCCTGGACGAAGGACAGAGCGTCGAGTTCGAGGTCGGACAGGGGCAGAAGGGTCCGCAGGCCGAGCAGGTCCGCCCGCTCTGACCTCGCGGGCAGGCCGACACGGGGGACACCTCGCGCAGGTCACCGCACGAAAGGCCGGCGCCACCGACCGCAGGGACGCGGACGGGGCGCCGGCCTTCGTCGTGCCCGGGGCGTTGCACGCCCTCGGCGAACGTCTTGCACTCGCCACCCGAGAGTGCCAATAATGGCTTAGCACTCTCGGTCGTCGAGTGACAGCCGCCCCCCGGGGCGGCGTTCTCTCGGGCCGCGGGTGAAGCATTCGGGTCGTTCGGTGAGACCCTCCGTGCGCGCGTGACCTGAACGCCGCGGGGGTGGGTCGTCCGTCGCGGGCACCGGCCGGCCATCTCAGCCACCAGCGGAGGATCAGTCCCCATGGCCAAGATCATCGCGTTCGACGAGGAAGCTCGTCGGAGCATGGAGCGCGGGCTCAACCAGCTCGCCGACACCGTCAAGGTCACGCTCGGCCCCAAGGGCCGCAACGTCGTCCTGGACAAGAAGTGGGGCGCCCCCACGATCACCAACGACGGTGTCTCCATCGCCAAGGAGATCGAGCTCGAGGACCCGTTCGAGAAGATCGGCGCGGAGCTCGTCAAGGAGGTCGCCAAGAAGACCGACGACGTCGCGGGTGACGGCACCACCACCGCCACCGTGCTCGCCCAGGCGCTCGTGCGCGAGGGCCTGCGCGTCGTCGCCGCCGGCGCCAACCCGATCGCCGTCAAGCGCGGCATCGAGAAGGCCGTCGAGGCCGTCACCGAGCAGCTGCTCAACGCCGCGGTCGAGATCGAGACCAAGGACCAGATCGCCGCCACGGCCGCCATCTCGGCCGGCGACACCTCCATCGGCGAGCTCATCGCCGAGGCCCTCGACAAGGTGGGCAAGGAAGGCGTCATCACCGTCGAGGAGTCGAACACCTTCGGCCTCGAGCTCGAGCTCACCGAGGGCATGCGCTTCGACAAGGGCTTCCTCGCCCGCTACTTCGAGACGGACCCGGAGCGCCAGGAGGCCGTCCTCGAGGACCCGTACGTCCTGATCGTCGAGTCGAAGATCTCGAACGTCAAGGACATGCTGCCGGTGCTCGACCAGGTCATGAAGGCCGGTCGCTCGCTGCTGATCATCGCCGAGGACGTCGAGGGCGAGGCCCTGGCCACCCTGGTGCTCAACAAGATCCGCGGCACCTTCAAGTCCGTCGCCGTCAAGGCCCCGGGCTTCGGCGACCGTCGCAAGGCCATGCTGCAGGACATCGCGATCCTCACCGGCGGCCAGGTCATCACCGAGACCGTCGGCCTCAAGCTGGAGAACGCGACCCTGGACCTGCTGGGCCAGGCGCGCAAGGTCGTCGTGACCAAGGACGAGACCACGATCGTCGAGGGTGCGGGCGACGCCGAGCTCATCTCGGGCCGCGTCAACCAGATCCGCTCCGAGATCGAGAAGTCGGACTCCGACTACGACCGCGAGAAGCTGCAGGAGCGCCTCGCCAAGCTGGCCGGCGGCGTGGCCGTCATCAAGGCCGGTGCGGCCACCGAGGTGGAGCTCAAGGAGCGCAAGCACCGCATCGAGGACGCCGTCCGCAACGCCAAGGCCGCGGTCGAGGAGGGCATCGTCGCCGGTGGTGGCGTCGCGCTGATCCAGGCCGGTGCCGCCGCGTTCCCGAAGCTGGAGCTCGAGGGCGACGAGGCGACCGGTGCGCAGATCGTGCGTGCCGCGATCGACGCCCCGCTCAAGCAGATCGCCGTGAACGCCGGCCTCGAGGGCGGCGTCGTGGCGGAGAAGGTCCGCAACCTCACCTCGGGTCACGGCCTCAACGCCGCGACCGGCGTGTACGAGGACCTGCTGGCCGCGGGCGTCAACGACCCGGTCAAGGTCACGCGCTCGGCGCTGCAGAACGCCGCGTCGATCGCCGCGCTGTTCCTCACCACCGAGGCCGTCGTGGCGGACAAGCCGGAGCCGGCCGCGGCCGCCCCGGGTGGCGACGGCGGCATGGGCGGCATGGACTTCTGATCCAGCCAGCCTGAGCCGGCGCCCACGCGCTGACGCACGACGGCGGCCGGTCGCCCCGCGAGGGGTGGCCGGCCGCCGTCGTCGTCCCGGGGCGCCTCGCCGGTCAGCGGGCGGCGAAGAGCCGGGTGGCCTGGGCCTCGGCGTCCGCGTAGGTGCGGGACGCCGACGACAGGGCCGCCGTCACCGCGTCGAGCGCCGCCTCGACCTGGGTCTGGGTGGCCTGCCACTGGCCCATGACGCCGGCGAACTGCGTCGCCGCGCCGCCGTGCCAGCTGGACTGCAGGTCCTGCAGGTGCCGCATCATCGCCCCCACCTCGGAGCGGATCGCCGCCACGGACCCGTTCACCGCCGCGCTCGCCTGCGCGACCCGCTCGCTGTCGACCTCGTACCGCACGTGTCCTCCTTCGTCGTCGGACCCCGACCGGGGTTGCCGACGACGACGCTACGGAGCGTGGGGTACGGGCGGCCGCCGTCGTCCACAGGCTGTGGAAGGCCCCGGCCGGACCGGCTCAGGAAGCGGACGGCGCGACGGTCTCCGGAGGCAGCAGGCGGCGCTCCTTGAGGAGGCGGTGCAGCTCGCCGTCGAGGTTCTGGCGCGCCGGCTCCTCCCACGCCGCGCCCATCGGGCTGCGGTACAGGGACGGGCGCTGCAGCAGCTTCTGCAGCACGCGGATGCGGGCGTCGAGGTAGTCCGCCAGCGGGATGTGCGAGTACTCGGCCCGTACGTTCGCCATGTACTCCTTGTAGCGCTGCGGCTCCGACGCCAGCATCGCCAGGTCGGCGTCGTTCAGCACCGCGGAGTCGACGTCGTCGGGCAGCGGCTTGTGGCGGTCGATGGAGTCGACGAGGCGCGCGGTGCGCTGGACCGCGACGGCCGGAAGGCCGAGGTCCGTGAGCTGCGTGCGCGCGAGGTTCGCGCTGACCGTGGTCTGCTCGCCGCCCTGCGTCGCCTGGGCGACCTTGCGCGTCGCGTCGAAGACGGCGCCGTGGTACCAGGCCGCGAGCCGCACGAGGTCGGGCTCGTGCGTCTCCTGGGACAGCTCGTCCACGCGGTGCAGGACGTCGGCCAGGTGGCGCAGGTTGTGGAAGCGCCGGTCCGGGGCGGACCACCGCTCGAGGAGGTCCTCCCCGACGGCTCGGATCTCCGCCTCGTCGGCCGTGGCGCCCGCCCCGTGGCAGGTACGGACGAACGCGGAGAGGAACCACTGGGGCGCGTCGGCGCTCATGACGCCCATCGCAATCAGACCTTCGGTCGCCGGACTCGGACTGTCCTCCTCGCCAGAGTACGACCGCACGGCGACACCGCAGCGCGGTCGAGGCTCACCGGACCGGTATCCCGTTCAGGCGGACGAGGACGACGCGCCATCGTAGCCGTCCGCCGCCGGGAGCAGAACTCGCACCGTCATCCCGCCGCCGGGGGTCTCGGCCACGGACACGTGGCCCTGGTGGGCGCCGACGATCGCGGCGACGATCGCCATGCCCAGACCGGAGCCTCCGGACCCGCGGTTGCGCGAGGAGTCCGCGCGGTAGAACCGCTCGAACACGCGCTTCGCCTGCTCCGGCGTGATGCCGGCGCCGTGGTCGCGGACCTCGAGGACTGCCGCGCCGTCGGGCGCCCGGCCCACCGCGACCTCGGCCGGCGAGCCGGCCGGTGTGTGCCGCGCCACGTTGCCCACGAGGTTGGTGAGGACCTGGCGCAGGCGGTCGGCGTCCCCGGTCACGACCAGGTCCGCCGGCGGGGCGGTGCCGGGGACCAGGCCCGTCACGCCGACCTCGCGCGTCGGGTCCAGGGCGTGCAGGTCCTGGGCGGCGTCGCGCGCCATCGTCACCAGGTGCACGGGCTCGCGGCGCATCGGGCGGCCCTCGTCGAGGCGGGCGAGGACGAGGAGGTCGTTGACCAGCGTGCTCATGCGGCGCGCCGAGTCCTCGATGCGCTCCATGGTGTCGTCGACCTTGTCGGGCGTGTCGAGGGCGCCCATCCGGTACAGCTCGCCGTAGCCCTTGACCGTGGCCAGCGGGGTGCGCAGCTCGTGGCTGGCGTCCGAGACGAACCGGCGCATGCGCCGCTCGGACTCCTCCTGGGCGGAGAACGCCCGCTCGATCTGCGCCAGCATCGTGTTCAGCGAGGCGGACAGCGAGCCCACCTCGGTCGACGCCGGCCGCTCCGGGACGCGCTGGGACAGGTCGCCCGCGGCGATCTCCGCCGCCGTGGCCTCGATCTCCCGCAGCGGCCGCAGCGAGCGGTGCACCAGGACGAACGAGATGGCGCCGCCGAGCAGCACGATGCCGAGCGCCGAGAACAGCAGCGAGCGCGTGAGGTAGGAGACCGTCTGCTGCACGCCGGCGAGCGGCAGCGCGACGTACACCGACTGCTGCGTGGAGAGGTTCACGAAGCCGACGGCCTGCCACTGCGCCGGGTCGGTGCCGCCGGACGACCCGACGGTGAACGGCTGGGCCTTGCGGGCGGCGACGTCGGAGAGGCTCTCGGTGGGGAGGTCCGGGGTGCCGTACTTCTCGAGGTTGTGCGACCAGGCGTAGGGATCCCCGTCGCTGTTCCCCTCGGCGTCGTGGATGGACACGAAGTACTCGGTCGGGAGCCGCGGCTCGGCCTCGGGGGGCTGGCTGACCGCCAGGCTGGCGACGCTCTTCGCCGACTGCCGGAGCTGCTCGTTGGTCTGCTGCACCAGGTAGTCCGAGACCACCGTCCGGGTGACGACCGCGGCCAGGATCAGCCCCGCGGCCAGCACCAGCACGGTGATCACGACGAGCCGGGTGCGCAGCGGCAGCCGCTCGACCCACGACCAGCGCCGCGACCGGGCGGGGCCCGCCCCGGAGGGCGTCCCCGGGCCCGGGGCGGGGTGCGGCGTCGCGGCCGACCGCGGGTCGGCGGGCAGGGCCCGGCCGTCCGCCGTCGCGCCGGGAGCGGCGGGGGCCGCCTCCGGCGTCGCGTCCGCGGTCCCCGGGGCGCCGGGCGTGGGGGCCGTCATCGCGTCTGCGGCGCCCGGAGCAGGTAGCCCACGCCGCGCTTGGTGTGGATGAGGGGAGGCAGTGCGACGTCCTCGCCGTCGGGGCCGGTGACGGTGAGGTTGTCGATCTTGCGGCGCAGGTACGAGATGTAGGACTCGACGATGTTGGCGTCGCCGCCCCAGTCGTACTGCCACACGTGGTCGAGGATCTGCGCCTTGGACAGGACGCGGCCCGCGTTCAGCATGAGGTAGCGCAGCAGCTTGAACTCGGTGGGGGAGAGGTCGATCTCCACGCCGGCGCGACGCACCTCGTGCGAGTCCTCGTCGAGCTCCAGGTCGCCGACGCGCAGGACGGCATCGTCCTCGGGCTCGCCCGCGTGGGTGCGGCGCAGCACGGCGCGGATGCGGGCCACGACCTCCTCCAGGCTGAACGGCTTGGTGACGTAGTCGTCGCCGCCGACGGTGAGCCCCTGCACCTTGTCCTGCGTGTCGTCGCGGGCGGTGAGGAACAGCACGGGGGTGTGGCGGCCCGTGGAGCGCATGCGGCGGGTCACGGTGAAGCCGTCCATGTCGGGCAGCATCACGTCGAGCACGACCAGGTCGGGCTCGACGTCGCGGACGAGCTGTAGCGCCCCGTTGCCGTCGCCGGCCGCGTGCACCTCGAACCCCGCGAACCGCAGGGAGGTGGACAGCAGCTCGCGGATGTTGGGCTCGTCGTCCACGACGACGAGGCGTGCCTCGGGTGCGCTCATGGCTTCAGTGTGCGACCGGGCTCTGAGCGTTGCCTGGGAACGGGCTCGGACGGTCCTGGCGCCCGGGGCGGGCGCGCGTGTGGGTGGCGCGACCCATGATGGGCGGGTGCGGATCACGGGGGAGCAGCGCCGGCGGCGCCTGGTCGTGCGGCAGCTCGCGCTCGGTGTCGAGGGGCCCGGAGGCGGCCCGGCGGCCCGGTCCCCGGAGGACGTCACCCGCCGGCTGGTCGCGCTGCACGCCACGGACGCGCCCAGCGTGCACCTCGCCGTGCTCGCGCGGACAAGGGGCGTCACGCTCGACGACGTGCGCGACGCGCTGTTCGTGCGACGCAGCCTCGTCAAGGTGCTGGGGATGCGCCGCACGATGTTCGTCGTGCCGCGCGAGACCGTGCCGGTGGTGCACGCCGCGGCGTCCGCGGCCGTCGGCCGGCGGCTGCGCGCGCGGCTGCTCAAGGAGCTGGCGACGCTGCCGACCGACCCCCTCGTCGAGGATCCGGAGGCGCTGCTCGCGGCGGCCGAGGCGCAGGTGCACGCGGCCCTGGCCGCCGGCCCGCTCGACGGCGCGGAGCTGTCGAGGGCGGCGCCCCTGCTGCGGACCGCCTTCCTGCCCACCAGCGACAAGGCGTGGGACGTGCGGCGCACCATGACGTCGCCGCTGCTGTCCCTGCTGTCCGCCGAGGGCGCCGTCGTGCGTGGTGAGCCGCGGGGTGCCTGGTCGTCGCCGCGGCACGTGTGGTCGCCGATGAGCGACTGGTTCCCCGACGGCATCCCGGACCTGGACGAGGACGCCGCGCGCGTCGAGCTCGCCCGCGCCTGGCTGGAAGCGTTCGGGCCCGCCACCGTGGCGGACCTCAGGTGGTGGACGGGGTGGAACCTCGGACAGGCGCGGCGCGCCGTCGCGGCCCTGGACACGCGCGACGTCGAGGTGGAGGTGGGCGCCCCCGGCGCGGGGGCCGTCGCCGAGGGGGTGGTGCTGCGCTCGACCGACCTCGACGCGGACCTCGACCCCGCGCTCGACGACGTCGTGGCCGGGCACGCGGCCCTCCTGCCCACCCTCGACCCCACCACGATGGGCTGGACCGCCCGCGACTGGTACCTCGGCCCGCACCGGGGGCACCTCTTCGACAGCGCCGGCAACGCGGGCGCCACGGTCTGGTGGCAGGGCCGGGTGGTCGGCCTCTGGGTCGTGCGGCCCGACGGCGAGGTCGCGTGGCGGCTGCTCGAGGACGTCGGGGCGGACGGCCGGGCCGCCGTCGCCGCCGAGGCCGAGCGGCTCGGCGCGCTCCTGGCGGGCAGCACCTTCACGCCCGGGTACACGACCCCGGCGTACCGCGAGCTGCTCGCCGGCTGAGCGGCCCCGCCGGCCGCGGTCAGATGTAGCGCAGCGGGTCGAACTCGTCGAGCGGGATGATCCGCACGCGCGGCAGCGAGGTGGTGAACGCGTCGGCGTCGCCCTCGAGGTCGAACATCTGCAGCCCGCGCTCCGTGAGCTGCGTGAACTGGCCGTTGACGAACTCGCGGAACGCCAGCAGGCCCACGCGGCGCTCGCCGCCGAGCAGCGTCTCGATCTGCGGCAGGAAGTCGCCGTCGTGGCTGGCGAGAAGGACGTCGCCGTCCCGGTCCGCGAGGGCGTCCAGCGTGCGCTGGATACCGACGTCGACGACCTTCTCCGTGCCCGACGACGCCAGCGGGATCGGCTTGTAGCCCATCGCCAGCAGCGCCTGCACGAACGCCATCGGCATCTGCCCGCTGCTCGCGTTGAGGAAGAACAGCGGGACGACGTCCTGCTCCCACAGCTGCTGCGCGAAGGCCGAGATGCGGTCCCAGCGCGGCCGCTCCTCGGGGTTCGGCCGCCGCCCCAGCACGTTCATGCCCAGCGTGGCGTCGATGTTCTCGCCGTCCACCAGGAGGTAGGTGCGGCGCGCGGTGCCGTCGGCGGGAGCGGGCGCGCTCGCGGGGACCGGGGCGGTGAAGGCGGGGGACATGCTGCCCAGCGTATCCGCCCGCCCTCACCGGACCCGTCAGGCCGGGTCGGCCGGGGAGATCTGCGGCGCGGGGGAGCCGCCGGCCTTCAGCGCGGCGAGCCGGGCCTCGAGCTCGATGTCCTTGTCGGAGGACTCCAGCTCGGCGAACTGCGCGTCCAGGGACGACGCGGCGACCTCGGCCTGGCCCATGGCCAGGGCCTCCTCGCGGCGGACAGTCTCCTCGAACCGGGAGATCTCGCTGGTCGGGTCGAGCACGTTGATCGAGCTGATCGCGCCCTGCACCGTCTGCTGCGCCTGCGCCGCCTTCTGGCGGGCCACGAGCTGGTCGCGCCTGGACTTCAGCTCGCCCAGCTTGTCCTTCATCGCCGCGAGGCCCGTCTTGAGCTTCTCGACGGTGACACGCTGCTGCTCGATCATCGGCTGCGCGGTCGTGACGTCGGTCTCGGCGTCGAGCTGCTTGCGCAGCGCCACCTTGGCGAGGTTGTCGAACTTGTCGGCGTCGGCGGCGTTGCCCGCGGCGCGGTACTCGTCGGCCTTGCGCGACGCGGCGAGGGCCTTGGTGCCCCACTCGGCGGCCGCCTGGACGTCCTCGTTGTAGTCCTGCTCGGCGAGCCGCAGGTTGCCGATGGTCTGCGCGATGGCCTGCTCGGCCTCGGCGATGTTGTTCGTGTAGTCGCGCACCAGCTGGTCCAGCATCTTCTGCGGGTCCTCGGCGCGGTCGAGCAGCGCGTTGATGTTCGCCTTCGCGAGCTGGCTGATACGCCCGAGGATGCTCTGCTTCTGCGTCATGGTCGTGCTTCCTTCCGTCGCCCTGCTGAGGTGATGTTCGAGGTCACTGCCTGCCAGAACGCCCGTCGCCCTGGCCGAGTTCCGTGTCGGTCCCGTCGTCAGAAGCGGCCCCCGCGCGACCGCCCGCCGCGCCCGCCCGCCCCGCGGCCGCTGCCGCCGCCGAAGCCGCCGCCGCCGAAGCCCCCGCCGAACCCGCCGCCGTAGCCGCCGCGCCTGCGGCCGCCGCCGAGCCCGCCCCCGATGCCGCCGCCGGAGCCGCGCAGCACGGAGTCGAGCAGGATGCCGCCCAGCACCATCCCGCCGACGTTCGAGCCGCCCTGACGGCCGCCCTGGCTCATGTCCCACGACGCGGTGTCCTGCTCCGCGACCCGCGCCGCCTGCCCCGCGTACCGCTCGGCGAGCTGGGCGCGCTCGAGGGCCGCCGTCGGGTCCTGCGCCTGCAGCGCCTGCGCCTCGGCGACGAGGCGGGCGGCCTCCGCGAGGCGGGTGCGGGCCTCCGGGCCGACGGCGCCGCGGCGCGTGGCGACGTAGTCCTGGGTGGCGCGGACCTGCGAGTCCACGCGGCCCAGCGTGTCCCGCAGGAGGGCGCGGGCGCGGGCGTCGGACTCGGCCTTCTCCCGCGCGGGCGCCAGCGCGGCGTCCAGCGCCGCCTCGGCCGCGGTGAGACGGTGCAGCGCGGCGAGCGGGTCGCCGCCGCTGCGGGCGTCGCGGGCCTGCGCCATCGCCGCCCCCGCCTCGGACAGCGCGGCCGCGACGGCGGCCCGGTCGGCCGCCTCGGGCGACGTGCCGCCGGCC
Source organism: Isoptericola sp. NPDC057653 (assembly GCF_042799955.1). Classification (NCBI taxonomy): domain Bacteria; kingdom Bacillati; phylum Actinomycetota; class Actinomycetes; order Micrococcales; family Promicromonosporaceae; genus Isoptericola; species Isoptericola sp. NPDC057653. Next base: position 166,536 of record NZ_JBHVHP010000003.1, on the reverse strand, counting down.
GGGACGAGGCGGGCCGCGTCGGCCACGTCCTGCCCGATCGAGGCGAGCCCCTTGTCGAGGTCCGCGCCCGCGGACGCGAGCTGCGCCCCGGCCGAGTCGACGGCGTCCAGCAGCGTGGCGGCCTGCCCGAGGGCGTTCTGCGCGGCGCGCAGGTGCGCGACGGCGGCGGACCGGGTGCGGCCCGTGAGCGCGGTGCGGCCGGTGGCCACGGCCTCGCGGGCGTGCGCGACCAGCGCGGTCGCCTGGTCCGGGTTGCCGCTGACCGACGCCAGCGCCGTCGACGGGTAGGTGGCGGCGAGCCCCGCGAGGGTCTCCCGGGCCACCGCGACGCGGGCCTCGATCTCGCCGGCGCGCTGCTCGGTCTCGTCCAGCAGCTCGGGCGCCCGCTGCTGCAGCGCGCGCAGCTCGTCGAAGGCGTCGGTCTGCGCGTCCAGGGACGTGCCGGCCCGCTCGCACAGCCGCAGGATGCCGGTCAGCAGCTCGCGCCGGCGGGGCTCGTCCTCGGGCACGTCGTCGTCCAGCTCCTGACGCAGGCGGAAGGCCTGCGCCACGTCGCCCTTGGCCGCCTCGAGGGCGGCCGCGAAGTCCTTCGTGGCCTCCAGCCCGAACTCCGCCTGCGCGAACCCGAGCTCCTGCTCCGAGGTGCGCACGGCGTCGTCGATCCCGACGAGGGCGGTGCCGACCCGGCGCTCCAGCTCCTCGGTGGGCAGCACGGCGAGCTCGTCCGCCGGGGCGGCGGGCCCCGCCTGGGCCGTGGCCCTGCGTCGGGAGCGGAACCAGAGCCAGCCGCCCACCACGACGAGCACCAGGACGCCGACGCCGAGGATCGCGCCCCAGGGCGTGCCCCCGCCGGACACCGTCGTGCCGCCCGTGCGCACCGTGTCCGCCGCGGCGATCGCCGCGCCCGCCCAGTCGCCGTCGCGCAGGTGGTCCTCGACCGTCGCGTCGACCGCGTCGAGCTGGGCGTCCGTGAGGGCCGCGTTGTTGTCCACCGACAGCCCGTACGCGCCGTCCTCGGTCGCGACGGCGAGCAGCAGGTCGTTCGCCCCGAGCGCCCCGTTGTTCGCCGTGGCGTTCGCCCAGCTGGGGCCGTCGGCGCCGTCGAAGGAGTCCACGTAGACCACGAACAGCTGGTACGGCGTCTCGTCCGCGAGGGCGTCGAGCGCGGTCTGCACCTGCGCCTCGTCGCCGGCGCCGAGCACGCCCGCCTGGTCGGTGACCTCGCTGGTGAGCTGGGTCAGGGGCGGGACGGCGGAGGCGGTGACGGCGGGCAGGGCGGTGGCGGCGGACGCCAGCAGCAGCGCCAGCACGCACGCGCCGACGGCCGCGGCGCCGCGGCGCCGGGCGGCAGGAGCAGGGGGATTCACGACCTGATCGTGTCGCGCCGTCCCGGGCGACGCAATCGCGGTCCGGCCCTCGCCGTACGATCGAGCGCGTGACCGACCACCCCCGGCCCGCGGGAGGCGACGGCCCGACGCCGCTGCGCCTGTCCCTGCCGTCCGCACGACGCGCCGGGCCGCCGAGCCCGGCGGCCTCCCGACGCGTGACCGCGGGCCTCGTGCCCCTGCCCGGCGGCACGTTCGACATGGGCAGCGAGGACCCGGACGTCAACCCCGGCGACGGCGAGGGGCCGGTGCGCCCGGTGGACGTCGCGCCCTTCCGGGTGGCCCCGACGACCGTGACCAACGCGGAGTTCGCGCGGTTCGTCGTCGACACGGGCTACCGCACGCAGGCGCAGGAGTTCGGCTGGAGCTTCGTGTTCCACCTGTTCGTGGGCGAGGAGCCCGAGGTGCGCGGGTCGGCCGCCGGCACACCGTGGTGGCTCGCGGTCGACGGCGCGGACTGGGACCACCCCGAGGGCCCCGGCTCGACCGTCGAGGACCGCGCGGACCACCCCGTGGTGCACGTGTCCCGCGAGGACGCGCTCGCGTACTGCGCCTGGTCGGGCACGCGCCTGCCCGCCGAGGCCGAGTGGGAGTACGCCGCGCGCGGCGGCCTGCACCGCCGGCGGTACCCGTGGGGCGACGAGCTCACCCCCGGCGGCGAGCACCGGTGCAACATCTGGCAGGGCACGTTCCCGCGGGTGGACACGGCCGAGGACGGGTACGTCGGCACCGCGCCCGTCGGCTCCTACCCGGCCAACGGGTACGGCCTGCACGACGTGGCGGGCAACGTGTGGGAGTGGACCTCCACCGCGTGGGACCCGCGCGCCCGCGACGTGTGGGTGGTGCGCGGCGGCTCGTACCTGTGCCACGACTCGTACTGCAACCGCTACCGCGTGGCCGCCCGCACGCGGAACACCGGCGACTCCTCGTCCGGCAACACCGGGTTCCGCGTCGTCGCCGACGCGGGCTGAGCCGCCGACCGGCCCTTGACCGCCGGTATCCACCTCCGCGTATCATCTGGCACATGACAGCGCTGTCGAGCTCGAGCTCGGCCCTCACGCCCCGCCGGTCCGCCCCGGCAGCACTCCTCCGTCGGATCGCCGTCCCCACGGCCCTCGCCCTGCTGGCGTCGGCGGTCGTCGCTCCGCTCAGCGCGCCGGCGAGCGTCGCGCAGGCGGCGACCGGGACCGACTACACGCGGTTCGTCAACCCGTTCATCGGGACGCAGGGAGACCACGGTCAGGACGGGCCGGGCGCCATCGCGCCGTACGGCCTCGCCACCGTCACCCCGACGACGACGCCCGGCAACCACGTGGGCTACGAGTACACGGCGGACACGCTCCGGGGCTTCACGAACGTCGCGCTCGACGGCGTCGGCGGCGGGGGCGGCGCGGGCGACGTCCTGGTCGTGCCGACCTACCGGACCTACACCTCGCGGCCCGCCACGAGCAGCTACGACAAGGCGATCCGCACGACCGACGGCGCCAAGGACGAGTCCGCGACCGCGGGGTACTACCGCGTCGGGCTCGAGGAGTCCGGCCAGGACATCGACGCGCAGGTGACCGCCGCGACGCGCACCGGCGTCCACGACTACGCCTTCGGCTCCGGGGGCCACGCGTCGCTCGTCGTCGACCTCCAGCACACCGGCAACGGGCGCCGGGCGACCGACCTCGAGGTCGGCACGAGCGCGGACGGGCGCACCACGCTCTCCGGCTCCTTCACCGGCTACTTCTACAACTCGGCGTACAAGCTCTACTACTACGCGGAGACGACCGCCCCGACGTCGTCGGTCCAGACCTGGGGGAGCGGCGGGCTGAGCAGCACGCGTACCTCGCAGGACGGCACCGACATCGGCGCGGTCCTGAACTTCGACGCCGCGGCGGGCGAGCACGTGGGCCTGCGGGTCACCCTCTCGCCCGTCAGCGCCGAGCAGGCGCGGCGCGACGCGGCCGTCGAGGTGGGCGGGAGGTCGTTCGACCAGGTCCGCGCCGCGACCAAGGCCGAGTGGAACGACCGGCTGGGCAAGGTCGACGTCGACGCGAGCACCACGAACGACCCGACGGGCGACCTGCGGACCCAGTTCTACACGCACCTGTACCGGCTCGCGGACACCCCGATGAACGCCACGTCGACCGACGGGACCTACCGCGGCGCCGACGGCGTGATCTACCGGGCGGAGGGCTACACCCACTACGACTCCTGGTCGCTGTGGGACGACTTCCACAAGTACGCGGCCGTCGCCTCGGTCTACCCCGACGTCTACCGCGACGTCGTCCAGTCGCTCGTCGACCTGTACGCCGCGGTCGGCCGGAGCGGCAAGGGTTCCGTGGGCGGCCTGCTGCACTCCGTGCCGACGGTCCGCTGGGAGCGGGCCCCCGTGGTCGTGGCGGACGCCGTCTCCAAGGGCGTCGAGCTCCAGGGGCTCGACCGGGCGTACCCCGCGCTCGTCGCCCAGGTCGGCGGCCCCGCGAGCCTCACCAACCTCGACTCGCGCGCCGGCGGCCTGCTCGGCTACTCCTACGACGCGTACGGGCTGTCCGTGATCGCCGACGCGATCGGCAGGACGTCCGACGCCGACCGGTACCGCACCGAGGCCGCCCGCTGGGCCAAGGCCTACGACGCCGACGCCCTGACCGGCGACGCGCGCGCGAAGGCCGCGACCGGCGCCGCGGCCGGGGTCGACCAGGTCGGGCTGCTGATGCCGCGCTCGTCGAACAGCGGCACCGCGGGCTTCACCGCCACCGACCCCGAGAAGTGGCAGGCCGCGGGCCTCTACCAGGGCACGCTGTGGCAGTACGCCTGGTACGACGCCCAGGACCTCGGCGGCATGGTCGAGCTGATGGGTGGGAAGGAGCAGGCCGCGAAGGCGGTGAACTACTTCTTCGGCACCTACACGGACGACTGCTCGCGCAACCTGCACCTCTACGCGAACGAGATCTCGGTCCACGCGCCGTTCCTGTTCAACTACGTCGGCGACCCGGCGCAGACGCAGGACCTCACCTACCGCACGGTCACCGAGCCGGTGTGCACGAGCTACACGGCCGACGGGTCGTCGACGAGCGCGTCGAAGAAGTGGGTCTACCAGAACGCGCCCGACGGCATGCTCGCGACGATGGACAACGACGCCGGGACGATGTCCGGCTACTTCGTGTCGAGCGCGCTCGGGCTGTACCCGGTGATGGCGGGCGGCGACACCTTCCAGATCACGTCGCCGATCTTCGACCGCACGACGGTCCACTACCCGGGCGGCAAGGACCTCGTCATCGAGGCGCCCGGCGTCAGCACGGCGAACCACTACATCCAGGGCGCGACGCTGAACGGCGTGCCGCTGCACCGCACGTGGCTCACCGCGGCCGAGATGAACGCCGGCGGCGTGCTGCGCTTCGCCATGGGGTCCGAGCCCTCGTCGTGGGGCGCCGACGGCGTCGCCGAGGACTCGGTGGTCGACCATGTCCCGAGCTCCCTGTACCGCCCGGGCGAGGCCGTCTCGACGTCGTCGCGCGTGCTCGAGGAGTCCGACGCGAACGACGGCTCGGTCGACGGCGCGGTCTCCGTGCGGGTGAGCGGCACGACGCTCGCCGGCAGGGCCGGCGCCGACCTGAGCCGGCAGGTCCGGGCCACCGGGGTGCCGAAGGGCCTGCGGCTGCGTGCGACCAGGACGGGGGACACCACGCTCGACCTCGCCCTCACGGGCCGGGCCGCGCGGCACCTCGTCGACGACTCGACCGACGACCTCGAGGTCACGCTCACGGCCGACGCGTTCGCCGGCACCGTGCCGGACGCGGCCGACCGGGAGCTCACGCTCCAGGTCCGGTTCGACGGGTACACGCTCACGCCGAGCACCACCACGCTCACCGCGGACGCGAAGGGCGCCGTGCGGGGCACGGTCGACCTCACGCTCGGCGGCGGCGCGACCTTCGCGGGGAAGAACCGCCCCGCGCTCTCGAAGGGCGCCGTCACGTTCCCGGGCCTCGACCCGGGCGTCACCGCCTCGGTCGCGCGGACCGGCGACACCACCGCGGAGGTCACCTTCCGCGGCAAGGTGCGGAGCGCGACCGGCACCCGCTTCACGGTCCGGCTCTCCGACGCGGCGCTCGAGGGCGCCACGGCGGCCCAGGTCACCGGCGCGGGGACGACGGCGCTCGACCCGATCACGCTCTCGCCCGCGACCACCACCCGCGCGGACCTCCGGGCGGTCTACGACGACGCGCGACTCGTGACCGCCGACCGCTACTCCGCGGCGTCGTTCGCCGCCCTCCGGTCGGCCGTCGCGGACGCGAAGGCGACGCTGGCCGACGAGGACGCCTCCGAGTACGTGCTGTCGTCCTCGCTCGCCGTGCTCCGGGCCGCCGCGGACGGGCTCGAGATCGCCGGGGACGGCTACCGGGTGCTGCAGGCCGAGGACTACGACCAGTGGTCCGGCGGCACGCTGAAGACGGAGAGCGGCGGCAGCGGCACCGACGTCGGCGGCGTCGCACCCGGCTCGTGGCTGGCGTTCCAGGGCCTCGACCTCGCGGGCGCCCCGCTCGACTCCGTGGTGGTCGACTACGCCCACAACCCGGGGACGGCGTCGGCCAGCTCCGCCGTCGAGCTCCGCACCGGCTCGCCGACGGGTCCGCTGGTCGCCACGATCGCGCTGCCCACGACGAACGGCTGGTCGAACTACACCGCGCTGACCCACACGTTCACCGCGGACGAGGCCGCGCGGCTCGACGGCCCCCAGGACGTCTACTTCGTGTTCACCGGCGCGCTCGCCCCGGGCCAGAGCTGGGTCGCGAACGTCGACTGGTTCCGGTTCGCCGCGAAGGCCGACGCGGCCCCGACGTCGACGAAGGTCCAGTTCGAGTCGGTCCGCAGCGGCTACGGCCCGCTGGGCGCGGCGGACTCCGGGCTGGTCGCCGGGACCGACTTCGCGGGCGCCGACCTCAAGACGGAGGCCGGCCCGGTGGGCGGGCAGCTCGCCGGGACGAAGGACGGCGCGTGGGTCCGTTACCCGGCCGTGGACCTCGGCGAGCACCGCGCCACCTCGGTCGGCGTCCGTTACGACGCGCCGTCGACCAAGGTGTCCGGGGCCAGCCTCGCCCTCTACGCGGACTCGATGTCCGGCGACCCGTTGGTCACCGTCCCGCTCCCGGCCACGGGCTCGGGCTGGGGCACCTACGCCACCACGACCGTCCCGCTCCCCGAGGAGCTCGCGGGCCGCCACGCGATCTACGTCGTCCTCCGCAGCACGCCCACCACGAGCCAGCCCTACGTGGGCAACCTCGACTGGTTCGAGCTCGGTCACGGCGTCGACAAGACCGCCCTGCACGCGGCGGTCGGCCGGTACGGCGAGCTCACCGCGGACTCCGACCTCTACCTCGCCACCGACTGGGGCGTGTTCGCACGGGCCCTCGCCGCGGCGAAGGCCGTCGACGCCGACGCCGACGCCACGGCCGACAGGGTCGCGGACGCCCTGCGCGTGCTCACCGTGTCGGGCGACCAGCTGCGGTGGAAGGTCGTCAAGCAGGTGGACGCGCTGCTGGCCCGGGCCGACGCGGTCGACCAGGACGACGTCACCGCCGCGTCGTACGCGCGGCTGCGGCGGGCGGTCGCGGCGGCCGAGGCGCTCGACCCGGCGACGAGCGACCACGACGACTGGGAGACCGCGCTCTCCGGCCTGGCGCGGGCCTACGACGGGCTACGGCCCCGCCGCTAGCCCGTGCCCCGAGCTCCCCCGCGTCGCCGTGGTCAGGCCGGCGCGGGGGAGTCGAGGTCCTCCGCGTCGACGATGCGGTACGCGTACCCCTGCTCGGCGAGGAACCGCTGCCGGTGGGCGGCGAAGTCCTGGTCCACGGTGTCGCGTGCGACGACGGCGTAGAAGTGCGCCGTGCGGCCGTCGGCCTTGGGCCGCATGACGCGCCCCAGCCGCTGCGCCTCCTCCTGGCGGGAGCCGAACGACCCGGACACCTGGATCGCGACCGACGCCTCCGGCAGGTCGATGGAGAAGTTCGCGACCTTGGAGACCACGAGCCGGCTGATCTCGCCGGAGCGGAACGCCTCGAACAGGCGCTGGCGCTCTCGCACCGTCGTCGCGCCCGTGATGAGCGGGGCGTCGAGGTGCGCGCTGAGCTCCTCGAGCTGGTCCAGGTACTGGCCGATGACGAGCACCTGGTCGTCCGGGTGCTGCGCCACGATCCGCTCCACCACGCGGTTCTTGCCCGGCGCGCACGCGGCGAGCCGGTACTTGTCCTCCGGCTCGGCCGTCGCGTACACCATCCGCTCGTGCTCGGGCAGGGTGAGCCGCACCTCGACGCAGTCGGCGGGCGCGATGTACCCCTGCGCCTCGATGTCCTTCCACGGGGCGTCGTAGCGCTTGGGCCCGATGAGGCTGAACACCTCGTCCTCGCGGCCGTCCTCGCGCACGAGCGTGGCGGTCAGCCCGAGGCGGCGGCGCGCCTGCAGGTCCGCCGTCATGCGGAAGATGGGCGCGGGCAGCAGGTGCACCTCGTCGTAGAGGATGAGGCCCCAGTCGCGGGCGTCGAGCAGCTCGAGGTGGCTGTACACGCCCTTCCGCTTGGTGGTGAGCACCTGGTAGGTGGCGATCGTGACGGGCTTGATCTCCTTGCGGGAGCCCGAGTACTCGCCGATCTCGTCCTCGGTGAGCGTGGTGCGGCGCACCAGCTCGTCGCGCCACTGGCGGGCGCTGACGGTGTTCGTCACGAGGATGAGGGTGGTGGTGCCGCTCTTCGCCATCGCGCCCGCGCCGACGATCGTCTTGCCGGCGCCGCAGGGCAGCACGACGACGCCCGAGCCGCCGTGCCAGAACCCGTCCACGGCCTGCGCCTGGTAGGGGCGCATCTCCCACTCCTTGGGCTGCTCCGTGGGGGTGCGCGGGTGGGTGGGGGAGGCGAGGGCGATCTCGTGCTTCTCGCCGTCGACGTAGCCGGCGAGGTCCTCCGCGGGCCAGCCGAGCTTGACCAGGACCTGCTTGAGGTGGCCGCGCTCCGACGGGTGCACGACGACGGTCTGGTCGTCGACGCGGTCGCCGACGAGGCCCGCGGTGCGCCTGGACTTCAGCACCTCGGCGAGCACGGCGCGGTCGCTGGCCTCGAGGACGAGCCCGTGGGTGGGGTGGGTCGCGAGCGTGAGGCGGCCGTAGCGGCCCATCGTCTCGGCGACGTCGATCAGCAGCGCGTGCGGCACCGGGTAGCGGGAGTACTCGATGAGCGTGTTGACGACCTGCTCGGCGTCGTGCCCGGCGGCGCGCGCGTTCCACAGCCCCAGGCTGGTGAGCCGGTAGGTGTGCACGTGCTCCGGCGCGCGCTCCAGCTCCGCGAAGGGCGCGATGGCCCGGCGGGCGTCGTCGGCGCGGGGGTGGTCCACCTCCAGCAGGATGGACTTGTCGCTCTGCACGATCAGCGGTCCGTCGGTCATGCGGCTCCTTCCGGGAGGCGATCGAGGGTGGCGATCCAGGGGGTCAACGCCGCGGGCGGGCGCGGTTGTTCCGGCGCGGTCCGGGGCTGGTCAGCCGTCCGCCGGCTCGACGGCGGCGATGCGGTGCACCGCGACGGTGAGCTCCGCCTCGCGCGCCGGGTCCAGCGCGCGCAGCCGCCCGCCGTCGAGGCGCAACGGCTTGAGCGCCCGCCGCTCCAGCGTGCCCGAGGCGCCGACCATCTCGATCCACACGAGGCGGCCGTCGCGCAGCGCGTCGTGCAGGATGGCGAGAGCGTCGCCGGGCTCCGTCGTGCGGGGCCGGCCGTTCGGGGCGCGCGACGGCGTGACGGGTGACGGTGCTGCCGTGGACGGCGCCACCGGCTCCGGACGGCGTCCGGCCAGGCGGTCCACGGCGGTCTCGTCGCCGGAGTCGGCGGCGCGCAGGCGCGCGACCAGCGCCGCGCGGGCGTCGTCGGTCGTCGCCTCCTGCTCGGCGGCGGGGCCGCGGCGCGCGTCCCGGGCCGCGCGGTCCAGCCGCGGCGGGCGGCGCAGCCGGGTGCTGAGCACGCGGCCGTCGGGGCCCTCCACGGCGGACAGCAGGCCGCGAGCACGCAGCGCGTCGTGCAGCTCGACGGCGGGCACGCTCGCGGCGAGCACCGTGGGGGCCAGGCGCACGAGCCCGAGGTGGGCGAGCCGCGGGTCCGCCGCGAGCCCGGCGAGCACCGTCGGGTCGGCCGCGCGCACGTACGACCCGGCCGAGCCGACGCGCAGCGACTCGTGCCGCCGCGCCGTGTCGCGCACCAGGTACTCCAGCGGCTGCGGGACGGGGACCCGCGACCGCTCGGCGAGCGCCCCGAGCAGCTCGTCCGCGGTGGTGCCGTGGTCCAGGGCCCGCGTGACCGACGCGGGCGAGAAGCGCACCGTGGTCGCCGCGCCCCGCGACTCGACGTCGGACGACCGCTCCAGCAGCAGGGCGAGCGCCTGCGACGGGCGGCCCGGCACGATGCCGGTGAGGTCGCCCTGCAGCAGCACCTCGTCGACCTCGCCGGGCAGGGCCGCGCGCATCGCCGCGGCCAGGTCGCCGGGGGCGAGGTGCACCGGGGTGGGCCGCGCGTCGGCCGGGCGGCCGGGGGCGGGCAGGTGCGCGAGCAGCGCCGCGCCGGGCCCGGACAGCGCGCCCGCCCCGGTCGCGCCGAGCAGCGCCGCCTCGCCGAGCAGCCCCGCCACCGCCTGCTCGGGCGGCACCGTGCGCGGGGCGTGCCAGCGCAGCACCTCCATCACGGCCTCCGGGCCCAGGGCCGTCTCCGGCTGCGCGGCGAGCACGTCCAGCACCTGCCGGCGCAGCCGCGGCACCCAGCCGCGGTGCAGGTCGGGCGACAGCGGGGCCCGCAGCGCCCCCTTCTCGTCGCGCGACCCGACCAGCCACGGCGTCCGGCGCGAGCCCACCCAGGCCGCCGCCAGGAGGGCCCACCGCTCGGCGTCGTCCATCCCCTCCCACGCGTCGGCGACCGTCGTGGGCCGGTACGACGGCGGGGCGTCGCCGTCGTCGGCCACCACGCCCGCGGCCGCGGCGAGCTCGACGACGAACGCCGCGTCCGCCTCGTCGGAACCCAGCGCCTGAGCGGTGCGGCGCACGTCGCGCACGCCGAGCCCGCCGCTGCGCAGCACCGGGGGCGCGGTCTCGTCCCACGCGGCGACGAGGAGGTCGACGCGGCGCACGAGCTCGAGCGCGGCGCTCGCGGCCTCCGCGTCGGCGGCCTCCTGCAGCACGAGGCGACCGTCCGGGCGAGGCGGCGCCAGCTCGGGGGAGCGGTGGGTGCGCCCGCCGCGCAGCGCCAGCCCGACGTCGCGCGGCAGCGTCACGTGCCGGGCGTCCGTGCGCAGCAGCAGCCGCGCGTCCACGAGCGCGTCGACCGCCGTCCGCGCGGTGGTGCCCGGCGCGGGGACGAGGCCGATCGGCGGCCCCCACGCGAGCGCGTCGAGCACCTCGTGCCCGCCGCGGGGCAGGTCGGTGAGCGCCGGGTCGGCGCCGTCGGCCGGCGCGCCTTGGGGCTGTCCCGGCCGGGCGCCCGGGCGGACCGGGCCGAGGCCGGCGGGGTGCGGGCCGAGCACGTCGTCCAGGCCGGGGGCGGGGCGCAGGTCGGGCCGGCCGGGCTCGCCCGCGTCCCACAGGAGCGCGGCGGTCAGCGCGTCGCCGAGCACGCGCTCGACGACCGACCCCGCGTCCTCGCCGTCGGGCGTCGGGGCGTCCTCGTCCGCGCCGACGGCGTGCCGCACGTCGCCGGGCGTCACGGGCCCGCCCGGGGCGAGCGCCACGACGGCCTCGAGCGCCTGCAACGTCCGCGCGTCAGCGTGGGCGAGCGCCCGCTCGAGGGCGGTGCGGCTGGACGCGCGGGCCGCGAGGGAGCGCAGCGTGGACGGCGACGGCGTGGCCAGGTCGGGGCGCGCGCGCAGCAGCGCGAGCAGCTCGTCGTCGTCCCGCGCGCGGACCGCCTCGGTGAAGGTGCGGGGCGCGGCCGGGGCGCCGGCGCCGTCCACGACGTCGGCCTCCGCCGTGCTCCCGGGCGAGGTGCTGGCCATCTGATCGATGCTACGCGTCGCCCCCTCGGTGCCGGACAGGTGGTCGCCCACGGGCTGCGCGCCGGCAGGGGGGCGGCCTGCTCGGCGTCACGGCCCGGCGGTGCGGCGGCAGACCTCCTCCCACGGGGTGGGCTCGAGGCCCCAGCGGGCGCGGGCGGCGGAGTCGTCGAGCACGTACGGCCGCTCCCACTGGTAGATCAGCTCGCGGAGCTCGCGCAGGAGCGGGGAGAAGGTCGCGACGGCGGCCAGGGCGGGCCCGCGCAGCGAGCCGACCTTCACGGGCGGGCGACCGGCGGCGGCGAGGACGTCGGCCAGGGCCTCGGCCTGCGTGCGCGGCGCGTTGCTCGGCACGTGCCAGGTGCGGCCGTGGGCGCCGGGGTCCTCGGCGGCCGCGACCAGGGTGCGCGCGACGTCGCCCACGTCGGTGAACGTGTGCGGCAGGTCGGTGCGGCCCATCATCGTGACGCGCCGCCCGCGCAGTGCGGCGGGCAGGACGCGCGAGACGTGCCCGTTGGCGCCCACGCCGGGGCCGACGTAGTCGGAGGCGCGGACCTCGACGACGCCGCGCAGGCGGCCGTCCTCGAACGCCTGCCGGGCGTCGGCCCACAGTCGGGCGCGCAGCCGGCCCTTGTGGTCGGTGGCGGCGTCGGGGAGGTCCTCCGTCATCGGGCCCTCGACCGGGCCGTAGGGGTAGAGGTTGCCGGTCACGGCGTAGACGGCGCCGGACCGCTCGGCGGCCGAGAGGAACGCGGCGGCCAGCGGGGGCCAGGCGCGCTCCCACTGCGTGTAGTCGCCGGGGTTGGCGCAGTTGTAGAGGACGTCGGCGCCGGCGGCCGCGCCGGCCAGGGCATCGGCGTCGGTCGCGTCGAGGGCGGCGTGCGCGACGCCGGCGATCCCGGTGTCGCGGCCGCTGCGGGTCACGACGGTGACGTCGGAGCCGCGTGCGGCGAGCAGCGCGGCGACGTGCCGGCCGACGGGGCCGGCGCCGACGATCAGGTGACGGTCGGTCATGACGGGTGCTCCATTCCGAGAGCGGTGCTCTCTGTCTCGACGATCGTGGCACGCGCGGCGACGCCTGGCAAGAGCGATGCTCTCGTTTGTGGTCACTGCTCTCGCGTGTCACGCTGGGCCGCATGGTCGACGCCCCCCGCACCGCCCGCGCCCTCGCCCGCGAGACCCTCACCCGCGAGATCCTCGCCGCGGCCCGCGCGCGCCTCGCGACCGACGGCCCGGCCGCCCTGTCCCTGCGCGCCGTCGCGCGCGACGTCGGGATGGTGTCCTCGGCGGTGTACCGGTACGTCCCGAGCCGCGACGCGCTGCTCACCGCCCTGATCGTGGAGTGCTACGACGAGCTCGGCGCCGCCGTCGAGGAGGCGGACGCCGCCGTCGCCGACCAGGACGACGTCGCCGCCCGCTGGCTCGCCGCGTGCCACGCGCTGCGCGGCTGGGCCGTGGCGCACCCCGCCGAGCTCGGCCTCCTCTACGGCACGCCCGTGCCCGGGTACGCGGCCCCGCGCGACACCGTCGACCCGGCGACGCGCGTGGTGCGCGTGCTCGTCACGGTGGTGGCCCGCGCCCACGACGCGGGGGCGACCCCGCGGCCGGCACCGCGCGACGCGCCCGACGTCCATGACCTCGTGGACCCCGCGCGACAGTTCGTCGCGGCGCGGGGGATCGTGGCCGACGCGCCCACCGAGCTGGTCGCCCGCACGCTCATGGCCTGGACCACGCTGTTCGGCACGGTGTCGTTCGAGCTCTTCGGGCATCTCGTCGGCTCCGTCGCCGACCCCGGGCGGTGGTACGACGCGGTCGCGCGGCGGCTGGCGGCCGACCTCGGGATCGCCTGACCGCCTGCTCGGCGGAGCGCGACGGACCGATGCGGCGTCGGGCGGCACCGGCCGGTAGCCTGAGCGTCTGGCCGGAGCCGGGCGTGCGCCCGGGCACCGGCCGGACCAGGTTCCGCGCACCGGCGCGGCACCGCAGTCGACGACGAGCACGAAGAGGTCCAGGTGCCCACCGGCAAGGTCAAGTGGTACGACGCGGAGCGGGGTTTCGGCTTCATCGCCAGCGAGGACGGCGGGGAGATCTTCCTGCACGCCTCCGCCCTGCCCACGGACGTGACGGGCGTCAAGCCGGGCGCGCGGGTCGAGTTCGGCGTGGCCGACGGCCGCCGCGGCCCCTCGGCGCTCTCCGTGACGCTGCTGGACCCCGCCCCGTCGGTGGCCAAGGCCCGGCGCAAGGCGCCGTCGGAGATGGCCGCGATCACCGAGGACCTCATCAAGGTCCTCGACCGGGTCGGCGACCAGCTCAAGCGGGGCAAGTATCCGGACGCCACGGCGGGCCAGCGCGTCGCGACGCTGCTGCGGGCCGTGGCCGACGACCTCGACTCCTGACCGGCGCGCCCGCCCGGCCGAGGGCCCGAGACGAGGACATGACGAGCACGAAGAGGACCACGACATGGTGACCGTTGCCGCAGACGCCCCCGCACGCACGACGCGGGTCAGCTCCCGCGCGCGCAAGGACGCCGTGCTCCTGGGCGCGGTCGACCTGGCCCGCGAGGCCGCGCAGGAGGGCGCGTCGTCGCCGTCGGACGTGGGGGAGCACCTCGGCACGGTCGCCGAGGGCGAGCGCCTCATGTCCCACCGGTTCGCCGCCACGATGCCGGGCTACCGCGGCTGGCACTGGACGGTGACGCTGGCGCGCGTGCCCCGCGGCCGCGTGGCGACCGTGTGCGAGGTCGAGCTGCTGCCCGGCGACGACGCGCTGCTCGCCCCGGCGTGGCTGCCGTGGGCGGAGCGCCTGCGCCCGGGCGACATCGGCCCCGGCGACACGCTGCCCTTCAAGGCCGACGACCCGCGCCTCGAGCCCGGGTGGGAGGCCACCGGCGACGAGGAGCTCGACTCCGTCGCGATCGACGAGCTCGCCCTCGCGCGCGAGCGGGTGCTGTCGCCGCAGGGTCGCGACGAGGCCGCCGAGCGCTGGTACCGCGGGTCGCGCGGGCCGACGGCGCCGGGGGCGGTCGCGTCGCCCGCGGAGTGCACGACGTGCGGCTTCCTCGTGCCGCTGCAGGGCCCGCTCGGGCAGCTCTTCGGCGTCTGCGCCAACGCGTGGTCGCCCGACGACGGCAAGGTCGTCTCGCTCGACCACGGCTGCGGCGCGCACTCGGAGACCGACGCGCCGCACCCGCCGAGCGACTGGCCGGCCGACGCCCCCCTCATCGACGAGCTCCGGGTGGAGGCGGTGTCCGTCGAGCCGCGCGCACCCCGGGCCGCCGCGCCCGGCACGCCGGACGACGCGGCCACCCCCGACGGCACGACCGACGCCGCGGAGGCGACGGCAGAGGCGACGGAGGCGGACACCGCCGACCGGCGCCCCGACGCCGAGTGACGGGCGACGCCTTCGGGACCGCCGCGCTGCGGCACGCGGTCACGGAGGCGTGGCTCGGCTCGGGCACGCGCTTCCGGGAGGACGCGAACGCGGAGGAGGACCACGCCCGCGGCTACTACCGCGACCGCGTGGTGGTCGAGCTCGCGCAGAACGCCGCGGACGCCGCCGCACGTGCCGGGGTCCTCGGGCGGCTGCTGCTGCGCCTGACCCCCCTGCCCGCGGACGACCCGCGCGGCGTCGCGACCCTGGTGGCGGCCAACACCGGTGCGCCGCTGACGGCCGACGGCGTGGCGTCGCTCGCGTCGCTGCGCGCGTCCGCCAAGGTCGAGCCCGCGCCGGCCGCCGGCGCCGGGCCGGGGGACGGCGCGGAGCCCCACGCCTCGCTCCAGGTCGGCCGGTTCGGCGTCGGCTTCGCCGCGGTGCGCGCGGTGTCGGACGAGGTCACCGTGCGCTCCCGGGGCGGCGGCGTCCGGTTCTCGCTGGCCGCGACCCGTGACCTGCTGGCGGACGTCGCACCCGCGGGCTCGGCCCTCGGCGACGCCGTGGCCGGACGCGGCGCCGACCTGCCCGTGCTGCGCCTGCCGTTCCCCGCGCCCGCGCTGGGCGACGACGAGTCCGACGACACGGTCGTGGAGCTGGTCCTGCGCGACGCGGACGCCGTGGACGCGGTCCGCACGCAGCTCGACGCCCTCGACGACGCGCTGCTGCTGGCGCTGCCCGCGCTCGCCTCGGTGACGATCGAGCGTGACCACGACGACGAGGGTCCCCGGGTGCTCGCCGACCTCGAGGACCGGTGGGTCGTGCTGCGGCGCACCGGCGCGGTCGACGCGGACGCGGTGGCGGACCTGCCGCTCGAGCAGCGCCGGTCGCGCTGGTCGGTCGCGTGGGCCGTCCGTCGCGACGGCGCCGCGGCCGAGGGCGGCGTCCTGCACGCGCCGACCCCCACCGACGTGCCGTTGACGTTCCCCGCGCTGCTGGTGGCGTCGTTCCCCGTGGACCCGGGACGCCGCCGCGTGCTGCCCGGCGCGCTCGCCGAGACGGTCGCCGCGGAGGCCGGGCGCGCGTACGCGGACCTCCTCGCCGGCCTCACCCCCGGGCGGGGCGCCGACGTGCTGGACCTCGTGCCCGGCGGGATGCCGGCCGGCGACGTCGACGCCGCCGTGCGTGACGCCGCGCTGGACGCCCTGCGGTCCGCCCCGCTGCTGCCCGCGCCGCGCGGCACGGAGGAGGCCCCCTCCGCCGACGACGGCCCGGTCGCGGGTGCCGTCGCGCCCGCCGACGCCACGGTGCTCGTCGGTGCGGCGGGGGACGACCCCCGGCTGGTGGCCGTGCTGGCCGGCGTCGTGCCCGGCCTCGTGGCCCTGACCACCGCGCAGCAGGGCGTGGCCCGGCGCCTCGGCGCGACGCCGACCACGCTCGCCGACGTCGTCGCCGACCTGCCCGGCGGCCTGCCGCCCGCACGCTGGAACGCGCTGTGCGCGGCGCTCGAGCCGTACGCGCCCGACCCGGGCGTGCTCGAGGCGCTCGCCGGGGCGCGGGTGCCGCTCGCCGACGGCCGCACGGCGTCGGGGGTGCGGGGCACCGTCGTGCTGCCGGAGGACGACGACGACCCCGCGCTCGCCGCCGTCGCGCGCACCCTCGGCGTGCGGGTCGTGCATCCCGACGCCGCGCACCCCCTGCTGGTCCGCGCCGGCGCCACGTCCACGAGCCCGCGCGCGCTGCTGGACGACCCGGGCGTGCGCGCCCTCGCGCTCGCGGCGTCGGAGGCGCTGCTCGACGGCGCGGCCGACGTGCCCCAGGTGCCGGGCGTCCTCGGCGGGCCGACGCTGGTGGGCCCCGTGGAGGTGAGCCCGCGCGAGGTGGTGCAGAACGTGCTGGCCCTGGCCCGGCTCGCGCTCGCGGCCGGGGGCGGCACGTTCCCGTTCTGGCTCGGCGAGCTGCCGGTGCCCACGGAGGACGGCATGCGCCCCGCGCGCGAGGCCGTGCTCCCCGGTTCCTGGGCGGCGGGGATGCCCGGGCTGGCGCCCGTCACCCGCGCGGCGCTGGCGTACTACACCGCCCCGCTGCTGACCGCCGTCGGCGTGCGGGCCGACGTCGGCGTCTACCGCGTCACCGACGTCCTCACGCCCGACCCGGCGGACCCCGACGCGGAGCACGGGCCCGACGACCCCGCCGGCTGGCTCTCCGGCTGGGAGGACTACCTGCGCTACCTCGCCGACCGCGTGGGCCCCGGCGTCGACGTCGGCGACGTGGACGCCGTGGCCGACCTCGACGCGGTCGACGTCCCGGGCGACGACGACGAGGGCGACGAGGGCGACGACCCGTGGGCCGGGGTGCTGAGCACGCTCGTCGCCGACCCCGACGCGCGCCGGGCCCTCGTCGCCCCGGTCGCGGGCGCCCCGTCGTACACGGCGTGGTGGCTGCGCGACCGGCTCGGGGCGCCGTTCGCGGCCCACGACGGGGTGCCGCTGCTGCCGCCCGCGCCGCCCGCCGTGGCCGCCCTCGACCCGGAGGCGCAGCGCGCTCTCGGCGTCGTGGACGGCCTCGACCGTCTCGACCCGCTCGACTGGCCGGCCGCGCTGGACCGGCTGCCCGAGCCCGGCACGTCCGTGCCCCTGCCGGTCGCGCTGGGGGTGTGGAGGGGGCTCGCCGGCCTCGCCGTGCGGCTCGCGCCCGGCGCTCGCACCAGCGCCCTCGACCCGCTGCCGGACCGGCTGCCCGCGCTCGACGCGAGCGACGTCGTCGTGCGCCTGGCCGACGACGTCGAGGTGGCGGGGACCGCACGCTGGGCCGTGCTCGGCGCCGTGCTGCCGGTGCCCGAGCCCGAGGTGGCCGCCGTCGCCGACCTGCTCGACCTGCCCGTCGTGGGCGAGGACGGACTGCCCTCCCCCGACGGCCCGGGTCGCGAGCGCGAGCTCGACGAGCGCGTCGCGGCGCTGGACCCCCGCCTGCCGCGCGTGTGGTTCGAGCACGGGAGGCTGTCCGTCGCCGGCGGGCCCGTGCCGTGGTGGGTCGACGCCGAGGGGCGCGCGCACGCCACCGACCGCGCCGGCCTGGCCGCGGCGCTCGCCGACCTCCTGGGCCGGCCCGACCGTGCGGCGCTCCTGGCCACCGTGCTCGCGGCGCCCGAACGCGCCGCCGAGCTGTGGGTCACGACCGCCTGGGGCTGACGGCCCCGACGGCGCCGGCCGGGCCGACCGGGCCGACCGGCGGCCCGCGCCTCCCTACGATGGCGGGATGCTCGAGCCCGACACCACGACCTCGCCCGCGGCGCTGCGCCGCCTGACCCTCTTCACCGGCTCCGCGAGCGGGCGGGAGCCGCGGTACGCCGCCGCCGTCCGCGACCTCGCGGGCGTGCTGGCCGGGCGGGGCGTCGGCGTCGTCTACGGCGGCGGGCGCGTGGGCCTCATGGGCGAGCTCGCCGACGCCGCGCTGGGCGCCGGGGGAGAGGTGCTCGGCGTGATGCCGCGGTCCCTGGTCGACGGGGAGATCGCGCACCCCGGCCTCACCCGCCTCGACGTCGTCGCGGACATGCACGAGCGCAAGCAGCGGATGGGGGAGCTGGGCGACGGGTTCGTCGCGCTGCCCGGCGGCGCGGGCACCCTCGAGGAGCTGTTCGAGGTGTGGACCTGGCAGCAGCTCGGCATCCACGCCAAGCCCGTCGCGCTGTACGACGTCGACGGGTTCTGGCAGCCGCTGCTGCGGATGGTCGACCACATGGTCGACGAGGGGTTCCTGTCGTCCCGCTACCGGGAGTCGCTGGTCGTCGCGCGCTCCCCGCAGGGGCTCCTCGACGCGCTCGCGGCGTGGGAGCCGCCCGCCGCGAAGTGGGGCCGCTGACCGGTCGGTCGCGTCCGGGCGGGTCAGTCCTCGCCGCGGTACTCGTCGCGGTGCCGGCGCTCCCAGAGCAGGCCGGCGCCGCCGAGCAGGATGCCGGCGACGCAGGTCACGACCGCCTCGACGGTCCCGCGGTCCAGCACGAACATCACGAACGTCGCGACGAGCGCGACCACCCACAGGCCGATGCCACCGAGCATCACGCGCCGCAGGTCCACGCGCAGGGGCGGGGGGCCGGGGCGGCGCTCCTCGGGGTGGGTCAGCAGGCGGACGAGGGAGGGCACGGGCCCAGTCTATGGCCCGGGGCGGCGGTGTCCCGAGGCACCTCGACCATGACGCGGAGCGACGGCTGAAGTGCGGGTGAAAGTGCAGGTCAGAGGGTGAAAACGGGGTCGGGTGAAAGCCGGGGTGAAAGGACCCCCGAGGGGGCTCCGTGACCCCTCCGACGCTCCTACCTTGGTGACGCCGCCGTGCGAGGGCACGGCGGCCGGCCCGGAGGAAGGAGGCCGTCGTGATCACCGTCCCGGACACCGGCCAGCCCCTCCGGTCGCGTACCGCCGCCGTCCGCGCCGCGCGCCTCAAGGAGGTGCGGGACTCCTTCCGCGCGGGGTCGTGGCAGACCTCCTACCGCCGCCGCCTGGTACGGACCGACGTGGTGGTGGTCGTCGTCACGGCCCTCGTCGCGGCCGCCGCGCGGGGCGCCGCCGTCCACGACAGCGTGACGCCGACGGTGCTCGGCGACCAGGTGCTGTCCGTCGGGGTGCTCGTCACCGCCTGGCTCGCCAGCCTGTGGCTCGCCCGCGCCTACGACGTCCGGGTGTTCGCGTCCGGGCCGGCCGAGTACCAGCGGGTCTTCGACGCGTCGTGGCGGCTCGTGGCGCCGCTCGCCCTGCTCGCCCTGCTGGTCGCGCGGCCCGGCGTCTCCACGTTCCTGCTCGTCGCCGTCCCGACCGGCGTCCTCGCCCTGCTCGTCGGCCGGTGGCTGTGCCGCAGCTGGCTGCACCGGCAGCGGCAGCAGGGCGGCTGCGTCACCCTGGTCCTCGCGATCGGGCTGAGGGACCAGGTCGAGCGGCTGGTGCACGAGCTCAACGACCGCCAGTCCGGCTACCGCGTCGTGGGGGTGTGCGTCCCGACGACCGACGACGTGCGCCCCGGCGAGGACATCCTCGGGGTCCCGGTGCTCGGCGACCTGCGCACCGCCGGCGTCATGGCGGCGCAGGTCGGCGCCGACTGCGTGGCCGTGAGCGGCTCGGACGCCATCACCGCCGACGTCGTGCGCCGCCTCGGCTGGGAGCTCGAGCCGGTCGGCGTGGACCTCATGCTCACCGCGGAGCTGGCGGACGTCGCCGGTCCGCGGATCACCGTCACCCCCGAGCAGTCCGTGTCGCTGCTGCACGTGGACGCGCCGCGGTTCACCGGGCCGCGGTACGTGCTCAAGTCCGTCGTCGACTGGACGGGGGCGGCGTTCATCACGCTGCTGCTGCTGCCGCTCATGGTCGTGGTGGCGCTCGCCGTCAAGCTGTCGAGCCGCGGCCCCGTCTTCTACACCCAGGACCGCGTCGGCCGCGACGAGCGGACCTTCCGGATGCTGAAGTTCCGGTCCATGCGCGTGGGCGCCGACGCGGAGGTCGCGGTGCTGGCGGAGCCGAACGACGGCTCCGGCGTCCTGTTCAAGCTGCACGACGACCCGCGCGTGACCGCCGTCGGCAAGGTGCTGCGGCGCCTCTCCCTCGACGAGCTGCCGCAGCTGCTCAACGTCCTCGCCGGGCAGATGTCCCTCGTCGGGCCGCGGCCCCCGCTGCCGCAGGAGGTGTCGCGCTACGAGTCGCGCGTCCGGCGGCGGCTGCGGGTCAAGCCGGGCCTCACCGGGCTGTGGCAGGTGGGCGGCCGGTCCGACCTGACGTGGGAGGAGGGGGTGCGGCTCGACGTCTTCTACGCCGAGAACTGGACCGTCTTCGGCGACCTCCTCATCCTCGCCCGGACGGCGAAAGCCGTGGTCAGCGGGCGTGGGGCGTACTGACGGACGGTCGCCCCGGCACATCGCCGGGCTGTGAATTCCGTGTCACGGACCGGTTTCCGTGCAGGAGGCCTTCACAAGATCTGGCACGATTCTGCTCATGGCGAACCAGACCACCGCGCCGCCGAAGGGCGACCTGAGCGCGATCGACCGCTTCTTCAAGATCTCCGAGCGAGGCTCCACCATCGGCGCGGAGATCCGCGGCGGTCTGGTGACCTTCTTCGCGATGAGCTACATCATCGTGCTCAACCCGCTGATCATCGGCACGGTGCAGGACGGCACCGGGCAGGTGCTCGGCGGCGGCACCGAGGCCACGCCCGAGACGCTCGGCATGGTGGCCGCGGCCACGGCCCTCGTCGCCGGCGTCGCGACGCTCATCATGGGCGTCTTCGCGAACTACCCGCTCGGCCTGGCGGCCGGCCTGGGCCTCAACGCCGTCGTCGCCTACTCGATCGCCGGTCTGCCCCAGGTCACCTGGGCCGACGCCATGGGCCTCGTGGTCATCGAGGGCATCATCATCCTGCTGCTCGTCCTCACCGGGTTCCGGGAGGCCGTGTTCAAGGCCGTGCCCGTCGAGCTCAAGACGGCGATCAGCGTCGGCATCGGCATGTTCATCGCCCTGGTCGGCCTGGTGAACGCCGGCTTCGTCGTGCCCGGCGAGGGCACCGTCGTCGCGCTCGGCAACCTCGGCACCTGGCCGATCCTCGTCTTCGTCGTCGGCCTCGTGCTCACCATCGTGCTGTTCGTGCGCAAGGTGCGGGGCGCCATGCTGGTCGCGATCATCACCGCGACGGTGCTCGCGGTGATCCTCGAGAACACGCTCCACATCGGCACCAAGGCCGGCGGCAACCCGAACGGCTTCAACCTCAACGCCCCGACGTTCAACGGCGTGTTCACGACGCCCGACCTCGGCCTGATCGGTCAGTTCTCCCTGCTGGGCTCGTTCCAGAACATCGCGGCCGTGTCAGTGATCCTCATCGTCTTCTCGCTGCTCATCGCGGACTTCTTCGACACGATGGGCACGATGGTCGCCGTCGGCGCGGAGGGCAAGCTGCTCGACGGCGAGGGCAACCCGCCGCGCACCCGCGCGATCCTCGTCGCGGACTCGCTCGCCGCCGTCCTCGGCGGCGTCGGCAGCACGTCGTCCAACACCGCGTACGTGGAGTCGACGACCGGTGTCGGCGCCGGCGCGCGCACGGGCTTCGCCGCCGTCGTCACCGGCGTCGCGTTCCTGCTCGCGACGTTCCTGTCGCCCGTCGTCGCGCTCGTGCCGTACGAGGCCGCCGCGCCGGCGCTGGTGTTCGTGGGCTACCTGATGATGGCCCAGGTGGCCGGCATCTCCTGGCGCAACGTCGAGATCGCGATCCCCGCGTTCCTCACGATCATCCTCATGCCGTTCACGTACTCGATCGCCGACGGCATCGGCGCGGGCTTCATCGCCTTCGTCATCATCAAGCTCGCGCTCGGCAAGGTGCGCCAGATCCACGCGCTGATGTGGATCGCCGCCGCCATGTTCGTCGTGTACTTCACGCTCACGCCCATCCAGAACGCCCTCGGCCTCTGAGCCGACGCGTCGTCCCGCGGCCCCGGCCGGTCCCCGCGACCGGCCGGGGCCGCGGCGCGTGACGTGAGGGGTCGGTGCCCGGTCTAGGCTGCGTCGCAGACCATGACGTTCCGTTCGCCCTCGACCAAGGATGAGTTCATGAAGCGAGTGATCACCTACGGCACCTACGACCTGCTGCACTACGGGCACATCGAGCTGTTGCGCCGTGCGAAGTCGCAGGGCGACTACCTGATCGTCGCCCTCTCGTCGGACGAGTTCAACGCGGGCAAGGGCAAGAAGTCGTACTTCACGTACGAGGAGCGTCGCCGGATGCTCGAGGCGATCCGCTACGTCGACCTGGTCATCCCGGAGGAGAACTGGGAGCAGAAGACCACCGACGTCGAGAAGTACCACGTCGACACGTTCGTCATCGGTGACGACTGGGCGGGGAAGTTCGACTTCCTCAAGGACCAGTGCGAGGTCGTCTACCTCGAGCGCACGCCGGAGATCTCGACGACGCAGATCAAGGCGGGGCTGTCGCGCGCGGACGGCTGACGGGGCCGGGGCGGTGGCGCCTCGCGGCCCCCGCCGCGGACCGCGCGACCGGGACATCCGGCGCACCGGGGTGAAATCGGCGTGACGGTGGACGTTTCCCCGACATTCCTCGGAGGCACGGTCGAGGCGGCCGGTATGGTTGCCCCCGGCCTGGCGAGGAGCGTTCCGTCGGCTGCCGCGAGCCCGCCTCCCGGGTGGCTCCGCGGCTCTCCTACCGAGGACTGACCGCATGCCCGCTCGTGCCGACCGACGGTGGTCGTCGGCGACCACCCGGAAGGCCCTGTGGCACCTCCGGCACGGCGGGCCCGCCCAGCTGCGGACGTTCCTGAGGCGGCGGCGCGCGACGGGCGACGAGGTGCGCGGGTCGGGCCGGCGGACCGCCGAGGGGCTGACCTTCGACGCGTGGGCGATGCCGCGCCGGGACCCGGCCCGCGACCTGCGGGTCGGCGTCGTCCTGGACGAGTTCTCACGACTCGCCTTCGGGTACGAGTGGGGCCAGGTGCTCCTCAAGCCCTCGTCGTGGCGCGAGCAGCTGGACGGCCTCGACCTCGTGTTCGTGGAGTCCGCCTGGCGCGGCAACGGCGGAGCGTGGCAGTACCACCTCACGGGCGCGTCGGCGCCGCGGCCCGCGCTGGTGGAGATGCTCGCCGCGTGCGCCGAGCGGGGCATCCCCACGGTCTTCTGGAACAAGGAGGACCCGGTCCACTTCGAGGACTTCGTCGAGACCGCGGCGCTGTTCGACCGGGTCTACACGACCGACGTCGGCCGCGTCGACGCGTACCGCGCACGCCTCGGCCACGACCGCGTCGGCGTGCTCGAGTTCGGCGCGCAGCCCGCGATCCACAACCCGGTCCGCACGCACGGCGACGGCCCCGGGCGCGACGTCGCGTTCGCCGGCACCTGGTTCGCGCACAAGTACCCGGAGCGTCGCGAGCAGGCGGAGATGCTGCTGGGCGGTGCGCTGGACGTGTCGCCGCGCATGGCGACCGGGCTCGAGATCTTCTCCCGCTTCCGCGGCCAGGGGGACCAGTACGAGTTCCCGGAGCCGTTCGCGTCGCGCGTCGTCGGGTCGCTCGACTACGCGCAGATGCTCACCGCGTACCGGGACTACAAGGCGTTCCTCAACGTGAACTCGGTGGTGGACTCGCCGAGCATGTGCGCCCGCCGCATCTTCGAGATCACCGCCTGCGGCACCCCCGTGGTCACCGCGCCGAGCGCCGCGACCGGCGAGTTCTTCCCCGCGGACGAGGTCTTCGCCGTCACGACGCGGGCCGAGGCCGCGGACACGGTGCGCGCGCTGGTCCGCTCGCCCGAGCTGCGCGACCGCGCCGTCCACCTCGGCCAGCGGCGCATCTGGCGCGAGCACACCTACGGCGCCCGGGCGCAGCGCGTGCTGCACGACGTGAGTCTCGCCGACTCGGCCGCGGTGCCGCGGCCGTCGGTCACGGCGCTCGTGTCCACGAACCGGCCGCACCGGCTCGACGACGTGCTGCGGACCGTCGGCGCGCAGCGGGGCGTGGACGTGCAGCTCGCGCTGCTCACGCACGGCTTCGACGTGGACGAGGCGGACCTTCGTGCGCGGGCCGAGGCGGCCGGCATCGACCAGCTGGTGCTGCTCCATGAGGGCACGGATGTGCCCCTGGGCGCCTGCCTCAACCGCCTCGTCGACGCGGCCGACGGCGACGTCGTCGCGAAGCTGGACGACGACGACCTGTACGGGCCCGAGTACCTCTCCGACCAGCTGTACGCCATGGCCTACAGCGGCGCCGAGGTGGTGGGCAAGCAGGCCCACTACATGTACCTCGAGGGCCACGACGCCACCGTGCTGCGCTTCGCGGAGCGGGAGCACCGGTTCACAGACTTCGTGATGGGCCCTACCATCGTCGCGCGACGCCCGGTCGCCGCCGAGGTGCGCTTCGGCGAGACGGCGCGGGGCGAGGACACGTCGTTCCTCCGCAGGGTGGTCGACACCGGTGCGCGGATCTACTCCGCGGACCGTTTCAACTTCGTCCAGGTGCGCTCCGGCGAGGGCCGTCACACCTGGACCGTCACCGACGCCGAGCTGCTCGCGAGCGGCTCGGTCGCGTTCTACGGCCGTGCTGACCGGCACGTCCGAGTCTGACTGGGGAATGAGCAATGGAGATCAACACCGTCGGCGTGATCGGCCTGGGGTACATCGGCCTGCCGACCGCCGCCATCCTCGCGTCGAAGGGCGTCAAGGTCGTCGGCGTCGACGTGAAGCCGTCGAACGTCGAGGCCATCAACCGCGGTGACGTGCCCTTCGTCGAGCCGGACCTCGCGACGTACGTGGCCGGCGCGGTGCAGCACGGCACCCTGCGCGCGACGGACAGCCCCGAGCCGGCGGACGCCTTCATCATCGCGGTGCCCACGCCCTTCCAGGGCGACCACGAGCCGGACCTCTCGTACATCGAGGCGGCGGTCAAGGCCGTGGCCCCGCAGCTGCAGGGAGGCGAGCTCCTCATCCTCGAGTCGACGTCGCCCCCCGGGGCGACCCGGAAGATGGCGGAGTGGGCGCTCGAGGCGCGGCCCGACCTGTCCCTGGACGGTGCGGACGGCCGCCCGCAGATCCACGTGGCGCACTGCCCGGAGCGGGTGCTGCCCGGCCGCGTGATGATCGAGCTCGTCACCAACGACCGGATCGTGGGCGGGCTGACGCCCGAGGCCGCCGAGATGGCCAAGGACCTGTACGCCGTCTTCTGCCAGGGCGAGATCCTGCTCACCGACGCCGTGACGGCCGAGATGGCCAAGCTGGTCGAGAACTCGTTCCGCGACGTCAACATCGCCTTCGCCAACGAGCTCTCCCTCATCGCGGACAAGCTCGACATCGATGTCTGGGAGCTCATCCGCCTGGCCAACCACCACCCGCGCGTCAACATCCTGCAGCCCGGCCCGGGCGTCGGCGGTCACTGCATCGCCGTCGACCCATGGTTCATCGTCGACGCCGACCCCGAGCAGGCCCGCCTCATCCGGACCGCGCGCGAGGTGAACGACAGCAAGCCGCAGTGGGTCATCGACCAGGTCGTCGCCGCCGCCGACGGCGTCGAGGCGCCGACCGTCGCCGCCCTCGGCCTGGCGTTCAAGGCCGACATCGACGACCTGCGCGAGTCGCCCGCCCGCCGCATCGTCGCCGACCTCGCCGACCGGCTGCCGCACGCGCAGGTCGTGGTCGTCGAGCCGCACATCGAGACCCTTCCGCCGGAGCTGGCCAACCGCCGCAACGTGCGGCTGGCGTCCTTCGCCGACGCGACCGCGGCGGCCGACGTCACCGTCGTCCTGGTGGACCACACGGAGTTCAAGCAGCGTGTCGCCGCGGGCGAGCTCGCGGGCGCGGGCGTCATCGACACCCGGGGCGTCGCGCGGTGAGCACCAGGTCTCGCGTCCGCCGCCGGGTCCTCCGAGCGCTCGGCGGTGTGCCCGTCACCGCCGTGAAGGTCCCGCCGGCTCCGTCCGGCCCCGATCGTCGTGCCCAGATCGACGGCCGGACCGCGGCGGAGCTCGTCGTCGCTGCCAAGGAAGCGTGGCGCGGCGGGAAGCGGAACCGTGCGCTCGACTACATGCGCCGAGCCCTCCTCCTGGACGCCGGTCGGGCGGACCTCTGGTTCATGCACGCGCAGTGGTCGCTCGACGTCTCGCGGTCCGACGTCAGCTTCGAGTCCGTCAAGTCCGCCTTGGACCTGCGTCCGTGGCACCTCGACGCGCTCGAGCTCCTGGTAGAGCTCGTCCGGAGCAAGGACAAGAACCCGGCGGTCGTCGCCCAGGCGTTCGACGGTCTGGGCGCCACCCTGGGATCGCACCCCGAGATCCATCGGGACGCGATCGCCCTGGTGGTGCCGGCACGCCACGAACAGGGGATCGCAGTTCTCGCGGAGAGCTCCGACCCGGTGGCACGGGCGGCGACGCGGCACTACCTGGCGCGGCACGGCGACGAGGCCGCGGGCGACGCTCTCCTCGCGGGCCTCGACCCGCGCGAGGCACGTCTGGCGCTGATCCTCCGCTATCTCGCGACCGGGAACGTCTCGCGCGCCGTGGAGCTCCTCGCGGAGCAGCCCGTGGACGAGATCCCCGTGGCCGGTCTCCGGCGCGCCGTCCGACGGAGCTGGGCCCGGCAGCAGTACGGCCGGACCGCTCGGCTCGCCGACCAGTACCTGCGGGCGGTGCCCGGAGACGGCTGGGCGACGCGCCTTCGCCGTGAGTCCGAGCAGGCGCTCAAGAAGAAGCAGGCCCGCAAGGGCGAGGTCTCGAACTACCAGCTCATGAAGCGAGGGTTCCCCTTCGGTCCGCGAGCGACGGCGACGGCCTACACGCCGGACGAGCGTCGTGCCTTCTACCTGCTCCACAACTCGTTGCCGTACAACTCCGCCGGCTATGCGACGCGGTCCCACGGGCTGCTCCGCGCCCTGACGGAGAACTGGTCGATGGCCGCCGTCACACGACTGGGCTATCCGTTCGACGCGCCTGGCCACGACGAGCTCACGGAGATCCCCGCACGCGAGGTGATCGACGGCGTCGACTACCTGCGCCTGACGACCGCTCCCGGTCGGTGGCTCAAGAACCCGATCACGGACTACGTCCGGGACTACTCCGCCGCGCTGGAGGGTCTCGCCCGCGACGAGCGACCTTTCGTCATCCACGCGGCGTCGAACCACTGGAACGGCCTGACGGCGGTCGAGACCGCCCGGCGTCTGGGGATCCCGTCGGTCTACGAGGTCCGCGGGCTCTGGGAGGTCACGCGCGCGTCGCGGAACCCCGAGTGGCACGACTCGGGCATGTACCGGTACATCGCGCGCATGGAGGCCGACGCCGCGGCGAAGGCGACCCGGGTCATCGCGATCACCGGCGGTCTGAAGGACGAGCTCATCAACCGTGGGGTCGACGAGGAGAAGATCCTCCTCGTCCCGAACGGCGTCGACACGGAACGGTTCGTCCCCGTCGAGCGGGACGTCCAGCTCGCCCGGGAGCTCGGCCTCGAGAGCAAGACGGTGATCGGATACATCGGGTCGTTGCTCGACTACGAGGGCCTGGACCTCGTGATCCGGGCGGCGGCCGAGCTCGACCGGACCCGCGACGACTTCCACGTGCTGATCGTGGGCGACGGCGCCGAGAAGGAGACCTTCGAGGCTCTCGCCGACGAGCTGGGCGTGCTCGGCCGGGTGGTCACGTTCACCGGCCGCGTCCCGCACGCTGACGTCGAGCGCTACTACTCCCTCGTCGACATCGCCCCGTTCCCGCGTCTCCCGCTCCCTGTGTGCGAGCTCGTGTCCCCGCTGAAGCCCTTCGAAGCGATGGCGATGGGCAAGGCGGTCGTCGCGTCCGACGTGCGCGCTCTCGCCGAGATCGTCGACGACGGGAAGACCGGTCTGCTCCACCGCAAGGGCGACCACGCCGACCTGGTGCGCACGCTGACGACCCTGCTCGACGACGAGGACCTCAGGCGGGGACTCGGTGCCGCAGGTCGTCGGTGGGTCGAGCAGGAACGCACGTGGAGTGCACTCTCCGGCCGCGTGTCGGCCGTCTACGACGAGATCTCCCGGCACGAGGTTCGTGCCGAGGTGTCGGATGCCTCGCCCGCGCGAGAGGGCACCCCGAGTGGCAGCTGACCTCGAACATGCCGTGAGGGTGGCGCTGCGCCAGTCGTTCGGACGACACTTCGAGGCCACCCCGAACGACCGGCAGCTCGTCGACGAGCTGGTGGCCGGGAAGGTCGTCCTACCGCCGCACCCGACCGCCGAGATCGGCGCGCCGATCGACTGGACGATGGATCCGTACGGGCAGCGGAACTGGGCCGCGCAGTTCCAGATGCTTCGCTGGATCGACCCGATCCGGCGGTTGGCGGCGAACGGCGACCGTTCGTTCATGCCCCTGTGGGAGCGGATCGCCCGGTCGTGGTGCGCCGCGCACGACCCCCAGGAGGGCCGCCGCCACGGAAGCTATGCGTGGGCGGACATGGTCGACGCCATGCGGGCGCAGACGCTGCTCTTCGGGTTGCCCTACGTGGACGGTCCGGACTGGCTGCTGGACGCACTCGGGGTGCACGGCGAGTGGCTCGCCGAGCCTGCGCACCTGGGGCACTCCAACCACGCGTTGCACCAGCACGCGGCGCTCCTGATGCTCGGGAGCGCGCTCGGGCGGGACGGCTGGACGCAGCTTGCTCGCGAGCGCATCGAGGCCCACGCGCAGAGCGCGTTCGACGACGAAGGTGTGAACGCCGAGGCGGCGCCGGGGTACTGGTTGCTCAACTACCAGTGGATGTCCGATCTCGTGCGCCGGTGCGAGCTCGAGGGCGTCGACCCGGGGGCCGCGGCCGCACGGCTGAAGGCCACGCCGCAGTCTCTCGCGCACGCGGCGCGGCCCGACGGCCGGCTGGAGGTCATCGGCGACACCGGGCCCAACACGCACCTGCGCGGGTCGACCGACCCGCACCTGCTCTATGTCGCGACCGAGGGGGCCGACGGTCGGCCTCCCGAGTCCACCAGCGCCGTCTACCGCGCGGGGTTCGCCTTCGGTCGGAGCGGATGGGGAGAGACCGAGAGACGGATGCGGGAGGAGACCTTCTACTCCTTGCGCTTCGGCTCTGCCAAGGCGGTCCATGGCCACCACGACGGTGGCAGCGTCACCTACTGGGCGCAAGGTGCGCCGGTCCTCGTCGAGGCGGGGAAGTACGGCTACATGAAGGACGAGTTCCGCGACTACGTCCTCGGCCGGCTCGGCCACAACGTCGTCCACGTCCTCGGTCGTCGCTACGATCCCGCCGCCACCGTGGAGCTGATCGCGCACAGCGCCTCTGACACCCACGAGTACTACCGCACTCGTGACACGGGGTACGCCGGAGTGTCGATCGACCGGGAGGTCGTGTACTCCCGCGCGACCGAGAGCCTGCTGGTCGTCGACACGGTGCGCGCCGACACCGACGTCGAGGTCGAGTCTCGCTGGCACATCGATCCTTCCTCCCGCGCGACGGTCGACCGCGGGCGCGTGGTGGTGACCCGGAACGGCAGGTCGACGTCGCTGGTGTGGGGCGGCAGCACACCTCGCCTGGAGGTCGTGCGGGGACAGACCGAACCGATGGACGGCTGGACGTCACCGGGGTGGGGCGACCGTGTACCGACCACGGTCGTCAAGGCGGCCCGGCGGGGCAAGCGGTTCCGCACCATCATGGGCGTCTTTCCCGGCTCGGACGCCGTTCGGGTGAACGTGCAGGCGGTCGACGGCAACGGCACCGCGTTCGACGTGCACGGGTTCGGCCGCAGCGAGCGCGTCGTGCTCAAGGACGGGACGGCCACGGGCGGCAACCTTGATGCCGACCCCTCGCGGGCCGGCACGAGCGGGCCCCGCGAGCTCGACCGCACCACCATCGACCTGCTGGAGGACGAGTACGCGAATGCTCGCACCGTCGCTGCGCGGAGGGCTGCTCCGGCGAAGAACGACGTCGCGGGCATCGTGGAACGGCTCAGGTCGGGGGTGGACTACGGAGGTGCCGCTCTGCTGCGGGACCTCCACCCTCAGGACGATGCGGCCGCGGCCTTGGTCGACGAGCGCACCCGGATGCGCCTCGGGCACGGTGACGTCGTGGCCTCGGCGTCGATGTCCCCCGCCGGCGTCCACGTCTACGAGAGCCTTCCGCGAGCTCTCGACCTCCGGTCGGAGCGCTCCGTGCAGGTGGTCGGCGCCGGGCCGCTGGCGCTGCCTGCTCGAGTCCACCTCGCCGGGTCCCCGTACCTCGTCGTCTCTCTTCACGGGGCTCTGAACCGACTGAAGACCGGGCTCCCGCGCTTCGAGCGGATGCGGTCGCTCGGGGACCTCGGCGTCAACGTCATGGCGTTCGCCGACCCGACCCTGGACCTCGACCCCTCGCTCTCGCTCGGGTGGTACCTGGGCACCCGAAACGTGGATCTGGTCCCCGTCATGGCCAGGATGATCGAACGCGTGGTCGAGCAGAGGGGCATCGAGAAGGTCGTGCTGCTCGGGACGTCGGGGGGTGGGTTCGCCGCCCTGGCGACGGCTCTCTACGTTCCCGGAGCGACGGCCGTCGCGATGAGCCCGCAGACCGACGTACGGATGTATCACGCGTCGTACTCGGAGCGCGCTCTCCGACGGGTCTTCGGCAGCGGCGAGCTGCGGCCCCAGGACGTCACGCGAGTCTCGCTCGGTGAGCGGTACCGCGACGCCCCGGGACGCCCCGAGATCAGGTACGTGATCAACTCGGGCGACACGCACCACCTGCGGGACCATGCCGTGCCGTTCTGGGATCGGCTGCAGGCGGAGCGGCCCGACGTCCCGCTCACGGTGGAGCGGCTCGACCTCGGCAACGGCCACATCAGTCCTGACGCCGCGACGGTGAAGGACGTGGTGACGAGGGTGCTCGCCGGTCCGGCAGGGGCGAGCGAGTCGTCGACGAGGGGGCGGGATGGCTGAGATCGACCTGCGGCCCGAGCGTGATCCGCGCGTCTTCCGATACGGGTTCGCCTGCTTCGCCGAGACCACGCCGACGGATCGCACGCTCGTACGTGACTGGAGCACCCTCCGTCTCCACGGCCACGTGCTGGCCGTGCACCCTGACGCGGAGGTCCGCGTCGTCCCCACGCCGGCCGGGACCTGTGCCGTCATCGGCGAGGTGTTCGTCGCGCACGGGAGCGAGGGGCTCGACGAGGTCCTCGCCCGGCACGTCACGACGGGGGACTGGGAAGCGATCGATCGGCTGTCCGGTCGGTTCGCGCTGCTCGTGTTCACCGGGAGCTCGGTCCGGGTGCTGAACGACCCGATCGGCTCGCGCACCGTCTACTACACCCTGCGGGGACCAGCCGTCGTGGGGTCGCACGCCGCCCTGGTGGCAGGGCTTGCGGGTGTGGGCCTGGACGGCGAGACGAGTCGGTACATGGCCGCCCCGGAGTATCGAGCACGGCGCACGCGGTATCTGCCGGGCGACCTGACCCGGTACCGCCACGTGGTGACGCTGGTCCCCAACAGCGTCCTCGACCTCGGCACACGTCGGACCCAGCGGTACTGGCCGCGGGTCGCGCCGGGCGAGACCACCTTCGCCGACGTCTTCGAGCTCGTGGACGAGTATTTCAAGGCGTACGCCACCTTCCTCTCCGCGCGGTACACCCCTGTCGTCGGGGCCACGGGCGGTAGCGACTGCCGAACTCTGCTCGCCGGGCTCGTCGCGCACGGGGTCGCACCGAGGCTCGTCACGTGGCCCGGCCTGCCGCCCGCAGAGGTCGCGACGGTCGAACGGATGGTCGCGCATCTCGGGCTGCCGCACACCGTCGTCGACGACCCTGATGTCAGGGACCCGCAGGTCGCCGAGGTGATGTCGATCTCGGCGCTCAACACGGGGCACACCCGAGGGCGTCCGCGTATCCCGGCCATGCTCGCGCCGCACGTGGAGGTCACCGACGTCTTCGTCCGGGGCTACGGGGGCGAGGTCATGCGGGGTTCGTGGAACTCCGCTTTCGTCCCCTCCAACGGCGACGGGCTCGCCGGGATGATCCGGCAGTTCTATACCCGAGCCGTGCGGGAACCGTCGACGGGCGACCAGGCCTTCACGCGGTCCGCGTTCGAGGGGTTCGCGGCACGAGGGCACGTCGAGCCGGAGAACCCTCCGTACGACCTGGGGGACCTTCACTACCTCGAGCAGCGGATGGCGGTGTGGGCCGCCGTCGTGATGGGCGAGGCCGACACGGTCATGAGGACGCACGCCGGGCTCAACAGCCGCCCGATCTATCTCGCGTCGATGGCGCTCCCGGACGAGGAGCGGTTCGACAAGCAGCTGATGTTCCGCATCGTCGCCGAGTACGACCAGCGACTCGCCGCGCTCTGAGCGGCTCCCGACGAGGGAGCCGCTCAGCGGTCCGAGGTCTCGACGGAGCCCTGGACGATCAGGTTGCGGTCGCGCCAGTCCGGAAGCTTGCGACCGAGCAGCGACTCCACGAACGTGACGTCCCGGCGGTAGAGCTCGAAGAGCGCCGCGACCTCCTGCTCGGTGATCGTGCCGCGCTGCTGGAACGGCTTCACCCACGGCTTGGCGGCGACGGCAGGCTTGAGGTTCACCGCCCTCCAGAAGTCGTCGCCGGCACCGAGGCCGAGCGTCGACAGCACCTGGGAGAGCGCTGCTCGGGGATCCTTGACGAGGTCGTCGTAGAGCACGACGTGGATCCGGTCGCTGCCCAGGACGGAGGCCCACTGCTCGTAGTGGCGTCGGTAGAACCCGAGGTCGACGACGCCGAGGGTGCTGGGCACCTGGAACAGGCCCGAGCTGAGGTCGAACCTGCCCAGGGAGAAATGGTGCCAGTAGGCCGACAGCGCTCTGGCCACGGGTTCACGGAGGACGACGATGGCGGGCGTGCCCGCGGGCGTCAGCTCGTTGATGTTCTCGGCGGTGTTGGGCTTCTTCGGGCCGAAGGCACCCCCGCGGGAGTGCCAGAAGTAGTCGGGGGTGCAGTCGACGCGCCAGCGTGCGGTCCGTCCGGCCTCGAACGCCTTGGCGTACGCATCGCTCTCCGACGAGCTCTTGAGGCGTGTGGGCCTGTTGAAGAAGGTGCTCCCCTTGCCCTTAGCGAGGAAGACCTCGGGGTGAGCGCCGAGCTGACGGGCCAGCCAGTCGGCACCGGCCTGCTGGGTCCCTGCGATCACGAGGTTCGGACCGTCGACCGCGGTCGAGGTGGTCCGCGACGGGGTCACAGCGTTCCGGTCGCGGACCGACGCGCGGGTGGGTGCGCTCGGGGCACCCGCGCCGTGGTCACGGCGGACGCCCCCCGTGGGCGCGGGGGTCGCCGCCGACGCAGGCCGTCCCTCCGTACCGGTGATCGCCTTGACGACCTTGAGGTAGACGTCCTCGGCGTAGTGGAACGGCGCGTCGCCCCAGGGGTGCGTGGGGCTCGACACGACCTCCTCGGGGCGCAGCGAGACCACCTCGGCGCGAAGCGCCTGGGTGGCGACCTGCACGTAGGCGTCGAAGACAGGGTTGGCGTCCGCCGCGCTGATGCCGAAGCTCGCCGGGGTGGGGGCGCCGGAATCGGAGCGCTCCGCCCATGCGATGTCCAGGAGCACGACGGCGGCGTGGGGCATGTGCTGGCGGACGAGCTCGCCCACTGCGGCGATGCCCTGGGACCAGTACTGGAAGTGTTGGTCGCTGCCGAACGGCAGGTGCTGCGATCCAGCAGGCAGGTGGTTCTCGGCGCCGGAGCTGATGAGCTCGGTCGACCGGGTGATCACCGAGCCGTCGGGGAGCACGTAGGCGCCGAGGCGCTCGTCCGTGAGGTCGACCAGGACCAGGTCGGTCTGGTGGGCGGCCTCAGGGATGAGCGACTGCAGGTTGGACGAGAAGTCGCCCGAGACCATCCGTTGCTGGAACGACGACTCGAGCTGCGGCGGGTCGACCAGGGTGACCGGCCGCGTGTACGCGCTGAGGGCGGACTGCCGCGCGACGTACTGCACGAGCTCGAACTGGTCGGGGTCGAAGTGCTCGAAGGTGTCCCGGGAGACGCACGAGCCGTAGATGAAGACGCGATGCCT
This sequence comes from Isoptericola sp. NPDC057653, assembly GCF_042799955.1. Lineage (NCBI taxonomy): Bacteria > Bacillati > Actinomycetota > Actinomycetes > Micrococcales > Promicromonosporaceae > Isoptericola > Isoptericola sp. NPDC057653. The sequence goes on along the minus strand of NZ_JBHVHP010000003.1, from coordinate 132,284 downwards.
GCTCATCGGGTCGCCCCTACCTGCCAGTCCGCCGGCCGGGGTCCGCCGTTGAGGAGGTGGTGGATGGCCTCGACCGATCGCGCGGCGCTCGAACCGTCGCCGTACGGGTTGGTCGCCTGGGCCATGGCCTCGTACGCGCCCTGGTCCGTGAAGAGCGCCATGACCTCGTCCACGATGCGGTCCTCGTCGGTGCCGATGAGCTTGACCGTGCCGGCGCCGACCGCCTCCGGCCGCTCCGTGTTCTCCCGCATGACCAGCACGGGCTTGCCCAGGCTCGGTGCCTCCTCCTGGACCCCGCCGGAGTCGGTGAGGACGACGGTGGCCAGCGACAGCATGCGCGTGAACTCGCCGTAGGCCAGGGGCTCCGTCACCGTGACGTTGTCGAGGCCCTCGAGGTGCGGAAGCACGGCCTCGCGGACGACCGGGTTGCGGTGGGCGGGCAGGACGACCTGCACGCTGGGCAGGGCGCTCGCGAGGCGCGCGAGGGCCCGTCCGACACCCTCCATCGCACCGCCCCAGTTCTCCCGGCGGTGTGTCGTGACGAGGAGGATCCGGCTGCCGGAGTCGGCGAGGTGCTCGAGCGCCGGGTCGCTGAACGGGGTCTTCTTCTCGACCGTCATGAGCAGCGCGTCGATCACGGTGTTACCGGTGACGACGATGTCGTCGTCGGCGACGGACTCGCGCTCCAGGTTGGCCCTGCTGGTCGCGGTCGGAGCCAGGTGCAGGGCGGCGAGCTGCGACGTGATCTTGCGGTTCGCCTCCTCGGGGAACGGAGACAGGATGTTCCCCGACCGGAGCCCCGCCTCGACGTGCACCACCGGGATGCCCCGGTGGAAGGCGGCGAGGGCGGCGGCCGTCGAGGTGGACGTGTCCCCCTGGACGACGACGGCGGCCGGGTGCTCCGCGACCAGGACGGGGTCCAGGCGCTCGAGCACGCGGGCGACGATCGTCGAGAGCGATGCCCCGTGCTCGAAGATGTCGAGGTCGTGGTCGGGGGTGATCCCGAAGATCGTGTTGACCTGGTCGAGCATCTCGCGGTGCTGGCCGGTGACCACGGTGATCGAGTCGAGGTGCTCGCTGGCCTCGAGCGCCTTGATCACCGGGGCGACCTTGATGGCCTCGGGTCGGGTGCCGTACACCGTCATGATGCGCGGGCGCATGGTTGCCACTGCTACTTCTCTCCTTGGTTGCGACGCCGCGACGTCGTGGACGGCCGCACGTGACGGGCAGTGTACAGACGAGTTGCCCGGGGCTCCTCCACCCGGACCTGGGTCTGTTCCCGCTCGGCGAAGGCGGTCTCGATGATCTGCTTGGCCTCTTGGGCCTTGTCCTTGGCGACGGCCCACGCCCACTGGCGGTAGCGGAGCGCGACGTCCTCGGCGGGGCCGTCGAGGACCAGGCGGCCGTGGTTGAGCCAGATGGCCCGGGTGCAGGTCTCCTCGATCGTCTGGGCGGCGTGCGACACGAGGAAGACCGTCCCGGCACTCTCGCGCAGGCGCCGCATCCTTGCCTCGCTGCGCTCCCGGAAGGCGGCGTCGCCGGTGGCGAGGGCCTCGTCGATGAGCAGGATGTGGGGGTTGGACGCGGTCGCGATGGCGAACCGGAGCCGCGCTCCCATGCCGGACGAGTACGTCTTCATCGGCAGGTAGATCGACTTGCCGAGCCCGGCGAGCTCCTTGACCTCCGGGGCGGCTGCTTCGGCCTGCGTCGGAGTCAGCCCCATGGCGAGGCAGCCGAGGCGGATGTTCTCCTCGCCGGACAGGTCGGGCACCAGTGCGGCGTTGACGCCGATGAGGACGGGGGTGCTCTCGGCGAGCACCCGGCCCTTGGCGGGGTTCTCGAGCCCGGCGATGATGCGCAGCAGCGTGCTCTTGCCGGACCCGTTCTGCCCGACCAGGCCGATCTGCTCGCCCGACTTCGCGACGAACGAGATGCCGGACAACGCGCGCACGAGCACCTTGGGGTCGTTGCCGAGCACGGTGCGGGCGGCCTTGACGACCGGGTTGGCGCGACGGCGGCGCTCGGCGGCGTCGGTGGACGGCACGCGGTAGCGGACGCTGACGTCCTGCACGGCCACCGTGGCCTGGGCGAACGGGTCGGCGAAGGACCCGGCGGGCTTGCCGGTCGTGGGCTGGTCGGCGGTCGTCGGGCGACTGAACTGCGCGGCGACGGCAAGCTCAGGCACGGCCATAGGACTCTTCCGCCCGCCAGAACACGAGAAAGCCGATGACGAGCGTGCCCGCCGACCACGCGGTCAGCCCGATCCAGGTCGAAGCGCTGGGTACGACGCCGTAGAGCAGGGTGTCGCGCGCGGCGTCCAGCACCATGTACATCGGGTTGGCCTCCATGATGCCCACGACCCACGGGTAGTTCGCGAACTTGTCGATGGAGAAGAAGACGGCGGACCCGTAGAGCCAGAACCGCATGAGCACGCTGATGAGCTGGTTGAGATCGGGGAGTGCTGCGGCGGCGCGCGCGAGCAGCAGCGCCAGCCCCGTGACGAAGACGACCTGGAGCACGAGCACCGCGGGGAAGAACGCTGCCGCCGCCGTCCAGTGCTCCTTCTCGGGGAGGGCGAGGATCAGCACGAACATGGCGGCGAGCGTCGGGAGGAGGTTGAGCACTCCCCGCAGCACGACGGAGATCGGCAGGGAAGCACGCGGAAAGCTGAACGCGCGGATGAGGTTGCGGCCGCTGGCGATCGACTTGGCCCCGCCGTTGACACAGGTGGTCGTGAACTGGAAGAGGAACACCCCGACGATCAGGTAGCCGAGGAAGTTGTCGATCCCCCGGCTGGACTTGAGCACGAGCCCGAAGATCAGGTAGTACGCCAGCCCGTTGAGCATGGGGTTGATGACCAGCCACGCCTGCCCGAGCAGGGTCTCGCGGGTCCCGCTGGTGACCTTGGCCCGCGCCTCGGCCCACAGGAAGTGCCGCCGCTTCCACAGCTGGGCGAGGTAGGTGCGGATCGGGGGCCGGGCGCCCACCTGGGACAGCCGCCCCGTGGACACGACCTCGAGGGTGGACGCCTGCTTGCCGAAGAGTTCCGCGTACAGGTCGGCGGGGCGCGTCGCGCCCTGTCGAACTTCGGCTTCGTACGTCATCGCCCCGCATCCTAGAGTGAGCGACGGTGTGCCCTTGCGCGCCGCCGTCCCGACGGCCCCCTCCACGAAGGGCAGCGAACGTGCAGATCTCGGTGATCGGGCTGGGGTACCTGGGGGCGGTGCACGCCGCGAGCATGGCCAAGCTGGGGCACGACGTCGTCGGCGTCGACGTCGACCCCGACCGTGTCGACGCGCTCGCCGCCGGCAAGGCGCCGTTCTTCGAGCCGGGCCTGGACGAGCTGTTGACCGAGGTCACGGGGACGGGGCGGCTCACGGTGTCGACGGACCTGGCCGACGTGGCGGCCGCGCAGGTGCACTTCGTGTGCGTGGGGACGCCGCAGCGGACGGACGGCCAGGCGGCCGACCTCACGGCCGTCGACGCGGCGTTCTCGGACCTGGTCGAGCACCTCGCGCACGGTGCCGTCGTCGTCGGGAAGTCCACCGTCCCGGTGGGCACCGCGCAGCGGCTGGCGGACCAGGTGGCGGCCGCGCGTCCCGACGCGCTGCTCGCGTGGAACCCCGAGTTCCTGCGCGAGGGGTTCGCCGTGCAGGACACGCTGCGTCCGGACCGGCTCGTCTACGGCGTCGCCGACGGCGCGGCGGGGGAGCGCGCCACGGCCGCCCTCGACGGCGTCTACGCGGCGCTGCTGGCGGACGGCGTGCCGCGCATCGTCGCCGACTACCCGACGGCGGAGCTGGTCAAGGTCGCGGCCAACTCCTTCCTGGCCACGAAGATCTCGTTCATCAACGCGATGGCGGAGCTGTGCGAGGCGGCGGGCGGCGACGTCGCGCGCCTGGCGGACGCGATCGGGTACGACGCCCGGATCGGCCGCCGGTTCCTCAACGCGGGCCTCGGCTTCGGCGGGGGCTGCCTGCCGAAGGACATCCGCGCCTTCCGGGCGCGGGCGGAGGAGCTCGGCGCCGGCGACGCCGTCGCCTTCCTGGGCGAGGTGGACGCGATCAACACGCGGCGCCGGGCCCGGATGGTGGACCTGGCGGTCGAGGTGCTCGGCGGGATGGTCGAGAGCGCCGAGGTCACCGTGCTGGGGGCCGCGTTCAAGCCGGACAGCGACGACGTGCGCGACTCGCCCGCCCTCGACGTCGCGGCGCGCCTGGCGGAGCTGGGCGCGGTCGTCACCGTGCACGACCCGCAGGCCATCGACAACGCGCGGGCCAAGCAGCCGCACCTGCACTACGAGCGGGACCTGGAGGCCGCGCTCGCCGGCGCGGACGCGCTCCTCGTGCTCACGGAGTGGGAGCAGTACCGTGAGCTGGACCCGGAGCGCGCGGGCACGCTGGTCGCGCAGCGCACCGTCCTGGACGGGCGCAACGCGCTGAGCCGCTCCGCATGGACGGCCGCCGGCTGGCAGTACCGCGCCCTCGGGCGCCGCTGATCCGCCCTCGGGATCCCTCGGGCCCGGATCAGGCGGGGGACGCGGTGACGGCCGCGTACACGCCGGCGTACCGGCCCACGAGCCGCTCCCACGTGCGCTCGGCGGCGAGGCGCCGCCCGGCGTCGACGAGCGTGGCGCGGTGCGCGTCGTCCGTGAGGACGTGACCGACCGCGTCGGCCCAGGCCTCCGTGTCGACAGGGTCCACGAGGACGCCGGCGGGGGAGCCGCCGTCCGGCGCGGCCGGGTCGAGCGGCGAGAGCACCTCGGCGAGGGCGGGCAGGTCGCTGGCGACGACCGGGCGGCCGAGCGCCATCGCCTCGACGGGCTTGAGCGGGGTGACGAGCCGGGTGACACGGTCGGGCCGCCGGGGCACGAGCACGGCGTCGAGCGCGGCGAGACAGGTGCGTGCGACGTCGCGGGGCACGCGCCCGGGCAGCAGGGCGTGGTCGCCGAGCCCGAGCTCGTCGGCCAGGCGCAGGAGCCGCGGCCGGTCGACGCCGTCGCCCACGATCAGCGCGGAGACGTCGACGCCCTGGGCGCGCAGCCGCGCGACGGCGCGCAGCACGGTGTCCAGGCCCTCGTACCCGACGACGCTGCTCACGGTGCCGACGACGAACGGCGCGGTGCGCAGCCCCAGCAGGGCCCGGGCCTCGGCGGGGGAGGGGGCGGGCCCGAGCAGCGCGGCGTCGACGGCGTTGGGCACCACGGTGACGCGCCCGCCGGGGACGCCGCGCGAGACGAGCTCGTCGCGCATCGTGCCGCTCAGCGTGACGACGTGGTCGGCGGCGAGGGCCAGCGCGGTCTCCTTGGCCCGCAGCAGCGCGAACCGCTCGGACGCGGCCGCTCGCTCGCGGGCCTCGGGCGTGGGGTGCGAGGCGGCCCAGGTCTCCTCGGGCAGCCCGCGCACCTCGTACACCCAGGGCAGGCCGACCCGGGCCGCGGCGGTGCGTGCCGCGTCACCGGTGGTCCAGGGCGTGGTCGCGTGCACGACGGCGGGCCGTGCCTCCTCGAGCGCGCGCACGAGCAGGTCGACGCCGTCCCGGGACCTCCGGCCGTGGTCCGCGGGCAGCGACCGCGGCACCAGGCGTCCGTACGGGACGCCGTCGACCACGTCCGTGCCGCGCGCGCCCAGCACGCCGATCGTGAGGGGGTAGCCGGCCCGCGTGGTCGAGGTGACCCGGTGCCCTGCGGCGCGCTGCGCCGTGAGGATGGCGTGCGTCCGCAGGGTGTAGCCGCTCTGCGTGTGCGGCAGCGAGTTGGTGAGGTGGTGGTGCACGGGGACCGGAAGATCACCCGCTCGGGGTCCGGCGGCCTTTTCACCCGCGCGAGGGCCCGGATCGTCCGCATCGTGAGACGTTCCGGGGAGGACGGCCGCCTCGAGCAGCGCGACCTGGCCGAGCAGGGACGCCCGCACCCGCCGTCCCGACCGGGTCGAGGGGTCGGCGGCGCGCAGGGCGGCGACGTCCCCGGCCTGCCACGCCGCGCGCAGCCGGCCCGCCTCGCTCGAGGAGCCGTCGCCCAGGAGGCGCTCCACCCGCGGCACGACGACGACGCTCACCCGCGCCGGGGTGCGGCGGGCGGCCTGCAGCGCCAGCCACGCCGGGTCGGTCGCCAGCGCGCCGCCGACGAACGACGCGGCCAGGCGGGCGTTGCGGGCCAGCTCGCGCAGCCGGGTCACGCCGCCGTCTCCCCGGAGCCCGTGAGCTCGCGCAGCAGCTCCAGGTAGCGGTCGGCGAGGACGTCGTCGTCGGCGTTCCGGGCCACCCACGACGCGGCGCGGGGGTCGGCGTCGGGCACCTCCCCGGCGGCGGCCCAGCCCGACCACAGCTCGGTGAGCGCGTCGACGTCGCCGGGCGGCACGACCGAGCCGGCGCCCGAGCGCTGCACCAGCGCCGCCGCCTCGCCCGCGACGCACGCGGTGGCGTACGCGCCGGAGGCCATCACCTCGTACAGCTTCGACGGCACGGTCCACTCCAGGGGCTTCCAGTCGCGCAGCGACACGACGACCGTGTCCGCCCACGCGTAGTAGCGGCGCACGTCGCCGGGCGGGACGTGGCCGACGAAGGTCACCGGCGCCCCGAGCTCCGCCACGAGCTCCTCCAGGAACGGGACGCGCGCCCCCGCGCCGACGATCCGGACGTCGAGGGGTAGCCCGCGCCGGGCCACCTGCGCGGCCGCGCGCACCACGGACTGGAGGTCCTGGGCGCGGCCCACGGTCCCCGCGTAGACGGCGCGGAGCGGCCGGGCGCCCGACGCCGGCGGGTCGCCCTGGGTCAGGTCCGCGGCGTCGTCCGACGTGAGGGGCTGGAACGACGTCCCGTTGCGCACCACGGCCACGCGGCGCACACCGCGCTCGAGGAGCACCTGGGCGAACGTCTCGGTGGTGGTGACGACGGCGTCGGCACGCGCCTGCAGGCGCGTCACGGCGCGGTGCACGAGGGCGCGCGAGCCCGCGAGCAGCCGGGCCGTCAGGGAGCGGCGGGCGTCGAGCACCCCGCTGGGCTCGATGAGGTCGGGCCAGGCGTCGCGCATCTCGATGACCAGGCGGGCGCGGAACGCCCGGGCCAGCACCCAGGCGGCGAACATCGACGGGATGCCCGGCACGGTGCCGACCACGACGTCGGGCCGCTCGCCCGACTGCCGGAAGTGCTTGAGGCCGAGCGTGACGGCGCTCGCGGCGGCCACCGCCTGGTCGCGGGTGCGCGACAGCAGGTCGGGGCCGTGCGGCCGGAACCGGGTGCGCACCACGCGCTCGCCGTGCCGGCCGCGCGCGACCGAGCCGGGGCGGTGCGCGCCGTGCGCGTCCTGGAGCTGTCCGCTCGGGTAGTGCGGCGGCGGGGTGAGGACGGCGACGTCCACGCCGGCCTCCATGAGGCGCGGCGTCAGGGTGTCCCAGCGACGCTGCGGCGCGCCGTTCTCGGGCGGGTAGTGGTGCGTGACGAGCAGCATCCGCGGACGGCGCGCCGGCGTCCCCCTGCTGCCGCGCATCCTCCGTGCCTCCCCGGTCGCCGTCGTGCGTCCCTTGCCCGGGGCGCACCGGGCGAATGCTACGGCGGGAAGCGTCACGAGCGGAACACAGGTTCTCCGCGGGCTGGCCGTATGATCCCGCCCTGTGAGCCGAGCGACCGCCGACCCGACGCCCGCCCCCGTGGGGGACCCGTCCCCGCGCCGTCACGCCCGCGCCGAGGCGCGCAGCACGCACCGCGCCCTCGCCGTCGTCGGGGTCCTGGTGCTCCTGCTCGCCGGCGGCGGCTTCGGCGCCGCCTGGTGGTTCCAGCACCAGCTCGACAGCAACATCGAGCGCCTCGGCGACCCGTTCGCCGGGATCGAGAACAACCCGGAGCCCGCGGACGAGGCGGACGACAAGGCCGTGAACCTCCTGGTGCTCGGCTCGGACAGCCGGATCTCGGCCGGCGACCCGTCGCAGTGGAAGGCCGGCGCGCAGCGCACCGACGCGATCATGCTGGTCCACCTCCCGGCCGACCGCGAGAGCGCCCAGGTGATCTCCATCCCGCGCGACTCGTGGGTCGACATCCCGGGCCACGGCCAGGCCAAGATCAACGCGGCCTTCTCCTACGGCGGCCCGTCGCTGATGATCCAGACCGTCCAGGACCTCACGGGGGTGAAGATCGACCACTTCGTGGTGACGGACTTCGACTCGTTCACCGCCATGACCGATGCCCTCGACGGCGTCCGCATCCGCGTGCCGGAGGACATCGGCGACGGCAAGAAGGTCTTCTTCACCAAGGGCGTGCACATGATGTCCGGCGAGGAGGCGCTGACGTACACGCGCCAGCGCCACGGCCTGGCGAACGGCGACTTCGGCCGCGTGCAGCGCCAGCAGAACTGGATGCGCGCGATCCTGGCCAAGGTCAACAACAACCGGAACGACGTCAGCATGATGACGTCCTTCTTCACCACGGTGAGCAAGTCCGTCGCGGCGGACGACGGCTTCACGATCGACCGGATGCGCAACCTCTACATGAGCGCGCGCGGGCTGAGCACCAACGACGTCACCTTCATGACGGCGCCGTACTCGGGCACGGGCCGCAGCGACGACGGCCAGTCGATCGTCGTGCTCGACCGCGACCGGTTCGACCCGCTGATGGCGTCGATCGCCAAGGACAAGGCGGCCGGGTACGTGGACAAGCACGCCGACGACCTCGAGGTCCTCCCCGCCACCGTCAAGTAGCGACGGGTCGCGGATGACGCGCCTCGCGCGACGGGCGGTCGCGCCGCGCAGCGCCACCCGACCGCCGGGTCTCCTGGCGGTGGTCCTGACGACCGTCCTCGCGCTGGCACTCGTCGCGTGCTCCGCGCCCTCGTCGGGTCCTGCGCCCGGGGCGACGACGCCCGCCGGGGCGGGCGGGACCCCGGCCGCGCCCCGGCCGACGGGCAGCCCGGCGCCGGCACCCGCCCCGGCCTGCCCGGGCGGGGAGCGGCTGGACCGCCCGGACCGCACCGTGCGGGCCGCTTACGGCGTCACCGGCTACTTCGCCTTTCCGTCGCCGTCGCGGTGCGCGACGCGCGCGACCGTGCAGGGGGCGCACGCGATCGGCGCGGACACGCTCGTCACGTTCGGCGCGCAGCTCTCGCCCGCCACGCCCGCGGACCTGCGCCCGGGCGCCGACGACCCCTTCGCCGGGTTCGCGGTGGACGGCGCGGACGGCTACCGCCACGCGGTCGCGCGCACCGGCGGTGGGTCGGTGCGGCACGTCTACACGTACGGGGGTCGGACGACGTTCGGCGACGCCGCCCTGTTCTGCCCCGGCCGCGACGGACGGTCGGCGACGGCGGCTGGCGTCTTCACCTGGTGGCTCCTGCCCGTCGAGGGCGGGTACAGCGACTGCGACTCGCCGAGCCGCACCTACGACCTCGTGGTGGCGTTCGACGACTCCGCGGCCGACAGGGACGTCCTCCTGGTCACCGACGCCGCGCTGTTCGGGATGTCCGTCTACCTGGGGCTGCCGAGGCCGGCCCCGGACCCCGAGGTGCCCTACCGCGCCGACGACTCCTTCACCCAGACGCTCGGGGCGTTCACGTCCCGCATGCTCGCGGACTGGGACGCCAAGGTCGGCCGCAGCCCGGGCTTCGCGGGCGCGTACCAGACCCTCGAGACGGCCGTCTTCACGGACGCGGCCACGTGGGCGCCCAACCTGAGGGTGTACGAGCTGCAGCACCGCGTCGTCGGCTACCGGCTCCCCCAGGACAAGCAGCGCGTGGTGGTGAGCCCGTACGCCGACCTCCGTCGCGGCGCCGTGCCCGTCGCGGCCGTGCGTCCCGCGCTGCAGCGGATCGCGGACACCCGCGCGGGAGTCACGATGGTCCTCGCGCCGCAGGACGGCGGGGGCACGGGCCGGGTGGGGGTCTTCGCCCGCGCCGAGCGGGACGACCCGGTCCGGCCGGACCTGCGCGGCGTCGTCGGCGACACCACCTACGGGGCGGCCTACGCCGCCTCGACGGCGACGCTCTACGCGGAGGCCGCGAAGGTGCGCGGCGTGACCCTGTGGGCGAACGTCGAGGCGTTCCGGCCGCCGGGACAGGTGGGCGACCGGGCGCCGAGCGACCTGGCGACGCTCGACCGGCAGGTCGCGCTGGCCCGGCCGCACGTCGCGAAGGTCGTCGCCTACCGGTGGGACGACTACCTCGACGCCTCCGGTCTCGCCGACGCGATCGCCGCGCGCGGGTGACGCGACCGGCCGGGAGCGAGGGTCAGGCCGCGGTGTCGACGGCGACGCGGCCGTCGGCGAACGCCATGCCCTGCACCACGGTGCCGGGGTAGCGGGCGGCGAGCAGGCGCTGCACGTCGAGGGAGATCCGCGCGTCGCTGCGCAGCTGCACGGAGCCGGCCGGCAGGCCCTTGGCCGCGAGCACGGTCTCGATGCGGTTCGCCGCGAGGCCCATGAGCTTGTGCGCGGGGAGGCCGCCGGCGCTCGCGTCGACCGTGAGCACCGCGACGCCGCCGTCGAAGCTCTCGACCCGCAGGCGCGAGCGCACCGCGGGGACGAGCCGGGTGGCGAGCTTGAGGGGCCCGGGCAGGTTCTTCACCGCGCGGGCGTCGGCGACGACCTCCAGCTCGTCGCCGGCTCCGCCGACCGACGTGACGAATCGGGGCAGTGTCCGGCCGCCGAGGAGGCCGAGCTCGTTCAGGGTCTCCGCGAGGGACATCTCGGTGCGCACGGCGCATACCGTACTTGACTCCGCCGCCGACGTGTCGCGGGTCACCGCCGGGCGCGGAATAGAACGATTCGATACCCTGTTGCCCAGGGAGACGACCGACCCGAGGAGAAGGAGATCCGTGGCCCCCGCGAGCGACGAACCGACCGGGGGGCTCGCCCCATGAGTGCCACCTTCTCCTCCCTCAAGTACACGAACTACCGCATCTGGTTCGCGGCCGCCCTCGTCGCCAACGTCGGCACGTGGATGCAGCGCATCGCGCAGGACTGGATCGTCCTCACCGACCTCAGCGACAACTCCGGCATCGCCGTCGGCCTCACCACGGCGCTCCAGTTCCTCCCGTTCCTCGTGCTGTCCCCGTGGGCCGGGGTGCTGGCCGACCGGCTGCCGCGCCGCCGCCTCCTCATGGCCACGCAGGCGGGCATGGGCGTGCTCGCGCTCGGGCTCGGCGCGCTCGTCCTCTCCGGCCGGGCCGAGCTGTGGCACGTGTACGTTTTCGCCCTGCTGCTCGGCATCGTGTCCGCGCTGGACAACCCCGCCCGCCAGACGTTCGTCGCGGACATGGTGCCCGCCGACAAGCTGCCCAACGCCGTCGGCCTGAACAGCGCGTCGTTCAACGCGGCGCGGCTCATCGGCCCGGGCGTCGCCGGGCTGCTCATCGCCGCCGTCGGCGCCGGCTGGGTGTTCGTCATCAACGGCGTCACCTTCGGCGCGACGATCGCGGCACTGGCGCTCATGCGCGTGCGCGAGCTCCGTCCGCAGCCCGCCCCACGGCGCGCGAAGGGGCAGATCCGCGAGGGCGTGCAGTACGTGCGCCGGCGCTCGGACATCGTCGTGATCATGGTCGTGATGTTCGTCGTGTCGACGTTCGGGCTGAACTTCCAGCTCACGTCCGCGCTCATGGCGCGCGTCGAGTTCGGGCGCGGCGCGGGAGAGTACGGCATCCTCGGGTCGGTGCTGGCGATCGGCTCCCTCGCGGGCGCGCTCCTGGCCGCGCGCCGCGACCGGCCGCGCGTGCGCCTCGTCATCGGCTCCGCGTTCGCCTTCGCGGTCTCCACGGCCGTGCTGGGGCTCATGCCCACGTACGCGTCGTTCGTGGTGGCGTGCATCCCCGTGGGGCTGTCCTCGCTCACGATGATGACGGCGGCGAACAGCGCCCTGCAGGTCTCCACGGACCCCGCGATGCGCGGCCGCGTCATCGCGCTCTACGTGATGATCTTCCAGGGCGCGACGCCGATCGGGTCGCCGGTCGTCGGCTGGATCGGCGAGGCCTGGGGGCCACGCTGGTCGATCCTCGTCGGCTCGATCGCGACCTTCCTCGTCGCCTCGGCCGCGACCGTGTGGGCGGTGCGCCGCTGGCACCTGAGGGTGCGCTACCGCGTGCTGAGCCGCCCGCACCTCGAGGTGGTCTACCTCGACCGCGAGGTGCTGCAGGGCGCGACGACCCGCGACGGCGTGCGCCGCGAGCTCAGCCGCGCCGACGCCGAGCGGGTGCCCACCACGGCCTGAGCCGTCAGTGGCGCGGGGCCGCCTCGCGCTTCGCGGCGTGGCGCGTGACGCGCTCGCTGGCGGTGGTGCCGGCCTGCCGGGCCATGCGCGCCTCGAACTCCTGCTGGTCGCGCATCTCGTCCTCGGTGGGCCACATGAGCACCACGAAGACGAGCGCCACGGTCAGCGCCGCGATCCCGAGGATGAGCGGGCCGAGCAGGTCGATGGCGGTCGTGCCGCTGGTGGGGACGCCGGGGGTCCCGGTGATCGTCAGCGCCGCCATGCCGGTGTAGTGCATGCCGCTGACGGCCACGCCCATGATGAGGGCCGCCCCCAGCGTCGCGCCGCGGCCGCGCACGTTGACGCTGAGCCACAGGGCCGCCGTGGCCGCGATGATCGCGATGGCCACAGACAGCCCGACCACGGGCAGCGAGAACTCCATGCCGCCGCTCATCCGCATGGCGGCGATGCCCATGTAGTGCATGGTCGCGACGCCGAGCCCCGCGACGACACCGCCCGAGACGAGCCAGACGGGGCGGTCGCCGGCGAAGCCCACGATGAAGAGCCCGATCGCGACGACCACCACGGCCACGAGGGCGCTGAGCACCGTCTGCGGGATGTCGTAGTTGATCGGCATGTCCGTCACCGTGAAGCCGAGCATGGCGATGAAGTGCATCACCCAGACGCCCGTGCCGCCGATGGCGAGGGCGCCCACGAGCAGCCAGACCGCCCGGGTCCTGTTGTCGGTCGCCGCGCGGGCCCGGGACGTGGCCGACAGGCCGGTGGCGGCACCGAGGCACGACGCGACGTACGCCAGCACGGGCGTGATGAGCCCGTAGGTGAAATGGTGCATCTCCGGCATGGGGGGCCTCCCGGCTTCCTCGCCCGAACAGGACGAGGCGGCACGTTATCAGCCCGTGACCTGACGGGTGAAACGTGCCGCCTGACCTGCGGGTTTGCCGGACCGCGGAGCGGCGGCGCGAGCGGCGTGCGTCAGCCGAGGTGCGCCACGACGTGGTCGATGCAGGCGGTGAGGGCGCGCACGTCGTCGGGCTCGACGGCGGGGAAGACGCCCACGCGGAGCTGGTTGCGGCCGAGCTTGCGGTACGGGAAGACGTCGAGGACGCCGTTCTCGCGGAGGGTGCGCACGACCGCCGTCGCGTCGATCGCGTCGTCGAGGTCGATCGTCGCGACGACGGTGGACCGCTCCGCCGGGTCGGTGACGAACGGCGTCGCCCAGTCGCGGGCGCCGGCCCAGTCGTAGAGCACGCCCGCCGACTCCGCGCAGCGCGCGCTCGACCACGCGAGCCCGCCCTGCTCCAGGAGCCACTCGACCTGCTCGGCCAGGAGCACGAGGGTCGCGACGGCCGGCGTGTTGAGGGTCTGGTCGAGCCGGGAGTTCGCGAGCGCGGTCGTCAGGGAGAGGAACTCCGGCACCCACCGGCCCGTGGCCGTCCCGGCGGTCCCCTCGACCCGCTCGGCCCGCTCCACGGCGGCGGGGGAGAGGGCGGCGAGCCACAGGCCGCCGTCCGCCGCGAACACCTTCTGCGGGCCGAAGTAGTAGACGTCGGTGTCGGCGACGTCGACGGGCAGCGCGCCCGCGCCCGACGTCGCGTCCACGAGCAGCAGCGCCCCGTCGGCGCGCGCGTCCTGCACCTGGCGCACGGGCGCCATCGCGCCCGTGGAGGTCTCGTTGTGGGGGGTCGCGTAGACGTCGACGCCGTCCGTGCGGCGCAGCCGGGCCACCGCGCCGGGCTCGGCGCGGACCACGTCCGGGTCGGCGAGGAACGGGGCCCGGGTGGTCGCGGCGGCGAACTTGCCACCGAACTCGCCGAACACCGCGTGCTGCGCGCGCCGCTCGACCAGGCACGCCGTCGCGACGTCCCAGAACGCGGAGGACCCGCCGTTGCCGAGGGCCACCTCGTACCCGTCGGGCAGCGCGAACAGCGTGGCGAGCCCGTCGCGGACGCGGCGGACCAGGTCCTTCACGGGCGGCTGGCGGTGCGAGGTGCCGAGGACCGGGGCGGCAGGGTCGCCCGCGGCGGCGAGCGCGGCCACCTGCGCGGCGCGGACCTTGGAGGGGCCGGAACCGAACCGGCCGTCGCCCGGCAGGAGCGACGGCGGGATGACGAGGGTCGGCTGGGTCGGCACGGTCGGCACGGTCGGCGCGGCGGGCATGGTGTCTCCGGTTCCGGGCGGGGGAGCGGGTCGTCGGTGGCGCAGGGCAGGATGGCGCGGGGAGCACGCACGACGGCGCCGCGCGACCCCGCCTGCGCCCACGCGTGCGAATAGACTAGGCCGCGCCGAATGACGGGAGTTGACGTGACCGACCTGATCGACACCACGGAGATGTACCTCAAGACGATCTACGAGCTCGGTGAGGAGGGCATCCCGCCGCTCCGCGCCCGGATCGCGGAGCGACTGGGGCACTCGGGCCCCACGGTGTCGCAGACGGTGGCGCGCATGGAGCGCGACGGGCTCGTCGTCGTCACGGGCGACCGGCACCTGGAGCTCACCGAGGCCGGGCAGGCCAAGGCGACCCGCGTGATGCGCAAGCACCGTCTCGCCGAGCGCCTCCTCACGGACGTCATCAAGCTCGACTGGGAGCACGTGCACACCGAGGCGTGCCGCTGGGAGCACGTGATGAGCGACCTCGTCGAGAAGCGCCTCGTGACCCTGCTCGACCACCCGCACGCCGACCCGTACGGCAACCCGATCCCCGGGCTGTCGGAGCTCGGCGAGCAGTTCCAGGACGTCCCGTTCCTCGAGGGCGTGCAGTCGCTGCCGGCGGTGCTGGCCGCGGGGCGGGTCGCGGGCGAGGCCGACGGCGAGGGCAAGGACCTGGTGCTGCAGCGCATCGCGGAGCCCCTCCAGGTGGACGTCGAGCTGCTGGCCCGTCTGGCCGAGTCCGGGATCGTGCCGGGGGCGCAGATCACCGCGCGGACCGCCGGGGACGACGTCACGGTCGAGGTCGAGGGGTCCGGCGTCGTCCTGGACCTGCCCGAGGAGCTGGCGCGCCACCTCTTCGTCGCGAGCCGCTGACCAGCGCAGGGAGGCCCCGGCGGGGTCGGCACGCCACATCGTGACCGCAGCGTGACATCGCCCGGGGTCTTCCGGTACGGTCGGGGGCGCTCGCCGGAGTTCGATCCGGGGAGCGCTCGACCGGACGCCGAACCCTGCCACCGGCCGAGCTCCACGGACATCCGCACGGCAGGAGCGGGGGACCCACTTCGGGCGTCGGTGACGACGTCCTCGGGGTGAAGCCGAAAGGGCCCGGACACGGGCCCGGAAGGCCGGGTGTTTCTCCCACCCGAACCCGACAGCTGACCTCGCAGGCGACAGGAGAGGTAGACACGTGACCGCACGCACGAGCCACGGCCGGCATCGCGCCGCCCGTCGTCCGATCGCCATCGCCCCGACGGGTGCCGCCGGTCGCCGCGCGGCCGTCGTCGCCGCAGCCGGTGGCATCCTGGTCTCGACCTTCGCCAGCGCGGGCGCCGCGCAGGCGGCCCCGGTCGACACCGACGCCGCCCAGAAGCTCAGCACCGTCGACCTCGGCGCCCTGACCGACCAGGCGCGCGAGGCCCTCGAGGCCGCCCCGGTCGTCACCGTCGACGCCAAGGCGAAGGTCGACGTCGAGAAGCTCACCGCGAAGATCGCGGCGGGCGCCAAGATCACCCCGGCCCCCGAGCCCGAGCCGGAGCCCGTCGTCGAGCAGGTCTCGAGCACCACGACGAGCACCGCCTCCACCGCGACGGACTCCCGGTCCTCGGACACGGCCTCCCGCTCGGAGGACCGCGCCGCCGTCGAGACCGCCGTCCCGGCGTCCGCGAACGGTTCGGCCATCGTCTCCATCGCGATGCGCTACGTGGGTGTCCCGTACGTCTCCGGCGGCAGCAGCCCGTCGGGCTTCGACTGCTCGGGCCTGACCCAGTACGTCTACGCGCAGGTCGGCATCAACCTCCCGCGCACCTCGTCGGCGCAGCGTTACGCCGGCACCGTCGTCTCCGCCTCGGCCGCGAAGCCGGGCGACCTGATCTGGACGCCGGGCCACATCGCGATCTACGCCGGCAACGGCATGCAGATCGACGCCCCGAAGCCGGGCGACGTCGTGAAGTACCGCGCGATCTGGCAGTCGAACCCCACGTTCATCCGCGTCGGCTGAGTCCGTCCGTCGCGTCCTGACGACGCCCCGTCACGCCTCCGCGTGGCGGGGTTTCGTCGTGTCCGGGGAACCGGTTCGACCTGGGCCGACGACGCCTGCGGAGCCCCGTCCACAGGGGCTGTGATCGAAACGTGACATTGCCGCTGCGGTCCGCTACGGTGTCATCCATTCGGCGGTCATCCGCCGATTCTCGACCGGCACGCCGAGCCCTGCCGCCGGCCGAGAACCGCAACCGCATGGCAGGGGCGGGGGACCCACTTTCGGGCACCGGAACACGGTGTCCTTGGGGTGAAGTCGCACGGACCCAGGTCCGCGCGGCCGGGTGATTTCTCCCACCCGAACCCGACAGCTGACCTCGTAGGCGACAGGAGAGGGAACACGTGAACGCACGTACCACGCGCGCCCGGCACCGTGCCGCGCGCCGTCCGCTCGGCGGGCTGGTTCAAACCGCGACCGGCCGCCGCGCCGCTGTCGTCGCCGCAGCCGGCGGACTGCTCGTCTCGACCTTCGCCAGCGCGGGTGCCGCGCAGGCGGCCCCGGTCGACCACGACGCATCGAAGAAGCTCAGCACCGTCGACCTGGGCGCTCTGAGCGACCAGGCCCGCGAGGCCCTGGAGGCGGCCCCGGTCGTCACCGTCCAGGCCAAGGCGAAGGTCGACGTCGAGACGCTCAGCAAGAAGGTCGTCTCCGGCGCCAAGATCACCCCGGCCCCCGAGCCGGAGCCGGAGCCCAAGCCGGAGCCCGTCGTCGAGACGCGCTCCACGACCGAGACCGTCTCGCGCTCCTCGGAGCGCACCGAGGCCCCGGTCGCCGCGACGACGGCGACGAGCTCGTCGATCGGCGCCCAGGTCGTCTCCATCGCGCACCGCTACATCGGCACGCCGTACGTCGTGGGTGGCTCCACCCCGGCCGGCTTCGACTGCTCGGGCCTGGTGACCTACGTCTACGCCCAGGTCGGCGTCAGCCTGCCGCACCAGTCGAGCGCCATCCGCAACGCGTCCAACGTCTCGGTCGTCTCGGCCTCCGAGGCGCGTCCTGGCGACCTCATCTGGTCCCCGGGGCACATCTCGATCTACATCGGCAACGGTCAGCAGATCGACGCCTCGCGTCCCGACGGCTGGGACACCCGGATCCGCGACATCTGGCAGTCCAGCCCGGTGTTCCTGCGCGTCCAGGCCTGATTCACCGCAAAGCGCCCCGGTACCTCGGTACCGGGGCGCTTTGCTGTGCCTTGCGCCTACCTTTCGCTACGCTTGAACCGGGCGCCCTCGACGACGAGGGCGGGCTCCCTCGCCAGCGGACAGGAGGCGCAAGATGACACGGCCTGAGGTCGTCCTGGTAGGTGTTGACGGGTCTGCAGCGAGCCTGCACGCCCTCGACTGGGCCGCCGCGTACGCGCGGCGGGTGGGGTGGGGGCTGCACGTCGTCTGTTCCTACTCGTTGCCGTCGTTCACGGCCGCGTCGCTCGACGGCGGGTACGCGGCGCTGGACGACACCGCGATCCAGGAGGGCGCCAAGGCGGTCCTCGCGGAGGCGGAGGCACGCGTGGCCGCCGCCGGGGTCCCGGTGCAGGGCACGGTCGCGACCGGCGACGCGGCGGGCGTGCTCGTCGAGATGTCCCGGGAGCACGCGCTCGCCGTCGTGGGGACACGGGGCAAGGGCGGGTTCACCGAGCGCCTGCTCGGCACCGTCTCGTCGGCGCTGCCGGCGCACGCCCACTGCCCGACGGTCGTGGTGCCGTACCGGGGCGGTGACGGCGGGACCGACGCCGCCGAGCGGCGCGACGGCGACGCCGTCCACGAGGTGCGGCGGATCGTGGTGGGCGTCGACGGGTCGCCGTCCGCCGAGGTCGCGCTCAAGCACGCCGTCGCGCAGGCGAAGGCGTGGGACGCGGAGCTCGTCGCGGTGGCCGGGGTCCCCCTCGGCGGCGGCGCGGGGATCCTCGCGTGGCTGCCGTCGCAGATCGACCACGAGACCGTGCTCGCCGACGTCAAGGCCGGCCTGGACGTGACGGTCGACCGGGCGCAGGCCGCCAACCCGGGCGTCACGATCAAGCGGCACGTGCTCGACGGCACCGGCGCCGAGCTCCTCACCGAGTTCTCCACCGGCGCCGACCTGATCGTCGTCGGCTCCCGCGGACGCGGCGGCTTCCGCGGCCTGCTGCTCGGCTCCACCAGCCAGGCGGTGCTGCACCACTCCGCGTGCCCCGTGCTCGTCGTGACGCGCAAGTGCGACGAGGAGCTCGACCAGGACGAGTCCTCCGCCGCCTGACGTCCTGGGCGGATCGTGGCCCTGTCCCGACTCGGGACGGGGCCACGATCACGTCCTCGACGGAGTCAGTGGCGGGTGCGGTACAGGCGCATCGTGATGGGGCCGAGGACCCCGGTGAGGACGACGGCGGCGACGAGCACCCAGACGATCTCGCCGCTGTCGGGGGTGCCCGCCATGAGCCCGCGCACGGCGGTGACGAGGTGGGTGACGGGGTTGATCTCCACGAACCGCTGGAGGGCGGCCGGCATCGTCGACGGGTCGACGAAGATGTTCGACGCGAAGGTCAGCGGCATCAGCACCATCATCGACACGCCCATCACGGCGTTCGGGGTGCGCAGCAGCAGGCCCAGGATCGTGAAGATCCAGCTCAGCGAGAACGCGAAGACGAGCAGGAGCAGCACGCCGAGCACGACGCCGACGAACCCGCCCTCGGGCCGGAACCCCAGGATCAGGCCGAGCCCGATGGTCATGACGGACGCGATGGAGTAGCGCACGGTGTCGCCGAGCAGCGCGCCGACGATGGGTGCGGGGCGCCAGATCGGCAGGGAGCGGAACCGGTCGAAGACGCCCTTGGTGATGTCCGTGTTCAGCGTGTAGCCGGTGTACACGGTCACGATGACGATCGTCTGCACCAGGATGCCGGGCAGCAGGAACTGGATGTACGCCGTGGTCGAGCCGGCCAGCGCTCCGCCGAACAGGTAGGTGAACATCAGCGTGAAGATGACGGGGGAGACCAGCACGTCGAACAGCTGCTCGGGCACGTGCTTGATCTTCAGCAGCGCGCGCCACGCGAACGTCAGGGTCATCGCGAGCGCGGGCGGCCGGGCCGGGCGCTCGGTGAGCGCCACCGCCTGGCGCAGGGTGGTGGTCGTGATCTCGGCGGGGTCGGCGGACGTGGTCATCGGGACACCTCCTCCTCGACGGGCCGGGCGTCGTCCTCGTCGGCCGGCAGCGGCTTGCCCGTGATCGTGAGGAACACCTCGTCGAGGCTCGGCTGGCCCAGCGTGAACTCGGGGACGGCGATGCCGGCCTCGCCGAGGGCGGGCAGCAGCCGCGCCACGTCGTCCGCCCCCTCGTCGGGCACGCGGGCCGACAGGGCGTACGGGTCCGTGGGCAGCGTCGGCGCCGACCCGAGCACCTTCTCGACGAC
Organism: Isoptericola sp. NPDC057653; assembly: GCF_042799955.1. Lineage (NCBI taxonomy): Bacteria > Bacillati > Actinomycetota > Actinomycetes > Micrococcales > Promicromonosporaceae > Isoptericola > Isoptericola sp. NPDC057653. The sequence goes on along the minus strand of NZ_JBHVHP010000003.1, from coordinate 112,535 downwards.
GCTCGCGGCCGCGGCCCGCTGGGTCGCGTCGGCGAGGCGCATCGTCACCGCGCCCTGGCCCACCGAGCGCTTGAGCTCCGTCGACGTCCCCTCGGCGATGACGACGCCGTGGTCGATGACGGCGATCCGGTCGGCGAGCTGGTCCGCCTCCTCCAGGTACTGGGTGGTGAGCAGCACGGTGGCGCCGTCCGCGACGAGCACGCGCACGATGTCCCACACCTGGTTGCGGCTGCGCGGGTCGAGACCCGTGGTGGGCTCGTCGAGGAAGAGCACGCGCGGGGCGAGCACCAGCGACGCCGCGAGGTCGATGCGTCGCCGCATGCCGCCGGAGTAGGTCTTGACCTGCCGCGCGCCGGCGTCGGAGAGGCTGAACGCGTCGAGCAGGCCCTCGACGCGCCGTGGGCCGGCCGCGCCGCGGAAGCCGTACAGCCGGGCCAGCATGAGCAGGTTCTCGGTGCCGGTCAGGTCCTCGTCGACGGAGGCGTACTGGCCGGTGAGCCCGACGGCGCTGCGCACGGCGTCGGCCTCGGCCACGACGTCGTGCCCGAGGACGCGGGCGCTGCCGGCGTCGGGGCGCAGCAGCGTCGCCAGCATCCGGACGACGGTGGTCTTGCCGGCGCCGTTGGGGCCGAGCAGGCCGAACACGCTGCCGGTCGGGATCTGCAGGTCGACGCCGTCGACGGCCTTGGTGACCTGCTTGCGGGTGGTGAAGTGCTTGACGAGCCCGTGGGCGTCGACCGCCAGGTCGGCAGTGCCTGCGGCGGGGGCGCGGGGCGTGGGCGGGTCGGACATGGGAACTCCCGGGGTCGCCTGAGTGAGGTGCGTCACGTCCCAGGCTAGGACGGCCCTGCGACGGCGAACTCATCGGCCGCCCGTCGTGGCAGGGTGGCGCCCATGACCACGGAGCACGCGACCAGCGACCTGTTCGACGCCGACCACCTCGCCGCGTGGGTCGCCACCCAGGCCGGCTTCGCGCGGGTCCCGGGCGTGCAGTACGCGGTGCGGGTGGGCGACGACGTGGTGCTCGAGGGCGCGTGGGGCGTCGCCGACGTCACGACCGGGGAGCCGCTGCGCCCGGACCACGTCTTCCGCGTCGCGTCGCACTCCAAGACGTTCACGGCGACGGCGGTGGCGCGCCTCGCGGACCGGGGCGCGCTGCGGCTCGACGACCCGTTCGAGGCCCACCTCCCGGAGCTCGTGGGCGCGGCCGTCGGCCGGGTGACGCTCCGCGAGGCCCTCGGCCACACCGGAGGCGTGCGGCGCGACGGGCGCGACGCCGACTTCTGGCAGCTGGGCGCGCCGTTCCCCGACCGCGGGGCGCTGGTCCAGTCGGTGCTCCTCGACGGCGCCGTCCTCGGGCGGGGCGAGGTCTTCAAGTACTCGAACCTCGCCTACGGGCTGCTGGGGCTGGTCGTGGAGGCCGTCACGGGCCTGCCGTTCGCCGACCACGTCCGGGCCGACCTCCTCGAGCCGCTCGGGCTGCGGCGCACGACCGCCGATCGAGCCGACGGGCCCGCGCACGTCGTGGGCCACTCCGCCCTCGGCGTCGCGGACGACGGCCGCCTGCCGGTCGCCCCGGTGCGGACGGGCGCCCTCGCGGCGGCCACCGGGTTCTGCTCGACGGCGGGGGACCTCACGCGCTGGTTCGCCGCGCACGCGGACGGCTCGGACCTGCTGCGCCCCGAGAGCCGCCGGCTGCTGCAGCGCGACGAGTCGGCGATCGACCGACCGCACGCGCGGCCGCGGCGCTACGGACTGGGCCTCGAGTCGCGGGAGCTCGAGGGGCGGCGCGTCGTCGGGCACGGGGGCGCGTTCCCCGGCCAGCTCAGCCGCACCTGGGCGGACCCCGCCGGGCGGGTCGTGGTGTCGGTGCTGACCAACGCCGTCGACGGCCCTGCCGAGGCCGTCGCGACCGGGCTGTTCTCCCTGGTCGCGACCGCGCTCGACGCAGGTGCCCCGGACTCCGACGCCGACCTCGCAGCCCTGGACCGCCGCACCGGCCGCTTCGCGAACCTGTGGGGCCAGACCGACGTCGTGCGGCTCGGTCAGGAGCTGTGGCTGATCGACCCTCGCCGGGAGGACCCGCTGGCCGGCGCGGAGCGGCTGGTCGCGGACGGCGAGGACCTGCGCCTGCCCGTCCACCCGGGCTTCGGGGCGCCGGGAGAGCCGGTCGAGCTGCTGCCCGACGCCGACGGGCGGCCCGCGGGGATCGTCGTGGGCGGGCTGACGTCGTGGCGGGCGGACGACTACGAGCGCGAGCGGAGGGCCCAGCTCGAGGCGCTCAGGGCTCGGGGAACGTCGGCGTGATCGGCTCCAGGCGCGTCGCGGGGGAGGGGCGCGGCTCGTCGAAGGTCTCGACCTCCACCGTCTCGGGCGCCAGGAGCCGTGCGACGGCGGCGGCGAGGTTGGTGCGGATCGCGGCGACGAGCCCGTCGGCGTCGCGCGCCTCGAAGCGCTCGACGAGGTCGACGTGCGACTCGGCGGCGTCCTTGCGCACCGCGTAGTCCTCGCTGAGCGTGAAGCTCGCGATCCGGACCTCGACGATGAGGGTGGTCATCCAGCGCAGCAGCCAGGGGTTGCCGGCGGCGGCCACGAGCGACCAGTGCACGTTGAGGTCGGCGTCCCCGACCCGCCGGGCGTCCTCGCTGCGCTCGGCGGCGACGAGGGCGTCGTGCGCGGCTCGGACGGCTGCGACCTGCGCGGGCGTGGCCCGTTCGACGGCGAGCGGGGCGGCCGACGTCTCGACGACGGTGCGCGCCTCGTAGAGCGACCGCACCCGGTCGGCGCCGATCCGTACCACGCTCAGGCCCCGGCCGGGCGTCGACCGCAGCAGGCCCTCCTGGACGAGGCGCTGCGCGGCCTCGCGGAAGGGCCCGCGGCTCACCCCGAGCTGGCTCGACATCTCGACCTCACGGATGGGCGACCCCACGGGCAGCGCCCCCGAGTAGACGGCGTTGCGCAGCTCGACGGTGATGAGGTCGACCGTCGACGGCCGTGTCACCGGCGACAGGAACGGTGCGCTGCCGACGGGGACCCGTGACGACGGGGTCATCTGCTCTCCTTCCACGTGGTCGGGGACCGCCCCGACGGGACTCAATCATCCCGCGGCCCGGCCGTCCGGCCAGATCGTGACCCTCTTGTGACCATGACATGACTGCGTTCTGGGACCGCTGAAGGCCCCTCGGCGTGGCGTCGGGCGCTGCCGCCACCGCGTTGACCTGCGATGACGTCGAGCCGTCCGGGTGTGAGTGCCACGTCCTGGAGGATTGTAGACAATCCGACATGCGGATACATAGATTGTCATCGCGTCGGCATCACGGCTACGGTGTCGCACCGTCCAGACCCAACAGCCCGGCGCGACTCCCGCCCGGGCACGGAAGGGAGACACCGTGTCGTCCATCAGGACCACGAAGCGCCGCCGGGCGATCCTCGCCGTCGGCTCCGTCCTCACCATGACCGCCCTGACCGCCTGCTCCAGCGTCGACGACGGCGGCACGGGCGGCGGCGGTGGATCGACCCTGCAGAAGATCAAGGACGCCGGGACGGTCAACGTCGCCTTCAACGGCGAGAAGCCGTACAGCTACAAGGACGGCGACGAGCTCACCGGCGCGACGATCGCCCTCGACAAGGAGATCTTCGCGTCGCTCGGTGCCGACGACGTCCAGGGCACCCAGACGGAGTGGAACTCGCTCATCCCGGGGCTGAACGCCGACCGGTACGACACGGTGTCCGCGGGCATGTCGATCCTTCCGGACCGCTGCAAGGCGGCGGAGTTCGCCGAGCCCACCATCATGTACACCACGGCGTTCCTCGTGCCGAAGGGCAACCCCGACCAGCTGACCGACTGGCAGTCGGTGGAGGACTCGGGCCTGACCATCGCCGTCACGAGCGGCGCGATCGAGGACGGCTACGCCAAGTCCACGGGCGTCAAGACGATCACGGTCGGCGACTCGACGGACGGTCTCAACGCCGTCGTGACCGGCCGCGCCGACGCGTTCGCGCTCACGGGCATCTCGATCCGTGCGCTCGCCGACAGCACCGACGAGGACGTCGAGGCCACGGACGCGTTCGTCGCGTCGATCGACGGCGTGCCTCAGATCGGCGCCGGCTCCGAGGTCTTCCGCAAGGGCGACACCGAGCTGCGGGACGCCTACAACGAGGAGCTCGCCAAGATCACCGGCGACAAGGACAAGTGGCTCGAGATCATGGAGCCCTTCGGCTTCACCGAGGCGGAGTTCCCGCCGGAGGGGCTGACCGCCGACATGCTCTGCGACGGCGACCTCGGAGCCATCCAGGACCAGCTGGGGCTGGACTCCTGACCACATGTCAGACGATCTTCAGGCACTGATCGACCGGCTCCCGAACCTGGGCGACGCGGTCCTCGTCACGCTCGAGATGACGCTCGGCGGCGCCGTGCTCGCCATGGTGGTCGCGCTGGTGCTGGGCTTCGGCTCGCGCACCCGGACCCTCTGGGTGCGCGGGCCGTCCCGGGTGGTGATCGAGTTCTTCCGCGGCACGTCGCTGGTGGTCCAGATCTTCTGGCTCTTCTACGTGCTGCCGCAACTCGGCTTCAAGATGGAGGCGCTCACGGTCGCCATCGTCGCCCTGGGCCTCAACTACGGCGCGTACGCGGCCGAGGTGGTGCGCGGCTCCATCGAGTCCGTCCCCACCGGCCAGTGGGAGGCCGCGACGGCCCTCAACCTGGGCTGGTTCCACAAGGTACGCCGGGTGGTGTTCCCGCAGGCCTGGGCGCTGATGATCCCCCAACTGGCGAACCTGCTGATCCAGCTCCTCAAGGGCTCGGCACTGGCGTTCTACATCACCCTGCACGACGTGTACTGGTGGATCGACGAGCTCCAGAGGGACACCCGCGACACGTTCTTCAGCTACGGGATCGGTCTCGTCATCTACTTCGTGATCGCCTACGTCCTCACCTGGGGGATGAACTGGCTCGAGGAGCGTGCCAAGCGTCGGCTCGGTCGCGGCTCGCGTCCGCGGATGCGTGACGTCCTCGGCCTGAAGCCGGGCGTCCCGACCGAGATCGCTCGCGTGAAGGGGGGCGTGGCATGAGTGACATCTGGGACTGGGAGATCGCCTGGGACGTGCTCCCCGAGCTGCTCCGAGGTCTGGTCGTGACCATCGAGGCGACGATCGTCGGCATGGTCATCGCCTCGATCCTGGGGCTGGTGATCGCCCTGGCCATGCGCACGCCGACCCGGTGGGTCCGCGGACCGCTGCGCCTCGTCGTCGACTTCATCCGCATGACACCGCTGCTGGTGCAGCTCGTCTTCGTCTGGCTGCTGCTGGTCGACGTGCCACCGCTCGTCATCGGCTTCGGCGTGCTCGGCGTGCACTACGCGACGTACATGTCCGAGGTGTACCGCGCAGGGATCGAGGCGGTCCCGCCCGGCCAGTGGGAGGCGGCCAAGGCGCTCAACCTGCCGAGGTCGCGGACGTGGCTCGCGATCATCCTGCCGCAGGCGATCCGCAAGACCCTGCCGGGCCTGGGGAACTACGCCGTGTCGATGTTCAAGGAGACGCCGTTCCTCTTCGCGATCACCGTGGTCGAGATGTACTCGGCGGCGCAGGCCTACGGCGCCCTCACCTACTCGTACATCGAGCCGATCACGATGGTGGGCCTGCTCTTCCTGCTGGTGAGCTACCCCACCTCGCTGCTCGTGCGACGGATGGAGACCCGCCTTGCCTGACCCGACGACGACCTCCGCTGGGAGCCAGACCATGACCACATCGACGAGTGCTTCCCCCGCAGGGAACACACCCGCCATCGAGTTCCGGGACGTGACCAAGCGCTTCGGCGACAACGTCGTGCTCGACGGGCTGAACTTCTCGGTCGCCCAGGGCGACCGGGTCACGCTGATCGGCCCGTCGGGCTCCGGCAAGACGACGATCCTGCGCCTGCTGATGACGCTGGAGGAGGCGAACGGCGGCCTCATCCTCATCGACGGCGACCCCTACACGCACGAGTACAAGGGCGACAAGTGGGTCGAGATCTCCGAGAAGCGCCGCCGCGTGGTGCGCAACCGCGTGGGGATGGTGTTCCAGCAGTTCAACCTGTTCCCCAACATGACGGTGCTGGAGAACATCATCGAGGCGCCCGTGCACGTGCTCGGGCTGTCCAAGAAGGACGCGATCGAGCGGGCCGAGCAGCTGCTCGAGCAGGTCGGGATGTCGGACAAGCGTGACGCACGCTGCACGCAGCTCTCCGGCGGCCAGCAGCAGCGTGTGGCGATCGCCCGCGCGCTGGCGATGGACCCCGAGATCCTGCTGCTCGACGAGGTCACGTCCGCCCTCGACCCGGAGATCGTGGCGGACGTGCTCGGCGTGCTCCGCGAGATCGCGCAGACCACCGACATCACGATGCTGCTGGTGACGCACGAGATGCAGTTCGCCCGCGAGGTGTCGAACCGCGTGCTGATGTTCGACCACGGGCGGATCGTCGAGGAGGCGGACCCCGAGACGATGTTCACCAACCCCAAGCACGAGCGCACCCAGGAGTTCCTCAAGGCCGTGCTCGGCTGAGCCCGCCGCACCCCTCGGGTGCCGAACACGCACCCCTCGGGTGCCGAACAGGCAGTTGCCCCCGGTATGACGCGCCGCGACGCGTCATACCGGGGGCAACTGCCTGTTCGGCGTCCGGGCGCGGTGGGGCGGGTCAGGACGCGGGGGTCGGAGTGGGGCTCGCGCCCTCCTGGGCGGACCCGCCGGAGGAGGTGCCGGTGCCCTGCTCGGCGTCCGTCGAGCCGCTCCCGGTGCCCGTGCCCGTGTCCGTGCCGCTGCCGGTGTCGGTCCCGCCCCCGGTGGTGCCGCCGTCGGAGCCGTCCCCCGTCGTGCCGCCGTCGGTCCCGCCGGACGTGCCGGAGTCGGTGCCGCCGTCGGTCGTGCCGTCCGTGGAGCCGTCGGTGCCCCCGTCGGTGCCGCCGCCCGTGGAGGGGTCCGTGCCGGAGTCGGTGCCGCCGGTCGGGTCCGGTGCGGGCTCCTGCGTCGGGGTGTCGGTGGTGCCGTCCGTGGACCCGTCGGTGGTGCCGGTCGTGGGGTCGCCGGTGCTCTGGTCGCCGGGCACGTTCGCCGGGTCCTCGGCGGGGCCGGACGGCGTCGGGTCGGGCGTGGAGCCGCCGGAGTCCGTGGAGCTGCGGCTGATGCTCGTGCCGGACCCCTCCTGCCCGCGCACCGCGTCGGACAGCGGCTTGCCGATCGCGAGCTCGATCACCAGCACCACGCCCATGACGACGACGAACAGCGCCGCCGCCGACACCGCGAGCACCTTCTTCGTGCCGTGCTTCTCGACGAACCGCAGCCACGCGTTGCGGGGCTCCTCCGCGGGCTCCTCCGAGCCGGCGGGGTCGCCGCCGTCGGTCGGGCCGTCGTCGCCGCCGGGCAGGGGGTCGGCGGCGGACCCGGTGGTCACGGGGGTCTCGACCGCCGTCCCGCCACCGGCGTCCGCGACGGTCACGACCGTACCGTGCGACGTCTCCGTGGTGCGGCGGGACTTCGACGCGAGCTGCGTCACGACGGGCTTGAGCTGCTCGTGCGTCTTCTCGATCGACCGCGTGTAGAAGAAGTTGCCGATCACGGTGACGACGCTCGCGAGGCCGGCACCGATGATCGTCCCGGCGACGCCGAAGAACGACATGAGCACCGTGGCGCTCACCGCGGCGAGCGCGCTGGCCACGATCTGCGTGAGCGAGAGCCGGGTCTTGGGGGCCTCGGCGCGCGGCTCGTCGGCCGGGCCGCTCGGGTCGGGGGTGCGGGAGGAAGAGGTCACGAAGCGTCAGGTCCAGGGGTCGGGGAGTCGGTCCGACACCCGCCGCACCCGCCGGCACCAGGGCCGCGCGCCGCGGGCTCCGGCGTCTGCCGCGGGCGTCCCCAGCAGCCTAGGACGAGCGTGTGCAGGTCGCAGCGGGCCGTCGTGACCCGCCCTGTGAGGAAGCGCGAAGATCCTGTGTTCCCGCACGTTGCGGGTGTGACCGCGGCCCCGTCCCGACGCGGGACGGGGCGAGGATCACACCCACGCAGGCTGGGTCAGGACGCGGCGGCCTCCGCGGCGGCGAGCAGCACGCAGGTCGCGACGCCGTCCATCGCGACGCGCACCTCGTCCAGCGGGGGCATCGAGGGCGCGAGGCGGATGTTGCGGTCCTGCGGGTCGCGGCCGTACGGATACGTGGCTCCGGCAGGGGTCAGCGCGATGCCGGCCTCCTTGGCGAGCTGCACGACGCGCGCGGCCGTGCCCGGCACGACGTCCACCGACACGAAGTACCCGCCGTCGGGCCGCGTCCAGGTCGCCACGCCGGCGTCGCCCAGGCGCTCGTCGAGGATGTCCACGACGGCGCTGAACTTCGGCGCGAGGATGTCGCGGTGCCTGCGCATGTGGGCCCGCACGCCCTCGGCGTCGCCGAAGAACATCGCGTGCCGGAGGTGGTTGACCTTGTCCGGGCCGATGGACCGGATGCCGAGGTGCTTCGTGAACCAGGAGACGTTGGCCGGGGAGGACGCGAAGAACGCGACCCCCGAGCCGGCGAAGGTGATCTTCGACGTCGACGCGTACATGAGGACGCGGTCGGGGTTGCCCGCCTCGGCGGCGAGGTCGATCGCGTTGGCCGACTTGGCCTCGTGCTCCGTGAGGTGGTGCACGGCGTAGGCGTTGTCCCAGAAGATGCGGAAGTCGGGCGCCGCGGCGGGCATCGAGACCAGGCGGCGGGCCACGGCCTCGGAGACGACGGAGCCGTCCGGGTTGGCGTAGGTGGGGACGGCCCACAGGCCCTTGACCGTGGGGTCGTCGGCGACCAGGGCGGCCACCGCCTCGGCGTCGGGGCCGTCGGGGGTCATGGGCACGGTGACCATGCGGATGCCCAGCTCCTCGCAGATCGCGAAGTGCCGGTCGTAGCCGGGCACGGGGCAGACGAACGTGATCTGCTCCTCCCGCGACCACGGCCGCTCCGACCCGGGCACGCCGAACAGCAGCGCCTGCACCACGGTGTCGTACATGAGGGTGAGCGACGCGTTCCCCTGCGCCAGGAGCTGCTCCGTCGGCACGCCGAGCAGCTCGGCGAAGATGCGCCGCAGCTCGGGGAGCCCGGCGAGCCCGCCGTAGTTGCGCGTGTCCGTGCCGCCCTCCGCCACGTGGTGGCCCTCGCCGGGCAGCGCGAGCAGCGGCTCGGCGAGGTCGAGCTGCTCGGCGGACGGCTTGCCGCGCGTGAGGTCGAGCTTCAGCCCGCGGGACTGCAGGTCCGCGTACTCGCGGCGCAGGTCGTCGAGCCTGGTGGCCAGATCGGCGGCCCGGTCGGCGGACGGGGTGGTGGACGACGGCGCGGTGGAACCCTCGGTGCTCACCTCACGGACTGTACCGGCCGACCCCGGGCGCGCGGCAGGGCGTCCCACAGGTCGGGCGGCGGGTCAGGCGGCGGGTCCGGCGGAGGTCAGGCGTGCCGGGAGAGCAGGCGCGCGAGCCGGGCCAGCGACACCTGCATGAACCCGCGCAGCGCCAGCGCGGCGAGCGGGTCGGTGACCGCGCGGGGGAGCGGCCCGGCCAGGTAGGCCTCCTCCCACCACACGACGCGGCAGCGCCGCTCGTCCATCGGCACGACGTCGAACCCGGCCTCGCCGAGCAGCACCGGCCCGAGCTTGCGCAGCCGGGTGCGGCCCACGCGGGCCGCCGACGTCGACGGGCGCTCGAGCTGCTCCACGACCATGCGGTCGAGGAGGACCAGCCGGCCGAGGGCCGTGCCCGGGTCGCGGCCCACGCCCGGCCCGCTCGCCATCGCGTACCGGTCGCCCACCTCGGGCCCGCCGCCCGCGGGGCCCTGGAGGCGGGTGGCGAGGATCCACCGCGGGTGCGTGCGCAGGTCCGCCACCCAGGCGTACGCGACGGACGCCTCGACCGGCACGACCCGCGCGACCTCGACGCGGCGGGCGTGGCGCTGCCGGCCCGTCATCGGACCCGCCCGCCGGTCACGACGCGTCGTCCTTGCGCCTGCGGCGCGGCAGCCATCGGCTGGGCGACGTGCGGCGTGGGGCCTCCAGCGCGCGCAGCTCGGGGACCTCCTCGCCGGGCTCGAGCACGGCCTCCACGACGCGCGGGAAGTGGTCGGGCGGAGGGCCGAACGCGCGCCGCGACTGCGCCACGACGCCGTGCCCCAGGGCCCGCCCGCCCGCGACGCCCACGACGACGCCCACGCCGAACGGCAGCAGGCGCCCGAGCGCCAGCGACCCCTGCTTGGCCACCTGCCGCTTGAGGAACTGGCGGGCGAGGGTCCGGTTGACGCGCTTGATCGTGGTCTGCGGCATGGAGGTGAGCAGCACCTTGCCCCACGCGACGGTCGAGCCGCCGATCGCGAGCTCCACGTCGCGCGCGCCCCGGTCGCCCAGCACGGTGGCCAGCAGCAGGGCGCGCCGGCGCGGCACGTCGTCGATCTCGATGCCGTGGACGTCGGCGACGGCGAGCGCGAACGCGGCCGACGACGCGAAGAAGGTCGCGACGTCGCCGGTGGTCAGGGCGGTCGCAGCCGCCGTCCCGACCGACGGCGCGGCCGCCGCCGCGCCCACCGCGCCGCCGGCCGTCGTGAGCAGCGTGAGGTACTCCTTCTCCAGGATCCGCACGATGCCGGCGGGGTCGGCCTCGGGGTTGCGCGCGCGCAGCCTGTCCACGTGCTTGTGGATCGCCGCCGACGGGATCGTCACCGCCTTGTCGAGGAGCGCGTCGAGCAGCGGCGTCGACCGGTACTCCGCCCACGCCTCGCGGCGCTCCGCCTCGTCCCGCAGCTCGACGTCGCCGCGGCGCTCCTCCTGGGGGACGACCTCGCCGCCCGTGCCGCCGGTCACGACGCGGCGCCCTCCGCGCCGTCGCGCGCCGGCTGCTCGAACACGGCCGGGGGCACGAGGGCGCCCGCCTTGAGGGTGCGGCCCACCGTGCAGGCGCGGTCGATCGAGCGCTGCGCCAGCAGCAGGGTCTTGTTGCGCGACGCCTCGTCCAGCCCGGACAGGTCGATCTCGAACCGCTCCGTGAGCACCGGGTACCGGTCCTCGTCCATGTCCTTCGCGTCCTCGACGCGGATCACGGCCTCGTAGGCGTCGCCCAGCACGCGGGCGAACTTGGTGTCGCTGCTCATCCCCGCGCACGCGGCGAGCGCGATCTTGAGCAGCTCGCCGGGGGTGAACACGGCGCCGGCCTCGACGGGCCCGACCTCGACGGTCGCTCCGCGCGCGGAGAAGCCGCGGTAGGTCCGGGTGCCGGTGCGCTCCACCCACAGCGGGTCCGTGGGCGACGGGGTCACGGGGGCCGCCGTGTCGGTCTCGGGGCCGGCGGCGGTCTCGGTGGTGGTCTGGTCCGTCATGAGGTGATCCTCCCACTGCGTGCCCGGGGACGTCCGGGCGTCCCGAGGAGAACGTGCGGAGGTGCCGGCCGATTCCGGCGCCCCGGCCGCGCCGGGCGATGTGACGGGGCTCACCGCGCACGGGGTGTCACGGAACGCCCGGGGCCGCGGTCGAGAGGGTGTCGGGCGGCCACCGGGCCGCGCACCGCAGAGAGGACACTCGCATGAAGATCGTGGTCGTCGGTGGGACGGGTCTCATCGGGAAGCAGGTCGTCGCGCACCTCACGGACGCCGGGCACGAGGCCGTCGCGGCCGCGCCCAGCACCGGGGTGGACACCCTGACGGGCCAGGGCGTGGACGAGGCGCTCGCGGGCGCCGACGTCGTCGTGGACGTGTCGAACTCGCCGTCGTTCGCGCCGGACGACGTGCTCCGCTTCTTCACGACGTCGACGCGCACGCTGCTCGACGCCGAGGCGCGCGCCGGCGTGCGGCACCACGTGGTGCTGTCGATCGTCGGCGCCGACCGGAACCCGGACTCCGGGTACCTGCGCGCCAAGGTGGCGCAGGAGGAGATGGTGCACGCCGGCGGCGTCGGCTGGACGGTGGTGCGGGCCACCCAGTTCTTCGAGTTCGGCCCGCGGATCGCCGACGGCGCCACCGTCGACGGCGTGGTGCGGATCCCGCCGGTCGCGTTCCAGCCCGTCGCGTCGGCGGACGTCGCACGGTTCGTGGCCGAGGCCGCGGCGGGCGACCCGCGCGGGGAGACGTACGACGTGGCCGGCCCGGACCGGGTGCGGTTCGACGAGTTCGTCCGCGCGGTGCTGGCTGGCGCCGGTGACGACCGCGAGGTCGTGGCCGACCCGGCGGCGCCGTACTTCGGCGCCGTCCTCGTGGAGGACTCGATCGTGCCGCAGGGCGACGCGCGCGTCGGTGCGGTGTCCTTCGCGGACTTCGCCGCCGGGGCGGCCGTGTGACCGTCGCCGGCCACCCCTGCCGTGTCCGTGGGTCGCGGCGTAGCGTGACCGCATGACGACGCGCCCCACCGCGCCCGAGCGCCCCGGCGCCCTCGACGAGACCGAGGGGGCCGGGGCGCTCGACGCGTTCCTCGCCGTCCGCCCGCAGCTGTTCGGCATCGCCTACCGCATGCTCGGCGGGGTGGCGGAGGCGGAGGACGTCGTGCAGGACGCCTGGGTGCGCTGGCAGGGCACCGACCGGGCCGCGGTGCACAACCCGGCGGCGTTCCTCACCACCGTGACGACCCGGCTCGCGATCACCGCGGCGACGTCGGCGCGGGCGCGCCGGGAGACGTACGTGGGGCCGTGGCTGCCGGAGCCGGTCGACACCTCCGGTGACCCGGCGCTCGGCGCCGAGCGGGCCGAGGCCCTCGAGCTGGCGACGCTGCTGCTCCTGGAGCGGCTCACCCCGCTGGAGCGCGCCGTGTACGTGCTGCGGGAGGCGTTCGGGTACCCGCACCGCCGGGTGGCGGAGATCCTGGACCTCACGGAGGCGAACGCGCGCCAGCTCGCGCGCCGCGCCCGCGAGCGCCTCGGCCGCCGCGAGGCCGTCCCCGTCGACCCGGGCGAGCACCGGCGGCTGCTCGACGAGTTCGTGGCCGCCGCGCACGAGGGCGACCTCGCGCGCTTCGAGCGCTACCTCGCGGACGACGTGGTCGCGCGGCCCGACGGCGGCGGCCGGGTGCACGCCTCGAAGGTGGAGCTCGTGGGCCTGGCCCGGGTCGCCCTGTTCCTCGACAACGTGTGGCGCAAGTTCTGGGACGCGGGCGAGGTGCGGGTCGTCGAGGCCAACGGCCTGCCGGCGCTCGTCGTCGACCTCGACGGCGCGCCCCACGCGCTGCTGGCGCTCGACGTCGTCGCCGGGCGCGTGGAGCACGTGTACGTGCAGGTCAACCCCGACAAGCTCACGGGCTACGCCGTCGCGGGCTGAGCCCGCGCCGGCGGCACCTCCTCAGGCGTGCAGCGGCACGTCCGCGCGCTCGTCCTCCGCCGCCGACGCGTCCTCCGTGCCGGGCGTGTCGGGCGCGGTCGCAGCGGCGAACGCGGCGCGCGGCGTCTGGACCGAGGCGAGCGAGACGACGTCCCGCCCGAACACGACGGCGGTGAGCCAGACGGCGAGCACGCGGGCCTTGCGCTCCCACGTCGGGATGGCGAGCAGGTGGTAGCCGCGGTGCATCAGCCACGCGAGCCGCCCCTTCACCACCAGCCGGCGGAACTGGAAGATCCCCGAGCCCAGGCCCAGCGTCGCGATGACGCCGAGGCTGCCGTGCACGTAGGGGCGGGTGGGGCGCCCGTGCAGCGTCGCGACGAGGTTGCGTGCCAGGCGCCGCCCCTGCCGCACCGCGTGCTGGGCGTTCGGCACGGCCAGCGCGCCCGGACGGGGCGCCGCGAGGTCGGGGACCGCCGCGCCGTCGCCCGCGGCCCACGCGTCGTCGACCGGGGCGTCGTCGGTGCCGACCCGCAGGTCGGGCCGCACGACGACGTACCCGCGCGCGTCGACCGGCAGGTCGGTGTGGGTCGCGACCACCGGGTTCGCCGCGTTGCCCGCCGTCCACACGAGCAGGCCCGACGCGAACCTCTCGCCCGTCGAGAGGGCGACGACGCCGCCGGACGCCGACTCCAGCGCCGTGCCGAGGTGCACGTGGGCGCCGCGCCGCTCGAGCTGCTCGACCACCCAGCGGCCCGGGCGCTCCGTCACCTCCGGCAGGATCCGGCCGCTGCGCTCGACCAGGTGGAACCGCAGCTCGGCGGCGTCGATCTCCGGGTAGCGGGGGAGCAGGTCGTGGGCCAGCGACAGCAGCTCCGCGAAGCCCTCCACGCCGGAGAACCCGCCGCCCACGAACGTCACCGTGAGCAGCCGCTCGCGCTCGGCGCCGCGCGGCAGGCCCGCCGCCCGGTCGAACGACGTGAGCAGCCGGTCGCGGATCGCCACGGCCTCCTCGACGTGCTTCATCCCGATCGCGTGCTCCGCCACACCGGGGACCGGGAACACCCGCGTCACCGCGCCCGCCGTCACGACGACCGTGTCGTACGGCAGGCGGGAGGTGCCGCCCGAGCGCGGCCGCACCACGACGGCCCGGTCCGCGTGGTCGATCCGCACGACCGACCCGTCCACCAGCCGCGTCCGGCGCAGGTGGCCGCGGTGAGCCACCGCCGCGTGCCGCGCCTCCACCGACCCGGCCACCACCTCCGGCAGGAACGGCTGGTACGTCATGTACGGGCGCGGGTCCACCAGGGTCAGCTCGACCTCGCCGCGGCGCAGCTCGCGCCGCAGCCCCTTCTCCAGCTCACGGGCCGCCGTGAACCCCGCGTACCCGCCACCGACGATCACGATGCGTCGCATCACTGCCTCCTGTGCCGCGCCCGTCGGGCGCTCTCACCACGTCGACCACGCAGCGGGTGGTGGCGTGACACGCGGGCGGTGTGACGTCGGAGACGCGCGGGCAGCCGCGCCGCCGAGGGCGTCCGCGGGGTCGTAGGGTTTCCGCATGGCCGCCATCCCCACCCCGTACGAGGACCTCCTGCGCGAGGTGCTGGAGCACGGCACGCACAAGGAGGACCGCACCGGGACGGGCACGCGCAGCGTGTTCGGCCGGCAGCTGCGGTACGACCTGCAGCAGGGCTTCCCGCTGATCACCACCAAGCGCGTGCACCTGAAGTCGGTGGCGTACGAGCTGCTGTGGTTCCTGCGCGGCGACTCCAACGTGCGGTGGCTGCAGGAGCACGGCGTGTCGATCTGGGACGAGTGGGCGTCGCCGGAGGGCGAGCTGGGCCCGGTCTACGGCGTGCAGTGGAGGTCCTGGCCCACTCCCGACGGGCAGCACGTGGACCAGATCGCGGGCGTGATCGACCAGATCAAGGTCGACCCGGACTCCCGCCGCCTCATCGTCAGCGCGTGGAACGTGGCCGAGCTCGCCGACATGGCGCTGCCGCCCTGCCACCTGCTGTTCCAGTTCTACGTGGCCGACGGGAAGCTCAGCTGCCAGCTCTACCAGCGCTCCGCTGACCTGTTCCTCGGCGTGCCGTTCAACATCGCGTCGTACGCGCTGCTCACGCACATGGTGGCGGCGCAGACCGGCCTCGAGGTGGGCGAGTTCGTCTGGACGGGCGGCGACTGCCACGTCTACGACAACCACGTCGAGCAGGTGCGCACCCAGCTCGCGCGCGACCCGTACCCGTACCCGACGCTGCGCCTCGCGCCGCGCGACTCGATCTTCGACTACGAGTTCGAGGACGTCGAGGTGCTCGGCTACCAGCACCACCCCGGCATCAAGGCCCCGGTCGCGGTGTGATCGGCCTGATCTGGGCCCAGGCGCACGACGCCGCGGGCCGCCCCGTCATCGGCGCGTCCGGCGACATCCCCTGGCGCGTCCCCGAGGACTTCGCGCACTTCAAGGCCACCACCGCGGGCCACCCGGTGGTCATGGGCCGCCGCACCTGGGAGTCGCTGCCGCACCGCCCCCTGCCCGGCCGCACCAACGTGGTCGTCACCAGGCGGCCCGGCTGGTCGGACGGCGGCGCGGTCGTCGCCTCCTCGCTCGAGGAGGGCCTGGCGCTCGCGGCCGCCGCACCCGGCGGCGACGAGGTGTGGGTCATGGGCGGCGGCGAGGTCTACGCCGCCGCGCTGCCCGTCGCGGACCGGCTCGTCGTCACGGAGGTCGACCTCGCCGTCGAGGGCGACGCGTACGCGCCCGCCGTCGACGGCGCGGTCTGGGAGGTCGTCGACACCGGCGCCTGGGCCACGTCGTCCGGCCCGGGCACCCTGCGCCACCGCGTGCGCGTCTACGCCGCGCGCTGACCCCCGCGAGGTAGCCGGGCTCCACGCGAGGTCGTGCGCACAGCACCCTGGCGCGGACCACCGCGGCGCGGTCCGCGCCTCGCGGGTCTGTCGACCACCTCGCGGCCTGTCGACCACCTCGCGGCCTGTCGACCACCTCGCGGAGTCGTCGACGACCGCCAGGGATCCGCGCTGCCTCGCGGCACCCGACCACCTCGGTGACGCGGGCCCCAGCGGGCTGAGCTTCACGATCTCGACACCGATTGTTGGAAGGCGCTTGCCGATTCCGGCAACCGTCCGGTAGCGTCCGAGAAACCGGTTACCGGCGCGTCTTCACCAGGGAGCGCGACCAGCTCGACGACGAGCAGAGGGGCACACCCATGGTGGTTGTGACGTACGACGAAGGGCCGGCGCGATGAGCGCCGTCACCGCCGCGCAGACGGCCGCGCCGGAGGCGGCACCGGCACCCGGCCCCGCGCCGGCGGGCCCGCGCCGCAAGCGCGCGTCGGCGCTGTGGAAGCACAAGGCGCTCTACCTCATGGCCGTGCCGGGGATCCTGTACTTCCTGGTATTCAAGTACGCGCCCATGGGCGGGCTCGTCATCGCCTTCCAGGACTACATGCCGTTCCTCGGGATCGGCGGCAGCCCGTGGGTCGGGTTCGAGCACTTCGTGCGGTTCTTCACCGAGGACACGTTCCTGGTGCTGCTGCGCAACACCGTGGTGGTCTCGCTCCTGCTGCTGGTGTTCGCGTTCCCGGTGCCGATCATCCTGGCGCTGCTGCTGAACGAGGTGCGCACCAAGGTCTTCCAGCGCAGCGTCCAGACGGTCATCTACCTGCCGCACTTCATGTCGTGGGTCATCGTCGCGTCGATCTTCTACGTGCTGCTCTCGACGGACGGCGGCGCGGTCAACAACCTCATCGTCGAGTGGGGCGGCCAGCCCGTCCCGTTCCTCACCGACCCGGACTGGCTGCGGCCGCTGTACGTGGGCCAGGAGATCTGGAAGGGCGCCGGCTGGGGCACCATCGTCTACCTCGCCGCCATGACGGCGGTCGACACCCAGCTCTACGAGGCGGCCGAGCTCGACGGCGCGGGCCGCATGCGCCAGACCTGGCACATCACGCTCCCCGCGATCCGCCCCACCATCATCGTGATGTTCATCCTCGCCATCGGCGACTTCCTGGAGCTCGGCTTCGAGCACATGTTCCTGGTGATGAACTCCCTGAACCGCTCGGTCGGCGAGATCTTCGACACGTACGTGTACACGACCGGCATCCAGAACGGTCAGCTCAGCTACGCGGCCGCCGTCGGGCTCTTCAAGGGGCTGGTCGGCCTGGTCCTCGTCGTCATGGCGAACCGCCTCGCGAAGCGCTTCGGCGAAGAGGGCGTCTACTGATGTTCTCCTTCGAGGGCTTCGTCCGGATCAACACGTTCCTCACGGGCGCGTACCGGCTCGCCTACCTCAACCTGCTCTGGGTCGTGACGACCGTCCTCGGGCTCGGGCTGCTCGGCGCCGGCCCCGCGTCGTACGCGCTCGCGCGGTACGTCGACGGCTGGTTCCGGCGCGGCGAGACGCCGCCCGTGACGCGCGCGTTCGTCGCCGGCGTCCGGGAGCAGCCGTGGCGGTCGATGGTCGTCAGCTGGATCCTCGCCGGCGCGGGCGCCGTCATCGTCACCAACGTGTTCCGCGCCCCGAGCTGGACCCTCCAGGCGCTGAACGTCGTCGCGCTGGTCGTGCTCGCCGTCGCCGCCGCGTACGTCTACCCGCTGATGGTCGCGACCGGTGCCGCGACCGTCGGCCGCCAGCTCGCCGGCGCCCTGCTGATCGGCTTCGGCTCGCTGCACTGGACCATCCTCGGCGCCACCGCCGTGGGCCTGACCGGGTGGCTGCTGTGGCAGTTCGCGTCGCCCCTGCTGGTGCTGTTCGGGGTGGGGATCCCGGCCTGCGCCGTCGGCGTCGTCACCCGCATCGTCTTCCGACCCCTGGCGCAGGACCCGGACCAGCCGGCCGCGCCCGACCGCAGTTCCATCCACGCGCCTGCGACGGAGCAGGTGGCATGACACGAAGGAGTCAGACCATGAGGAGAGGCATGCTCGTGCGGGGCGCGGCGACGGCGGCCGTCGCCGCGCTCGCCCTGGCCGCCTGCGGCAACAACGGGTCCGGGGACACGGCGGAGGCCGACGACGGCCCCCTCACCTGGATGGCGATGCTCCACACGCCGACCACGCCGGAGAAGGACGGCGTCATCGAGTCGGCGCTGGAGGAGCACACCGGCCAGAAGTTCGACGTGCAGTGGGTGCCGGACGCCTCCAAGGAGGAGAAGATCAACTCGGCGCTGGCCTCGGGCAAGCTCGCCGACATCGTCTCCCTCACGATGACGGACAGCACCCAGGTGCGGCAGGCGCTCGGCTCCGGCCAGTTCTGGGACGTCGACCAGTACCTCGCCGACTACCCGAACCTGTCCCAGATCGACCCCGACACGCTCGAGGCCGCGAAGCTCGACGGCAAGCTCTACGGCGTGCCGTTCCAGAAGATCAAGGCGCGCTACGGCGTCCTCGTGCGCCAGGACTGGCTGGACAACCTCGGGCTCGAGGTGCCGCACACCATCGAGGACCTCACCAAGGTCGCCGAGGCGTTCACCCACGACGACCCGGACGGCAACGGCAAGAAGGACACCACCGGCTTCATCGACCGCGAGGAGAGCTTCCTCGTCGGGTTCCGGTCGCTGTCCGGGTACTTCGGCGCCGGCGACAAGTTCGAGGTCACCGACGACGGCCAGGTCGTGCCCGCGTTCACCACCGACGCCTTCAAGCAGGCGATGGAGTGGTACCGCGGCGTCTACGAGGAGGGCGCGGTCAACCAGGAGTTCGTCACCGTCCAGAAGTCGAACCAGCAGGACGCCATCGCACAGGGCAAGGGCGGCATCGTCGTCACCGGACTGTTCGAGGCGAAGAACTACCAGGCGCTCGCGGAGAGCGCGGACCCGAAGACGCCCATGAAGTGGGCGCTGATCAACGACATGCGCACGGCCGACGTCGAGCACCGCATCCTCACGGACACGGGCGGCGGCATGGGCGGCTGGCTCGCCTTCCCGAAGAAGGAGGTGACGTCGGAGGCCGAGCTGAAGAAGGTGCTGACCTTCGTCGACAAGCTGATGGACGAGGACGCGTTCGCGCTCATGACCAACGGCGTCGAGGGCACGCACTACGCGACCGAGGGCGACGGCGTCGTGTCGATCACGGACGAGACCGCCTGGGAGCAGGAGGTGCAGCCGTACTCCTCCTCGCGGCCGTCGGAGAAGGTCGTGACGTACAAGTCCACCTCGCCGTACGTGGACGAGGCGAACGAGCTGATGGCCGCCAACGAGGACGCCGTCGTCATCAACCCGGCGCAGTCGCTGTCCTCGGACACCTTCGACCGGCAGTGGTCGACCATCGAGCAGCAGGTGAACGACGCGTACAACCAGTACATCACCGGCCAGATCGAGATGTCCGACTACGACGCGGTGATCGACGGCCTCCGCGGCCAGGGCCTCGACCAGATCATCGAGGAGTACTCGGCGGCGTACGCCGAGGTCAACGGCTGACCCCACCCCCGATGCGGTGAGCGGGCTCCGGCCGTGCCGGACCCCGACAGGGGCCGGAGCCCGCTCACCACGCTCGCGCACCACCGAGAGGCGACACGTGCACACCCTCGACGAGACCCTGGCCACGACCACCCTCCAGGCCGCGATCGACGACGCCGCGGCGGCGGGCGGCGGCACCGTGCTGGTGCCCGCCGGGACGCACCGGACGGGCGCGCTGCGCCTGCGCTCGCACGTGGAGCTGCGCCTCGAGGCGGGCGCCGTGCTGCAGTTCGTGCCCGACCCGGCGCTGTACCCGCCGGTCGAGGCACGCTGGGAGGGCGCCCCGGCCACGATCCACTCCCCGTGTCTCTACGCGGCCGGCGAGACGGACGTCGCGATCACCGGGTTCGGCACCATCGACGGCGGCGGCGGCCCGTGGTGGGACACGTTCCGCCACGACCGGGAGGCGCTCGCCCACCCCCGACCGACGCTGGTGGGGCTGCACGACTGCGAGCGCGTCACCCTGCGCGACGTGCGCCTGACCAACTCCCCGAGCTGGACGGTGCACCCGCTGCGGTGCGACGGGGTGACGATCTCCAACGTCGTCGTCGTCAACCCGCCGGACTCGCCCAACACCGACGGCATCGACCCCGAGTCGAGCCGCAACGTACGGATCAGCGACTGCCACATCGACGTCGGCGACGACTGCGTGGCGATCAAGGCGGGCACCGAGCGCGACCCGGAGCAGGTCGCGTGCGAGAACATCGCCATCACCAACTGCACGATGGTGCACGGCCACGGCGGCGTCGTCATCGGCTCGGAGATGAGCGGCGGCGTGCGCGGGGTGGTCATCAGCAACTGCGTCTTCGAGGGCACCGACCGCGGTATCCGCATCAAGTCCCGGCGCGGGCGCGGCGGCGTGGTCGAGGACGTCCGCGTGACCAACGTGGTCATGCGCGGCGTGATGTGCCCCTTCGTGATCAACCCGTTCTACTTCTGCGGGCCGGACGGCGATGAGCCGCGCGTCGCCGACCGGGCCCCGCACCCGGTGGGCCCGTCGACACCGGTGTTCCGGCGCATCCACCTCGCGCACGTCACCGCGCGCGACGTGCACGCGGCGGCCGGCTACCTCTACGGCCTGCCCGAGCAGCCGCTCGACGACGTCACGCTCGACGACGTCACGATCTCCTACGCCGCCGACGCGGTGCCCGGCGTCCCCGCGATGGCCGACGGCGTGCCCGAGCTGCGGCGCGCCGGCCTGCACCTCGGCTTCGTCGGTAACGCGGACCTGTCACGGGTGCGGATCGAGGGCTGCGAGGGCCCGGGCGTCGTCGTCGAGGCGAGCCCCGCGCTGCGGCTTCAGGGGGTGCGGGTCGATGGCGAGCCCGTCGGTGCGTGACGCCGCGCGCCGCGCCGCGCCGGACGACGGCGTGCCCGACGCACCCGTGCGCCGTCGGGCCGAGACGTGGCTGGCCGTCGCGGGCATGGTCGGGGCGGCTGTCTTCCTGGGCGGCTTCGCGCTGGTGCTGAACCGCACCGACGAGGAGACGTTCCTCGCCCGCCTGTACCCGGCGATGACGGACGCGGGCGTCGACCTCGCGTCGGCGGACGCCTACGACGCCGCGCGCACGCTGGCCGCCTGGTTCGGGCTGACCCTCGTGGTGGTGCTGCTCGTGGCGGCCGCGGGGGTCTACGTCGCCCGCCGCCGCCCGGCCCGCCGCTCCACGGGCTGGTGGTTCCTCGCCGCCGGGCTCGCGTGCCTGCTCGGCAGCCAGCTCGTGCTGTACCCGGTCGCGTTCCTGTTCTTCCTCGCCGCGGGCCTGTTCGCCCTGCGGCGGACCCGCCCGACCGGACCCTTGACCGGCCCCTTGACCGAGACCCTGCCCGACACCGGGAGCACCCCATGAGCAAGACCGTCGCCCCGCCGCGTCCCGACCGCGCCCTGCGCGCCGACCGCACCGGCCGGATGCACCGGCCCACCACGGGCACGCGCGTCTTCCGCGTGGTGAACGTGGTCGTCCTGTCCCTGTTCGCGCTGGTGTGCGTGCTGCCGTTCGTCAACGTGCTCGGCAGCTCGCTGGCCACGCCGGGGGAGCTCGCGACCCGCCCGTTCGTGCTCGTCCCGCGCACGTTCTCGCTCGACGCCTACCGGTACATCCTGTCGACGTCGACGATCTTCCGGGCGATGGGGGTCTCGGTGTTCGTCACCGTGGTGGGCACCTTCGTGAGCCTGCTGCTCACGTCGTTCATGGCGTACGCCCTGTCGAAGCGGTACCTGCGCGGCCGCCGCGTCATCAACTTCCTCGTGGTGTTCACCATGCTGTTCAGCGGCGGCATGATCCCCACGTTCATCGTGGTCAACAGCCTGGGCCTCATCGACTCGCTGTGGTCGCTGATCCTCCCGGTGGCGATCAACGCCTTCAACTTCGTCATCATGCGCAGCTTCTTCCAGGGCATCCCCGACAGCCTGGAGGAGGCCGCGCGCATCGACGGCTGCTCCGACCTGGGGGTGTTCCTGCGGATCGTGCTGCCGCTGTCGCTCGCGTCGATCGCGACGATCGGCCTCTTCTACGCCGTGTACTACTGGAACACGTACCAGAACGCCATCCTCTACATCAACGACTCGACGAAGTGGCCCATCCAGGTGCTGCTGCGTCAGATCGTCATCGTCGCCAGCGGCATGAACGCGGACGAGAGCGCCGTGGACGTCGTGCCGCCCGCGCAGTCGGTCAAGATGGCGGTCATCTTCATCGCCACCCTGCCGATGCTGATCGTCTACCCGTTCGTGCAGCGGTTCTTCGTCAAGGGCGCGCTGATCGGGTCCGTGAAGGGCTGACGCACCGGCGCACCGGCGCACCGGCGCACCGGCGCACCGGCGCACCGCGGCCCGGCGGCGTCAGCCGGCGGGGGAGTAGGCCGCGTGGAACGTCCAGCGCGCGTCGAGCGTCTCGCCGAAGCCCTGCGACTGGACGGCGAGCGTGCCGTCGTCGGCCAGGCAGAGGCGGATCCGCAGCGTGGCCAGCTCGTCGCCGTGCGTCCCCGCGCGGACGTCGAGGGTGCCCGCGCCGGACCAGCCGGCCGTCACGACCGCCGGCTCGTCGCCGGTGCGGACGGCCGACGGGCCGGAGGTGTCGACCAGGATCGACCACCCGTCGGACGACGCGACCGTCCCCCCGCTCGCCCCCAGGGCCAGGGTGAGCTCCGCCGGCCCGGCACCCGGGGTGCTGCTCGCCCAGCGCCCCGACAGCACGCGCGCGTGCGCCGGGTCGTGGCGCGGCGCCGGCCAGGTGAGCGGGGCGACGCCGGCCGCCGGGGCGTGCGCCCCGGCCGGGACGAGCGCGCGGGCGGGGGCGACGAGGTGGTCGAGCACCAGGTCCAGGAGCTTCTGGTCGCCGGCGCCGGCGGCCTGGGCGTCGGCCGTCACGACCACGCTCACGCCTGTCGCGGGGTCGCCGTGCACGACCTGGCCGCCGAGGCCGAACATCAGCCAGCCGCCCTGCGGCGGCAGCCACAGCTGGTACCCGTAGGCCGCGCGGAACGGCCCGCCCCACGTCTGGGTCGCCGGGTCGGCCTGCGGCGCCGTGGCGGCGGCGAGGTAGTCCGCGGGCAGCAGCCGCGCGCCGTCGTGCACCCCGCCGTCCAGGAGGAGGCGGGCGAGGCGGGAGAGGTCGTCGGGCGTGCAGATCAGCCCGGAGCCCCCGTGGCTGTACCCGTCCGGGCCGCGCAGGAAGCGCAGGGCGGGGCCGATCCCGAGCGGGTCGAGCAGCCGCGGCCGCAGGTACTCCGCCAGCGAGATTCCGGCGACCCGCTCCACGAGGGCGGCCAGCGTGTACGCGGCGCTGGTGTCGTAGGTGAACAGCGTGCCGGGCGGGTGCGTGGGCGGGACCCGGAAGTACGACTCCAGCCAGCCGCCCTCGCGCACCTTGTACGTCGTGGCACGGTGCGGGCCGACCATCGCGAGCATGTGCCGCAGCGTCGTGGCCTCGAGCCACGGGTGGGCCGGGCCGTCGGCGACGAGGTCGGGGAAGTGCCGCACGACGGGGTCGTCGAGGCTCAGCGCCCCCTCGGCGGCGAGCAGCCCGACGGCGAGGCCCGTCACCGTCTTCGACACGGAGTACATCCGCTGCGGCACGTCGTGGCCGAGCGGTGCGCTCGCGGCGGCGAGCAGCCGCTCGCCGCCCGCCCGGACGTCGACGGTGTGCACCGCGACGTCCAGCTCGCGGGCCCGCGCGACGACGGTCGCGAGGCCCGCGGCGAGGGCGGGGTCGGCGGGCGGCGCCACGGGGCTCAGACCAGGTCGCGCACGGCGGCGTACTGCGCGCGCACCTCGGGCCGGGGGTCGGCGGCGAGCGTCGTGGCGACCGTCGTCGACCACGCGGGCGCCGCCGCATCCGGGGTGCCCGCGGCGGCGAGCACCCATGCGGCCTGGCGTGCGGCGCCGTCGGCCACGTACTCGCCGGGCTCGGGGACGCCGATCGCGAGGCCGAAGACCTGCGTGGCCACCTGCTGCACGGCGGGCGACTGCGCCGCACCGCCGATGAGCATGACGCGCTCGATCGGCACGCCCTGGGCGCGGAGCGCGTCGAGGCCGTCGGCAAGGCCGCAGAGCATGCCCTCGACGTACGCGCGGGCGAGGTGCTCGCGGGTCGACGTCGCGAGGCGGACGCCGTGCAGCGTGCCGGTCGCGTCGGGGCGGTTGGGCGTGCGCTCACCCTCGAGGTAGGGGACCAGGACGAGGCCGTCCGCCCCGGCGGGGGCGGCCAGCGCGAGGTCGGCGAGCTCGTGGACGTCGGCGTCGAGCACGGACCGCGCCGCGTCGAGCACGCGGGCGGCGTTGAGCGTCACGGCAAGCATGAGCGCGTTCCCCGTGGCGTCGGCGAAGCCGTTGATGGCGCCGGTGCCGTCTGCGGTGCGCCGCGGCGCCACCGCGGACACCACTCCCGACGTGCCGATCGAGATCGCGATGTCGCCCGGGGTCATGCCGAGGGCGAGCGCGGCGGCGGCGTTGTCGCCGGCGCCGGGGCCGAGGAGGGCACCGCCGTCGACGTCCGCGCCGGCGGCGGAGGCGTGCGCGACGCCACCGGACTCCGACGGGCCGAGCACGCGGGGGAGCACGAGGTCGTCCCGCCCGAGGGCGAGCCTCAGGAGGTCGGGGCGGTACGCGCCGGCGCCCCCGTCCGCCTCGGCGTCGTAGTAGCCGGTGCCGGACGCGTCGGAGCGGTCGGTGGTCAGGGCGTCGAGGCGCGGCCCGAGCGGCGACTCGTCCTCGGGGCCGTAGCCGGCGATGCGCCAGGTCAGCCAATCGTGGGGGAGGGCGACGGCGGCGACGCGGGCGGCGTTCTCCGGCTCGGCGTCGCGGAGCCAGCGCAGCTTGGTGACCGTGAGCGACGCGACGAGCACGGACCCGACGGCGTCGGCCCAGGCCTGCGCGCCGGCGTCCCGGTCGCCGTCGCCGAGCTCGCGGACCAGGTCCTCGGCCGCGGCGGCGGAGCGGGTGTCGTTCCACAGGAGGGCGTCGCGCACGACGCGGCCCTCGGCGTCGAGCGCGACGAGCCCGTGCTGCTGGCCGCCGACGGCGATCGCGGAGACGTCGTCCAGGCCGCCGGCCTCCTGCGCCGCGGCGAGGAACGCGTCCCACCAGTGCCGCGGGTCGATCGACGTGCCGTCGGGGTGCCTCGCCGTGCCGGATCGCACGAGGCGCCCGGTCTCGGCGTCGCGCACGACGATCTTGCAGGACTGCGTGGACGTGTCCACGCCGGCGACGAGGGGCATCGTTGCTTCCTTCTCGGGTCGTTCAGTGCGGTGGGTGGGATCGTGGCCCGGTCCCGAGCCGGGACCGGGCCACGATCCCACCCACCACGACGGGGGGTCAGCCGATGAGGTGCTTCAGCGCGAGCTGGTGCAGGCGCACCAGGCCGTAGTCGCGCTCGGCGACGGCGTCGACGTCCAGGTCCTCGTAGGAGGAACGGTCGGCGAGGAACGCGTCGAACGACTCGCCCGCGCCGAGCGTCGGCTCGTTCAGCTCGAAGATCCCGGCGTGCTCGAACGCCTTCTGCACCTCGGCGTCGGCGCGGTACGCCTGCGCCTTGGCGGCGAGCATGTCGTAGGTCTCCATGTTCGCCTTCGCCGACTCCCACACGCCGTCGAGGTACTCGGTGCGGCTGGGCTTGTAGTCGAAGTGGCGCGGGCCCTCGTAGCGCGGGCCGCCGTTGGGGAACCCGTTCTCGAGCATGTCCACCGTGAAGAACGCGCTCAGCAGGTCGCCGTGGCCGAAGACGAGGTCCTGGTCGTACTTCGGGCCGTGCTGGCCGTTGAGGTCGATGTGGAACAGCTTGCCCGCGTACAGCGCCAGCGCGAGGCCGTGCGTGTAGTTGAGGCCCGCCATCTGCTCGTGACCCGTCTCGGGGTTGAGGCCCACGATGTCGCCGTGGTCGAGCGTGTCGATGAGCGCGATCGCGTGCCCGATGCTCGGCAGGAAGATGTCGCCGCGGGGCTCGTTGGGCTTGGGCTCCAGCGCGATGCGCAGGTCGTAGCCCTTCTCCTTGATGTAGGCGGCGACGGTGTCGATGCCCTCCGCGTAGCGGGCGTGCGCGGCGTGCAGGTCCTTGGAGTTGTCGTACTCCGTGCCCTCGCGGCCGCCCCACATGACGAACGTCGAGGCGCCCATCTCGGCGGCCAGCTCGACGTTGGTGAGCACCTTGCGCAGGCCGTAGCGGCGCACCGCGCGGTTGTTCGAGGTGAACGCGCCGTCCTTGAAGATCGGGTGCGTGAAGGTGTTCGTGGTGACCATCTCGCAGACGAGGCCGGTCTCCTCGGAGGCCTTCTTCACGGCGTCGATGTGCTTCTGGCGCTCCGCGCCCTCGCCGCCGAACGGGAAGACGTCGTTGTCGTGGAACGTGAAGCCCCAGGCGCCGAGGTCGGCCAGCTTGCGGATCGACTCCGCGGGGTCCAGCTCGGGGCGGGTGGCGGTGCCGAACGGGTCGGCGGCGGGCCAGCCCACGGTCCACAGGCCGAACGAGTACTTGATGTCGCTCACGGGGTTCTCCTCGTCGAGTCGTGTGTCGAAGGCTGCCGGAACGGGCACCGGTCCAGCGGCGCCGCGTCCGCGCGGCGTTTTGTTGTACGGCTGAACTATTGCGCGTCGCTGGGCTAGAGTCAACACGTGCCAGCCACCCCGACGACGACGCCCGAACGGGCCTCCCGCGTTCCCGACGGCGGCGCGGCGTCGCGCCAGCACACCCTGCGGGAGCGGAACCTCCGCCTCGTCGCCGGGGCCGTCTTCGGCGCCGACGGGCCGCCCTCGCGCGCCGACGTCGCCGCCGCCACCGGGCTCACGCGGGCCACCGTCTCGACCCTCGTCGACCGGCTCGTGGCCGGCGGCCTCATCGCCGAGCTTCCGCCCGTCGTCGCCCAGCGGGCCGGCCGCCCCGCCGTCCCGCTCGTGCCCGCCCGCCGCACCGTCGTCGGGCTCGGGCTCGAGGTGAACGTCGACTACCTCGGCGTGCGCGTGCTCGACCTGGTGGGCGACGTCGTCGCCGAGCGCGTCGTCACCGGCTCCCTGCACGACTCCGACCCGCGCGAGGTGCTGGCGCGCCTGCGCGGGCTCGCCGTCGACGTCGTGGCCGAGGTCGAGGCCGGCGGCATGCGCGTCGCCGGCGCGCGGCTCGCGCTCCCCGGCCTCGTCGACGTGCGCGGGGCGCGGCTGGAGGTGGCGCCCAACCTGGGCTGGTCGTCGGTCGAGCCCGTCCCCGAGCTGGACCTGCGCACCGGCGCCGGGGAGGCGGTCGACGTCGAGGTGGCCAACGAGGCCAAGCTGGCCGCCCTCGCCGAGCTCGCCGGCGAGGTGCCGCCGTCGTTCCTCTACGTCTCCGGCGACGTCGGCGTCGGCGCGGGGATCGTCGTGGACCGCCAGCTCTTCCTCGGCGAGCGCGGCTGGAACGGCGAGATCGGGCACGTCGTCGTCGACC
Organism: Isoptericola sp. NPDC057653; assembly: GCF_042799955.1. Taxonomy (NCBI): domain Bacteria; kingdom Bacillati; phylum Actinomycetota; class Actinomycetes; order Micrococcales; family Promicromonosporaceae; genus Isoptericola; species Isoptericola sp. NPDC057653. The sequence continues at coordinate 84,884 of NZ_JBHVHP010000003.1, read as the reverse complement.
CCGCCGGCCCCCGCTGCTCGTGCGGCGCCACCGGCTGCCTGGAGCAGTACGCAGGCAAGGAGGTGCTGCTGCGCGGCGCCGGCCTGCCGTCGTCCGCCCCCGTCCACGCCGTCGTCGACCTGCTCCGCCAGGGCGACGACGCGGCCCTCGCCACCGTGCGGCGCGCCGGCCGTGCCCTCGGAGCCGCGCTCGCCACCTTCGTCAACCTCGTCGACGTCTCCACGGTCGTCCTCGGCGGCGCGTACGCCGAGCTGTTCGGCTGGGTCGGCCCCGTCGTCGCCGGCGTCGTCGAGGAGCGCGCCCTCGCCGCGCCGTTCGCGCCCGTCGACGTGCGGCCCGCCGCCGCCGGACCCCACGCCGCCCTCACCGGCGGCGCGCGCGAGGTGCTGCGCGCCGTGGTCGCCGACCCGGCCGGCTGGGTCTGACGGTCGGAACGGTCAGAACCAGCCCGCGACGACGCGCACGCCCTGCACGACCAGGGCACCCAGCCCGAGGATCGCGAGCAGCGCGATCGCCCCGGCGACCAGGCCTGCCGCCGTGCACCCCGCGCGTTCGAGGACGCGCTCCGACCGGGTGCGCTCGTCCACGGCGTCGTCCGGCGATCGCGCCCCCTCCTGGAGCCGCGCGAGACGTGCCGACGCCACGGGGCCGAGAGCGTCGGTGTTGCCCGACCATGCGACGGCGGCGAGCCTGCCCCGCGGCGACCGGAAGGCGCGCTCGAAGGCCGCGATCTCGGTCGCGTCCGCGTCCTCGGCGAGGAACGACCAGCGACCCGCCTGCGCGATCTCGTGCTGGCTCCGGTAGACGACCGCCAGCCGGGCGCGGACGTCGAGCCGATCCGGGTAGGTGCGCACCAGGCTGCGCAGGCGCTGGATCGCCGGGAGGACCCGACCCTGAGCGAGGTCGTCGTCCACCCGCTGGAGCGTGAGGTCGAGGGGCACATCGAGGATTGTCGGTGACGGCGCCTCGCGGCCACCAGAGAATTCGCGGCCAGGGTGCCGGGCGCGGGACGCTAGGCTGTGGGCGGCCGCGATGAGGACAACGCGGCGGCACGCGTCACCCCGTGGTGGCGCGCGCGCCTGTAGCTCAGTGGATAGAGCACCGCTCTCCTAAAGCGGGTGTCGGCAGTTCGAGTCTGCCCAGGCGCACTCTCGCCAGGTCTTCGGGGCGGTCCCGCGGTCCTAGGCTCGTCCCATGCCGCCTTCCGACGTCGAACCGCGCCTGGACTCCGCCGACCCGGCGGAGCAGTTCGCCGCCTACCTCGACTACTACCGCGCCGTCGTGGCGCGCAAGGTCGAGGGGCTGACCGACGCGCAGCTGCGGACCAGCCTGCTGCCGTCGGGGTGGACGCCGCTCGAGATGGTGACCCACCTGGTGCACATGGAGCGCCGCTGGTTCGTGTGGGGCTTCCTGGGCGAGCAGGTGGACCGGCCGTGGGGCGACAACGCGGACGCCGCCCCGGAGAGCCCGTGGCGCGTCCCCGAGGGAGTCGGTCCGGAGGAGCTGGTCGCCGCGCTGCACGCGGGCGGCGAGCGGACCCGGCAGCTGCTGGCGGTTCACGACCTGGCCGAGCGGGCCGCGGTCGGCGGGCGGTTCACGACCGACGACGGCACGCCTCCCACGCTGCTGTGGATCTGCTTCCACGTACTGCAGGAGTACGCGCGGCACGCCGGTCACCTCGACATCGCGCGGGAGCTGGCCGACGGCGCGACGGGGGAGTAGCCCGGGCTCCCTCGCGGTCAGTCGGCCTGGGCGTGCGCGATGTGGGCGAGCTGCCGCCACACGAGCACGAGCGTCAGCCCGGCGCCGACGAAGCCGAACCACATGGGTGCGGTGAGGCCCCAGTGCTCGGCGAGGACGCCGCCGACGGCGTTGCCCACGACGATGCCGCCGAACACGCACATCATGTAGGCGGAGCCGACGCGGCCCTGGAAGCGGGTGGGGGTGGCCCGCTGCCGCACGGTGTTGGACACGGTGCCCCAGACGAACGAGTACGCGCCGAACACGAAGAGGATCGCCATCGCCGCCCAGCCCTTCGTGGCGAGCGCGAGCGCGAGGTGGAACAGCACCTCGAGCGTGAGGCACACCTTCATGAGGGTGGCGAGCGAGTACCGCCGCTCGAGCGTGCCGTACGAGAACGTGCCGATGAGTCCGCCGACGGCGGCGGCCGTGGTGAGCAGCCCGTAGCCGACGGGCCCCATGTGCAGGTAGTCGAGGGAGTACTTCACGAGGATCCCCCACGGCGCGGCCCACGTGGCGTTGAAGACGAGGATCACCAGGGCGAGCGTGCGGACCGGGGGGTTGGTCCAGATCCACCGCAGGCCCTCCGCGATGTCGTGCCGCACCTTGTGGCGCTCGCCCCCGACGCGCACGCCCGGCGCGGGCGGCACGGGCGTCAGCACCACCTTGCTCACCAGCAGCACGGCCAGCAGCACGGTGAGGACCTGCGCGGCGAACGGCCACGCGGCCCCGGCGGCGAAGAGCGCGGCACCCAGCGGCGGCCCCACCAGCTGGTTCGCGGTGAGGAACCCGGCCTGCAGGCGGGAGTTGCCGATGCCGAGGTCGGCGGGCCGCACCAGCATCGGCAGCAGGGTCTGGGAGGTGGTGTCCGCGAAGACCTCCGCCACCCCCATGAGCAGCATGGCGGCGAGGACGACGCCGATGTTCACGTGCCCGGTGACGATCACGACGCAGAGGGCGGCGACGACGACGGCGCGCAGCAGGTTGGCGACGATGACGAGCCTGCGGCGGTCGAGCCGGTCGGCGAGCACCCCGGCCCAGAGGCCGAAGATCAGCCAGGGCAGGCGTTGCAGCATGGCGGCCAGGGCGACGAGCATGGCGGAGCTGGTCTGCGACGCGACGAGCAGCGGTCCGGCGGCGAGCGCGACGCCGTCGCCGATGTTGCTCACCCACGACGCCGACATCAGCCACCGGAACCCGGTGCCCATGCGCGCGGGCGCCACCGCCTCGACCACTCGTCTCACGAGCGACCAGCCTAGGTGCCCCGGGCAGACGGCCGCCCTCAGAACTTCCTCACATGAGTTGCGAGGTTCGCCCTCCTCGCATATTGACGACATCGACGGTGAGCGGCACACTCTCGGTGACAGCGCGCATCGCCCGCCCCCTGCGCGGTGCGCGCTGTCCCTTGCCGGGCCGAGCCCGGCCCGACGCCCCTTCGGACCCCCCGCCGAGGGGGCGTCTACGTGCTCGCGTGCCGTCGATGTCCCCGCCGGGGCGCCTGCTCCGGCCGTTCCTCGGCGCGGCGAGCCCGGCCCGAGGGGTCGGCCGTTCTACCGTGCTGGCGTGAGAGCCGCCCGACGATCCACCGCCACGACCGCGGTCGACCCCTCCGCCGGGGCCCCCGCCGCGCCGGCCACGTCCGCACGGACGGGCCAGGACGGCGACGGTCCCGCGGGCGGGGGAGACGACGCCCCCGACGCCGCGCGCGGGGGGCGCGACCAGGAGCACGACGCCGCGCCGGGCACCGGCGACCGGTCGTCGGGCTCGGGGCCGCACGGGCGGCGGTCGGGCGAGAGCGCGTCGTCCGCGGCGGCCGCGGCCGTCGAGACGGCGACCCGCCGCTGGCGCACCTCCCTCGTCGACATGGTCGGCGGCTCGTCCCTGTCGGACGTCGGACTGCTCGGTGAGGCCATCGTCGACCTGTCCAAGGCGCACCCCAACGGGGTCGCGGGGTTGTTCGCCGGCCGCCCGACGCGCCTGTCGAACCTGGTGCGCGAGGGCGAGGCGCTCCCCGCGGCCCGCCGCCGCGCCCGTGCCGTCGCGGCCCGCGCCGCGGAGCACGCGTCGCGCTACGGCGTGGCGCCCACGTACCTCGCGATCGGCGTCGCCACCTGGGTGGAGCACGACGACGAGCCGGAGGTCCCCTTCGGTGGCGGCGGCCCGCAGCGGCACGACGTCGCCGCGCTCGCACGGGTCGCGTCGTCGGGCGCGACGGCGGCCGCCGTCGTCGCGGACGACGCGGACGACGCGGACGACGCGGACGGGGCCGAGGACGCCGACGGCGTCGACGAGGCCGCCACCGACGGGTCCGGCGCTGCCGGCTCCGGGGAGGCGACCGGGTTCGCCGACGGCGACACGGGCGAGAGCCCCGCGCTGACGACGTCGATCCCCGTCGTGTCGATGGCGTCGCGGGAGCGGTCTGCCGCGCCGCGCGCCACGCCGTCGGACCCCGACGCCGGGCCGCCCGCCGGCCGTGTGGTGCACGCGCCGGTCGTGCTGCGGCCCGTCACCCTGACCCCGCGCGGGGACGGCGGCGCCGACTACGACCTCACGCTGGAGCCGACGGTCGAGATCAACCCCGTGGTGGCGCGCACGCTGCGCGCGCACGGGGCCCTGCTGGACCCGGCGGCCCTGGCCCGCGCGACCTTCACGCTGGCCGGGTTCGACCCGACCGACGTGCTGGCCCGGGTGGCCGCGCTCGGCGAGGCCGTGCTCGAGGACTTCCAACTGGACCGCCGGGTGCTGGTGGGCACGTTCGTGCACCCCGGGCAGGCGCTGGTCGACGACCTCGACCAGCTCTCGCCGTCGCTGCACCGGCACGAGGTCGTGGCCGCGCTCGCCGGCGTCGACGACGCCGCGCAGCGCCTGGCCGCGCTGGAGCTCCCGGCCGTGCGCCGCGGCGACGCCGACCCGACCCGGGAGCGCGGGGTCGGCGACCTGGACCCGCAGCAGCGGTCGGTGCTCGACGCGCTCGCGACGGGCGGGCACCTGTTCGTGGACGCCCCGGTGGGCTCCGACGTCGCGGGCACGCTCGCGGCCGTGGTCGGCGAGGCGACCGCCGCGGGCCGCTCCGTGCTCTACGTGACCGGGCACCGGCGGGCGGCCGACCGGCTGGCGCTGCGGCTCGACGGCCTGGGTCTGGAGAGCCTGCTGCTCGACGTGCCGCCCCACCCGACGTGGCGCGAGGACGTGACCCGCCGCCTGCTGTCCGCGATGGCGAGCGAGCCCGAGCAGGTGGACGTGGACGGCGCCGCCCGCGTGCGCGACGCGCTGATCGGCACCCGGTCCCAGCTCACGGGCTACATCGAGGCCCTGCACCAGCCGCGCTCGCCGTGGCAGGTCTCGGCCTACGACGCGCTGCAGGCGCTCGCGCGGCTCACCTCGGAGCGGCCGGCGCCGTCGACCACCGTGCGGCTCGCGTCCGAGTCCGTGCTGGCGCTCACCCCGGACCGCCGCCGCGAGATCGCGGCGGGCCTGGAGCGCGCCGCGGCGCTCGGAGCGTTCACGCTGCGCCCGTCGTCGACACCCTGGTACGGGGCGCACCTGCTCACCGACGACGACGCCCGCCAGGCGCTGGTGCGCGTGGAGCGGCTGCGCGACGTCACGCTGCCGCAGCTGCGCCGCCAGCTCGCGTACACGGGCGAGGTCACGGGCCTGACGACGCCGACGACGGTGCGCGGCTGGGGCGAGCAGCTCGCGATGCTCGGCGGCATGCGCAGCACCCTCGACCTCTTCCACCCGATGGTCTTCGAGCGGACGGCCGCCGACCTCGTGCAGGCGACGGCGTCCCGGCGCTGGCGGGCCGAGCACGGCATCGAGATGGGCTGGTTCGCGCGCCGGCGGCTGCGCAAGCGCGCCAAGGACATGGTGCGCCCCGGGGTGCGGGTGCCGAACCTGCACGAGGCTCTGGTGCAGGTGCAGGAGCAGCGTGACGTCTGGGCCGAGCACGCCCAGCGCGGCGGCTGGCCGACCCTCCCCGAGGGCCTCGCGTCGATCGAGGACACCTACGAGGCGGTACGCATCGACCTCGAGGCGCTGGAGCCGGTGCTGGCCCCGACCATGCTGGGCGGCCACCTGCTGGACCTCGACCTCGACGGGCTCGCCGAGCGGCTGCAGCGCCTCGCCGGCGCGGCCGAGGCGCTCGCCAAGCTGCCCGAGCGGACCCGCCTGCTGCGCGAGGCCCGGGGGGCCGGCGTCGGCGACCTCGTGGACGACCTCACCGACCGGCGCGTGCCGGGAGACCTCGTCGGGGCGGAGATCGAGCTCGCCTGGTGGTCGTCCGTCTTCGAGCAGCTGCTCACCGCCGACCCGGTGCTCGCCGGGCAGGACGGCGTCGGGCTCGACGCGCTCGCGCGAAGGTTCCGCGACCTGGACCGCGAGCACCTGGCCGCCCTGTCGCAGCCGGTGCGCGTCGCCGCGCGGGCCCACCTCGGCACCGCGATGCGCGAGGACCGCGACTCCGCGGAGGCGCTGTTCACCGAGCTCATCGAGGGCCGGATGACGACGCTGCGCGACGTCGCCGAGCGGCACGGCGACGTGCTGCGCCGCCTGCGCCCGGCGCTGGTCGCCACGCCCACCCTGGTGCCGCACCTGCTGCCCGAGCACCGCACCGCGGACGTCGTGATCCTCGACGCCGTGCAGCACGTGCCCACCGAGGTGGTGGTGCCCGCCATCGCGCGCGGCCGTCAGATCGTGGTGGTCGGCGACCCGCGCTCGGCGTCCGGCACCAGCGTGCACGAGCTGTTCGCCCTGCTCCCGACGGTGACGCTGCAGCCGCACGAGAACAGCCGCGACCCCGAGCTGACCCGGCTGCTCGCCGCCCACGGCTACGAGGGCCTGCTGCGCCCCGCGCCGCTGCCGCGCGCGGAGGCGCTCGTGCATCTCGACGTGGTGGACGGCACCGGCATGCCCGACCCGGTCTCGGGCAGCATCGAGAGCACGCAGGCCGAGGTGGACCGCGTGGTCGAGGTCGCCATCGAGCACGCCCTGACCCGCCCGGAGGAGACGTTCGCCGTCGTCACGGTGACCGCCACGCACGCCGACCGCGTGCGCGAGGCGCTGCTCGCCGAGGTGCGCGCGAACCCCGCGCTGGCGCCGTTCTTCTCGGGCTCGCGGCCCGAGCCCGTGGTCGTGGCCGACATCACCGGGGTGGCCGGGCTGTCGCGCGACACCGTGCTGCTGTCCGTCGGCTTCGGCCGCACCCCGCACGGCCGCGTGCTGCACCGCTTCGGCGTGCTGGGCGACGCCGGGGGAGAGGCCATGCTGGTCGGCGCACTGGGCGCGACTCGCAAGCGGCTGCACGTCGTGTCCTGCTTCCGGGCCGACGCCCTCGACCCCGAGCGGCTGCGTGGTGCCGGCCCGCGGCTGCTGGTCGACACGCTGGAGCTCGCCGAGCGGCGCTCCGGCGTCGCCGACCAGGTGCGCCTCGGCAACGGCGTCGACGTCGGCCGCGCGCCGGACCGCCTCCTGGTCGACCTGGGCGAGCGGCTCTGGAAGCTCGGCTACCTCGTCGAGACCGACTACGGCGCCACGGACGGCGACCGCATCCCGCTGGTCGTGGGGCACCCGGACCTGCCGGGCGAGCTGCTCGTGGCCGTCCTGACCGACGACGCCGCCTACGTGGCCGAGCCGTCCGTGCGCGTCCGCGACCGGCAGCTCGCGGAGCGGCTCGAGCGGCTGGGGTGGGTCGTGACGCAGGTCTGGTCGGCCGCCGCGTTCCTCGACCCCGACGGCGAGGCCGACCGCGTGCGGCGGCTCGTGCAGCGCGTGCGCGACGAGCGCATCGGCACCGCCGGCGGCGTCGTCCCGCCGCGGGAGGTCGTCGTGCCGGTGCTCCCAGACGAGGACGAGCACCCCGTCGACGTCGGCCCGGCGCCCGAGGTCGTCGTCGACGTCGAGGTGGACGTGGACGCGGATGTCGAGGTGGGCGTCGAGCCGGATGACCAGCCGGACGACGAACCGGACGACGCGTCGTCACCGGAGACGGTCGCGGTCGCGGAGGGCCCGGACGGCGCGGACGACGGCACCCCGGACGGTGCCGAGGCGGCGACGAACGGCGACGAGACGCCGGAGGCCCGGCCGCAGGGCTGATCGCTCCTCCGCCCGCCGCGGCGGACCCGCCGCAGACCGTGGCGGACAATGGCGGGGTGAACGATTCCCCCGAGCGGACTGCCGCGCCGTCCGGCGCGGACCCGGACGAGACCACGCCGAGCGCGCCCGCTCCGCGCCGCCGGCGCCGCCGCGTGGTCCGTCAGGGCACGGAGCGGGAGACGGTCATGGGCCAGACGGCCGACGACCGCGGCGGCCACGACGACAACGACGACCGGCTCCTGCGCGACGTCCCGCCGCACTGGGGCCGCCGCTGAGAGACGCCGACGGCCGAGCCCGGAGCCCGGACCCGCTGCGGGTCCAGGTCTCGACGGGCTCGGCCGCTGCAGCGAGTTCGACTGCGGTGCGCGGCGAGCGCCGGCAGTGCGTAGCCAGTGGCGGTGGCCGGTCAGTACTGAGGACGGTCCGACTGCACGCCGCCGGACTGCGCGGCGAGGAGGTCGCGGATCTCCTGCAGCAGCACGGTGTCCTGGGCCAGCGGCGCCGGCTCCTCCTCCTGGCCGCGGGCACGCCGCGCCGCGAGGTGGTTGAGCGGTGCCACGACGATGAAGTAGAGGGCGGCGGCGATGATGAGGAAGTTCAGCACGGCGTTGAGGAAGAGCCCGATGCTGAACTTCGCCTCGTTGATCGTGAACGACAAGACGTGTGAGATGTCCGGCTGCCTGAAGATCGCCGCGATGAGCGGGTTGATGATGCCGTCGAGCAGCCCGGTCACGACTGCGGTGAACGCGGCGCCGATGACGATGCCGACCGCGAGGTCGACGACGTTGCCGCGCAGAACGAATTCCTTGAAGCCTGCGAGCAGGTTCTTCATGCGTGCCCCCTGGGTGGTGTGTGGCGCGCCGGGAGAACCCCGGCAGCGGCTGACGGTCGCCGATTCTCGCCGGGGAGCAGCGGGGCCGCAACGGCGGGGGCGGCGTGTCACCGGACCGGTCACCTCACCAGGACGGCGCCGACGGTGCCTCCGCCCGACGCGGCGGACAGCCCCGGCGCCTCGTCCTCGGACACGGCCACGAGGGTGACGTCGATGCCGTCGGTCGCCCCCGTCGGGCCTCCGAGGAGGCCGCCGCCGGCGTCGGTCGCGACCTCCGCGGCGGGGCGGGGGAGCACGAGGGCCCGCCGCGCGAGGTAGGGAGAGGTGTCGTCCTCCGGGTCGCCGCCCGGCCCTCCGTCCGGCTCGCCCGCCCGGACGAGGTCGACCCGGTCGCCGGGGCGCAGCCAGTCGGCGGCGGTGGCGTCGAGGCGGACCGGGACCACGACGGTGCCCGTCGGCGCCTGGGCCACCACGCCGCCGCCGGGCAGCAGCTCGACCCGCAGCGGCAGCCCGGCGGGCAGGGGGGTCGCGGGCGCGCGACCGACGAGGTCGGCAGGGGCGGTGACGGCGCCGTCGGGGGCGAGCGCCGCGGCCACGGGGACGGTGGTGAGGTCGGCTGCGGCGACCGGCTCGCCGGCGGGCAGCTCGCGCACGGGGACCACGACGTCGACCGACGGCGGCGGCGCGGGGCGGACCGCCTGGACGACGGCGGTGGCCGCGAACCCGCAGCAGGCGGCGGCCAGGACGAAGCGGGAGCGCCAGAGGGCGGCGCGCAGGCGGCGCAGCGTGCGACGGCCGGCCGGCGTGCCGCGGTCGTGGGGACCGGCGGGCTCGTCGGCGCGGCGTCGGGAGGGGCGGGTCAGCGCGTCGGGCAGCGGCATGGCGGCGACGCTAGGCCGACGTCGCGCGTCCACCCCCGTGCCGGCGGTGCACCTGTGGACGACGAGTCCCTGGGGGCAGCGCTCAGGCCAGCGCCCCAGCGACGCCGTCCCCGAGATGGGTCAGGAGGACGCGGCCTTGGAGGCGCTTGAGGACGACGTCGACGTCGACGAGGTGCCGCCCGACGACGAGCCGCCGGACGACGAGGACGACGAGCCGGACGAGTCCTTGCCCGCCGACACGGCGCTCGAGGAGGCGCTGGAGCTCTTGCCCGAGCCGGAGCGCGAGTCCGTGCGGTAGAACCCCGACCCCTTGAAGGTGACGCCGACGGAGCCGTACTGCTTGCGCAGCGCGCCGCCGCACTCGGGGCAGACGGTGAGCGAGTCGTCGGTGAACGCCTGGTGGACGTCGAAGGCGTGGCCGCAGTCGGCACACCGGTACGCGTAGGTGGGCACGTGATCTCCTCGGGGCGGACGCCGGCACCTGCCGCGGGACGCGGGATGCTGGCACTCAGGTGATGCGAGTGCCAATCATACGCCGGACGGTAGTCTCGCCTGCGTGTCAGCGACCGCCACCCCTGCAGCACCCGGAAACCCCCCCGAGCCGGACCCCTCGTCAGACGGTACGGAGACCGAGGAGACGCCGCCTCGGCAGGCCAGGCGATCGCGGCTCCGCAGCGCCGTCGTCGGCGTCGCGGTGGTCGTGGTGCTGGCGCTCGTGGCAGGCACGGTCTTCACGGTCGTGACCCTGCGGCGCCCGCTGCCGGACCACAAGGGCTCGCAGCAGGTGCCGGGCCTCACCTCCGCCGTCGACGTCCGCCGGGACGCGCAGGACGTGCCGCAGGTCTACGCGGACACCCCCGAGGACCTGTTCCGCGCGCAGGGCTACCTGCAGGCGCAGGACCGCTTCTTCGAGATGGACTACCGCCGCCACGTGACGGCCGGCCGGCTGGCCGAGCTCGTCGGCGACGTCCCGGCCGCGATCGAGGCCGACAAGGTCACGCGCACCTTCGGCTGGCGTCGGGTCGCCGAGCAGGAGTGGCACGAGATCTCCGACGAGTCCCAGGAGTACCTCCAGGCCTACGCCCAGGGCGTCAACGCCTACCTCGAGGACCGCGACACCGAGGAGCTCGGCGTCGAGTACACGGTGCTGGGCGCGACGGTGGACGTGAAGGAGCCGGAGCCCTGGGACCCGGTGGACTCGCTCGCGTGGCTCAAGGCGATGGCCTGGGACCTGCGCGGCAACTACGACAGCGAGCTCGACCGCGCCCTCGCCTACAGCACCCTCGGCGAGACGGACCTGGTCGACGAGCTCTTCCCCGACTACGACGCCAGCGGCAACCACCCCGTGCTGCGGAACCGCGACCTCGCGAACGACCGCAGCAAGTCCGGCGGCTCGGAGCAGGACGACAGCGCCTCGGACGCCGACCTCACCAGCGCGCTCACGGGGCGCACGACGGGCGCCGGGGCCGCGACGGACGCGCTGGGCGCAGCCGTCGACTCGGCCCGCAGCGCGCTGGACGCGGTCCCCGTGCTGGTGGGCCGCGGCGACGCGGCAGGCTCCAACTCGTGGGTGGTGTCGGGCGAGCACACGGCGTCCGGCAAGCCGATGCTCGCCAACGACCCGCACCTGGCCCTCTCCGCGCCGGGCATCTGGTCCCAGGTGGGCCTGCACTGCAACCAGGTCAGCGCCGAGTGCCCGTTCGACGTCGCGGGCTTCTCGTTCGCGGGCTTCCCGGGCGTGATCATCGGGCACAACGGCGACCTGGCCTGGGGCCTGACCAACATGGGCGCCGACGTCACCGACTTCTTCATCGAGCGCGTGCGCGGCGACACCTGGCTGAAGGACGCCGACGCCGAGGAGTGGGAGCCGCTCGACGTCCGCAAGGAGACGATCCGGGTGTCGGGCGGCAAGCCCGTGGACATCACCGTGCGCAGCACGGAGCACGGGCCGATCGTCTCGGACGTGCTCGACGTCGGCGACGTGGTGGGCGCGCCCACCCAGGCCGGCACCGAGTTCGGGGAGTACGCCGTCGCGCTGCAGTGGACGGCGCTGCAGCCGGGCCGCACCGCCGACGCGGTCTTCGCGTTCGACACGGCCAAGGACGCCAAGGACATCCGCGCGGCCGCCGCGCTGTTCGAGGTGCCGGCGCAGAGCATCGTCTTCGCCACCACCGACGGCCACATCGGCTACCAGGCGCCCGGCCGCATCCCGGTCCGCGCCAAGGTCAAGGGCCCGGTGCCGTCGGACGGCACGTGGCCCCGGCCCGGCTGGGACCCGCGGTACGACTGGCAGGGCTGGGTGGACCCGGACGACATGCCCCGGACCCTCGACCCGCAGGAGGGGTTCGTCGTCGCGGCGAACCAGGCCGTGCTGCGCAGCGGTACCGCGCCGTACCTCGCGGACGACTGGGACTACGGCTACCGGTCCGAGCGGATCCGCACCCTGCTGACGGAGCAGATCGCGGCGGGCCGCCCCTTCACCGCCGAGGACATGAACCGCATCCAGAACGACGACTGGTCGGCGTTCGCGGAGGCGCTCGTGCCGGCGCTGCTGGACATCGACCTCGACGACTCGTACGTCGCGGCCGGGCAGGAGCTGCTCGCCGACTGGGACTACCGGATGGACGCCGACTCCCCGGCGGCCGCCTACTTCGCCGCCGTGTGGCGCAACCTCCTGCAGGAGGCGTTCTGGGACGACCTGCCCACGAGCATGCGGCCCGACGGCGGCTCGCAGTGGCTGGTCGTCGTGAAGTCGATGCTGGACCGCTCCGACGACACCTTCTGGGACGACCGCACCACCGCGAACGTCGTCGAGTCCCGCGACGAGATCCTCACGCGCGCGCTCATCAGCGCGCGGCGCGACCTCACGGTCGAGCTCTCCAAGGAGCCGTCCGACTGGGACTGGGGCACGCTGCACACCCTGCGCCTCGAGCACCCGGTGCTCGGCGGGGCCGGGGTGCCGAGCCTCGTGCGCGACCTCGTCAACCCGGACCCGGTGAAGATGCCCGGCGGCTCGTCCATCGTCAACGCGACCGGGTGGGACGCCGGCACCGGCAGCTTCGCGGTGACGACCGGGCCGTCCATGCGGATGGTCGTGGACATGGCCGACCTGGACGCCTCCACGTGGGTGACCGTCACCGGCACGTCGGGCCACCCGGCGTCGTCGCACTACGACGACCAGCTCGACGCGTGGGCCGCCGGCAAGACGTTCGACTGGCCGTTCTCCCGCGAGGCCGTCGAGGAGTCGGCGAAGACGCGCGCCACGCTCGTGCCCTGACGGCTCCGACCGTCCGGCGCCGAGCGTGCCGACGAGCCCCGGACGTCCTGACGTCCGGGGCTCGTCCGTTCTCGAGCTCGACGACGTCAGAAGTCGTCCGCGAGCGCCGCGCCGTAGGCGTCGGCCCACGAGAGCTGCTGCGCGAGCTCGGCGGCGTCCACGGAGCCCACGACCTGCTCGGACCCCGCGACGGGCGGCGTCGTGGAGTCCTCGAGCAGCGCGATCCCGGTGACGGCGGTGGCGGCCGCCGCGACGAACGCGACGCCGAGCGCCATGACCGTGCGGCCCGGGCCGCGCAGCCAGCGGCGCACGACGCCGCCCGCCTCGGGCGCGTCCTCCGACGTGCCGCCGGGCGCCCCCGCGGTCGGGCCGTCGACGAGCCCGGCGACGAGGGCGTCGAGCTGGCGCGGCGTGAGCCGCTCGAACGCGTCGACGAGTGCCGGCCCGAGGGTCCGGCCGGCGTGTCGGTCGGCGTCGCGGAAGCGGTCGAGCGCCTCCTGGTCGGTGCGGCCGAGGCGGGGTGCGGTGGTCATGGTCGGCTCTTCTCGGTTCGGGTGGCGGTCGCGGGGTCGGCGGGTGTCGGGGTCTCGAGGTCTCGGGGTCAGCGGCCCGGGGCGCGGGTCACGACCTGCTGGAGCACCCAGCCGTTGCCGTCCGGGTCGGCGAACGACGCGTAAGTGCCGTAGCTGTCGGTGGCGGGGTGGGGCCCGGGGACGCGGTTGACCTCGCCGGCCCAGTGGAAGATGCCGTCGGCGTCGTGCCAGAGGTCGCTGACGTCCGCACCGCGGCGGCGCAGCTCGTCGCGGGCGGCGCCGATGTCGGTCGTGACGAGGTGCAGCCCCTGGAGGGAGCCGGGCGCGGCGTCGGTGAGGCGCTCGCCGAGGATGATCGACGCCTCCGACCCGGGCGGGGTGAGCTGCACGACGCGCAGCCCCTTGTCGCTGCGGAAGTCGGCGTCCAGGCGGAAGCCGAGGCCGGTGTAGAAGGCCGTCGCGCGGTCGACGTCGGAGACGGGCAGGACGACGATCTCGAGCTTGAGTTCCATGGTGTTCCTCCGGTGCTCTCGGAGACCGGCGTTACCGGTCTGACTGGTGACGACCTTCCTCCGACAGGGTGTCACCTGTCAAAGTGGTGATGGTCACGCGGCCCGGCCTTGCGTCGACAGGCGTCACCCCTCAGGATGGTGACGTGATCCATGCCTTCCCCTGCGGCACCCTCCCGCTCGACTTCGTCGGCACGCTGCGCGCGCGCCGCAACGACGCGCCCATGGAGAAGCTGGCGTCGGCCGCGGACCTCGACGCGTGGTTCGTGGAGTCGGGCCTGCTGCCCGACGCGCCGTCGTCGGGCGCGCGCGACCTCGAGCGCGCCGTCGAGCTGCGGGAGGCGGTCTACGCGCTGGTCTGGGCGCGCCTGCACGACCGACCGCTGCCCGAGGACCCCGTCGCGACCGTCAACGCGTACGCCGCGGCCGCGCCGCTCGTCCCCGTCCTCACGGACGAGGGCTGGTCGCGGGTGGGCGACGCGGGGCAGGCGCTCTCACAGCTGGCCCGGGAGGCCGTCGAGATCGTCGGCGGCGACCAGGCCGCGCTGCTGCGCGAGTGCGGCCGGCCGGAGTGCACCCAGGTCTACCTGGACCACTCGCGAGGCCACCGCCGCGAGTGGTGCTCGATGGCGACGTGCGGCAGCCGGATGAAGGCCGCGGCCTACCGCGCCCGGCAGCGGGCCGACGCGGAGGCCTGACGCCGGGGGAGGGCGGCCCGAACTGGCCGGCTCAGCGCCCCACGGCGGGCGCGGGCAGCTCCTGCCACCCCTCGGGGGTGACGACGGCGTGCACGGGCACGTCGTGCTCCTCGGCGGGCAGCGGCTGCTCGGCCGAGTCGTAGACCTCCTCGGGGAAGACCAGCGCGACGACGGGCACGCCCGGGCGGCGCATCTTCAGCAGGCGGTCGTACCAGCCGCCGCCCTGGCCCAGCCGGACACCGCGGTCGTCGACGGCGAGCGCGGGGGCGACGACGACGTCGGCCCGGGTGATCGCCTCGGCGCCCAGCGCGGGGCCGCTCGGCTCGGGAGGACGCCCGGGGGCGCGCTCGAGGAGGTCCTCGGGCCCGGCGTACCAGGCCCAGTCGCGCGCCAGGCCGGCGCCGAGCACGGGGAGCAGCACCTGCGTGCCGCGGGCGGCGAGCTGCTCCAGCAGCACGTGCGTGCCCGGCTCGGTGGGGCGGGAGACGTACG
The DNA here is from genome assembly GCF_042799955.1 of Isoptericola sp. NPDC057653. NCBI lineage: Bacteria > Bacillati > Actinomycetota > Actinomycetes > Micrococcales > Promicromonosporaceae > Isoptericola > Isoptericola sp. NPDC057653. The sequence goes on along the minus strand of NZ_JBHVHP010000003.1, from coordinate 69,832 downwards.
TGGCGACCACGCCGGCGTCGCGGACGGCGGGCACGGTGGCGAGGACGTCGGCGAGGGCCCGTGCGGCCTCGTCGCGGAGGCGCGGGGAGCGCTCGGCGCGGTGCGCGCGGATGGCCCGGCGGAGCTCCTCCTTGGCGTCCCCGGCCTCCATGCCGGCGACGACGGGGTACGGCCGGTGTGCTCTCGATCCCTTGCGGTCGCCGTGCATGGGGCCATTGTGGCAGGGTCCCGTCCGGGGAGTCCCGGCGCGCGCCGGTGACGCCGAGAACGGCACGGGCGATCGCGCGCGGGCCGGAGCGTCGGGACGGAACGAGGTGGCATGACGCACAAGCTCGCCCGTGGATGGACGGTGTCGCGGCCGTGGCCGGTGACGCTGCGCGAGGACGGCCCGACCGGCACCGTGGTGCTGCGCCCGCTGCGCCGCAAGGACGGCCCGGAGTGGCTGCGCCTCCGCTCCCGCAACGCGGGGTGGCTCGAGCCGTGGGAGGCGACCTCGCCGGGGGAGCGGCCCGCCGCGTCCACCTTCGGCGACTACCTGCGCGCGCTGTCCGCCCAGGCCCGCGCGGGGACGACGCTGCCGTTCGCCGTCGAGCTCGACGGCGCGCTCGTCGGGCAGCTCACCGTGTCGCAGATCGTCTACGGCTCGCTCTGCTCCGCGAGCATCGGGTACTGGGTGTCGCAGGACGTCGCGGGCCGGGGCGTCATCCCGACGGCCGTCGCGATGGCGGGGGACTACTGCCTCGCCGTGCTCGGGCTGCACCGCCTGGAGATCAACATCCGGCCCGAGAACGCGCCCAGCCTGCGCGTCGTGGCGAAGCTCGGCTTCCGCGACGAGGGCCTGCGCGAGCGCTACCTGCACATCCAGGGCACCTGGCGCGACCACCGCACCTTCGCGGTCACCACCGAGGACGTCCCCGAGGGGCTGCTCGCCCGCTGGCAGCGCACGCGCGACGACGACTGAGGGTCCCGACCACGGACACGCCGCGACGGCGTGCGTCCTCGGCGTTGCCGCGTCCCCTACCGTCGTGACGTGGAAACATCGGCGGCAGGACTCGCGGTGCTCGCGCTGTTCGTCCTGTGGCTGGGCTTCTGGGTGCCGCACCGGCTGCGGCACCGTCAGCAGCTGCTCGACGCGCGGATGGACGACAGGTTCTCCGGCGGGCTCCGGGTGCTGGCGGTGGCGGAGGCGGGCGGCGCGCGCGGGGTGACGACACCGACCGGCGGTGCGGTGCCGCTGCTGATGTCCGGCACGCCGTCGGACGGCGGACGAGGGGAGCGACCGATGGGTCTGGACGACGACGAGGGCGCGTCGCGTGCCCTGACGGACCCGCGCGCCGAGGCCCTGGCGCCGAGCCGGCCGCGCGAGTCGCGCCTCGCGATGCTCGAGCAGCGCGCCGCCCGGGCGCGCCGTCGGCTGCTGCTCACGCTGCTGCTGCTGCTCGCCACCGTCGCCGCGTGGGTCGTGGTGGGCCTCGGCCTGGTGACGTGGGTCGCCGGGGCGGTCCCGACGGCGCTGCTGCTCGGCGTGCTCGTGCTGGGCCGGGTCGCGGTGCTCCAGGCGCGCCGCGCCGACGCCCGCTGGGCGGCCGAGCGGAAGGCCGCGCGGCAGCAGGCGACGCAGGCGCGCGCCCTCGCGAACGGCGGCCCGCACGCGCCGCGCAACCGCCCGCGGGTCACCGGCCACGCCGTGCGCCCCTCGGCCACGCACACGCAGATGATCCCTCGCGTCGCCGCCCCGGCCGCGGAGCCGTCGTCGGCCCGTCCCACCCCTCGCGCCTCGTCCCGCGTCGCCGCCGGTGCGGTCGGCGCGCGCGACGAGGAGCCCACGGAGCCCGAGCCAGTCGTTCCCCGGGCCGCGCCGGCCTCGGGCCGTGCCGTCTACGACGCGCGCGCCGACGAGGCGCCCGCCGAGCCCGAGCCCGTGGTGGTCGTGGACCCGGGCCCCGGCCCGGCGCCGGTGGCCGGCCCGCCGCCGGTCGGCAGCGAGCCGTGGGAGCCGGTCCCCGTGCCCCTGCCCACCTACGTCACGAAGCCGGCGGCGCCCCGCCGGGAGCCGCGCCCGCTCGTCGCGTCGTCCTCGACGGCGACGGGGCGGACCGTGTCCGTCTCCGACTCCGCCCGCGTCGCCGCTCTCGCCGCGACGATGCAGGCTGCGCTCGGCCCGACGGCGACGCCCGCGGGCGCCGACACGGCGTCCTCGACCACCTCGTCCGCCCGGGACGCGGCCGCTCCCGAGGAGCCGCGCCCCCGCACCGAGACGCTCGGGCTGCCGCTCGACGAGATCCTCGCGCGCCGTCGCGCCGCCGGCTGAGCCGATTTGGCGACCTGCCGTGACGGGGTGCTAATGTTGGCACCGCTCTCGGGGCTATGGCGCAGTTGGTAGCGCGTCTCGTTCGCAATGAGAAGGTCGGGGGTTCGAATCCCCCTAGCTCCACCGAAAGCCGAAGGCCGTCGCACTCCGTGCGGCGGCCTTCGTCGTTCCCGGGCCCCTCACCAGGTGCGACGCACCGTCGCCTTGGACCCCGTGACGAGGCTGCGGGGCGGGACGTCCTCGGTGACGACGGACCCGGCGGCGACGACGGAGTCCCGGCCGATGGTGACGCCGGGCAGGATGGTGGCCCCCGCGCCGATCCAGACGTTCTCCTCGACGTCGATGGGGCCGCCGGTGAGCCAGACCCTGCGGTCGTCGGTGTCGACGGGGTGGCCCACGGTGATGAACGTGACCTTCGGTGCGACCATCACGCGCTCGGCGAGGCGGATGCCGGCGTAGTCCAGGAACGTGCACCCCTGGTTGACGAACACCCGCTCGGCCAGGTCGAGGCGCAGCCCGTGGTCCGTGTAGAAGGGCGGGTAGATCGTGACCCGCGGCCGCAGGGGGCGGCCCAGGATCTGCTCGAACAGTGCCGCCTTGCCATCCTCGTCGTCGAACGGCAGGACGTTGAGGCGCGAGGTCAGCTCGGTGGCGCGCAGCACGCGCTCCGACATGGCCTGGAACTCGGGGCTGTGGATCCGCATGAGGAGGTCGTTCGCCATCCGGAGATCCTCTCGTGCCCGGGCGGGTCGCGGCGCGACACGCCGAGGGTCCGGGATACCGGACGGGGCGACGTCGACCCTGGCCGCAGGATGCGCAAAGATGAGGGGCGTGCCCCTCCGGAACGTCCGATTCGTCCTGCCCGTCGTCGTCCTGACCGGTGCACTCGCCCTCACAGGCTGCACGGCGTCGCCCCCCGACGAGGGGTCGACGGCGCCCACGGCCGCGCCGGCGGTCGCGGTGCGCGACCTGCCGGACCACACCGTGCTGCTCGACTCGGCGGACCCCGTGGAGCTGGCCCTGACCACGAGCCAGGCGATCTACGCGCGCTCGGAGATCGTGGTGCTCGCGGACGCCGACGACGAGGCCGCGCTGCCCGCGCTCGCGGCGACGGCCGTGGCCGTGCACGCCCCGGCGCTGCTGACCGACGGGACCGGTGCCGGCGTGACGGAGGAGCTGAAGCGGCTCGGCGCCCGCGTGGCCGTGGTGGTCACGGGCGACGAGATCCGAGGCGGCGAGGACGGCACCACGAAGGACGAGGACGACGAGGCGTCGCGCCAGGCCGCGGACGCGGCGGGCGTGCAGGCCCTCGACGTCGCGCCGGACGTGGTCGAGGGTGCCGACGGGGCGGGCCCGACGCTCGAGGACGACGACCTGGACGACCTCGCCGCACAGCTCGACGGGATGCTGGGCGGCAGCGTGACGTCGTCGCCCTCGGCGTCCGGCGCCGAGGAGGGCACGGCGTCGACCGGCCCTCGGCTCCTGCGGGAGGTGCTGGCGCTCGTCGACCCGGGCGAGGGGCAGGAGGCCGCGATCGCGTCCCTCCGGGCGGCCGGCGCCGTGACGACCGAGGTGCCCGGCGGCGACCTGGGCACCCGCGACGCCGTGCGGACGGTCGACCGGGCACAGGCCCTCACGGTCGTGGGGGTGGGCCGGTCGTTCGGCGACGCGGGGACGTTCGCGTGGCGGGTCGCCGCCGCCGAGCGCGCCGCCCTGCTGCCCACCGGCAGCCAGCACCTGCTGCCCGCGCGGTACGTCACGGCCGCGGCGACCGTGTGGGACGACCCGGCGACGGCGATCGCGCGGGCGCAGGCCGCGGCCGCCGCCTACACGCCGACGGACGACGACGCCAAGGGGTCCGGCCCGGTCGTGCCGACGCTGGTGGTGCCCGTGAGCGTGACGGCGGGCGGCCCGGGCGACGACGGCGACTGGGTCACGCAGGAGGACGTCGAGGCCTTGAGCCCCCTGGTCTCCGCGGCCCGCGACGCCGGGGTCTACGTGCTGCTGGACGTCGGCGCGGGCACCACCCCGGTGGTGGACCAGGTGCGCGCGGCGGAGCCGCTGCTGCAGTCGTCCGGGGTCGGTGTGTCCGTGCGGCCGGAGAAGCGCGTCGGGGACGGGGCGTCGACCACGTCGCACGAGATGAGCGCCGACGAGCTCGACGAGGTCACCGCCTACCTGGCCGACCTCGTCTCGCGCGAGGGGCTGCCGCCCACCCTGCTCGTCGTGCACCAGACGCGACCCGAGTCGGTGCCCGACCGCGCCCTGCTGCACCCGCTGCCGCAGGTGGAGGTGGCGGTCGTCGCCGACCGGACCGGCGGCGTCACGACGGGCGAGTGGGTGTGGAACCAGGTGAGCGAGGGCATCCCGGAGGGCGTCCACGTGGGCTGGTCCGGCCCGGCCGCCGGGGTGCTCGACTCCGTGCTGCCCGCCGACCCCGCGCCGGTCGTGATCGACACCTACTGAGGCGGGCCGGGGCGGAGCGCAGGCCCACGGGGCGGGTCGTTGACACGGGTTCCACCTATTCGGCAGGATCGCTAACGTAACGATTCGACCCGCGTCTGGAGACTGATCCCCGTGCTGCCTCTCATCCCGTGGCCCACCGTCGTCGAGGGCCAGGACGCGCCGTCGCTCGCCCTGGACGTGGCGTCCGTCGTCGCGCCCGACGACTCCCTCGCCGCGCTGGCGGCCGAGCAGCTCGCGGCCGTCGGCGTCCGCGTCGCCGCCGCCGACGAGGACGGGGCCACCCCGGTGGTGCTGCGGCTCGACGCCGCCGCCGGGCCCGAGGGGTCCGACAACCCCGAGCGCTACACGCTGCGCGTCACCACCGCGGGGGTCGAGGCGACCGCGCCGGAGCCCGTCGGCCTGCTGCACGCCGCGCGCACGCTCCGCCAGCTCGTCGCGCCCGTCCCCGCCGACGCTGCCGGCGGCGCCCGCGAGGTGCCCGGCGTCGTCGTGCACGACGCGCCGCGCTACCGCTGGCGGGGCCTGTCGTTCGACGTCGTGCGGCACTGGTTCGGCCCCGACGACATCCGCGCCGTCGTGGACCTCGTCGCGGCGTTCAAGCTGCGGGTGCTGCACCTGCACCTCACCGACGACCAGGGCTGGCGGATCGAGACGCCGTCGCGCCCCGAGCTGGAGAAGGCGTCGGACAGCCAGGTGGGCGGCGGCACGGCCGGCTTCCTCACCGTGGACGACTACCGCGAGCTGCAGGCGTACGCGGCGGAGCGGTTCGTCACGATCGTGCCGGAATTCGACATGCCGGGGCACATCAACGCCGCGCTGCAGGTCTACGGGGCCCTCAGCCAGGACGGCCTGGCGACCGAGCCCTACGAGGGCATCGAGGTCGGCTTCTCCCGCCTGTGGTTCGACAACCCGGCCACGGAGCCGTTCCTGCGCGCCGTGATCGGCGACATCGCCGGCATGACCGAGGGCGACTGGGTGCACGTCGGCGGCGACGAGGTGCACACGATGGAGGTCGAGGAGTTCGCGAAGTTCGTGGAGCTCGCGGGCCGCATCGTGCGCGAGCACGGCAAGACACCGATCTTCTGGCAGGAGGGCGCCCGCGGCCCCGTGGAGCCGGGCACGCTGCTGCAGTACTGGGAGCCGAAGGGCGAGGAGTTCGCCCGCTTCGTCGCGGCGGCCCACGCCGGCGCGCGGTTCATCATGTCGCCCGGCAACCACGCCTACCTCGACATGAAGTACACGCCGGAGCACCCGCTGGGCCTGCACTGGGCCGGGTACGTCGAGCTGCGCGACTCCTACGAGTGGGAGCCCACCACCGTGATCGACGGGCTGCCCGCCGACTCGGTCGAGGGCGTCGAGGCCGCCGTCTGGACGGAGACGCTCGCCACCCGCGAGGAGCTCTTCTCCATGCTGCTGCCGCGCCTGGGCGCCGTCGCCGAGGTGGCCTGGACGTCGCCCGAGCGCAAGGACTGGGACGCCTTCCGCGCCCGGGTCGCCGCGCAGGCGCCGGTGTGGCGCGAGACCGGCTGGGCGTTCCACGAGACCCCGCAGGTCGACTGGCCCACCGCCTGACGACCCCGAGCACCGTCGGTACGAGACCGGCCCCGCCCCGCGAGAGGGGCGGGGCCGCTCTCGTCCCCACGTCCGCCGGGTGGCGTCAGATCCACGACTCCAGGCGCATGACGTTCTGCCAGTACGGGTACGGCACCTGCGTGCCGGTCCACAGCGGGTAGAAGACCGCCGACACGGCGAGGATCACGAGCAGCACGGCGAGGATTCCCGCGACGACGAGGCCGCGCTCGCGACGGCGCCCCTCGGTGCGCTCGAGCGCGACCACCATGGGATAGAGCAGCGTGAGCACCACCCACGGTGTGAAGGCGATCGTGTAGAAGGTGAAGATCGTCCGGTCGCTGAACGGGGGCGCGTACGCGAACCACGGCAGCCAGCCGGCGGCGGTGCCGCTGAGCACGGCGACGGCGCGCCAGTCGCGGAAGCGGATCCCCAGCCAGATGGTCGCGACGATCGCGAGCGCGGCGAGCAGCCACAGCAGCGGGTTGCCGAGCGACGTGACGGCGCGGGCGCACGCGTCGGCGGCGTCGGCCGGGCAGGTCCCCTCGCCGGGCGCCTGCTTCTCCCAGAAGAACGACGTGGGCCGCCACTGCACGATCCAGCCCAGCGGGTGCGACGCGTACGGGTGGTCGGACGAGAGACCCGTGTGGAAGTCCCACATCTGCTGGTGGTACGCGAGCAGGCTGCGCAGGGACTCGGGCAGCCACGTGACGCCCTCGCCCGGATGCTCCGCCGCCCACTGCCGCATGTACGCGCCGGCGTGCGTGAACCACGACCACCACGACGCCAGGTAGACGACGAACGCGGTGGGCACGATCGTGAGGAACGCGGGCACGGCGTCGACGACCAGGGAGTCCTCCCACCAGCGGCCGACGCCGGCCGCGCGGCGCGCCGCCAGGTCCCACAGCACGGTGAGGATGCCGAAGACGGCGACGAACCACAGCCCGGACCACTTCGTGCCGCACGCGAGCCCGAGGCTGACGCCGGCGGCGAGGCGCCACCAGCGGAACCCGAGCCGCGGACCGTAGCGCGCGACGGTGCCGCCCGCGTCGAGGATCTCGGCGACCCGGCCGGCGAGCCGACGCCTGGCCTGCTCCCGGTCCATGACGAGGCAGCCGAACGCCACCAGCACCCACAGCATGAGGAACTGGTCGAGCAGCGCCGTCCGGGAGTGCACGATCGCCTCGCCGTCGATCGCCAGGAGCAGGCCCGCGGCGACGCCCATCGCCGACGACGCGAAGAGGCGGCGCGCGATCCGGACCAGGAGGAACACGGCGAGGATGCCGACGACGGCGCTCGCGAGCCGCCACGCGAACGAGCTGGTGGCGCCGCCCCCCGCCTCCATCCCGAGCCAGATCATCCACTTGCCGATCGGCGGGTGGACGACGTACGCCGCCTTGTCGAGGTAGGTGAGCACGTCGCCGGCCTCGAACGCCGGGTTCGGCTCGTCCGGCCACTGCGCCTCGAAGCCCAGCCGGCCCAGCGTGAAGGCGTCCTTGACGTAGTACGTCTCGTCGAACACGAGCTTGTGCGGCTGCCCCAGGTTCCACAGCCGCGTCGCGGCGGCGAGCAGCGTCACGACGATCGTGCCGAACCAGCCCCAGAAGCGGTCGCGGCGGCGCAGGTCGAGCCGTACCCGTCGCGCGCCGAGCAGGCGGTCCAGCAGCCGCTCGTGCGTGGAGCGGGGGTCGGGCTCCGCCTCCGGGACCGGCGGGAACGCCGGCGACGGGACGCCGGGGAACGCCGGGGGCGGGCCCCCGGCCGCACCGTGGGCGACCTCGCCGGCCTCCGTCGCCCCTGCCTCGGGCCGGTCGGCGGCGGCGAGGTCGGGGACGTCGGGCCTGCCGTACGGGTCGTCGGCCGCGCGGTGGCGACCGCGGTCCGGCGGCGTGCCCGCGGGCGCGGGATCGCCGGTGGCTGTGGCGTCGGCGTCGGGGGCGGTCACCGGGTCATCGTAGGGGCGTGGGACGCTGGTCACCATGACCCCCGAGCCTCCTGTCGCACCCCGTCCCGCCCCGAGCGCCGAGGCCGGGGCGGTCGTGCTCGCCGCGACGCCGATCGGGAACGCCGAGGACGCGTCGCCGCGGCTGCGCCGGCTGCTCGCGGAGGCCGACGTCGTGGCCGCCGAGGACACGCGCCGGCTGCACGCCCTCGCCCAGCGCCTGGGCGTGACGGTCGGGGGGCGGGTCACGTCGTACCACGAGCACAACGAGGCGGCGCGCGCCGACGAGCTGCTCGACGTCGTCGCCGACGGCGGCACCGTGCTCGTGGTGTCCGACGCGGGCATGCCCGCCGTGTCCGACCCCGGCTACCGCGTCGTCGCCCGCGCCGTCGAGCGGGACGTGCGCGTCACCGCCGCGCCGGGCCCGTCCGCGGTGCTGACCGCGCTCGCGCTGTCCGGGCTGCCGACGGACCGGTTCACCTTCGACGGCTTCGTCCCGCGCAAGCCGGGCGAGCGGTCGCGGTGGCTGGGGGCGCTCGCGGCCGAGACGCGCACGATGGTCTTCTTCGAGGCGCCGCACCGCATCGCCGACACCCTGCACGCGATGGCGGACGCATTCGGCGGCGACCGCCCCGCCGCGGTGTGCCGCGAGCTGACCAAGACGTACGAGGAGGTGCTGCGCGGGCCGCTCGCCGACCTCGTCGCCGAGGTCGACGCCCGCGCGGCCGCCGGCGACGGCCTGCGCGGCGAGATCTGCGTCGTCGTCGGCGGGGCCCCCGTCGGCGCCGCCCCGAGCGTCGAGGACCTCGTGCCCGAGGTGCTGGCCCGCGTCCGGGCGGGGGAGCGGCTCAAGGCCGCCGTCGCCGACGTCGCGACCGCCGCCGGCGTGCCCAAGCGCGACCTCTACGCGGCGGCCCTCGCCGCGAGGTAGCCGCCGAGCAGGCGGTCGCGCACGTTCTGGACGCCCAGGACGTGCGCACCCGCCTGCTCGCCGGCGTCGGAGCTCGGCGAGGTCAGGGAGCGGTCGAGGGGACCAGCTCGACGCCCGCGGCGGCGAGCTCGGCGCGGGCCTGCTCCCCCTGCTCGGGGCTGACGGGGATGGTGAGGTCCGTGAGCACCCGCGTGGCGAGGCCCAGGCCGACGGCGTCGAGGGCCGTGCGCCTGACGCAGTGCGACTCGACGAGGCCGACGACGTCGACCGCCTCGACGCGGGCGTCGCTCAGGGCCTGCTCCAGGGTGCGGCCGGCGTCGTCGGTGCCCTCGAAGCCGGAGTAGCCGTGGGCGTACTGGCCCTTCTTCACCGACACGTCGGGGTGCAGGCCGGCGAGGGCGGGGTGCAGCTCCGCGTTCGGCGTGCCGGCGATGCCGTGCGGCGGCCAGGAGTCGACGAAGTCGGGCCGATCGCTGAAGTGGTCGCCCGGGTCGACGTGCCAGTCCTGCGTGGTCACGACGATCTCGTACCGGTCGCGGTGCGCGGCGACGTAGGCCGCGACGTCCGCGGCGACCTGGTTGCCGCCGTCGACGGCGAGCTCGCCGCCCTCGCAGAAGGTGGGCTGGACGTCGACGACGATCAGGGCGCGGCCCGCGGCCGCGGGGACGGTGCTCTCGCTCATGCCCCCACCCTGCCACCGCCCGCGCGCGGGGCGCGCCCGACGTCGCGCCCGCCGTCCGAGCCGCGGGCAGACCGTTGACGCTCCCGCCGACCTCCGCTAGCGTTCCCGTTCATCGACACATGAGTCCCGATGATCGGGACGACACGACGAGGTGGGGACGTGGAGATGAGGTCGCTGACGCGACGCGCGGTGCTCCGCGCACTGGGGGTGGCGGGTGCCGCGGCGGCCGTCGCCGGGTGCGCGCCCACGATCGGCACGACGCGCATGCCGCAGGTGGCGGGCGCCTACGACGGCCCGCCGGTCACGCTGCGGTTCTGGAACGGGCTCACGGGCGGCGACGGCCCGGTGATGCGGACGCTCATCGCGGAGTTCACGGCCGCGCACCCGAACGTCCGGATCGACATGTACGCGCTGCCGTGGCCGGACTTCTACCAGAAGTTCCCGGCGGCGGTGATGAGCGGCCTGGCCCCCGACTTCGCGCTCATGCACAACTTCCAGGTGGCGACGAACGCCGCACGGAACGTGATCATGCCGGTGGACGAGGTGCTGGGCACCGTCGGGCTGACGGAGGCCGACTACCTGCCGGTCGTGTGGGGGTCCGGCGTCTACCGCGACCAGCGCTGGTCGCTGCCGCTCGACATGTGGCCGGACTCCCTGTTCTACAACCGCCGGGTGCTGGAGGCGGCAGGTCTCGACCCCGAGACGCCTCCCGTCGACCGCGCCGGGTACGAGGCGGCGCTCGACGCGCTGGCGTCGACCGGCGTCCGCGGCCACTGGCTCCCGGCCATCGACCCGCAGGGCGTGGGCCGCGGCTTCGACTCCCTGCTGTGGCAGCACGGCGGCACCCACTACGACGACGCCGGCCGGTCCGCGACGTGGGCCGGCCCCGAGGGGGTCGAGGCGCTGGCGTGGCAGCAGTCGCTCATCCGGCAGGGCTGGAGCCCGCGCGACGTCAGCGGCTCCGACGCCAACGTCGCGTTCAAGAACGACCAGAACGCGTTCCTGTGGGGCGGCCCGGGCGCCCTCATCAACGACCTGGCGCAGGTCGACGGCCTCGACTGGGACGTCGCCCCGCTGCCGCGCATCGGTGGCGAGCGGGCCGCGTTCTCGGGCTCGCACCAGTTCGTGGTCGCCAGGCAGCGCACGTTCGACGCCGACCGGCTGGCCGCCGTCGTGACCTTCCTTGGCTGGATCCTCGAGAACTCCCTCGGCTGGGCGTCCGCCGGCCCCGTGCCGGCGCGGCTGCCCGTGCTCCGCTCCCCGGAGCTCCAGGACCTCCCCGCGCAGGCGCACGTCGCGCAGGGCGTGGAGCACATCCGGTTCTACCCGCTGGTGCCGGGCATCGCGGAGGTGCAGACGACGATCCTCTACCCGGCCGTCGGGGACGCCCTGCTGTCCCTGGGCGACCCGCGCACCGCGCTCGAGACCGCCACCACCCAGGCGTCCTTCCTCCTCACGGAGAACGCCTCGAAGTACGGGGAGGCCTGACATGACCACCGTCTCCGCCGCCGGCACCGCCCGGCACGAGGCCCCGGCGCCCGCCACGGGCGCGGCCGGACCCGACGTGCGGCGCCGCGCCCGCTCGCCGCACCGCCCGCGCTGGTGGACGCCGTACGCCTTCCTCGCCCCGTTCCTCCTGATCTTCGGCACGTTCGTCCTGGTCCCCGCGGTGTCGGGCGTCTGGATGAGCCTGCACAACTGGGACTTCTTCCTCCCGGCCCGCCCGTTCGTCGGGCTGCAGAACTACGTCGACCTGTTCACGCCCGGCGCGCTCGTCGCCCAGCAGTTCTGGGAGAGCATGCGCGCCACGGGGATCTTCGTGGTGCTCAGCGTCCCGCTGCTCATGGCGGTCCCGCTGGCGCTCGCGCTGCTGCTCAACCAGCGCTTCCGCGGCCGCACGTTCTTCCGGGCGGTGTTCTTCGCGCCCTACGTGCTGGGCGTGAGCGTCGTCGGGCTGCTGTGGCAGTACCTGCTCAACGGCAACACGGGGCTGGTCAACGGCTACCTCGCGGAGCTCGGCATCACCGAGGCCGTGCCCTGGCTCACGGCGACGCCGTGGGTCTGGGTGTCGCTGGTCGGCGTCACGCTGTGGTGGACCCTGGGGTTCAACTCCGTGGTCTACCTGGCGGGCCTCCAGGGCGTCGACGAGGCGCTCTACGACGCGGCGAAGGTGGACGGCGCCGGCCGGTGGGCCCGGCTGTGGCACGTGACGCTGCCGCAGCTGCGGCCCGTCATCCTCTTCGTCCTCACGATGACGGTGCTGGCGTCCGCGAACATGTTCGGCCAGTCGTACCTGCTCACGGGCGGCAACCCGTCGAACGAGACGCGCACGGCGATCATGTTCATCGCCGAGGTCGGGCTCGAGCAGTTCCGCATGGGCCTCGCCGCCGCGATGAGCTACCTGCTCGCTCTCCTGCTGATCGTCGTCAGCGCCCTGAACTTCCTGTTCCTGCGTCAGAAGGAGAGCTGAGATGACGACCACGGTCGAGCGCACGGGACGTGCCCGCACCCGGACGGCGTCCCCGGCCGGGCGCGGGGTGGTCGGCACCCTGCTGCTGTACGCGCTGCTGCTGATCCTGTCGGTCCTCGTCCTGGCGCCGCTGCTCTGGATGCTGTCGACGTCGTTCAAGACGACGGGCGACGCGACGGTCCTGCCGCCGCAGTGGGTGCCGCCGGAGCCCACGCTCGAGGGGTACCGCACCCTCTTCGCCGACGCCCAGGCGCCGCTGCTGCGCTGGTTCGGCAACTCGGTGCTCGTCGGGGTGCTGCACACGGTCCTGGTGCTCGCGACGGCGTCGGCGGCGGCCTACCCGCTGGCCCGCATGCGGTTCCCCGGGCGGCGGGTCGTGTTCGCCGTCATCGTCGCCACGCTGTTCGTGCCGGGGTTCGTCTTCCTCATGCCGAACTACCTCATCGTGGACGGGCTCGGCTGGCTCGACACCGTGTGGGCCCTGGTCATCCCGGGGGCGGCGAGCGCGTTCGGCGTCTTCTTCCTGTGCCAGTTCTTCGCCGGCCTCCCGGCGGCCCTCGAGGAGGCCGCGCTGATCGACGGCGCGAACCGGTGGCAGATCTTCGTGCGCGTCGTGCTGCCGCTGTCGAAGGCGCCGCTCGCGACGCTGGGGCTGCTGACCTTCCTGGCCAGCTGGAACGACTTCCTGTGGCCGCTGTACGTGCTGTTCAACCCGTCGCAGCTCACGCTGCCCGCGGGCCTGGCGACGCTGCGCGGCGCGTACGCGACGGACTTCCCGGCCGTGATGGCCGGCGCCGCCGTCGCCAGCGTGCCCGTCCTCGTCCTGTTCGCGTTCGTCCAGCGCTACGTCATCGCGGGCGTCGCCCGGTCGGGGCTCAAGGGATGAGCGCCCGGGCCGGGGCAGGATGGCAGCGTGAGCACTGTGAACGCGAGCAACGACGTCGACAGGGGAGCCGCCGGGACGCTGGTCCGCGGCCTCGACATCATCGAGTGGGTCGCCGCCCGGCCGGGAGGGACGGTGCAGCGGCTCGCGACCGACCTCGGGCTGAGCCGCAGCGCGGCCTACCGGATCGTGGGCACCCTGCGCGACCGCGGCTACGTCGTGGGCGAGACGGAGCTGCGCCTCGGTCCCGTGACGATGCGGCTCGGGCTGCAGGCGCTCGACGGGCTGGACGTGTTCGCGGTCGGCCCGGAGCACCTGCGCGCCCTGGTCGACGAGACGGAGGAGACGGCGTTCATCGCCGTCGTCGACGACGACCAGATGTGCTACGTCATGCAGGAGGAGGGCCCGCAGGTGGTGCGGGTGCTGTCGAAGCTGGGCAGCCGCGCGCCGCTGCACGCGTCCGGGCTGGGCAAGGCGTGGATGTCGGCGCTCCCGGCGGCCGAGGCCGACGCCGTCCTCGCCCGCATCCCGAGGCCGCGGTACACCCCGACCACGCTCACGACCCTCACCGAGCTGCGCACCGAGCTCGACCGCATCCGCGACCAGGGCTGGGCGCTCGACGACGCCGAGCGGGAGCCCGGCGTGCGCTGCATCGCCGCCCCGCTGGTCGGCCGCGACGGCCGGCCGGTCGCCGCCATCAGCGTCGCGGGCCCCCGCGAGCGCATCGTCGACGCCCAGGACGACATCGTCGCCGCCGTGCTCCGCACCGCTGCACGCATCTCCGCCGCGCTCGGCGCCGAGCCGCAGACGCCCGCACCACCCCCGACCCCCTGAAGGGACCCATGACCTCCGCCGACCCCCGCATCGCCTCGGTGCGCCTCGCCCGCCTCGAGACCCGCTATCCCCGCACCGTCGGCCGCAACGCGCGGCTCGGCAGCCACGGCGACGGCCCCGACTCGGACGTCGCGGTCCTCGTCACCGACGACGGACGGACCGGCTGGGGTCTGGTAGAGGGGCCGGCGGGGGACGTGACGCGCGTGGAGGGGCGCCGGCTCTCCGAGCTGGCGGACCCCGCCGTGGGCATGCTCGACCCGGCGGACCGCTGGCTCGACGTCGCGCTGCACGACCTGCTCGGCGTCGTCCACGACGCGCCCGTCCACGCCCTCCTCGGCGGGCTCGGGACCCGGGACGTCCCGGTCTACGACGGCGCGCTCTACTTCGACGACCTCGACCCGCAGGGGTCGCCGCGCGGGGTGGACGTGGTGCTCGAGGAGTGCCGGGCCGACGCCGGCCTCGGGTTCCGCGACTTCAAGCTCAAGATCGGGCGCGGGAACCGCTGGATGGACCGGGCCGCGGGGGACGAGCGCGACGTCGCCGTCACGTGCGCGGTCCGCGAGGCCTTTCCCGACGCCCGCCTCCTGGTCGACGCCAACGACGGCTACGACCTCGACGGCTTCCTCTCGTACCTCGACGCCGTGGCCCACGTCGGCCTGTACTGGGTGGAGGAGCCGTTCCTCGACGACCCGGGCGACCTCAAGGCCCTGCGGGCGTGGCTCGACGACCGCTCCCCGTCCACCCGCGTGGCCGAGGGCGAGACCAGCCCCGACGTCGCCGCCCTGCTGCCCGTGGCGACGAGCGGCGCGATCGACGTGCTGCTCATGGACGTCATGTCCTTCGGCCTCACCGCGTGGCGGGAGCTGATGCCCCAGCTGGCGGGCACCGGCGTGGGGGCCTCCCCGCACGCCTGGGGGCGCCCCCTCAAGACGCGGTACGCCGCGCACCTCGCCGCCGGCCTCGGCAACGTCGAGGTCGTCGAGGGCGTGCCGGGGCGCGTGGCGGGCGTCGACCCGGCCCTGCTGCTGCCCCGCGACGGCGTGCTGCACCTCGACGACGCCCCCGGCTTCGGCCTCCCCCTGCCCGACGACGCCCACCTGCGCCCGATCCGCTGAGGAGCCTCCCGTGCGACTTCTGCCGTCGACCCATCCCGACGACTTCGCCCGCCTGACCACCGACGAGCTCCGCGGGCGCTTCCTCGCGGACGGACTGTTCCCGTCCCCGACGCCGACCTGGGCGCTCGCGGCGGACGACCGGATGCTGCTGGGCGGCCTCGTGGCCGGCCCCGAGGCGGTGGTGCTCGTCGCGCCGCCCGAGCTCCACGCCCCCTCCCTGCTCGCGCGCCGGGAGCTCGCCGTCGTCCCCCTCGACGGCGCCGTGACGGTGACCGTGGACGGCGTCGACCACGTCGTGGCCGCGCTGGACGTCCTGTACGTCGGCGCGGGCGACGACCGCGAGGTCGCCGTCGCCGGGGAGGGGCGCGTCTACCTCGTGTCCGCGCCCGCGCACGCCGCGCACCCGGACGCCGTGGCCCGCCGCGACGAGGCCGACGGCGCCCGGCTCGGCGAGCAGGAGAGCGCCAACGTGCGCACCGTGCGGAGGTACGTGCACGCCGACGGGGTCCGCTCGGCCAACCTCGTGCTCGGCATCACCACGCTGGAGCCGGGCAGCGTCTGGAACACCATGCCGCCGCACACGCACGCGCGGCGCACCGAGGTGTACCTCTACACGGGCCTCGGCGAGGAGGACCGCGTCGTGCACCTCGCCGGCCCGCCCGACGGCACCCGGTCGATCGTGCTGGCGGACGGCGACGTCGTCGTCAGCCCGGGCTGGTCGGTGCACCTGGGCGTCGGCACCCGTGCGTACTCGTTCGTCTGGGCGATGGCGGGCGAGAACCAGGACTACGCCGACATGGACCCGGTCGGGATCGCGGGGCTCCGGTGACGGGCCCGTTCGACCTCACCGGCCGTCGCGCCGTCGTCACGGGTGCGAGCCGCGGCATCGGCCTCGCGGTCGCGGACGCGCTGGCGGCGGCCGGGGCGGACGTCGACGCCGTGGGCACGAGCCTGCGTCCGGGCACGAGCGAGGTGGAGCGCCGCGTGGCCGCGCACGGCCGGCGGTGCACGGTGCACGCGTGCGACTTCGCCGACCGCGGGGCGGTGCTCGCCCTCGGCGAGGCGCTCGTCGCGTCCGGGCCCGTGGACGTCCTGGTGAACAACGCGGGCACCATCCGCCGTGCCCCTGCGGCCGAGCACCCGCTCGCCGACTGGGACGAGGTGCTGCAGGTGGACCTGTCGAGCCAGTTCGCGCTCACGCAGGTCGTCGCGCGCCCCATGCTGGAGCGAGGCGGCGGGAAGGTCGTCTTCACCGCCTCGCTGCTGAGCTTCCAGGGCGGGGTGAACGTGCCGGGCTACGCGGCCGCGAAGTCGGGCGTCGCGGGCCTCACCCGCGCGCTCGCCAACGAGTGGGCCCCGCGTGGCGTCAACGTCAACGCCGTCGCGCCCGGGTACGTCGCCACGGACAACACGCAGGCCCTGCGGGACGACCCCGACCGCTCCGCGCAGCTGCTCGACCGCATCCCGGCGGGGCGCTGGGGGCGGGCCGAGGACGTCGGGGGCGCCGTGGTGTTCCTCGCGTCGCCCGCCGCCGACTACGTGCACGGCGTCGTGCTCCCCGTCGACGGCGGCTGGCTCGCGCGGTAGGTCAGTACGGGAAGGAGGCCGACCCCGAGGGCCGCAGCGGCTCGACGCACATCGTCCCGGACGCCGGTCGTGCGTCGAGGACGGCCTCGGGGGCCGCAGGGAGACGGGGGAGGTCGCGGGGGCGGTCGGGCTCCGCCCCGCGTTCCTCGCGACGGAACCAGCTCGACACGGTACTGACGATGCTCATCACGACCTCCGGGCTCGGCGGTACTCCGGGCTTGGTGCTGCCTTGACCACAGGGTGCCAGAACTTCGACCGACGGTCGACCACGTGTCGACCGACGCCCGAGCGTCCCGGGCGGGAGGATGGGGTCATGGACTCACGCCACCGCACCTCCGCCGTCCGCCGGGGCGCGGCGGCAGCCGTCGTGCTCCTGGCGCTCACCGGGTGCGGCACGACGGCCGACGGCGGGCCGCCCGAGGCGTCGAGGACGTCGGCGTCCCTCGGTCCCGCCGAGAACCCCACCGCGCCCGGCGCCTCGGCGACCTCCACGCCCGGGGCCACGGTCGAGACCGTCGTCGACGACCTCGACGTGCCGTGGGGCCTCGCGCCCCTGCCGGACGGGACCCTGCTGATCAGCCTGCGGGACGCCGCCCGGCTCGTCGTCGTCGACCCCGACGCGGGGACGACGACCGAGGTCACCGGCCCGGGGGCCGACACGCTCGTCGCCCAGACCACGCCCGACGGCGAGGGCGGGCTGCTGGGCGTGGCCCGCGACCCCGCGTCGGGCGACGTGTTCGTCTACCGCACCGGCGCCGACGACAACGCGGTGCTGCGCGGCACGCTGGAGGGGACCACGCTCGGCCCGCTCACGACCGTTCTCGACGGCATCCCCCGCGCCGGGCACCACGACGGCGGCGGCCTGGCCTTCGGGCCGGACGGGTTCCTGTTCGTCGGCACGGGCGACGCGGGGGACGGCGCCGCGTCGCAGGACCCGGGGTCGCTGGGCGGCAAGATCCTGCGCGTCACGACGGACGGCGACCCGGCCCCGGGGAACCCCGACCCCGCGTCCCCGGTCTGGACGCTCGGGCACCGCAACGTCCAGGGCCTGGGGTGGGAGGCGTCGGGGCGGATGTTCGCGAGCGAGTTCGGGCAGAACACCTGGGACGAGCTCAACGTGATCGAGCCGGGCGGCAACTACGGGTGGCCCGACGTCGAGGGCCCCGGGACCGAGGGCCAGGAGGGGGCCGTGGCCGGCACCGTCACCCCCGTCGCCTGGTGGTCCACGGCGGACGCGTCGCCGTCGGGCCTCGCGGTGACCGACGACGCCGTCTACCTCGCGGGGCTGCGCGGCGAACGGCTCTGGCGGGTGCCGCTCGGGAGCACGGCCTCGGGCGCGGACGAGAAGGGCGCGAGCGAGGGGGTCGACGCCGACGGGAGCGTCCGACCGCTCGGGGCGGCGCAGGCGCTGCTCGTCGGCGAGCTGGGGCGGCTGCGCAACGTCGCGCCCGTCGTCCCCGGCGGCAGCGACGCGGACGGGCTGTGGGTGCTGACCAACAACACCGACGGCCGCGGCGCGCCGCGCGACGGCGACGACCGGCTGGTCCGCGTCACCCTCCGGTGACGCGGACCGCGGTGCGGGACGCCCCGGACGCGCGGGGGACCGGCCCCTAGAATCGCGGTCGTGACCCACATCCTGTCCGCCGTGGCCTGGCCCTACGCCAACGGCCCGCGGCACATCGGCCATGTCGCCGGGTTCGGCGTTCCCTCCGACGTCTTCAGCCGGCACATGCGGATGGCGGGTCACGACGTGCTGATGGTGTCCGGCACCGACGAGCACGGGACGCCGATCCTCGTGCAGGCGGAGCAGGAGGGGGTCACCCCGCAGCAGCTCGCGGACCGCTACAACCGCGTCATCGTCGAGGACCTCACGTCGCTCGGGCTGTCCTACGACCTGTTCACCCGCACCACGACGCGCAACCACTACGCCGTCGTGCAGGAGATGTTCCGCACGGTCCACAAGAACGGCTACATGGTCGAGAAGACCACGATGGGCGCGATCTCCCCGTCCACGGGCCGCACGCTGCCCGACCGCTTCATCGAGGGCACGTGCCCCATCTGCGGGTACGACGGCGCGCGGGGCGACCAGTGCGACAACTGCGGCAACCAGCTCGACCCGATCGACCTGATCAACCCCCGCAGCCGCATCAACGGCGAGACGCCGAAGTTCGTCGAGTCGGACCACTTCTTCCTCGACCTGCCGGCCCTAGCCGACGCGCTGGGCGACTGGCTGCGCACCCGCACCGGGTGGCGGCCCAACGTGCTGAACTTCAGCCTCAACCTGCTCGACGACGTGCGCCCGCGCGCCATGACGCGCGACATCGACTGGGGCATCCCGGTGCCGCTCGAGGGTTGGGAGCAGAACCCGACCAAGCGGCTGTACGTGTGGTTCGACGCCGTCATCGGGTACCTGTCCGCGTCGATCGAGTGGGCGCGCCGCACCGGCGACCCGGAGGCGTGGCGCGCGTTCTGGACCGAGGAGACGGCCCGCTCGTTCTACTTCATGGGCAAGGACAACATCACGTTCCACTCCCAGATCTGGCCGGCGGAGCTGCTCGCCTACGACGGGCGCGGCTCCCGCGGCGGCGCGCCCGGCCCGTACGGGACGCTGCAGCTGCCCACCGAGGTGGTCAGCTCGGAGTTCCTCAACGTGGAGGGCCAGAAGTTCTCGAGCTCGCGCGGCGTGGTCATCTACGTGCGCGACATGCTGGCCCGCTACCAGCCGGACGCGTTCCGCTACTACGTGGCGGCAGCCGGCCCGGAGAGCCAGGACGTCGACTTCACGTGGGACAGCTTCCTGCGGCGCACCAACGACGAGCTCGTCGCGGGCTGGGGCAACCTCGTGAACCGCACGGCGAGCATGGTGCACAAGAACTTCGGGCAGGTCCCGACCCCGGGCGAGCGGTCCGACGTCGACCGCGCCGTCCTCGAGACGACGGGCAAGGCGTTCGGCACCGTGGGCGGGCTCATCGGGTCCAACCGCCAGCGGGCGGCGATCGCCGAGGCCATGCGCGTCGTCGGCGACGTCAACCGGTACGTGTCCGAGACCGAGCCGTGGAAGCTCAAGACGGACCCCGACCGCCTCGCCACGGTGCTGCACACGGTCACGCAGGCCGTGAGCGACTGCAACACGCTGCTCAGCCCGTTCCTGCCGCACTCGGCGCAGCAGGTGCACGAGACGTTCGGCGGCACCGGGACGTTCGCGCCCCAGCCGCGCATCGACGAGGTCACCGACCTCGACGACGACTCGCGCACCTATCCGGTGATCACGGGCGACTACGCCTTCCCGGCGTGGGAGTCGCGCGCCGTCGTACCGGGCACGGAGGTCGGGAGGCCCACCCCCGTGTTCACCAAGCTCGACGACTCGATCGTCGAGGAGGAGCTCGAGCGTCTGCGCGAGAAGGCCTGAGCGCGGGGCGGCCCCGGGGCGCAACTACGATGGGCACCATGCCGGAGCCCGCGACCTTCTACCTGACGACGCCGATCTACTACGTCAACGACGCCCCCCACATCGGGCACGCGTACACGACGGTCGCGGCCGACGTCGTCACCCGCTGGCACCGCCAGCGCCAGGAGGACGTCTGGTTCCTCACCGGCACGGACGAGCACGGCGAGAAGGTGCTGCGCACGGCCGAGGCGAACGGCGTCAGCCCCCAGGAGTGGGCCGACCGCCTCGTCGAGTCGGCGTGGGAGCCCGTGCTGCAGACGCTCGACGTGCGCAACGACGACTTCATCCGCACCACGCAGGAGCGGCACGAGACCGCGGTACAGACGTTCCTGCAGGACCTGTACGACAAGGGCGAGATCTACTCCGGCTCGTACGAGGGCCCGTACTGCGTGGGCTGCGAGGAGTACAAGCTCCCGGGCGACCTGGTGGACGGCACCGGTGAGCTCGAGGGCCAGAAGCTGTGCCCCATCCACCTCAAGCCGGTGGAGATGCTCGCGGAGGAGAACTACTTCTTCCGCATGAGCGCCTACGCGGACCGGCTCCTCGCGCTCTACGAGGACCACCCCGAGTTCGTGCAGCCCGCCAGCGCCCGCAACGAGGTCATCGGCTTCGTCAAGCAGGGCCTGCAGGACCTGTCGATCTCGCGGTCCACGTTCGACTGGGGCATCCCGATCCCGTGGGACGACAAGCACGTGCTGTACGTGTGGTTCGACGCGCTGCTCAACTACGCCACCGCCGTCGGCTACGGCTCGGACGACGAGGCCGCGCAGGAGAAGTTCGCGCGGACGTGGCCCGCCGACGTCCACCTGGTCGGCAAGGACATCCTGCGGTTCCACGCCGTCATCTGGCCGGCGATGCTCATGGCGGCCGGGCTGCCGCTGCCGAGGCGCGTGTTCGCGCACGGCTGGCTGCTCGTGGGCGGCGAGAAGATGAGCAAGTCGCGCCTGACCGGCATCGCGCCCGCCGACATCATCGACACGTTCGGCTCGGACGCGTTCCGCTACTACTTCATGCGGACCATCGCGTTCGGCGGCGACGGCTCGTTCTCCTGGGAGGACATGGTCGCGCGCTACCACGGCGAGCTGGCCAACGGGTTCGGCAACCTCGCGTCGCGCACGGCCGCGATGATCGGCAAGTACTTCGGCGGCACGCTGCCGACGCCGGGGCCGGCCACCGACCTGGAGACGAACCTCGAGGCCGTCGCCGCGAAGGCCGTGGGCGACGCCGAGGACGCCATCGACCGGCTGGCGATCCACGACGCCGTCGGTGCCGCCTGGACGCTGGTCGACGCGACGAACGTCTACCTCACCGAGACGCAGCCCTGGAAGGTCGCGAAGGCCGAGGGCGAGACCGACGAGGACGGCCGCGGCGTCGACGGGGGCCGCCTCGCGACGTCCCTCGTGACGGCTGCCGAGGCGCTGCGCTCGCTCGCGGTGCTCCTCAACCCGGTGACGCCGAAGGCCGCCCAGGCGCTGTGGGAGGCGCTCGGGGCCGAGCCCGCGCTGGGTGCGCTCGACGCGCAGCCGGTCGCGAGCGCGGCGTCCTTCGGGGCCCTGCCCGCGGGCGCCGTCGTGACGAAGGGCGCCGCGCTCTTCCCGCGCCTCGCCGACGACGCCTGACCGTGGGGCGCAAGCGCGAGCGCGGGTTCCCGGCGGACCCGGAGCCCCTGCCCGTCCCGGTCGCGGACAACCACACGCACCTCGACGCGATCGCGGGCGTGCTTCCGGACGACGTCCCGTCGCCGGGCGTCGCCGAGCACCTCGCCCGCGCGGCGGCGGCCGGCGTGGACCGGGTCGTGCAGGTGGGCTGCGACCTGCCCGGCATCGACTGGACCGTCGACCTGCTCGGTGCGGGCCACCCCGGCGTGCTCGCCGCCGTGGCGATCCACCCCAACGAGGCGGTGCTGCACGCCGGCGTGCGGGAGGTCGGCCCGGACGGGCTGGACCCCGACCCGGCCGCGCACCACGCCGTGCCCCTCGACGACGCGCTCGCCCGCGTGGCGGAGGTGGCGCGGTCGCACGACCGCGTGCGCGCGATCGGGGAGACGGGGATGGACCTGTTCCGCACCGGCCCGCAGGGCGAGGCCGTGCAGCGCGAGGCGTTCCGTGCGCACGTCGCCCTGGCGAAGGAGCTCGGCCTGGCGCTGCAGATCCACGACCGGGACGCGCACGCCCAGGTGATCGACGTGCTGCTGGCCGACGGGGCGCCCGAGCGCACGGTGTTCCACTGCTACTCCGGCGACGAGGAGATGGCCGCCCTGGCGGCGGAGCACGGCTGGTACCTGTCGTTCGCCGGCCCGGTCACCTACCCGCGCAACGACCACCTGCGGGCCGCGCTGCGCACGGTGCCGCTGGACCTGGTGCTGGTCGAGACGGACGCGCCGTACCTGCCCCCGCACCCGTACCGCGGCCAGCCGAACGCCCCCTACGTCGCGGCGCACACCGTGCGGGCGATGGCCGAGGTGCTGGAGCGCCCGCTGGACGAGGTCTGCCGGGCCGTGTCGGACACGTCCGAGCGCGTCTACGGCGCGTGGTGAGCGGGAGGGGACTTCCCCCCAGGTCACGGTTCCGTTACGGTCTGGTGCTCGTGCGGAGATCGAGGGCGAAGCGGACGTCGGACGGGTCGGCGGCCGGTCGGTCGACCCCGCGCCGCGGGGCGCTGACGGGCCCCGCGCGGCACGTCGTGCACGGCGCCGTCGTGGTCGCGCTGGTGGGCAGCACCGCGGTCGTCGCGCACGCGCACAAGTCCGTGACGATCGACTACGACGGCCGGGTCGCGACCGTCGACGCCTACGGCACCACGGTCGCCGAGGTGCTGCGCTCGCACCACATCACCCCGGGCCCGGACGACCTGGTCCAGCCGGCGGTGACGTCGGCCGCCAGGAACGGCGGCGAGGTCGTGGTGCGCTCCAGCCGCGACGTGACCGTGGAGATCGACGGCGAGGTCACGACCTTCCCGACGACGGCGCACACGGTGGGCGAGCTGCTGGCGGCGCTGGGCCCGCGCGGCGACGAGGCGGTGACGTCCGCGTCGCGCACCACCCCGCTGGACCGCGCGCCCGTCCGTGTCTCGACGATGAAGACCGTGCAGGTGGCGGTCGACGGCCTCGTGCTGCCGATCCGCACGTCGCAGGCCACGGTCCGCGACGTGCTGTCGACCGCGGGCATCACCCTCGGCGAGCAGGACCGCACCTCGGTGCCGCTCGGCGCGGCGGCCGTGGACGGCATGGTCGTGATGGTCAGCCGCGGGAACACCGACGCCGACCGGGTCACCGAGGTCGTCCCGTTCGAGACGGAGCGCGTCGAGTCCGCCGAGCTGCCCCAGGGCTACGAGGTGGTCCGCACCTCGGGCGTCCCGGGCGAGCGCGTCACCACCTACGAGGTGCGCACGCTCGACGGCGCCGAGGTGCAGCGCACGGTGCTGGACCGCAAGGTGACGCGCGAGCCCGTGACCGAGGTGGTCGTCGTGGGCACGCTCGACGTCTCGTCGGCGAACCCGGACCCGGGCTCGGCGAAGGCGATCGGCAAGGCGATGGCGGCCGAGCGGGGCTGGGGCAGCGACCAGTACGTCTGCCTCGAGAAGCTGTGGACCAAGGAGTCGGGCTGGCGCTGGAACGCCGAGAACCCGTCCAGCGGGGCCTACGGCATCCCGCAGGCGCTGCCCGGTACCAAGATGGCGTCCGCCGGCGCGGACTGGCGCACCAACCCGTCGACGCAGATCGAGTGGGGCCTGGGCTACATCGCCGGGCGGTACGGCACCCCGTGCGGGGCGTGGAGCCACTCGATGTCGGTGGGCTGGTACTGATCGCTCGCCCGGTGACCGCCCGCCTGTGAGTCGGGTCACGCCGTCCGTCACGACTTTTCGGACAGCGGGGGACAGACGCGGGCATCCGTAGCACATCCGGGCTTGGCCGATAGTCACGATCCGGTTACGGTCTTCGGAGCCACCGGATCGACCTCGGTCCCGACAGCCAGTCGGGAGGCCCGACGTCGTGGCCGGATCGCACGACGACTGGACCTGTGTGAACTCCTCGAACGAGACTCCCCATCCCTCGGCCGAGTCGACGCCCGAGGCGTCCGGCTCCGGCACCACGACCGCGACCCGTCGCCGTCGCCTCCCGCTGATCGCGGGCCTCGCGGCAGGCGCCCTCGTCATCGCCGGTGGCGCGGCCACCGCCTACGAGAACGCACGCAAGAACGTGACTCTCGACATCGACGGCGAGACGCAGACCGTCCAGACCTTCTCCGGCTCCGTCGCCGGCCTGCTCGACGCCCAGGGCGTCGACGTCGGCGAGCGTGACTCCGTCACCCCCGGCACCGATGCCGCGCTGCGGGACGGCGCACAGGTCGTCGTGCGCACCGGCCACGAGCTCAAGGTCGACGTCGACGGCGAGCAGGACGACGTGTGGGTCACCGCGCTCGACGCCGAGGAGGCGCTCCGCGGCCTCGACGCGCGCGGGTCCGACGTCTCCCTCGTCGCCTCCCGTTCCGGCGACCGCGCGTCGCTGCCCCTGCAGCTCGACGCCGACCAGCCGGTCGCCGTGGTCGCCGACGGCACCACCACGGTGGTCGGCGACGGCTCCGTCGGCCTCGACGCGATCCTCCAGGGCCTCGGCCTCACCGTCGACAAGGACGACCACGTCTTCGTCGAGAGCCAGGCCGCCAAGGCCGACGGCGACCCCGCGGTGCGCATCGTCATCGAGCGCGTCGAGACCAAGAAGGTCGCCAAGAAGGTCGCGGTCGACCACAAGTCGCGCACGGAGACGGACGCCGACCGCTACGCCGACCTGGGCAGCAAGGTCACCCAGGCGGGCAAGGACGGCCAGCGCACCCTCACCTACCGCGTGACCACCGTCGACGGCAAGGTCGTCGCGAAGAAGAAGCTCTCGGACAAGGTGACGACCAAGCCGGTCACGGAGGTCGTCGTCAAGGGCACCAAGGCGCGCCCCGAGCCGAAGCCCGACCCCGCCCCGAAGAAGACGTCGAGCACCTCCTCGTCGTCCTCCTCGTCGTCCTCGTCCTCCTCGTCGAGCGGCTCGACGTCCGGCGGCAAGGACCTCGGTTCCGCGCCTGCCGGCGTGTGGGCCCAGCTCGCCCAGTGCGAGTCCGGCGGCAACCCGGCCACGAACACCGGCAACGGCTACTACGGGCTGTACCAGTTCTCGGCGCAGACCTGGCACGCGATGGGCGGCTCCGGCCTCCCGTCGGAGAACTCGGCCGCCGAGCAGACCCGGCTCGCCCAGAAGCTCCAGGCCCAGTCGGGCTGGGGCCAGTGGCCCGGCTGCGCGGCCAAGCTCGGCCTGCTCTGACCTGACCCGCCAGACCTGCGGAACGACCGCCCGGACCGGCATCGCCGGCCCGGGCGGTCGCGCGTCCGGGCGGTTCGTCGGGGCATGTGTCGGGGACGTGGGGAGGCCGTGGAGTCCGTCACGACGGGCCCTCAGGATTAGGTTCGGCATCACGATTCGGTTACGGTCGGGTGTCCCGCATGCGAGCCGCACCCTTCAGGTGTATGTGCCGCATCGGGTGGACCGCCGGATCGGTGGGTCGGAGCTCGGCGCCCCAGGGTGCAGAGGCCGGGAGCGAGGCGCCGCGCGCCGCCCCGGTGTGTGACGGGTCGTCGAGGCCCGCCGCCGACGACCGTGCCCGGACAGCACGACGACTGGACTCTCGTGACCCGCACCCCCCTGACCTCACCCACGCCTGCCGTGCCGGCCGACGACCCGACGGCGACCGGCACGACCCGCTCCCGCCGCCGCTGGCCCTTCGTGGCCGCCGCGACCGCCGCCGCGGTCGCGGTCGCCGGTGGCGCCGTCGCCTACGCGGACGCCCGCAAGACCGTC
Source organism: Isoptericola sp. NPDC057653 (assembly GCF_042799955.1). Taxonomy (NCBI): domain Bacteria; kingdom Bacillati; phylum Actinomycetota; class Actinomycetes; order Micrococcales; family Promicromonosporaceae; genus Isoptericola; species Isoptericola sp. NPDC057653. The sequence continues at coordinate 43,752 of NZ_JBHVHP010000003.1, read as the reverse complement.
ACGCTCGACGTGGACGGCGACGTGCGCACCGTGACCTCCTACTCCGGCTCCGTCGACGACCTGCTCGGTTCGCAGGGTGTGACGGTCGACGACCGCGACCTCGTGACTCCCGCCGCCGGCGCCGACCTCGAGGACGGCGCCGACGTCGTCGTCCGCACGGGCAAGCAGCTGACGCTGCAGGTGGACGGCGAGCAGGACGACGTCTGGGTCACCGCGCTCGACGCCACGGAGGCGCTCGACACCCTCGGCGCGCGCGGCGACGACGTGCGCCTCGTCGCGTCCCGCTCGGGCGACCGGGCCACGCTGCCCGTGGACGTCGACACCGACGGCCAGGTGGCCGTGGTGCACGACGGCACCACGGACGTCGTGGCGGGCGCCGACGACGTCGCGGGCGTGCTCGACCAGGCCGAGGTCGAGCTCGGCGACAGGGACCGCGTGCAGGTGACCGACACCGCGAACCCGGACGTGAAGAAGGACGTCGCCACCGCGGTGGCCAAGCAGGAGAAGAAGCAGGCCGACAAGGCTGCCGACCAGGCCGACGAGAAGGCCGGCACGGCCGGCGCGACGGTCGAGCAGGCCGCGGCGGAGACCCCCGCCGCGCCGCAGGTGGCCGTCGTCGTCCAGCGCGTCGAGACCAAGAAGGTCACGACCACCAAGGCGATCGCGCACGACACGACGACCAAGAAGTCGTCCTCCCGGTACTCCGACCTCGACGCCAAGGTCGCGACGAAGGGCAAGGACGGCGAGCGCACGATCGTCCAGAAGGTCACGACGATCGACGGCAAGGTCGTGAAGAGGACCAAGGTGTCGAACAAGGTCACCAGCAAGCCCGTGACCCGCGTCCTCGTGAAGGGCACCAAGGCGCGCCCCGAGCCGAAGCCGGAGAAGGCGGCGACGCCGACCTACTCGGGCTCCACGCGGTCGATCGGCCAGCAGATGGCCGCCGCGCGCGGCTGGAGCGGCTCGCAGTGGACGTGCCTCGAGTCCCTGTGGACCAAGGAGTCGGGCTGGAACGCCTCGGCGGCCAACCCGTCGTCCGGAGCCTTCGGCATCCCGCAGTCGCTGCCCGGCTCGAAGATGGCGTCCGCCGGCGCCGACTGGCGCACGAACCCGGCCACCCAGATCGAGTGGGGCCTGGGCTACATCGCCGACGTGTACGGCACGCCGTGCGGCGCGTGGGGCCACTCGCAGTCGGTCGGCTGGTACTGAGCCGGCACCCGAGTCCCTGAGCGGCCCGGCGCGGGCCGACGAATAGACTCGCCCCCATGACCAACACCCCTGGCGCCCTGCTCGGCCCTGCGGAGATCCGCGAGCTGGCGGGGCGCCTCGGTGTGCGCCCCACCAAGACGCTCGGGCAGAACTTCGTCCACGACGGCGGCACGGTGCGCAAGATCGTCCGCGCCGCCGGCCTGCGGCCGGGGGAGCGGGTCGTCGAGATCGGGCCCGGCCTGGGGTCGCTGACCCTGGGCCTGCTCGAGGCCGGCGCGTCGGTCGTCGCGGTCGAGATCGACCGGGTGCTGGCGGGCCAGATCACCGAGACCGTGCGCAGGCACGCCCCCGAGGCGGACTTCGAGGTGGTGCCCGCGGACGCCCTCGACGTCACGGAGCTGCCCGGCGAGCCGCCCACGGCCCTCGTCGCGAACCTCCCGTACAACGTCGCCGTGCCGGTGCTGCTCACCTTCCTGCAGCGGTTCCCGAGCCTGGAGCGCGTGCTCGTCATGGTGCAGGCCGAGGTGGCCGACCGGCTCGCCGCCGGGCCCGGGTCGCGCACCTACGGCGTGCCGTCCGTGAAGGCCGCCTGGTACGCCGACACGCGCCGGTCGCTCAACGTCAGCCGGCACGTGTTCTGGCCCGAGCCCAACGTGGACTCCGCGCTCGTGTGGCTGGAGCGGCGCGACCCGCCCGCCACGACCGCGACGCGCGAGCAGGTGTTCGCCGTCGTCGACGCCGCCTTCGCGCAGCGGCGCAAGACGCTGCGTGCCGCGCTGTCGGGCACGTTCGGTTCCGGGGCCGCGGCCGAGGAGGCCCTGCGCGCCGCCGGCGTCGACCCCGGGCTGCGGGGCGAGCGGCTCGACGTCGCCGACTTCGCGCGCATCGCCGAGCAGCTTCCCGTCGCTGCTGGGACGGTAGAGGCGTGACCCACCTCGCCGCCGCGCCCTCGCCGTCGGTCCGCGTCCGCGCGCCCGGGAAGGTGAACCTGTCGCTGCGCGTCGGGCCGGTGCAGGAGGACGGCTACCACCCGCTGGCCACCATCTTCCAGGCCGTGGCCCTCTACGAGGAGGTGACCGCCACCCAGGTGCCCGAGGGCGCCGGCGTGACGATCACCGTGGAGGGCCCGCAGGCGGACCAGGTCCCGGTGGACGCGTCGAACCTCGCGTGGCGGGCGGCCGAGGCGCTGGCCCGGCAGGTGGGGACGGCGCCCGACGTCGCGCTGCACCTCGCCAAGGGCGTCCCGGTGGCCGGCGGCATGGCGGGCGGCTCGGCCGACGCCGCCGCGACGCTCGTCGCCTGCGACGCCCTGTGGCAGACGGGGCTGAGCCGCGACGACCTGACCGAGCTCGCCGCGGACCTCGGGTCCGACGTCCCGTTCTCCCTGCTGGGGCACACCGCCGTCGGCACGGGGCGCGGCCACCTCCTGACGCCCGCGATGACCCGCGGCGAGTTCCACTGGGTGTTCGCCACGCAGGCGGAGGGCCTGTCGACGCCCGCCGTGTACGGCCGGTTCGACGAGCTGGCGTCCGGGGCCGGCCGGACGCCGGACGACCCTGCGATCGAGGCGGACACCGGCCTGATGCAGGCGCTGCGCGCCGGCGACGCGCACGCCCTCGGCGCCGCCCTGCACAACGACCTCGAGCCCGCCGCGCTGTCGCTGCGCCCCGAGCTGGAGCGCACCCTCGCCGTCGCGCGCGAGGCCGGGGCGCTCGGCGCGTTCGTGTCCGGCTCCGGGCCGACCGTCGCCGCGCTGGCCCGGTCGCGCCAGCACGCGCTCGCCGTCGCCGCGTCGTGGACCGCCGAGAACGCCGCCGACGCCGTGTGGTGCACGTCCGGCCCCGCGCACGGCGCCCGCCTGCTGCCCTGACCCCGCTGCCGAGCGGCGTCCGTCAGAGGTGCTTGCCCAGCCAGGAGAGCGTCGGGGCGAAGCGGTAGCCCTGGCCGCCCTCGTGGCGGTTGTAGGGGTAGACGTCGATCGCCTTCTCGGGGGCCGTGTCGCCCAGCGCGCCCCACTGGTTGTACGCGGCGTAGACGGTGGACGGCGGGCAGACGTCGTCGCGCAGCGCCGTGGAGAACAGGCCGGCCGCCCGGGCGCGGCGGGCGAACGAGACGCCGTCCAGGTAGGAGAACGTGCGCCAGACGGCGTCCTCGTGCTCGCGGTGCACGGACAGGTACTGGGTGATCTCGGCGTAGGGGAACGCGTCGGAGATCTGCACGGCCCGGCGGTAGTGGCACAGGAACGGCACGTTCGGGACGGCGGCGGCGAGGTCCGGCACGAGGCCGGCGACGGCGATCGCGATGCCGCCGCCCTGGCTGGTGCCCATGACGGCGACGCGTCCGGGGTCGACGCCCTCGACGCGGCGCACCGCGTCGACGGCCCGCACGCCGTCGGTGAAGACGCGGCGGTAGTAGTGGTCGCGCGGGTCGAGCACGCCGCGGGTCATGAAGCCGGGGGAGGCGGGGCCGCTGCCCACCGGGTCGGGGGTGTCGCCGCCGTGGCCCCAGCCGGAGCCCTGGCCGCGGGTGTCCATGACGAGGTGCGCGTACCCCGCCGCGGCGAGGGCGAGGTGGTCGTGCGCCAGCCCGCGGCCGCCGCCGTACCCCACGAACTCGACGACGGTCGGCAGCGGGCCGTCGGCGCGGGCTGGCCGCGTCAGCCACGCCTTGACGGGCTGGCCGCCGAACCCGGGGAAGGTCACGTCGTCGACGACGAGCTCCGTGAGCCCGGTGTCCGCGCGCTCGAGCACGGGGGCGTCGTCGTGCGCGCGGCTCTCGACGAGGGTGCGGGACCAGAACTCGTCGAAGTCGGCGGGCTCGTCGATCGGGGGGACGTACGCCTCGAGCTCGGGCACGGGCAGGTCGAACTGCGCCATCGGGTTCCTCCGGGACTTCCTGCGGCACTGCGGTGTCGGGCTGCACTGTAGCGGGCCGGGGGGTGGCCACGGAGAACGTTTGCCCGCGCCGGACGTCTACGCTTCAACCACATCGGACGGACGAGGTGAGGACACGGTGCGTCGCGGGACGAACCTGCCCCGGGTGGGCGACTTCAACCAGATGGTGGTGCTCGACCAGGTGCGGCGGGCGCCGGACGGGTCGAGCCGCAGCGAGCTCGCTGCGGGGACGGGGCTGTCCCTGCAGGCGGTGTCGAACATCGTGGCGCGGCTCATCGCGCACGGGTACGTCGTCGAGGGGGAGCGGCGGTCCGCGGGACGCGGCAAGCCGCGCACGATGCTCTACCTCGACCCGCGGGGCGCGTACGCGCTGGGCACCCACATCGACCCGGTGGTCGTGACGTCGGTGCTCGTCGACCTCGACGGCCGCACCGTGGAGAAGGTCGTGGAGCCGACGCCGGCGGGGCCGGAGGCCGTGGCGGCGTCGGTCGCGGAGGCGACGGACGCGATGCTCCGGCGCGCGGGCGTGGACCCCGCGGCGGTGCTCGGCCTGGGCGTCGCCGCCCCCGGCCCGGTGGACCTGGACGCCGGCACGGTGCTCCGGCCGCCACTGCTGGACGGCTGGGGCGAGGTGCCGGTGCGCGACCTGCTGGCCGCCGCGACGGGCTTCGACGTCGTGCTCGGCAAGGACGTCTCGGCGGCGATGGTGGCGGAGCTGTGGCGCGGCAACCGGATGCTGCGCGGCACGTCCCTGTTCTTCTACTCGGGCTTCGGCGTGGCCGTCGCGGTGGCGCACGACGGCGAGCTGCTCTCGGGCACGTCGCGCAACGCCGGCGAGGTGGGCCACCTCGTGGTCGACAGCGACGGGCCGCTCTGCGACTGCGGCAACCGGGGGTGCATCGGCGTCTCCGCGGCGCCCGCGACGCTCGTCGCCGAGGCCGTCGCGGGCGGCGTGCTGCCGCCGGACACTCCCGCGTCGTCGCCCTGGGAGCTCGACGCCGCCCTCACCACGCTGTGCCGGCTCGCGGGCGACGGCGACGCGCTGGCGACGCGGATCCTCGAGGTGTCCGCGCGGCGCGTGGCCCGCGGGATCACCGTGGTGGCCGACCTCGTGGACGCGGGCGTGGTGGTGTTCGGCGGCCCGGCGTGGGCCCGCCTGGCCCCGCACTACCTGCCGGAGGTGCGGCGCGAGCTGACCCTGCAGTCGACGCTGCGCGAGGTGCACCCCGTCGAGGTGCTGGGCTCCGCGGTCGGCGACCACGTGGGCGCCGTCGGAGCGGCCAGCCTGGTGCTGGACGGCCTCTTCACACCCCGCCCCTCGGGTCTCGTCGAGGCGTCGCCGCCCGGCGCCGCGGTCCGCTCCTAGCCGCGACCCGACCCGACCCCGCCGACACGCGCGACGACACGCCCGCCGGGCACCGGGATGCCCTTGACAGCATTAACTCAATTCGCTTGAGTTAATCGCGTCAGCCGGCCCGGCGTCGTCGGGCCACTCATGTGGGCAAAGGAGCACCATGCGACTGGCACGACCCCTCGCCGCGGGCACCGCGGTCACGGCACTGGTCCTCGCCCTCGGAGCCTGCGGCTCGGGGGCCGACGGCGGCGACGGCGACGCGACGATCAAGATCGCGTACCAGAAGTTCGGCAACTTCACGCAGGCCGACGAGCTGTTCAAGGACGTCAAGGCGGAGTACGAGAAGGCGAACCCCGACGTCACCATCGAGCTGGTGCCGATCGAGGCCAGCCAGAACGACTACTTCACCAAGCTCGCGCTGATGAACCGGGCGCCGGCCACCGCGCCCGACCTCATGTACGAGGACACGTTCATGATCAAGTCGGACGTCGAGGCGGGCTACCTGCTGCCGATGGACGACTACCTCGCCGACTGGGACGACTGGGGCCAGTTCGTGGACCAGGCCAAGCAGGCCGGCCTCGGCGACGACGGCAAGACGTACGGCGTCCCGATGGGCACCGACACCCGCGGCCTGTGGTTCAACAAGGACGTGCTCGCCAAGGCCGGGCTGCCCGACGACTGGGCGCCCAAGAGCTGGGACGAGCTCCTCGAGGCCGCGCGCGCCATCAAGAAGGCCGAGCCGGACGTCATCCCCCTCAACGTCTACTCGGGCAAGCCGATGGGCGAGGGCTCCACGATGCAGGGCTTCGAGATGCTGCTGTACGGCACGGGCGGGACGCTCTACGACACCGACTCCAAGAAGTGGGTCGTCGGGTCGCAGGAGTTCGTCGACTCGCTCGACTTCATCAAGACGATCTACACCGAGGGCCTGGCCCCGACGCCGCAGCAGGCGCTCGACCCGAACGTCGGCAACACCGTCTCCGCGGAGTGGCTGCCGAAGGGCAAGCTCGGCATCTCCCTCGACGGCTCGTGGATGCCCGGCACCTGGCTCGAGGAGGGCACGGCGCCCTGGCCCGAGTGGACCGACGTCATGGGCACCGCCGCGATGCCGACCCAGGAGGGGCAGGCGCCCGGCGCGGTCAGCATGTCGGGCGGCTGGACGATGGCGATCGGCGCCGGGTCCAAGAACCCCGACGTCGCGTTCGACGTCCTCACGCACTCCCTCGACAAGGAGAACTCGCTGCGGTTCGCGATCGACAACAGCCAGATCGCGGTGCGCACCGACGTCGCCGAGGAGCCCTCCTACTCCGAGGCCAACCCGACGGTGCCGTTCTTCTCCGACCTCGTCGGCGTGACGAACTTCCGGCCCGCCACCTCCGACTACGCGCAGGTCTCCAACGCGATCCAGGTCGCGATGGAGTCGGTGATGACCGGCCAGCAGTCGCCCGAGGAGGCGGCCGCCGTCTACGACAAGGCCGTCGTCGCCCAGGTCGGCGAAGAGAACACGACGAACGGCTGACGACGTGACCGCACTCGCCCCCGCGCCCGCCGCGGCGCCGGGAGCGGGGCCGCGGGCGGTGCGGCGCACCCCGGTGCGCCGCACCGCCGGCCGCCTCGTCCCGCTGCTCCCCGCCGTCGTCCTGCTCGCCCTGTTCATGCTCGGGCCGGTCGTCTGGTCGTTCTACGGCTCGTTCACGAACGCGGCGCTCACCGGCCCGAACGCCGCGAACCCCGAGTGGGTGGGGCTCGGCAACTACGTCCAGCTGCTCGGCGACCCGGACTTCCCGAAGGCGCTGTGGCTCACGGTGCTCTTCGTCATCGCGTCCGCCGTGGTCGGGCAGAACCTCGCCGGGCTCGGGCTCGCGATGCTCATGCGGTCCGCGCTCAAGCCCGTGCGGGCGGTCGTCTCGACGCTGGTCGTGACGGCGTGGGTGCTGCCCGAGATCGTCGCCGCCTTCGCGGCCTATGCCTTCTTCCACGCCGACGGCACCCTGAACTCGCTGCTGGCGGGCGTCGGGATCACCGGGCCGGACTGGCTGTTCGACTACCCGATGCTGGCCGTCATCCTCGCCAACGTCTGGCGCGGCACCGCGTTCTCGATGATGGTCTACTCGGCCGCCATCGCGGAGGTGCCGCCCGAGATCACGGAGGCGGCGACGGTCGACGGCGCGAACGCCGTGCAGCGGCTCGTGTGGGTCACGCTGCCCACGATCCGCCGCAGCATCTCGACCAACCTCATGCTCACGACGTTGCAGACGCTGTCCGTGTTCACCCTCATCTACGTGATGACGGGCGGCGGCCCCGGCACCGACAGCTCGACGCTGCCGATCCTCGCCTACCAGGAGGCGTTCAAGTTCGCCCAGGTCGGCTACGGCACGGCGATCGCCACCGTGATGCTGGTGATCGGCGCCGTCTTCTCCGTCGTGTACATCCGCAGCCTGAAGCCGGAGGTCGACTGATGGCCCGGACCGCCCCCGCGCCCGCACCGGACGCCGCCCTCGCGGCCGCGCCGCCGGCCCGACGCAAGGCCGCGCCGTCCGTCGCCGCGCCCGGTCCGCGCGCCGCCCGCGCGCTGTCGAACGCCGTGCTCGTCGTCGTCGGGCTCTGCTTCCTGCTGCCCCTCGGCTGGATCGTGCTGGCGTCGCTCGACGCGAGCGCCACGCTCGCCGTCGGGCTGCCGGAGACGTTCACCCTCGAGAACTTCACCGCCGTGATGACCCCCGAGCAGACCTGGCGGCCGTTGTGGAACGCGTTCCTCCTGTCCGCCGGGACCGGCCTCATCACCGTGGTCGCGTCCGTGCTGGCGGCGTACCCGCTGTCGCGCTACCGGATGCGGTTCAACAAGCCGTTCATGTACGCCGTCCTGTTCGGCACGTGCCTCCCCATCACGGCGATGATGGTGCCGGTCTACTCGCTGTTCGTGCGGCTCAACCTGCTCGACTCGCTGCCGGGCACCACGTTCTTCATGGCCGCGACGTCCCTGCCGATGGCGATCTGGATGACGAAGAACTTCATGGACTCCGTGCCGATCTCCCTCGAGGAGGCGGCGTGGACCGACGGCGCGTCGGCCATGACCACGCTGCGGACCATCGTGCTGCCGCTCATGCGCCCGGGCATCGCCGTCGTGTTCATCTTCGTGTTCATCCAGGCGTGGGGGAACTTCTTCGTCCCCTTCGTGCTGCTGCTGACCCCCGAGAAGCAGCCGGCCGCCGTGAGCATCTTCGCGTTCTTCGGCCAGTACGGGTCCGTGGCCTACGGCCAGCTCGCGGCCTACTCGATGCTCTACTCCATCCCCGCGGTCGCGCTCTACGTGCTCGTCTCGCGGCTCTCCGGCTCGTCGTTCGCGCTCGCCGGAGCGGTCAAGGGCTGACTCCGCCCTCCCTGTCCCACCCGCCCCACCCGTCACCAGGAGCCTGATCCATGCACGACACCACCACCCGCACCACCATGCGCCTCCAGCGCTTCGTGAAGGACTGGCTGGAGCCCGCCGTCCTGCGCGAGACCCGGCCGCTCGACGTCGAGGCGTGGACCGTCGGCGGGGAGCCGGTGCCCTTCGCCGAGGCGGTCGCGGCGACCTACGCGCCGTTCGCGATCGGCGCGCCGTGGGGGCGCCCGTGGGACACCACCTGGTTCCACGTGACCGGCGACGTCCCCGCCGCGTGGACCGGGGACGCCGCGCCCGCGGGCACGCGCGTGGAGCTCGTCGTCGACCTCGGCTTCACCGGCGCCGGCCCCGGCTTCCAGGCCGAGGGCACCGCGTGGACGCCGGACGGCCGCATCATCAAGGCCGTCGAGCCCCGCAACCGGCACGTGCCGCTCGCGGCCGGGCAGGCGCTGGACGGCGGCGGGCGGGTCGACGTCTTCGTCGAGGCCGCCGCCAACCCCGACGTGCCGGGCGGCGCGTGGACGCGACCCACCCCGATGGGCGCCTGGGAGACCTCCGGCCCCGACCCGATCTACGCCCTGCGCACCATGCACGTGGCCCTCGTGGACACCACGGCCTGGGAGCTGCTGCAGGACGTGCGCGCCCTGCACGGTCTCGTGCGCGTGCTGCCCGCCACCACCCCGCGCGCCGCCGAGGTGCTGCGCGCCCTCGAGGACATGCTCGACGCCGTCGACCCGGACGACGTGCCGGGCACCGCCGCCGCCGGCCGGGCGGCGCTCGCCGCCGCGCTGGCCAGCCCCGCCGCCGCGTCCGCGCACCGCGTGCACGCCGTCGGGCACGCGCACATCGACTCCGCCTGGCTGTGGCCGACGCGAGAGACGGTGCGCAAGTGCGCCCGCACGTTCTCCAACGTGCTCGCCCTCATGGACGAGGACCCGGACGTGAAGTTCGCCTGCTCCTCGGCGCAGCAGTACTCCTGGGTCCAGGAGCACTACCCGGAGCTGTTCGAGCGGATCCGCGAGCGCGTGCGCGAGGGCCGGTTCGTCCCCGTGGGCGGCATGTGGGTCGAGTCGGACACGAACATGCCGGGCGGCGAGGCGCTGGCCCGCCAGCTCGTGGCCGGCAAGCGGTACTTCATCGACGAGCTGGGCGTGGAGCCGAAGGAGGTGTGGCTGCCGGACTCCTTCGGGTACACGGCCGCCCTGCCGCAGCTCGCGCGCCTGGCGGGCAGCGACAACTTCCTCACGCAGAAGATCTCGTGGAACGACACGAACACGATGCCGCACCACACCTTCTGGTGGGAGGGCATCGACGGGTCGCGGGTGTTCACCCACTTCCCGCCCGTGGACACGTACAACTCGGAGCTGACGGCCGAGGAGCTGGCCCGCGCCGAGCGGCAGTACGCCGAGAAGGGTCGCGCCAACACGTCCCTCGTGCCGTTCGGCTTCGGCGACGGCGGCGGCGGCCCCACCCGCGAGATGGTGGCCGCGGCCCGCCGCACCCACGACCTGGAGGGCTCGCCGCGCGTCGAGCTGTCCGACTCGCAGGCGTTCTTCGACGCCGCGCGCGCCGAGTACGCCGCCCCGCCCACGTGGACGGGCGAGATGTACCTCGAGTACCACCGCGGCACGTACACGTCGCAGGCCCGGACCAAGCGCGGCAACCGCCGCAGCGAGCACCTGCTGCGCGAGGCCGAGCTCTGGGCCTCGACGGCGGCCGTCCGCGCCGGCGCCGAGTACCCGGCCGAGCGCCTGCAGCGGCTGTGGCGCACCGTGCTGCTGCAGCAGTTCCACGACATCCTGCCCGGGTCGTCCATCGCCTGGGTGCACCGCGAGGCCGAGCGCAACTACGCCGAGGTGGCGCGGGAGCTCGAGGAGATCATCGACGACGCGCTGCAGGTCCTCGTGGGCGCGGGCGACCGACCGGTCGCCGTCAACGCCGGGCCGTTCGCGCGCGGCGGGGTCGCCGGGCTCGGGGCCACCGCCCTCGACGCACCGCGCGGGGCGGGCACCGTGGCGCCGGTGCCCGGCCCCGTGGCCGACGGCGACGGCTGGGTGCTGGAGAACGACCTCGTGCGCGTCGCCGTCGACGGCCGCGGGCACGTCGTGTCCGCCGTCGACCGCCGGACCGGGCGGGAGGCGATCCTGCCCGGGGGTCGCGGCAACCTGCTCCAGCTGCACCGCGACGTCCCGAACGAGTGGGAGGCGTGGGACATCGACGAGCACTACCGCCGCGCCACCACCGACCTGGTCGACGTGGCGAAGATCGAGGTCGTCACGACCGACGCCGGGCCCGCGCTGCGGGTGCTGCGCGAGTTCGGGTCGTCGCGCGTGGAGCAGGACCTCGCGCTCGCGGCGGACGGGCGTGCCCTGCGCATCACGACGCGCGTCGACTGGCACGAGCGGCAGAAGCTGCTCAAGCTCGCGTTCCCGCTCGACGTGCGCGCCGAGCGCGCGACGTCGGAGATCCAGTTCGGGCACGTGCACCGGCCGACGCACGTCAACACGTCGTGGGACCACGCGCGGTTCGAGACGGTCGCGCACCGGTGGGTGCACGTGGAGGAGCCCGGCTTCGGCGTCGCCGTCGCGAACGACTCGACCTACGGGCACGACATCACCCGCACCCGCACCGACGACGCGACCGACGCCCAGGGCGCCCGGGGCACCACGGTGCGGCTCTCGCTGCTGCGCGCGCCGATGTTCCCGGACCCCGACGCCGACCAGGGCGAGCACGAGCTGCGCTGCGAGCTCGTCGTCGGCGCCGGCATCGAGGACGCCGTCCGCCACGGCTACGCGCTCAACCTGCCCGAGCGCGTCGTCACCGGTGACCACGGCGTCGAGCCCCTCGTCGCGGTGGACGACGACGCCGTCGTCGTGGAGGCCGTCAAGCTCGCGGAGGACGGCAGCGGCGACGTCGTCGTGCGGCTGTACGAGAGCCGCGGCGGGCGGGCCCGGGCGCGCGTCACGCCGGCGTTCGAGCACACCGGCGTGGTCGTGACCGACCTGCTGGAGCGCCCGCTGGACGCCGCGCACCGCGACGGCGACGACGTGCTGCTCGAGCTGACCCCGTTCCAGGTGGTCACGCTGCGCGTGCGCCGCTGACCCTCCGGCGGGGACGTGGGCGCGAGCCCGGCGCTGTCCGGAAGGCGGACGGCGCCGGGCTCGCGCCCACATCGTCTGGGCACCACCCGAGCACCACCCGAGCACCACCGAGCGAAGGAGAAACGATGAGGTTCACCAGAGCAGTCGGTACGGTCGCCGCGCTGGCGTGCGTGATGGGGGCGGCGGCGGTCGCGCCCGCGTCCGCCGACGACGCGGGACGGGACGGGCCCGGCGTCCCGCCGCGCACGCAGGAGGCGCGGGCGGTGGCCAGCTACGAGGCGATGCAGGAGCACCTGTACGCCGACGACGGGTCGTCGCTCTACCTGGAGCACCACCCGAGCAAGGCGGACGACCGGACCTACTCGTTCGAGTGGCCGTTCTCGCAGGCGCACATCGCCACCCTCGACCTCGCGGGCATCTCGGGCCGCACCGGCCGCGCGTTCGCCGACGACCTCGCCGACCGCGGCGTCGGGCAGGAGCGGTTCTGGAACGCGGGCGGCGGCACGACGGGCCTGCCCGGCTACGACTCCTACCCCCGCGCCCCGTACGGCGACGGCGGCGACATGTTCTACGACGACAACGAGTGGGTGGCGCTCGCGAAGGTGCAGCAGTACCTCGACACCGGGGACAGGGCGGCCCTGCGCCGGGCGAAGGAGATCTTCGCGCTCGTCGAGTCCGGCTGGGACACCGACCCGAGCCACCCCGCGCCCGGCGGGGTCTTCTGGACCCAGGCGACGTGGAGCACCGACCGCAACACCGTCTCGACCATGCCCGGCGCGCAGCTCGCCACGCGGCTGTACCTGATCACGGGGGAGCGGCACTACCTGCGCTGGGCCGAGCGGATGACGGACTGGACCGACCGCTACCTGCTGGCCCCCGACGGGCTGTACTGGGACAACATCAAGCTCGACGGGTCCATCGACCGGACGCACTGGTCGTACAACCAGGGCGTGCCGGTCGGCACGTACGCCCTGCTGTACGAGGCGACGGGCAAGAAGGAGTACCTGCGCAGGGCCGAGGCGGTCGCGCGGGCGTCGTACCGGTACTACGTCACCGAGGGGCGGCTCGACGGGCAGCCCATGTTCTTCAACTCCATCTGGTTCAAGAACCTCCTGCTGCTGGAGTCGGTGACGGGCGGGCACACCTACCGGGACGCCATGGCCGACTACGCGGACGCGCGGTGGAGCGACGTGCGCGACCCCGAGACCGGGCTGTTCCCCACCGACGGCGGGACGACCGAGCTGCTCGGCCAGGCCGCCATGGTGCAGATCTACGCCACGCTCGCGTGGCCGCGCGGCAAGGCGTCGATCCTGTACTGACGCTCCCGCCTTCGAGAACGGGATCTGTCGCGTCCTCCGGCCGGATGACGCGACAGATCCCGTCCTCGAAGGCGACTACCCTCGTGAGGTGGCACATCTCCTCGGCGCGGACGGCATCGCGCTGACCATCGGTACCCGCACCCTCCTGCGTGACGTCTCCCTCGGCCTCGACGACGGCGACCGCATCGGCGTCGTCGGCCCCAACGGGGCGGGCAAGTCCACCCTGCTGCGCCTGCTGGCCGGCACCCAGGCGCCCGACGCCGGCCGCGTCACCCGCGTGGGCGGCTCCCGGCTCGGCATGCTCGTGCAGCGCGACGTGGACGACGACGCGGCCACGATCCGCGACCTCGTCCACGGCGACGACGCCACGCACGAGTGGGCGTCCGACGCCCGCATCCGCAACGTGCACGCCGGCCTGCTGGCCGACCTCGACCTCGACCAGCCGGCGGCCACCCTCTCCGGCGGGCAGCGCCGCCGCGTCGCGCTCGCCGCGCTGCTCGTCGAGGACCCCGACGTCCTGCTCCTCGACGAACCCACCAACCACCTCGACGTCGAGGGCGTCGCCTGGCTGGCCGAGCACCTGTCGGACCGCTACGGCCGGCCCGGCGCCACCGGCGCGCTCGTCGTGGTCACGCACGACCGCTGGTTCCTCGACGCCGTCTGCTCCCGCACCTGGGAGGTGCGCGGCGACGGCACCGGCGGCGTCGACGGGTACGACGGCGGGTACGCCGCCTACATCCTGGCCCGCGCCGAGCGCGCCCGGCAGGCCGCCACCGCCGCCGAGAAGCGCAACAACCTGCTCCGCAAGGAGCTCGCCTGGCTCAAGCGCGGCGCCCCCGCCCGCACCTCCAAGCCCAAGTTCCGTCTCGACGCCGCGGCCGCCCTCATCGACGACGAGCCGCCGCCCCGCGACACCCTCGAGCTCACGCAGATGGCCACGCGTCGCCTCGGCAAGGACGTGCTCGACCTCGAGGACGTCACCGTCACTGTGCCCGTCCGCGACGACTCCGGCCGCCGGCGCGTGCTGCTCGACGACGTCACCTGGCGGCTCGGCCCCGGCGACCGGTACGGCGTCGTCGGCGTCAACGGCTCCGGCAAGACCACGTTGCTGTCGCTGCTGGCCGGCCGCCGCGAGCCCGACTCCGGCCGGGTGCGGCGCGGCAAGACCGTGCACGTCGCCGAGCTCACCCAGGACGTCGGAGAGCTCGACGACGTCGCGCACCTCACCGCCGTGCAGGTCGTCGACCGCGAGAAGCGCACCGTCGTCGTCGACGGCAAGGAGCTCACCGCCGGCCAGCTCACCGAGCGGCTCGGCTTCACCCGCGAGCGCGCCCACACCATCGTGCGCGACCTCTCCGGCGGCGAGCGGCGCCGGCTCCAGCTGCTGCGCCTGCTCGTCTCCGAGCCCAACGTGCTGCTCCTCGACGAGCCCACGAACGACCTCGACACCGACACCCTCGCCGCCGTCGAGGATCTGCTCGACGGGTGGCCCGGCACGCTCATCGTCGTGTCCCACGACCGGTACCTGCTGGAGCGTGTGTGCGACCGCCAGTGGGCGCTGCTCGGCGACGGCGCGCTGCGGGACCTGCCTGGTGGGGTGGAGCAGTACCTGGCGCTGCGGCGTGCTGGTGGTGGTGCTGGTGGTGGTCGGGGGGCGTCGACGGCGGATGTCTCGTCGCGAGGCGTCCATCCGAGCCCTCGTTCCTCGGGCTCTCCCGCCAGGCCCGTCCAGCCTCGCGACGAGACGTCCCCCGACGCCGCCAGCGGCAGCGTGACCTCCGCCGAGGGTGCGGCGGGGAACGCTCCGTCGGCGGCGGACGTGCGGGCGGCGCGGAAGGAGATCGCGCGCGTCGAGCGGCGGCTGGGGCGGATCGCCGACGAGGAGAAGGTGCTGCACGAGCAGATGGCCGCCGACCCGACCGACTACGCCGCCGTGGCCGCGCTGGACGAGAAGCTGCGCGCGCTGGGCGCCGAGAAGGACGAGCTCGAGCTGGCGTGGCTCGAGGCCGCGGAGGTCGCGGGCTGACCGACAGCCCGCCGGCACCCGCCGGGGGGCGCGGGGTGGAGAGCGGGGCGCCCGTCGTCCACGATGGCTGGGCGGGGCGAACGAGCACGGGGAGAGGACCAGGCATGCTCGAGGACGAGGTCGACAAGGCGCTGGTACGCGCCCTGCAGAGCGACGGGCGGGCGACGCTGGCGTCGCTCGCCGGCGTGACGGGGCTGTCGCAGTCCGCCGTGCAGGCGCGGGTGCGCAAGCTCGAGGCGCGCCAGGTGATCACGGGCTACCGCGCCGTCGTCGACCCCGAGGCGGTGGGCCTGCCGATCGCGGCGTACGTCGAGATCACGCCGCTGGACCAGTCGCAGGCCGACGACGCCCCCGAGCGGCTGCGCGACGTGCCCGGCATCGAGGCGTGCTGGTCGGTGGCCGGGAACGCGAACTACATGCTGCTGGTGCGGGTGCCAGCGCCCAGCGACCTCGAGGACCTGCTGGGCGTGATCCGCCGCGAGGCGGGCGTCTCCACGCGGTCGACGATCGTGCTGCGCACCTACTTCGAGGGCCGACCTCTCGCGAGCTGACGGAGGTTATTCCGGGCAAACCCTGGTTCGACCGAAAGTTCTCCCCTACGGTCGGGGTATGACCGAGACAATCTCTCAGCGCACGGCCCCCAGCGTCGGTGGCTCGATCGAGGCCACCGCCGTCCTCGAGTCGCTGCGCGAGCACCTGCTCGTGGACGGCTTCGACCTCGTCCTCGACCTGGAGCGCTCGCACGGATCGACGCTCGTCGACGCCCGCGACGGCCGCGAGTGGACCGACCTGTTCACGTTCTTCGCCTCCAACCCCCTGGGCATGAACCACCCCGCCCTGTTCCGCGACCCGATGTTCCGCGAGGAGCTCACCCGCGCGGCGATCAACAAGCCGTCCAACTCCGACGTCTACACCGTCGAGCTGGCCCGCTTCGTCGACGCCTTCGCCCGCGTCCTCGGCGACCCCGCCCTGCCCCACCTCTTCTTCGTCGACGGCGGCGCCCTCGCCGTCGAGAACGCGCTCAAGGTCGCCTTCGACTGGAAGTCGCGGCACAACGAGGCGCACGGCCGCTCGCCCGAGCTCGGCACCCGGGTGCTGCACCTGCGCGACGCGTTCCACGGCCGCTCCGGCTACACCATGTCGCTCACCAACACCGAGCCCGGCAAGGTCGCCCGCTTCCCCAAGTTCGACTGGCCGCGCATCACCACCCCCTACCCGGGGCACGACGCCGACGGCACCCTGCGCGACGTCGAGGCGCTCGAGGCCCGCGCCCTCGCCGAGGCGCGCGCCGCCTTCGAGGCCCACCCGCACGACATCGCCTGCTTCGTCGCCGAGCCGATCCAGGGGGAGGGCGGCGACCACCACCTGCGCGCCGAGTTCCTCCAGGCCATGCAGGCGCTGTGCCACGAGCACGACGCCCTGTTCGTGCTCGACGAGGTGCAGACCGGCGTCGGCATGACCGGCACCGCCTGGGCCTACCAGCAGCTCGGCGTGCAGCCCGACGTCGTCGCCTTCGGCAAGAAGGCCCAGGTGTGCGGCGTCATGGCCGGCGGCCGCGTCGACGAGATCGACGACAACGTCTTCCACGTGTCGTCGCGCATCAACTCCACCTGGGGCGGCAACCTCGTCGACATGGTGCGCTCGCGCCGCATCCTCGAGGTGATCGAGGCCGAGGACCTCGTCGGTCGCGCCGCCCGCGTCGGCGCCGGCCTGCTCGCCCGCCTCGAGACGCTCGCCGCCGCCCACCCCGGCGTCGTCACCGACCCCCGCGGTCGCGGCCTCATGTGCGCCGTCTCCCTCCCGTCGCGGCAGGTGCGCGACGCCGTCGTCGCCGGCCTGCACGACGAGGGTTTCCTCATCCTCGGCTGCGGCGAGCGCTCCGTGCGGTTCCGCCCCGCGCTCACCGTCGACGAGTCCGTGCTGGACGACGCCGTCTCCGCCCTCGACCGGGTGCTCGGCAAGGTCGGCTGACCAGCGCGGCAGTTCGGGTTCAGGTCGGCAGTCCGGACTGCCGACCTGAACCCGAACTGCCGTAGGGAATGGGCCGGTGACGCGGCGGGAGGGGGAGGAGCGGGTCGATGCGGGAGGCGCGGCGGACGTCGGGCGGGAACCTCGCGAGCAGCCGGTCGGCGACGCCGTCCGGGTCGCGGGCGTCGCGAGCGACGAACCGCAGCGGGCGGACGCCGAGGCGTTCGGTGACCGCGTCTTCGCGTACCTTCTCGTCGAAGAGTGCCTGCTCGGCGTCGTAGCCCGCGCCGAAGGCACCGTCCCGGTACTTGAGCCGCCCGTCGAACTCGGCGAGAACGCGGTGCTCGGGCCAGGCAAGGTCGACGTAGAAGCGCCCGGCATGGGTGTCCACCTCGAACTGGGTGCGTGGCCGCGGGAGACCGAGCCGCAGGGCCACGTACCGCAGCCACGTCTCCCAGGGCGGCGTGGCTCCGCGATCGGCCAGGGCGAGGACCAGCCGGCCGCGTGCCGCGCCGTGGCGTCGTGGACCGGCGCGCAGCTCGGCAGCGGCCTCGTCCCTGGCGAGGCCGTGCGCCAGGGCCCAGTCCGCGACGACCAGCCCTTCGAGGGGATGCAGGCTGGTCACGCAGTCGACGACGGTGCGGCAGAGGTCGGTGACAGGGAGCCCGCGCAGGTCGACCCGGCGCTCCGGCAGCCCGCGGTGTCGCGCGACGTCCCGCGCCGAGCGCGAGCTGGCACCGGACCGCTGGAGCACGTGGACCCGCGACGGCGCCCGCCACAGCGGCACACCCCACAGCAGTGCCGCACTCTCGTGGCTGAACACGTGCTCGGAGACCAGCTGGCGGTGGACGGCGGTGATGCGGTCCCGGGCGAGGTCCGCAGGGCCTCGATCCGCGCCACCTCGTCGCAGGTACGCGCCTCGGCGGATGCGGTCGATCTCACCGGACGCGTGGGCACGACGCAGAGTGGCGGGATCGTGCTGGCGCGCGATCAGGATCCGCGCATCGTCGGTTGTCATGTCGCGCACCGTGCCTCGTCGGAGACACGCGCGGCGGCGAGCGGCGTCAGGCTGTGGGTCCGCGCGGTCTGGGGGCAGGGTCCGCGCGGCAGTCTCCTCTCGGCGCGGCAGTTCAACCTGCCGACCGGGACCGGAACTGCCGCCGGGGCGGGGTCGCGCGACACGCGGTCGATCGTTACTGATCCTTAACAGTGATTTTCACCACGGGAGGCCATGATGGCGATATGTTCCACGGCAGCGTCGTCGTGGGCCCGTGGAGTCGGGCTGCGACGGCGAGCACGACGACGTGAACACACGCATGGCAACGGCGCCTAGAGCGACCACGACGTGGGGAGAAGCCGGTGACGATGGGGCGAAGGGCTGCAGTGGCAGCCACGGCGACAGCGGTGGCGCTGGTGCTGGCGAGCTGTTCCGGCGGGGGCGGGAACGACGAGGGCGACGGCGACGGCGGTGGGGGGAGCGACGCGGACGCGACGCTGCACCTCTCGCTGACCCAGGACGTCGAGACGCTGCTGCCGATGGACTCGAACGTCGGGGACAACATCTCCGTGCTCGACGTCGTGTACGACGGGCTGGTCCGGTACGACCCGAAGACGACGGAGCCGTACAACTACGTCGCCGACAGCATCGAGAGCGACGACAACACGGTCTGGACGATCAAGATCAAGCCGGACCTGACGTTCCAGAACGGCGAGGCCGTCGACGCGGAGGCGTTCGCCCGGGCCTGGAACTACGCGGCCTACGGCCCGAACGCGATGGCGAACAACTACTTCTTCGAGCGCATCGCCGGCTACGACGACATGCAGGGCGAGACGGACGACGACGGCAACGTCACGAAGGAGCCGGCCGCCGACACGCTGTCCGGCCTGAAGGTCGTGGACCCGCAGACGCTCGAGGTCACGCTGACCAGCCCGTTCGCCGGCTTCTCGACGATGCTCGGCTACACCGGCTTCTTCCCGATCGCGCAGGCGTGCCTCGACGACATCGACGCGTGCGCCGTGCAGCCGATCGGCAACGGACCGTTCGAGGTCGAGAAGTGGGACCAGGGCGTGAACCTCACCGCGAAGCGGTGGGACGACTACACGCTGGAGGAGACCCCGAAGTACGGCGCCATCGAGTGGACCGAGTACACGGGTGAGGACAACTGGCCGGACTTCCAGGCCGGCAACCTCGACTTCGCCACCCCGCCGCCCGCGGAGACCGCGGCCGCCGCGAACGACCCCGACCTGCAGGAGCGGTACATCGAGGGCCCGGGCGCCGCGCTCACCTACCTCGGCTTCCCCCTGTACAAGGACGGGCCGTGGAAGAACGTCGAGTTCCGCCAGGCGATCTCGCAGGCGATCGACCGCCAGGGCATCATCGACGCCCTGCTGCCGGGTCAGCGGATCCCGGCCGACAGCTGGGTCGTGCCGGACGTCGTGCCGGGCGGCACCGGCGGCACCTGCGAGTTCTGCACCTTCGACCCGGACGCGGCCAAGGCGGCGCTCGCGAAGGCGGGCGGCTGGCCCGACGGCGAGAAGCTGACGATCCACCTGGGCCAGGACGAGACGGAGCAGGCCCTGTTCAAGGCGGTCGGCGACTCCATCCAGGAGACGCTCGGCATCCCGTACGAGCTGGACCCCACGGAGGACTACTTCGCCCGCCGCTCGGCGCGCGACTTCTCCGGCCCGTTCCGCGCCAACTGGTTCCCGGACTACCCGCTGAACGAGAACTACCTGGCCCCGGTGTACGCCAGCGGCGACGCCAAGAACGGCAACGTGGAGTTCGGCTACTACAGCGCGGACTTCGAGGCGGCCATCAAGGCCGGCGACGAGGCCCCCACGCTCGACGACGCGGTCACCAAGTACCAGGAGGCGGAGAAGATCCTCGCCTCCGACTTCCCGACCGTCCCCCTGTTCGTGGCCCAGAACACCACGTACTACAGCGAGAACGTCTCGAACGTCATCCTCGACCCGTTCAGCGGCGAGCCCAAGCTCCGCCTCCTCGAGGTGACGAACGGCTGACAGCTCCGATCGACCCTCCCGGTGGCCGCGGCCCAGGTCACCGGCCACCGGGAGGCAGCAAGAGCGTGGCGGGGGTTGTGGTGTCGCGAGGCTGGTCGGGCCTGGCGGGAGCCGAGCGAGGAACGAGCGAGGCGGATGGCGCGCCTCGCGACACCACAACCCCCGCCACGCGAACCCCCGGCACGGAAAGAAAGTGAATGGGCCGCTACATCCTCCGCCGCACCCTCCTGGGCGTGGCCACCCTGCTGCTCGTGATGTTCGTGCTGCACCTGCTCACGACGTTCGCGATCCAGCTCAACGGCAATCCCGCGCTGGCGTTCTTCGGCGACCACGTGCCGACGAAGTCGCAGCTCGCGGCGGTGGAGGCGCGCTACGGCCTCGACGACCCCTGCTACGACCAGCCGGGCAACCCGTGCCTCGGCCCGTTCGTGGAGCGGCTGGGCTCGTACGCGCAGGGTGACTTCGGTACCAACCTGCGCGGCCGCGAGGTCACGGACATCGTGGCGACGGCGGCGCCGAACACGCTGAAGCTGTTCCTCATCGTGACGATCGTGTGGTTCGTGCTCGGCATGGGCCTGGGCACGGTGGCGGCGCGCTGGCGGGGCCGGGCGTCGGACCACGGGATCCGGCTGACGTCGGTGCTGATCGACGCGTTCCCGATCTTCGTCCTGCTGCTGGTGTACCGGTACGTGTTCGCGGTGCCGCTGAACGGCTGGGCCAAGGACACGTTCGGCGCGAGCAGCCTGCCGGCGCTGTGGTTCCGGCCGTCGTTCGACGACGACCATCCGTGGGCGACGCTGCTGGTGCCCGGCATCCTGCTGGGTCTGGCGGGGTCGGCGGCGTTCATCCGCCTGGTGCGGGCGAGCCAGCTGGAGTCGTACGCGGGCGACCACGTCCGCACGGCGCGCTCCCGGGGACTCAACGAGCGGCACGTGGTGGTGCACCACGTGATGCGGAACTCGGCGGTGCCGGTCGTGACGGCGGTGGGGCTGACCTTCACGGAGGCGCTCGCGGGCGCCGTCATCACCGAGGGGATGATGAACATCTACGGCATGGGCGGCGTGCTGTGGCAGGCCGTGCGCGGCGCGGACGTCTCCCTCGTCCTCGGCGTGGTGACGATCCTCGCCGCGGTGACGGTGGTCGTGATGCTGGTGGTCGACGTCGCCTACGCCGCCCTGGACCCGAGGATCCGTTATGCCTGAGCCCACTGCTGCCACCGCGACCCCGGACGCGCCGGGGGTGGACGTCTCCGCGTCGCTGGGCGGGGACGCCTGGCGCCGGCTGCGTCGTCGCCCCGACGTCGTCGTGTCGGCGCTGGTCGTCGTCTTCTTCGCCGTGATGGCGGCGTTCCCGACCTTGTTCACGAGCACGAACCCGCAGCGCTGCCTCATCGGCGACTCGAAGATCCGGCCCCAGGGCGTCGGGGCCGAGCACCCGCTCGGCACGGACGTGCACGGCTGCGACATGCTGGCGCAGCTGGTGCACGGGGCCCGCCCGTCGCTGCTGCTGGCGTTCGTGGTGGTGGGCGTGTCGGTGGTCATCGGCGTCGTGCTCGGCCTGCTCGCCGGGTACTACCTGGGCTGGGTCGACACGGTCGTGTCCCGCACGATCGAGGTGTTCCTCGTGATCCCGCTGCTGCTGGCGGCGCTGCTCATGCTGTCCCTGTTCCGGAACGTGCACGTGGGCGGCGGGGCGTTCGACGTCATCCTGCTCCCGGCGGTCGTGCTGACGATGTTCGGCTGGATGGGGTATGCCAGATATGTGCGGGCGAGCGTGCTGGAGGCGAAGAACCTGGACTACGTGACGGCGGCCCGCGCACTGGGCGCGTCGGACCTGCGCGTCATGGTGCGGCACGTGCTGCCCAACGCGATCGGCCCGGTGACGGCGCTGGTGCCGACGGCGATCGCGGGGGTGATCAGCGCGGAGGCCGTGCTGGCGTTCCTCGGCATCGGCGTCCGGCCCCCGGCGATCAGCTGGGGGATCATGATCACGAACGGCGCGGAGTGGGTGACCGGCGGGTACCCGTACCTGCTCCTCATCCCGCTGGGGTGCCTGATCCTCACGGTGCTGGCGCTCGTCGTGCTCGGCGACGCGCTGCGCGACGCCCTCGACCCGAGGCTCCGGTGAACGACATGACGGAGAGCATCACGGACACGACGACGGACGACTCGGCGGTCGCGACGACGGCGCCCCGGGAGGCGGGGGCGGCCCTGCTCGAGGTGGAGGACCTGGCGGTCGAGTTCCGCTCCGACGACGGCTCGGTGCGCGCCGTCGACGGCCTCAGCTACCGGGTGGACGCCGGTCGCACCCTGGCGCTGGTGGGGGAGTCGGGCTGCGGCAAGTCGGTGAGCTCGCTGGCCGTGATGGGCCTGCTGCCGCCGACGGCCCGCGTCGTGCGCGGGTCGGCCCGTTACCGGGGCACGGACCTGCTGGCGCTGTCGCCGACCCAGCACCGCGGGCACAACGGCACGCACGTCGCGATGGTGTTCCAGGACGCGCTCGCGGCGCTCAACCCCGTGCACACCGTGGGCTACCAGCTCGCGGAGTCGCTGCGGGCCCGCACGGGGAGCTCGAAGCGGGAGGCGCGTCGCCGGGCGGTGGAGCTGCTCGACCTCGTGAAGGTGCCGAACGCCGTGCAGCGCGTGGACGAGTACCCGCACCAGTTCTCGGGCGGCATGCGGCAGCGCGTGATGATCGCGTCGGCCCTCGCCCTCGACCCGGACGTGCTCATCGCGGACGAGCCGACGACGGCCCTCGACGTCACCGTGCAGGCGCAGGTGCTGCGCCTGCTCGCGGAGATCCAGGCGGAGCGGCAGATGGGCCTGGTGCTCATCACGCACGACCTGGGCGTGGTGGCGGGCGTCGCCGACGACGTCACCGTGATGTACGCCGGGCGCGCGGTGGAGCACGCGCCCGTGCGCGACCTGTACGCCGCCCCGGCGCACCCGTACACGCGCGCGCTGCTGCGCTCGGTGCCCCGGCTGGAGGCCGGCGGCGACCGGTCGGTCGGCGGGCGGCTGCCCGTGGTGCCGGGCCGCCCGCCCGCGCCCGGCAAGGTCCCGCCGGGCTGCCCGTTCCACCCGCGCTGCGACATGGTCCGCGACGTGTGCCGCACCGACGTGCCGCAGCTCGACGACGTCGCCCCCGGGCGGTCGTCGGCCTGCCACTTCGCCACCGAGCTCCTGGGAGGCGTTCGTGCCTGAGCCCGTCCCCGCGGTCCCCGCGACCGATGCCCCCGACGTCGTGCTCGAGGTGCGCGACCTGGCCAAGTCGTACCCGGTGCGCCAGGGCGTCGTCCTCAAGCGGACCACCGGCCACGTGCAGGCGGTGGACGGCGTGTCCCTCACGCTGCGGCGCGGCCGCACCCTGGGCCTGGTGGGGGAGTCCGGGTCCGGCAAGTCCACGCTGGCCCGCGTGCTCGTGGGCATCGAGAAGCCGACGCGCGGACAGGTGCTGGTCGACGGCGAGGACGTGTCGCAGATGTCGCGCGCGGCCCGCCGCGAGCTGCGCCGGTCCGTCCAGATGGTGTTCCAGGACCCGTACACGTCGCTCAACCCGCGCATGTCCGTGGGCGAGATCGTGGCCGAGCCGTTCCGCATCCACCGCGACGCGGTCCCGCGGGGCGGGCGGCGGCGCGCCGTCGCCGAGCTGCTGGAGCTGGTGGGCCTCGACCCCGACCACGTGCACCGCTACCCGCACCAGTTCTCCGGCGGGCAGCGCCAGCGCGTCGGCATCGCGCGGGCGCTCGCCGTGAAGCCCCGCGTGCTGGTGTGCGACGAGCCCGTCTCGGCGCTCGACGTGTCCGTGCAGGGGCAGGTCATCAACCTGCTCGAGGACCTGCAGGACGAGCTGGGGCTGTCGTACCTGTTCATCGCGCACGACCTGGCCGTCGTGCAGCACATCGCCGACGAGGTCGCGGTGATGTACCTGGGCCGCGTCGTCGAGGAGGGCGACGGCCCCGCGGTGTACGGCGACGCCCACCACCCCTACACCCGCGCCCTGCTGTCCGCGGTGCCCGTGCCGGACCCGACGGCCCGGCCCGCGGACGGCGACCTGATGCTGGAGGGCGACCCGCCCTCTCCCGCCGACCCGCCGTCCGGCTGCCGCTTCCACACGCGGTGCTGGCTCGCCCGCCGGCTCGCCGCCGAGCAGGGCGTGCCCGGCGACGGGCCGGAGGCCGTCCCCGAGCGGTGCCGCACCGAGGACCCGGTGCTGGTGCCGCTCGGGCGGCGCGACGACGGCGGCGAGGGGCACGCCGCCGCGTGCCACTTCGCTCGCGAGGCCGCCGCCCGCGGCGGGCTACCGGGGGCGGCCGCCGCTCCGCGGGATCTGCTCGAGACCGTCCCCGAGAACGTGCCCGAGGACGTGCCCGAGGACGTGCCCGAGAACGTGCCCGAGATCGAGACCGTGCCCGACAGCAGGGAGCGCTGAGCCGTGCCAGACCGCCGACCGACCGTCGTCCTCGTCCAGAACTCCCCGCGCAGCGGGCCGGGTCGCCTGCCCGCCTGGCTGGAGGAGGACGGCGCCACCGCCGTCGTCGTGCAGGGTGCCGACCTCGCGGCCCGGGTCCCGGCGCTGCGCGAGGCCGGCGACGACGTGCACGGCCTCGTCCTGCTGGGCGGCGGCCTGCTGCCCGACGAGGACGAGCGCGCGCCGTGGCTGCCGCACGAGCGGGCGCTGGTGGCGGAGGCCCTGGAGGCCGGCGTGCCGGTGCTGGGCATCTGCCTCGGCGGGCAGGTGCTCGCGCACGTGGCGGGCGGCACGGTCACGGGCCGGTCGGGGGAGACGGAGAAGGGGCTGTGCCCCGTGCGCCTCCTCGAGGACGCGGCCGACGACGCGCTGCTCGGCCCCCTCGGCCCGCTGGCCGACGGCGGCGAGGTGCGGATGATCGAGAGCCACGTGGACTCGATCACCGGGCTGCCGCCGGAGGCGGTGCACCTCGCGACGAGCGACGCGTGCGGGGTGCAGGCGTTCCGCGTGGGCGAGGTCGCGTGGGGGCTGCAGTTCCACCCCGAGGCCGCGCCCGAGCGCATCGGCGCGTGGGACGCCGACGAGCTGGCGGCCCTCGGCTTCGACCGGGACGAGCTGCTCGCCGCCGGGCTCGAGCGGGCGCCCGAGAACGAGCGGCAGGCGCGTGCGCTGTCCGCCGCGTTCGCGGCCGTCGTCCGCGACCGGAGCCACGCCGCCACCGCGGAGGTGGGGCGCTGATGGTCTCCACGGGCACGCACTCCGACGGGGTCCCCGTCGTCGCCTACCAGGTGCGGCGCGCGGGCGGCGAGGTGCTCGCCGGGCGCGACGCCGACGCCCCGTTCTACGCCGCGTCCACCGTCAAGCTCGCCGTGCTGGTCGCCGCCGCGCGGGCGGTGGAGGCGGGCACCCTGACGCTGGAGCAGGAGGTCCTCAGCACCGACACGTTCCGCTCCCAGGTGCCCGGCGCCCCGGACTACCGCATCGAGCCCGACGACCTCGACCCCGACATGCCCGCGCCCGGCACCCTCGTGCCCGTGGGCCAGGTGGTCGACCGGATGATCGTCGTGTCCTCCAACGAGGCGACCAACATGGTCATCGAGCTCGTGGGGCTCGACGCCGCGAACCGCGCGCTGGCCGACGCGGGCGCCACCGGGAGCGTCGTCGGGCGCAAGTACAGCGACCTCGCCGCCGAGGCCCGCGGCGACACGCACCGCACGACGGCCGGCGACCTCGCGGCGCTCATGTCCGCCGTGGTCACCGGGCGCCTCGCGGGGCCCGAGCAGACCGCGTGGATGCTCGGGCTGCTCGCCCGCCAGACGGACCGGCAGCTCACGGCCGCCGTCCCCGAGGGCGTGCCGTTCGGGTCGAAGTCCGGCTGGGTGGACGGCATCCGGCACGACGTCGCGTTCGTCGGCGAGCCAGGGCCGGACGCCCTCGTGGTCGCGGTGTGCACGCGCGGCTACGACGAGCAGCACGCGGAGGAGGCCCTGCGGGCGCTGGGCTCCCTCGCGGTGACGCTCGCCGGCGTCCGCTAGAGCGCGAGGCGGGGGCGGGCCGACGCCGCCCACATCGCCGCCGTCATCGTCGCGAGCACGGCCGCGACGACGGCGAGGGGCGCCGTCCAGCCCTGGGACGCCTCGTGCACCGCGCCCATCACCGTGGGGGCGAGCACCGCGCACCCGTAGCCCGCCGTCTGCACGACCGCCGACGTCCGCCGCGCCACCGCGACGCCCGGGCTGCGTTGGGCCACGAGCGTGAAGATGACGGTGAAGTTGCCGCCCTGCGCGGCGCCCGCCAGGCCGACCCAGAGCCACCAGAGCCCCGGCGCGAGGAGCAGCCCCAGCGGCAGCGACAGCCACATCGCCGCCATCGCGACCGCGACGGAGCGCGCCGACAGGCCGCGCGAGAACGCCGCCGGGACGAGGAACGACCCCAGCACCGCGCAGAGCTGGAACGGGGCGGCGGCGCTGCCCGCGCCGGCCGCGGTCATGCCGAGCCGGTCGTGCAGGATCTCCGGCAGCCACGCCGTCACCGCGTAGTAGCCGAAGGCCTGCCCCGCGAAGGCCACGGACAGCAGCACGGCGAGGCGCCGCACCGAGGACCGGGTCGCCGGGTCGAGGGCGGACAGCTCCGCCCGGGCCGACGGCGGGCGGGGGCGCGGGCCGGCGCCCGTGGGTGGCGCCGCGGCCCGTCCGCGGGCCGCGAGCCGGCGGCCCGCGGGTATCCACGCGGCGAGCGCGACCACCGCGAGCACGCCCCAGCCCGCCAGCGCCCACTGCCACCCGATGGCGGTCGCGAGCGGCACGGTGAGCATGGTCGTGAACGTCGAGCCGAGGTTCATCATCGCGCTGTACGCGCCCGTCACGGCCGCGGCCCGGCGGCGGAAGTCCCGGGTGATGACCACCGGCACCGCGACGTTGCCGATCGTGATCGCGACGCCGAGCACGGCGCTGCCCGCGAGCGCGGTCGGCACCGAGCCCGCCGAGCGCAGCAGCGTCCCGGCGAGGATCCCGGCCATCGACCCCCCGAGCGCCAGCTCCGGACCCATCCGCGCCACCAGCACCGACGCGAGCGGCGTGCAGAGCGCGAAGCACAGCACCGGCACGGAGGTGAGCAGCCCCGCCCCCGTGGGGGTGAGCGCGAGGGAGGCGGCGACCTCGTCCACCACCGGCGGCAGCGACGTGATCGGGGCGCGCAGGTTGAGCGCGACGAGGAGCAGCGCCCCCAGGAGCAGACCGGCGCGCGCGCCGTCGTCCCGGGCGGAGGGGGAGGGGTAGGACGTCACGCGGCGGGCGCCCCCGTCGTCGCTGCGGTGGTCCCGGGCGCCGACCCGGCGGTCATGGCCGTCACTCGTCGAACTGGGCGACGACGGTGCGCAGCAGCGCGGCGAGCTGGGGCCGCACCGCGGCGGGCAGCGCGTCCAGCACGCGGGCCTCGACGTCGAGCAGGTCGCTCATCGCCGCGTCCACGCGCTGCCGCCCCGCGGCGGTGAGCTGCACCAGCACGCCCCGGCGGTCGGAGGGCGCGCGGTGGCGCTCCACGAGCCCGCGCTCCTCGAGCCGGTCGATGCGGTTGGTCATGGTGCCGCTGGTGACGAGCGTCTGCGCCACGAGCACGCCGGGGGACAGCCGGTACGGCTCGCCCGCGCGGCGCAGCGCGGACAGGACGTCGAACTCCCACGTCTCCAGGTCGTGCCGTGCGAACGCGCCGCGGCGCGCGCGGTCCAGGTGCCGGGCGAGCCGGCTGACCCGGGAGAAGACCGTCAGCGGCTCGACGTCCAGGTCCGGGCGCTCGCGGCGCCACGCGTCGACGATCCGGTCGACCTCGTCGGACCGTGCCTCCACATCCATGTGCCGAGACTACCGCCGGTCTCTCGACGTCAAGAATCTTGACGCGCGATCGAGGGTGGCGATCGAGACCCCTCCGCGCTCAGGCGTGCCCGGCCTCGCCCTCGACGGTCTCGACGACCACCTCCGCGGCGGTCGCGCGGCGCGCTCCCCGGAGCGTGACCCACGCGACGACGGCGGCGACGAGGACGAGCCCGGCGGCGACCAGGTACGCGGCGTGCACGCCGGAGACGTAGGCGTCCTCGGCGACGCGCGCGGCCACCGTGTCGAGGTCGGCGGGCACGGAGCCCTGGGCCAGGCCCTGGAGGCCGTCGTCGTCCAGCCCGAGCCCGCCGGCCCCGGAGCGCACCTGCGCCGCGACGACCGCGGACATCACGGCGGTGCCCAGTGCGCCGCCGATCTGGATGCAGGTGGACTGGAAGCCGCCGGCCACCCCTGCGAGGTGCACGGGTGCCGAGCCGACGATCGCTTCCGCGCCGGCCGTGATGGTCATGCCGGTGCCCATCGCCAGGACGACGAACGCGATCGCCATGACGCCGTACGGGGAGGTGGCCGACGAGCCGACCAGCACCAGCAGGCCCACGGCGGTGAGGCCGAGGCTCAGCGCGCCGGTGGCGCGGGTGCCGACCCGTGCGACGAGCAGCGCGCCGACCGGGGCCGCCACGATCGAGACGGCGGACATCGGCAGCAGCATGAGACCGGCATCCAGCGCGGTGGCACCGCGCAGGTTGATGAAGAACATCGGCAGCAGGAACGTGGCGCCCATCAGCACGAAGAAGTTGGCCGCGATCATCAGCCCGCCGGTGCCGACGGTCGTGCCGCGGAAGAGGGACAGCGGCAGCAGGGCATCGCCGGTGCGCGCCTCGGTACGGCCCTCCAGGGCGACGAAGCCGACGATGACGAGCACGCCGAGCGCGAGCAGGCCGAGGGTGCGCGGGTCGCCCCAGCCCCAGGTCTCGGACTGCACGATGGCGAAGACCGTGGCGACCAGGCCGAGCGCCAGCACGACGACGCCGCGCAGGTCGAACCGGCCCGTGGCGGGGAAGCTGGTGCGCGGGAGCAGGCACAGCCCGTAGACGAGGCCGACGGCGGCGACCGGGATGTTGACGAAGAACACGGACTGCCAGCCGTACGACGCCTCGAGCGCACCGGCCAGCGTCGGGCCGACGGCGATCGCGATGGAGGAGACGCCGCCCCAGATGCCCACGGCCATGCCGAACCGCTCGCGCGGGAACGTGGCGCGCAGCATCGCGAGCGTCTGCGGCATGAGGGCGCCTGCCGCGACGCCCTGGACCACGCGGAACGCGATCAGTCCGGCGGCGGTGGTCGAGAGGCCGATGGCGGTCGACGCGACGGTGAACAGGACCAGCCCGGCCAGGTAGAGGGTCCGATGGCCGTACCTGTCGCCCAGCTTGCCCGCGAGGATCAGCGTGGCGGCGAGCCCGAGCAGGTAGCTGTGCGTGACCCACTGCAGCTGGACGAAGGTGGTGCCCACCTCGGCGGCGATCGCGGGGTTGACGATCGAGACGACGGTGGCGTCCAGGCCCACGAGGAACAGGCCGAAGGCGACGCCCACGAGCGTCAGGCCGGGGCGGCCGCGCAGCGGGCGGCGAGCCGGCGGCGCGGAGGCTGCGCCGAGGGCGGTGGAGGTGGTCACGGGGCTCCTCAGGAGACGGGATCGTTACTGATTATGAAACTATAACTATCTCCACACCCTAGGATCGGGCCATGCCAGACGAGACGATCGTCACGCCCCGACGTGGCCCGCGGGAGCGCCCGGCCGGGGCCGCCGACCTCGCCGACCTGGCCGACGCCGTCATCGAGGTGGCCCACCACCTGGACGTCCGCTCCCCGGAGCTGCGGGGCGTCGTACCGCTGACCGGCACCGAGGTGGCCGTGATCCGCGAGGTCCACCGCGCGGCGCACCCGACGCCGTCGCGCATCGCCGTCGCGACCGGGCTCGCGCGCAGCAACGTCAGCACCGCGCTGCGCACCCTCGAGGCGCGCGGGCTCGTGGTCCGTGAGCACGCCGGCGGCGACCGGCGGACCGTCCGGCTGGTCGCGACGCCGCTGGCCGACGAGCACCTCGCCCGCATCCACGACTTCTGGACCCGCCGGCTCGGGAGCGTGCCGGACGACGTGCGCGACGCCGCGCTCGACGCGTTGCCCGCGCTCCGGGCGCTCGCGGAGGCGCTCGTCGACCCGCGCGACACCCCGGCCTGAACGACCTCGCGGGGAGCCTGCCTCGCGTCAGGCGGGCTCGAGGCGGACGACGACGGCCTTGGACACGGGGGTGCGGCTGGTCTCGGCCGTGGCGCCCAGCGGCACGAGGACGTTCGCCTCCGGGAAGTACGCGGCCGCGCACCCCCGCGCGGTCGGGTAGGCGACGACGCGCTGGCCGCGCAGCACGCGGTCGACGCCGTCGTGGTACTCGCCGTGCACGTCGACGGTGACGCCGTCCGCGAGGCCCAGCTCGGCGAGGTCGTCGGGGTTGACGAGGACGACGGCGCGGCCGCCCTTGATGCCGCGGTAGCGGTCGTCGCGCCGGTAGATCGTGGTGTTGAACTGGTCGTGCGAGCGGATGGTCTGCAGCAGCAGGCGGCCCGGCGGGCACTCCACCGGCGCGAGCTCGTTGACGGTCAGGTGCGCGCGCCCGTCGTCCGTGGGGAAGGTGCGGGAGTCGCGCGGGCCGTGCGGCAGGCGGAAGCCGCCCTCGCGGCGGATCTTCGCGTTGTAGCCCTCGCACCCGGGCACGACGCGCGCGACGTGCTCGCGGATCGCGTCGTAGTCGCGCTCCATGGCCGCCCAGTCGACGGGCCCCGGCCCGCCCGGCCGCCGGCCCAGGACCGCCCGCGCCATCCGGGTGACGATCGAGACCTCGGACAGCAGGCCGGGCGCCACCGGCCCGACCTTGCCCCGCGACGCGTGCATGGCGCAGACCGTGTCCTCGACTGAGACGAACTGCTCGCCCGACGCCTGCCGGTCGATCTCGGTGCGCCCCAGCGTGGGGAGGATCAGCGCCTCGCGCCCGACGACGGCGTGCGAGCGGTTGAGCTTGGTCGAGATCTGCACGGTGAGGTCCGTGCGCGCGACGGCCGCCTCCGCCGCGACCGTGTCGGAGATCGCGCCGACGAGGTTGCCGCCCAGGGCGACCAGGGCCTTCACGCGCCCGTCCGCCATCGCCTCGACGGTGCCCACGGCGTCGAGGCCGTGCGCGCGCGGGACCTGGAGGCCGAACTCGGCGTCGAGCGCGTCGAGGAAGCCGTCGGGCATCTGCTCCCAGATGCCCATGGTGCGGTCGCCCTGCACGTTGGAGTGCCCGCGGATGGGCGACGCGCCCGCCCCCGGGCGGCCGATGTTCCCGCGCAGGAGCAGCAGGTTGACGATCTCCTTGATGGTCGGCACGGCCTTGGCGTGCTGCGTGAGCCCCATCGCCCACGTGACGATGACGTTCTCGGCCCGCACGTAGCGGTCGGCGAGCTCGTCGATCTCGCGGCTCGTGAGGCCCGTGGCCGCGAGGACGGCCGCCTCGTCGAGGTCGGCCAGGTGCGCGGCGAGCTCCTCGAGGCCGGAGGTGCGCTCGGCGAGGAACGCGTGGTCCAGCACCGTGCCGGGCGCGGCCGCCTCGGCCTCGAGCACCCGCTTCGACACCGCCTGGAGCAGGGCCATGTCGCCGCCGAGCCGGATCTGCAGGAACTGGTCGGCGAGCTCCGTGCCCCGGCCCGCCAGGCCGCGCACCGTCTGCGGGTTCTTGTACCGCTTCAGCCCGGCCTCGGGCAGCGGGTTGACGGCGACGATGCTCGCGCCGTGCTGCTTGGCCTCCTCCAGCGCGGTGAGCATGCGCGGGTGGTTGCTGCCCGGGTTCTGCCCCATGATCACGATGAGGTCGGCCAGGGCGAAGTCGTCGTAGGTGATCGTCGCCTTCCCGACGCCGATCGTCTCGCCCAGGGCGGCGCCCGTGGACTCGTGGCACATGTTGGAGCAGTCCGGCAGGTTGTTGGTGCCGAACGCGCGCACGAAGAGCTGGTACACGAACGCCGCCTCGTTGGACGTGCGCCCGCTGGTGTAGAACGACGCCTCGTCGGGCGTCGCGAAGCCGTCCAGCCGGTCGGCGACGATCGCGAACGCCTCCTCCCACGACACCGGTACGTAGTGGTCGGAGCCCGCGGCCTTGTGCACGGGCTCCACCAGCCGCCCCTGCTGGCCCAGCCAGTGCTCGGTGCGGGTGCGCAGGTCGGAGAGGGGGTGCTCGGCCCAGAACTCCGGCTCGACGACGAGCGGCGTCGCCTCCCACGTCACGGCCTTGGCGCCGTTCTCGCAGAACTCCGCGGGCTTGCGCCGGTCCGGGTCGGGCCAGGCGCAGCTCATGCAGTCGAAGCCGTCCTTGTGGTTCATCGACAGCAGCAGCTTCGCCGTCCTGCCGGCGCCCATCCCGCGCACCGCCGGGACGAGGGCGTGCACGATGCCGGGCACGCCGGCCGCCCAGTCCTTGGGCGGCCTCGTCGCGGTGGGCTGCGGCTCCTGGGGCTCGCCGTCGTCCCGGACCTCCTCGGGCTGCTGGGTGGTCATGCCGCGTCCCCTCTCCGGTGCCCTCGCGCCCCGTCGTCGTGCTGCGCGCCGTCGTCGTGCGTCGCGTCCGTCGCGTGCTCCTCGACCACCCGGTGCCCGCCGGCGTAGACGACGAGCGTGGGGTCGCGCACGAAGCCGACGAGCGTCAGGCCGGCCTCGTCCGCGAGCTCGGCGGCCAGCGAGGACGGCGCGGAGACCGCCGCGAGCACCGGGACGCCCGCCATGACCGCCTTCTGCGTCAGCTCGAAGCTGGCGCGGCCGGACACCACGAGCACCGTGCCGCGCAGCGGCAGGCGCCCCGCCGCGGCCGCCCACCCGACCACCTTGTCGACCGCGTTGTGCCGGCCCACGTCCTCACGGACCACGAGGGCCTCGCCCGTGGCGGCGTCGAACAGCCCCGCGGCGTGCAGGCCGCCGGTCCGGGCGAAGACGTCCTGCGCGGCACGCAGCCGGTCCGGGAGGGCGGCGAGCAGCGCCGCGCCCACGCGGACAGGGTCGTCCGCGACCTCGAAGGCGCTGCGCGTGAACACCGCGTCGATCGACGCCTTGCCGCACAGGCCGCACGCGCTGGAGGTGAAGAACTCCCGCGCGAGCGCCGGGTCCGGCGGGGCGACGCCGGGGGCGAGCGCGACGTCGAGCACGTTGTAGGCGTTCTCTCCCGGCACCCCGGGGCCAGGCGCGCAGTACCGCGCCCCCGCGACCTGCGCGCCGTCGGTGACCACGCCCTCCGAGACGAGGAAGCCGGTCGCGAGCTCGACGTCGTGCCCGGGCGTGCGCATCGTGACGGCCAGCGACCGGCCGCCCACGCGGATCTCGAGGGGCTCCTCGCCGGCGAGCAGGTCCTCGCGGCGCGCGGTGCGCCCGCCGATCGTGACGCGCCTGACGCGGCGTCGGACGGTGACGCGGGTCATACCTGCAGGCCTAGCAGACTGCCCCGCCCGGCACAACGTCAGCGGGTCGACGGCCGGCCGGCCCTCGACCTGCCAGGGGCGCGCGACGCGCCTACGGTCGGGAGACCGGCTCAGACCGGGCCGGACGTGTTCGAGGAGGAGCACCATGGCAGACACCAACCGCGCGGTCGCGTACAAGGGGCCGGGCGAGGTCGAGGTCATCGACATCGACTACCCGACCTTCGAGCTCAAGGACGGCCCCGGGGTCAACCCGGCGAACGTGGGCCGGCAGGTGCCGCACGGGGTCGTCCTGCGCACCGTGGCCACGAACATCTGCGGGTCGGACCAGCACATGGTCCGCGGCAGGACCACGGCGCCCCCGGACCTCGTGCTGGGCCACGAGATCACCGGCGAGGTCGTGGAGACGGGTCGCGACGTCGAGTTCATCAAGGTGGGCGACCTCGTCTCGGTGCCGTTCAACATCGCGTGCGGCCGGTGCAAGAACTGCAAGGAGCGCAAGACCGGCATCTGCCTGAACGTGAACCCGGACCGGCCGGGCAGCGCGTACGGGTACGTCGACATGGGCGGCTGGGTCGGCGGGCAGGCGAACTACGTGCTGGTCCCGTACGCCGACTGGAACCTGCTGAAGTTCCCGGACAAGGACCAGGCGCTCGAGAAGATCATGGACCTGACGATGCTGTCCGACATCTTCCCGACCGGGTTCCACGGCGCGGTGACCGCCGGCGTGGGGGTCGGGTCCACGGTCTACGTGGCGGGTGCCGGGCCGGTCGGGCTCGCGGCCGCGACCGGCGCGCTGCTGCTCGGGGCGGCGGCCGTCATCGTGGGCGACATGAACGAGGGCCGGCTGGCGCAGGCGCGGTCCTTCGGCTGCGAGACGGTCGACCTGACGAAGGGCGGGCCCGCGGAGCAGATCGAGCAGATCCTGGGCGTCCCGGAGGTGGACTGCGGCATCGACGCCGTCGGGTTCGAGGCCAAGGGCCACGGCGCGGACGCCGGGCACGAGGCCCCGGCGACGGTGCTCAACTCGCTCATGGAGATCACCGCCGCGGGCGGCGCGATGGGCATCCCGGGGCTGTACGTCACCGGCGACCCGGGGGGCATCGACGACGCCGCCAAGAAGGGCGCGCTGTCCCTCAGCCTCGGCACCGGGTGGGCGAAGTCCCTCGCGTTCACCACGGGCCAGTGTCCGGTGATGAAGT
Source organism: Isoptericola sp. NPDC057653 (assembly GCF_042799955.1). Lineage (NCBI taxonomy): Bacteria > Bacillati > Actinomycetota > Actinomycetes > Micrococcales > Promicromonosporaceae > Isoptericola > Isoptericola sp. NPDC057653. The sequence goes on along the minus strand of NZ_JBHVHP010000003.1, from coordinate 8,979 downwards.
ACCACCGGGGTCTGATGCAGGCGATCCTGCACGACCGCGTGCAGATCGCGAAGAACGTCAACGCGAAGGCGATCACCCTCGACCAGGCCCCGCAGGGCTACGCCGAGTTCGACGCCGGCGCCGCGACGAAGTACGTCATCAACGCGAACGGGTACCTCGACGGCAAGTGACGGTCGCGGGTGTCGGCATCGAGCGTGCTGACCTGATCCTCACAAGGCCCGTTCGAGGATCACGTCAGCACGCTCGATTCGGTGCCGGTGCCGGTGCCGATGCCGGTGCCGGTGCCGGTGCGTGCCGGGTCAGCGGGACTTGGTGAGCTCCGGCTTCTTGACCATCCCCGACAGCCCGTTCCAGGCGAGGTTGACCAGGTGCGCGGCGACCTCGGTCTTCTCGGGGCTGCGGGCGTCGAGCCAGTACTGGCCGGTGAGCGCCACCATGCCCACGAGCATCTGCGCGTACAGCGGCGCCGCCTTGCGGTCCAGGCCGTTGGCCTTGAACTGGTCACCGAGGATGTGCTCGACCAGCGTCGCGACGTCGCCGATGAGGCTGGAGAACGTGCCGGTGGCCTGGGCGACGGGGGAGTCGCGCACGAGGATGCGGAAGCCGTCCTCCGACGCCTCGATGTAGCCGAGCAGGGCCAGCGCGGTGCGCTCGACGAGCACCTTGGGGTGCCCGCCCTCCTCCAGGGCTCCGGTGAGGGCGGAGGTCAGGGCGCGCACCTCGCGGTCGACGACGACGGCGTAGATGCCCTCCTTCCCCCCGAAGTGCTCGTAGACCACGGGCTTGGACACCTCGGCGCGCGCGGCGATCTCCTCGACGCTGGTGCCGTCGAAGCCCTTCTCGGCGAACAGGCCGCGGCTGACCTCGAGCAGCTGCTCGCGCCGCTGGCTCGCCGTCATCCGGGCGCGCGGCGGACGCTTGGACGCTCGGGAGTCGGTGGGCATGGGGCCCATTGTGCCTGCACCCTGCCGGGGGCGGGTGTGGTGCGCGCCACGGCATCCGGGCGGGGGAGAGCCCGGGGAGCGGCGAGGGCGGTCCTGCGGACCTGGCAGACTGAGGACGGACGCCCGACGGTGCCGCGCCTCCCGCGTGAACCGGCCTGGGGCCCGATCCGCCTTGGTGTAATCGGCAGCACAGAGGTTTTTGGTGCCTTTGGTCCAGGTTCGAGTCCTGGGGGCGGAGCGCGTGCACCACCGACGAAGCACACCCCGAGAGAGACGGAGCACTCGTGGTCTCGACAGGCTCGACCGCTGCAGGTTCGAACGAGACACCCTCCACCCCCAGACCGGCGGCCGTCGTCGTCCTCGCCGCAGGGCAGGGCACCCGCATGAGGTCCGCGACGCCGAAGATCCTGCACAGCATCGGCGGGCGCACCCTGCTGGGCCACGTGATGACGGCAGCGACGGAGCTGGACCCGCAGCACGTGGCCGTGGTCGTGCGGCACGAGCGCGAGGCCGTCGCGGCCGCGGCGCTGCAGCTCGACCCCGCGGCGCTCGTCGTCGACCAGGACGAGGTCCCCGGGACGGGACGGGCCGTGCAGTGCGCGCTCGACGCGCTCGACGCCCGGGCCCACGCGGGTCGCGCGGCCGCCCTGGCGCACGCCGACGACCTGCACGACGAGCACCTCGACGGCGGGGAGCACCCGCTGGGCGACGGGCTCGACGGCGCGGTCGTCGTCCTCGCCGGAGACATCCCGCTGCTCGACGGCGCGACCCTGGGCGAGCTGCTCGCCGCGCACCACGCGGACGGCAACGCCGTCACCGTCCTCACGACCGAGGTCGCGGACGCGAACGGCTACGGCCGCATCGTGCGCGAGGCCGGTTCGGGCGACGTGCTGGCGATCGTGGAGCACAAGGACGCGACGCCCGAGCAGCGCGCGATCCGCGAGATCAACAGCTCCGTCTACGTCTTCGACGCCGCCGTGCTGCGGCGGGGCCTCGGCGGCCTCGGCACGGACAACGCGCAGGGCGAGGTCTACCTCACCGACGTCGTCGCGTCCGCACGGGCCGAGGGCGGCGCCGTGCGCGCCGTGCTCAGCGACGACCCGATGCTCGTCGAGGGCGTCAACGACCGGGTGGCGCTCGCGACGCTGGGCGCGGAGCTCAACCGCCGCCTGCTCACGGAGTGGATGCAGGCCGGCGTCACCGTCGTCGACCCCGCCTCCACCTGGGTGGACGTGGACGTCGAGCTGGCGTCGGACGTGACGCTGCTGCCCGGCACGCAGCTGCACGGCGCCACCAAGGTGGAGTCAGGGGCGACGATCGGCCCGGACACCACGCTGACGGACGTCGAGGTGGGCCCGGGCGCGACGGTCGTGCGCACGCACGGCTCGCTGTCCGTCATCGGCGAGAACGCGTCCGTGGGCCCGTTCGCCTACCTGCGGCCCGGCACCGAGCTGGGCACCAAGGGCAAGATCGGCACCTTCGTCGAGACGAAGAACGCGCAGATCGGCGAGGGCTCGAAGGTGCCGCACCTGTCGTACGTCGGCGACGCGACGATCGGCGAGCACACGAACATCGGTGCCGCCTCGGTCACGGTGAACTACGACGGCGTGCGCAAGCACCGCACGGTGATCGGCTCGTACGCGAAGACGGGCGCGGACAACATGTTCGTCGCGCCGGTGACGGTGGGCGACGGCGCCTACACGGGCGCCGGCTCGATCATCGTCAAGGACGTCCCGGCGGGTGCGCTGGGCGTCGCGCGGGCGCAGCAGCGCAACATCGAGGGCTGGGTCGAGCGACGCTGGCCCGAGACCCCCGCCGCCGAGGCGGCCGCCCGGGCCCGCGCCGAGGCGACGGCCGAGCAGCTCGGTGCGCAGGCGCAGGAGCAGCTAGCCGCGCACAATGCCCTCACTGGCGCCATCCCGGTGGTGCCCGCCCCGGCACCCGATCCCGCCACCCAGGCCCCCACCCACCCCGCCGTCGACGACGAAGGAAGCACGCAGCGATGAACAACTTCATCCCCGGAACCGGAGAGCGCACCCTGGTTCTCGCCTCCGGACGGGCGCACCCGGAGCTCGCGGAGGCCGTGGCCAAGGAGCTCGGGATCGAGCTGCTCCCGGTCTCGGCGTACGACTTCGCGAACAGCGAGACGTACGTGCGCTTCAGCGAGTCGGTCCGCGGCAGCGACATCTTCCTGCTGCAGAGCCACACCGCCCCGGTGAACCAGTGGCTCATGGAGCAGCTGCTCATGGTGGACGCCGCGAAGCGCGGGTCCGCCCGCTCCGTGACGGCCGTGGCGCCCTTCTACGCCTACGCCCGCCAGGACAAGAAGAGCCGCGGGCGCGAGCCCATCTCGGCCCGCCTCGTGGCCGACATGCTCAAGACCGCGGGCGCCGACCGCATCCTGAGCGTCGACCTGCACACCCCGCAGATCCAGGGCTTCTTCGACGGTCCGGTCGACCACCTGTGGGCCATGCCGGTGCTGGTCGACTACGTGCGCACCCGCGTGGACCTGTCCAACGTGGCCGTGGTCTCGCCGGACGCCGGCCGCATCCGCGTCGCCGAGCAGTGGGCCGCCAAGCTGGGCGGCTGCCCGCTCGCCTTCGTGCACAAGACGCGCGACGTCACGCGCCCGAACCAGGCCGTCGCGAACCGCGTCGTCGGCGAGGTCGAGGGCCGCGACTGCGTGCTGGTCGACGACCTGATCGACACCGGCGGCACCATCGCCGAGGCCGTCAAGGTGGTCATGGAGGCCGGTGCCCGGTCCGTGACCGTCGCGGCCACGCACGGCGTGCTGTCCGACCCGGCCGCGCAGCGCCTGCAGGAGTGCGGGGCCGCCGAGGTGGTCGTCACCGACACGCTGCCGATCTCGGCCGACAAGCGGTTCGAGAAGCTCACCGTGCTGTCCATCGCGCCGCTCGTCGCGCGCGCGATCCGCGAGGTCTTCGACGACGGCTCCGTGACGAGCCTCTTCGACGGCAACGCCTGACGGGACCCCCCTTCCCGCCGAGCGCGGGGCGTGACGAGCAGTCGTCGCGCCCCGCGCTCCGTCGTCTCCGGGCCCGGGGGTGCCCGGTGCCGGCCGGGGCCTCGGTCCCACTGGTCCGGACCAGTTGCCGTGGCCGCGGTGCGGCCCTACTGTCGTGCCCGGCGCACCGATGTTATGGATAACCGATCCGGCCGACGACGACGTCGTCCCGGTGCGCCGCCGACTACCGAGCTCAGAGACGAGGTCCGATGTCGTTCGATGCCCGACCCGAGACGCCACAGCCGACGCACCCGTCGCCGCCGCCCGCCACGGCGGTCCGACCGCCCGGCACGCGCATCCCGCGCCGCGCGGGCACCGCCGTCGCCGCCGCGGCCCTCCTCGCCACCGTCGCCGGGGGCCTCGCCGCGCCCGGCGCGGTGGCCGAGACCCCCACCACCAGCGGCGCCGCCGCCGCCGCCGGCGTGTTCCCCGCGCCCCAGCAGGCGGCCGCCAACGACGACGAGTTCCCCGTGGCGGGCCGGGTCACCCTCGTCGTCGGCAAGGGCACCGACGACGCGGCCGTCGCGGCGACGCGACGGGTCCTCGCCGACGCCGGTGCGAAGGTCGGGGTCACCGTCGCCGACCGCGCCGGCACCCCGGTGTCGGGCAAGCGGGTCTACCTCGGTGCGGCGGGGGACAACCCGGCCGTCGCCGGCGTCCTGCGCCGCATCGGCGTCGACGGCGCGCAGGACCTGCCCGCCGACGGCTACGTGCTCGCGACCGGCCGCGACGCGGGCCCCGTGCTCGTCCTCGACGGGCACGACGACACCGGCGCGTTCTACGCCGCGCAGACCCTGCGCCAGCTGGTGGGCGAGGACCGCGAGGTCGCCGGGGTCCAGGTGCGCGACTGGCCGCTGATGGAGATCCGGGGGGCGATCGAGGGCTTCTACGGGATCCCGTGGTCGCACCAGGCACGCCTCGACCAGCTCGCCTTCTACGGCACGCACAAGATGAACACGTACGTGTACACGCCGAAGGACGACCGCAAGCTGCGGTACGAGTGGCGCGACCTGTACGAGGGCGCCGAGCTCGACCAGCTCCGCGAGCTCGTGGAGACCGCCCGCCGCAACCACGTGAAGTTCACGTTCGCGCTCTCTCCCGGCAACGACGTCTGCTACTCCTCCCAGGAGGACTTCGACGCCACCGTGCGGAAGTTCGACCAGCTGCGCGACCTGGGCGTGACGAGCTTCTACGTGGCGCTCGACGACATCCCGCTCGAGCTGCACTGCGACGCCGACAAGGAGCGGTTCACGGCGGGGAGCTGGGGCTGGCTCGCGGACGCGCAGACGTACTACCTCAACCGGATCCAGCGCGAGTACGTGGTGCCGAACGGCCTCGAGCCGCTGCAGACCGTGCCCACCAACTACTCCGGGAGCGGCGAGGACCCGTACAAGAGCCGGTTCGGCGACGGCCTCGACGACGACGTCCGCGTCCAGTGGACCGGCGAGGGCGTGTTCTCCCCGACCGTGACGAGCGCGTCCGTGCAGAAGGCGGCGCAGAGCTACCGCACCGACCACCTCTACGTCTGGGACAACTTCCCCGTGAACGACGGCCGCCGCGACCGGCTGTTCCTCAACCCGCTCACCGGCCGGGACCCGGAGCTGTACCGGTACGTCGACGGCTTCACGTCCAACCCGATGATCGAGCCGTACGCGTCGATGCCGTCCCTCGCGGACTACGGGGACTACACGTGGAACCCGCCGGCCTACGACGCCGACGCGTCGCACGGGAACGCGCTCGACGAGCTGGCCGGGGACGCCCCCGGGGTCCGCGCGGCGCTCGGGCTGTTCGTCGACCTCAACCAGAACTGGCCCTACCGGTCCGGCAGCCCGAAGGCGCCGGGGCTCTCGGCCGACGTCGACGCGTTCTGGGCGGCGTACGACGCGGGCGACGACGCCGGCCGCGCCGCGCTGCTCGACCGCCTCGGCGCGATCGAGGACCTGCCGCGGTCGCTCGCGCCGATGGCGGAGCCCGGCTTCGTCGCCGACGCGACGCCGTGGATCGACGCGGCGTCCCAGTGGGCGTCGGCGCTGCTCGCCGAGAGCCGCATGCTCGCCGCGCTCGAGGCCGGCGATGCCGCGACGGCGTCCGCGCGGGCGGCGGAGGCGCGCGAGCAGCTCGCCCTCGCCGGCCGGGCCACGGTCGACGACCAGGGCTCCGACGGCGTCCACCAGGAGGACCAGATCGTGCCGAGCGTCGGCGACGGGCGGTTCGAGGAGTTCTCGGCCAAGGCGTTCCGGATCTTCTGCGCCGCGGCGCCGGACGACGCGTCGTGCCCCGTGCCGACGCTGCCCGGCGCGGTCAGCACCTCGTTGCCGCAGTACTCGACCTACGCCGCCGCGCACATGGTCGACGGCGACGACTCGACCCTGTTCTGGTCGTCGCGGGCGCCCGTGGTGGGCGACGAGGTCCGGTACGACCTCGACGCTCCGGCGGCCGTGACGTACGTCGCCGTGCACATGGCGGACAACGACACCGCCGCGGGCGACATGATCCAGCACGGCCGGGTGGAGGTGTCGGCGGACGGCGCGACCTGGACGTCGGTCGGGACCTTCGACGACACCCCGCTGGCCGAGGTGGTGCTCGACGAACCCGTCGAGGCGAGCCACGTGCGCGTGGTCGTGACCGCCCCGAACTCCGGGGGCCGGTGGGTCAAGGTGCGGGAGCTCGTGGTGGCCGAGCGCACGCCGTGACCGCGCGCCGCGGGGCGCGCGCCTGAGCCCGCGGCCCTGTCCCGGCGAACAGCCAGGACAGGGCCGTAGGCTGTGCGGACGATGGAGGTGCTCGTGGACGTGACCGTGCTGGTCCCCACCTACAACGAGGGACCGAACGTCGCGGAGCTGGTACGTCGGCTGGCCGCGGCGCTCGGCGACGGCGTCGTGCCCGGCGGCGTCGAGGTCCTCTTCGTCGACGACTCCACCGACGACACCCCCGCCGAGATCGAGCGGGTGGCCGCGGCGGCGGACCTGCCCGTGCGGATGATGCACCGCGCCACTCCCGACGGCGGGCTCTCCGGTGCCGTCGTCGCCGGCCTGCACGCCGCCGCCGGCGAGCGCGTCGTCGTGATGGACGGCGACCTGCAGCACCCGCCCGAGATGGTGCCCGTGCTGCTCGCCACCGCCCGCGACACCGGCGCCGACGTCGTCGTCGCCTCCCGGTACACCGGGAAGGGCGACGCCGGCGGGCTGGACGGCCGCTACCGGCGCTGGGTCTCCAAGGCGTCCGGGCTGCTGGCCCGCTCGATGTTCCCCGTGAAGCTGCGCGACGTCTCCGACCCCATGACCGGCTTCTTCGTGGTGCGGCAGGGGGCCGTCGACCTGTCCGCGCTGCAGCCCCGCGGGTTCAAGATCCTGCTGGAGATCCTCGCCCGCCAGCGGCTCGTCGTCGTCGAGGAGCCCTTCGTCTTCGGGGAGCGCTTCGCCGGCCGGTCGAAGGCCACCGTCGCCAACGGGCTGCGGTACGTGCAGCAGCTCACCCTGCTGCGGTTCGGTCGGCTCTCGCCGTTCGCGCTGATCGGCGCCGCCGGCGCCGTGCTCAACCTCGCGATCCTCGCCGCGCTGCAGGCCACCGGCATGCACTACCTGCCCGCCGTGATCGTGGCCAACGCCGTGACGATCGTCATCAACTTCCTGCTGCAGGAGCGGTTCGTCTTCGCCGACCTGCGTGACGGTGCCCACGGTTTCTGGGGCCGGTTCGTGCGGTCGTTCGCGTTCAACGGCACCGAGGCCGTGGTCCGCACCCTCCTGCTGTGGTGGATCGTCGAGCAGGCGGTGCCGCACCCCGAGGTGGTGCAGGCGGCGCTGATCCTCGTGGCGTTCGTCGTGCGGTTCGTCTTCCAGGCGCAGGTCGTCTACCGCCCGCAGGGCTCCGCCGGTACCCGCGGGCGCTCGCCCGACCGCTCGGGCGAGCACGCCGGCTCCTGACACGCCGGCCTGCGAAGGGGGCTATACTCGTCCGGTTGCCTCGGCGAGGGACGTCTGACGGGCGCCGGTCACGCAGGTGGGGTCGAGCTGTTTCAGCAGGGACCGCACCGCGACGCTGCCGCCACCCTCAGAGCAGGATCCGTCGGATTTCCGTGATCGACTGGGCGGCTGTCGGTGCACCACTCTCGCTGGTGCCCCCACGGCGCGCTCTCGATCGCGTCCGTCACGTGTCCCACGCCGACGCAACCGCAGTTCGCGGGGACCACCCCTCGTGGACAGCCGACGGCTCCCTCTGGCCGTCGGCACGCACAGACCTCCAGGAGTGATCCACGTGTCCGACATCAAGCTCGCCGCCGAGGCCCGCACCGAGTTCGGCAAGGGCGCCGCCCGCCGCATCCGTCGCGAGAACAAGATCCCCGCCGTCCTGTACGGGCACGGCACGGACCCGCTGCACATCACGCTGCCGGGCCACGAGACGATGCTCGCCACGCGTCACACCAACGCGCTGTTCACCATCGAGCTCGACTCGAAGTCCGAGATGGCCGTCATCAAGGACATCCAGCGCGACGCCGTCCGCGGCACCATCGAGCACATCGACCTGCTGCTCGTGAAGCGCGGCGAGAAGATCGCCGTCGAGGTCGCCGTGAACGTCGTGGGCGAGTCGGCCCCCGGCACCATCCACTTCGTCGAGTCCCAGACCCTGTCGGTCGAGGCCGAGGCCACCCACCTGCCCGAGTCGGTCGAGGTGTCGATCGAGGGCCTCGAGGCCGGCCAGCACGTCACCGCCGGCGAGGTCACGCTGCCGAAGGGCGCCACGCTGCTCACCGACCCCGACGCCGCCGTCGTCGCCGTCTCCGAGCCGCGCGGCGAGGTCGCCGACGAGGCCGAGGAGGAGGCCGAGGCTGCCGCCGAGGAGTCCGCCGAGGCCGCCGAGTCGACCGAGGGCTGAGCCCCCGCCCGACCCGTACGCTGTGGGCGCGAGCTCGGCGCCGTCCCTCGAGGGACGGGGGCGGGGTCGCCGCCCACCCGCGGTGTGGGGGCTGGGCTGGGCCCCACCCCCGGGGGGGTCGGGGGGCGCGGCGACCCC